>CAVZYL010000023.1:0-183889 GCA_963779435.1 uncultured beta proteobacterium | reverse complement strand
GCGCCGTTTCAATCCGGATCGTAGGGTGGCTGATCGCCGGCCCAGCCGGCGAACCAGGCCGACCCGTCCTGGCTGGTCACCGAGCCGCCCGGCGCGACGAAGGCGAAGACATGGCCCGCGTCGTCGCCGAGCGCGACGAGGGCGCCGCCCGGCTCGGTCTCATCGGTGATGCCCAGGATCGCTGCTCCGGGAGCGGAGTCCGGCAGGGTGATCCGCGCGATCTCAGTCCGTCCGTCGTCGGCCCGAGAGTAGTCGAGCGTGGCCACCGTTGGTCCGGCGGCAGCGTCGGTCATGAGCAACCACAGGCCGCGGCCGTCGGCCGCCCAGACGTCATCGAACGGCGACGTGACGTCCTGTGGCTTGAGCCGTGTGGCGACCGGCGTCCCGTTCGCGTCGATCTCGACGAGGCTGCAGTCCGTGGCGAGGTGCTGCCGATACGCGTGCACGGTTGGCCGACCGAGTGGGCGGCGGCCCCGACCGGCCGCTCGAGACCGGTCCGCTGGTAGGCCGCCGGGAGATCGGTCGCCGGGATGAACGCGCCGCTCGTGTCAACCGAGCCCCAGTCCGGCTTTCGGCGGCGCCACGCCTCGCCAGAAGCATCGTCCCGGGCTCGGTCGACCACGCCACGCCCTGGTGACGGCCGAACTGGGTGCCACCGTCCGTTCCGGCATCGGGACTAAGATATTTCGTCGGGTCGCGGGTCCTCGAGGTAGATCCCGGACAAGGACACACCCAACTGGTCATGCGCGTTCCACGACAGCTGGCCGGCGCCGTCCCCGATCCACGACTCCGCCGTCGGGTTCGTGACGTCCACGATGAGGACCAATGGAAGCTGTCCGTCGACATTCCCCGCGCCGTTGTACGGGATGGCAAGCCAGCCGGTCGTGCTGACGGTCGGGACGCCGGAGACGTAGAGGTTCTGGGGAAGCGCGCTCTCCGGGATGGTCGAGATGAGGGTGGACTGGCCGGTCAACGGGTCGACGCGCGTGACCTCGAAGCCGGTCGGATGGTCGGGTCGCCGACGGGCCGGACGAGGATCGCCTCGTCCGGCCTGCCGAGCGGCGGCCGGGACGGGCTCGGTGCGGTGCTCGGTGTGGCTACGGTGGAGCCGGCGACGAGAGGGGGGACGGGGCCGGCGACGGGGAGTTCCCGACGACGCCGACCGCCGGCAGCGAGACCCAGCCGTTGGCGGCGGCGACCATCGTCCCGACCGCGACCAGGGCGACCGCCGCTGCCAGGAACGACACCCGTCGGCCCTGCGCGGATCGTCGCCTGGCGTCGAGTCGTCGTTCGAGCTCAGCGGTCGTGATCGTCAAGGACAGACTGTCGCCCTCGGCCCGCAGGAGCCCACGGAGGCGATCCTCGACCTGGCTGTCACGCATGGTGTGCCTCCGTCAGGCTGGGGACGCTCGGATCGATGAGATGGACGCGCAGTCGGTCGAGCGCGGTCTGGAGCTGGGCCTTGATGGTGTTGGGGCTCTTGCCGAGGGTCGCCGCCACGTCCTCGACCGACAGGTCGGCGTAGTAGCGGAGCACGACCGCGGCCCGCATCTGGATGGGAAGCCGGTCGATCCCGGCGAGCAGGTCGAGTCGCGTCGTCGACTCCGATGCGAGGTCGGCCGGCGCCGGGATGATCGGGCGAACCGTCGATCCGGACGAGGCGGACGGACCGCCGGCGACTGCCGAGCGCCTTGTTCGTGGCGACGCGCAGGAGCCATGCCCGCAGCGCCCGCTCGTCGCGGATCTGGCCGCCGCGTTCGAACGCGGTCAGCAGCGTCTCGATGACGATGTCCTCGGCCTCCGAGCGATCGCGCAGGATCAGGAAGGCGACCGCCTGGAGTTCATGGCCATAGGCGGACAGCAGCTCACCGAGCGTCTCGGGTCGCCGCCTCCGGAGTGCCTCGACGGTCATCCGCCCTTCCCTTCCGCGGCGGTCGTCCGACCACCCTCGGAGGATAGATGCGCCAGCGGGCCGTTTCGGGCTAGTCCGCGAGCGCCGCCGTGGCCCGGACCTGTCACGATCGAGGGCGTGCGCGTGAGTGTGACCGAGACCGATGCCGTCGCCCAGCCTTCCGGGGGGTCCCATCGCGTACACGCTGCGGCGGTCGTCACGATCGCACGGCCTGCGCGTGGTCATCCACCCCGATCGTGGCGTGGTGGTGACCGTCCCTGCGGCCGGTCGCCGTGGCTGGGCGAACCCGGAGCGCCCCATCGCCGCCTTCCTGGCAGAGCGCGAGCCGTGGCTGCGGCGACACCTCGAGCGGATGGCCCGCGACCGGGCTGTCCTCGTCGCGCGGGGCGGCTGCGCGACGGCGCGACGATCCGGTTCCGTGGCGACCTCCATCGACTCCGCCTGGTCCCGGCCCGCGCCGGCCTGCGCCGCTCGTCGGTCGAACGCGTCGGCGGCGCCGACGAGGACGAGCTGATCGTGCATCTCGCGCCGGCGGACCGACGGTCGGTCGCGGCCGTGCTCGAGGCGTGGCTCCGGCCGCGCGCCCGGACCGCCATCGACCAGGAGATCCGCCGGCACGCGACGGCCCTCGGTGTCAGCCCCGCCGCGGTGACCATCCGCGATCAGCGGACGCGCTGGGGGAGCGCCTCACGGGCCGGTCGGCTGGCCTTCTCGTGGCGGCTCATCCTGGCCCCGCCGGAGGCGCTCGAGACGGTCGTCATCCACGAGCTCGCGCACCTGCGCGTGTTCGGTCACGGGCCGAGGTTCTGGGAGGTCGTCGCCTCGCGCCGGCCCGATCACAAGAAGTGGCGTCGCTGGCTGCACGACCACGCGGCCGAGCTCCACGGGGCGCTCGCCGACGAGGTCTGACATCGTCAGATCGGGCGGGATGGTGGAGATGAGGGGACTCGAACCCCTGACCCCTGCGATGCGAACGCAGTGCTCTTCCAGCTGAGCTACATCCCCACGGGCGGCCGCGCCACGTCCACGGACGGGGACCGAGCGGGAATGGTAGCACGAGGCCAGTCGCGCCCCGCTAGGCTGCGCCGATGCCCTTCGGACTCCTGACCGGACTCACGGCCGCCCTGTTCTGGGGCACGCTCGACGTCATCACCGCCCTCGGCAGCCGGGTCGTCGGCAGCCTCCGGGTCACCGCCGGGATGCAGTCGGTGACCGCGGTGACGTTCGTCGCGATCTTCCTGTCACCGGCGCCACGCTGCCGACCGACCCGACGCTCGTTCGGGCTGGCGGCTGCTGCTCGGGCTCATCGGGGCGGGCGCCTACCTGTCGTACTTCACCGGCCTGCAGTTCGGGCCGATCACCGTCGTCAGCGGGATGGTGGCGGCGTTCGGCGGCCTGACGGTCGTCCTGTCGGTGGTCCTGCGGGGCGAATCGCTCAGCCCGCTCCAGGCGCTCGGCGCGGCCATCGCCACGGTCGGCGTGCTGCTCACGGCGCTCGCCTTCGATGGCGGCCTGCGGGCCACCCGGTTCGCCGGGCCGGGCGTCATCTTCGCGGTCGTCGCCCTCGTCCTGTTCTCGTTGATGGCCATCACCACCGACGTCGCCCTCGAGACGATGAGCTGGGTCCAGACCTACACGATCGCCCGGGTCATCAACGCGTCGATCGGCACGGCCGCGGTGCTCATCCTGGCGCGGCGCTCGACCAGCTCGCTCGGCCAGCGACCGACCGACGGCCCGAGCTGGTCGAATCGCCGGATCGTCGGCGCGCTCGTGCTGGCCGGCTGCCTCGACGTCGTCGGCCTGGTCGCCTTCGCGACCGGTCTCGAAATCGGCGCCGACGTGGATGGTCGGGCTGGCCGCGTCGCTCGGCCCGGCCGTGACGATCATGGTCGCGGTGGCGTTCCTCGGTGAGCGGCTGCGACCGATCCAGTGGTCGGGCTGGCCGGCATCCTGACGGGGATGGTCTGCATCGCCCTGCCGTGACGCCGCTGCGCCCGCGAAGGCGATTCAACACCAGGGTCTGCTGTGTTTCGGCCAAGCCGATCTCCCAGGGCTGCCAGCGTGCTGATCGATGACCACGGCGAGGCGCCGGTACCACCGTCATGGCCGGCGATCACGACGTGGTCACCTTGCACTTGGCAACACCAGCGGCAACCGTGCCGACGCCAACTTCGCTGACCAGCTTGACGCTGACGCCGGCGCGCGGGTCACGTTTTTCAGATCGTGGATCAGTTGCGCCAGGTCCTCGATCGAATAGATGTCGTGGTGTGGCGGCGGGCTGATCAGGCCAACGCCGGGCACCGAGTGGCGCAACATGCCGATGTACTCGCTGACCTTACCGCCGGGCAACTGGCCGCCCTCGCCCGGCTTGGCACCCTGGGCCATCTTGATCTGCAGCTGGTCGGCGCTGACGAGGTATTCCGTCGTCACACCGAAGCGGCCCGAGGCCACCTGCTTGATCTTGCTGCGCAGGCTGTCGCCGGCCTTCAGGCTGTAGTCGGCGGCAATGACTTTGGCACCGATGATTTCGCTGACCCAGGTGCCATCGGCGATTGGGATGCCCTTGAGCTCGTTGCGGTAGCGCGCAGGGTCTTCGCCGCCTTCACCGGTGTTGCTCTTGCCACCGATGCGGTTCATGGCCACCGCCAATGTCGTGTGCGCCTCGGTACTGATCGAGCCGAGTGACATCGCTCCGGTGGCGAAGCGCTTGACGATTTCGCTAGCGGGTTCGACCTCGTCGATGGAAATGGCCTTGCTCGGATCGACCCGGAACTCGAACAGGCCGCGCAAGGTCATGTGACGCTTGCTCTGGTCGTTGATGAGTTGGGCATATTCCTTGTAGGTCTCGAACTTGCCGGCGCGTGCGGCGTGCTGCAGCTTGGCGATCGCGTCGGGCGTCCACATGTGTTCTTCGCCGCGCACGCGCCAGGCGTATTCGCCGCCCGCGTCGAGCATGGTTGCCAGCAAGGGATCATTGCCGAATGCCGCGCGGTGCATGCGCAAGGCTTCTTCCGCGAGTTCGAAGACGCCGATCCCGCCAACCTGACTGGCCGTGCCGCGGAAGTATTTGGCCACCAGCGGCGTGTCGAGTCCGATGGCCTCGAACAACTGGGCGCCGCAATAGCTCATGTAGGTCGACACGCCCATCTTGGACATGATCTTGGACAGGCCCTTGCCAACCGCCTTGACGTAGTTGTAGATCGCCTGTTCGGCCGACGGGTCGCCCGGCAATTCGGCCTGAATCGAGACCAGCGTCTCCAGCGCCAAGTACGGGTGCACAGCCTCTGCGCCATAGCCCGCAAGCACCGCAAAGTGGTGCACTTCGCGTGCCGAACCGGTTTCAACCACCAGCCCGGCCGTGGTGCGCAGGCCCTCGCGCACCAGGTGTTGATGCACTGCCGACAATGCCAACAACGCCGGAATCGCCACTTGCGTGCGGCTGATGTGACGGTCGGTGATGATCAGGATGTTGTGGCCGCTACGGATCGCGTCGACGCTCTCGGCGCAAAGCGAGGCCAGCTTCGCTTCGACGCCCTCGCTGCCCCATGCCAGGGGATAGGTGATATCGAGTTCGTAACTCCTGAACTTGTGATGGGTGTGTTGTTCGATGGCACGCAGACGCGCCATGTCGTCGAAGTCGAGCACCGGCTGCGTGACTTCGAGCCGCATCGGTGGGTTGACGGCATTGATGTCGAGCAGATTGGGCTTGGGACCGACAAAACTATTCAAGCTCATCACGATGGCTTCGCGAATCGGATCGATCGGCGGGTTCGTGACCTGCGCGAACAACTGCTTGAAGTAGTTGTACAGCGGCTTGTTCTTGTTCGACAGCACCGCGAGCGGTGAGTCGTTGCCCATTGAGCCGATGCCCTCCTCGCCATTGGCGGCCATCGGGCTGATCAGGAACTTCAGGTCTTCCTGGGTGTAGCCGAATGCCTGCTGCCGATCGAGCAATGACTCTGGCGCCGGTAGCGGCGCGGCCGGGGCAATGGCGATCGAGTCGAGCTTGACGCGCACGTTTTCGATCCACTGCCGGTAGGGACGCGCGTTGGCGAACTGGTTCTTCAGCTCCTCGTCATCGACGATGCGACCCTGTTCCAGATCGATGAGGAACATCTTTCCGGGCTGCAGGCGCCACTTCTTGACGATGCGGTTTTCCGGGATCGGCAACACGCCAGATTCGCTGGCCATGACCACCAGGTCGTCGTCGGTGACGATGTATCGGGCGGGCCGCAGGCCGTTGCGGTCGAGCGTGGCGCCAATCTGCTTGCCGTCGGTGAAGACCATCGCGGCCGGTCCGTCCCATGGCTCGAGCATGGCAGCGTGGTACTCGTAGAAGGCGCGGCGGCGCGGATCCATGCCCTCGTGCTGCTCCCACGCCTCAGGGATCATCATCATGGCGGCCTGGGCCAGCGGGTAGCCGCTCATCGTCAGCAGTTCGAGCGTGTTGTCGAAGGTGGCCGTATCGCTCTGATGTTCGAAACTGATCGGATACAGCTTGCGCAGGTCGTCGCCCAGCACCGGCGACTTCATCACGCCCTCTCGGGCGCGCATCCACTTGAAGTTGCCCTTGACGGTGTTGATTTCGCCGTTGTGCGCGACCATCCGGTAGGGATGCGCCAGCGGCCACTCGGGGAATGTGTTGGTCGAAAACCGCTGGTGGACCAGAGCCAGTGCCGAGACGGTGCGCGGGTCCTGCAGATCGAGGTAATACTGCCCGACCTGATCGGCCAGCAGCAGGCCCTTGTAGATCACCGTGCGGCAGCTCATGCTCGGCACGTAATACTCCCGGCTGTGCGTGAGTTGCAGGGCCTGGATCGCCGAACTGGCCGTCTTGCGGATCACGTACAGCTTGCGTTCGAGCGCGTCGGGAACGATCACGTCGGGGCCACGCCCGATGAAGATCTGGCGGATCACCGGCTCCTTGGCGCGTACGGCCGAAGACATCGGCATCTGGCGGTTGATCGGTACGTCGCGCCAGCCGAGCAGGACCTGACCCTCGGCCCTCACCGCCCGCGCGAGTTCCTGTTCGCAGGCCAGCCGCGAGGCATGTTCCTTTGGCAGGAAGATCATGCCCACGCCGTATTCGCCCGGCGGCGGCAGTTCGATGCCTTGTGCCGCCATTTCGGCGCGGTAGTAATCGTGCGGAATCTGGATCAGGATGCCGGCGCCGTCACCCATCAACTTGTCGGCACCGACGGCGCCGCGATGGTCGAGGTTGGCCAGGATCAGCAGGCCCTGCGCGATGATGCCGTGCGCACTTGCTCACCCTTGATGTGGGCGACAAAGCCGACGCCGCAGGCGTCGTGTTCGTGCGCCGGGTTGTACAGGCCATGCGCTTGCGCGGCTGCTAGCGCGTCGGCCTCGGCCGGCGCGTTGGGGGGCGGTGCGGCCTTGGGCATGGCGCTCTCCAGGGGCGTGATCAGGGAAAGCCGAGACTACTGCGCTGCAGCAATCTGGACAAGCAAATTTAAATAGGGTCAGACTCTATTAAATGATCGATGCAGTGTGAATTTGGCTTAAATAGGGACATAGATATTTGCTAAGCTGCACGGCGACGTGGTCGCCCCCGCGCCCTTAGTTGCAGTGGGCGCCCTGTCCGCTCTTGGACATGATCCAGGAACGGCGCGGATCCGGCGGCACGGCCTTGCCTCACAGCACGCACGATGTCTGCCGCCACCTCGGCATTCAGACCCTCACGCAAACTGTGAGCGTGCGCATGCTCTCTCTCGAATGGTGTGTTTCCAAGGGTCCAATAACTCATGTGCTCCGTTATCAGCGGGTCATGGCGCTGGCCGAGATGATGTGCCGCGCTTGACCAAGGCCATTCACCAGCCCCGGAGACCAATCCCGCCGAAACTGGGAGCAGTTCGATGCGCAGCGTCGCGCCATGTCCCAAGGTCACGCCGTCGATCACTGCCGCTCGAAAGCGTCCCTGCCACAAGGTGCCGCTGCGAGCGTGGCGGCGATTGAACGCGCCGACATAGCGGCGACCAATCGACTGCATCAGTCGGCCCAAGGCATCGCGTTCGGTCGGCGTGGCCAGCAGGTGGATTTCGGAATCGAGCATGGCGTAGGCATGGATCGCGACCCCGTATTGCACCGCCGCGTCACGCAGCATCACAAGGTAGGCATTCCGGTCATGGTCGTCGGCGAAGACACGCTGGCGGCTGTGCCCAAGCTGCAACAGGTAGTGCAATTCGCCAGCCAATGCCAGTCGCGGTGCACGGGCCATCTCAGCCCCTGCCAAAGGCCGACTCGCCTGTCAGGCGCTCGTACTCGCGCGCGGCGAAACGATCGGTCATGCCTGCGATGTAATCCGCCACGACACGGTGGCCGCGTCGGGCGAAGGTGCCAGCTTGCTCGGCGGGCATTTCCTTCGGTGCCGCGGCATAGGCAGCAAAGAGCACGCGCACAACCTCGCTCGCCCGTTGCGTCGTCTGCACCACCCGTTCATGGCGATAGAGTTCAGCAAAGAGGAATCGCTTGAGTTGGGTCGTCTGCGTGCGCATCGCAGCGCTGAAGCAAACGAGCACGGGCAGTTCGCGCACGTTATCGGCGCTGCCTGGCGCGTGCAGATCGAGTTGACCTTGCGTGGCTTCGATGACGTCCTGCACCTGTGCCGACAGAACACGTCGCAGCGTCTCGGCCAGCAAACGACGCGGCAAGGCAGCCAACTGCGCGTGCGCAGTCTGTGCCGCCTCGCGATGCTGGCCAAATAACGCAACACCGTCGAGTTGCGCCATTTCGAGCAGGCCCGAGCGCACGCCGTCGTCGATGTCGTGTGCGTTGTAGGCAATTTCGTCGGCCAGATTGACGAGCTGCGCTTCGAGGCTGGCCTGATGACCAGCGGCAAAGCGCCGCGCGACACCACCTGGCTCCGCGGCCTCGAGTTGGGTTGCCACGCGCACCGGGCAGCGCTTGAGAATGCCTTCGCGCGTCTCGAGGCACAGGTTCAGACCATCGAAGGTCGGGTAGCGCTGCTCCAGCTTGTCGACGACGCGCAGGCTCTGCAGGTTGTGCTCGAAACCGCCGTGGCCGCTCATGCAATCATGCAGCGCGTCCTGGCCGGCGTGACCGAACGGCGTGTGGCCGAGATCGTGCGCCAAGGCGATGGCCTCCACCAGATCTTCATTGAGCGCCAGTCTGCGCGCAATCGAACGACCAAGTTGGGCCACCTCGAGCGAGTGCGTCAGTCGGGTGCGATACAGGTCACCTTCATGGTTGATGAAGACCTGCGTCTTGTAAACGAGGCGCCGGAACGCCGTGCTATGCACAATGCGATCGCGATCACGCTGATATTCGCTGCGCCCTGGCGAGGCGGCCTCGGCAATGCGCCGGCCACGCGTCTGCGCCGGATCGCAGGCGTAGCAGGCAAGTGTTCCCTGGCGCGGGCTCGGCATGGCGCCGAGTTTACGGGCGCGGCCGGGCCGGGTCGGCGCCTGGCGCGATGACGCCGGCAAGCTCAAGTTGCATCATCACCATGTTGACCAACGAGTGCACCGATGGTCGCCCGGTCTCAATGACGAAGTGTGCCGTGCGGCGGTAGAGCGGATCGCGGTCCTGGAACAAGGTGCGCAAGCGATGCAGCGGGTCATTGCCACCTTGCAGCAGCGGCCGGTGGCTGTCGTGTCGAAGGCGCCGCGCAAGATCTTCGGGTGTCGAGCGCAGATAGACCACAACGCCTCGATCGTGCAAGACCTGCCGATTGGCCTGACGCAAGACCGCCCCGCCACCCGTGGCAACAACATGGCCCTCCAGGCGCATGACCTCTTCGATCACTGTCTCTTCGACGTCACGAAACGCTTGCTCGCCCTGCGTCTCGAAGTACTCGCGGATCGAGCAGCCGATGCGCTGCTCGATGACGTGATCCGTGTCGATGAACGGCAGGCCGATGTCACGCGCAATGTGGCGGCCGACAGTGGACTTGCCGCTGCCAGGCATGCCGACGAGACATATCAACGCGTGGCCGCCGCGGCCTCCGTCAGCCCCAGGCGGGACCACAACACGGCTCGCTAGCGCAAGGCGCTGCGCTCGCTGACCACTCTGGGCGTCAAGAACACGAGCAATTCGGTGCGAGACGAGTCGCGCGTCTCCGTCTTGAACAGGTAGCCGAGCACTGGCAGATCGCCGAGCCACGGAACCTTGGTCACGTTTGTCTGCTCGTTCTGCTCGAAGATGCCGCCGATCACGACCGTGCCGCCATTCTCGACCAGCACCTGGGTCTTGACCTGCTTGACGTTGATTTCGCGGCCGAGCGCGGTGAGCTGGCCCAGACTGTCCTTGTTGATCTGCACGTCCAAGATCACGTTGCCTTCCGGCGTGATCTGTGGCACCACCTCGAGCTTCAGGGTGGCCTCGACAAACTCCACCGAGGTTGCGCCCGAACTCGTCGACTTCTGGAACGGGACTTTCGTGCCCTGGCTGATCATGGCCTTGACCTGGTCGGCTGTGATGATGCGCGGACTCGATACGACCTTGCCCTTGCCGTCGGCCTCAAGGGCCGAAATTTCGAGGTTCAGATAGCGTGTCGCGCTGCTGTTGAAGAGCGACACTGCAATCGTTGAAGGATCGTATCCACCTTGGCCGAGCGCCGGCAAATTGACGAATGGCGAAAGGCTGGTGATGCCGCCCGTGCTTGTACCCACCGCCGGACCGGCGTTTGCACCAACGGCAATGCCATGAACGCCGCCAGACAAGTTCTGCGCCGCGCCGCCGAGCTTCACACCCAACGACCTGCCAAAAGTGTCAGATGCCTCGACGATGCGTGCCTCGATCAGTACCTGCCGCACCGGAATGTCGATCTTGGCGATAACCGAGGCAACTTCTTCGAGCTTGGACGGGATGTCGGTCACGAAGACCTGGTTGGTACGCACGTCGAAATTGATCGTGCCACGCGACGACAGCATCCGCGACGATCCCGAGCCCCCGGTCCCCGAGGAGGCCAGGCTCTGATTGGCCGAGATCTGCGTCATGATGTCCGCAGCCTTGGCGTAGTTGAGCTGGAAGGACTGCGTGCGCAGCGGCTCGAGTTCGGTCTTCTTCTTGTTGGCTTCGAGTTCGGCCTGCTCCTTGATCGCCAGTTCGTCCTTTGGCGCGATCCAGATCACATTGCCGCTCTTGCGCAGGCCCAGGCCCTTGGCCTGCAGGATGATGTCAAGTGCCTGATCCCACGGCACGTCCTTCAGCCGCAACGTGAGATTGCCGGTCACGGTATCGCTCGTCACGACGTTGAAATTGGTGAAATCGGCGATCACCTGCAGCAAGGAGCGGACTTCGATGTTCTGGAAGTTGAGGCTCAACTTCTCGCCCTGGTAGCCCTGGCCCTGTGTGAGCTTGTTCGGGTCGACGCGCACCGGCCGAACTTCGAGCACGAACTGGTTATCGCTCTGGTATGCGCTGTGCTCCCAATTGCCACGCGGCTCGACCACCATGCGAACGTGTTCGCCATTTTGTGTCGTCGTCACGGTCTGGACCGGTGTGCCGAAATCGGTCACGTCGAGCCGTCGGCGAAGGCTGTCAGGCACCGCGGTACGTAGGAACTCGACCACCAGCCCGGTTCCCTGTTGGCGAATGTCGACGCCAACCTGGTTGCTCGGCAGGCTGACGATCACGCGGCCGGCGCCATCGGCCCCACGGCGGAAGTCGATCTCGCGCAGCGGCTGCTGTTCACGGTTCTGTGGCGGCGCAAAGTTGGCCACCGGCGGGGCGCCGGCCGGCGCATTGCCAACAGGCGCGGCGGCCACCGTGGCCGTCGACAACGTGCCGCTGTCGACGATGACCAGCAGCGCCTTGCCGTCGAGCTGCGCACGATAGGTCGCCGCCTGCTTGAGGTTGAGCACCAAGCGCGTACGGTCGCCGGCCTGGGCCACATTGACCGAACGCAGATTGCCCTGATTGATCTCGACCGAGGACCGACCGAGAGCGCTGCCGACGCCCGGCAAATCGATCGCGATGCGCGGCGGTGTCTGGATGGCGAAGCCCGCCGGCACGGCCGTCAGCGCTTCGCTCAGTTCGATGCGAATCACCTCACTGCCCGATTGCTGGCTGCTGGTGATCGCCTGGATCACGCCTTGCGCCAGGGCTGCAGCCGGTGCGCCGATTGCCAGCACCAGCGTGATACCCCATGCCCGCCACTTCATCATGATGCGCTTCTCCTTCGAATTCTTCATCGCGCCACCCGCTCCAGCAATTGCAGCGTACTGTTGCGCTCGATCCATTCGCCGGCGGCGTCCTGCACAACCTCGCGCAGCACAACATCGCTTTCGCTGATGCGCAGGACACGACCATAGTTCTGGCCCAAGTAGTCGCCGACCTTGACCTGGTAGAGCAGGCCGTCGACGCGCAGCAATGCGAATGGATGGCCCAGTTTGTTGACGCTGCCGACCATGCTCATCGAGTCCAGCGGGTAGGCTTCGAGCGGCTCCTTGCGGCGCTTCAATTCACCGGCCAGCAGCGCGCTCGTGGCTCGTTCGTCACGTTTGAGAGCAACCGCGAGCTTTTGCGTACTGAAGGGTTCGACCGCATCGGCGACGGCATAGGGTTGGGGATCGAACTTCTTCGGCGCCTGCAATGGCGCGACGTTGGGCTTGGCCTCGCGGCGCTGCTGGTCCATCCACTGCTGCAACTCGTCGAGATCGGCACCGCAACCGGCCAGCAGCGCTAGGCTCAACAGAGCCAGCGCCAAGTTCAGCCCGCCGCGCGCCTTCGGGTCGTCGATCAGCTGACTCATTTCTTGGCCCCCGCTGCCGGCTTCTTCTGCGACGCGACTTCGTTGGAGTCGAGGTAGCGGTAGGTGCGAGCAACGGCATCCATCGCCAAGTTGCCGCTGCCTTCGCGCTGCACGCCAACGATCACCAGGTCATGCAGCGTAACGATGCGCGAGAGGTTGGCCACGTCGGCGGCGAAGGCACCGATGTCGTGATAGCGCCCGCTGACCCGGATCGTGATCGGAAGTTCGGCATAGTAGTCACGCACCGCCACCGCGCCAGGGCGGAACAACTCGAACTGCAGGCCACGGCCAATGCCGGCCTGGTTGATGTCAGTCAGCAGCGCGTCCATTTCGGCCTTGCCGGGCAACTGCTTTTCAAGCTGTGTCACGTACTCCTCGACCTGCTGCTTCTGCTTGCGCAGTTCGGGCAGATTGACGGCCTGTGCCAGCTTGCCTTGGTAGTCCTGCCTGAGGCTGGGCTCCTTTTCACGCTCGGTGTCGAGCTCGCCGGCCTTGTCCGACAGGAGTGCGAACCAGCCGAGCAGTACGACCACTGCACCCGCCACCAGCCAGGATGCCACCTTGGGCAGCAGCGGCCATTGGCCAGGCTGTTTGAAATCGAGTTCGCGGAACTGCGATACAGCCCCTTCGAACGAGGCTGCGACGTCGAATCCGGAAAGTTTGGTCTGGGTTGCCATGCTGCGGCCTCAGGGAGCTTTGACAGCCGCAGCGGCAGTGCCGGGCTTGGCGGCCGCGACCGCGCTGCGCGGGTACCTTGATCGAGACGCGCATCGAGAAATCGTAGGTTCGTGCGCGGCCCGCCGACTGCGCGCCGCCGGCCTTGATCTCTACCAACTCGGGCTTTTCGAGCCACGGCGAGCTGTAAAGCGTGTTGCGCAAGAACTCGGAGACACGCTCATTGGTCTGCGCGACACCCGTGATCGCCACGGTCTTGCCGGTTTGTCGAATGGAACTCAGGTAGACACCTTCGGGGGTTTGCTTGACGAGTTCATTGAGCAGGTGAACCGGGACGTTGCGGTCGGTCTGCAGGTCCTCGACCGCTTTTTGTCGTGCCTTGAGCGCATCGATCTCGGCACGCAGGTTGGCGATGTCCTTGATCTGTGCCTCGAGCTTCTTGATTTCCGCCCCGAGGAATGCATTGCGCTCCATTTGGGCCGACTTCATCTGGTCGAGCACGACGTACCAAAGCACGGCCACCATCAGACCGGCCACCGCACCCAACGCCAAGCCGGTGTAGTACGCAGCCTTGCGCCGCTTGCGCTTGGCTTCGCGGTGGGGAAGTAGGTTGATGAGGATCACTGCATGAACCTCCGCATCGCCAATCCGCATGCCGTCAGATACGAAGGCGCTTCGCGCCGCACCTTGTTCTCACGCACCGCCCCGCCCAGTTTCATGTGCTCGAACGGGTTGACCACCATCGACGCGAACCCCGTGAGGTCGGTGACGCGTTCCTTCAAGCCGGGCAACGTGGCGGTACCGCCGGCCAGCATCACGTAGTGCACCTTGTGATGCGGCGTGCTGGTGAAGAAGTATTGCAGCGCGCGGCCGATCTCCTGCGACAGGCTGTCGACGAAGGGCCCCAGGATCGCCGCCTCGTAGTCATCGGGCAGGTCGCCACCGAGCTTCTTCTGCTCGGCCTCTTCGAACGAGAAGCCGTACTGGCGCGAGATCAATTGCGTGAGTTGCGAGCCGCCAAAAGCCTGGTCGCGGTCGTAAAGCATTTCATCGTCGCGCAGGACCTTCAGGCTGGTCGTATCGGCACCGATCTCGAACAGTGCCACCAGCGCGTCCTTGCCCTCATTGGGCAGCGCCTTGACGATGCGGCTCATGGCCAGACGAGAGGCATGGCTCTCGATGTCCAGCACCACCGGCTTCAGGCCTGCGGCCTCGGCCAGCCCCTGTCGATCCTGGACCCGATCCTTGCGCGAAGCGGCGATCAGCACCTCGACGTCGCCAATGGATGTCAGGCTCGGACCAATGACGCAGAAATCCAGGCTGACTTCGTCGAGCGAGAAGGGAATGTATTGGTTGGCCTCGGTCTCGACCTGCAATTCGAGTTCGTCTTCGCGCAGGCCGGCAGGCAGCATGATCTTCTTCGTGATCACGGCCGACTGCGGCATCGCCATGACCACGTTCTTGGTGCGCGACCCGCTCTTGCTGACGACGCGGCGCACGGCCTCGGCGACTTCGTCGAACTTCTCGATCTGGCCGTCGGTGATCCATCCCTTCTCGAACGGCTCGGAGGCGAAGCGCTCGACGATGAACTCTCCGGCGCTGCTCTGCCCCAATTCGACCAGTTTGACGCTTGATGTGCTGATGTCCAGCCCAATCATCGACGGGTGTGTCCGGCCCAGCAGCGAGTCAATAAAGCTCACGACGGTTTCCCCCCAAGTGCATCGCCGAAGGCAGCCAATCTGCACCCTGGACTGTTAAGAAGTTACTTGAATGCTAGCAGTAAAGCCTTTGAGCGGCCAAGAAAAAGGCACGCTTTTGGACCTCGCGTCGTTGTATCGGTCAGACGTGAATGACGCGCCTCATGACGGACCTTGACACGACCTGCCAGCACCCCACAAGGGGTCAGCCCAGCGACACAACGTGCAAGTCGAGCAGCAGTTCACAGATCAACACCGGCCGAACGAACGTGCTTCCTATAATCGCCGCAGCCATCGCTGGCGCGCCACGCGGCGACCGCAGTCGCCGAACCCTGTGAGCCTGAAAAATCGCCTTCCTCCCTGGGCCCTGTGGCTCATGCGCCCATTGGCTTGGACGCTCGCGCTGCTTGCGACGCTGGGGTTTCTGGCGGCGGCGTTGGTGGCAATTGCGCTCGCGGTGGCATATCCGAACCTGCCGTCGATCACGAGCCTGACCGACTACCACCCGCGAGAGCCACTGCGCGTTTACTCCGCCGACGGTGTGCTGCTCGGCGAGTTCGGCGAAGAGCGGCGCAGCTTCGTGCCAATCGCGCAAATACCCAAGATCTTGAAAGACGCCGTGCTGGCGATCGAAGACGCGCGCTTCTACGACCATGGCGGCATCGACTACATCGGGATGCTGCGCGCCGGACTGGCGCAGTTCAGTGAAGCGCGCAGTCAGGGCGCCTCGACGATCACGATGCAGGTGGCCCGCAACTTCTATTTGTCGCGGGAGAAGACCTTCACGCGCAAGATCTACGAGGTCCTGCTGACCTGGAAGATCGAGAGCCAACTGAGCAAGGATCAGATCCTCGAGGCCTACATGAACCAGATCTATCTCGGCTTGCGCGCGTACGGTTTCGCGGCGGCGTCCGAGGTCTATTTTGGCAAGCCGCTGAAGGATCTCAGCATCGCTGAGGCGGCCATGCTGGCGGGCATTCCGAAGGCTCCTTCGGCCTACAACCCGATCGTCAACCCGAAGCGCGCAACCGTCCGCCAGCAACACATCATCGAAAGGATGGAGAGCAACGGCTTCATCACCGCCGAGCAGGCAGCGGTGGCACGGGTCGAGAAACTGCGCTACCACACGCAGACCGAAGTTGCCGTGCACGCCGAATTTGTGGCCGAGACCGCGCGCCAGCTCATCTTCGCCCAGTATGGCGACGAAACCTATACGCGCGGCCTCAACGCCACGCTGACGATCGACGCCGCCGCGCAGGCCCTTGCCTACCGCGCCTTGCGACGCGGGCTGATGGACTTCGAGTTGCGCCAGGTCTACCGCGGACCCGAGGCTTATGTCGACTTGCCCGACAACCCGGCCGATGTAGACGCACGTGTGGCCGAGGCCCTGGCCGATCATCCCGACAACGACGATCTGCGCGCCGCAGTCGTGCTGGAAGCCTCGCCGCGCAAGGTCGTCGCCGTGCTGCAAGACGGCGAAGAGTTCACCGTGACGGGTGACGGGCTGCGGCCCGTGGCCTCGGGACTCGGCGACAAGGCGGCGGCCCAGAGACAGATCCGCCGCGGCGCGGTGGTGCGCGCGGTAAAGAACGCAAAGGGCCAATGGTCGCTGACACAAGTGCCTGAAGTCGAGGGCGGCTTCGTCTCGCTCGACCCCGCCACCGGTTCGATCCGCGCACTGGTCGGGGGCTTCGACTACCGCAAGAGCAAGTTCAACCATGTGACCCAGGCTTGGCGCCAACCGGGTTCGAGCTTCAAGCCGTTCATCTACTCGGGGGCATTGGAAAAGGGCTTCACGGCAGGCACGGTCATCAACGACGCACCGCTGTTCTTCGACGCCGACGCGACCGGCAGCCAACCATGGGAGCCGAAGAACTATGACGGCACCTTCGAGGGCCCGATGCCGTTCAAGACCGCCTTGGCCAAGTCGAAGAACATGGTTTCGATCCGCGTCCTGCAGGCGATCAGCCCGGCCTACGCGCGCGACTGGGTCACGCGCTTCGGCTTCGAAGCCGACAAGCATCCGGCCTACCTGACGATGGCACTTGGCGCCGGCTCGGTAACACCGCTGCAAATGGCCAGCGCCTATGGCGTGTTCGCCAACGGCGGTTTCCTGGTCGCTCCGCGCTTGATCGAACGCCTCGCCGACAGCAAAGGCCGTCTGCTTCAGCAGGCCGAGCGCCCGGTGCTCGACGAGTCGATGCGCACGCTCGATGCGCGCAACGCCTTCGTCATGACGAAGCTGTTGCAGGAAGTGACCCGCACGGGCACTGCCGCGAGGGCCCAGGCGACACTCAAGCGCCCTGACATCTATGGCAAGACGGGAACCACGAACGACTCGATGGACGCCTGGTTCGCTGGCTGGCACTCGAGCGTCGTGGCCGTCGTCTGGATCGGCTACGACAATCCGAAGAAACTCGGCGACCGCGAAACCGGCGGCGGCCTTGCGCTGCCGGTGTGGATCGAATACATGGCCCAGGCGTTGAAGGCGGCGCCGATCACGGAAGCCGAACCGCCCGACGGGGTGGTCAACGTCCGTGGCGACTGGACCTATGAGGAATACGCCCACGGCGAGGGCGTTGGTAGTCTGGGACTGGATGAGAAGGCCCCGGCGCCGCCGACCGAGGACGAGCGCAAGGGCATCCTCGACCTGTTTCGCAACTGACGGTCCGCGGGCACCTGCGATCGCGGCCTCGCCGAACCGGCCCCACGCTCAGAATACGAGCGGTTTTCTACCCTGGGCGCTGGCTGCTTCGGACAGCCGGGCGAAGAACTCGACTCCGTCGCGCGTATCGTGCCAGGCGCCGTTGAGATGACGAAAGTGGTGGCCGCCGCCGCGCGTGGCGAGCCACAACTCGTGCAGCGGCGGCTGGGTGTTGACGACGATCTTGCTGCCCGCGGGGAAGCTCAATTCGAGCAGTCCGCCGGTACGCTGACCATCGATGTCGATCAGGTCGTCTTGCAGCCAGCGATCGATGGTCGCCTCGATGCGCGCGAGCACCTCCGCAGTCAGGCGCTGGTATTCGCTGTCGGTCAAGGACGTGGCTTGCATAGAATCTTCGCCATGAACTGCTTCATCCACCGGAACAGTGTAGCGGCGGGGTTGTCACCCCTTTGTCGAAAGGGCTGGCCACGTGTGGCCATGCTATTGCTGTCGCTGTGGTTGGCGGGCTGCGGCCAGAAGGGGCCGCTGGTCCTGCCTCCGGTCGCGAACGCGGCGTCGGCGCCAGGCGCGGCCCGATGAGCGCGCTGCCCGGCGCGCCGCACATCGCCTGGCGCGGCGACCGACTCTTCGTCGAAGGCCTCGGTCTGGAGGGGTTGGCGCGCCAATACGGCACTCCGCTCTACGTCTATTCGCGGCAGGCCATGCTCGCGGCGCTGGCAACCTACCAGCGTGCGCTGGCCGGCCGCTCGCACCTGCTTTGCTACGCAATGAAGGCCAATTCGACGCTGGCCGTTCTGCAAACCTTCGCCGACGCGGGTTGCGGCTTCGATATCGTCTCGATCGGTGAACTCGAGCGGGTGCTGGCAGCGGGCGGCGACATGGCCAAGGTGGTGTTCTCTGGCGTCGGCAAGCAGCGGCATGAAATGCGTCGCGCGCTCGAACTGGGTGTGAAGTGCTTCAATGTCGAGAGCCTGAGCGAGTTGCATCAATTGTCCGCGCTCGCAACCGAAGTCGGCCGCAATGCGCCAGTCAGCCTGCGCATCAATCCCGACGTCGATGCCAGGACGCACGCCTACATCTCAACCGGACTGAAGAGCAACAAGTTCGGCATTGCGCACGACCAAGCGCTCGCGGCGTATCGCCAGGCAGCGAAGCTGCCTGGCCTCGAGGTGGTCGGTATCGACTGCCACATCGGTTCGCAGATCACCGAAATCGGGCCGTATCTCGACGCAGTCGACCGCCTGCTCGACCTGATCGAGGCCCTCGAGGCTGAAGGCATCCGCATCCACCACCTCGACGTCGGCGGCGGCCTGGGCATCACCTATGCCGACGAGACGCCGCCACCCGCGGGCGAGCTGGTGGCGCGGCTGCTCGAACGCATCGACGACCGCGGTCATGGCCGGCGCGAATTGCTGTTCGAACCCGGCCGCTCGTTGGTGGGCAACGCCGGCGTGCTGCTGACCGAAGTGCTGGTTTGCAAACTTGGTGAGCAGAAGAACTTCTGTATCGTCGATGCGGCGATGAACGACCTGATGCGCCCGGCGATGTACGAGGCGTACATGGGCATCGTGCCGTGCACGCTGCGCGATGGTGCGCCGCTGCTGTGGGACGTCGTCGGCCCGGTCTGCGAATCGGGCGATTGGCTCGGTCGCGACCGGCGGCTGGCCGTTCAGCCCGGTGACCATCTCGCCGTGCTCTCGGCCGGCGCCTACGCGATGAGCATGGCCAGCAACTACAACAGCCGGCCGCGGGCCGCCGAAGTGATGGTCGACGGCGAGCGCGCCATCCTCATCCGCCAGCGTGAAACAGTCGCCGAGCTGTTTGCCAACGAGCACCTGATCGAGCGCTAGGCTCGCTTCAGATGCGGCCTTCCGCCACGGCGTGGCAGGCCACCGATATGCCCGCGACCGCGCTCAGCGCCGGCCGCTCCTGGGTGCAGCGGGCGTTGGCATGCGGGCAGCGCGGGTGGAAGGCGCAGCCTGGGGGCGGGCTGAGTGGGTTTGGCACCTCGCCCTGGACCGGTGTTCTGGCGCGGCCGCTCATGCGAATGTCGGGAATCGCATCGAGCAGCATGCGCGTGTAGGGGTGACGCGGTTTGCTGAACAGGTCGGCCTTGTCGGCCAGTTCGACCAGGCGACCGAGGTACATCACGCCGACCCGATCCGATACATGCCGCACCACGGCCAGGTTGTGCGAGATGAACAGGTAGGTCAACCCACGCTGGCGCTGCAGGTCCTTCATGATGTTCAGCACCTGGGCCTGCACCGACACATCCAGGGCCGACGTCGGCTCGTCGCAGACCAGGAATTCAGGTTGCGTGGCCAGCGCACGTGCGATCGAGATGCGCTGCCGCTGGCCGCCGGAAAACTGGTGCGGAAACTTGTCGACGTCTGCCGCTGCGAGTCCCACCGAAAGCAGCAGGTCGGCGACGCGACGACGCAGTTCGTCGGCGTCGGTCACCAGGCCATGCTCGGTCAGCGGTTCGCCGACGATGTCGCGCACCTTCCAGCGCGGATTCAGACTGGCATACGGATCCTGGAAGATCATCTGCATGCGCCGGCGCATGAGGCGCAACTGCGCCCGGTCAGCACTGCCATGGGTGTCCTTGCCGTCGAACTGCACGCTGCCGCGCGTCGGGCTGTACAGGCCAACCAGCAAGCGCGCGACCGTGCTCTTGCCGCAGCCCGATTCGCCGACCAGCGCCAGCGTCATGCCGCGCGCGATCGCGAAGCTGACGCCGTCGACCGCGTGCACGAACTGCCGCGGCTGGCGTTCGACGACGCGGTTCAGCCACGGCGCCGAGACGTCGAAGGTCTTTGCGAGGTCGCGGACCTCGACCAACGGCGCCGTCACGCCACCCTCCGCTGGCCAGCGGCCACCAGCCAGCAGGCCGCACGCGTCGGCCCGGCTTCGAGCAGGTCCGGCCGCTCGCTGCGGCAGCGCTCGAACACCTGCGGGCAGCGTGGATTGAACGCACAGCCATTGGGAATGGCATTCAGGCGCGGCATCGCACCGTCGATTTGCAGCAAGCGCTCGCGGTCCTCGTCCATCGCCGGGATCGAACCCATCAAGCCGACGGTGTACGGATGCGACGGTCGATGGATCACGTCGGCCACCGGCCCAACCTCGACGATGCGTCCGGCGTACATCACCGCCACCCGGTCGCAGGTTTCGGCGATCACGCCCATGTCGTGCGTGACCAGCATCACGGCAGTGCCATGGTCCTTGCACAGGCGCCGCAGCAAGGAAATGATCTGGGCCTGGATCGATACGTCGAGCGCGGTCGTCGGCTCGTCGGCGACGATCAACTTCGGCTCGGCCGCCAGCGCCAACGCGATCACCACCCGCTGGCGCATGCCGCCGGAAAACTGGTGTGGGTACTGGTCGATGCGCTGCTCGGCGGCGGGGATGCCGGTTTCCTGCAGCAGCTTGACGGCACGCGCCCGGGCCTGACTTTCGCTGACCGGCAGGTGGGTACGAATGGTCTCGACCAGTTGCCGGCCGATGGTGTACAGCGGGTTCAGTGAAGTCAGGGGGTCCTGGAAGATGGCACCGATGCGACGGCCTCGAATGGCGCGCATTTGCTCGTAAGGCAGATTGTCGATGCGCTGGCCGGCGAGCAGGATCTCGCCGCCGGCAATGCGCCCCGGCGGGTCCAGCAGGCCGATGATGGCCGCGCCGGTGAGAGACTTGCCCGCACCCGATTCACCGACCACGCCGAGTACTTCGCCGGGCGCGATCGAGAACGAGATGTCGTCCAAGGCGAGCAAGGTGCCGCGCCGCGACGGGAACTCGACGCGCAGGTGGCGCACCTCGAGCAGTGGCACGGCAGCGGCCATCAGCGCAGCCTCGGGTTCAGTGCGTCGCGCAGCCAATCGCCGAGCAGGTTCACGCTGAGCGCGATCAGCACCAGCATCAGACCGGGGAAGATCGTGATCCACCATTCGCCGGAGAAGAGGAAGTCGTTGCCGACGCGGATCAGGGTGCCGAGCGAAGGCTGCGTCGGTGGCACGCCGACGCCGAGGAACGACAGCGTGGCCTCGGTCAGGATCGCGGTCGCGACCTGTATGGTGGCCAGTACCAGCACTGGGCCGAGCACGTTGGGCAGCACGTGGCGACGCATGATGCGCAGCGACGACACGCCGGTGACGCGCGCGGCCTGCACGTATTCCTTGTTGCGCTCGACCAGCGTCGAGCCGCGCACCGTGCGAGCGTATTGCACCCATCCCGGCAGGGCGATCGCAAACACCAGCACGGCGAAGGCCAAGGTGTCATGCGCGTTGGGGAACATCGCGCGGCCGACGCCGTCGATCAGGAGCGCGATCAGGATCGTAGGGAACGACAGCATCACGTCGCACACGCGCATGATGAAGGCGTCGGTCTTGCCGCCGGCAAAACCCGACAGCAGGCCCAGGCTAACGCCCGCCACCACCGACAGCAGCACCGAGAGCACACCAACCAGCAGCGAGATGCGCGCGCCGAACATCAGTGCCGACAGGATGTCGCGCCCCTGATCGTCGGTGCCGAGGAGGTACTTGCGGCTGCCTTCTGCACTCCAGGCCGGAGGCAGGCGTGCATCGGAGAGTTCGAGCGTGGCCAGGTCGAACGGGTTGTGCGGCGCGACCCAGCCGGCGAACAAGGCGCAGGACACCAAGGCGATGGCGACCGCGGCGGCCGCCATCGCCATCGGCGTCGAGCGAAAACTGTGCCAGACGTCGCCGTCGAAGAAGCGGCGCAACGCGCCCGCGTCGGTGCTCACTTCGACTTGACGCTGACCCACTTGAAGAACAGGCGATTGTCGGGCAGCTGCACCAGACTGACGCCACTCTTCATGGCCCAGGCCAGCGCCTGTTGGTGCAGCGGGATGTGGCCGATGTCGTCCTGGTGGATCTTGAAGGCTTCACGAATCGCCTCGTTGCGCTTGACCTGATCGATCTCGCTCTGAACCTTGGCCATCAGTTCGTCGAACCTGGGATTGCTGTAGGCGCCGAGGTTGAACTGGCCCTGCCCCTTGTCGGTCGGGGTTCCCATCAGGTTGTACATCGCGTCATGCGCGTCGGTCGTGCTCGGTGTCCAGCCGAGCAGGTAGAAGCTGGTGTCGCGGCGCAGGATCTTCGGGAAGTAGGTGTTCTTGGTCTCGGCCTGCAGGTTGACCTTGACACCGATGCGCGCCAGGTTGGCGGCCACCGCCTGGCAGATCTGCGCATCGTTGACATAGCGGTCGTTGGGGCAGTTCATGCCGACCTCGAAGCCCGTGGCGTAGCCAGCGTCGGCGAGCAGCTTCTTGGCCGCCTCGACATCGTGTGGCAGGCGCTTGTTCATATCGGCCTGAAAGCCGCGTACACCGGGCCCGATCATCAATGCCGTGGGCGTGGCCGCGTCACGCATCACGCGTGACTTGATGGCTTCGATGTCGATGGCCTGGTAGAACGCCTGGCGCACGCGCTTGTCCTTGAACGGGTTCTTGCCCTTGACGCTGGATGACAGCAGTTCGTCGCGCTTCTGATCCATGCCGAGGAAGATCGTGCGCAATTCCGGCCCCTGCAGAACGGTGAACTTGCCGGCCGACTTCACGCGGTCGACGTCCTGCAGCGGCACCGGTTCCATGACATCGATCTCGCCCGACAGCAGCGCAGCGACGCGGGTGGCGTCATTGCCGATTGGCGTGAACACGACTTCGTCGACATTGCCTTCGACCTTGTCCCAATAGCCGAAGTTGCGCACGATCACAGTGCGCGTTGACGGTTGGCGCTCCTTGAGCCGGTACGGCCCGGTGCCGTTGGTCTTGAACGAGGCCGTGTTCTCGACGCCTTTGCGACGATCGACCGGTCGCTCGGCCTTGTTCTCCTCGCACCACTTGCGGCTCATGATGTACAGGCTGGTCAGCGTGTCGGGCAGGATCGGGAACGGCGCGTTGGTTTCGATATCGACGGCCGAGTCGCCGACGGCACGCACTTCCTTGATCGGTGCGGTGTAGCCCTTCATGTCGGATCCATCGGCAGAACCGCGCTTGAACGAGAACACGACGTCGTCGACCGTGAACGGCGTGCCGTCGTGGAATTTCACGCCTTTACGCAATTCGAAACGCCAGATCGTCGGCGCGGTCTGCTTCCACTGTGTGGCCAGCGCCGGCACCAGTTTCATGTCCTTGCCGCGCGCCACCAAGGCCTCGTAAATGTTGCCGGTGAAGCTGAGTTGCAGCGTCTCGTTCAACGAGTGCGGGTCCATCGACTGCACGTCGCCCACGTCAGCGACGCGCAGCGTGACGGCTTGCGCCGTCGCGCAGGCCACGGACAGCGCGGCGGCAAGCAATGTGGATTGAAGGTGTCGGGTCATGGCGAGTCTCCTGAGTTCAAAAACGGGATGGCAACAGGGCGGGTCTCAATGTCCGGCAGTCGACTTGTCGATTCGCAGCCGCGGATCGACGGCGAAGTACAGCATGTCGACGATCAGATTGATGAGCACGAAGATCAGCGCGATCAGGCACAGGTAAGCAGCCATCACCGGGATGTCGGCGAACTGCACGGCCTGGATGAACAGCAGTCCCATGCCCGGCCACTGGAACACGGTCTCGGTAATGATGGCGAAGGCAATCAGCGAGCCGAGCTGCAGACCCGTGATGGTGATCACCGGCACCAATGTGTTCTTCAGCGCATGGCCGAAATACACCGCTCGGTCGGGAAGGCCGCGTGCGCGCGCAAAGCGGATGTAGTCGGTGCGCAGCACCTCGAGCATCTCGGCACGCACCAGGCGCATGATCAGCGTGAGCTGAAAGATCGAGAGCGTCACCGCAGGCAGGACAAGGTGCCGCCAGCCCTCGGCCGTGAGCAGGCCGGTGGTCCAGGCGCCGACGGCAACGGTGTCGCCGCGGCCAAAGCTGGGCAACACCTTGAAAGTCACCGCGAAGACCAGAATCAACAAAATGCCGATCAGGAATGTCGGCAGCGATACACCGAGCAGCGAGAACGTCATCAACGCCTGAGCTGCGAAGCTGCCACGTCTGAGCGCGGCATAGACACCCATCGGGATGCCGAACACCAGCGCCAACAGAGCGGCTGCGCAGGCCAGTTCGACGGTTGCCGGGAAGCGCTCGACGATCAGCGCCGAAACCCTGCGTCCCTGACGCAGCGAGAGCCCGAACTCACCCTGCACGGCGTTACCCACGAAGGCAGCAAATTGAACCGGGAACGGCCGGTCCAGGCCGAGGTCGGTGCGCAGTTGGCGGCGTTGCTCTGGCGTCGCGTCCTGGCCGAGCAGGTTGGTCACCGGGTCGCCGACGTACTGGAACAGCATGAACGCAATGAAGGCCACGCTGAGCATCACCAGAATGGCCTGCGCCAGGCGGCGGAGCGTAAAGGCGATCACTTGGCAGCGTCCGGCCGTAGCGCCAAGCGCTGCATTGCAAGCGCCGATTCAGCACAGCGCACCATCACCAAAGCCTCGCGTCGAAAGAGCCGCATCTTGCGCAAATCGCTTGCTGGGTGCAAAGGGGTCTAACCCGATGCACAGGTGAATCAGTGGGTGACGGCCGCAAGAGAAAGGCCGCCTCTCGGGCGGCCTCGTCTCGGTGTGCGCAGGTGGCTGCGCGTCAGAAACGGTGGCGGATGCCGAATGCGAAACTGTTCGAATCCGTTCCGGCGGATTGCGTGAAGCCACCGAGAAAGCCCGCCTGCCCGGGCGCCGCCTGGCCCAGACCCTTGTTGTTGAAGTGGGTGTAGACGGTATTCAGGTCCGTGCGCTTGGACAATGCGTAGCTGTAGGCGACGCCGTACGAATCCGTGTCGGCATTGAACGAGGTCTTGTCGTTGAAGGCGCTGTAGGCGACGTAGAACGTGTTCGGACCGGTGGTCATACGGTAGCCGATGTTCACCAGCGAGCCATCCTGCTTGAGCGCGTTGGTGTACGCGTTCTCCACCAAGGTTGCCGCCGCGGCGCCGATGGCCGGCGCCAACTGGCCGGAAAGGCCAATCACCGTCCCAGGATGGTCGTTCTTGAATGTCGAGTACAGGCCGGTGATGGCGCCAGGACCGACGTTCACCGAGGCGCCGAACAGAGTCGACTCGAGCGAATCCTGCCCGAGCTGGTTCTTGAAGCTGTTGTAGCCCAAGCCGGCCGCGAACATGTCGCTCTTGTACATGCCCATCGCGCCGACGAACTGATTCGCCGACATGTTGCCCGCCACGTCACCGAACGCGTACATGGCCGACGCGGTAAACCCGGCCAGCTGGATCCGGTATTGAAGCGCGTTGCTGATGCGGATCTCGGTGACGCCGGGGAACGCAGCGACCTGGCCGGCTGCCAGGCTCGATTGCGTTTGCATCGTGTCGAACGTGGCGTTGACCTCATAGGCCGGCGTGTACTGGCGGCCTGCGAGTACCGCGCCGAACGGCGTCACCAAACCCACGTAGAGCTGGCGATCCCAGAAACGGCTCGCCGACGTCGAAGTGGGCAAGTTGACGCCGATCTGGCTGCCGAGCAGCGGAGCCACTTGATTGACCACCGGCTGCAACGATGCCGGTAGGCCGAGCAGTGCGGCCTGGTTGAAGCGGTCGGGCACTTGCGAGCCCGACTTCGGCCGGTTGCTCAGCGAACCGTCGTTCGCCTCCGTGCGGTTCTCGAGCGTGAACAGCGCGCGGTAGCCACCGCCCAGATCTTCGTTGCCACGCAGGCCGATGCGCGAACCGTCCATGATGCCGCTGACGAGCGAGGTATTGGAGCCCCCGGTGTAGCCCGTCACGTGCTGCACGCCGACATCGACGATGCCGTACAGAACGATGCTGTTCGGTACGGTCACCTGCGCCAGACAGGCGCCGCTTGCAGCGGCCAGCAGGGTCAGAGTGAGGGCTCTTTTCATGGTTCAGGTCTCCGGGTTCACGCTCCTGCGATGTTGAACGATCGGCAGCCGCAAAGCACCACGTTGTTGCATCGGGCCAACGCCTGTTTTCCCTGCCCCGAGTGGCGCCGGAGCACCAATGAAAAAAGGCCACCTTGCGGTGGCCCTTTGGGTTGAGTGCCTAGGCAGGCGATCAGAACTTGTGCGTGATGCCGATGTCGAACTTGGTATCGGCCAGAGCGCCAACTGCGCGATCGCCGGAGGCCTTGCCCATGTCGGTGTACAGGCTGGTACGCTTTGACAACAGGTACTCGGCGCCGAGGCCGAACTTGTTGGCGTCCTTGTTGGGCAGGCTCGAGGTGCCCCACACGTAGCCCGCCTTGAAGATGAAGGCGCCGACCGGCATGCGGGCGCTGATCGAATACAGGTCAACGTCTTCCTTGGCCGTTCCAGCAGCGTTGTTGATCGTGCCGTTTTCCCACTGACCGAGCAGCTTGAACGAACCGAAGTCGAACGAGCCGTACAAACCGGTGGTGTCGTAATCGGCGGTGTTCTTGTCATACGCCAAGCCGACATTTATCGGGCCGGCCGCGTAACGCAACGAAACGCCCATCGGACGCTCCTTGCCGTTCAGCGCCTGCGGGATCGAGAAACCCGACGTGCCGGCGAAGCTGCCTGCGGTGTCGTTGACGTACTGGCCTTCGGCTGCAGCAACAGCGGCCTCAAGCTTGAAGCCACCCAGGCTGGGCGAACGATAGTAGATCGTGTTGTTGGCGCGGACCGTGGCCGTGACACCGCCGGTGTGCGTGCTGCCGACGTAACCGGTGTCGAACGCGTCGAAGCCACCGTTCATGTCTTGCAACGGCATCAGCATACGGCCGAGGCGGATATCGCCGGCGGCGCTGGCCAAACCGACGAAGCTGTTACGCCAGAACACCGTGTTGCTGGCGTCGCCCGTGTTGCCGGTCGAAGTGTTCGACTTGCCGTCCTGGATTCTGAAACGATGGTTCAACACGAAGAAGGCGCTCATGCCGCCGCCCAGGTCCTCACGACCCGAGATCGTGAAGCTGTTGTAGGCCGACTGCGAGCCACCGAGGTGCCAGTCATTCGACGTGCCGTTGACACCCGCGTCAACGATGCCGGACAGCGTGACCGACGATTGCGCCGACGCAACGCTGGCAAACGCGCCAAGCACGGCCAGAGCGAGCAGTGATTTTTTCATTGCAACTATCTCCTAGGTTAAGAAAGCGGCCCCCTCAAGGAACCGCCCGGAAAATACGTCCGCCCGTTGAAGGGGCTGATAAGGCCAACCTCCTCAGCGGAAGTTGGGTCTATTGCACCAGAGGCCTTCTCGGCTGCAAAGCATTGGCCGTGAATTTCGTCACTCCTGTTGTCGGGCAACAACGAACAGGTCAGGCTCTCGAGTGCGCTGATGTCAGTGGAGACTTCGTGGCAAGCGCTGAGCTAATCTCACGATGGAATGATCCCCAGCATCGATCAGATTTGCGGTGCCGCCGACGCAGCGCTGAAAACCCTTAGTGCCTCGGCACGTGCGTCTCGGCAACGGCCGGTCGCAGAAGGTGCGCTGCTGTCGGCCGACGAGCGCCGCCTGTCGGGGGCGCTGATGCGCGTCAACCATGTCGGCGAAGTCTGTGCCCAGGCGCTGTACCAGGCACAGGCATTGACCGCTCGCACACCCGCGCTGCGAGCGCAAATGGCCGCTGCGGCACGTGACGAGACCGACCACCTGGCCTGGACCGAACAGCGTCTGCACGAGCTCGGCGATCGCACGAGTTGGCTCAATCCGCTCTGGTATGCCGGTGCGTTCACGCTCGGCCTTGCCGCGGGGCGCGCGGGCGATGCATGGAGCCTGGGCTTCGTCGTCGAGACCGAGCGCCAGGTCGAGCAACACCTGGCCGGCCATATGTCGCGCTTGCCCGCCGGCGACGCCGCGTCGCGCGCCATCGTCGCGCAAATGAAGGACGACGAGGCCGAGCACGGCCGCGCGGCCGAGCACGCCGGCGCCGCCACGTTGCCGCTACCGGTGCGCATGGCGATGCGCCTGGCGGCCAAGGTCATGACCACCACTGCACACCGGATCTGAGATCAGGCCTCTGCGACCTCGTGGCTGAGGGTGATCTGCGCGGTCTTGGCCAGCATCGTCGTCGCGGAACAGTATTTTTCGTGCGACAGGCTCACGGCCCGAGCCACCGCCTGCGCGTCGAGCGCGCGGCCGCTGACGACGAAATGCATGTGGATGCGCGTGAACACCTTCGGCTCGACCGGCGCACGCTCGGCGCTGAGCTTGACCCTGCAACCGGTGACTGCGTGTCGGCCCCGCTTGAGGATCAACACCACGTCGTAAGCCGTGCATGCACCCGTGCCGGCAAGCACCGTTTCCATCGGCCGTGGCGCGAGATTCCGACCACCGCCATCCACCGCACCATCCATCGTCAACACGTGGCCGCTGCCGGTTTCGGCCACGAAGACCATGCCGCCGGCCGCCAACCAATCGATCGTGCATTCCATCGCTTGTACTCCGCACCGTTCACGCCCGCCGACTGCTCCGGCGCGGTGCATTTTGCACCGCGTCAATGCGCGCCGACGGCGCTCGCGAAGCGGGCTCGAAATTCGATATTGCAGTGCAGCATCACAGCGCATAGACTGTCACTGCAATGCAGCAATTGGCGCTTCGCTGCGATGTTTGTCTCCTCCACCGCTCATTGGGTGGATTGGGCCCAAGGCGCAAGCCTTGGGCCCTTTTTCATCGCCGCGCGACGGCCCCTCGCTGACATATGATGCGCCGCAACACGAAGGCGGCGGACGCAGACACATGACAGGCTCACCCCGGGGGCGGCGCATGGCGGGTGGCGAATACCTGCAAAAGATCCTGACCGCACGCGTCTACGACGTCGCGATCGAATCGGCACTCGAACCCGCACGCACGCTGTCACGCCGCCTGGGCAACCAGGTGCTGCTCAAGCGCGAAGACCAGCAACCTGTCTTCAGCTTCAAGCTGCGCGGCGCCTACAACAAGATGGTGCACCTGTCGGCCGAGCAACGCGAGCGCGGTGTGATCTGCGCTTCGGCCGGCAACCATGCGCAGGGCGTGGCACTGTCGGCGAAGAAGCTCGGTTGCCAGGCCACCATCGTGATGCCGGTCACGACGCCCAAACTCAAGGTCGACGCGGTGCGGGCCCTCGGTGGCGAAGTCGTGCTCCACGGCGACAGCTATTCCGATGCCCACAGCCACGCGAAGACGCTGGAGTCCGCGCGCGGCCTGACCTTCGTGCACCCCTTCGACGACCCGGATGTCATCGCCGGCCAGGGCACGGTGGCGATGGAAATCCTGCGTCAGCACCAGGGCCCGATCGACGCGGTGTTCGTGGCCATCGGCGGCGGTGGCTTGATCTCGGGCATCGCGGCCTACATCAAGGCGGTGCGGCCAGAGGTCAAGGTGATCGGCGTGCAGACCACCGACTCCGACGCCATGCTGCGCTCGGTTGCGCGCTGGCCGTCGAGTGACCTTGCACGACGTGGGCCTGTTTTCCGACGGCACAGCGGTCAAGCTGGTCGGCGTGGAAACCTTTCGCCTGACGCGCGCCCTGGTCGACGACTTCGTCGTCGTCGACACCGATGCCGTCTGCGCCGCCATCAAGGATGTGTTCCAGGACACGCGCAGCATCCTCGAGCCGGCCGGCGCACTGGGCGTCGCGGCTGTCAAGCAGTACGCAGCGCAGCACAAGGCCAAGGGCCAGACCTTCGTCGCCATCACCTGCGGCGCGAACATGAATTTCGACCGCCTGCGCTTCGTCGCCGAGCGGGCCGAATTCGGCGAGCAGCGCGAAGCCCTGTTCGCGGTCACGATCCCCGAGGAGCGCGGCTCGTTCAAGCGCTTTTGCGAACTGATCGGTCCGCGCAGCGTGACCGAATTCAACTACCGCATCTCCGACGCCAAAGTGGCGCATGTCTTCGTCGGCATCGCCATCACCCAGCGCGACGAAGCCGACAAGATCGAGCGCAACTTCGTGCGTCACGGCTTTGCCATCGTCAACCTGACCGACGATGAACTGGCCAAGGAGCATGTGCGCCACATGGTCGGTGGTCGCTCGGAACTGGCGCACGAGGAGCGCATCTACCGCTTCGTCTTTCCCGAGCGTCCGGGCGCACTGATGCGCTTCCTGGCCGCGCTGCACCCGGGCTGGAACATCAGCCTTTTCCACTACCGCAACCAGGGCGCCGACTACGGCCGCATCCTGGTCGGGCTGCAGGTGCCGACCGGCGACAAGCGCGCGCTGCGCGAGTTGCTCGACGGCCTGGGCTACGCCTACGTCGACGAGACCGACAACCCGGTCTACGGCCTGTTCCTGGGTTGACCTCTGGTCAACGCGGCCGCGGCACCCCTACACTCGCGGCCATGTCGACCGCCCCCCGATCGCTGATCACACCGACCTCCAATGCGCTGCTCGAGCGCGCCTTGCGCGACAAGCTCGAGCGCCGTGCCGAAACCATCGGCAGCCTCGGCGAACTCGAACCGCTCGCCGTGCGCATCGGTCTGATTCAGAACACGCTCAAACCGCAGTTCCGCGCGCCGCAGTTGGTGCTGTTTGCCAGCGACCATGGTCTGGCCGTCGAGGGCCTGCCGACCCAACCGGGCCATGGCACGGCCGAGCGGGCCTGGCAGGCCTTGACGGGCCAGTTGCCGGTGGCCGTGTTCGCGCGCATCAATGGCCTGACCCTGTCGGTCGTCGACGCCGGCGTGGCCGAGCGCCTGGCGCCGCACGAGCGGCTGCTGATGCGCAAGATCGCCCATGGCACGCGCAACGCCCGCGTCGGCGCGGCGATGTCGGTCGACCAGGCCCAGGCGGCCATTCGCGCCGGGATGGAAATCGGCGAGTCGCTGTCGGGCAACCTGCTGGCCTGCGCCGGCATTTCGGTCGGTGGCCATGAAAGCGCGGCGCTGGTCTTGTCGCGCCTGGCCGGCGCGCCCGTACGCGAGTTGCTCTTGTCCGATCCGAACATGGACCCGAACCGGCTGACCCACATGCTGGTCATTACCCAGGCCGCACAGGGCCGACACCGTGACGTCACCGACCCGGTCGAGGTCCTGGCCGCCTTCGGCGGCTTCGAAATGGCGATGATGGTCGGCGTCATGCTGGTGGCCGCCAGCCGCCGCAACCTGATCATGGTCGATGGCCTGCCGGCCTGCGCCGCCCTGATGGTCGCGTCGCGAATTGCCGCGCCGGTGACCGACTATTGCGTCTTTTGCCGCAGCCACGGCCATAACGGTCTGGACTACGCGATGAACATGTTCCAGACCTCGGCCCTGCTCGAGTTGGGTATGGACTGCACCGATGGCACCGGTGCGACGCTCGCCTGGCCCTTGGTGCGTGCTGCCGCGGCCCTGCTCAGCGAAGTCGCAGAAGGCGAGGACCCGGGGCCTTCGCAGCCGGGTGGCATCGAAGGTCTGTCTGGCGAGCCCGCCGCCGGCGACGATTGACGCGCGTGCGCGCGTCAACGCGCGCTATTCGGTGTTTGGCCCGCAGGCGAAGAAGCCGGCGCCGGCTCCAATGGCTGCGGCGGTTCGATCGGCCGCACGACGGCCGGCAACGTAGCGATCGCCGGTGGACGGGCCGCACCCACGCCGGCCGCCGCGCCCGCTCCTGCACCCGCCTGGGCGACAGGCAAGCTGCCGGTGGCCGCCGGTGGAAGTGCCGGTAGATCGAGCGTCACCTGCGCAGCGGCACCCGTTGCGCCCAGGCGCGCGCCGCGCGCGTGCACCGACTGCAACACAAGGTCACCGTCGACCGGCGCACCCACCGGGTAGCTGCGCGCGGGCTTGCCGTCCACGGCGATCAGCGCCAGTCCGATGCGATCACCCCCTTGGCGCGGCGCGGCCACGCCGAGCAGGCGAAATCGAGACGCCAGCGGGCTGACCACCACGGCTGCGCTCTCGCGCACCGGTGCGGCGCCAAGCAGCCGTGTCAGATCGCCGCGCGGCGCGGCGGCCGCGGCGACGGCCACGGTGTACGCGGGCGCCACTGGCGACGACGTGACCAGGCGCAGGCCCCAGAACACTGCGCTGGCGGCCACGGCGGCCCAGATCGCGAATGCAACGAGGCGTTCCTTCATGGTGGCCGATTATCATTGAACTGATCCTGCCCGCAGATCCTGCGCCACCTGCCGCAGCGTGCACACCGCGCGCGGCCCAAGCCATCATGCGTCAATACCTGCCCCTGCCCGTCCGTCGTCGCGATGCGCGCGGCTTCACGCTGATCGAATTGCTCGTCGTGCTGGTGATCATCGGTGTGCTGGCTGCGTTGATCGTGCCCAACGTCCTGAGTCGCGCCGACGAAGCGCGCGTCACGGCCGCACGCACCGATGTCAGCCAGCTGATGCAGGCACTCAAGCTGTACAAGCTCGACAACCAGCGCTTCCCGAGTTCCGAACAGGGCCTCGAGGCACTGGTGAAGAAGCCCACCGTCGGCAGCCTGCCGCCGAACTGGAAGCCCTATCTCGAGAAGTTGCCAAACGATCCCTGGGGCCGCCCTTACCAGTATCTCAACCCGGGCGTGAAGGGCGAGATCGACATCTTCAGCTTCGGCGCCGATGGCCAGGCTGGCGGCGACGGCAACGATGCGGATATCGGCTCCTGGCAGTGATGCGCCGCGGCGCGCACCACGCGCTGCTGGCTTCACGCTGATCGAGGTCATGTTGGTGCTGGCCATCATCGCCATCGGCACCGCACTGGTCAGTCTGGCCCTTCGCGACGGCACGCAAAGCCGGCTCGACGAAGAGGGGGCACGCTTGTCTGCGCTGCTCGAGTCGGCTCGTGCCGAAGCCCGCGCGTCGGGCATCACGGTTCGCTGGGCGCCCGCCGATGCAAGCGCCAGCGACGGTGCGCAGTTCCGTTTCATCGGCCTGCCGCCGGGTGCTGAACTGCCCACGCGCTGGCTTGGCGAGGGCGTCAGTGCCGAGATCGTCGGCGCGCGCGCCCTGCTGCTCGGCCCCGAGCCGGTCTTGCCCGCGCAACAACTGGTGCTGCACCTGGACGACCGCCGCCTGGTGCTGGCCACCGATGGCCTGGCCCCGTTCGCTCCGCTGCTCGAAGCCGAAGCCGCAACCAAATGAGCGCGCGCCAGCCACAGCACGGCTTTACCTTGATCGAAGTGCTGGTCGCGCTGGCGATCGTCGCCGTGGCGCTGGGCACCGGGATCAAGGCCGCTGGCGCGCTGACCGGCAACGCCCAACGTCTGGCCGACGTCAGCGCTGCGCAGTGGTGCGCCGACAACCAGCTCGTCAACCTGAAGCTGGCGCGCCAATTCCCCGGCGTCGGCGACAGCGACTTCAGCTGCGAACAGCTCGGCCGCACCCTGAAAGGCCAGTTGCAGGTGCGGCCGACGCCCAATCCCAACTTCCGCCGCGTCGATGCCAACGTGACCGACGACGGCGACCAGCCCCTGCTGACCCTGTCGACCGTCCTGCCTCGTTACTGACAACGAAATGATGCGATCCGTGCGCTCGCAGTCGGGTTTCACACTGGTCGAAGTCCTGGTCGCCCTGGCACTGATGGCGGTGTTGGCCGGCATGGCCTGGCAGGGGCTGGACGGCATCACGCGCGCACGCGACGTGAGCCAGTCACGCGTCGAACAAACGCTGCGCCTGAATACGGTGCTGGCCCAGTGGGAAGTGGATCTGCAATCGGTGTACGACACCAACCTGGTACCGGCATTGGCCTTCGACGGCGCAGCGTTGCGCCTGGTCCGCCGACAGGCCGATGGCCTGCAGGTCGTGGTCTGGTCGCTGCGCGAGCAGCGCTGGCTGCGTTGGACCAGCCCGGTCGTCACCCAGACCAGCGCACTGCAGGAAACCTGGCTGCTAAGCCAGCAATTGCTCGGCAACGAGCCCGCGCAGTTGCGCATGCACGACGGCCTGGCGCAGTGGCAGGTTTACTTCTACCGTGGTAACGCCTGGAGCAACGCCCAGTCGAGCGCCGACGTGGCCGCGCCGGCGCCTGCCGCGTCGGCCCCGGCGGTTGCGCGCAGCCAATTGCCGAGCGGCGTTCGCGTCGTGCTCGGCTTCGACGGTGGTGGCCTGGCCGGCACGCTGACGCGCGACCTGCTGTTGCCGCCGCAAATGCCGTGACCCCACCACGCGAGCGCCAGCGCGGCGCAGCCCTGTTGCTGGCCATGCTGATCCTGACCCTGGTGGCGACGATGGCCGCCGGCATGATCTGGCAGCAGTGGCGCGCGATCCAGGTCGAGGGGGCCGAGCGCGCGCGCACGCAATCGGCCTGGATCCTGACAGGCGCGCTCGATTGGGCGCGCCTGATCCTGCGCGAGGATGCGCGCACTGGCGGCGCCGACCATCTCGGCGAACCCTGGGCCGTGCCACTGGCCGAAGCGCGGCTGTCATCGTTCCTGGCCGCCGACCGCGATAACAACAGCGCAGCCGAACCCGATAGCGTGGAAGCCTTCCTGTCGGGCAGCATCACCGATGCGCAGTCGCGCTGGAACTTGCGCAAGCTGATCGATGCCGAGGGCAAGGTCGCGCCGGTCCAACTGCGCGTGCTGACCCGCCTGTGCGCGCAGGCCGGCTTGCCCGACGACACGGCCGATCGCATCGCCCAGGCCTTGCGCAAGGCCTGGGCACCACCGGGCGCCGCCGTCGACGGCGCGACGATTGCGCCGCAGCGCTTGGCCGAACTGGCCTGGCTGGGCATCGATGTCGAAGCCCTGCGCAGCCTCGAGCCCTGGGTCACTCTGCTGCCCGGCACCGATACCCGGGTCAACGTGAACACCGCGGCGGCCGAAGTGATCGCCGCGGCCGTCGATGGCATGAGCCTGGGCAGCGCACAGCGCTTGCTGCAGGAGCGGGCACGCACGCCACTGCGCGACCTCAGCGCCGCCGCCGCGCGGGCCTACTTTCCGGCCGATCCGCAGACCAGTCTCGACGGTGTCGGCGTGTCCAGCCGCTACTTCATCGTGCAAGGCCGATTGCGCCTTGGCGACCATGTGCTCGAAGAGAGATCGTTGATCGAGCGACGCCAGCTTGACATGGTGGTGCTGGCGCGTGAACGGGTGAACCTGCGTGACAGCCCCTGACCTGCTGCTTGACGACGCGCAACGGGCCCCGCAATCCGGCACAGTCGGTTACGCGCCTGCCAATACACTCGGCAGGTCATTGCGGCAAGGCACGCCGCCATCGCCGCCCCCCAACCTTGGTGCCAGCCCGTCCCAGCGAACATGTCGACCCTCGTGATCCAACTCCCCGCAAGGGCACGCCTGCAAGGAGGCGCCGAGAGCCGGCGCGCGCCAGCGTCGGAGACGGGCGCTGCCGGCGCCTCCGACCTGGCCTACGTGCTCACGCCCGACGGGCTGTCGGTGTCGCGGCACGGGCGTGCCGCGCCGGCGTTGCTGCCCAAGGCCGATACGGTGGTTCTGGTGCTGGCCGACACCGATGTCAGTTGGCACCGCATCACCGTGCCCAAAGCGCCTCCGGCACGGCTGCGTGCAGCCATTGCCGGTGTGCTCGAGGAACAACTCCTCGACGACCCCGCCGCGATGCATCTCGCACTGGCTCCCGGCGCCAATGGCGGCCAGCCCGCCTGGGTCGCGGCGCTCGACAAGGCCTGGTTCGCCGGCGAGTTGCGCGTGCTGGAAAGGGCCGGTGTGCAGGTCGAGCGCGCCGTGCCGATGTCGTGGCCCGAAGACACGCCGATGGGCCATTTTTCGGCGGCCTTCGGCGCCGACGCCGGGGCCCCGATGCAACTGACCTGGTCCGACGCCAACGGCGTGGCCGCGATCGGGGTCCAAGGTGCGCTGGCCCGGCAGATGTTGCCGGTCTGGGCCAAGCAACCGGCGCGCTGGAGCGCGCATCCGGCGGTTGCCGCACCGGCCGAACGCTGGCTGGGCTCGAGCGTGCTCGTGCTCAGCGACGAGGAACGCATGCTGCAGGCTGTGCGTTCGCTGTGGAACCTGCGCCAGTTCGACCTCGCGGCGCGCCACCGCGGCACGCTCGCGCTGCGCAACGCGTGGCGACGCTTTCGCGGTACCGCCTGGCGGCCTGCACGCTATGGGCTGATCGCCTTGGTGGCACTGCAAGTGCTGGGGCTCAATCTGTGGGCCTGGCACCAACAGAGCCAGGTCGAAGCCCGGCGCGAGGCAATGACACAGCTGCTGCGCGCGACGCACCCCGAGGTTCGCACTGTGCTCGATGCGCCGGTGCAGATGCAGCGCGAGACCGACCGCCTGCGCACCGCCGCCGGCCGAAGCGGCGACACCGACCTCGAGACCTTGCTCGGCGCTGCGGCCCAGGCCTGGCCTGAAGGTCAGCCGCCGTTGGCGAGCTTGAAATTCGACAACGGCCGTCTGAGCTTTACCGCCAGCGGCTGGAGCGAAGCCCAGGTGGCACAGTTCCGGGCCCAGCTCGCCACTGGCGGCTGGGACTTGGCCTCGGCCAACGGCGCGCTGACGCTCAGCCGCGGCAGCAAGGCGGCCTCATGAGCGTGCCGGGCCGCAGCAAACGCGAAGGCGCCCCCATGGGACGACCGCGCGCATTACAACGGAGGCTCCAATGAAGGGGTTCTCCAACTCGCGCCTGAGCTTGACGGTCGGCGCCGGTGACGCGCTCGACAGCTGGATGGCACGCCTGGCGCCAATACGGGCGCGCTGGCAGGCGCTGGGGCCACGCGAGCGCCGGGGGCTGGCGCTCGCGGCCTGGGTGCTGGGCCTGTTCCTGCTCTGGGTCTTGGCCATCGCGCCGGCCTGGCGCACGACCCGCGCGGCGCCGGCACAACTCGACCGCCTCGATGCGCAGTTGCAGCTGATGCAGCGGCAGGCGCACGAAGCCCGTGAGTTGCGCGCCATCCCGGCGTTGGGCGCCAACCAGGCCGCCGCCGCATTGCGTGCGGCGACCGATACGCTGGGTGCCGGCGGGCGCTTGCAAGTCAGCGGCGACCGCGCGACGCTGACGCTGTCGGGTGTCAACGGCAGCCAGTTGCGTGACTGGCTGGCCGAAGCCCGCAGCGCCGCCCGTGCGCGGGCGCTGGAAGCCAACCTGACGCGCGGCGCGCAGGGCTACAGCGGCAGCATCGTGGTGGTCTTGCCCACCGGCGGGACGGCGCCATGAGCCGCCGGGCCGCTCCCAAGGCGAATACCGCAGTGCGCAGTACGGAGGTTGCCTGGTGAGCATCATCAGCGCGGCGCTGCTTACGCGTGAGCGCGGCCGCGGCGCGCGCTTTGCGCGCACCGGCTTCGCCGAATCGACGCTGGCTGAACTGGCCTGGCAACATGTGCGTGGTGCGGCGGGGCGCTGGGCCGTGGCCGGTGCCGTGTGCGGTGCGCTCGCGGGGCTGGTGGCGTTTGCGCCGGCAGCGTGGCTGGCCTCGGCCGTCGCCTCGGCCACCTCTGATCGGCTGCTGCTGACCGACGCTCGCGGCACCTTGTGGAACGGCAGCGCGTTGCCCGTACTGACCGGCGGCCCCGGCAGCCGCGATGCCAGTGCCCTGCCCGGCCGGCTGGAGTGGAAGTTGGCCTGGAGTGGCCTCGGCGCGGAGTTGCGCGCGCGCCAGGCCTGCTGCCTGCGCGGCGAGGTACGGGCACTGATCCGCCCTGGCCTGGGCCGCGTGACGGTGCAGGTGCTGCCGGCCGAAAGCACGACCATCGGCCAATGGCCGGCCGCTTGGCTGACCGGCCTGGGCACGCCGTGGAACACGCTGCAACTGGGCGGCGCGCTGCGCCTCACGTCACCGGGCTTGAGCGTCGAATGGGTTCAAGGCCGGATGCGCTTTTCCGGCGAGGCGGCGCTGGACGTGGCCAATGCATCCTCACGCCTGGCCACCCTCGACAGCCTGGGCAGCTACCGCCTGACACTGCGCGGCAACGCGGCCGGCACCGACGCCGCGATCCTGACGCTGATCACGGTGGACGGAGCGCTGCGCCTGTCGGGACAGGGTGAGTGGACGGGCACCGGCCTGCGCTTTCGCGGCGAGGCCCAGGCCGCCGACGGCAGCGAGGCGGCATTGAATAATCTCTTGAACATCATCGGGCGGCGCCAAGGCGCACGCTCGATCATCTCGATCGGATGAGCATGAAGAATCTTCCCAGTTCGATCACGCTGCGATTGATTGCTGCGGCTGTCGCCGGTGGCCTGTTGGTGCCACCGCTGGCGGCACAAACCGCGGCCGGCCGCGCCGGGAGCAGCGGGCCGGCGATCAAGGCGGGCACGCCCGTGACGCTGAACTTCGTCAACGCCGACATCGAAGCCGTGACCCGCGCGATGGGTGCGATGCTCGACCGCCAGTTCATCGTCGACCCGCGCGTCAAGGGCAACATCACCGTCTACAGCGAGACGCCATTGTCGGTGCGCGAGGCCTACCTGAATTACCTGGCCGCGCTGCGCGGGCTGGGCTTCACGGTGGTCGAGAGCGCCGGGCTGTTGAAGGTCGTGCCGGAGGCCGACGCCAAGCTGCAGACCGGCACGGTGTCGATCGGCGCCGTGCAACAGCGCGGTGACCAGATCCTGACGCAGATCTTCCGCCTCAACCATGAGAACCCGAACAACCTGGTGGCCGTGCTGCGGCCGCTGATCAGCCCGAACAACACGATCAACGCCAATCCCGGCAGCAACACCCTGGTCATCACCGATTACGCCGACAACCTGGCCCGGCTGGGCAAGATCATCGCCGCGCTCGACCAACCGGCAGCATCCGAGATCGAAGTCGTGCCGCTCAAGTACGCCTTGGCTGCCGACATGGCGCCGGTGGTGCAACGCCTGTCCGACAGCGGCGGCGCGACGCCAGGCGTGCCGGCCGGCAGCAGCGGCGTGTCGGTGATCGCCGACAGCCGCAGCAACGCCCTGATCGTGCGTGCCGCCAATCCGGCGCGCCAGGCGCAGGTGCGCTCGATCATCGACAAGCTCGACCTGCCGACACAGGGCGGCGGCCCCGGTGGCTCGATGTGGGTCGTGCACCTGAAGAATGCCGACGCCGTGAAGCTGGCGACAATGCTGCGCGCGGCATTCTCCAGCGGCGGGGCGGGCGGCGGTGCCGGCGGCGGGCAAGCCATCACGACCCCGGCGCAGGCCGGCGGCGCGACGCCGGCCACGACGCCGATCCAGGCCTCTGCCGGGCCCAGCACCGGCGGCTTCATCCAGGCCGATCCGGCGACCAATTCGCTGGTCATCACCGCCGCCGAGCCGTTGTACCGGCAGGTGCGCTCGATGATCGACCAGCTCGATTCGCGGCGGGCCCAGGTCTACATCGAGAGCCTGCTGGTCGAGGTCTCGGGCGAAAACGCGGCCGACGTCGGCTTCCAGTGGCAGGGGCTGATCGGCAAGGACGGCGACAAGAACGTCGGCGTCGTCGGCACCAACCTCGGCAACGGGCGCACGCCGAGCATCATCGACATCACCACCGCGGCGGTCGCCGGCACGGTGGGCGTCGGCGCCGGCTTGAACATCGGCCTGATCCACGACTTCGGCGGCAAATACGCACTGTCGGCGATCGCACAGTTCCTGCAGACGCAGACCAACACCAACATCATGTCGACGCCGAACCTGATCACCCTCGACAACGAGGAGGCGAAGATCGTCATCGGCAGCAACGTGCCGTTCGTCACCGGCCAGTACACCAACACCGGCACCGGCACGTCGAGCCCGTTCCAGACCGTCGAGCGCAAGGACGTCGGCCTGACGCTGCGCATCCGGCCGCAGATCGGCGAAGGCGGCACGGTGCGCATGACGATCTACCAGGAGGCCTCCGACGTGATCGGCCAGGCCGCGGGAACCCTGGGTGCCGGCCCGACCACCAGCAAGCGCTCGATCGAGTCGAACGTGGTCGTCGACGACGGCGCGATCCTGGTGCTCGGCGGGCTGATCGAGGATCGTTACGAAGACAGCAAGACCAAGGTGCCCCTGCTCGGCGACATTCCCTGGCTCGGCGGTCTGTTCCGCAGCGAGTCGCGCACCAAGAAGCGCACCAATCTGATGGTCTTTCTGCGGCCAGTCGTGATGCGCACGGCGGAGGACACGACCAAGATCTCGCTCGACCGCTACGACCTGATCCGGGCCCAGCAGCAGATCGGCCAGCCGTTGCCCAATGTATTCCTGCCCGTGGGCGAGTCGCGCGTGCTGCGTGCCGACCCGACGCAGCCACCGCCGCCGGCTGCCACACCGGCTTCCGCACCCGCCGACGCGCCGAAGACCAACTGAACCATGGCCGCGGCGCGTCACCCCCTGCCCTACGGCTTCGCCAAGTCGCATACGCTGCTGCTCGAAGACGATGGCCAGCAGTTGACCCTGTGGAGCGGCGAGCAGACAGCGCCTGCCGCGCTGTCGGAAGTGCTGCGCGTCTACGACGTGCAGCGCTTCGAGCGCGAGGCCCAGGCCAGCTTGGCGCAGCGCATCGCAGCCGCCTACGCCGGCGCCGAATCGAGCGCCGCCGTGGTCATTGGCGAGGTCGAGAGCGCGGTCGACCTCGGCCGCCTGATGCAGGACTTGCCGGCGGTCGAAGACCTGCTCGAGGCCGCCAATGACGCCCCAATCATCCGCATGTTGAATGCGCTGCTGACCCAGGCCGCCAAGGACGGCGCCAGCGACATCCACATCGAACCCTACGAGCGCAACTCCTCGGTGCGATTTCGCGTCGACGGCACGCTGCGCGAAGTCGTGCAGCCCAATCGCGCGCTGCATGCGGCGTTGATCTCGCGGCTGAAGATCATGGCCGAACTCGACATCGCCGAAAAGCGCCTGCCGCAGGACGGACGCATCAGCCTGCGCATCGGCGGGCGTGCCATCGACGTGCGTGTATCGACGCTGCCCTCGGCCCACGGCGAGCGCGCCGTGATGCGTCTGCTGGACAAGGGCGACTCGAAGTTCACGCTCGAATCGCTGGGCATGAGCGGCGAGGTGTTGGCGCGCTTTCAGAAGCTGGTGCTGCATCCGCACGGCATCGTGCTCGTCACCGGCCCGACCGGCTCGGGCAAGACGACCACGTTGTACGCCGCGCTGCAGACGCTGGAAACCGCCACCACCAACGTACTGACTGTCGAGGACCCGATCGAATACGAGCTTGCGGGCATCGGCCAGACCCAGGTCAATCCGAAGATCGACCTGGATTTCGCCAAGGCCTTGCGCGCGATCCTGCGCCAGGACCCCGACGTGATCATGATCGGCGAGATCCGCGACTTCGAAACCGCACAGATCGCAATCCAGGCCTCGCTGACCGGGCACCTGGTGCTGGCCACCGTGCACACCAACGATTCGCCGAGCACGGTGACGCGCCTGATCGACATGGGCGTCGAGCCGTTCCTGCTCAGCAGCTCGCTGCTCGGCGTGCTGGCCCAGCGCCTGGTGCGAAAGTTGTGCCCGTCCTGCAAACGCGTCGATGCTCGCGGCCGCTACCACCCGGTGGGCTGCGCGGAGTGCGGCATGAGCGGCTACAAGGGCCGGACCGGTGTCTACGAGTTGATGGTCGCAGACGACAAGGTCAGTGCGCTGATCCACAGCCGGGCCGCCGAAAGCCAGCTCTTCGTCGCTGCCGAAGCGGCCGGTCTGCGCTCGATGCGCGACGACGGCGAACGCCTGGTCGAAGCCGGCATCACCTCGGCCGAAGAGCTGATGCGCGTCACGCGGGAGTAAGCGTTTGCCCGCCTACAAGTTCGAGGCCCTGGACGCCGCCGGCAAGACCAAGAGCGGGCTGCTCGACGCCGAATCGGCCAAGGCGGCAAGGGCTCAGTTGCGCGCGCAGGCGCTGGTGCCGCTGGACGTGGTGCCGGTGGGGCAAGCCGCCAACGACGGCCGGGCTTCGCGCTTTGGCCGGCGCGTGTTTTCGAGTACCGAGCTGTCGGTGTGGACGCGGCAGATGGCCGGTCTGGTCGGGGCCGGACTGCCGCTCGAACGCGCGCTGACGGCCTTGGTCGACGAGTCCGAGGAGCCGCGCCAGCGCGAACTGGTCGCCCACCTGCGCAGCGAGGTCAACGCCGGCAGCCCGTTTGCACGCGCGCTGGCCAGCGCGCCGCGCGAGTTCGACGACGTCTACCGCGCCGTGGTCGCCGCCGGAGAGCAGAGCGGGGCACTCGGCATCGTGCTGGAAAAGCTCGCCGACGACCTGGAGGAGCGCCATACGCTCAAGGGCAAGCTGATCGGCGCCACGCTGTATCCGGCAATCGTTTCGTTGATCGCCGTCGTGATCGTTATCTTCCTGGTGACCTACGTCGTGCCCCAGGTGGCCAGCGTGTTCGCCGGCAGCAAGCGCACCCTGCCACTGTTGACGGTGGGCATGCTCGCGGTCAGCGCCTTCGTGCGCCACTGGGGCTGGCTGGTGGTACTGGCCGCCGTGGCCGGCGGCAGCGCGTTCGCCTATTCACTGCGCAACGAGGCCGTGCGCGAGCGCTTCGATGCCCTGTGGCTGACGGTGCCGCTGGTCGGCCGTCTCGCCAGGGGCTACAACGCAGCGCGGTTTGCCGGGACCTTGGCCATGCTGGCGTCGGCCGGTGTGCCGATCCTCAAGGCGCTGCAGGCAGCGGCCGAGACGCTGGGCAACCGCGCCATGCGCGCCGACGCCATGGCCGCACTGGTCCAGGTGCGTGAAGGTGCGCCGTTGGCCAATGCATTGGGCGCGAAGAAGCGGTTTCCAGGCCTGTTGCCGATGTTCGCCCGCCTGGGCGAGCAGACCGGCACGCTACCGCAGATGCTCCAGCGTGCGGCGACCCAGCTCAGCGTCGAGGTCCAACGCCGGGCCATCGCGTTGGCGACGGTGCTCGAACCGCTGCTCATCGTGGCCATGGGCGCCGTGGTGCTGCTGATCGTGCTGGCGGTCCTGCTGCCGATCATCCAGCTCAATACCTGGGTCAAGTGACCCGGTCCGTATTCAGGCCAGCGGCGGGATGACGGCAAAGGCCAGGCCGAGCAGCGCCACCGCCACCGGCAGTGCGTTGACCAGCCAATGCACCGGCGCGGCCGGTGCCTCGAATTCTGGCGTTGCAGCCACCAGATCGAGCACGTCCTCGGCGAAGGCTTCGCTGCGGTAGGGCTGGGTGTCGGTGGCGGCGTTCATCGTCGGACTCGTGCAGTAGTGGCAGTGTCAGCCCAACAACGTGTCAATGCGATGAAAGGACGACAACAAGTGGTGAAATGCCGTGTGCAATTGCGTGGAATTCATGCCGGCATCGTGACGCCGGCTTGCGCGAGCTGAGCGGCGGCGCCCTGGGACACGGCCAGGCTGGCGATGCCGGACAGCAGCGTCAGTGTGACGATCGTGGCCGCGAGCAGGGCATTCAGGCGGATCGCAGCAGGGGTGGCGGGCAGGTGGTTCATGGTCGGCTCCGGTGGCAGGTGATTCGGTGTCTCGATGGCTGCACTTTCGGCCCATGCTGGCTGCGTTGCGAGCGCGTTGCGACCAACCGCCCGCATTGCGGCATGGACCGCAGATTGCGCCGATGGTCGGCGTGAGACTTGTTGCACAGGCGCAGCATCTGGCGGGCCAGAACAGCGCTATTTCCGCCCTTGTCGTACCCTCGCGGTGATTGAATGATCGGCACAGGCGAAGTGACGATCGCCGCCGGCCAACGGAGGTTCACATGGACCCACAGCGCTCGCCCAGCATTCCGATCGCGCAAATGCGCAACGTCTACCGCTGCGCCGACATCGAGCAGCGGCTGCACAAGTTGCCGCCCAAGGAACACGAAAGCCTGCGTTGCACCTATGAGCGCATGCTCGAGAAGGGCCCCGAGCGCTTCCAGGTCAAGCCATCTGGCGTGCCGGCGATGGATCACCTCTACGACGAACTGCCCAACTTTCACGCCGCACTCGACGATGTCAAGCGCCAATTGGCGCTGTGCCAGGACAGCCGCGACGCGCTGGAAATTGCGCCGATGCTGCTGCTCGGGCCACCGGGCATCGGCAAGACCCATTTCGCGCGCGAGGTCGCCCGTCTGCTGGGCACCGGGATGGGTTTCGTCTCGATGAGCAGCCTGACCGCCGGCTGGGTGCTTTCGGGTGCCTCGAGCCAATGGAAAGGCGCCAGACCGGGAAAGGTCTTCGAGACCCTGGTCGACGGCGCCTACGCCAATCCGGTGATGGTGGTCGATGAAATCGACAAGGCCCGCGGCGAGCATGCCTACGACCCGCTTGGCGCCCTGTACAGCCTGCTCGAACACGACACCGCGCACGACTTCACCGACGAGTTCGCTGAGGTCTCCATCGACGCCAGCCAGGTGGTCTGGGTGGCCACGGCCAATGACGGTCACGCCATCCCGGAGCCGATCCTCAATCGCATGAGCGTCTATGAAGTGCGAGCCCCCGACCGCGATGCCGGGCGGGCGATCGCGCTGCGCCTGTACCGCAGCCTGCGCGGCAGCCACGACTGGGGTCAGCGCTTTGCCGACACACCGTCCGACGCCGTGCTCGAGCGCATGAGCGAACTGGCGCCGCGCGATCTGCGGCGTGCCTGGACGACTGCTTTCGGCAATGCCCGGCTCGACGGCCGCGATGGGATCGAGTTGAGCGACCTGCCCGCGCCGCACCACGCCGGCCAGCGTGGACCGATCGGCTTCGTCCGCCACTGACAGCGCCGGCGTGAGCCGGGCGCATACGGGCGCGACGATGCCCGCCGGCGCACACGCCCGGGGGTGTCCCGGTTCTGTACATTAGGGCCCTTCCAATCACACGCCTGTGGGCCGGCCGTCGTGAACCCGACGCAGTTGCTCGAACGCCATCTCGCCCGATGTATCGCCAGTGCACGGGATTGGATCGACCCGGTGCTGCGCGCTGCCGCAGGCAATCTGCAGACACCCGGGCACCCGGCCATCAACGGCATCGATCGCGGTGTCGTCGCCCAGGCCGCTGATGTGTTGCAGGCGCGCGGCAACGCGCTCGCGGGCGCCTTCGAGCGCGAGCTCGGTCGCCAGATGCAAGCCGAGGTGGCGCCGCATCGTGCGGCCCCAGGCCCTGGCGGCGCGGTCGGCGAGCTGAGGCTGGTCGACGAGGAGCAGGCGGTCGAGGAGGTGGAGGTGCTGCGCACGATCCAGCTCGTCGAGGGCGGTGCAGAGTGGGAGTTGCGCGAGCTGCAGGCCTTGACAGCCAGCCTGCGCGGCCAGAGGGCGGTTGGCGCGCGCAGCAATCCGTTGCGGCCGGAAATCGTGGCCCGCTCGTTCTGGTCTGCCGCAACATCGCTGGGTGTCGCCAGCCCGGTGCGCCGCGTCTTGCTGCGTGCCGCCGGTATCCCGATGACGTCCGCCATGCAGCGGGCCTGCCGCGACGCGATCGCCTGGCTGACCGAGTGGGGCGTGCAGCCGGCAGCCTGGAAGGTGAGCTCGGTGGCCAGTGGTCGCCTGCCCGGGCCGCCCTCGTCCGGCTTCGACGTGACGCTGCCGGGCGCACTCGACGGGCTGCGCTCGGTGGCCACGGGTCTCGATGTCCGATTGCGAACACACCGCGCGGCGCCGCCGGTGTCGGCCGACGCCGTTGGCCTGACGCGGGCGATACTGGCCGCGCTCGACAAGCTGCCGGCGCCTGGGCCCGGCGCCGCAGCGGGCCAGTGGATGCGCCAGCAGGTTCGGCAATGGGCGGCACCGACGCGCAACACGATCCAGGGCGAGCGGATCGACGTGCTGACCGAATTGTGCGAGCGCATGCTGGCCGACACGTGCATCAGCGAGGCCGTGCGCGAGCGGATCGGCCGGATGCAACCCACGCTGCTGCGTGTCGCACTGACCGACCCTGCATTGTTCGACGACCACGCGCACCCGGCCTGGCGCCTGATCACTCGGGTTGCCTCGTACACGCTCGGCTACGACGATGGCGCGGACCCGCGCCTGGTGGCCTTCCTCGAACGGCTCGACCCCTTGCTCGATGATCTGACCGCGGAACGCAGCCCAGAGTCGGCTTTGCTGTCGAAGGCGGAGTCGGCGCTCGAGGCCCTGTGCCTCGAGTGTCTGCGCCAGGAGCAGAAGTCGCTCGGCGGCTCGATCGAGCGCCTGCGCCGCGCCGAACGCGAACAGGGGCTTGCCGAGTCCGTACGCCAACAGGTGAAAGCAGACCTCGCGGCGCCTGTGGCCTCGAGCGCGCTCGGCCCGGCGCTGCGCGATCTCTTCACAAACGAGTGGTGCGATGCGATCGGGCGGGTCCTCGTGCGCGAGGGCGAATCCTCGGCCACCGCGCGGCGCCTGACCGATCTGCCGCGCGAAATCGTGGCCAGCCTTGTGCCCATGCCAACGCGCGCGATGCGCGCCATGCTGCTGAAGCAGTTGCCGGCGCTGGCCGCCGCCTTCCAGGACGGACTGGCGCTGACCGCACTGAGCGTGGAGCGGCGCCGCGCCGCTGCCGACGACCTGCTTGCCCGCCACTCCGAGGCACTGGCGCCCGCCGGCCGCGCGACAGAGCCGAGCCCCGAAGACATCCTGCGCAGTCTGCGCGAGGAAAACCAGGCCACACATGATGGCGCTGCGCCCCACATGCCCAATACCGTCATCGACGAGAGTCATCTCGATACGATGCCGGGCGACGTGGTGGACAACGCACCGGCGGCGCTGCCAGCGCAGTGGATCGACGGCGCGCAGCCGGGGCTGTGGTGCCACCTCTTCGTCGACGGCGGCTGGCGCGCCGCGCGCCTGCTCTGGATTGGGGATGCGCGCGGGCACTGGCTGTTCTCGAGCGACATGGGGCAGGCACACTTGCTGACAGGGCGCGCCATTGCACGGCTGGCCCGTGACGGTCTGTTGGGGCCGCTCGAAGAGCGCAATCTGCTCGAGCGTGCGATCGACAGCTGGCTGGCCGACACGCCGCGCGCCCCTCGTTGACCGACCCGACCGGGCCGCGGCAACCACGATCACCCGACGCATGGCCGCTACGCTCACTGGTCGTCTGGTCGTCGCCATTTCCTCGCGCGCCCTGTTCGATTTCGAAGACGAGAACCGCGTCTTCGAGGCCAACGACGACCGCGCCTACATGCAGTTGCAGTTGCAGCGGCTCGAACAGCCGGCGCGTGCCGGCGTCGCGTTTTCGCTGGTCAACAAGCTGCTGCGCCTTCAACGCCGAGGAGAGCGCGCTGGTCGAGGTCGTGATCCTGTCGCGCAACGACCCGGTCTCGGGCATGCGCGTGTTCCGCTCCGGCCAGCACTACGGCCTGCCGATCCAGCGCGGCGTGTTCACGCGCGGCCAGAGTCCCGTGGCGCTACCTCAGCCACTGGGCGCGCACCTGTTCCTGTCGACCAACGAGGCCGACGTGCGCTCGGCGCTGGCCGCCGGCGTGCCGGCGGCGCGTGTCTTCCCGCACTCGGCGCGCGCCTCTGGCGCGCACCCGAACGAAGTGCGCATCGCCTTCGACGGCGACGCCGTGCTGTTTTCCGACGAGGCCGAGCGCGTGTACCAGGACGACGGGCTGCGTTGCCTTCCAGGCCCACGAACGCGACACGCGCCGGCACCCCGCTGGCGCCCGGCCCGTTCAAGCCGCTGCTAGAGGCCCTGCAGCGGCTGCAGCGCGAGCCGCAGCGCGGCATGCGCATCCGCACCGCGCTGGTCACGGCGCGCAGTGCGCCGGCACACGAGCGCGCGATCCGCACGCTGATGAACTGGCACATCGAGGTCGACGAGGCGATGTTCCTCGGCGGCCTGCCAAAGGGCGAGTTCCTGCGCGAGTTCGAGCCCGACTTCTTCTTCGACGACCAGACCGGCCACGTCGAAGACGCGGCGGCGCATGTGCCGGCCGGACATGTCGCGTCCGGCGTCAGCAACGACGGCCAGGGCCCGAGCCGTAACGGACCCTAGGGCCGGCTGCGCTGCAAGCCCGGCAGGTCGAGCACGCGCACGCCGCCGTACTCGATGCGGATCAGCCGCGCGTCTGCAGGGTGTGCAGCGCCTCGTTCACGCGCTGGCGCGACAGGCCCGACCAGGTAGCCCAGTTCCTGCTGCGTGATGCGCAGCAACTCGCCGACGCCGGGGTACAGAGACCGGGTGGAACAGCGCGGCCAGGCTGCGCGCCACGCGCGGTGTCGGGGTCGGTCATGCGGTCGATCTCGCGCGCGGCGATGAACTGGCCGAGGCGCTCGTTGAGCTGGTTCATCACGAAGCGGTTGAACGCGATGCTGCGTTCGAGCAGCCAGTGGAAGGTGTCGACGGCAGGCCGGCGACGACGCTGCGGCGCAGGGCCTGGATGTTGTAGCGATAGGCCTCGCGCTTGAGCACCGTGCCTTCGCCGAACCAGCCCCCGGCGGCACGCCGGTGAAGGTGATCGGCGCCCCCATGGCGCTGTCGTTGCTCATCTTCAGCAGGCCGTCGACGACGCCGAACCAGAGCGTCGCAGGGCGACCGATGCGGCACAGGACCTCGCCGACTTCTGCGTCAGCCACCCGCAGGTCGGCCGCCACGCGTTCGCACTCGAGCGCATCGAGCTGTGGCCACCAGGGCATGCGCCGCAATTCGTCGGCCGTCGCCTGGCGCGTACGGTGGCGCAATGGTGTCGATGGCGGCAGTTGGACGGCGCTCACGGTTTGCCTTGGGACAAGGTATTGGCTGCCGGACCGAGGGAAACTCCCCTGGGGAACGACCCTGAGATTGTCGTCAACATGACATCTTGGCGTCAAACTTGTCCCTAGCATGCCGCTTCGAGGGCCCTCCGAGTAGCCCAACGGAGATCATTGGTGCAAACCACGTTCCCGCGTCTGCTGCTAGATCACGCCGCCGAGCGCCCGGCGGCGCCTGCGCTGCGCGAAAAGGAATACGGCATCTGGCAGACCCTGACCTGGCGCGACCTGGCCACCCTGGTGCGGCAACTCGCCGGCGGCCTGGCGGCGGCGGGCATGAGACGCGGCCAACATGTGGTGGTGATCGGCGAGAACCGGCCGCGCCTGTACGCCACGATGCTGGCGGCGCAATCGCTCGGCGCGGTTCCGGTGCCGCTTGTACCAGGACGCCGCGGCGACCGAATTCGTCTTCCCGATGACCAACGCCGAAGTGGCCTTCGCGGTCGTCGAAGACCAGGAGCAGGTCGACAAGCTGCTCGAGGTCCGCCCGCTCGTGTCCGCAACTGGCACGCATCTGGTTCGACGACCCGCGCGGCCTGCGCCATTACAGCGAGCCCGGGCTGGGCAGCTCGACGCGCTGATCGTCGCCGGCCAGGGCTACGAGACTGCGAACCCCGGCTTCTTCGAGCGCGAAGTGGCGGCCGCCAGGCCCGACGACGTGGCCGCGATGTTCTTCACCTCCGGCACCACCGGCAATCCCAAGGGTGTCGTGCACACCCACTTCTCGCTGCTCGACCGCGCCGCGGCGGGCGCGCGCTTCGACAAGCTGACGCACGACGAAGAGGTGCTGGCCTACATGCCGCCGGCCTGGATCGGCCAGAACATCTTCAGCTACGCGCAGTGGCTGGCCTGTGGCTACGTCGTCAACTGCCCGGAGTCGCGCCAGCACGGTCACGCATCGACCTGAAGGAGATCGGCCCGACCTACTACTTCGCGCCGCCGCGCATTTTCGAAGGCCTGCTGACCAGCGTGACGATCCGCATGGAGGACGCCGGCCGCATCAAGCGCTGGCTGTTCCAGCACTTCATGGCGCTGGCCCGGCGCGTCGGCCCGGCGCTGATGGACGGCAAGCCGGTCGGCGCGCTCGACCGGCTGCACTACGCGCTCGGCAACCTGTGCATCTACGGCCCGCTGCGCAACACGCTCGGGCTTCTCTCGCGTGCGCGTGGCCTACACCGCGGGCGAGGCGATCGGGCCCGACCTGTTCACCTTCTACCGCTCGATCGGCATCAACCTGAAGCAGCTCTACGGCTCGACCGAGACCGCAGTGTTCGTCTGCCTGCAACCCGACCACGAGGCGCAGGCCGACACCGTCGGCGTGCCGATCGACGGTGTCGAGATCAAGGTCGCCGAGCAACGGCGAGATCCTGGTCCAGTCGCCGCGGCCTGCTGAAGGAGTACTACAAGAACCCCGCGGCCACCGCCGAGGTGCTGACCGCCGACGGCTGGTATCACACCGGCGACGCCGGTTTCCTCGACGCCGGTGGCCACCTGAAGATCATCGACCGCGCCAAGGACGTCGGCCGCATCTGGCGGCGCCAACGACGGCGCGATGTTCGCGCCCAAGTACGTCGAGAACAAGCTCAAGTTCTTCCCCTACATCAAGGAGGCGGTGGCCTTCGGCGACAGGCGTGCATCGGTCTGCGCCTTCATCAACATCGACTTCGACGCCGTCGGCAACTGGGCCGAGCGGCGCAACCTGCCCTATGCCGGCTATACCGACCTGGCCGCCAAAGTCCGAGGTGCTGGAACTGATCCGCGACTGCGTCGAGAAGGTCAACGCCGACCTGGCCGCCGACGACATGCTCGCCGGCAGCCAGATCAGCCGCTTCCTGGTCCTGCACAAGGAACTCGACGCCGACGACGGCGAACTGACGCGCACGCGCAAGGTGCGGCGCGGCTTCATCGCCGAGAAGTACCAGGTGCTGGTCGATGCGCTGTACGGCGGCAAGACCGAGCAGTTCATCGAAACCGCAGGTGAAGTTCGAAGACGGCCGCAGCGGCAGCGTCTCGGCGACGCTGAAGATCGTCGACGCCAAGACCTTCGCGGCCGGTGAAGGCCAGCGGCATGAGTCGGCGCGAAGATCGGCGACGTCATCCTCGACGTCAAGAACATCAGCCTGCGCTTCGGCGGCGTGAAGGCGCTGACCGACATCAGCTTCGACGTGCGCGAGCACGAGATACGCGCCATCATCGGCCCCAACGGCGCGGGCAAGAGCTCGATGCTCAACTGCATCAACGGCGTCTACGCGCCGCAGGAGGCCAGATCACCTTTCGCGGCCAGACCTTCAGCCACATGAACTCGCGCCAGGTGGCCGAGATGGGCGTGGCGCGCACCTTCCAGAGCCTGGCCCTGTTCAAGGGCATGAGCGTGCTCGACAACATCATGACCGGGCGCAACCTGCACATGAAGACCAACTTGTTCCAGCAGGCGCTGCACTGGGGCGCGGCCGAGCGCGAGGAGTGCGAGCACCGCGAGGCGGTCGAGCAGCATCATCGATTTCCTCGAGATCCAGCCCTACCGCAAGACGCCGGTCGGCCGCCTGCCCTACGGCCTGCAAAAACGCGTCGACCTCGGCCGCGCGCTGGCGATGGAGCCGCAGGTGCTGCTGCTCGACGAGCCGATGGCCGGCATGAACGTCGAGGAAAAGCAGGACATGTGCCGCTTCATCCTCGACGTCAACGACGAGTTCGGCACCACGATCGTGCTGATCGAGCACGACATGGGCGTGGTGATGGACATCTCGCGACCGCGTCGTGGTGCTCGACTACGGCAAGAAGATCGGTGACGGCACGCCCGACGAGGTGCGCGCCAACCCCGACGTGATCAGCGCCTATCTCGGCACCAGCCACTGAGCGGTACGACGACCATGGGATCCTTCCTCGAAACCCTGATCGGCGGCCTGATGACGGGCATGCTGTATTCGCTGGTGGCGCTCGGCTTCGTGCTGATCTTCAAGGCCTCCGGCGTGTTCAATTTCGCCCAGGGCGCGATGGTGCTTGTTCGCGGCGCTGGCGATGGCCCGCTTCGCGCAGTGGATCCCGCAGTGGACGGGCCTGTCGGAGCAAGCTGCTGATCAACCTGCTGGCCTTCGGCGTGGCCCTGCTGGTCATGATCGGCGTGGCCTGGCTGATCGAGCGCCTGGTGCTGGGCAAGCTGGTCAACCAGGAAGGCATCACGCTGCTGATGGCCACGCTGGGCATCACCTACTTCCTCGACGGACTGGGCCAGACGATCTTCGGCAGCGACATCTACAAGATCGACATCGGCATGCCCAAGGATCCGATCTTCCTGTTCGAACAGACCTTCCAGGGCGGCGTGCTGGTCAACCAGGAAGACCTCGTCGCCGCCGTCATCGCGGCCGCGCTGGTCGCGGCGCTGGCCGCGTTCTTCCAGTACACCAGCACCGGCCGCGCACTGCGCGCCGTGGCCGACGACCACCAGGCCGCGCAATCGATCGGCATTCCGCTCAATCGCATCTGGGTCATCGTCTGGAGCGTGGCCGGCTTCGTCGCGCTGGTGGCCGGCATGATCTGGGGCAGCAAGCTGGGCGTGCAGTTCTCGCTGTCGCTGGTGGCCCTGAAGGCGTTGCCGGTGGTGATCCTCGGCGGCCTGACCTCGGTGCCCGGCGCGATCATCGGCGGGCTGATCATCGGCGTGGGCGAGAAACTGTCCGAGGTCTTCATCGGGCCCTACTGTCGGTGGCGGCATCGAGATCTGGTTCGCCTACGTGCTGGCGCTGGTGTTCCTGCTGGTTCGGCCGCAGGGCCTGTTCGGCGAGAAGATCATCGACCGCGTCTGAGCACAGCGGAACGACACCATGCTCTACCGAGAAAACGGCCAGTTCAAGACCACCTACTCGGCTGACCAGCAGATCTTTCCGATCCTGCAGGACCGCATTGCGATCGGGCTGCTGCTGGTGGTGGCATTCGTCGCCGTGCCGCTGCTGGCCAGCGAATACCTGTTCCGCGCGATCCTGATTCCGTTCCTGATCCTGTCGCTGGCCGCGCTCGGGTTGAACATCCTGGTCGGCTACTGCGGCCAGATTTCGCTGGGCACCGGCGCCTTCATGGCCGTCGGCGCCTATGCGGCCTACAACTTCCTGGTTCGCATCGACGGCATGCCGCTGCTGCTGGCGATGCTGCTCGGCGGCGCTGTGCGCCACGGTGGTCGGCGTGCTGTTCGGCATTCCGTCGCCTGCGCATCAAGGGGCTGTACCTGGCGGTGGCCACCCTGGCGGCGCAGTTCTTCGTCGACTGGGCGTTCCTGCGCATCAAGTGGTTCACCAACGACTCGTCCTCGGGCTCGGTCAGCGTGTCCAACCTCAGCGTGTTCGGCTTGCCGATCGAAACCCCGGTCGCCAAGTACCTGTTCTGCCTCGGCTTCCTCGCTGTGTTCGCGCTGCTGGCCAAGAACCTGGTGCGCGGCCACATCGGCCGCGAGTGGATGGCCATCCGCGACATGGACGTGGCCGCCGCGGTGATCGGCATTCGGCCGGTGTACGCCAAGCTCACCGCGTTTGCGGTCAGCTCGTTCATCGTCGGCGTGGCCGGCGCGCTGTGGGGCTTCGTCTACCTCGGCTCCTGGGAGCCGGCGGCGTTCTCGATCGACCGCTCGTTCCAGCTGCTGTTCATGGTCATCATCGGCGGCCTGGGCTCGATCATGGGCAGCTTCTTCGGCGCGGCCTTCATCGTCGTTGCTGCCGATCTTGCTCGACCAATTGCTGCCGGCGCTGGGTCGGACTGGTCGGCCTGATTTCGACACGCGCGATCGTCGCGCATGTCGTATCATGATCTTCGGCGTCCTGATCGTCTTCTTCCTGATCGTCGAGCCGCATGGCCTGGCCCGGCTTGTGGTCGATCGGCAAGGAGAAGCTGCGGCTGTGGCCGTTCCCGCATTGAGATTCGCGACGTTCTGCCAGTGCACCTGTCGAGTGCAGTCCTTTGTCACATACTTAACCGGAGGTCGACATGAAATTCGAGATCCCTCGCCCTCGTGCGCCACGCTGCTGGCCGCAGCGCTCGGCAGCTTGGTCATCGGCACCTGCAGCCGCGCAGGCCAAGGAGCAGTTCTTCCCGGTGCTGCCGTATCGCACCGGCGCCTACGCGCCCAACGGCGTGCCGTTGGGCCAACGGCTACGTCGACTACCTCAAGCTGGTCAATGCGCGCGGCGGCATCAACGGCGTGAAGATCATCTACGAGGAATGCGAAACCGGCTACGCCACCGACAAGGGCGTCGAGTGCTACGAGCGCCTGAAGGGCAAGCACGGCGGCGCGACCGTGTTCCAGCCGCTGTCCACCGGCATCACCTTCGCGCTGACCGAGAAGGCGCCGGGCGACAAGATCCCGCTGATCACCGCCGGCTACGGCCGCAGCGAAAGGCCGGACGGCAGCGTCTTCAAGTGGAACTTCCCGCTGCTCGGCACCTACTGGGCTGGCGGCCGACATCGCTGGTGCAGCACATCGGCAAGAAGGAAGGCGGGCTGGACAAGCTCAAGGGCAAGAAGATCGCGCTGGTCTACCACGACAGCCCGTACGGCAAGGAGCCGATCCCGCTGCTGCAGGAGCGCGGCCAAGATGCTACGGCTTCGAGCTGCAACTGCTGCCGGTGACGGCGCCCGGCGTCGAGCAGAAGGCCACCTGGCTGCAGATCCGCCAGAGCAAGCCCGACTACGTGTTGCTGTGGGGCTGGGGCGTGATGAACTCGACCGCGATGAAGGAAGCGGTGGCCACCGGCTATCCGCGCGAGAAGATGTACGGCGTGTGGTGGTCGGGCGCCGAGCCCGACGTGAAGGACGTCGGCGACGGCGCCAAGGGCTACAACGCGCTGGCGATGCAGCACGGCGCCGAGCCGCGGCTCGAAGGTCGTGCAAGGACATGCTGGCGATGGTGCACGACAAGGGCCAGGGCACCGGGCCGAAGGAAGAAGTCGGCCAGGTGCTGTACATGCGCGGCGCTGATCGCCGCGATGCTGGCGTCGAAGGCGTCAAGCGCGCGCAGGAGCGCTTCGGCAAGGGCAAGGTGATGACCGGCGAGCAGGTGCGCTGGGGCCTGGAAAACCTGGCGCTCGACCAGAAGAAGCTCGACGCGCTCGGCTTTGCCGGCGTGATGCGCCCGGTCGAGCACCTCGTGCGCCGACCACATGGGCGCGAACTGGGCGCGCGTGCACACCTGGGACGGCACGAAGTGGCAGTTCCGTCCGACTGGTGCAGGCCGACGAGCAGATCATTCAAGCCCGCTGGTCAAGACCGCGGCCGACAAGTACGCGGCCGAGAAGAAGCTGCACGCGCCGCACGCCCGAGGACTGCCAGTCCGACTCGATGACCAGGGCTGATCCCGGCGAGCACTCCGCTGCTCAACGGCGCCGCGCGCAGGCGCGGGCGACGTCCGTCACATCAACCATGGCCACGCGCAACATCCTTCTCAACGTCAACGGCATCGAGGTCATCTACAACCACGTGATCCTGGTGCTGAAGGGCGTGTCGTTGCAGGTGCCCGAGGGCGGCATCGTCGCGCTGCTCGGCGGCAACGGCGCCGGCAAGACGACCACGCTGCGCGCGGTGAGCAACCTGCTGGCCGGCGAGCGCGGCGAGGTGACCAAGGGCTCGATCGAGTTGCGCGGCGAGCGCATCGAGAAGCTGTCGCACATCCGAGATGGTCGACCGCGGCGTGATCCAGGTGATGGAGGGCCGCCACTGCTTCGCCCACCTGACGATCGAGGAAAACCTGCTGACCGGCGCCTACACGCGCAGCGACGGCAAGGCCGCGGTGGCGCAGACGCTGGACAAGGTCTACACCTACTTCCCGCGCCTGAAGACGCGGCGCACCGTCGCAGGCCGCCTACACCTCGGGCGGCGAGCAGCAGATGTGCGCGATCGGCCGCGCGCTGATGGCCAACCCGAAGATGGTGCTGCTCGACGAGCCGTCGATGGGCCTGGCGCCGCAGATCGTCGAAGAGGTGTTCGAGATCGTGCAAGCGACCTGAACACCAAGGAGAAGCGTGACCTTTCTGCTGGCCGAGCAGAACACCAACATGGCGCTGCGCTATGCCGACTACGGCTACATCCTGGAGAACGGCCGCGTCGTGATGGACGGCGCGGCCGCCGACCTGCGCGAGAACGAAGACGTCAAGGAGTTCTACCTCGGCGTGGGCGGCGGCGAGCGCAAGAGCTTCCGCGACGTCAAGAGCTACAAGCGCACGCAAGCGGTGGCTGGCATGACAGGCGGGCGCTGACGCGCATGCGACACCATGGCGACGACTTCGGCTTCGCGCCGCCGCCCTTCAATCCCGAGCGGCGCTGCTGGCGACTCTGCAGCGCCGTTGCGCGACTGCAAGCTGCGCCGAGCGCGGCAGCGCCTTCGAGTGGCGCGGCAAGGCGCGTCGTCGAGCTCGCCATCGATGCCGACGCGATCGCGGCGCAGCTGGTGCGCCGGCTGGCGGCCACGCCGGAGTGGGACTCGCTTCACGCTGCAAGACCGCAGCCGACCAGCGCAAGCTGATCGACGAAGTCGAAGAAGCGCCTCGCGCGCTGGCTCGAGGCAGACTGACGCACACTCAGCCGACCGTGCCGACTTCCTACGACGCGCTCGAAGCGCGCGATCCGGCCGCAGCGCGAGCGCGACCTGCTGGCGGCCCTGCCGGCGCTGGTGGCGCACGCGCCAGCGCCACGCCAGCGCGTTCGCGCGAACGCTGGCCGGCGTCGATGCCGCCAGCGATCAACAGTCGCGCCAGGCGCTTGCCACGCCTGCCGGTGATGCGCAAGACCGAGCTGCTGGAGCGCCAGAAGGCGGCCGCGCGCGACAGCGCTGGGATCCGCTTCGGCGGCTTCGCCGACCATCGGCTGGCGCGGCTGGGCGGCCGCGCGCGCGCGCGCAGCGCGTGTTCCAGTCGCCCGGGCCGATCTACGAGCCCGAGGGCCTGGCCGGCGACTACTGGCGCCTGGCGCGCGCGCTCTGCAGCCGCCGGCTTTCGCGCCGGCGACCTGGTGCACAGCAGCTTCAGCTACCACCTCACGCCCGGCCGGCGCGATGATGGAATCGGGTGCGCATGGCGCTCGGCTGCACGGTCTTTCGCCGGCGGCGTCGGCAACACCGAGCTGCAGTTGCAGGCGATCGCCGAACTGCGGCCGCACGGCTACATCGGCACGCCGAGCTTCCTGAAGATCCTGGTCGAGAAGGCGGCCGACAACGGCGCGTCGACTCGCCTCGCTGCAGCAAGGCGCTGGTCAGCGGCGAGGCTTTTCCGCCGTCGCTGCGCGACTGGCTGCGCGAGCGCGGCATCGAGGCCTACCAGAGCTACGCCACCGCCGACCTCGGCCTGATCGCCTACGAGACCGTGGCGCGCGAAGGCCTGGTGCTCGACGAAGGCGTGATCGTCGAGATCGTGCGCCCGGGCACCGGCGAGCCGGTGCCCGACGGCGAAGTCGGCGAGGTCGTGGTCACCACGCTCACCCCGACTACCCGCTGATCCGCTTCGGCACCGGCGACCTGTCGGCGGTGCTGCCCGGGCACTGCCCGACCGGCCGCACCAACACCCGCATCAGGGCTGGATGGGCCGCGCCGACCAGACCACCAAGGTGCGCGGCATGTTCGTGCATCCGAGCCAGGTGGCCGACGTCGTCGCGCCGCCACCCCGAGATCGTGCGCGCGCGGCTGGTGGTCGAAGGCGAGATGGCGAACGACCGGCTGACGCTGCACGGCCGAAGTGGCGCAGCGCCGCCCCGAAGGCCTGGCCGAGCGCATCGCCACAAGCCTGCGCGACATCACCAAGCTGCGCGCGAGGTGGCGCTGGTCGCAGCCCGGCCAGCCTGCCCAACGACGGCAAGGTGATCGAGGACGCGCGCAGCTACAAGTAGCCGGTCCGCGTGTTGCCGCTTGGAGCGGCGCAGGTGAGATCGCTACGGCACGCCGAACGCCAGCCCCCAGCTCAGGTCGACGACCGGGCTCGACAGGTCGCCGCGCAGCGACTTCACGAAGCCGGCGCCCAGTTGCAGGCGGCTGTGGCGGCCGAGATCGCGCCGGATCCAGCCCATCGGCTGGACCAGCGCGCCGCCATGGCTGGCGACGCCGCCACCACCCCCTGCGCCGATCAACGCCTCGGCGCCAACGCTCCATTGCGCGGCATCGGCCACTCGCAGGCTCGCGCCCAGACCCAGCATGCCCGCCGAGTAGGCGCCCGCACCACCGGCGACCGCGCTGTGCGCCTGCGCGCTGAGGTACAGGTTCTCGCCCAAGGCACGCTGGAACTTCAGCCCCAAGGTGCTCAGGCTGCCGGCGCTGCCATCGTCCCTTCGCGCATGCAGGTACTGCTGCGCGCTGACGGCCCACTGCATGTCGTGCACGACCCTGTCCGAGGCCGTGGCGCCGGCTGCGGGCGCTCCATCGGCGAAGGCCAGGCCCAGCGTGAGTTGCGCATAGTGGCTGTTGAAGGTGCCATCGAAGGCACGCGCGCGCCCCGCCTCCAGCCCGAGCGAGAGCTGCGATGCCAGCGGCATCCAACCCGACAGGGCTGCTTTGGCGATCGGCCCGCCACCGGTCCCAACCGCGCCGCCACCGCCGAGGCCGACCGCCGCGCGGACGCCGACGCGCAGCGGCCCGTCGCCGATCGGCCAGAGTGCTTGCGCGCCGGCGAGGAACTCGGCGTAGCCGTCGGCCTCGCCGGTCGCGGCGCCGGCGGCTTCCAGCGTCGCCGACAGGATGGGGCCGAGTTGCCGCTGCAACTGCATGCCGACGGTGCGCACCGGCGTGCCACGATCGGCAGCTGTGGCGTAGCGGCCGGCAATCAGGCTCACGCGGTCCGCGCCGAGCCCACCGTCGCCGCTGAAATCGACCTGCTGCCCGCCGCGCCCCGGCGCGAGGTACGAGAAATCGTCGTTGACCGCGATCAGCAGGCCGAGTTGGGTGCTGCGTATCGCACCGTTCGGAAACCGAACCTGCGACGCACTGATACCTGCCGACCAGCCGCCGAAATCGCGCAGCAGATCGGCATGCGGGCGCAGCATCAGGCCGCCGCCGACCGGCGCGCCGGCACCGCCACCACCACCGACATACAAGCCGGCACCGAGTTGCCAGTCCGCGGCCGGGCGCCAGCGCCGCTGGCCCTCGACGCCCCAGGTGAAGAGGCCGCCGCGATCGCCGCTGAACGCGCCATAGATTGCCGGGCCCAGCCACCAGCCGGGCGTCAGTTCCGCGATGTAGCTGACGCCGAGCAGGCCGATCGCTTCGCCGTCGGCAAGGTGCAAGCGTTCGATGCCCACCGTCACGTTGGTCGGCAGCACCTGCACGACGCTTGCGTCGTCCGTTGCCTCGGCGCGCGCCGGCCGGCCGCCGCCTGTCCGGCCAACACGCAGGCGAGCGAAATCAGGCGCACGATCGATCGCGTTGCCGATACCGTGTGGCGCGCCGACGGCGCCTCGGTGACGCATGGCCCGTCATTACGAAGCAACATCGAACCCGTGACTGATCGTCCGCGCAGCACTGGGCGGGCTGCCGCGGCTCAGATGACGCAACGCGCGTCGCAATACCGCAGCGCACAGATCGACCGCGGTGTTGGCCTCGTCGATCAGACGCCCCATCGTGATGAAGCCGTGCAATCTGGCGTTCGAAGCAGACGTAGCTGCACGGCGTTGCCCGCGGCCGACAGCGCATCGGCGTACTGCCGCCCCTCGTCGCGCAGCGGATCGAAGCCGGCCGTCAGCACCAGCGCCGGCGGCAGGCCGCGCAGGTTCGTCGGCCAACAGCGGCGAGGCGCGCCAGTCGGTCCACTGCGCCGGGTCGGCGATGTAGTGGCCGCGGTAATACGCGATGCTCTCGTTCGTCAACAGATAGCCCTGGCCGTTGGCGCGGTGCGAGGGCGCGCCGCAGCGCATGTCGGTGGCCGGGTAGATCAGCAACTGGAAAGCGGGCAGCGCCTCGCCCGCGTCGCGCAGCAGCAGCGGCAACACCGCGGCGATGTTGCCGCCGGCGCTGTCGCCGCCAAGCGCGATGCGCGCGGCGTCGATGCCGAGCGAATCCGCCTCGCGCCGGACCCAGCGCGCCGCAGCCAGCGCGTCGTCGATCGCGGCCGGGAAACGGTGCTCGGGCCCGAGACGGTAGTCGACCGCGACCACCGTGACGCCGGCCCCCAGGCACAGCTGGCGGCACAGCACATCGTGCGTGTCGAGGTCGCCGATGGTCCAGCCGCCGCCGTGGAAGTACACCAGCACCGGAGCCGGGACACTCGCCATCGGCGGTCGGTACAGGCGCAAGTCGATCGGGCCGTGCGGCCCGGCGACCGTGCGGGCCTCGACCTGCCCGACGGTTGGTGCCGCGGGCTGCGTCAACGCGCGCCGCTCGCGGTAGAAGCGGCGCGCCTCGGCCGGACTCAGCGTGTGCACCGGCGGCACGCCGCGCTCGATCATCAGGTCAAGCAGCGCGCGGGCCTGTGGGTCGAGCATGGTCGTCACGCGATTGACGATGGAACCGGTTGCGCGCGTCACCTGCGCCAGTTCAGAACTCGACTGTCTCGCCTTCCTTGATCGGCAGCAATTTGATCGTGGTCGTGCCCATCGCCTTGACGAACTGCTCGGGCGTGCCGACCAGGTATTGGTTGGCCGCGTAGTGCGTCGGAATTACTGCCTTGGGCTTGATGAGTTCCTTGGTCGCGTAGGCGGCATCTTCGGGGTTCATCACGTATTGGCCGCCGCCGATCGGCACGAGAAGCAGGTCGGGCTTGTAGCGCTCGGCCAGGAACTTCATGTCCCCGTACAGACCGGTGTCACCCATGTGCCAGATCTTGAAGCCGTTCTCGAGTTCGATGATGAAACCACTCGCCTCACCGCCGACATGGACCTCGTCCTTGTTCGTGGCCGGGTTCTTCCAGGTCAGCTCGGAGCTGTGCTCGGCATAGGTCATCGTGATCTTGGCGCCATCGGCGCCGAACGGGCGGATCGAGGCCCCCTTGTTCATGCGGTTGGTTTTCTCGGGCGGCGACATGCCCAGCACGGCCATCGACTGCGCCATGCCGGCCGGGGCCCAGAAGGGCGCGTTGTACATCTTCACCAGCGCCGGCACATCGGCCATGTGATCGAAGTGCGCATGCGTGGCCAGGATCAGGTCGACCTTCGGGCCCAGGGCCTCGAGCTTCTTGTAGGCCTCTGGCGTGCGCGGGTTGCTGGTCAACCAGGGGTCGATCACGATCACCTTGCCGGTGGGCGTGGTGATCTTGAAGGCCGACTGGCCGAACCATTGCACCTGGACCTTGCCTTGGGCCAGGGCGGGGCCGGCGACGAGCGCGGCCACGAGGAGCCAGACTGCCTTTGAAAACAACTTCATGATCGTCCTTCCTGTCATGGGTGATGCGCCGTATACGCGGGCGCGGGCTGGGTGAAATAGGCGTGCAGGATCTGATAAACCATCTTGTAGTTCTTTTGCTGAAAGCTGGCGTGTGAGATACCGTTCATCACGGTGAACTGCTTGTCGGGCGAGGGCAGGCGCTTGAAGAACTCGATCAGGTCGTCGATGCCGGCGATGCCGTCGAACTGGCCGCGCAGCAACACGGTGGGCACAGCGATCTTCTCGGGGTCGACCACCGGCAGCTTCGAACACATGTCGATGTAGGTGCCATTGGGCATCGAGTCGTCCAGGGCCAGGATGGCGTCGGCAAAGGCCTCGACGGTGGCCGCATCGGCGCAATCGGGGTGGTCGCGGGAAAAAATGGAGCGCACGAAGGCGCGGTCGATCGGGCGCCGCTTGTGGGCCAGGAACTCGGGCAGTTTCTTGCGCCGCTGCTCCAGCGTCGGTGCGCCGGCGCCGGTCCAGACGAACGCGTCCAGGGCCAGCCGCGCCACGCGCTCGGGGTGGCGTTGCGCGAACAGCGCCGCGCGCAGCGCGCCCGACGAGATGCCGTAGGTCAGCAAGCTCGTCACGCGGCGGGTGGCGGCGATGTAGTCGGTGGCGGCCTTCAGGTCATCGGCGCCATTGGCGATGTCGCAATAGATGTCGCGCCTCTTGTCGCTGCGGCCGTAGCCCTCCATGTCGACGCACCAGCAGACGAAGCCGCGCTCGGCAAACCAATCCATCACCGACGAATCGGGTCGGCCCGGCACGTTCAGATCAAACGTCGGCTGCGAGGCCATCGACGAGCCATGCACAAACAGCACGGCGGGCTTGCCGCCGGGCGCGCCGACGAACTTCTCCCACAGGAACAAGCGCACGTCGCCATCGGCGGTCTTCTTCGTTGTCCAGTGTTCCTGTCCCGTAATCATGCGGTCCTCTTGTGCGTGTCTTGCCAAGCGATCGCCGCGGATCTGGCTTTGCCAGGCCGCCAGCGGTGCCCCCTCGAGGGGGAGCGGCGTAGCCGCTTCGGGGGTGGTCGTCAGTCTATCTTTGCACCGGATTCCTTGACCGAACGTGACCAGCGGTCGCGCTCCTCGCGGAAATAGGCGTCGAACTCTGCTGGCGTGGAGCCGACGATCTCGACCCCGGCCTCGGTGAAGAAGCCCTTGACCTCGGGGGCGTCGAGCGAGGCCTTCAACTCGCGGTACAGGCGATCGATGATGGCCGGTGGCGTGCCCTTGGGTGCCAGCAGGCCCATCCAGACGTAGGCCGAGTAACCGACGAGGCCCGACTCGGCCAGTGTCGGTACATCGGGCAATTGCGGTGAGCGGGTGACACCGCTGGTGGCCAGCGGGCGCAGCTTGCCAGCCTTGATGTGGCCGACCATGCCGGCCGTGCCCGGCATCGCCATCGGCACCGTGCCACCGAGCAGATCGGTCGTGGCCTGGCCGCTACCGCGGTAGGGCACATGCGTGAGCTGCACGCCGGCCATCGACGCGAACAAGGCCATGAACAGATGCTGGCCGCTGCCGTTGCCCGACGAGGCGTAATTCAATTGCCCTGGCCGCTCCTTGGCGTAGGCGATCAATTCGGCCACGTTCTTCACCGGCAGCGACGGGTGCACGACGAGCACCCCCGGTTCACGTCCGAGCAGCGAGATGCCGACGAAATCGTCGATCGGGTTGAAGCTGAGCTTGCTGTACAGCGAGGCGCTGATGGCGTTGGTCTGCGAGGCCAGCAGCAGCGTATAGCCATCGGCGGGTGACTTGGCCACCATCTCGCTGCCGATCGTCGCGCCGGCGCCGGGCTTGTTGTCGATGATCACCTGCTGCTTCAGCCGCCGGCCGAGCTCCTGCGCAACGGCCCGCGTCGGCCCGTCGACGGCGCCGCCGGGCGAGAACGGCACGATGATCCTGATCGGCCGGTTCGGGTAGTCCTGGGCCTGCGCAGCAACGGCAAGCATCAGGCAGGCGCAAAGTGCATGCACCAAACGCCCCAAGCGACCGCCGCGGATCCGGCTCCGCCGGTCCGCTAGCGTGCCTTGCAGGCCGCACGGCCGCGAGACGCGTCCATTCCTCTGCCCGTCCAAGCCGACGCAGGTCGGCTTGGAGCCGCGGGCTTCGGCCCCCTCGAGGGGGAGCGCCAAAGGCGCTTCGGGGGTGGTCACGTCAAGCGTCCAAGTCGATCTTGCGGTCGCGCGCGATCTTGGTCCAGCGTGCGATGTCGGCGCGGATGAACTGGCCGAATGCGTCGGGCGACATCGGCGAGGGTTCCACTGCCTCGGCCGACAGCCGCTCGCGCAGGTCGGGGCCGGCGAGCACGGTGCCCAATGTGTCGTTGAGCGTCTTCAGCACTGCGGGCGGCAGTCCGGCCGGGCCGACCACGCCGTACCACTGCAGCGCGTCGAAGCCCTTGAACCCGACCTCGACCATGGTCGGCACGTCCTTGAGCAGCGGGTGCCGGGCATTGCCGGTGACGGCCAGCGGCCGCACGCGGCCCGAGCGGATGTGCGGCAACGCGGCCGCGAGGCCCGGGAACATGGCCTGCGTCTGGCCGCCGAGCAGGTCGTTGAAGGCCGGCGCGATGCCGCGGTACGGGATGTGCACGGCGAACAGATTCGCCGCGTCCTTCAGCAACTCCATCGTCAGGTGCGTCAGCGAGCCCTGCCCGGCCGAGCCGTAGCTGACGCGGCCCGGATTGGCACGCAGGTAGGCGATGAACTGCGCCATGTCCTGGATCGGCAGGCTGGCGTTGACGACCAGCACGTTGGGCGTGCCACCGATCATGCCGACTGGCGTGAAGTCCTTGATCGCGTCGTAGGGCAGCTTGCTGCGTGTGGCCGGGCTCGTGCCATGCGTCGCGACATAGCCTTGCAGCAACGTGTAGCCATCTGGCGCGGCCTTGGCCGTGGTCTGGCAGGCGATCGCGCCGCCACCGCCGCCGATGTTGTCAACGACGAAGCTCTGGTTCAGCAGCCGGCCCCAGCGTTCGGTCACCGTGCGGCCGACCAGGTCGCTGCCGCCCCCCGCCGCCACCGGCACGATGTAGCGGATCGGCCGGCCCGGGAACGACTGCGCGCGCAAATGCGTCCAGGCCAGCGCGGCAGGCAAGGCGGCGATGAGATGACGTCGTTGCATGGGCTTGTCTCCTTCAGTCCTCGAAGCCGGCCGCCTCGCGGAGTGCGCGAGTATCGCCGCCCGTCAGCATGGCGATGAAACGCCCGGCCAGCACCAGCTCGGCCGTCGTTGCGCTCAGCGCGGCGGTGTAGGTGGTGGCCAGCTCGAAGCGCGCCGGCAGCAGCGCGACCAGCTCGACGCCGGCGGTGTACTTGATCTCGGTGACCTGAGTGCAGCCGATCGACCGCGGCGTGCCGTGCAGGGATAGCTCGCGCATCGCCGTCGCGCCGTTGGGGAAGGTGCGAAAGCGCGCTTCGACCTGGCCGTGGATGCCGAGCTGGCGCAGCACCGCCGCGAAGTGGATGCCGGCGGTGGAGCGCAGCGCATCGGGAAAGTAGACCGCATCGGCGCCCAGCAGCGCGGTTTGCAGCGCCTCGGGCGTGCCGACGTCGGGCCGCGGTGCGCCGCTGCGCACGGCCACGCCGGTGCGCACGCGGCCGAGCGCGGCGCGAGTTTCGCCGCGCAATAGGCCGGCCGCGCCCAGTTCGCCGACCATCTTGTCGGTCGTGACCATCAGGTCGCAGGCCGCGCCGGCGAGCAAGGCTTCCTTCATCGCACCGACCGCGCCGAAGCGCGCATCGAGCACCGTGCCGGCCTCGGCCAGCAGCCGCGGCTCGAGTGCCTTGACCAGGCCTTGCGCGGCACCGGCGCACAGCAGGTGCAGGGTGGTTGGCATCAGAGGGTCCTCATTTCAACGTGCGTCAACGTTTATCGCTGCGACGATGCGCTCGGCGCTGAGCGGCAAGTCGCGCACGCGCACGCCGAGCGCGTCGAACAGCGCGTTGGCGATCGCCGCCGCGGTCGGCCCCAGCGAGGCCTCGCCGGCGCCCACACTGGGCGCTTGCGAAGCCACCACATGCACGTCGACGGCAGGCACTTCGGAAAACCGCAAGATCGGGTAGCTGGCCCAGCTGTTGCTCGTGATGCCCGCGGCATCGAATAACACGGCCTCCTTCAAGGCCCAACTGGTGGCCTGGATCGCGCCGCCCTCGATTTGCGCCACCACCCCGTCGGGGTTGACGACCTGGCCGACATCGACCGCGATCGTCAGCCGCCGCACCGTCAATTGCGCGCCGGCCTCGACCTCGGCCATCACCGCGCACCAGGCGCCGCTGCCCTTGTAGCGCGCGAAGGCCAGGCCGTGGCCGACGCCATCAGCGCGAACACGCGACGCCCAGCCGGCACGCGCGGCCGCGAGCTCGAGCACCGCAAGCGCGCGCACATCGTGCGCCAGGTGGCGCAGGCGCCACTGCAACGGATCGCAGCCGGCGGCGTGGGCGATCTCGTCGACGAAGCTCTCGGCCGCGAACACGTTGGCGAACGCGCCGAGCGAGCGCAGCGCCGAGCTGCGCAGCGTGGCGGGTACCTTATGCCACAGCACCTGCCACGCCGGCAGCGCGTAGCCCGGCACGGCGTTGCGCTCGGCGCCGCCGCCGCTGGCCAGCGGCATGTTCAGTGGCGGCGGCTCGGCGACGGGTTGTGCCGTCTGCCAACTTCCGAGCAGGGCCGGCGCCGGGTTGCGGCCGGGGCGGCCGCTGTGGCCCGGGCTCCAGACCTGGTGCCGCCAGTGCATCACCTCGCCGCGCGCGTCGAGGTCTGCGGCGAGCTCGATGGCCATCGCAGTACCGAACGGGGCATGGGTCAACTCGTCGGCGCGGCTCCACAGCACGCGCACGGGGCGGCCCGGCGCCTCGCGCGCCAGCCAGGCGGCGTCGAAGGCCACGTCGTCAGCGCCGTTGTGGCCGTAACAACCGGCGCCATCGGCGTGCCGCACACGCACCGCGTCGGCGTCGACGCCGAAGGCGAGCGCCAGGTCGCGGCGCAGGTTGTAGAGGCCCTGGCTGTGCGTCCAGACCTCGAGGCGGCCAGCATCCCAGCGCGCCAGCGCACACGCGGGCGCGATCGACGCGTGCGCGATCCACGGCTTGCTGTAGCGCGCCGCCAGCGTGCGCGCGATGCCGGCGCCGGGTCGCTGGCCATGCTCGGCCACCAGGCTGGTGGCCGCCGGCTGCTGCGTCAGCCCGGCGCGCGCCTGGCGCTCCGCGGGGCCAGGTGGGCCGGGTGTCCAGCGCGCGACCGCACTCAGGACTGCGGCCGCCCTGTCGGCGTCGCGGCTGCGCTCGGCCAGCACGCCGAGCAGGTGGCCATCGCGATGCACGGCCACGACACCGGGCAGCGACGCCACGCGGGCCAGGTCGACATCGGCCAGCTGCGCATCGCGCCGCGGCGGATGCAGCACGCGCCCGTGCATCAGTCCCGGCGGCGCGAGGTCGTGGATGAAGCTCGGTGCGCCGGCGAACTTGGCGGCCAGGTCGGTGCGCGGCACGGAGCTGCCGACGAGCGGCGCGGTGCGCGGCGGCTGCTTGCGCGCTTCGATGCACGCCGCACGCAACGCGCTGCCCCCGTCCTGCACCGACAGGCTGCCCGATGTCACGCCTTCATCGGGCCCGAAGGCCGTATCGGCAGCCAGCACTTGCACGCGTTCGATGGCCAGGCCGAGTTCGTCAGCCGCGATCTGCGCCAGCGCCGTGCGGATGCCCTGGCCGAGCTCGACCTTGCCGGTGCGCACCTGCACCGAACCATCGGCGGCGAATTCGAGCCTCATGTCAGTTCGCGCGCGGCGCGTTGCACGGCACGCACGATGCGGTTGTGCGCGCCACAGCGGCACAGATGGCCATCGAGCGCGCGGCGCACCTCGGCATCGGTGGGCGACGGCGTGTGGCGCAGCAACGCAGCCGCACCGACCAGCATGCCCGAGCTGCAATAGGCGCACTGCGCCGCTTGCTCGGCAATGAAAGCCTCGATCAGGCGCCGATCGAGACCTTCGACCGTGGTGACCTCATGGCCTTCGACCGCCGCCAGCGGCATGTTGCACGCAGCCGTCGAGCGGCCGTCGACCAGCACCTGGCAGGCACCGCACTCGCCGGCGCCGCAGCCGAAGCGCGTGCCCTTCAGCTGCAGTTCGTCGCGCAGCACGTCGAGCAGCGGCGTGTTCGGGTCGGTGTCGAGCGTGTGGCCGCGACCGTTGACGCTGAAGGCGACCACCGTCACTCGGCCTTGGCTCCCGAGAACTTGACGATGCCCGCCCACTTCGTGATGTCGTCGTTGACGTAGCGGGTGAACTCGTCGACGCCCATCGTCATCGCCGTCGTCCCCTGCGCCGTCCAGGCGCGGCGCACCTCGGGATTGGATGTGATCTTGCCGATCTCGGCGTTGAGCTTGGCAACGATGGCCGGCGGCGTGCCCTTGGGCGCCATCAGGCCGAGCCAGATCGTCGCTTCGTAGCCGGGCACGCCGGCCTCGGCCATGGTCGGCACGTCGGGCAGGTTGGCCGAGCGCGTGCGCCCGGTGGTGGCCAGCGCCTTGACCTTGCCGCCCTTGATGTGCTCGGTCATGGTCGGGATGGCGTCGAACATCATCTCGATCTGGCCGCCGAGCACGTCGGTGCGCGCGCCGGCACTGCCGCGGTAGGGGATGTGCACGATCGAGACACCGGCCATGGCCTTGAACAGCTCGCCGGCCATGTGGTACGGCGTGCCCGGGCCCGACGACGCGTACGACATGGCGCCCGGCTTGGCCTTGGCGGCCTTGATCAGCTCGGGCAAGGTGTTCTGCGGCAACGCGGCCTTGGCCACCAGCACCAGGTCGGAGTAGTTGATCGGCGCGATCGGCGCGAAGTCGCGCATCAGCACGAACGGCTTGTTCGGGATCAGCGACTCGTTGACGGTGTGCGTATTCGACATCAGCAGCAGCGTGTAGCCGTCCGGGGCGGCCTTGGCCACCGCGTCGGTGCCGATCACAGAACCGGCGCCGGGGCGGTTGTCGATGACGAAGGTCTGGCCCAGCGTCTCCTGCAGGCGCTGCGCCAGGAACCGGCCGAAGACATCGGCCGAGCCCCCGGGGGCGAAGGGCACGATGATGCGCACCTGCTTGCTCGGGTAGTCCTGTGCCAACGCCGGGCCAGCGGCCAGGGCGATCATCAGTGCGGCGAGCATCTTCATCTGCATTCCCTCGACGGTAGGATGCTGCGATGTTAGCGACGGCCGGCGATACTGGCCGCCCAATTGAGGAGACGTCTGTGCGCATCGCGACCTTCCGTTACGAGGGAAAACGCCAAGTCGGCCAACTTTCGGCCGATGGCCGGCAGATCACGCCTTTCGACGTCGATGCGACCCGCGGTGCACAGGCCTTGATCGACCTCGCCGCCGCCGGCCGGGCCCTGCCGGCCGCGGCGGGCCGCAGCGTCGCACTGACCGACGTCCGTCTCGAAGCGCCACTGCCGCAACCACGACGCAACCTGTGGTGCGTCGGCCGCAACTACCACGCACATGCCAAGGAGCTGCGCGAAACGGTGTTCAAGGACAACGCTGCCGACCCGCAGGCCTGGCCGATCGTCTTCACCAAGGTGCCCGAAAGCGTGACCGCGCCGGGCGCAGACGTGCGCCTGCCCGGCGCCGCGGTGTCGTCGCAGATCGACTACGAGGCCGAGCTGACGGTGATCATCGGCCAGGGCGGACGCAACATCGCGCGCGCCGACGCGATGAAGCATGTCTTCGGCTACACCATCATCAACGACGTGACCGCGCGCGACGTGCAGATGCGGCACCAGCAATGGGACCTGGGCAAGAGCTTCGACACGTTCTGCCCGATGGGGCCGTGGCTGGTCACCGCCGACGAGCTCGACGGCAGCGACACCCGCGTGCGCTGCTGGGTCAACGACGAATTGCGCCAGGACGCGCGCACCAGCGACCTGATCTTCGACATCCCGACCCTGATCGAGACCTGCTCGCGCGGCATCACGCTGCTGCCCGGCGACGTCATCGCCACCGGCACCGCCGCCGGCGTGGGCATGGGCATGAAACCACCGCGCTGGCTGCAGCACGGCGACGTGGTGCGGATCGAGATCGACGGCATCGGCACCTTGCAAAACCGCTTCGTCCTGGAGGGCGCATGAATCGACTTCAATCAACGCTTGCGAGCGCACTGCTCACGCTGGCCACCGCTGCTGGCGCGCAGGCGCAATGGCCCGACAAGCCGATCACGATGATCGTGCCCTTCCCGCCCGGCGGCGTGGCCGACACCGTGGCGCGGCCGGTGGCCGAGGCGCTGGCGCGCGAGCTGAAGCAGACGCGTGGTGGTCGAGAACAAGGCCGGCGCCGGCGGCGCGCTCGGCATCGGCATGGCGGCGCGCGCACCGGCCGACGGCTACACGGTGCTGCTGTCGCTGTCGTCGATCTCGATCCTGCCCGAGGCCGACAAGCTGCTCGGCCGCAAGCCGGCCTTCACGCTGGCCAGCTTCAAGCCGATCGCGCGCTTCACCGCCGACCCGACGGTGCTGGTGGTGCGCGCCGACGCGCCGTGGAAGAACCTGGCCGAGTTCATCGCCGACATGAAGGCCAAGCCCGGCCCAGTACAACTACGGCAGCTCGGGCAACTACGGCACCATGCATGTGCCGATGGAGATGCTGAAGGCCGACGCCGGTTTTCGCATGGTTCACATCCCCTACACCGGCGCCGGGCCGGCGATCCTGGCGTTGCTCGGCGGACAGGTCGACGCGCTGGCCACCGGACCGTCGACGCGTGGTGCAGCAGATCAAGGCCGGCAAGCTGCGCGCGCTGGCGCACTGGGGCGACAAGCCGCTGGCCGCGCTGCCCGAGGTGCCGAGCCTGACGCAGTCCGGCCACCCGGTGCGGTTCGCGCAATGGTCGGCGCTGTTCGTGCCCGCCGGCACGCCCGACGCGATCGTGCAGCGGCTGCGCGCGGCGGCGAAGAAGGTCGCCGCCGACCCGGCCGTGGTGCAGACCATCAACCGCGCCGGCAGCCCGATCGAGTACCTCGACGCGCCCGAGTTCCAGACCTACTGGGACGCCGACGCCAAGCTGATGACGGCCGCGGTGCGCAAGATCGGCAAGGTCGAGTAGCCGGCCTTGGCGCTGCGCGGTTGACGGTGCGGCGCCCGAATTGCGACGCCGACGTGGCGCCAAACGGCAGCGTTGGCCCGTCGACCCGGCGCATCAACGATTCGACGAGGCCCCCGCCTCCCGCTCACTGCGCGAACCGCAGCACCAGGCTCGCCGCGGCCAGCGTCTTGCCGTTGAGTGCCTCGAGCATCTGCGCCTTGGTCAGGCCGGGCACCAGGGCACTGGGCTCGAGCGAGGTGGCGATCAGCGTGTAGACGAAGTGCTGCGGCGCGTTGCCGCGTGGCGGGCAGGGGCCGAGGAAGGCTTGGGCCCCCAGGCTGTTCCTGCCGAACACGAACTTGGTGGAAGGCGCCGACGCTTCGCCTTCGGCGAACCCGCCGAGCTCCGGCGCGATGCCGTAGGCCACCCAGTGGGTCACGCCAAGGCCGGCACGACCGGCTTGATCGTCGACCAGGATGGCCAGGCTGCGCGTGCCCGTCGGCACACGAGCCCAGGCCAATGCCGGCGAGACGTTCTCACCCGCGCAGTTGGGATTGGCGGCGTACTTGCCGCCGAATGGCTGCGTCAGCATCGCGTTGTCCGCTCGCCCGGGCGACGTCAGGCTGAATCCCGTCCGCGCGGGCTCCGCGGCAGGCCCTGACAGTCCCGCGCAGGCAGTCAGTGCGCAGACGCAGACCAGCCACAGCGACCAAGCGCCCGCGCGATGAGACAGATTCGTGGTCCCCATGGAACTCTCCTTGCCGATGACGCTGGTGGTTCACTCCGCCAGGATGCCGATCTCCTTCGTGATCGCACTCCAGCGGGCGTGCTCGGTGCGAAGAAAGGCGGCAACCTGGTCGGGCGTCAGGCCGGCCTCGACGATCGGGCCGATCAATGCAATGCGATCGGCGGTCTCGCGCTCGGCAAGCGAAGCGTTGAGGTCCCGATTGAAGCGTTCGATGGCCGGCTGCGGAGTGCCGGTCGGTGCCACGACGGCGAACCAGCCCACCATCTCGACGCCGGGCAGCAGGCCTTCGGCCAGCGCAGGCACGCTCTCGAAACCGGGTACGCGCTTGGCCGAGGTCACGGCAAGCATGCGCAAGCGCCCCTGCTTGACAAGTTGCGCGCTCGACGCGACGTCGGCCACGACGGCGTCCACGTGGCCGCCGATCAGGTCCTGGATCGACACGCCGACCGAAGAATAGGAAACCAGGTTGGCCTCCGACTTGGTGCGCTCATTGAAGAGGCGGGCGATCATGCCGCCGAAGGTGCGCGGGCCCTCGTTGCCGATGGAGAACTTGCCGGCCGCCGCCTTCGACTGCGCGACGAGGTCTTCGATCGTGCGCACCGGCGACTCGGCCCGGACCAGCACGGCGAACGGACTGCGGGCGACGAACGCCACCGGAACGAACTCTTTCTGCGGGTCGTATGCCAACTGCTTGAACAGGTAGACGTTGGTGACGAGTGCCGCGGTGGTGGCGAAGTAGAAGGTGTAGCCGTCGGCTGGCGAGCGCGCCGCGGCCTGGGCGCCGATGACGTTCTGGCCACCGGGCTTGTTCTCGATCACCACCGCCTGGCCCCATTGCTTGCCCAGACCGTCGGAGAGCAGCCGGGCCACGTTGTCGGGCCCGGAGCCCGGTGGCTGCGAAAGTATTACCTTGACCGGCTTGTCGGGCCAGGTGGGCGCCTGGGCCCACGCGCCCGAAAGGGCCAGCGCCGCGAGTGTGGCGGCAATGAAGGTCTTGCGTTGCATCAATGTCTCCTTGCGTAGTCTGCGGACGAAGATTGACTAATTCGATCAGGCCCCGACCATCGCCAGGCCGCCGTTGCACAGCATGAATTGCCCCGTCATGTGGCGCGAATCATCGCCAGCGAGGAACAGCGTCGGCCCGACCATGTCCTCGGGCGTGGCGATGCGCGCGAGCGGTGTCTGGCGCAGCACTTCCTCGCGCCGGCCGGTCTTCCAGTCGTGGCGGTTCTTGAGCGCCTCCGTCTCCATGAACGCCGCGCCCAGCGTGTTGACGCGCACGTTCGGCGCGAGCGCACGGGCGTAGGACTTGGTGAGGCCGATCACGCCGTACTTGGCAGCCGCATATTGCGGCGCTCGCGGGCTGCCTGCGATGACGACCTGGGAGCCGATGTTGACGATGACGCCGCCCTTGCCGTCCATCATGCGTGAGCCCACCTCGTGGATCATGAACATGGTTCCCTTGATGTCGACCGCGAGCGTGTGATCGATGACCTTCTCGTCGAGTTCGCGCCACGACTTCTGGTCGAGCGCCATGTCGCCGACGTTGTTCACCAGCACGTCGACGTGGCCGAACGCTGCGAACGAGCTTTCGGTGATGCGCTTGACGTCGTCGTGCTTGGCGATGTCGCCTTGCACCAACAAGGTCCGGCGCCCGAGCGCCCGCACCGCGGCCGCGGTCTCCTCTGCACCCGTCGATGAGGTGTGGAAGTGAACGATGACGTTCGCGCCTTCACGGGCGAACGCCGTGGCGAGCACGGCGCCGAAGCCGCGCCCCGACCCGGTGACGAGCACCGTCTTGTCCTGGAACTTGCCTGAATTCACGGTGCTTCCTTGCTAGCGGGCCTGGCGAACGAGTTGCCTGAACTCGTCGTCGGTCAAGAGGCGGCGATTGCGCATCGCGAGGCTCTTGACCTCTTCGAGCAGGCGCGGATGGCTGGCTGCAGGCGCCTCGAGGCCCAACTCTTCGCACTTGAGCTTGATCGATGCGACGCCGCTCTTCTTGCCGAGCACGATGCCGCGGCGCGTGTCCAGCAGCGACGACGAGTACGGCTCGATCGCTTCGGGCGTATGGAACTGGGCCGCGACGGCGCCGGTCTCGCGGATGAAGAGGTTCTCGCCGACGAGGCTCTTCCACGGCTCGAGCTGGTAACCGGCGATTGCCCGCAAGCGCTGCGACGCGGTGCGCACGCGGTCGAAGTGGATGCCGGTGTCGGCGCCGTAGAGCAACTCCAGCGTGAGCGCGATCTCCGGCAGGTTCGCGTTGCCTGCGCGCTCGCCGATGCCGTCGATGGTGCCGTGCACCCAGCTGGCACCGGCCTGCAGTGCCGCGATGGCGCAGGCGGTTCCGAGCCCGAAATCGTTGTGCCCGTGGAAGTGGATCACTGCGTCCTGGCCGAGCCACTCGCGCGCGCGCCCGATCAGGAACGTCACCGCTTCGGGTGTCGCGATCGCGATGGTGTCGACGATCACGAACTCCTTCGCGCCCGCATCGCGCGCCGTCTTGTAGACGTGCTCGAAGAAGGCCAGGTCGGCGCGCGTCGAGTCGACGCCGAAGAATGCGACGTGGATGCCCTGCCGGACGGCGTGGCTGATGGCCTTGCCGATGCGCTCGAGCACGGCCTCGCGCGACACCCCGAGTGCGCCGAGCTTGAGGTCGGAGATCGGTGCTTCGACGACGCTGTGGCGCAAGCCGAGCTCGGCGACGGCGTCGACGTCCTCGGGCAGCGCGCGGGCGAAGCCCCAGATCTCGGCGCGCAGCCCCGCCTTCAGGATCTCGGCGATGGCCACGCGGTCGTCCTCGGAAACCCGCGGAAACCCGGCCTCGATGCGGCCCACGCCCAGGCCGTCGATCAATTTGGCCATCTCGAGCTTCTGCTCGGGATCGAACATCACACCGACCGACTGCTCGCCGTCACGCAACGTGGTGTCGTAGAAGCGGGCGCGTGGCGCGGGGCGGCCGGCCAGCGCAGTCTCGTTGAGCGTGCCGGTCCAGACCTTGCTGCGGTCGATCGTGGTCATGCTCAGAATCCCTGCCAGGCCGGCGCGTCGACGCCGTAGGCTTCCTTCCAACCGATCACGCGGTTGCGCAGGACGCCGATCTTCTCGATCTTGGCTTCGATCAGGTCGCCCGGTTTCAGGTACCACGCCTGCGGGTCTGCGCTGAAGGCCGCGACCCCCGACACGGTGCCCGTGGTGACGATGTCGCCCGCCGAGTAGCCGGCCGGCGAGAACTTGCTGATGATCTGCGGCAGCGTCACCGACATGTGGCTGGTGTTGGAGACCTGCCGCTTCTCGCCGTTCACCGTCAGTTCGCAGGTCCAGGTCGTAGGGGTCGGGGATCTCGTCGGCGGTGACGATCCACGGGCCGAACGGGCAGAAGGTGTCGATCGACTTGCTGAACACGAAGTTCGACGACTGCATCTCGCGGCGCTGGATGTCGCGCGCGGTGATGTCGTTGAAGATCATGTAGCCGGCGATGTAGCTCCTGGCCTGCTCGACGCTGAAGTGCTTGCCCGGCTTGCCGATCACCACTGCAGAACTCGAGCTCGTAGTCCAGCTCCTTGGTCAGGTGCTCGGGATAGATGATGGGCGCGTCGGGGCCGATGATCGCGTCGGGGTTCTGGAAGAACACGATCCAGGGCTTGATCGCTGCCACCCAGTTCGCCCGATCGCCTTCCTGCGCGTGCTCGGCGTAGTTGCCGGCCGTGTGGAAGATCTTCTTCGGGATGATCGGTGCCTCGCAGCTTCACGGCGGCGAGCTTGAAGCGCTCGCGCGTCTTGCGCTTCGTCGCCTGCTGCGCTCACCTGGCCACCGAGTTCGAACAGGCTGCGCATGTCGGGAATGTTGACGACGACGACTTCATCGCCTTCGACGATGCCCACGCGTCGGCGCCCGTCTTTTGAGAAGGTCACAAGCTTCATAACTGAAATCGCTCCTGGGCTGGATGGGAAGGACGGTGGTTCTCGGCCGCACCGCATTGCTCGGAATGGCCCTGGCCGGGTTTGCCCGCTCCGAACGACGCTGCGCGACCTGCGCTTCGATGGTTCGCGGCGCCTCTCATGGATGCCACGCATCAGCAGTCGCTGGGACAGACGATGGTGTTGCGAAGCTGCGTCGCGGTCCAATACTCGTTTTTGCGTGCTCCATTGCAATCCGTTATGGATGGCGCGCGCTTTCGGGCATCGGCTTGCTGCCGCGAGCGGCAATTCCATGCAGGAATCGGCAGGCGGTGACGGCAACCTAGAATCCCAGCCCCAGACCTGGACGATCGAACGTGGAGCAAGGCCGAACCGGCTCCGGCAAGCGTTTGACATTGCTCAATGAGGATCGACCCCCGACGCCTGCTCGATCTCCTTGCCGTGGCGCGGCATGGATCGTTCAGTGGCGCGGCCGAGGCCCTCAACGTGTCCCAGCCGGGCCTTTCGCAGAGCATCGCCCAGCTCGAGCGCGGCCTGGGCGTCAAGGTCCTCGAGCGCGACCGTCACGGCGCACGGCTGACGGAGTTCGGCCGCGGGCTCGTGTTCCATGCGAGAGCGCTCGACTCCTTGCTTGGCCGGGCCAAGGAGGAGATGCAGCTTCGCTCGTTGGGCATCGAGGGGCCGCTGGCCATCGGCGTCACGCCCATCACGGCGACAGCGCTCGTGCCGCAGGCACTCGCGATGCTCTTTCGCGAGACGCCCCAGGTCAACGTGTCGGTGGTCGAGGGACTGGATGACGAACTCGTGGCGATGTTGCGTGCGCGTGAACTCGATCTGGTCGTCAGCCGATTGCGGCCGGGCATGACCGACGTGGAGAGCGAGCCGCTCCTGATGTCGGACTGGGCGTTGATCATGCGTCCCAAGCACCCGCTTGCACTTCGCCCATCGATCTCGCTGGGCGACACCGCGCACGTCCAGTGGGTGCTGCCCGCAGGCGGAAGCGCATTTCGTCGGCAGATGGAAATCGTGTTTTCCGTCGCTGGCGTGGCGTGGCCGACCTACGGAATCAGCACCAACTCCATCCTCGCGATCAAGGCGATCGTGATGAACAGCGAGTGCGTCACGATGATGTCGCCCTCGCTGGTCGAAGTGGAGTGCCATGCCGGCCGCCTGCACGCGGTTCCGCTCAAGGACATTGCGCCCCTGCAGCCCGTGGGAGTGATGTGGCGCAGTGGCGACGAACAGTCGCCGATCGCGGTCCGATTCGCCAAGGTCCTGCGCTTGGCCGCAGCCGACAACAACCAAGCGTGAATCGGGCGCTGGCGTGGTGCAGACCATCAACCGCGCCGCCCACCCGATCGAGTACCTCGACGCGCCCGGGTTCCAGACCTGCTGGGGCGCCGACGCAAAGCTGATGACCGCCGCGGTGCGCAAGATCGGCAAGGTCGAGTAGCCGGTGTTGGCGCTCCTCAGTTGGCGAATGTCTTCTTCAGGAACGCGACGGCCGCCTGCGCGGCCTTGTCGCGGGCGCGGTTGCTGCCCTCGACCGTTGCGCCCACGGCGCCACAGCCCTTCATCGCGGCATTGAACGCCTCGCCCTGCAAGCGCGTCCCGGTCGTGCGGTCGTACACGTAGCCGGTGTCGATGTCCGTTTCGAGGGGACATTCGGGCTTGGTACGCGTTGCACCACGCACGTAGTAGCGCTTGAGATCGTCGCTGTCGAACTTGTGGTGCGCGCCCTCGAGCACCACGAACTCGACCGGGGTCCCCGCCTTGCCGATCTTGTCGGCGTAGTCCTGGCAGGGGCCGATCGGCGTGTAGTCGTCGGCGTCGCCTTGAATGAACAGCATGGGCGCTCTGGAGAACACACCGGGTTTCACGATCAGGCGAAAGAGGCCGGCGCACGCGCCGGGATAGGTCGGAACCACCGCCGCGTAGCGCAATCCGTCTGGCAGCTTCTGCGAATCGATGATCTTTTCGACGCTCGCCCGCAGTGCCGCAATGCCACCCCGCGAGAAACCCATGATCGCGATGTGCTTGACGTCGATGCGCGGGTGCGTGGCGAGCAGCTTCAGCGCCGCGAACGCATCGGCCGTGTCGGCCGCGAAGGGCACTTGCGACTGATCCTCGGCAGTGCTCTGCACGCCGCGCGGCCCGAACATGTCGAGCGTGAACACCGCGATGCCGGCGGCGTTGAACTGCTTGGGCCAGAAGTCGAGTTCGGCGTTGTAGATGCCGCCCGAGCCGTGCACCAGCACGACCGCGGGAACCCTCTCGGTGCCGGGCGGCAGGAAAAGGTGGCCCGTGATGTTGACGGCTTCACCCGGCCGATTTCCCTTCATGAGGTCGGCGAAAGTCTTCGGTGTCCAACTGGCGAACGCGTACTTTCCGTTCGGCGGCGCGCTGGCGAAACTGGACACCACCTCGGGGGACTGGGCGTGCACGACACATGCCAACAGCATCCAACTCAACGCAAGCGATCTGTGAATCAGACACCGTGCCATTGCCATACCAAGCTCCCCCGGGTCTTTGGCCGTACTCACCCGATACGAGTGGCCATTATGGACAAGGCGCAATGCCAAGCGTCATGCGTCTCCCGCGTTTGACGATGGAACGGTGCGAGATGAGGCACGCGTCCGATCGTCGCCAGCGGTTGACGATCAGGCCGCGGCGTACGCGGCGCCCGCGCGCATCGCGGTCCTGGCCTGCAAGGCTGCGGGCGGGAAGGCCGATCGCACTGTCGCCTTCGGCATCGGGGCTTGCGCTTGCACATCCTCGGCCCTGCCTGCCGCGCGCAGCACATGCACGCCAGAGCGGCCCAGGCCGACGAGCGCCCCGGCGGCAAACAGGACGATGAAGAAGGCGACACAAATGGCGCCAAGGGCAAGGGGGACAAGAACGATATACATGTCAGGTTCTCCAGGGTTCGTAGACTTCAATCAGTGCTTAACGCGATTGCAGTATGGGATCATCCGAACCTGGCGTGAAGTGCAAGTCTTGCTTGTATTGATGCGCCGATCGCAATAATCACTCCTGCCGGGTATGACCGACACCGGCGCACCGGGCCCTGCACATGAAGATCGATTTCGCCGGGATTCAAGCCTTCGTCAGCGTCGCCGAGCGGGGCGGCTTCAACAAGGCGGCGCACGAACTGCACCTCACTCAGACGGCGCTGACGCGGCGCGTGCAGAAGCTCGAGGCCTACCTTGGCCTGAGGCTGCTCGATCGCACCACGCGCAGCGTGGCCCTGACGGCGGTCGGCCAGGAGTTTCTGCCCAAGGCGCGCGCGATCGTGGCCGAAATGAACTCGGCCATCGGGCAGCTCAAGGAGACGGCCCGAACCTCGAGCGGCAGCTTCACGCTGGCCTGCATGTCGACCATGTCGGCCCGCCTGCTGCCGCTGCTGATCCGCCAGTACGCCGACCGGCATCCCGCCAATCGCATCCGCCTGCTGGACATGACGTCCAACGACGTGCGCGATGCGGTGCTGAACCGCAAGGCCGAACTCGGCATCGCCATCCACGGCGAAGCGCACCCGGAACTCACCGAGCGCTTCCTGTTCGACGACGCCCTGGTCTTCTACTGCCACGAATCACACCCGTTCGCGGCGCGTCCGCGCGTGAACTGGAAGGACCTGAAGGGCTCGGACCTGATCATGGTGCGCGGCTTCACGGCGACGCGCCTGCTGATCGAGTACCACCTCCTGACGCACGGCGTGCGTGCCGGCAGTGCCTACGAAGTGCAGTACCACTCGACGGCGGTCAACCTGGTGGAGGCAGGGGTCGGCTGCGCCGTGCTGCCCTGGTCCGCCCTCGGGCCCGGGGGCCGAACGCCGATCCGCCGCATCGCGCTGGTCGGCCCCAAGGTCCATCGCCGGGTGATGTTGTTCACCCGCAAGAATGCGAGCCTGTCGCCGGCGGCCCAGGCATTCTTCGATGTCGTGATGCGGGTGTCCGCCGGCAAGGAATCCAATTGATTCACTCGTTGCGCATGTCGCCGTGCCGCGCGCGCGCCGCCTGCTCACGCAGGACCGATGCCTGCACCCTGCCCTTGTCGAACGCCGCGCGGCGGCGGGCGATTTCAGCGGCCGTGAGGCGCTCGACGTTGCAGTAGTCGAGCTTCCAGTCGGCGCTGGCGCTCCAGCGCAGCGGCGACTGCGCAGTCGTGCGCGCGGCGCTTGCCGTCTCGAGCAGCGTCAACGCCAGCTCCAGCGTCTGCGCCTGCGAAGCGGCGTCGCCCGGCCGGCCGGCGGCATTGCCGAGCGGGAAATCCGAGAACAACAGGCGCGGCACGCCGACCTGTTCGACGATGTCCCTGGCGCAGCCCATCAGCACGGTGCTGATGCCGCTGGCTTCGAGCGCGGCAGGCCACGAGGCCGGTGCTCTGGTGGCAGACAGGGCAGTTGGCGACCAGGATCGCGGCGTCGACGCCGTCGGCCTTGCAGCGGGCAACGACCTCGGGGCCGTCGATCTCGAGCGTGGTGCGCTGGCTGCGGTTGGTCGGCAGGCCGTGGAAACGCGGCGCGACGGCGGCGATGCGGCCGGCGGCGGCACTGGCGCGCAAGGCGGCGAGCGGGAAGTAGCTGCGCTGGTCCTCGGCCGTGGTGTGCTGACGGTCGATCGCCAGGTGCGAGATGCGCAGGTCGGGATCGCCGGCGCTGTCGCCCGAGTAGACGGCGTAGAACTTGGCCAGCGCGTTGTAGGGCGCACCCGGCCCCTGGTCGCCCTTGCCGGGTTGGAACGGCGCGGCTGTCGTCACCAGGGCGATACGGCAAGCCGCGAGCGGTTTGCGCAAGGGCTGGAACGGCAGCTCGGCCTGCTGTGCCCATTCGTACGGCGCGCCATAACCCAGCGCCTGGTAGTAGGCGCGAATGCGCTGCAGGTAGGGCAGCGGCGCGTCGTGCGGCGCAGCGACCACCGTTCAGGACGACGGCTTGGCCCTGTCGGCCAGGTAACGCGCCTTGTTCTCGGCGTTGGGCGGGTACAGACCCGGCAGCGCCGCGCCCTGCTCGACCTGGCCCATGATCCAGGCCTCGAGCCGCTCCTGCTCGGGCGCCAGCGTCAGCATCTCGTCGAGCAGGTTGGCCGGGACCAGCACCGCGCCGTCGTCGTCGACGACGATCACGTCGCCCGGGAACACGGCCACGCCGCCGCAACCGATGGGTTGCTGCCAGGCGACGAAGGTCAGCCCGGCCACCGAAGGCGGCGCGGCCGCGCCGCTGGCACCACACCGGCAGCCCGGTGGCCAGCACGCCGGCCACGTCGCGCACCACGCCATCGGTGACCAGCGCGGCGACGCCGCGCCGGGCCATGCGCGCACACAGGATGTCGCCGAAGATGCCGGCGTCCTGCACGCCCATCGAGTCGACCACCGCGATGCAGCCGGCCGGCATGTCCTCGATCGCGGCGCGGGTCGAGATCGGCGAGGCCCACGACTCGGGCGTGGCCAGGTCTTCGCGTGCCGGCACGAAGCGCAGCGTGAACGCGCGTGCGACCAACCGCGGCTGGCCCGGGCGCAACGGCCGCGTGCCACGCAGCCAGACGTTGCGCAGGCCCTTCTTCAGCAGGATCGTGGTCAGCGTGGCGGTGGTGACCTGCGACAGGATGGCGATGGCCTTGGCGTCGAGTTGCATGTCGATGGCTTGGGTCATGGGCACGGAGGCTTCGAGCACGGCGGGTCGCCGCACGCCATCATCTCAGGATTCGCGGCGGCGCACGGGACATCCGTCGATTGACGCGAAGGCCTTGCGTCGCTCGTGAACTGCGTCGAAGTCGAGATCTGGCCAGCGTTTCGCGATCAGCTGTAGCACCTCGCCCTCCAGCGTGTGCAGCTCGCTGAACGCTGCGGGCGCCGCCAACATCAATGTGCGCTCCAGTCGGTCGGCGAAGTCCTTCGGTGCAAGCCGAAACTTTGAAGCCAGGCGGCGCATTCGCTTGAGCTGGAAGGAGGTGAAGTAGAGCTCGTTCAGGCCCGACAACGCGCCCAACAAACGATAGCCGGTCTGGACCTGCAGTTCGCGGCACCACAGTGACGCATCGCGCTCGACAAGTTGCGAGATCGCTCGCCACGGCGTGGCCAGCCCCATGAAGTGCGCTGCCATGGCTCGCCCTAGCTCGGGCGGGAACGACGCCAGCCGAAGCTTCAAGGCCGCGAGTTCAGCTTCACCCGTCAGCGGCTCGGCCTTGAGCAGGCCCTCGGCCAGCTTGTGCACAGGCGTGTCGGGTTCGTGGGCGACGAGAACCTGCGACAAGTCACGATCCAGCCTCGCGTGGTCGCAGTAGGCGATCTGGACTTCGATCTGCTCGAGCTTGAAAGCCACGACGACGCTGCCTTCGGACAGCAGGCCCGATTGCCAATGCCACGGCAGACCGCCCGCGGCTTCACACGCAGCCTTCAGCACAGGCTCTGCCGGCAACGCCGCGAAAGCGATGCTCATGTCAACGTCGGACAGTTCGTCGGCGATGTCCTCGACGACCGACCCCGACACCAGCGCCATGGTGCGCGGCTCGCCAAGCGCGGTGTGGGCCGCCGCCACGCGCCGCGCAAGTTCGCGGCGCTGGTCGGAGGGGCTCATTTCGGCTTGTCCTTGACGGCGGGGCAGAAGCGATCGCGCTGCGCCGGCGCGGCGCGCAAGTGTTGCCCGAGGTAGTACGCCGTCATCTCGCGTGCGTTGGCCCGCTCGGCCTCGGGCAGCAGCGGGCCGACCGCCGCGATCCAACCTTCCGTGCAGGCTGCCGCGGGTGCATCGCTCGCGGCACACTCAAGCAGGCCGCCGAAGGCGCGCCGCCACATTGAGAACGCCGCACGATCCATCGGCGCGCAGTGGCCAGGCAGCAGGATCTTGAACGGCACGTCGTCGAGTTGCGACAGCGCCTGCCGCCAACGTGGCGCGCAGGCCGTATCGAGGAAGGGCACGGGCAGCGTGACGAGATCGCCCGCCGCAAGTGCGCCCGTGGCCGGGTCGTAGACCCAAAGGTCACCGGCGGTGACGGCGTCAGACTCGAACCCGATCTGCAGCGGCTTGCCGATGACATCGAGCGTTCGCGAAGCGTCGAGCGTGACATCGGGCAGCAACTTCGGGCCGAGATCGATCAGCGCGATGTCGATACGCAACATCGCTTGCGTTTGCGCATCCATCTTGCCCGCGTCGAGCATCGCCTGCATGTCACTTCGGCTCGCTGCGAGCCAGCCCTGCAGCGCGGGCGCTACCGCTTTCGAGGCAAACACTTGCAGGTCAGGCACGCGCTCGCGCAACAGCGCATTGCGGCCCAGGTGATCGAGGTGCCAATGCGTATTCACCACCGCGACGATCGGCTTGGAACGCGTGGCCGAGAAGTCGAGCAATGCCGAAGTGTGTTCGACGTGACGACCCGTATCCACCACAACCAACCCACGCGGGCCGACGAAGATGACGCTATTGCCGTCGGGCTGATGGCCCGGTGCGAAGCTGCCGGGCAGCATGAATACCCCGTCCGCCACGCGTTCGGGCGCCGTGGCTGCCAGCAGCGGCAAGTGCATGAGCGCTGCCACCAACAGAGGAACGATGTTCAGATGCTGCACGGGCTGAAGCCTGCGGCATCGGCCGTGCCGCGACAAGGCCAGGTGCGACGAAGCGCCGAATTCAAGCCATGGGCGACGTTGGCGGCGATGGTGGATGCAGAGACGGTCGACCGCTGGCAAAGCAGACACTCGCTTGCGCCTAACGTGCCGTTAACCTGCGGGCCACTTGTGGCCCGTCGGCGTTGAAGGGAAGGTTGGGCCGCATTGCACGACGTTCCAACATCTGAAGGCCGCTACATCAGCGCCTATGGCCTATTGTCTGAGTGGCAGCTTGAGTGCCCCACAGCCCTGACCAGCCATCGCAGGTGCGAGCTTCCAGAGGCGCTCAGCGTTGCTGTGCGCCACGGCGTGCGCGACTTCGGTCGGCAGCTTGCCGAGCGCCTCACGCCAGAGGGCGACCTGCTGCACATACCTCTCGGACCAGTGCTCGGACCAGACATTGTCGAACGCGAGCACGAAGCGGTCAGGGTGTCGCAGTACCAGGGCCTTCCACTCAGGAGCAAGTTCCCCGTCAGCGAACATGTTGGTCCACGGCTGTCGGCTCTCGTTGACCGCCAGCGTGTTGGCATGCGAAGTGAGCAACACCAGATTGGGGTGTGCCGCCAGCAGATCGCCTGCATCGTTCGCATCCAGTTGCGCCACATGGATCAGCGCAAACAACTGCTGCGGATTCTGGCTGGCCAGTGACTTGAGTTCGGCCATGCGCTTTGCGCGGACACTGGCGCCATAGGCGCCGGTGAGCCAGCGGAATTCGTAGTGCAGCACTACCGGCCAGCCTTTTGCGATGGCGCGCTGTATTGCCTCCTTAACTTGAGGCGTGTTCGCCGCCACATTGACCTCGGGCGCGAGCTTACCCTTGGACGCGTGCACGAGAATGATCTCGCTCATCGCCCTAAATGCCGGTTCCTTGAACTGCTCGTCGAGCAGTGTGTAGTACCCGGGCCTGTTCTCGTCGAACGCCCTGCCTTTCGTGCGCACCGACGGCACTATGCAGGCAGGGTGCGCTGAGCCCAGATCGAGAACCTGTGCCGTCGTCACGCGTCCACGTGCCGACAGCAGGACCTGCGTCACGCCAGCGCGAGCCGCGTACTCGATCACCTGCGCAACAGGCGCGTTCTCATCGAATTGGCTGTGGGCATCGATGATAGGGAGTACGTTCGACGCGCCATGTGCGGGCACGAATATCGCAAGACAGAAGAGGCAAACCGTCAGTGACTTCATGTATGCAGGGCTCCTCATGAGCCGTACCTTTCGTATACGGTCAACCTGTTATCGAGCGACAGGTTTGCTGCATAACACTTGACGGTGCCGCATAACAACTGTCGTCGCAAGTCAGAAAGATCATTGTGTGGCAATGAGTTGCGTTCGGCCGTATTGCATGACACCCTGCTAACAGATTCGACAAGTGCGGCGCGGGACCGGAGTGCCCCGTTCATGTCGCTCAGGGGCTCGGGTTGACCGGCAATGTAGCGGCTCTGGGGGCCTCGCGCACCTGTCAAACGCGATCAATTCCGACTGTCTGAAAATCGCGGTACCGCGGATCTGCACGCTCGAGCGGTGGCCCTGCGCCGCTCACTTGCCAGCGAGCATTGATTGATGACGCATCGCCACTGACCCGTCGGACACGGCAGGCGACGCAGTGTGCGGCAATCGCGGCCTTTGCACTGCCGTCACACGCAGCGATTGCACCCGCACACGGTCGGACCCATCTTGGCTCAGGCCTTCTTCAGCGCCGACGCATCGATCGGCAATGAGCGTAGGCGCTTTCCAGTCGCCGCATAGATCGCATTGACCAAGGCCGGCGCGATCGGTGGCGTGCCCGGCTCGCCGATGCCACCTGGCTTCTCGGTGCTGGGCAGGATATGTACTTCGACCTTGGGCATTTCGTTCATGCGCAGCACCGGATAGTCGTTGAAGTTGCCCTGCTCGACTTTGCCGTCCTTCAGCGTGATCTTTCCGTACAGGGCTGCGCTCAGGCCATAGACGATGGAGCCTTCGATCTGGCGCCGGATGATCTCGGGGTTGACGGTCATGCCGCAGTCGACTGCCGCCACCACACGGTGCACCTTGGGCGTGCCGTCGGCGCCGACCGACACCTCGGCGACCTCGGCCACGTAGCTGCCAAAGCTCTGTGCCACCGCGATGCCGCGGAACACGCCGGCCGGCAAGGGCTTGCCCCAGCCGGCCCTGTCGGCCGCGAGTTCGAGGACGCCCTTGTAGCGCGGCTGCTTGCTCATCAGGCCGCGGCGAAACTCGAATGGATCGGCCTTGGCCGCCACCGCCATCTCGTCGATGAAGCCTTCCATGAAGAAGATGTTCTGCGAATGCCCCACCGAGCGCCAGAACCAGACCTGCGGGCCGGGTTCGCGCCGGCCGTATGCGATGCGCTGGCTCGGGATGTCGTAAGGATGGTCCGCGATGCCCTCCATCGCGAACTCGTCGACACCGCTGTCGGGGATCTTCATGAAACCCGAGGCGGCCATGATCGACGGCGACCCCACGCCCACCTTGAGCAGGCTGGGCTTGCCCTGCGCATCGATCGCGCCGGAGAAGCGGGCCACCGAGGCCGGCCGGTAGAAGCCCGCGGCCATGTCGTCTTCGCGGCTGTAGATCAGCTTGACGGGCTTGCCGCTGACCTTGCTGAGCAGCGTGGCATCGATCGCGAAGTCGGGCGCAAAGCGACGGCCGAAGCCGCCGCCGAGCAGCATGGTGTTGATCTTCACCTTCGCCGGCGTGGCCTGAGCCACGTTGGCCAGGATGCCCTGTGCCGGACCCTGGCTTTGCGTGCCGGCCCAGATCTCGACCGTGGCGTCGGTGCCTTGGCCCTTGACCCAGGCGGTGCAGTTCATCGGCTCCATGCAGGCGTGCGCCAGATACGGCGCCTCGTAAAGCGCGTCGACCGTGGCGACGCTGCTGGCGGCGGCATCCCTCACGTTGCCCACATCGGTGACCACCGCGTCGGCGGCGTCAGCACCTTCGGTCAGCATCGAGCTCACCTTGGCGGTCGAGAGATTGGCGTTAGCGCCCTGGTCCCACTTGATCTCGAGCGCGTCGCGGCCCTTCTTCGCGGCCCAGTAGCCGTCGGCCAGAACGGCCACGCCGCTGGGAAGCGTGATCACCTGCCGCACCCCCTTGACGGCCTTGGCCTTGGCGTCATCCACGCTGGCCGGTTTGGCGCCCGGCAGCGGCGCGCGCGCCATGACCGCCACCAACAAGCCGGGCACCTGGGCGTCGATGCCGTACTTGGCCGTGCCATTCACCTTGGCGGGCGTATCGAGGCGCTTGAGCGGTTTGCCCAACAGCTTGAAGTCCTTGCTGTCCTTGAGCTTCGGGTTGGCGGGCACCGCCTGCGTCGATGCGGCCGCCACCAGCGCGCCGTAGCCGAGCTTCCTGCCATCGGGCGCGATCACCTGGCCGTTCTCGGCGCGCAGCGACGTGGCGTCGACCTTCCATTGCGCAGCGGCGGCCGCCACGAGCATCTCGCGCGCCGCTGCGCCAGCCTTGCGCAGCGGCTCCCAGTGCGCCCGCACCGTGCTGCTGCCGCCGGTGGCCTGGATGCCGAACATCGGATTGATATAGGCCTTGTCGACCGGCGCTTGCTCGACGCGGACCTTGCTCCAGTCGGCGTCGAGTTCTTCGGCCAGCAGCATCGGTATGGCGGTGAGCACACCCTGGCCCATTTCGGCCGAGCCGCAGACCACGGTGACGCGGCTGTCGGGCGTGATGCGCAAGTAGGCGTTGGGCGAAAAGACAGGCGCTGGACCGGCCGCCAACGCGCGTCCACTGGCGCAAGGCAGGGCAAAACCGACGACCAGTGCCGCTGCGCCGCCGGACTTCAACACGTCGCGGCGCGACGGATTCTTCAGTGCCGGAGCCTCGAAGCTGAAGTGGTTCATGGTCAGGCCCCCTTGGCGAGCGTGGCCGATGCGTCCTTGATGGCCGCGCGGATCTGGTTGTAGGTGCCGCAGCGGCACAGGTTGCCGCTCATCGCGCCGTCGATGTCTGCATCGGTCGGCTTCTTGTTCTCGGCCAGCAATGCGCAGGCGCTCATGATCTGGCCCGACTGGCAATAACCGCACTGCGGCACGTCGTGGTCGATCCAGGCGGCCTGTACCGCCTTGCCGGTGCGGGTATTGCCGATCGCCTCGATCGTGGTCACCTTCTTGCCGGCCGCTGCCGACATCGGCGTCGAACACGCGCGGACCGGCTTGCCGTCCAGGTGCACGGTGCACGCGCCGCACAGGGCCATTCCGCAGCCGAACTTCGTGCCGGTCAGCTGCAACTGCTCGCGCAGTGCCCACAACAGCGGCATGTCGGCATCTGCGTCGATCGAGACCGCCTTGCCATTGACTGAAAACCTGATCATGGTTGCCTCCATCGAACCGGCCGCGCCAGGTAGGGTCGCGCCGATGAGGCGTGAGCCTAGCGCAATCGATGCCGTCTTGCATGAGGACCGAGTGGCGTGGGTCGCGCTGCCGGGCCTTCAACCGATGTCGGCCAGGCGCCGGGTTTGGCGCGCGACCAGGCGCGCGATGTCGGCTAGGTCGGCGCCCGACAGCTTGGGGCCCGGCTTGCGCACCGCGGCCGAGGCGATCACGCCGCGCTCGGCCAGCAGGTGCTTGCGCACGGCCAGGCCGATGCCCGGCTGCTGCTCGTAGCGCGCCAGCGGCAGGTAGGCGTCGAACAGGTCGTGCGCGCGCTCGACGTCGCCGCCGGCAAAGGCACGACACACCCCGACCATCATCTCCGGGTAGGCAAAACCGGTCATCGCGCCGTCGGCGCCGCGGGCCAGCTCTTCGGGCAGGAACAGGCCGCCGCCATTGCCGGCCAGGATCGACACGCGCCGCACCTCGCCGCGCTGGCTGGCCGCGCGGATCGCCGACAGTTTGGCCAGGCCGGGGCAGTCCTCGTGCTTCACCATCACGCAGGTCGGCGAGTTCTTGACGATGCGCAGGATCACCGCGGGCGACATCTGCACGCCGGTAGCGACCGGGTGGTCCTGCAAAGCCCAAGGCACGTCGGGGCCGAGCGTCTCCTGCACCATCTCGAAATAGGCCACGATCTGATCGTCGGTGCGCAAGGTCGGCGCCGGCGCGACCATCACCCCCGAAGCGCCGAGCGCCATCACGCTGTCGGTCAATTCGCGCATCGGCGCGAAGCCCGGCGCCGAGGCGCCGACCACCACCGGCACGCGGCCGGCCACGCGTGCGAGCACGCGCTCGACGAAGCGGGTCGACTCGGCGGCGGTGAGCTTGGTGGCCTCACCCATGATGCCGAGCACCGTCAGGCCGGTGACGCCGCTGGCCAGGCAGAAGTCGACCATTGAGTCGGTGCTTGGCAGGTCGAGTTCACCGTGTTCAGTGAACGGCGTGACCGTGATCAGGTAGACGCCGCTGGCCGACGCGTCGAATGTCTTCATGCGGCCGCCTTGGGCTGCACTTCGGCGCGAAAGTACTGCAGCGCGAGCGCCGCGGTCACCAGCCCGAAGCCGACCACATCGGCCACGCGGCCCGGGTAGACCAGCGCGAAGCCGGCCACGATCAGCATCCAGCGCTCGATCAGGGTGGTTCGTTTGAAGGCCCAACCCTGGAAGCCGGCGGCCAGCGCAGCGATGCCGACGGCGCGGTGAACGTGACCTCGGCGATCGACCACCAGTTGGCCGTGGCCAGGGCCTTGGTCGAGCCCATCAGCAGCAGGCCCTGGCCGTCGGGCGCGAGCACGAACATGAACGGCACCAGGAAGGCCGGCACGGTGTACTTCCAGCACTGCAGCGTGGTCTTGTACGGGTCGCCGCCGGTGATGGCCGCGGCCGCGAACGGCGACAGCGCGGTCGGCGGCGAGACCTCGGACAGCACCGCGTAATAGAAGATGAACATGTGCGCGGCGAAGTCGGGCACGCCGAGCTTGATCAGCGCCGGCGCGGCGATGACCGCGCAGATGATGTACGAGGCCGTCACCGGCACCGCCAGGCCGACGATCCAGACCACCAGCGAAGTGAAGATCGCCGTCAGCAGCAGCGAGCCGCCGGCGTAGTCGATCACGATCGAGCTGAACTTCAGGCCCAGGCCGGTGAGCGTGACCACGCCGACGATGATGCCGGCGCCGGCGCAGGTGGCCGCGACGTTGAGCATGCCGATCGAGCCGCCCTCCATCGCCTTGACGAAGGGCGACTGGAACAGGTCCTTGGCCAGCGAGCCCTTGCCGCGTGAACAGGTCGTACGAGATCAGCGCCGTGTCGCGGCGCAGGAAGCTGGTGGCGAACGACACCACGGTGGCCCAGAACACCGACAGCACCGGCGAGAAGCCCCACAGCATGAAGAACACGATCGAGACCAGCGACAGGAAGTGGAACCAGTACTTGCGCGTCAGGTTCCAGACCGTGTCGACCTTGTCGAACGCGACGTTGCCCATGCCGTACTTGCGCGCGTCGATCTCGACCATCAGGAACAGCGCCAGATAGAACAGCAGTGTCGGGATGCACGCCATCAGCAGCACGTCGAGGTACGAGATCTTCAGGAACTCGGCGATCAGGAAGGCCGCGGCGCCGAGCACCGGCGGCGAGATGATCGCGCCCAGCCCACCCGCGGCGAGCAGGCCGCCGGCGGCGTTCTTCTCGTAGCCGACCTTGGCCAGCATCGGGTAGGCCACCGCACCCAGCGTGACCGTGGTCGCCACCCCCGAGCCCGACGGCCCGCCGAGCAGGAACGAGGCCAGCACCACGGTGCGTCCGGCGCCGGTGGGCTTGCCGCCCATCGCCGAGAACGAGAAGTCGATGTAGAACTTGCCGGCGCCCGAGTACTGCAGAAAGGCGCCGAAGATCGTGAACAGGATGATCAGCGACGACGAAACATCGATCGCCACGCCGTAGATGCCTTCCAGCGTCATGTACATGACGCCGACCAGGCGGCCGATCTCGTAGCCCTTGTGCGTCCACGGTGCGGGCAGGTAAGGACCCCACAGCGCGTAGGCGACGAAGGCCAGCGTGATCACCGGCATGATCCAGCCGGTGCTGCGGCGCATGGCCTCGAGCACCAGCACGATCAGTGCGATGCCGAAGGCTATGTCCCAGGGCAGCGGCGACGTGTTGCGATCGGTGAAGTCGTCGCCGCCCTTGATCAGGTAGACGACGACGGCGATCGCCAGCGCCGCGGCCAGCCAGTCCCACCACATCACGCGATGGCGAAAACGCGGGTGCAGCGGAAAGACCAGGAAGCACAGGAACAGCACGAAGCCCACGTGCACCGGGCGCAACGTCTGCGTCGGCACGATCGCGTAGGCGGTGTAGAGGTGGAACGCCGACATCACGAAGGCGACGCCGACCACGAACGCGCCGAGCCAGCCCGTCAACTTGTTGGCCGCGCCCTCGTCGGCCTCGATGAATTCCTCGGCCTTGGTCAGCGCTTCGGCGCTGACCTGCGTGTCCACCGGCGGCGGGGATTGCGTCATGGGCCGTGCCGACGGCGCTTCAGTTGAGCTTGACGCCCTTCTCGGCGAAGTACTTCAGCGCGCCGGGGTGGAACGGGATGGGCGTGGCGGCCGTCTTCTGGTTCTCCAGCTTGATGTTGGCCGACTCCTTGTGCACGGCGATCAGGTCGTCGCGCCTGTCGAAGATGGCCTTGACGATGTTGTAGGCGGTCTTCTCGTCCATGCTCTCGTGGGCCACCAGGATGTTCATCACCGTGGCCTGCTTGTTGTCGCTGTCCATGCCGCGATAGGTGTCCTTGGGGATCACGTCCTCGACGTACAGGTTGCCGTACTTCTTGTTCATCGCCGCCACCGCGTCGGCGTGGTCGATCATCTTCAGCTTGGTGCCGGGTGTGTTGGCCAGGTCGGTGACGCTGGCGGTGGGCAGCCCGCCGACCCAGAAGAAGGCGTCGATCTTGCCGTCCTTGATGGCGTTGACCGATTCGGCCACGCCCAGGCGTTCGCGCTTCATGTCGCTGTCCTTGTCCAGGCCGGCAGCCTCGATCAGGCGAAAGGCCATCACCTCGGTAGCGCTGCCGGGCGAGCCGGTCGAGACGCGCTTGCCTTTCAAATCGGCCATCTTGGCCACACCGCGGCCCTCGATGCTGACCACGTGCATGCGGTTCGGGTACAGGATCAGGAGCGTCTTCAACGGCACCTTGTTGCCCTTGAATTTGTCTTCGCCGCGCGCTGCGTCCTGCGCCGCGTCGGTCATCGAGAAGCCGACATAGGGCTTGCCGCTGGCGATCAGCTTCAGGTTGTCGATCGAGCCGCCGGTGACCTCGGCCGTGGCCTGCATGCCGGGCACGTGCTTGGACAGCACCGCCGCCATGCCGCCGCCCATCGGGTAGTACACGCCGCCGGTGCCGCCGGTGGCGATAGAAATGTTCTGCGCGCTGGCACACATCGACAGCAACAGGCCGGCGAGGAACAGGCCGAGGGAGGAATGACGGGGCTTCATGGTGTCTCCTGGAAGGGGTCGATTCCCGCGGACACACGGGGATCAGGGTAGCGACGATTCTGCGGCGTGCGGGCCACGCGCCACGTACGCAGTTTCCAGCATTGGCACCGCCGCGGCGTGCCATCATGAAGGCCCGCAGCGCGAGAGCCACGATGAGCGACGCCCCCAGCACCCCCCCGGCCGACGCCCCGCGCGGCATGCGCAAGGGCCTGACCAGCTACGGCGACGCCGGCTTCTCGCTGTTCCTGCGCAAGGCCTTCATCAAGGGCGCGGGCTACACCGACGCCGCGCTGGACCGCCCGGTGATCGGCATCGCCAACACCGGCAGCGCCTACAACCCCTGCCACGGCAATGCGCCGCAGCTGATCGAGGCGGTCAAGCGCGGCGTGATGCTGGCCGGCGGCCTGCCGATGGAGTTTCCGACGATCTCGATCCACGAGAGCTTCGCCGCCCCGACCAGCATGTTCCTGCGCAACCTGATGTCGATGGACACCGAGGAGATGATCCGCGCCCAGCCGATGGACGCGGTGGTGCTGATCGGCGGCTGCGACAAGACGGTGCCGGCGCAGCTGATGGGCGCGGCCTCGGCCGGCATCCCGGCGATCCAGCTGGTCACCGGCTCGATGCTGACCGGCTCGCACCGCGGCGAGCGCGTCGGTGCCTGCACCGACTGCCGCCGCTACTGGGGCGCGCTTCCGCGCCGAGGAGATCGACGCCGACGAGATCGCCGCGGTCAACGACCAGCTGGTGGCCAGCGTCGGCACCTGCTCGGTGATGGGCACCGCCAGCACCATGGCCTGCATCGCCGAGGCGCTGGGCATGACTGTTGCCGGGCGGCGCCTCGCCGCCGGCCGTGACGGCCGACCGCATCCGCATCGCCGAGCAGACCGGCGCGCAGGCCGTGCAGATGGCGCGCGCAGCGTCTGACGCATCGACAAGATCCTGACGCCGAAGGCGCTTCGAGAACGCGCATGCGCGTGCTGCTGGCGATCGGCGGCTCGACCAACGGCATCGTCCACCTGACGGCGATCGCCGGCCGCCTGGGCCTCGAGATCGACCTGAAGCGCACTCGACCGCATGGGCCGCGAGACGCCGGTGCTGCTGGACCTGAAGCCCTCGGGCCAGCACTACATGGAAGACTTCCACGAGGCCGGCGGCATGGCCACGCTGTTGCGCGAATTGAAGCCGCTGCTGCACCTGGACGCGCTGACGGTCACCGGCCGCACGCTCGGCGAGGAGATCGACGCGCCGGGCCGGCCTTCGCGCAGGACGTGGTGCGACCGCTCGCCAACCCGATCTACCCGCAGGGCGGCATCGCGGTGCTGCGGGGCAACCTGGCGCCGGGCGGCGCGATCATCAAGCAGTCGGCCGCCGACCCCGCGCTGATGGAGCACGAAGGCCGCGCGGTGGTGTTCGAGAACGTCGAGCGACCTGGCCGCGCGCATCGACAGCGACGACCTCGACGTGACGGCCGACGACGTCCTGGTGCTGAAGAACATCGGCCCCAAGGGCGCGCCCGGCATGCCCGAGGCCGGCTACCTGCCGATCCCGCGCAAGCTGGCGCGCGCGGGCGTGAAGGACATGGTGCGCATCTCCGACGGCCGCATGAGCGGCACCGCGTTCGGCACCATCGTGCTGCACGTGACGCCCGAAGTCGGCGATCGGCGGGCCGCTGGCCCACGTGCGCAGCGGCGACCGCATCCGCCTGAGCGTGAGCGCGACGCGAGATCTGACGCTGCTGGTGTCCGAGCGCAAGAACTGGCGCGCGCGTGCGGCGGCGAAGCCGGTGGTCGCAGCCGAGCGCCGAGCGCGGCTATCGCAAGCTGTTCCTGCAGAGCGTGACGCAGGCCGACCAGGGCGTGGACTTCGACTTCCTGATGCCGCCGCGGCGGCATGTCCGCATTCCGGGCGGTTAACGCAACTGTGCGCGTTGCATTGCCGGGTCCCGCCCGCCGGGGCGGGACCCGGCAAAGAATCGCAGACAGCCGATCACCCGACGGAACGCGTCTATCAGGTGGCCAGCGCCAAGCGCCCGCTACGCACGCGCCAAAGCAGCGTCAGCGCGATCGCCAGGTTCAGCAGGTTCCAGGCGATGCCGTTGACGAAGGCCGCGTGGTACGAGCCGGTCAGGTCGAACACCTTGCCCGACATCCAGCCGCCCAGCGCCATGCCGAACAGCGTGGCCATCAGCACCGTGCCGACGCGCGCGCCGGCCTCGGCTGGCGGAAAGTACTCGCGCACGATGATCGCGTAGCTCGGCACGATGCCGCCCTGGAACAGGCCGAACAGCGCCGAGATCACGTACAGCGAGACCAGGCCGTCGAACGGCAGGAACAGCAGCAGCGCCACGCCCTGCAGCACCGAGCCGAGCAGCAGCGTGCGCAGGCCGCCGATGCGGTCGCAGATCAGGCCCGACACCAGCCGGCTGACGATGCCGCAGGCCAGCATCAGCGACAGCATCTGCGCGCCGCGCGCGGCGCCGTAGCCGAGGTCGCCGCAGTAGGCGACGATGTGCACCTGCGGCATCGACATCGCCACGCAGCAGGCCACGCCGGCGACGCACAGCAGCGTCTGCGCCTGGCCCAGGCGAGAGGCCGAACGGCCGTGTCGACGGCGCGGCGCTGCTGGCGCGCCGCGCCGGCGCGGCCACTGCCGCCGGCGGCCGCGGCCGCAGCAGCAGCGCCAGCAGCGGCATCGTGACGGCGCAGAAGATGCCCAGGCCGATGTAGGTCTGGCGCCAGCCCGACCGTTTCGACGAAGTGCTGCACGATCGGCGGCCAGATCGCGCCGGCGAGGTAGTTGCCGCTGGCGCAGATCGCCACCGCGATGCCGCGCCGGCGCACGAACCACAGCGAGGTGTCGGCCATCAGCGGCGCGAAGGTGGCCGAGCTGCCGAACAGGCCGATCAGCAGGCCGTGCGCGAGCGCGAACGCCAGCAGGCTGCCCGACAGGCCGGCCGCGATGAAGCCCAGCGCCCAGGCCGGCGGCGCCGATCAGCACCGGCACCATCACGCCGAAGCGGTCGGCCAGCCGGCCCATCAGCGATGCCGCCGATGCCGAAGCCGATCATCAGCAGCGTGTAGGGCAGCGAGGCATCGGCGCGCGCGACGCCGAACTCGGCCTGCACCGCCGGCAGCACCACGGCCACGACGTACATGCCGCCGCTGCCGATCGTCATCAGCACCAGCGTGACGGCCAGGCGCGTCCAGGCGTAGCGCGAGTCGGCGGTGTGATCGGGGGTCATGACCCCATTGTCAGGTCATCGCCAGATTGGTCTTGCGCCGTGGCGGCGGGAACAAGGCGTCGAGTTGGCGCAGCACATCGGAGTCCAAGGCGGCCGCCGCAGCGGCGAAGTTGTCGCGCAGGTGCGCAGTCTTGACCGCCTTCGGAATCGCGACCGCGCCATCCTGCGCGAGCACCCAGGCCAGCGCCAGTTGCGCTGGCGTCAGGCCCAGCGTTGCGGCGATGGCGGCCAGCCCCTTGTGCTGCGCCAGGCTGCCCTGATCGATCGGGCTGTAGGCCATCAGCGGGATCGCCGCCTTGCGCAGCCAGGGCAGCAGGCTGAATTCCGGGCCGCGCTGGCCGAGCGAAAAGTAGACCTGATTGACCGCGCAGTCGGGCGCGAGGGCTGACAGTTCCTGCATGTCGTCGACGTCGAAATTGCTGACGCCCCAGGCACCCACATGGCCACCCAGCAGCAGGGCATGCATCGCCGCCACCGTGTCGGCCAGCGCATGCTCGCCGCGCCAGTGCAGCAGGTACAGGTCAATCCGGTCCAGGCCCAGGCGTTTGCGGCTGCGGTCGCAGGCGGCGGCGGTGCCCTCGCGGCTGGCGTTGTGCGGATAGACCTTGCTGACGATGAACAGCTCGTCGCGGCGCACGTCGCCGACGCGCAGCGCTTCGGCGATCGCCTGGCCGAGGATCTCCTCGGCGCCGCCCTCGCCGTACATCTCGGCCGTGTCGAACAGGCGATAGCCGATCTCGATCGCGCTGCGCACGGCAGCCACCTCGGCCGCCCGTGCGCTGCGCGACTCACCCATGCGCCAGGTGCCCAGGCCCAGTGAGGGGACCAGAGTTCCGCTGGGCAGAGCGACGCGGTTCATGCGATGGCCTTTGCGTTGTTGCGGCGGCGCGCTAGAAATTGACGTTGCCGCGGCCCTTGAGCTGCAGCATCTCGCGTGCCTCGTCGGGGCTCGCCACTTCGAGTCCCAGGCCTTCGATGATCTGGCGCACGGCGCGCACCTGCTGCGCGTTGCTCTCGGCCAGGCGGCCGGCGCCGATCCAGAGCGAGTCTTCCAGGCCGACGCGCACGTTGCCGCCGAGCGCGATCGACTGCGTCGCGATCGGCAGCTGATTGCGCCCGGCACCGAGCACGCTCCACCGGTACTGGTCGCCGAACAGCCGGTCCGCCGTGCGCTTCATGTGCGCCACGTCTTCGGGATGCGGACCGATGCCGCCCAGGATGCCGAACACCGACTGGATGAAGTACGGTGGCTTCACCAGGCCGCGGTCGGCGAAATGGCGCAGCGTGTAGAGGTGTCCGATGTCGTAGCACTCGATCTCGAAGCGCGTGTTGTTGGCCGCGCAGGTGGTCAGGATGTTGGCGATGTCGGCAAAGGTGTTCTTGAAGATGCGTTCGTCGGAACCTTCCAGGTACGGCCGTTCCCAGTCGAACTTGAAAACCTTGAAGCGCGCCAGCATCGGGAACAGGCCGAAGTTCATCGAACCCATGTTCAGCGACGCCACCTCGGGCCTGAAGTGCGCGCAGGGCTTCAGGCGCTCCTCGACGCTCATCGTCGGTGCGCCGCCGGTGGTGATGTTGATGACCACGTTGCTGGCCTGCTTGATGCGCGCGAGAAACGGCGCGAAGGCCTCGGGCCGCTGGTCGGGCCGGCCGTCGCGTGGGTCGCGCGCGTGCAGGTGCACCAGCGCGGCGCCGGCCTCGGCTGCACCGAGTGCTGCATCGGCGATCTCGTCGGCGGTGATCGGCAGGTGCGGCGACATGCTCGGCGTGTGGATCGCACCGGTGACGGCACAGGTGATCATCACCTTGCGCGGCTTGCTCTTGGGATTTGTCACGGCCAGGCTCCTCGGGTCAGTGATACTGCCAGTGCGTTCCGCGCCTGCCGTCAGGCACCGAGCGCGACGAGCCGTGCGCTCAACTGGCCGATGGTGGACGAGTCGGCATTGGCAAACGCCATGCGCAGATGCTGCTGCTGGTCCTTCCCGAAGAAGCCGCCAGGCACGGTGAGCACGCCGACCTCGGTCGCGAGGCGTTGCGCCACCTGCTCTGAATCCAGCTTCGCGAACGGGTGCCGCACGTAGGCGAAGTAGGCCCCGATCGCGTCGAGCCGCCAGCCCGGCGCGGCAGGCAGCGCGGCGCGAAAGGCCTGTGCGCGGCCGGAAATCTCGGCGCGGTTGGCTTCACGCCACTCGCCGAGTTCCCCAAGGGCGCGGGCCAGCGCCATCTGTGGTGCGCGTGGCGCGCAGATCTGCAGGTTGTCCATCACCTTGGCCACCTGGTCCACCACCAAAGGGCTGGCCGTCAACGCGCCCACGCGATGGCCGGGGATGCAGAAGGACTTGGAAAAGCTGTACAGCGCCACCAGGTTGTCGCGCCAGGCGGCGTCGCGAAACAGCGCATGCGGTGGCGCCAAGGCCGAACTTGCCGGCAGGAAATCGCGGTAGGTCTCGTCGACCAGCAGCCAGAGTCCGCGCCGCTTGCATAGCCCAAGGATGTCGTCCAGCAATGGTGGCGGGTAGACCGCGCCGGTCGGGTTGTTGGGCGTGATCAGCACCAGCGCCCGCACCGCCGGTGTCAGCGCCGACTCGATCGCGGCCGGTTCGGGCACGAAGCCCTGCGCGGCATGGCAGTCGATCGTGACGCAGCCGACGCCGAGCATGGCCAGCGTCGTCTGGTGGTTGAAGTAGAACGGGCTCAACAGGGCGACCTGCTCGCCGGGGCCGATCAGTGCCAGGATGGCGGCGGCGAAAGCCTGATTGCAGCCGGCGGTGATGTGCACGTCGCCGGCATTCACATTGCCGCCGTACAGCGTGTTGAGATCGCCCGCGTAGGCCGAACGCAAGGCCGCTTCGCCCTCGATCGGCCCGTAGCCCGCGCTGGCCGGCGAACCGGCGGCCTCGGCCAGGGCGGCCAGCATGCGTGGATGCGGTGGGTAACCCGGCACCGCCTGCGACAGATCGATCAGCGGTCCGTGGCGCGCGTCATAGGCCTGCGCCCAGCCCTGGATCAGCGGGATCGGTGGCGTGGCAAGCGACGCCACGAGGGGGTTGAAATGCGGCATGTTCGTGGCGGGCGCCGGATTGGACGGACTGAATATTTTGCGCGCTTGACGCAGCAGACCACGGGCCGGCGGCAAAATCACCGCAACACCTCACCCGACCATGAGCACCCACGGCGACAAACTGGCGGCCTTGCGCGCAAAGTACGGTCACGGCCCCGGCGGCGAGACATTCGACGCCCGCTTCAAGGCAGTGGCCGAGCGCATCTTCTCCGGCGACGGCACGCGCATGGCGCCCTATGCCGGCGTGGCCACGCTGCTCGCTGCGCCGCACATGCCATTGGGCCTGGCCGACCCGGCGTTCGACGCGCTGCAGGTGGCGTTGATCGGCGTGCCGATGGATCTCGGCGTCACCAACCGGCCTGGCGCGCGCTTCGGCCCGCGCGCGCTGCGCGCGCATCGAGCGCATCGGCCCCTACAACCATGTGCTGGGCTGCGCGCCGGTGTTCGACCTGCGCGTCGCCGACATCGGCGACGTGCCGTTCCGCAGCCGCTTTCGCCTCGAGCAATGCCATGACGACATCGAGGCCTACTTCCGCAAGATCGTCGACGCCGGCGTCGTGCCGCTGTCGGTCGGCGGCGATCATTCGATCACCCACCCGATCCTGAAGGCCGTCGGCCGCACGCAGGCCGGTCGGCGCTGATCCACATCGACGCCCATTGCGACACCGGCGGCGCCTTCGACGGCACCAAGTTCCACCATGGCGGCCCGTTCCGCAACGCCGTGCTCGACGGCGTGCTCGACCCGAGCGCACGATCCAGATCGGCATCCGCGGCTCGGCCGAATATCTGTGGGAGTTCTCCTACGAGTCGGGCATGACCGTCGATCCACGCCGAGGAGATCACGCGTCGCGGCATGCGACGACATCGTCGCCCAAGCGCGGCAGCTGGTCGGTGACGGCCCGATCTACGTCTCCTTCGACGTCGACAGCCTCGACCCGGCCTTCGCGCCCGGCACCGGCACGCCCGAAGTCGGCGGCCTGACGACGCGCGAGGCGCTGGCGCTCCTGCGCGGGCTCAAGGGCCTCGAACATCTGTCGGCGGCGACGTGGTCGAGGTCGCCCCGCAATACGACGCACGACCAACACCGCGCAGGCCGGCGCGCAGATGCTGTTCGAGATTCTCAGCCTGATGGTTTCAGCCCCTTCGTGGCGCGGCGAAGCTGAGCCCCGGCTTGGTGCCGCCCTTTTCGTCAACCCTGAACCAGGAGACTTCGATGACCCGCGAGACAACTTCCACTCCCCATGCCGGGCGCCGCAGCGTGCTCGGCGCCGGCCTGGCCGGCGCCGCTGCAATCGCACTGCCCAGCCTCGCGCTGGCGCAGGACAAGTCGCTCAAGGTCGGCGTCTACGGCGGCTACTTCAAGAAGTCGTTCGACAAGCACATCTTCCCGGCCTTCACCAAGGCCACCGGCATCGCGGTCGAATCGGTCAGCGAGCCGACCGGCGAGGCCTGGCTGGTGCAGCTCGAGCAGGCCGCCAAGGCCGGCCAGGCGCCGGCCGACGTGTCGATGATGTCGCAGGTGGCGATGCTCAAGGGCCAGAGCAACAAGCTGTGGGCGCCGCTGGACCTGAAGAAGATCCCGAATTCGGGCAACCTGATCGAGCGCTTCATCAACAAGTACCCCGACGGCGGCGTGGCCGGTGTCGGCGCTGTGTCCTGGTACATCACGCTGGTGACCAACACCAAGGCCTACCCGACCGCGCCGACCTCCTGGGCGGCGCTGTGGGACCCGGCCAACAAGGACAAGCTCGGCCTGCTGGCCCTGGTCTCCAACTCCTTCCTGCTCGAGGTGACGGCCAAGACCTTCTTCGGTGGCACCAATGCGCTGAGCACCGAGGACGGCCTGCTCAAGGCCTTCAAGAAGCTGGCCGAGGTCAAGCCCAACGTGCGCCTGTGGTACCGCGACGAGGCCCAGTTCGAGCAGGCCCTGAAGTCGGGCGAAATCCCGATGGGCCAGTACTACCACGACGTCACCGGCCTGGCGGCGGCAGAGAAGCACCCGGTGCGCTCGACCTTCCCGAAGGAAGGCGGGATCCTCGACTCCGGTTCCTGGGCCGTGTCGCGCGCCTCCAAGCAACTCGAACTGGCGCACACCTTCATCGACTACATGAGCCAGCCGTCGATGCAGGCGCTGATGTCGCGCGAGGTCGGCACCTCGCCGACGGTCAAGCGCAACCTTCTCGACCTGACGGCCGCCGAGTTCGCCTCGGTGTCGTCGGACATCGATCCGATCATTCCGCGCTACGACCTGTACCAGACCAAGTCCGATTGGCTGAACCAGAAGTGGACCGAGCTGATCGCCACCTGAACCGCATTCGGGCACGTGTCCGGCCAGATGTCCGGTCTTGAGATCGAGGGGCTGTCCAAGCGCTTCGGTGCTTTCACCGCCGTCGACAAGGTCGCCCTGAGCGTCGCCCGGGGCAGCTTCGTCTGCCTGCTCGGGCCCTCGGGCTGCGGCAAGACCACCTTGCTGCGCATGATCGCCGGGCTCGAGGAGCCCAGCGAGGGTCGCGTGCGCCTGGAGGGCGAGGACATCACCGGCCTGCCCACGCACCGGCGCAACATCGGCATGGTGTTCCAGTCGCTGGCGCTGTTCACGCACTTGAGCGTCGGCCAGAACATCGCCTACGCGCTGCGCATCCGCGGCGTCGCAGCCGAGGCGCAGGACAAGCGGGTGCGTGAACTGCTGGAGATGGTGCACCTGGGCGGCTTTGCCGACCGGCCGGTCGCCAAACTCTCGGGCGGGCAGCGGCAGCGGGTGGCGATCGCACGCGCGCTGGCCCATTCGCCGCGCCTGTTCCTGCTCGACGAGCCGCTGTCGGCGCTGGACGCCAAGCTGCGCGAGGCGATGCAGGTGGAGTTGCGCCAACTCCAGCAGACGCTCGGCATCACCACGGTGGTGGTGACGCACGACCAGCGCGAAGCCATGACCATGGCCGATTTGGTGGTGGTGATGGGCGAGGGCCGCGTGCGCCAGGCCGCAAAGCCGATCGAGGTCTACCGCCGGCCGGCAGACGCATTCGTCGCCGGGTTCATCGGCAGCACCAACCTGTTGCCGCTGACGCGCGCCGCCGACGGCAGCGCCTTGCTCTGGGGCCACCGGGTCGACGGATTGGCCATGCCCGCGGGCATGGCAGGGGGCGTGTTGTCGGTCCGCCCCGAGAACGTGCGGCTGCAGGCGCCGGGCAGCGGCACGCTCGACGCCCGCATCACCTTCGTGCGCGACCTGGGCGCCACGGTCGAGACCTTTCTCAGCGCCAACGACACGACCTTCGTCTCCGTCGCCAGCCCGCGCGAGCGCGGACCCTTTGCCGTCGGTCACATGGTCGGCGTGGCGCTGTCGGCGCCGCAGTGCCTGGTGTTTGAAGCATGAGGCGCGAAGCGCCGCGGCGCCTGGCCGACTACGCGCCATTGGTGTTCCCCGGCCTGATGCTGCTGGTCTTCTTCGTGGTGCCGTTCGGGACCATGACGGCGGTCAGCTTCTTCCGCCGCCAGCAGGGCGGCTTCTACACGCCCGACTTCGTGTTCGACAACTACGGGCGCTTCCTGAGCCTGTTCTTCGGCAACGTGCTCGGCTTCTCGATCCTGCTCGCGGTGGCGGTGGCGCTGGCCTGCGTGGCGCTGGCCCTGCCGTTCACGTTCACGCTGTCGCGCATGGCGCGGCGCTTTCAGGTGCTGTGGCTGGTGGCGCTGCTGTCGGTGCTGTCGCTGTCGGAGGTCATCATCGGCTTTGCCTGGTCGACGCTGTTGTCGCGCACCGCGGGCGTGACCAACATCCTGGTCGCACTCGGCTTGATGAACGAGCCGCGCGCCCTGGTGCCCAGCCTGGGCGCCGTGCTGACGGCGATGATCTACCAGGCGCTGCCCTACACCGTGCTGGTCATGTACCCGGCGCTGGTGCGGCTGGACCCGACGCTGCTGGAAGCCGCGAAGACGCTGGGCGCATCGCCGTTGCGCGCCTTCTTCAACGTCGTGGTGCCGGCCCTGCGCAACACGCTGGTGGCCACCGTGATCATGGTCTTCGTGTTTGCACTGGGCTCCTACCTGCTGCCGCAGATCCTCGGCCGGCCGACGCATTGGACGCTTTCGGTGCTGATCACCGATCAGGCGGTATACCAGTCGAACATGCCGTTCTCGGCGGCGATGGCGGTGTTCCTGGTCCTGCTTTCGCTGGCGTTGGTGGGGCTGACCACGCTGGTCGGTCGCAAGGACGAGGGCGCATGACCACGCGCTGGCCGCAGCGCATCTTCCTCGGCGCGCTGGCGTTGTTCCTGGCCGCGCCGCTGATCATCGTCGCCGGCGTGTCGGTCAACGAGAAGCAGTCGCTCGAATTTCCGCCGCAGGGCTTCTCGCTCGCCTGGTATCTCGAGATCTTCGCCAACCGGGAATGGCGCAACGCGCTGTGGGCGTCGCTGGGCCTGGCCGCGTGCAGCGCGGCGCTGGCGGTGGCGGTGGCGTTTCCGCTGGCCTGGTTCGGCTGGCGGCGCATCGCACCCTGGACCCGCGTCCTGCAGCTGCTGGGCGTGGCGCCCTTCGTGCTGCCACCGGTGATCACGGCGCTGGGGCTGCTGACCTTCTGGGCCACCACCGGCTTCTATGGCCAGGCCTGGACGGCAGTGATCAGCCACGCCACCTTCTTCGTCACCCTGCCGCTGGTCACGCTTACGCTGGGCTTTTCATCGATCGATAGGCCGGTGGTCGAGGCGGCGGCGACGATGGGGGCCGACGACGCCACCATCCTGCGCACCGTAGTGCTGCCACTGATCCTGCCCTACGTGATCTCGGGCTACGCCTTCACCTTCGTGCTCTCGCTCAACGAGTACATCATCGCCTACATGACCGTCGGCTTCACGCTCGAAACGCTGCCGATCAAGATCTTCAACGCCCTGCGCTACGGCTACACGCCGACGATGGCCTCGGTCACCGTGCTGTTCATCTCGCTGGCTGCGCTGGTCTTCGGCCTGATCGCGCGCCACGGCGACCTGCCGCGCCTGCTGGGCGCGCCGGCCGCCGAAAGGGAGTGAGGCGCCTCACTCGACCGGCACGAAGATCCACAGCAGCAGATACAGCACCAGGCCGGCGCCGCCGCACAGCAGCAGCAGCGCGAACAGCAGGCGCCAGACCCAGGCGTCGACGCCGGTCGCGCCAGCGATGCCACCGCACACGCCGGCGATCCAGCGGTCATCGAGGCTGCGGCGCAGTGAGTTGATCGCCGTCACCGCAGACGGTGGCTTCGGTGCCGCCGCCGGCGCCGCGTTCTCGTCGAGCAAGCGGGCCTTGGCGCGCGAAAACTCGTCGTCGGTCAGGACCCCGCGCTGATGCAGATCCTGCAATTTCGTGAGTTCATCGCTGAGCGCCATGGTCATCCCTTCGCAAATCATCAAGCCGCACGGTCGGGCCCGCAAACGCTGGCTGGACCGCACCGCAGGTGACATTGTGATCGCAGCCGCCGCCGAACGAATCACAATCGCGCCAGTGAGCGAATCCCGATGAGGACATCCAAACACAAGACGGCGCTGGTCATCGGCGCCGGGCACAACGGCCTGGCCTGCGCCTTCTACCTGGCGCGCGCCGGCTTTGCTGTCACCGTGCTCGAGCGCCGCGGCGTGGTCGGTGGCGCTGCGGTGACCGAGGAGTTCCACCCCGGTTTTCGCAATTCGGTGGCCAGCTATACCGTGAGCCTCCTGGCGCCGCAGGTGATCGCCGACATGGGGTTGCACGAGCGCGGCCTGCGCATCCTGGAGCGGCCGATCGCCAACTTCCTGCCGCTCGACGACGGCCGCTACCTGACGGTGGGCGGCGGCCTGGCGCGCACGCAAGCCGAGTTCGCCAAGTTCTCCGCCCGCGATGCCGAGCGGCTGCCGGCCTACTACGCGATGCTCGACGGCATCGGCGATCTGCTGCGCGAACTCTCGCTGCAGACACCGCCCGACCTCGGCGTGCTGATGCGCACCGGCACCCGCGGCCTGCGCCAGGCGCGAATGTTCGGCCGGCTGTCGCTCGAGCAGCGGCGCGATTTGCTCGACCTGTTCAGCGAGAGCGCGGCCGACTTCCTCGGCGGCTGGTTCGAGTCCGCGCCGGTGCAGGCCGCGCTGGCCTTCGACGGCGTGGTCGGCAACCTGGCCAGCCCGTGGACGCCTGGCTCGGCCTATGTGCTGCTGCACCACACCTTCGGTGGCGTCAACGGCAAGAAGGGGCAATGGGGCCACGCGGTCGGCGGCATGGGTGCCATCACGCAGGCGATGGCGCAGGCCTGTCGCGACGCCGGCGTCACGATCGAGCTCGAAGCCCCGGTCGAGCGCGTGCTGGTCGAGGCCGGCCGCGTGCGCGGCGTGCTTCTCGCGGGCGGCGGCGAACGCCTGGCCGGCGTGGTGGCGGCCAACGTCAACCCTCGCCTGCTGTTCGGGCAGCTGACCGCGCCGGAAGACCTGACGCCGGCGTTTCGCAGCCGCATCGAGCGTTATCGCTGCGAATCGGGCACGTTCCGCATGAACGTCGCACTGTCGGAGTTGCCGCGTTTCAGCTGCTTTCCCGAGCCTGGCGAACACCTGTCCAGCGGCATCGTGATGGCGCCGAGCATGGCCTACATGGACCACGCCTGGCGCGATGCGATCGATCACGGCATGTCGCGAGAACCGATCGTCGAGATGCTGATTCCGAGCACGGTCGACGACACGCTGGCACCCAAGGGCGCGCATGTCGCGAGCCTGTTCTGCCAGCATTTCCGCTACGCGCTGCCTGACGGCCGCGCCTGGGACGATGCGGCGCGCGACGCGGCGGCCGACGTGGCGATCGCTACTGTCGAACGCTTCGCCCCCGGCTTCACGCGTTCGGTGCTCGGCCGCTCGGCGCTGTCGCCGCTGGACCTGGAGCGCACTTTCGGCCTGGTGGGCGGCGACATCATGCACGGCCAGATGTCGCTCGACCAGCTCTGGGCTGCACGTCCGATGCTCGGCCACGGCGACTACCGCAGCCCGATCGAGGGCCTGTACATGTGCGGCGCCGGCACCCACCCGGGCGGCGGCGTCAGCGGCATGCCGGGCTACAACGCGGCGCGCGAGATCGGGCGCGACACGAGCCGGCTGACGGCGTTGACACTGGCGCTGTCCGGGCGCTAGGCGCGCCGCGGCAGCGTCGTCACCGGTGCGATCGTTCAGCGCGGCGTGGTTGGCGGGGGCGGACGTGACGCATTGAAGCGCGCCTGCACCTGGCCATCCGAAAGCAAGATCAGCCGCTGGCCCTCGATGCGGTAGCCCGACGTGGCGCCGAGCATCTTCAGCACGTGCACTTCGAGTTCCATCAGTGGCGTGACGCAGGCCATCATGGTGCCGGCCAGTTGCTTGAAGCGCAGCGCCGCGCCGTCGCGTTCGTAGCCGCCCATGAACTGGTTGCAGCCGGAAGATCCGGCCACGCGCGAGCCATCGCTGGACAATCTCATGCGCACCTCGCGCGGCGGCGGCGGCGCCGTCACGATCGCCTTGCCGTCGAGCTCCACCAGGGTCCAATCGGTATCCTCGAGCAAGGCCGCAGCCGGGGCGTCGCAGCCGGCCCCCGGTTCGACGCCGGCAAAGCGGTCGATGACGATGTGTTCACGCGGCGAACCTTCCATCGCCGGGCGCAGGTCCAGGTGCCCGTCGAAGGTGACCAGCAGCGGCGCGCCCACGGCGGTGCGCACTTGCACGTAGCGGCGCTCCGCGGCCAGGTAGTCGCCCGCCGCGGCCACCGGCCAGCGCAGGCCGCTGGCGCAATCGGTGAAGCTGGCCGCGTCGGCCAGATAGATGAATTGGCCGCGCCAGCGCAGCGACTCGGAAATGGCATCGACCTGTGCGGTGCGCCGCAACGCGAGATTGGCGGCGCTCTGGATCGGTTGGCCGAGGTGGTCGAGTTGGCGCAGGGTTTGCCCGCCCTCAACCGCAAATCGCTGCCCGGCGCCGCCGCCCAGCGCGATGCGCCGGCCGCTCGCGTCTGCCGTCCAGCGTCCGACCTCGGCGCTCGGCTCGCCCGGCTTGCCGAGGTAGGTGCGGCGCAGGCGGTACAGGCCGTCGGCACGCAGCGTCAACGTGTGGGCGATGCCCGCGCAGTCGGCGCACGGCAGCACACCGGCAAAGGTGGCAGGCAACGCCAGGCCGGCCGCGCCAACGGCGGCCGAGGCGGCCGGCACGGCGGGTGCCGCCGCGACCGGCTCCAGCAGCAGCTCGAAACGGTTGGGTGCGCCGGCAACGAGCACCGCATAGTGGCGTGTGGTCGTGAAGCGCAATTCGTCGTCGACCGTGATCGTCGCCCGCAGCGCGTAGCTCGCGCGCGGATCGAATGCCGAGCGCGGCACGCCGAGCGTGAACGGAATCGGCACCTGGCGCGCGCCGAAGACCTCGCGCACCTGGGCGATCAAGCGCGCCGCCGCATCGGCGCGCGAGACGTCCACGATGCGCACCGTGAGCACGGCCCGCGCAGGCATGGCGATGCGTTGCCGGTAGGCCGCACTGCCGCTGACCGTGATGGTGTCGGCCTCCGCTTGCGCCAGGCTCACCTGCGCTGCGCCGAGCGCGAGCGCCGCTGCCGCGACGCGACAGACCGCTACCGCACCACGCATCAACGTCCCCACGTCACGCTGCACCAGCCGGTCGCGCAGGCCCGTCCGAAAACAACAAACCGTACAGTGCCCGCGCCCGCGGCGTGAGATTGCTCGGGTCGGGGCGCAGCACCTCGTCTTCTGGCACCAACAACTTGGCATACACGGCCTGATAGACCCGCTTGACGACGCCGGGCGCGACCTCTTCGCGGTCGTAGCCGGGGAAGAATCCGAGCAGCCGGTAACCGGCACCTTCCAGCGCGCGTTGCGCGTGCGGAATCTTCAGCGTCGCCAAGGCATAGAGAAAGGCGGCACCCATGGCGCGTCCGAGATTCTCGGTGCCTTTCATGGCCAGCGTGGCGAGCTTCGCACCACGGTGCTCCGGCGCGATGATGATGAGTCGGCCATAGATCGCCAGCGAGTCAATTTCACGCTCGAACGACCACACGCCCGCCAGTTCGCCATTGAAGGCAATTGGCACCACGAGCACATCGCGGTCGTCCTTGTCGTCGAGCACGACCCTGTTGAAATAGAAGTCTTCGCGCAAATAACAACTCGCCACGCCGACCGAAATGGCGGGATGCCAGGCCCTGATATTGGCAATCAGCGCCGGGATCATGGCGCGGTCCAGTGCGGCAAATTGGTAGCCTGCAGGCAGCGGCACCAGCGCGGACAACTCGCTCGTCGTGGGCCACTTCATTTCGCGTCCGCCGCCACGCCGCTCGCCGTTCCGGCCGGGAACAGGAAGTCGAACAGGGTTCTGGCTTTCGGTGTGAGGTTGGCGGGATCGGGCCGCAGCAGTTCTTCCTCGGGCACCAGCACCTTGGTGTAAACGCCCTCGAATACGCGCTTCACCACGCCAGGCGCGACCTGTTCCCGATCGTAGCCAGACGTGAAGCCGATGAGTTGCCAGCCGGCCGCCTCGAGTGCGTGCTGCATGTGCGGAATCTTCAGCGTCGCCAGGCCGAAGAAGAACTCTGCGCCCATCGCACGGCCGGCCAGCTCCGCGAGCGGCATCACCTTCGATGCGAGCTTGGCGCTGCGATGCTCCGGCGCAATGATGATGAGCTTCGCATACAGCGTCAGCGCATCCGGCTCCTGCTCCCAGGACCACATCCCCACCAGCTCGTCGCCGCGTTTGAACAAGCCGACCAGGATCGCCCCTTCTTCCTCACCATCCAGGCAGACTTTGTCGGTGTAGAAGTCTTCGCGCAGATAACAGCTGCCGCCGCCGACGGCAATATCGGGGTGCCAACGTTCGATGCAATCGACAAGTTCAGGGATCTCGGCGCGCTTGAGCCACTCGTAGCGATAACCATCCGGCAGCGGTGCCATCTCGGCCATTTGTTCGACAGTGGGCCATTTCATGAGGTGGGCGCCGCAGTCGCTGTGACCGCAGAGGGTTGAATCGCCTGCAAGTCTAAGTGAGGGCGGCAGGTTCGCGTGGCCTGAGGAACGGGTCGTGCACGCGGGAGCCCGACGTCGGGTTCACCGTGGCAGCCGGGAACTTCGAACGCCGGGCTGACGGCGCCGCGCGCCCTTACGCGGCGCTGGCGTAGAAGTCCATCGCCGCCACGACGCCACTGCCGGCCAGCGGCACGCCCGATAGCTTGAGCCCCATTTCGACACCCGACAGTGCCGCCAGCAGCGTCAGGTCGTTGCTGTCGCCCAGATGGCCGATGCGAAACATCCGGCCCTTGAGCTTGCCCAGCCCGGTGCCGAGCGACAGATCGAAACGCTCGTGAATCAGCCGCCGCACCGCGTCCGCATCGGTGCCTTGCGGCGTGATCACGCCGGTGAGCACCGGCGAGTGCACGCGCGGGTCGGTGCATTGGGTCGGCAGGCCCCAGGCCCGCACCGCGGTTCGCACGCCTTCGGCCCAGCGCTTGTGGCGCGCGAACACCACCGGCAGCCCCTGTTCGAGCAGCATGTCCAGCGCCTCGGACAGGCCGTACAACAAGTTCGTGTTCGGGGTGTAGGGCCAGTAGCCGCCGGCATTCATCTCGACGATCTCGTCCCAGGCCCAGAAGGCCTTCGGCAGGCGGGCGCTCTTGCTGACCTCGATCGCCTTGGGCGACAAGCGCATTGAAGCTGATACCCGGCGGCAGCATCAGGCCCTTCTGCGAGCCGCTGACGCTGACGTCGATGCCCCACTCGTCATGGCGGAAGTCGGCACTGGCCAGGCCGGAGATGGTGTCGACCATCAGCAAGGCCGGGTGACCGGCGGCATCGATCGCCCGGCGCACGGCGGCGATGTCCGACGTGACCCCGGTCGACGTTTCGTTGTGCACCACGCACACCGCCTTGATCCGGTGCGCGCTGTCCTGACGCAGCCGCTGTTCGATCAACTCGGCCTGCACGCCGTGGCGCCAGCTGTTGGGCAGGCCGGTCGCGGCGTCGGTGCCGGGCAAGGCCAGGAACTCGGGCGCCAGCCCCAGACGCAACGCCATCCTGTTCCACAGGCTGGCGAAGTGTCCGGTCTCGTACATCAACACGGCGTCGCCGGGGCTCATCACGTTGGCCAGCGCCGCTTCCCATGCGCCGGTGCCCGAAGCCGGGTAGATGACCACCGGATGCCGGGTCTGGAAGACTTGCTGCAGCCCGGCGATGACCTTCTTGCCGAGGACCGCGAACTCCGGTCCGCGGTGATCGATCGTCGGCAGGCTGATCGCGCGCAGGATGCGATCGGGCACCGGGCTCGGTCCGGGAATCTGCAGGAAGTGGTGGCCGCTGGGGTGCTTGTTGAGTGCGATCATGGTGTCCTTGGCTATGGAATGCATCGGGCCGGTCAGAACTGCAGCACGGCCTTCCCGATGCCTGGAAACTCGGCGCTGACGTGGTCGCCCGCGGCCGCGTGGAGGAGGCCGCACCAGGTGCCGGTGGTGACGACGGTGCCGGCGGGCACGCGGCGTCCGCCTTGCGTGGCATGGCGCAGCCAGGCCGGCAGCACGAATGCGGGGTCGCCCATCGAATGGCTGCCGCGGCGCTCGACCACCGGCGCATGGCCGATCGCGACGCGGCAGACCTGCGTCGCCCAATCGTGCGCCATGAGCGCCGCGAACGGCACCCAGTCGGACAGCACCAAGGCGCCGTGCGACTGCAGGTCGGCGAGCTTGGCAAGGGCGGGCGCGTCGAGGCCTTCGATCCAACGTGAATCGACGACCTCGATCGAGACGCAGATCGCGTCGATCAGGCTGCGGGCCGCCGCCACGTCGAGTGGCGCCGCCATCGTCGCATCGACGTCACGGCCCAGGCGCAATGCAAGTTCGGCCTCGATGCCGCGCAAGTTGAATGCCCGGCTGCGCGCATCGGCCGGGCTGGTCCAGACGCCGGCAGGTGGCAGCGGCGCGTGCGTGAGCACGGCGTCGCGCGACGGCCCGCCGGATTTCCAGTGCCGCGGCGCGCCATCGCCGAACCAGCCGAGCGCGTGTGCGACACCGTCTTGCACCGCATAGGCCGCCGCCGCGTCGGGCAGCGGCACGGCCGCCGCGCAGCGGCCGCTTTGGCGTGCCTGCACCAGCGCATGCACTGCGCTGCTGATCGAGGCCTTCGTGTCGTTCGGCATGGTTGCGTCGCTTCTCACAGGGCGGGCCAGCGGTCGGCCCAGGGCGCGACGGCTTCGTATGTCGCGCCCAGGTCCAGCAGTGCGTCGTCGCTGCCGTGGGCCCCGATCAGCTGCAGGCCGATCGGCAGGCCCTCGGCCGATGGCGCTGCGGGCAGCGCGAGCGCCGGCAGGCCCGCCGCGTTGACCCAACCGGTGTAGATGGCATGGCCGCGCGGGCCGACATCCTGCCCCGCGATGCGGCGCGGAAAGGCCTCGTGCGCCGGCCACGGCAGTGCCGCGGCGGAGGGCATCACGATCACATCGACGCGCTCGAACAGCGTCGCGGTGTCGCGCCGCAGTTGCGTCACCCGCTCGATGATCTGCAGCAGCCGCGTCGCCGGGAATCGCCGGCCGGCCTCGGCCATCTCGCGGTACTTCGGCGAGGCGAGCGCCTCCCACGCCGGTTGTTGCGCGAACAAGCTGGCCAGGCCGATCTGGCCGATCTGCGGCCAGGCCTCGGTGAAGAAATCCAGATCGAGTGGCAGCGCGCCGGCGTCGACGGAGTGTCCCAGCTCGGCCAGCCGGCCCACCGCGCGGCCGATGCTGGCAGCGATCTGCGGATCCAGCGGCGCGTCGCCCAGGCGCTCGACATACAGCACGCGCAGTGGCCCGTCGCGGCGCGGCTGCGCCGCAGCCCATGCCGCGGCTTGCGAAGAGCGGTCGACCGCGGCCGGGCCGCGCAGCGCATTGAACAGCAAGCGTGCATCGTCGACCGTGCGCGCGAGCGGGCCGATGACTTCGAAGTCGAGCAACAGGTCTGGGCAGCACATGCTGCCGCGGCCACGCGCTCGAGCGACGGCTTCAGCCCGACGAGCGCCGGTGTGCGACGCCGGACGGCGGATCGAGCCGCCGCCATCCTGCCCGATCGCGAGCGGTGCGATGCCGGCGGCCACCGGCAGCGACCGCGCCGCCGCTGGAGCCGCCGGGCGTGAGTGCCGGCGTCCCAGGGATTGCCGGTGGCGCCGAACAACGGGTTGGCGGTGTAGCCCTCGCAGCGCGAACTCGGGCACGTTGGTCTTGCCGACGATCAGCGCGCCGGCCGCGCGCAGCGCGGCCGACCGGCGAACTCGTCGTGCCCGGCCTGGTGCCGGCGCAGCGCCGCCGTGCCCCAGGTGGTGGGCAGGTCGGCGCATCAGCAGGCTGTCCTTGACGGTGAGCGGAATGCCGTCGAGCGCGACGAGCGGCGTGCCGCGCGCGTAGCGTTGCGTCGTACGCTCTGCCTCGGCGCGAGTGCGCGCTCGTCGCGCCGGGCGATGATCGCGTTCAGCCGCGGGTTCACCGCGTCCATGCGCGTGAGACAGGCCTGCAGCCACCGCCAGTCGGCGTCAGGCTGCCGTCCCGGTAGCGCCGCTGCAAGCTCGCAGGCCGGCAGCTGCCAGAGAGATTCGTTCATCGCGCCGACCTCACATGTGCGCCGGCAACCAGGTCGCCAGCCTGCGGCACCGCCATCAGCAGCAGCGTGAACAGCGATCATGATCAGCCGCATAGGGCAGCGCGCCCCAGATCGCGTCCTCGATGCCGCCCTTGTCCGGGCGGATGCCGTGCACGACGAACAGGTTCATGCCCACCGGCGGCGTGATCAGGCCGAGCTCGCACATCAGCACGATGAAGATGCCGAACCAGATCGGGTCGACGCCGAGCGCGGTGACGATCGGGTAGGTGATCGGGATCGTCGCCACCTGCATCGACAGCACGTCCATGAACATGCCCAGGATCAGGTAGAACACGATCAGCGCCAGGATCATCGTCGGTGGCCGACAGGCCCAGCGGGTCGACCCACTTCGTCATCGCCTCGGCCACGCCGGTCAGGCTGATCGTCAGGTTCAGGATGAAGGCCGCCGTGATGATCAGCAGGATCATGCCGCTGACGCGCGCCGTCGCAGATGAAGCAGGTGCGCAGCACCTCCCAGCTCAGCTTGCCCGACTTGCCAGACGAAGAACAGCGCCGCGATCACGCCGAGCGCGGCGCTCTCGGTGGTGGTGGCGATGCCGAAGTACAGGCTGCCCATCACGATGCCGAACACCACCAGCGGCGGCACCAGGTACTACGAGCGTGCGCAGACGTTCGGCCAGCGGCACCTTGTCCTCGCGCATGACGTTGCCGCTGGCCACGCTGGAGATCCAGATCCAGAGCATGAAGCACAGCGGTCAGCAGCAGGCCCGGGATGATGCCGGCGATGAACAGCTTGCCGATCGAGTTGTTGGTCAGCGAGCCGTAGACGATCATGTTCACGCTCGGCGGGATCAGGATGCCGAGCGTGCCGCCGGCCGCCAGCGAGCCGAGCGAGGCGCGCATCGAGTAGCCGCGCTTCTGCAGCGACGGCAGCGCCACCGTGCCGACGGTGGCCGCGGTGGCCACCGACGAGCCCGAGGTCGCCGCGAACAGCGCGCAACTGCCGATGTTGGTGTGCAGCAGCCCGCCGGGCAGGCGCCCGAGCCAGGCCGACAGCGCGATGTACATGCGGTCGGCGATGCCGCGAGCGCAGCAGCAGTTCGCCCAGCAGCACGAACAGCGGGATCGAGGTCAGCAGGTTCTCGTTCTGCACGCCCCAGACCACCGGCGCGATCGAGTCCATGAACGGCACGCCGTAGGCGGCGATGCCGCCGACGATGCCGACCAGCGCCATCGACACGGCGATCGGCATGCCGATCAGCATCATGCCGATCATCAGGACGAAGGCGATGCCGAACAGTCCGACGCTCATGGCGTTGGCTCCTTCGTCGGCGGCCTGGCGCTGCGCGAGATCGTCGAGTTCTTCCTTCAGTTCTTCCTTCGCGCTCTTCGGATGGAAGTCGTGGTTCAGCGTGTCGACGCTGGCCCGTGAACAGCAGCACGCTGGCGCGCACCGCGTAGCCGGTGGCCACCAAGGCGAAAGTCACCAGGCCCGGCGTACCACACGCTCTGCGGCCAGATCAGCGGCGTGGCCCAGGGCGTCTGCGCCGTGCTGCCGTACTGCCAGCGTGTCGCCGATGCACCTTGAACGCGACCCAGGCGATGAACGACGCCGAGCGCGGCCAGCGAGACGATCGACAGCCAGTTCAGCGCGGCCTGCAGGCCGCGCGGGAACTTCTCGTGGAAGACGTCGACGCGGATGTGGTTGCGTCCCATCAGCGCCAGGCTGAAGGCGATCGTCGAGCCGACCGCCAGCGCATAGCCGCCGAGCTCATCGGCGCCCTGCAGCGAGACGTTGAACACCTTGCGGCTGACGGTCTCGACCATCACCACCACCGACAGGCCGCAGGAAGATGCCGCCGAAGATGTTGGCGAGCATGCGTTTCGATGCGGTCCTTCATGTCGACGCGCGCGGACGACGCGGCGACCTGCGGCGGCGGGCGCCGAGCTGGACTGCCGGTCGCTGGTCATGGCGCCGCCGTTCACTTCAACCCCAGCACCGGTGCGACGGTGGCGTTCCACTTCTTCGAGCAGTCCGGGTTGGACTTGTCGCAGACCTCGGCCCAGACCGGCAGGACGACCTTGCTCACCGCGTTGCGAATCAGTTCGCCGTCGGCCGGCGTGACCGGCACGTTGACGAGCTTGAACTTCTTGCCGGTGGTGCACGGGTCCTTGCCGGCATTGCAGTTCAGCGCGTCCTGGAACAGCTCTTCGGAGTACGTCCAGAGCTCGTTCGTGAAGGACGTCGAAGGCAGCCTTCAGCTTGACCTGCTGGTCGGGCTTGAGCTGGTTCCAGGCCTTGAGCGTGATGCGCGTAGCCGTTGAGCGCCATCTGGAAGCCCAGCGGCAGCTGATGCGTCGTGACCTCGGGCCAGCCCGCCGAGTTGGCCGCTGCTCGGTCCGGTGATCGCGCAGTCGACGACGCCCAGCGACAGCGACTGGTGCGTGTCGGCGAACGAGATCGGTACCGGCGTGCCACCCACCAGCTCGATGAACTTGGCCAGGTTCTGGTCGTAGACGCGGACCTTCAGGCCCTTGACGTCGGCCAGCTTGGTGATCGGCTTCTTGCAGAACAGGATCTGCGGGCCGAAGGGCCAGACGCCGAGCAGCTTGACGTTGAACTGCTGCTGCAGGCGCGCGTCGACGGTGTCGAAGTAGGCCTTGGCCACCTTGCGGCCGGTGGCGTAGTCGGGGCTCGGCGCCGACCAGATCCAGGCCGAGCAGGGTCGGCTCGTCGCGCGAGTTCTGCGACACGCGCAGGAGACGATGTCGAACAGGCCGGCCTTCATCACCCGCAGCTGCTCGGTGTCCTTGATGCCCAGGGTGTCGATCGGCTTGTAATCGACATCGATCGGCAGCCCGGTCTTGGCAGCGAAGTTCTCGAAGAACGGCTGCTCCTTGTTCTTCTGGATCAGGCCGGTGGCCAGCGGCTGGCCGATGACCTTGAACTTGAGTCTGTCTTGCGCCTGGACGCCGGACATCAGGCCGGCAGCGAGCGCCAGCGCGGTCAACACGGTGGTAAAGCGGGGCATTGTGCGAACTCCTTGGGTGGGTGGGAACGGGAAACTCGGTCACCGAGCGGCGCGCTGCGGCAGCAGCGACGGTGCGGCGCAGTGCAGGAAGCGGCCACGCCCGGCGCGGGCGTGAAACTGCCCGTCCCACACCACGTCGCCGCCGGCGATCGTGATCGCGGGCCAGGCGCGCAACGTCTGCCCCTCGTAGGGCGTGTAGTCGACGGCGTGGTGCAGGTCGGCATTGCGCAGCACGAACTCGCGCTCGTCCCAGATCACCAGATCGGCGTCGCTGCCGATCGCGATCGTGCCCTTGCGCGGGTGCAGTCCGTAGGCCTTGGCCGGGTTGGTCGAGGTCAGCTCGACGAAGCGATTCAAGGTCAGGCGCCCGCCGAGGACGCCCTCCGAGTAGAGCAAGGGCAGCCGCGTTTCGAGCCCCGGGATGCCGTTCGGAATGTGGCGGAATGCGACCTCTTGCCCGCCCGGCTTCTTGCCTTCGGGCGCGTCGTAGCGAAACGGTGCGTGATCGGACGAGAACACGGTGAACAGACCGTCGGCGAGGCCGTCCCAGATCACCTCCTGATTGGCCTTGTCGCGCGGCGGGGGGCTGCAGACGCAACGCGCACCTGCATAGCTGTCGTCGATGCCGAGGTCGGCCGCGGTCAGGAAGAGGTACTGCGGGCAGGTCTCGGCGAACACCTTCAGCCCATGGGCACGCGCCCAGCGGATCTGCTCGACGGCCTCGCGGCCCGAGACGTGCACGATCAGGATCGGCACGTCGACCAGTTCGGACAGCGCTATCGCACGGTGCGTGGCCTCGCGCTCGACCAGCATCGGCCGCGAATGGGCATGAAAACGCGGCGCGGTGCGGCCGGCGGCCTCGAGCTTCTTGGTCAGCCACTCGATGCAGTCGGAATTCTCGGCGTGGATCATCGCCATCGCGCCATGCGCGCGGGCCACCGCCAGCACGTCGAGGATCTGCCCGTCGTCGAGCTTCAAGTCGTCGTAGGTCATGTAGATCTTGAACGACGTATATCCCTCGCGGATCAGTGCCGGCAGCTCCTCGCCGAGGACCTGCGGCGTCGGGTCGCTGACGATCAGGTGAAAGGCGTAGTCGATGTGGGCCTTGCCACCGGCGCGGCGGTGATAGTCGTCGACCGCGGCGCGCAGCGATTGACCCTTTGCCTGCGCGGCGAACGGGATCACCGTGGTGGTGCCGCCGCAGGCCGCCGAACGCGTGCCGGTGTCGAAATCGTCGGCCATGCGTGCCGGTGGCGGCATCGGCTGGTCGAGGTGGCAATGGGCGTCGACGCCCCCCGGCGTGACGACGCGGCCGGCGGCATCGATCTCGCGCGCACCGGCTGCCAGGCCGCTGCCGAGCTGGACGATGCGCCCGGCAACGACGCCGATGTCGGCCGCGAAGGTGTCGCTGGCGGTCGCGACGCGGGCGTTGCGTACCACCAGGTCGAACGCTGAGGGGTTCACGCCCGGCCCCCCGATGGGCCGGAGTCCGGGCCCGAAGCCGAGCTTGTTGTTGACAATAGCGTTGGGGCCATGGTGTGAGTGGTTCCGTCGGGACCGTGCATTGGCTACCTATGGGTGGCGCCGGGAATCCGGTCCCGTCAGAGTGCGGCCGAACTTGCGCCTGGAATGTCGACATTGTCGTCAACAGAAAAGTTGTTGCATATAGTGTTTACACTAATGTCGACAAAATTTCGGATTCGCGGCATGATCGCCATGTCGACCCGCCCGTCGGGCCGCCCACCTCGGCACGCAGCCTGAACAGCCATGGATCGCAGCTTCCGCCTCGGCGTCCTGACGCCCTCCTCGAATACCGCGCTCGAGCCGCTGACCAGCGCCATTGCCGCTGCATTGCCAGGCTGCAGCGCGCACTTCTCGCGCTTCAAGGTCACCGAGATCTCGCTGTCCGCACAGGCGCTCGGGCAGTTCGACGACAGCAAGATCCTGGCCGCGGCCGAGCTGCTTGCCGACGCCAAGGTCGACGTCATCGCCTGGAGCGGCACCTCGTCGGGCTGGCTCGGCTTTGATGCCGACCGGCGCCTGGTCGAGCGCATCCGCGAGCGCACCGGTATCCCGGCCACGACCGCGGTGCTGGCACTCAACGAGCTGCTGGCGCTGCGCGACATCCGCCGCCTGGCCCTCGTGACCCCCTACACCGCCGACGTGCAGCAGCGCATCGTCGACAACTACGCAGGCATCGGCATCGAAGTCGTGGCCGAGCGCCATCTGGGCATCCGCGTGAATCACGACTTCGCGCTCGTCGATGCCGAGCAGCTGCGTGCGCTGATGCGCGAAGTCGCCACTGCGCGGCCACAGGCGATCACGACGTTCTGCACCAACTTGCATGCCGCAGCCTTGGCCGAGGCGGTCGAAGCCGAACTCGACATTGCACTGCTCGACACCGTCAGCACGACCGTCTGGGGCGCCTTGCGCGCAGCAGGCGCCGACCCGGCCGCGGTGCGGGGTTGGGGCCGCTTGTACGACTGGCGCTGAGCATGGGCGATCGCGAGGCGCACGGTCCGTCATCGCGGCGGCTGCCTACAATCCGCTCGCCACGCGTCTCGCCGGGCAGTGGCCGCCGGCCGGCCGGATCGGTGGCCGAGGATCCTCTTTCGCACCTGAGCACGCCCGCCATGCCGACTTCACGCGCGCGCAAGTCCCCCGTGTCCGTTCGCCTGGAGCGCGAGAACACGCACGACGAGATCTACGAGAAGATCTACGTTGCCATCCTCGAGCATCGTCTGCTGCCGGGCACCAAACTCGTCGAGGAGCGGCTGGCGGAAATATTCGGGGTCAGCCGCGCGAGGGTCCGTGAAGTCCTGGCCCGGCTGGCTCACGAGCAAATTGTCGAGTTGATCCCGCAGCGCGGCGCCTACGTGGCCAAGCCGTCGATCGAGCAGGCGATGGATGTGTTCGAGGCCCGCCGCCTGATCGAGCCGGCGGTATTGCGTCGCCTGATCGAGACGCTGACGCCCGAGCGGGTGGCACGGCTGCGCCGCCACCAGGCGCTCGAGCAGGACGCGCGCCGACGCGACGACAAGCGTGCCATCGTGCGGCTGTCGGGCGAGTTCCACACCCTGATCGCCGAGCAAGCGGGCAATTCGGCGCTGGCCCGCCAGATGCGCGAGCTGTCCACGCTGACCTGCCTGATCATCGTCCTCTACGATGCGCCAACGGCAACCACATGCCTGGCCGACGAGCACTCCGACATCATCGAAGCGATCGCCCACCGCGATGTCGCGCGGGCCGAGACGCTGATGCTCCACCATCTGGAGCATATCGAGAGCAACCTCAGGCTCGAGCCGACCAGCGACGAAGTCGACCTCGAGGCCATCTTCAAGCCCTGAGTCGACAACGCCACGCCGCAGCGGGAAGGCCACGCGCGAGCGGCGCCGGGCCGTCGCACGTGCCGCTTTGCACCAGAGTTCGTCACCTGCGCGTGATAACGACCTCGAGGTACTCGCTGGGCAGCACCAGCGTGGCGTCGCCCGAACGGTTGCGGCTCTCCATCAGCGCCAGCAGGTCCTGCGTGAAGGCGGCCCGCTTGTCGGCGTCGAGCGCGCCGAAGGTTTTGTTCATCGGGCCGTAGTAGGTGCGAAAGACCTCGATCCAGTGCGCCGGCGAGCGATAGCGGAAGTTGAACTCGCGGCTGGTGGTGCGGATCTCGCGCGCGCTGGTATGGAACAGTTCTTCCAGCCGGGCCTGGGTGCCCCACAGTGCCGGTGACTTGACGCCCGGCGCAGGCGGGATGTACTTGCCGATGGTCTTGAACAACTGGCCGATGAAGCTGTCGGGCGTCCAGTTGGCCATGCCGATCTTGCCGCCGGGCTTGCACACGCGCGCGAGTTCGCTCGCGGCCTGGTCCTGGTTCGGCGTGAACATCACGCCGAAGGTCGACAGCACGGCGTCGAACGAGGCATCGGGAAAGGGCAGGTTCTCGGCATCGGCCTGCTGGAACTTCACCGGGTGGCCTTCGGCTTGCGCCCTCGCGCGGCCGGACTCGAGCAACGAGGCCACGTAGTCGGTCGAGGTCACGTCGCACCAGCGGCGTGCGGCCGCCAGCGTGGCGTTGCCGTTGCCGGCGGCGACGTCGAGCACGCGGGCATTCGAGCGCAGGTCGAGTGCCTCGCACAGGTTCTCACCGACGATTTGCAGGGTGGTGCCGACGACGGCGTAATCGCCGGTCGACCAGGCGGCTTGCTGGCGGGTCTTGACGGCCGCGAGATCGATCGCGGGCGGGGGGCTGGAAATGACGGCAGACATGCGGGTTCTCCTCGGGTGGGCGGTGGTTGAATCAATGTGGTGGCTCAGCGCAGCAGCACGTCGCCCTTGAGCGAATGCAGGATGGCGACGACTTCGTTCTGGACCGCGTGATCGAGGTCGTTCTTGGTCATCGCCGCGACGATGTCGTCGATGGCCGCGAGGAGTTCCGGCTCGCTGATGTTCATGCCCTTGTGCACCGAGAGCATGTCGCGGCCGGTGTAGGCCTGTGGCCCGCCGCTGCCAGCGCAAAGGAACTCGACGGAGTGGCGCTCGACGGCTGCGCGGTCCTTGATCTGCTCGAAGCGAGTGCCGATGATCGGGTTGCGGTAATGGTTGTCGACGATGTCGGTCACCAGACGCGTGATGCCGGCCTCGCCGCCGAGGCGTTGATACAGGGTCGTGGTCATGCGTTTGCTCCTGTGGTTGTGGGGCATGTCGCCGGCTGGCGGTTGCCGTTCGACTGGAGGTCATTTCATTGCGCCCGCAAGGGCAGGGGGTCCCGCAAAGCGGGACAAAAAGCGGGACAAGCTGCTAGAGTCGTTCGGGTCTTTGCGCTGGGGATCACACGACGTGCAGGAGGGAACGCTCTCGTTCGGCTACTGGCTTCGGCGCCGCCGCAAGGCGCTCGACCTGACCCAGGAGGCGCTCGGCCAGCGTGTCGCCTGCTCGGGTTTCTCGATCCGCAAGATCGAGGCCGACGAGCGGCGTCCGTCACGCCAGCTCGCCGAACGCCTGGCCGCGTCGCTGGCGGTTCCCGAGGGCGAGCGGCGCGCCTTCCTCGACGCGGCACGGGCGGTTCGCGCCGTCGATCGGCTGGCGCTGGACCGGTTGCCGCGCGTTGCTGGCGCACGTGTCGCGGCACCCCGTGTGGCCGCGCAAGGCCGGGTGTCGATTGGCACGAACGACCACGCACCCTTCGTCGGCCGCGGCCATGAGTTCGCCGTGCTCGTCGGCCTCATCGAAGGCCTTGCCACCGGCGCCGGGCACACGGTGCTGATCGAAGGCGAACCGGGGATCGGCAAGAGCCGTCTGATGCACGAGGTCGAGCGCTTCGCCGCCGCGCAGGGCGTTCCGACGCTGGCCACGAACTGCTACGAGATCGAACGCGCGACGCCCTACCAGCCGGTGATCGACCTCGTCACGCGCGCGCTCGACCGCGTGTCGGATGCCGCGCTGCGCACGCTGGCGCCGGTGTCGCTGGCCGAACTCGCCGCCCTGGTGCCCGAGATCGGCGAACGCGTACCGGAGCTGCCACCGCTGTCGAACGACTTCCCGGAAGCGCGTCAAGCCCGCTTGCCGCGCGCGGTGGACCAGCTCCTCGAAGCCGCGCGCGGCGGCGGGGCGTTGATCCTGATGGTCGACGATATCCAGTGGGCCGATGACGCCAGCGCACAAGTGCTGCAACTCCTTGCCCGGCGCGCGTCGCAGCGGCCGGTGCTCGTGGTCTATGCCTACCGTGACGAAGACGTCGACACCGACGAGCGGCTGGCACAGCGGGTCGAGAGCCTGCGCCGCGAGGCCGGCGCACGCCGCCTCGCGCTGGCCCGGCTGGAGCCGGCACAAACCGCAACGCTGGTCGCTGCGCTCGCTGCCACGCAGGTGGGTACGGCCGGTCTGGCCGAGCGCCTGCACCGCGAAACCGCTGGCAACCCGTTCTTCCTGATCTCCATCCTGCAATCATTGAGCGACGGCCCGCTGCAGCTCGAACCCAGCGCCGGTGTCGGCAGCGGGCTGCTGCCCGATGCGCTGCGCACCGCGGTCCGCGCGCGGCTCGCACATGTGCCCAGGGAGCTGCGGCCCCTGCTCGAAACGGCCGCCGTGCTCGGCCGGCGCTTTGACTTCGACACCCTGCTCGAGGTCACGCGCGAGCCCGAGGCACAGCTGCTCGATGCGGTGGAGGCGCTCGTCAAGCGCCGCCTGCTGCGCGAGGAGCCCGAAGGCGGCGTCTACGACTTCAGCCACGACAAGTTGCGCGAGGTGGTGTATCTCGACATCGGCGGCGCGCGGCGCAGGTTGGCGCATCGGTCGGTGGCCGAGGCGCTGGAGCGGCGTGGCGACGGCCTGGCGAACGAGCGCCGCCATGAACGCGACGCCCAGCTGGCCGAGCACTTCGAACGCGCCCATGTCTGGCCCAAGGCGCTGCACTACCTGGTGTTGGCGGGCGAACGATCGTGCGCGCTGTTCGCGATGCGCGACGCGCTGCACTGGCTCGATCGTGCCGCCGCACTGGCCGAGCTGCACCCCGACGCGTTCGACGAGCACCAGCGACTGGCGGTCTACGAACGGCGCGGCGCGGCGCGTGCACAGGCCGGCCAGACCCGCGGCGCGGTGGCCGACATCGCGCGCGTCGTCGAAGCCGCGCGCGCCAGCGGCGACCGGCAACGCACGCGTGACGCACTGGTCCAGCTGGGCATGGCCTATCGGCGTGCCGACGCCTACGACGACGCCACAGCATGCCTGACTGTGGCGCTGGCCGAATCGCGCGCCATCCACGACGAGCGCCATGCCGCCGACACGCTGTACCACCTCGGCACCGTCGCCTGGAGCACCGGGCGCAACGACCAGGCTATCGGCCACCACCAGCAGGCGGTGGAGATCTGCGAGCGCACGGGCTTGGCCGATCTGGTGGCGGTGCAGGCATACCACGGCCGCGGCGAGGCGTACTTCGCCAACGCCGAGCCGCGGCCGGCCATCGACTGCTACACACGCTCACTGGCACTGGCCCGAGGCATCGGCGACAAGAGCTACGAGTGCGAGAACCTGATGATGATCGGACACGCCTGTGTCGGCACCAAGGGCCTGGCCGACTACGCGCGAGCGACGCAGCAGTTCGATGCCGCACTGGACATCGCGCGCGCCGCCGACCTGCAATGGCATATCGGACCGACATTGCTGGGACAGGACCATGTGCGTGCGTGCAGCGGTGACTATGGCCCGGCGTGGTCGCGTATGCGCGAGACGCTGGCCTGGCTCGAGAGCCTGAAGCAGGTGCGCTACCAGCTCATCGCGCACGACTTCCTGGCTCACCTTCTGCTCGACCTCGGCCTGAACGAGATGGCGCTCGAGCATCTGGACCGCGGCCTGGCGCTCGGCCGCGACACCGGCATCATGTTCTGGCGTGCCACGCTCGACACCCATGTCGCGGTCGCGCGAACGAGGCTCGGGCAGGGCTGCGACGTCGCGGCGCTGCAAGCCACGCTGGAACAAACGCGCAACAACGCGGAGCGTTACCTGACGGTGCGCTGCCTCGACGGACTGGCCGGCATTGCGCTGGCTGCGGGCGATGCGGGCCGATGTGCGGTCTACGCCGACGAGATGCTGGCGCTCGCCGTTGCCAATGGCCTGCGCGAGATCGAGGCGGTTGCGCTGCGTTGGCGCGGCGAGGCGCTGCGGGCACAACGGGCTTACGCGCCCGCCTTGGCGGCACTGGCGCGCGCCGCGGCGCTGGCCGACGAAATCGGCCGCATTCGCCTGCAGATGGACTGTCAGGCCGGATTGGCACGGCTGTGTGCGGCGCAAGACCAGCGCAGCGACGCCCAGCGTCACGCCGAGCGAGCGCACGCGTTGGCGCGGACCATCGAGGCGAGCCTGCAGGCCTCGGGCCTCGAAGCGAACTTGGTGGCCGGCAGCGAACACTGACATGATGCCGTCCATGACCTGGCCGATCCGACTCCCGCTGATCGCCATCCTGCGCGGCATCCGACCCACCGAGGCCCTCGCTCACGCGCAGGCCCTGGTCGAAGCCGGCTTCGATGCGATCGAGATCCCGCTCAACTCGCCCGACTGGCAAACCAGCGTGCGCGAAGTGGCGGCGCGCTACGGCGCCCAGGTGCTGATCGGCGGCGGCACCGTATTGCAGTCCGGGCAGGTCGACGAGTTGGCTGACGCGGGCGGCAAACTGGTGGTCACGCCCAACACCCGGCCGAGCCTGATCGCCCATGCCGTGCGGCGCGGCCTGACCGTGGCGGCCGGGTTTGCCACCGCCAGCGAGGCCTTCGATGCGCTGGACGCTGGCGCGCAGGCCTTGAAGCTCTTCCCGGCCACGACCTACGGCCCGGCCCACGTGAAGGCGCTGCGCGCCGTGCTGCCGCCGGTGCCGCTGTTCGCGGTCGGCGGCATCACGCCGGCCAACCTGGGCGAGTACCTGCGTGCGGGCTGCATCGGCGCCGGGCTGGGCGGCGACCTGTACCAACCCGGCCAGGATCCCGCGCGCACCGCGCAACGGGCGCACGACTTCGTTCGCGCCTACCGCGAAGCGGCGTCGTGATCGCCGTCGACTGGGGCACCAGCAGCCTGCGCGCGTACCGGCTCGACGCTGCCGGCGCCGTGCTCGAGCAACGCAGTTCGCCCGCCGGCATCCGCAGCTGCCACGGCGCGTTCGAGTCGGTGCTCGCCGAACAGGTGACAGCTTGGGACGATGGGCTGATCGTGATGGCGGGCATGATCGGCAGCCGCAACGGCTGGCTCGAGGTGCCGTACGTGGCCTGCCCGGCCGGGCTGAACGAGATCGCAGCCGGCCTGCGCGAAGTCGCCGCAAGCAGCCTGCCGGGCCGACGCATCCTGATCGCTCCCGGCCTCAGCCACCGACCGCCTACGGGTGCGCCCGAAGTGATGCGCGGCGAGGAAGCGCAATTGCTGGGTTTGGCGGGCGAACTGCCGGGCGACGGTCCTCACACCGTGGTCTTGCCCGGCACGCACAGCAAATGGGCGGCCGTGACCGACGGGCGCATCGTCGCCTTCCGCACCGCGATGACGGGCGAGACCTACGCCGTGCTCACGCAGCACAGCCTGCTCGGCGCATTGATGGAGCAGGCGGCCGGCGCGTTGGTCGACGACGGCTCGGCATTCGACCTCGGCGTGCAGGCGAGCGGCGCGGCCGGTGGCCTGCTGAACCACCTGTTCGGTGTCCGCACGCGTGCCCTGTTCGGCGAACTCGCGCCGGCCCAGCTGCCCTCGTACCTCTCGGGCCTGCTGATCGGACACGAACTGCAAGGCCTGCTGGCAGGCGCCGGGCCGGTGCACCTGATCGGCAGCGAGGCGCTGCTGCGCCGATACCGTCGCGCGCTGGCCTTGCGCAGCGTGAGCGCGCTGGCTCACGGCGAGGCGCTTGCAGCGCGCGGCCTGTACCTGCTGGCACGGGCGGGCCGGCTCGTCGCCTGAGCCACCCCGCACGGGTCAGTGCCTGCGGCCGAGCCGGATCATGTTCCACGACGCCGGGGCCAGCGTGGCCTGTACGCGGTCCGGCCGCAGCGTGATGCCCTGCAGCGGGGTTGGTGACACGCGATGCGGTTGGTCCTTGGTATTGGTGGCCTTCAAATTCTTGTGCCGCAGTTGAAGTGCCTGCTCGGCAGTGGCTGCGCCGAAGCCGGGCAGCGCCACATCCAGCGACAGCGGCTCCGCCAAGTGGCGATTCAGCGCGAACAGCGTGATGGCGCCACTGGCCGGGTCTTCCACTGCCGCGAGCTTGAGGTAGGGCACTTTGGGCAGAGGAAAGTACAGATCGACCGCGCCGCGAGGGTCGAAATAGCTGGCCGCGTAGGTCGGCGAGTCGACCTCGGCGCGCAGCACCCGGCCGCGGCCGAAGCGGCTCATCTGGGCGAAGGGGTGGAAGATGGTCTGGCGCCAGGCCGGGCCGCCGGTCTCGGTCATGATCGGTGCGATCACGTTGACCAGCTGCGCCAGGCAGGCCGACTTGACGCGATCGGCATGGTTGAGAAGCGAGATGCAGGCGCCGCCGAAGGCCAGGGCATCTTCCATCGTGTAGATCTCTTCGAGGATCTCGGGCGCCACCGGCCAGCCGGGCTTGACGCGCTCGACCTTGTTGCGGCGCGTGCGGTACCAGACGTTCCACTCGTCGAAGCTGAGCATGATGCGCTTGGGGGAGTGCCTGCGCGCGGCCACGGCGTCGGCAATCGCCACCACCTCCTCGATGAAGCTGTCCATCAGGTCGGGGCTGGCCAGCATCGCCGGCGTGTCGTGCGCGTAGTTGTTGATGTAGGTGTGCAGCGAGATGTATTCGACGTGGTCGAACGTGTGTTGCAGCACCGTGTCTTCCCAGGTGCCAAAGGTCGGCATGGTGCGGCCCGACGAGCCGCACGCGGCAAGCTCGATGCCGGGGTCGATCCACTTCATCATCTTGGCCGCCTCGACGGCGATGCGGCCGTATTCCTCGGCGGTCTTGGCTTGCATCTGCCAGGGGCCGTCCATCTCGTTGCCCAGGCACCAGAACTTGACGCCGTGCGGCTGCTTCCAGCCGTGCTGTTTGCGCAGGTCCGACAGTGTCGTGCCGCCCGGGTGGTTGCAGTATTCGAGCAGATTGCGCGCCGCGTCGCCGTCGCGCGTGCCCAGGTTCACCGCCAGCATCGGCTCGATGTCGGCCAGGCGGCACCAGTCGATGAACTCGTTGGTACCGAAGGTGTTGGGCTCGGTCGACATCCAGGCCAGGTCCAGACGGCGTGGCCGGTCCTTGACCGGGCCGACGCCGTCTTCCCAGTTGTAGCCCGACACGAAGTTGCCGCCCGGGTAACGCATGATCGTCGGACCCAGTTCGCGCACCAGCTCGAGCACGTCGCCGCGAAAGCCCTTTTTGTCGGCCGTCTTGTGGCCGGGCTCGTAGATGCCGCCATAGACGCAGCGGCCCAGGTGTTCGACAAAGGCGCCGAACAGGCGCGGATCGGTGTCGCCGATGATGGCGTCGTGCCGCAGAACCACTGTTGCCTTGCGCATGGGATCTTCTCCTCGTGGGTTGAAATCTAAGCCCCAGCCACCGGGTCGGCAGCGACCTCGGGTGCGAGTACCGCGCACTTCAGCTCGATCGAATAAGGGTGCTGCGGGTGGTCGAGCACGCTGCGCGCGTCGCCGGCCTCGACCACCTGGCCACGCCGCATGATGACCACGCGGTCGCTGATCGTGTACGCAGTGGCCAGGTCATGCGTGATGTAGATGATCGACACGCCGAGTTCGTCACGCAAGGTCCGGAACAGGTTCACGATCGAGGTACGCAGCGAGGCATCGACCATCGATACCGGCTCGTCGGCCACCAGCAGCGAGGGCGATGCGATCAGCGCCCTGGCGATGGCGACGCGCTGCAACTGGCCGCCGGACAGCTCATGCGGGAAGCGGCCCTGTGCCTCGGCCAATGACAGGCCCACCTGGCGGAGCGCGCGCTCGGCATGGGCCTGCTCGGCCGCGGCGTCCGTGGCGCCGGCGAAGTGACGCGCCGTCATGAACAGGTAGCGGTCCAGGCGCTTCAAGGGATTGAAGGCCTCGAAGGGGTTCTGGAATATCGGCTGCACCTGGCGCATGAAATCCAGCCGTGCGCGCCGGCCGCGCAGCGTCGCCGTGTCCACGCCCTTGAAGCGGATGCTGCCGGCGCTGGGCGCCACCGTGCCCAGGATCAAACGCGCCATCGTGGTCTTGCCGCTACCCGATTCGCCGATCACGGCCAGGATTTCCGGGCGCCCTGAACCGACTTCGAACGTCACGTCGTCGACCGCACGGTGGCCGCGGCCGAACAGGCCACCCATCGCGTAGTGGCGCACCACGTTCTGCACTTGAAGCAGCGGCACAGTCATGGGCGTCCCCAGGACGCTGCGCGTCCGCCCCCCGCGGGGGTGAGCCGGCCTGGGGCGGCCCGGTGCCGTCTCATGCGGCCTCCGGCGGCGTCACCGCGAAGCAGGCCACGCGGCGCCCGGCCGCCACCGTCAGCAGCGGCGGCACGCGCTGGCTGCACACCGCCATCGCCTGCGGGCAGCGCGGGTGGAAGCGACAACCGCTCGGTGGGTCGGCCAGGCTGGGCGGCGCGCCTGCCAGTGCCTGAAGGGCGGCGGTCTGGCCGATGCGCGGCAGGCTGGCGATCAGGTGCGAGGTATAGGGGTGGCGCGGTGCGCGGAAGATGTCTACGGTACGCGCCTCCTCGATCAGGCGGCCGGCGTACATCACGCCCAGGCGATGGCACAGGTGCGCATGCACGGCCATATCGTGGGTGACGAAGATCAGCGAGGTCTTCAACTCGCGCTGCACATCGCGGATCATGTCGAGCACGCCCTTTTGCACGATCACGTCGAGCGCCGTCGTCGGCTCGTCGGCAATGATCAGCTCGGGCCGGCACACCGTGGCCAGCGCAATCGCGACGCGCTGGCGCATGCCACCCGAGAGTTCGTGCGGATACGCGCGCAGCACCTCGGGCGCGAGGTGCAGGCGCTCGAGGTGGGCGTGCACGATGTCCAGGAACTGCGCCTTCGGCTGGGCGATGTGGCGCGACGCAAAGTCGATGAAAGACTGATGCACGCGCCGCACCGGGTTCAACACGCCCATCGAACCCTGCATCACGTAAGACAGATGCCGCCAGCGGATCGCCGCAATTTCGTCGGCAGAGGCTTTGTACAGGTCGAGCCGGCGGCCAGCGAAATCGAACTCGACGCTGCCACCCTGGACCGTCAACGGCGGGCGTATCGCGCCGGCGATGGTCTTGATCAGGGTGCTCTTGCCGCAGCTCGATTCGCCCGCCAGGCCGTAGATCTCGTCGGGCAGGACCTGCAGACTGACGTCGTCGACTGCGCGCACCTCGCGCTGCACGCCGAACTGGTGCGTGCTGTAGTAGGCGCGCAGGTTCGTCACCCGAACGACAGGCGAGGCATGTGCAGTCATTGCATGCCGCGGCCGAGTCGGCTGCGCGGGTCGATGAATTCGTTCATCGATATCGCCAGCAGAAAGAGGCCGACGAAAGTCATGACCACCAGAGCCACCGGGAAGGCCACCCACCACCAGACGCCGGCCACCATCGCGGTGTGCTGGTTGGCCCAGTAGATCATCGAGCCTATCGTCGGTGTGTTGATGTCGGTAAACCCCAGCACCGACAGCGTCACCTCCAGGCCGATCGACCAGTTGATGTTGTTCATGGTCGTCGAGAAGACGATCGGCAGCACGAAGGGCAGGTGCTCCTGCGTCAGGATCTGGCGCATGCTCATGCCTGAGAAGATCCCCGTCTCGGTGAACTCGCGCGTGCGCAGGCTCATCGCCACTGACCGGATCAGCCGTGCGTCGTAGGCCCAACCCAGGCAGGCCATCACCAGCGCGAGCGAGACCCAGGACATGCGGTCGCGCATCACGAAGTAGAACAAGACCAGAATCGGAAACAGCGGGATGACGATGAAGGTGTCGTTCAGCGACATCAGCGCGCGGTCGACCAGTCCACCGGCATAACCCGACACCAGGCCGATCAGCAGCGACAACAGGCGGCTGATCAGCGCCACCACGAAGCCGAACAGCAGCGTGTTGCGAATCGCATAGGTCAGCAGCCAAAAGACATCCTGCCCGCGCGAGGTCGTGCCCAGCACATGAGGCCAGGCGGGCGGCATGTCGGGCGGCACGACGAAGCTGTCGAGCGGCGAGTAGGGCGACAGCGCCGACAACGCCGCCATCAGGCCGACGATTCCCAGCAGGCAGACCCCGGCGGCAAACTCACGGTTGTGACGCAACAGGTCACGCAGCACGGCCCACATGATCAGGCGATCTTCACGCGCGGGTCGAGGAAGGGGTACAGCATGTCGAGCAGCAGCACCGCGAACGCGACCGCGACGATCGACACCGACGTCAGGCCCAGCACCAGGCTGTAGTCGCCGGCATGCACGGCCGACACCAACAGCGACCCGATGCCGGGATAGCCGAAGACCTGCTCGGTGATGATGGCACCGTTGAAGATGTGGCCCAACGACATCGCCAGCCCGGTTACCTGCGGCACCAGTGCATTGCGCATCACGTAGGAGCGCAGGATTCGGCTCTTGGCCACGCCGCCGAGCTCGGCATAGACCACGTAGTCCTCGCTGACGATGTTGGACACCAGCGAGCGCATGCCCATGAACCAGCCGCCCAGGCCGACCAGCACCAGCGACACCACGGGCAGGATCGAATGCCAGACCACGCTGCCGATGAACTCGGGCGTGAAGCCGCGCGCCAGGTTCATCTGGGCGCCGCCGGTGATCGGCAGCACCGGCCAGAGGTAGCCGAACACGATGACCAGCACGAAGGCCACGATGTAGTACGGGATCGGGTGAAAGCCCATCGCCACCACGCCGGCGATGCGCAATGCGCGGTTGTCACGGAAGTAGCCGGCCAGGCCACCGAGCAGATTGCCCAGCAGCCAGGAGAGGGTCGTGGCCACGACCAGCAGCCCCACGGTCCACGGCAGGGCGCGCCAGATCAGCTCCGACACGGGGGTCGGGAAGGCCGACAGCGAAGGGCCGAAGTCGAGCACGGCCACGCGCTTCCAGAACGACAGGTACTGCTCCCACAGGCTGCCCTGCAGGCCATACAGCTCGCGCAGTGACTGGCGCATCATCGTGATCGCCTCGGGACTGGTGCTGCCGAAGGCGGTGGTCGCAGCGATGGTCTGCTCGACCGGATCGATCGGCGTGGCGTGCGTGACGACGAACGAGATGTTGATGCCGATGAAGACCACCAGCACGAACTGGATAACGCGGCGCAGCAGGTACGCCGCGTAGTTCGGCATCGGAAACGCGCTCTACTGCGCCTGGCGCGGCTTCAGCTTGACCATCATGTACTTGGTGTTGCCCCAGTTGGGCACCGGGTCGGTGTAGGGCGCGGTCTCCGCGTTGGGGTAGCCGGTCCAGTAGGTCTCGTCCATCACGGTGAAGACGTTGTAGGCCATCAACGGGATGGTCGGCATTTCGCGCGCGACCAGCTTGACGTACTCGCGCCCCAGCTCGACGCCCTTGGGATCGTCGAAGCCGACGGTGCGGATCTGCTCGATGATCTTGTCCAGCTCGGGGTTCGACCAGCGCTGCCAGTTGCGCGGCGGCTGCGGCTTGCCCGGCTCGGCGACGAACTGCGAATGCCAGCTGTCGAGGAAGAAGGACAGGTCGGGGTGGCCGCCCCAGGTCTCGACGCTCCAACTGATCATGGCGTCGAAATCGCCCGAGGCGCGGCGGTCGTTCAGCGTGCCTTGCGCCACCACGGTGCTGGCGTCGATGCCGAACTGGCGCCATTGCTGCGCGATCATCGAGCCGGCGCGCGTCATCACCGGGCGGCCTTCGCCCTCGACGGTGATCTTCATCGCGAAGGGCTTGCCGTCGGGCGTCATCCACTGGCTGCCGACCTTCTTGAAGCCGGCCTTCTGCAACAGCTCGGCCGCCGCCTGCAGGTCGGGCTTCCACCAGCCCATGCCGAAGGCCTTGGCGACTTCCTCCGGCTTCTCGGGAATCTGGATGCCCAGGCTCGGGCGCAGCGAATCGGCGATCTGCTTGCCGATGGTGGCGTCATACGGCTTGATCTTGCGTTTGCCGGTATCGACCTCGAAGGTCTTGAGCCAGGCCTCCATCGGCTTGTGGTAATAGTCGGGGTGGGTGCCGGTGGGCGGCACGCCGATGGCGGAGATGGTCGCCGCACCGCGGTACGAGGCCATCGACACGGCCTTGATGTCGATCACCAAGGCCAGCGCCCAGCGCACGTCGCGGTTCTTCAACAACTCGTTCTGGTTGTTGAGGATCACCGATGCCAGGGTCGGGTCGGGGTGCGCGTACGGAAAGCCCTTGAACCAGCCGTGCGACAGGCGCGACTGCTTGGCCAGCGTGAACATGCCTTCGGGCGAGGTGTCGTGGATGATGTCGAGCTGGTGATTCATCTGCGCGATGACGCGCTTGTCGGGCGGGCCGGCATCGACATAGGCCACGTACTTCGGGCCCGGCTCGCCGAAACGGGCCAGCGAGGTGCGCTTCCAGTCTTCGCGCTTCTGCCAGATGAACCACTTGCCGTTCGGATCGAAGCTGTTGAGCGTGTAGGGCCCGAGCGAGACTGGCGGGTTGAAGGCGAACTTCAGCACGTCGCCGGCCTTCTCGAAGATGTGCTTGGGCATCATCCACATCGCGTTCCAGCGCACCGTGAAGAGCGCGTGGAAGCGCGAGTTCGGCTTCTTCAGCTTGAACACCGCGGTGTACTTGTCAGGCGCCGCAATGCTGGCCACATTGACTTGGATCGGCGCGCTCCAGCGCAGGCCCTTGGTATTCAGGTGGGTCTCGACGGTATAGACCACGTCGGCGGACGTGAATTCGACGCCGTCGCTCCAGAAGATGCCCGGGCGAAGCTTGACCGTGAGCTCGGTGAAATCCTTGTTGTAGATCGGCTTCTCGGCGGCCAGCGAGTTGTCCCACACGCCATTGACGCCGCGGTTCGGGTCGATGTACCAGAAGGTGTCCAGCGCCAACTGGTGCAGCCCGGTGGATTGGCCGCCGGCATTGATGGCCCAGTAATTGAACCAGCCGGCATTCTTGATCGTGCCCTCGGGGTTCTCCACGATCAGGGTCTGGTTGCGCGGCACGTTGGAGATCAGTTCCTGCGCAGTCGCGCCGCCGAACAGCAGGCAGGCCATGGCAGTCAGAAGCAGGCGTCGAAAGTGGTGCATCGAAGCGTCCTTGGTGTACGGGCAATTGGCGCCAGATCCGCGGCCGAGCCGCGGCAGCGTTTCATTGTGGTCACGGAGGGCGCCCGCGGTCAATCGAGAGCTTCCCAGCGTCTCGCTCCGGGCGCCGGCGATCAGGGCGGGCGCCGCTTGTTCTCCGCAGTGATCCCGGGCTCGTTACTGCTCGCCCCAGCGCGCGACGCGCTGCTCCTGCACGCCCAGGCCGTCGATGCCCAGGCGCATGACGTCGCCCGGCTTGAGATACACCGGCGGCTTCATGCCCAGGCCGACGCCCTGCGGCGTGCCGGTGGTGATGACGTCGCCCGGCTGCAGGATCCCGAACTGGCTGATCGCGGAGATCTGCTTGGCGACCGTGAAGATCATGTCGCTGGTGTTCGAGTCCTGGACCCGCTTGCCGTTGAGCTCCAGCCACAGCCGCAGCTTTTGCACGTCGGCGATTTCGTCGGGTGTGACCAGCCAGGGGCCGAGCGGGCCGAAGGTCGGGGCCATCTTGCCCTTGACCCACTGGCCGCCGCGCTCGAGCTGGAACGAACGCTCCGAGACATCGTTGCAGACGAAGTAGCCCGCGACGTGGCCGAGCGCGTCGGCCTCGTCGACGTAATGCGCCTGCTTGCCGATCACCAGCGCCAGCTCGACTTCCCAATCGCCCTTGGTCGAGTTCTTCGGCAGCAGGACCACGTCGTTGGGCCCGCAGATGCACGAAGGCGCCTTGTTGAAGAGCACCGGTTCCTTCGGAATCTCGGCCTTCGATTCGATCGCGTGCTGCACGTAGTTCAGGCCCACGGCGATGAAGTTGCCGGGCTGGGCGACGCACGAGCCCAGCCGCGTTCCCGCCGCGACGACGGGCAGGCTTTGCACGTCTACCGAGCGCAGACGCTGGATCCCGTCGCCGGCGAAGAACTTCGGCCCGAAGTCCTCGCATACCGCGCCGAGGTCGCGCACCTGCCCTTGTGAATCGATGATTCCGGGGCGCTCCTGGCCGACGGGGCCGTGTCTGACGAGTTTCATGTGGTTCTCCGATGGGTGCGGCAGTGGCACTGCCGGCCATCATCGCAGATGCGAATCATGGCGCCGGCACGACAAGCACGGTGGCCGAGCGGCCGCAGATAGATAGAATCGCCGGCTTTTGGGTACCCCACCGTATGGCTGCTGTGATGAGCGAGGTTGCCGCCGATGTCCTTGAGCTCAGGAGCGCGGCGCTGACGCTGATTGCAGTGGTGCTCAAGACCGCCGATCTGGACGTGCTGGCCGGCGAACTCGAACAACGTGCCAGCGTGATGCCGGGCCTGTTCGACGACGAGCCGGTGGCGCTCGATCTGTCGCAGGTGCGCGAGGCCGAGCCGGCGCTCGACTTTCCCGCCCTGATCGCACTGTTGCGCCGCCATCGGATGATGCCGGTGGCGGTTCGCGGCGGCAACGCCGGGCAGATGGCGGCGGCCTTCGCGGCCGGCCTGGTCGAGGCCCCCGAGGGCGCGCGGCCGTCCCGTGAGCTGGTGCTGGCGCCGCCGCTGGTCAGCGAACGCATCGTCGAGCTGCAGTTGCCGCCGCTGCCGCCATTGATCGTCGACGAGCCGCTGCGCTCGGGCCAGCAGGTCTACGCGCGCGGCCGCGACCTGGTGGTGCTGGCGCATGGTGAGCTACGGCGCCGAAGTCATCGCCGACGGCCACATCCACGTCTACGCGCCGCTGCGCGGCCGCGCGCTCGCCGGCGCGCGCGGCAACACCGAGGCGCGCATCTTCACGACCTGCCTGGAGCCCGCAACTGCTGTCCATCGCCGGCGTCTACCGCACCACCGAAGTCGCCGCTGCCCGCCGAGGTCGCTGGGCCAGGCCGGCGCAGGTTCGCCTGGACGGCGAGAGCCTGGTCGTCGAGGCACTGACTGGCTGAGCTGGCACCCGCTACCGAACTCGAACTCAACAAGGAAAGGACTACACCATGGCCAAGAATCATCGTCGTGACCTCCGGCAAGGGCGGCGTCGGCAAGACCACCACCAGCGCCAGCTTTGCCGCCGGGCCTGGCGCTTGCGCGGCCACAAGACCGCCGTGATCGACTTCGACGTCGGCCTGCGCAACCTCGACCTGATCATGGGCTGCGAGCGCCGCGTGGTGTACGACCTGATCAACGTGATCCAGGGCGAGGCCAACCTGAACCAGGCGCTGATCAAGGACAAGCAGTGCGACAACCTGTTCGTGCTGGCCGCCTCGCAGACGCGCGACAAGGACGCGCTGACGCAAGGACGGCGTCGAGACGGTGCTCGACGGACCTGGCCGAGATGGGCTTCGAGTACATCGTCTGCGACTCGCCGGCCGGCATCGAGACCGGCGCGCTGATGGCGATGCACTTCGCCGACGAGGCGCTGGTGGTGACCAACCCCGAGGTCTCGTCGGTGCGCGACTCCGACCGCATCCTCGGCATGCTGGCAGCAAGACCCAGCGCGCCATCGAAGGCAAGGAGCCGATCAAGGAGCACCTGCTGATCACGCGCTACAACCCGAACGCGCGTGGCCGGCGGCGCAGATGCTGTCGCTGGAGGACATCCAGGAGATCCTGCGCATCCAGCTGATCGGCGTGATCCCGGAGTCGCGAAACCGTGCTGCAACGCGTCGAACCAGGGCGTGCCGGCGATCCACATGAAGGGCAGCGACGTGTCCGAGGCCTACAAGGACGTGGTCGCGCCGCTTCCTCGGCGAGAGCCGCGCCGATGCGCTTCATCGAGGCCGCAGAAGGCCGAGCTTCTTCAAGCGCCTGTTCGCGGGCGCAGGTGACGCGATGTCCTTCCTGTCCTTCCTGCTCGGGCGAAAAGAAGAAGACGGCCAGCGTCGCCAAGGAGCGGCTGCAGATCATCCTCGCGCACGAGCGCAGCGGCCGCGCGGCCAGCGCGGCCCGACTACCTGCCGGCGCTGCAGCGCGAGCTGGTCGCGCGTGATCTCGAAGTACGTGAAGATCCAGCCCGAGGACATCAAGGTCAACCTCGAGCGCCAGCAAGGCAGTCAGGTCATCCGGGTCAAGGTCGAGTTGCCGCCGCAGGTGGCGAGAGCCTGACGAAGGTTCGCGTTCAAGCGCGCAGGCCTGCGGTGCCTTGCCGGGTCCCGCCCCGGCGGGACCCGGCAAAGCGACGCACGCAAACCCACACTCCGCGAAGCCGCGTCAAGTGGTCAACGCCAAGCGCCTGCCCAAGCCTAGCGCTGCACTGCGCGCAACGTGTCGCACAGCATGTCCAGCCGATCGAGGTCGGCCGGCGTCAGTTCACCGGCGCGCAGTTGCGCCGCCCGGGCGATCGCGTGCAGGCGAAAGAACAGTTCGTCTTCGACCGCCTCGACTTCGGCCGCGTCTTGCCGCTGCACGTCCTGGCTGCCCCACAGGCCGCTCGCGTACCAGCCGGCGCGCAGGCGCGACAGCAGATGTTGTGCCAGCCCCAGTGCCGATTGCAGGTCCGGCGAATCGGCGGCGGCCATCAGCGCATCGACACGGTAGATCGAACTCTGCAGCGCCGTCTCCAGCCGCGTCAGGCGCGATTGCACTTGCGCCGCACTGAGTTGGGCCTGCAGCGGCGGCTGGCTGCCCACGGCCGCCGCGATGCGGCCAACCCAGCTCAGGTCGAACTCGCCCGGCACCACGCGCAGCGCGATGCTCACCCGCAACAAATCGGGACGCTCGCTGCGCAACACGGCCAGCGCGGCCTCGGTGACGGCCAGCATGCGGCCCAGCGGTGAGACGGCGTCGCGCTGCAGGGCGTGCGGGTAGCCCGAGCCGTCCAGGCGCTCGTGATGCTCACCGATCGCCCGCGCCAGTGTCGCCGGGTAGTCGGTCAACTGCGTGATCAACAACCGGCCCACGTGGGGATGCACCACGAGTTGGCGGTAGCTCTGCAGGTCGAGCAGGCGATCGGCATCGACCTCGCCGCAATGCGGGTCGATGTACATCTCGCCCAGGTCGTGCAGCAGGCCGGCCAGCATGGCCAGGCGCAATTGGAGCGTGCCGCCACCGTGATCGAGCATCAAGGCGCCGGCCAGCGCCATCGCCTGCACCGCATGATCGAACGACTCCGGATGCGAGGCCTGGCCGGCGCTGAGCAACAACTGGCCGACCGGATGCAACGGCAGGTGCTCGACCTCCTGGACGATCCTGGCAGCGTACGGCCGCAGCAGCGCGGCCAGTGGCGTGTCGCGCTCGACCAACGCCTGCGTGCACAGCACCAAGGCCTGCGGCGTGACGCCATCCTCGACCAACAGGCAACTCTCCAGCGGCTCGCGCAGGCGGCGGTCGAGCAGCGTTCTTTGCAGCGCGCGGGACACCGGCTGGTCGCGCGCCCACAACAGGGTGCCCGAGAGCTCGAAGATGTCACGCGCAGCGATGATGCTCTTGGTTTCGCTGGCCTCGAGGATCGTGGCCAGGGCGTGCGGATTGGCGGTCGAAAAGGCGGTGTTGCGGGCGGCGGCGTTCATGGACTGCTGTGGAGGGTCGGTCTCCCATGGCCTATCGGCCGCTTGCGCTCCGCACTTGAGCGGCATTCGTTACAGGGCCTGACACGGCCGCAATACCGCCTTGACCGTCACTTGATCCCGGCGCGCATGAAGCTCTGCACGAACTGGCGCTGAAAGAGCAGGAAGGCGACCAGCAGCGGCGCCGAGCTCATCAGCGTGGCGGCCGTGATCACCGACCAGTCGATGCCCTGGTCGGTCGACGAGAAGACCTGCAGGCCGACCGTCAGCGGCCGCGCGCCGACAGTGTTGGTGATGATCAGCGGCCAGAGGAAGTTGTTCCAGTGAAAGCTCACCGAGACCAGCGCGAACGCGGTGTAGACCGGTCGTGCCAGCGGGACGTAGACACGCCACAGGATCTGCAGAGCGCTCGCGCCCTCGACGCGCGCGGCTTCGTCGAGTTCCTTGGGGATGCCCATGAAGGTCTGGCGCAGCAGGAAGATCGCGAACGCCGAAGCGAAGTACGGCAGACCGATGGCCAGCAGCGAATCGACCAGGCCCAGCCGCGACATGGTCTTGTAGTTCTCGACCAGCAGGATGTCGGGCATGATCATCAACTGCACCAGCACCAGCGCGAACAGCAGCTTCTTGCCTGCAAACTCGTAGCGCGCGAACGCGTACGCCGCCAGCGTGCTCAGTACCAGCTGGCAGGCCAGGATCATCGCCACCAGCAGCGCGGTGTTGACAAAGTAGCGCGCGAACGGCGCCGCCGCCCAGGCGCGAGAGAAATTGTCCAGCGTCAGCGGCGCCAGGGGCACGAAGCGGGTCGAGAACTCGGTCGGGTGGAACGCCGTCCAGACCGCGTAGGCCAGCGGCAGGATCCACAGCAGCGCCAGCAGCCAGGCGGCCAGGGTGTCGAGCCAACCCGGATCGTTGTAGACCAGTCGCGTGGCGGTCGTGGCGGCACTCACTGGTAGTGCACCTTGCGATCGAGGATGAAGAACTGCAGCAGCGCGACCGTCGCGAGCACGGCCAGCAGGACCATCGTCAACGCCGCGGCATAGCCGCTGTCCCAGTAGCGAAAGCCCACTTCGTAGAGGTGGAACAGCAGCAGCGTCGAGGCGTTGTCGGGCCCGCCGCGCGTCAGGACCACGATGTGGTCGACCATGCGCACGGCGTTGATGACGGCGTTGACCATCACGAACAGCGTGGTCGGCATCAGCAGCGGCCATTGCACGCGGCGAAAGAAGTACCAGCGCGACGCGCCCTCGATGGCCGCGGCCTCGCGCAGGCTGGGGTTGAGGCTTTGCAGCGCGGCCAGGTAGAAGATCATGAAGAATCCCGCCTCCTTCCACACCGCCACCACCGTCACCGCGCTGAGCGCGGTGCGCTGGTCGCCGAGCCAGTTCTGCGACGGCAGGCCGAACGCGCCGGTGATCTGCTCCAGCAGGCCGTAGCCCGGGGTGTAGAAGAAGAGCCAGATGTTGGCCACCGCCACCATCGGCAGCACGGTGGGCGTGAAGTAGGCCATGCGCAGGAAGCCACGCCCGGCAATGCGCTCGTTGACCCACAGCGCCATCACCAGCGCCAGGCCGATCGAGCACGGAATCGTCGCCAGCGCGAACCACAGGTTGTTGCGTCAGCGCCTTCCAGAACACCGGGTCGGACACCATCACCTGGTAGTTCTCCAATCCGACCCAATGCGCCGGGCGGCTGCCTTTGGGCGTGGAGAAGAAGCTGTCGATCAGCGTGGCCACCGCCGGGATATGCGTGAAGGCGAGCAGCAGCACGAAGGCGGGCAGCAGCAGCAGGTAGGCGTGCACCTGCGTTTGGCTGCTGCGTGTGGCGTGGGGCATGTCAGTCGCTCTTGCGAGCAGCCGGTGACTGCCTGCCTGCCGGGTCCGGGCCCGGCGGCCGGGTAACTTTGGTGACCGCATAACTTCGCTGCGCGAAGTGAGCGGACCCCGCGCATCGCGAACATTTGCGGCCCCAAACGAAAGTCACGGCGGTTTCAAAGGCCAAGTGCAACGATGGGTTGGTCATCGATCTTGTGCTCGAAGCAATGGTCGAAGAACACCTGGGCGGGGGTATTCCAGCCGAGCGTTTTGCGAGGCCGGGTGTTCAGGCTCCAGGCGATGTGGTCGAGTTGGCGCTGGCTTCGCGAACGCTCGCCCGCGCTGATTCGCTGAATTCCAGGCCGACGCGTAGCCAGGCCTCGTCAAGTGAGATGTCGGTTCGATGTGCGTCGCTCCTTCCAAGTGGCCCGCCGGGCCGGGTGTGCGTAGCAGGCAGAACGGACCGAATGGTTTTGCATTCAGGCGCTCTCTCTTTGGATACTTATCTCATTGCGCCAGCAAAGAGAAAGTAACCCGCCCGGCGGGGCGGGACCCGGCAAGGCAGCGCGGCCCGCCGGGGCCACCATGGCACAACGGTCACTTGTAGGAACGCAGCAGGCGATCCGCCTCCGCCTGTGCATCCTTCATCGCCTGCGCCGCGGTCTTGGTGCCGGTGAGCGCAGCCTGCAGGCCATCGTTCAGCGCCTTCGTGACGCGCTGGTTGTCATGGGTCGAGAACTCGGCCACTGCATAGGGCAACTGGTCGCGCGCCACCAGCGCCGGCGCGAACTCGGCGCCGTACTTCTTCAGCGCGGCGGTGTTGTAGGCCGCCTCGCTGATCGCCACGTAGCCGGTGTCCATGCTCCACTTGGCGGCGCGCTCGGGTTGGGTGATCCACTTGGCGAACTTGAAGGCCGCCTCCTGCTGCGCTGGCGTGGCCTTCTTGAAGATGTAGAAATTGCCGCCGCCGGTGGGCGAGCCGCGTTGCTTGCCGGCCGGCAGCATGGACACCCCGAAGTCGAACTTGGCGTTCGGCGCACGTTGGTCAGGTTGCCGGTGGTGGTCCACATCATCGCCACCTTCTTCTCGAAGAAGTCCTTGGGCGTGGTGCCCCACTCGACGATGCCGGCCGGGTGCACGCCCTGCTTGGTCAGGTCGATCCAGTACTGCAGCGCCTCGATCACCTTCGGGTCGTCGAACTTGACCGCATTGCCGGCATCGTTGGCCAGGTCACGTCGTTCTCGATCGCCAGGCCCTGGAACAGCCAGTACGGGAAGCCGCTCGACGGGATCTGCACGCCGTATTGCGTGACCTTGCCGCGAGGCGTCCTTGACCGTCAGCTTGTTCGCCGCGTCGGCCATCTCGGCCCAGGTGGCGGGCGGCTTGCTCGGGTCCAGCCCGGCGGCCTTGAACAGTTCCTTGTTGTAGTACATGCACGATGGTCGAGCGCTGGAACGGCACGCCCCAGGTCTTGCCGCCGCTCTGGCTGTTCTGCATGAAGGCCTTGTAGAAGCCGGCCAGCCAGGCCTTGTCGTCGGCGGTCTTGACGAAGTTGTCGATCGGCACGATCGCGTCCTCGTCGATCAGCGTGAACATGTCGGTCGACAGCAGCACCGAAGTCACCGGCGGGCGTGCCCGACTTGTGCGCCGTCAGGGCCTTGACGATCGTGTCCTGGTAGCTGCCGGCGTAGATCGGCGTGACCTTGATGCCGGGGTTCTCCTTGCCGAAATCGGCGGCGTAATCGTCGATCAGCTTGGTGATCGGCCCGCCCACCGCGACCGGGTAGAAGAACGAGATCTCGGTCGGTGCCTGCGCCGCTGCGCCGAGCGCAACGCCGGCCAGCGCCGCGGCGGCCAACAGGTGGTTGAAGGTCCTTCTCTGCATGGTCTGGTCTCCGTCGGTTGTGGATCTTGCGTCAGGCGACGCGGCTGCCCTGTGAATCGAAATAGTGTTCGGCCTGCACCGGCCAGCCGAGCGTGACCTGCGCCCGCCGCGGCGACATCGGTCTTGCCTGTCGGCGCGCACGGTGATCTGCTCGCTGCCGACCGCGCAGCGCAGGACCAGGTCGGCGCCGAGGTACTCGAGGCTCTGCACCGTGGCCGGCACCGCGCCGCCGAGCGCGACACCGACTCGGGCCGCACGCCCAGCGTGCTGGCCGGCCGACCGACCGAGACGCTGCTGCCGGCGATGCGGCCGCTGCTCGAGCCGCAGCAGGTTCATCGCCGGCGTGCCGATGAAGCGCGCGGCGAAGGTCGTGGCCGGCATCGCGTACAGCGCCCGCGGCGAAGCGTCCTGCTCGACGTGGCCCTGGTTCAGCAGCACGACCTGGTCGGCCATGCTCATGGCCTCGGTCTGGTCGTGCGTGACGTAGACCACCGTCAGGCCCAGGCGCTGCTGCAACTCGCGCAACTCGCGCCGCATCTCCTGGCGCAGTTGCGCGTCGAGGTTGGACAGCGGCTCGTCCATCAGGCAGACCCTGGTCTGCGCCACCAGCGCACGGCCCAGTGCCACGCGCTGCTGCTGGCCGCCCGACAGCTGCGAGGGCTTGCGCTCGAGCAGGGCCCGCAGCCCCAGCAGTTCGGCAGTGCTCTGCAGGCGACGCGCCGACTCGGCGGCCTCGACTTTGCGCACCGACAGGCCGAAGGTGATGTTGTCGGCCACGCTCAGGTGCGGAAACAGGGCGTAGTTCTGGAACACCATCGCGATGCCGCGCCGGGCCGGCGGCTGCTGCGTGACGTCCTGCCGTCGACGAAGACCTGGCCGCTGCTGGCCGACTCCAGGCCGGCGATGATGCGCAGCGTGGTCGACTTGCCGCAGCCCGACGGGCCGAGCAGGACGCAGAACGTGCCGGGCTCGATGGCCAGGTCGATGCCGGCGAGCGCCTTGGTGTCCCCCCATTGCTTGCAGACGTTCACCAACTGGATCGACGGCATGGCGCAAGGGTAACGGTCATCGGTGACGGTTTGATGGATCGAGTATCCCGGCGCGATGCGTGCATGACAACAAGGGTGTGTGCTGACAAACCACTGCCGCGGCGCGGCGTGGCGCGCCGCGGCAGCGAGCGGCGTGGGGGCGGGCCGCGGCCCGCTCACTCGGGCAGCGTCTCTCCCGAGCCGCCGACTTCCTTGGGCATGTCCTTGAACTTGGGCAGGCCGTCGCGTATGTGCAGCACGGTTTCGGCGTAGTTGACGTGGAAAGCCGGCTTGAATTCCAACCCTGGCAGCGTGGCTGCGTAGACATCGGTCAGGCCCATGCCAGGATGCTCGGTGAACAAGTGCCCACCGCAGCTCTTGCACCACTTGCGGTAGCTGTTCGGCGTCAGGTTGAAAGTGCCGATCTTGTCGGCGCCCGCGGTGACCTTCACCGCATCGGGCTTCCACAGCGTGAATGCGTTGACCGGCCCGGCCGACCACTGTCGGCACGAATTGCAGTGGCAATAACCCATCACCTCGGGTGCGCCCGTCGCGCTCAACTTCACGCTGCCGCAAAAGCAGCTTCCCGCATAGCTCGCCATGTCGCCTCCTGCATAACGCCAGCGGACAGCGACCGGTCCGACAGCGATAAATGGTGCAAATGAATGCCTGGCCGCGGATCGCCGCACGGTCAAGCGAGCCGGCGTTGTAGCACGGACCGCCGCGTCGGGTTGGCCGCGATGCGTGCAACCCGCGGGCTTGCCCGCAGTCGGCGACCGGGCTCGCGACTCATAATCGGCGCGACGGCCACCCTGCCCCCGCGCCAATGACAAAGCCAGCAGAAGACATCTCACCCGCCGGGCGCAGCGACATCGCGCACCACCTGCACCCGTACACCCAGCTGCGCCAGCTCGAGCGCGAAGGGCCGCTGGTGATCGTGCGCGGCGACGGCGTGCACGTGATCGACGAGCACGGCAAACGCTACATCGAGGGCATGGCCGGGCTGTGGTGCGCGTCGCTCGGTTTCTGCGAGACGCGGCTGGCCGAGGCCGCCGAGCGGCAGATGAGACAGCTGCCGTACTACCACGCGTTCTCCGGCAAGGTGCCCGGACCGGTGACCGAACTGGTGGCCGAGCTGATGCGCTGGGCGCCGATGCCGCCTAAGGCCGGGCGCGTGCTGTTCGCCAACTCGGGGTCGGAAGTCGAACGACACCGCGTTCAAGCTCGTGCGCTACTACAACAACGCGCGCGGCCGGCCACTCAAGAAGAAGATCATCGCGCGCGCACAAGGGCTACCACGGCGTCACCGCAGCGGCGGCGTCGATGTCGGGCATGGCCGACGATGCACCAGCACTTCGATCTGCCGCTGCCGGGCATCGTGCGCGTCGGCGCCCGCACTACTACGCGGCGGCCTGGCGGGCGAGAGCCGAGACCCAGTTCGTCGAGCGCCTGGCGCGCGAACTCGAGGACCGATCCAGCGCGAAGGCCCCGACACGATCGCCGCCTTCATCGCCGAGCCGGTGCAGGGCGCCGGCGGCGTGATCATCCCGCCGGCGGGCTACTTCGAGCGCGTGCAGGCGATCCTGAAGCAGCACGACATCCTGCTCCTCGTCGACGAGGTCATCACCGGCTTCGGCCGCCTCGGCCTGCCCTTCGGCACGCAGGTGTTCGACCTCAAGCCCGACATGATCACGGTGGCCAAGATGCTGACCTCGGCCTACGTGCCGATGTCGGCGCTGTACGTGTCGCGACGCGATCTACCAGGTGGTCGCCGACGCCAGCGCCGCGGTCGGCAGCTTCGGCCACGGCTACACCTACAGCGGCCACCCGCTGGCCTGCGCGGTGGCGCTCGAGACGCTGCGCATCTACGAGGCCGACGACGTCATCGGCCACGTGCGCCGGGTGGCGCCGCGCCTGCAGCACGGCCTGCGCCGCTTCGACGGCCACCCGATCGTCGGCGACGTGCGCGGCCTGGGGTTGATCGGCGCCATCGAGCTGGCCGAGGACCCGGCCACGCGCAAGCCCTTCGACCCGCAGCGTGGTGTCGGCGCCTACTTCGTGCGCCGCGCGCAGGCGCACGGCTTGATCGTTCGCGTGCTCGGCGGCGACGTGATCGCGTTCTCGCCGCCACTGATCATCAGCGAAGCCGAGATCGACGTCATGCTCGAGTGCGCCGGGCGCGCGCTGGCCGACACCTTGGCCTGGGTACGCAGCGGGCACTTGATCCGCGCATGGCGCTGATCGAGTTCGAGCACGTGCGCAAGGTCTACGCCGACACGGTGCTGCCGGCGGTCGACGACTTGAACCTGCACATCGACGCCCGGCGAGTTCCTCACGCTGCTGGGGCCGTCGGGCTCGGGCAAGACCACCACGCTGATGCTGCTGGCCGGCTTCGAGCGGCCCACGACGTGGCCACATCCGGCTCGACGGCAAGCCGATCGAGACGCTGCCGCCGCACAAGCGCAACATGGGCGTGGTGTTCCAGAGCTACTCGCTGTTCCCGCACATGACGGTGGCGCAGAACGTGGCGTTTCCACTGTCGGTGCGCAAGGTGGCGGCTGACCAGGCGCGCACGCGCGTGGCCGCCGCGCTGGCGAAGGTGCAGCCTGCAGGACCTATGCGCAACGCCGGCCGCAGCAGCTCTCCGGCGGCCAGCAGCAGCGCGTGGCGTTGGCGCGTGCGCTGGTGTTCGAGCCGCGGCTGGTGCTGATGGACGAGCCGCTGTCGGCGCTCGACAAGAAGCTGCGCGAGCAGATGCAGCTCGAGATCCGGCGCCTGCACCGCGAGCTCGGCGTGACGATGGTGTACGTCACGCACGACCAATCCGAAGCGATGACGCTGTCGGACCGCGTCGCGGTGTTCAACCAGGGCCGCGTCGAACAGCTCGCCACGCCCAAGCAGCTGTACGACGCGCCGGCCAATCCGTTTGTCGCCGGCTTCCTCGGCGACAACAACATGATCGACGCCGCGGTCGAGTCGGGCAGCGCCGGCGCGGCGGTGCAACTGCGCGCGGCCGACGGCTCGGCGCTGCGCGCGCGCGGCGGCCCTGCATTCGTGCACGGCCGGGCGCGGCCGCCACGCTGTGCGTGCGCCCCGAGGCGCTGCGCATCGCCGCTGATGCGCGCACTTTGCAGGCGGAGAACCGGCTGCGCGCGACGCTGGTCGATGCGATCCACCAGGGCGACCACTGGCGCCTGGTGGTGCAGTTGCATGGCGCCGCATCGGCGGCCACGCAATGGTTCGCCAAGGTCAACGCCTCGGCGTTGCCGCCCGGCGCTCGCGACGGGGCAGGACATCGACCTGGCTTTCCGTGCCGAAGACGCATGGGCTTTCTAGATTCGCAGACGAGCTGATTTCAACGACGACAGGAGTGAAAGATGAACCGGATCACCACCACCCTCACCCACGCGGCCGCGGCAGCGGCGCTGGGGGCCGCCGCGCTCGGCGCGGCCGCGCAGTCGCACGACCTCACCGTGGTGTCGTGGGGCGGCGCGTACCAGGACGGACAGAAAGAGGTGTACTTCAAGCCGTTCAACGCGGCCGGCACCAAGCTGCTCGACGAATCGTGGGACGGCGGCCTCGGCGTGCTGCGCACGAAGATCAAAGGCGGCAACAACGCTGGGACGTCGTGCAGGTCGAGGCCGACGAGCTCGAGGTCGGCTGCGACGAGGGCCTGTACGAGAAGCTCGACGTCAGCAAGATCGGCGGCGCGTCGCGCTACCTGCCGGGCACCGTGCACGCCTGCGGCGTCGGCGCGATCATCTACAACCTGGTGCTCGCCTACGACGGCGACAAGGTGAAGACCGCGCCCAGCGGCTGGGCCGACTTCTTCGACACCAAGAAGTTCCCGGGCAAGCGTGCGATCCGCAACGGCGCCAAGTGGAACCTCGAAGTGGCGCTGATCGCCGACGGCGTGCCGATCGAAAGACGTCTACAAGACGCTGCGCACGCCCGAGGGCATCGAGCGCGCGTTCAAGAAACTCGACTCGATCAAGAGCGACCTGGTGTTCTGGAAGAGCGGCGCGCAGCCGCCGCAGATGCTCGCCGCCGGCGACGTGGTGTTCACCACCGCCTACAACGGCCGCATCACCGCTGCCAACGAGAAGGACCAGAAGAACTTCAAGATGGTGTGGAAGGACACGCCGTACACGATGGACTCGTGGGTCATCATGAAGGGCACGCCGAACAAGGCCAATGCCGAGAAGCTGATCGAGTTCATGGGCCGGCCCGACAACCAGGCCAGGCTGCCGAAGTACGTGCGCTACGGCGTCACGTCGGCCGGCGCGGCGCCGCTGGTCGACAAGAGCCTGATGGCCGAGCTGCCGACCAACCCCGACATCCTGAAGCAGGCGTTCGCCGAAGACCCGAAGTTCTGGATCGACAACGGCGACAAGCTGGCCGAGCGCTGGACGCAGTGGTCCGGCACGAAGTGATCGACGGCGGCCGGTCGATGTGTTGACCGCCATGCGAGGGCGTGGCAAGCGGGCGCTGCTGCTGCCACTGGCAGCGTTTCTGCTGGTGTTCTTCGTCGCGCCGCTGGCGTGGCTGTTGTCGCTGGCGGTGCGCGAGGCCGAGGTGCCGCGTGCGCTGCCGCGCACGCTGGTGGCGCTCGAGGCGTGGCAGCCGACCAGCCGGTGCCCGACGCGGCTTACGCCGCGCTCGAGCAGGACCTCGTCGAGGCGCGCGCCGCCAGCACGCTGGCCGACGCGGCGCGGCGGCTGAACTACGAGGTCAACGGCGTGCGCAGCACGCTGATGCGTGCCGCGCGCGAGATGCGTCGGCGCCGCCGATGCGCCGCGCGCCGACGCGGCATTCTTCGCCGCGATCGATCCGGCGCTGGCGTCGCCCGGCGTTCTTCGCCGCCGTCCAGCGTGCGCGCGGCCCGCTGTCGCCGTACTACCTGCTGGCGGCGCTCGACCTCGTGCGCACGCCCGAACGGCGCGATCGAGCGCGCGCCGACGGCGCAGCGCATCTACATCGACGTGCTGCTGCGCACGCTGGCCATCAGCGCCACCGTCACGCTGCTGTGCCTGCTGCTGGGCTTTCCGGTGGCGCTGCTGCTGACCCAGGTGCGCGAGCGCATGGCCGACGCGCTGATGATCCTGGTGCTGCTGCCGTTCTGGACGTCGCTGCTGGTGCGCACCGCGGCCTGGGTGGTGGTGCTGCAGCGCGAGGGCATGGTCAACAGCCTGCTGCTCAAGCTCGGCCTGATCGCCGAGCCGCTGACGTTGATCTACAACCGCACCGGCGTGCTGGTGGCGATGACGCACGTGCTGCTGCCGTTCATGATCCTGCCGCTCTACACCGTGCTCAAGGGCATCCCGCCGCACTACATGCGCGCGGCCGTCAGCCTGGGCGCGCCGCCGGTGACGGCCTTCGTGCGCGTCTACCTGCCGCATCGCCGCGCCGGGCGTCGCCGCGGGCTCGCTGATGGTCTTCATCCTCGCGCTCGGCTACTACATCACGCCGGCGCTGGTGGGCGGCGGCTCGGACCAGATGCTGTCGTACTTCGTCGCCACCTACACCACCGACACCGGCAACTGGGGCCTGGCCGCGGCGCTCGGCGTGCTGATGCTGGTCACCACGCTCGCGCTCTACGCCGCGGCGCACCGCCTGTCCGGCGGGCGCGTGATGGCGATGGGATGACGGCATGCATGGTCGCTGGCGCGCGCTCTACTGGCCTACTGCGCCGCCGTGCTGGCCTTCCTGCTGGTGCCGATCGCGGCCATCGTGCCGTTGTCGTTTTCCAGCGGCTCGTTCCTGACCTATCCGCTGCCGGGCCTGTCGCTGCGCTGGTACGCCGAGGTGCTGGGCGGCGGCAAGTGGCTCACGGCGCTGGCCAATTCGCTCTTCGTCGGCAGCGCCGCCACCGCGCTGTCGGTGGTGCTCGGCACGCTGGCCGCGCTCGGGCCTGGCGCGTCGGCGCGGGCCGCTGGCCGGCGCGCTCAAATTGCTGATGCTGTCGCCGATGATCGTGCCGGTGATCCTGGTCGCGGTGGGTTCGTACTTCTTCCTCGCGCCGCTGTCGCTGACCAGCAGCTACATCGGCCTGATCCTCGCCCACACCGTGATCGCGGTGCCTTTCGTCGTGGTGCCGGTGCTGACCGCGCTGGAGTTGCTCGACCCCAACCTCGAGCGCGCCGCCGCGGCCTGCGGCGCCACGCCGGCCACCGCCTTCTTGCGCGTCACCCTGCCGGCCATCGTGCCGGCGATGGCCTCGGGCGCGCTGTTCGCCTTTGCGGCCTCGTTCGACGACGTCGTGATCGCGCTGCTGATCGCCGGCCCCGAGCAGCGCACCCTGCCGCGCGAGATGTTCTCCGGCCTGCGCGACAGCATCACGCCGGCGCTGACCGCGGTGGCCACGATCATGATCGTGTTCTCGACCGCGTTGTTCCTGCTGATGCAGGCGCTGCAGCGGCGTGCGCGGCGCGCGGCATTGCGCAGGTAGATCCAGACCGTCGCCAACCGCGCGGGCATCCGCCCGGCATGGCTCGATGCGCCAAGGGTTCGAGGCTCTGGTCGCTTTCGACCCGTTGATGGCGCCCTAATCGACAGTCTCGGAGCCAGAAAGCCGACGGTCGGCGCGTCGCTGGGGGGGTGTTCGAGGTCGACCGTGATTGCACGCTTCTGCAGGTGGCGTCAATTCGTGCGCGCTGGACTGCTGTGCGCAGATCAAATCGATTGCCGCGGGCTCGAACTGGCCGGTGACCTTGTGTCCAGTGCGGCACAACCATGACTCGCGCTTACCATTCAGCGCCATCACCCCATGGAAGCCGATCAGGTGCAGCCTCGGCCGGGGCACCGCCGCAGGCTGCCGGCGATCGCGCTCCAGCGGCGACGTCAAGATGTGCGTGGCGCCGTGACCGGCCGCGCAGTCGCGTGCCGCCGAAGACTCGGCTCATCGCGCGCGAGCCGCGCCGGGCGTGCCGATGTCCACCCACGGTTGGTCGTACGCCGAAAGACGCAGCCGCTGCCAGCCGACGCGCCACCAGAAGAGCAAATCGGTTGCGGGCAAGCGCATGCGACTGCGAGAATCGCGCGCTATCGTCGCGACTCGCGCGCGCCGTGGCGAAGACCCGATCATTTCGTCCGCATTGGCGCAATCAAAATGAGAGTCAACTCGTGGGACATCGCGCTGTCGGTGTCGCTCGCAATCGTGCTAGCCGGGTGCGCCAGCGTCGCGCCGAGCGCAGGAACCGTTGCAAAGCCGAATTGGGTAAGCGTTGGAAAGGTCAGAGAGCTCGACGTCTCCAGTTTGGTCAGGTCAGGCGACATCGTCACGTATAGATCGAGGGATGCCCACATCTTCTTCGCGAACTTCAAAGTGGTTGCAAACTGTTCGACTTTGGAGCGTCAGGAGTTGGAGAACACGGCGGTACCGGGTATGGAGGGCCAGATGAGACAGACATTCCCGGACACCGAACATCGCAAGGAAGTCGAGGCTGCTTGCCGTTCAGCAGCAAAGTAGCCGCGGAACGGGCTGTTGTCGTAGCGGGACAGCACCCGCGTGAGTGCGGTGCTCGCGCTGTTGGACCAACGCGTTCATGGCGTATCCCCGCTCGATCACTGCCGATCTGAGGATCGTCGTCATGAACTCGAGTTCGTCGCGCCCTTCGAGGAGTGGCCGAAGTCGATCTCGAAGCCGCGGTTGATCAGTCGAGCCTAAACAGCAAAATGCTCGACGACTGCGGTCCATGAGCGCCCGCTCGTGGCCGCAGGCCACCCGTCACGTGTGTCAACGCCCGGGCCTATCAATTTACGCGCGAAGGCCTTGCACCATTACGCGTCCCCGCGCCGAACCAGACCCGGCGTGACAACCCAGCCGACGTGTCCAACGTCGTCGGTGACAGTCCGTAAGCCCTCCACTCGCCCGGCATCAAGATGAACGCACGGCGCGTTGGCCTCCATTGCGTAGTCCTTCGTGACCGCGCGGCCATCGCAGTAGGCGGGGATAGCGAAAGAGAAAAGGGCGTTCACGTGAGCGCAGTAGCGCCGCACTGGCTCGCGGGGAGCGCCACTCTTTGGCGGGCCACCCGGTGGCAACGCAACACAACACTCAGTTGAAGTGCCAACCAGTCTAGATGCGAACCTGCGGCGGGCTGTCATCTGTATGCCATCTGTCATCTGGCGGTAAGTCGGCGGTTGACCTTCTCCCTAAACAATGAGTACGCAGAAATCTGAGTTCGTTGTCTTGGTTCAATCGCAGTGCGCAGACATTGCCACGCACCAGGCATCTGGCTTGACGGGCCTGCAACTCGCCGTCGCTCTCAGCGATGGCCGACGACCACTAGTTGAATTGCGCGACTTACTTAATCGGAGGAATTATGAGCAACAAGGCATTGGTGCTTCTTTCGGGAATTGCTCTGTCGCTCGGCTTGGCCGGCGTTTCGCCTGCGGCCAACGCCGATGGCGGCTCGATTGCGCGGGGTGGCGTTCTACGGTGCGGTGGTACCAACAACTCCAGGCTGAACGGATCCGAAATGCAATTTGCCGGCTGGGATCTGAGAAATCTGAGTTCGACAACATCCGTCACGGTCGAGCGCGTGACGATCTTCGCCGCGACTGGAACCGTACTCTTCGATTCCAGAGTTTTGGGCCAGCTCCCTCCGTTTACTGCGGGGGTTCCACTTGGGCCCAACAACAACGTGCTGGGGCCGAATCAAACCACGGGATTGAGTTCCCTTGACGTGCTGTGGGATCTGCCTGCCGAACTGCGGCCGATTCAGGTCGAATTCGTATGGTCCGCGCCTGCGCGCGTCCCGCCGCTTGACGTGCGCACGATAAGAATCTCGCGTGAACGAATTCCGGGCGCCACCGGCGGGTTCACATTGGGAGCCGATCGCGCCCGTGGTGATTTCAGCTGCATATCAATCGGTTGACGCCGCAGCCAGGCGCAAACCCAGCCGGGCCCCTTGCCGCGGCAAGCCAGCCCGTTCGCGCGTCTTCACATTACCCGCACGAGGTGTTTCATCATGAACATGTTCCGTCGAATCGCGATCGCCCTTCTGATCGCTACGCTTGCGGGCTGTGCGTCGCAGGTCACGCGCCCGCCTGACGCGGCGACCGCGCGGGAGCCCGTGCGCGCGCTGACCTCGTTCGAGATCGAAATCTCTCCGGCGGCCAAAGCAGCGATGGCCGACGCCGAAACTCAGAAGTTCGACCTCGTGGCGTTCCGGGGTGTGGTCCAGCGCACGCTGGATGCCGCCAAGCTAGTGTCCCCTGACGGCGACTTCAAGCTCGCTGTGACAATCGACGAACTGCGCGTACGCAGCACCTTCAACGCAATCATGTGGGGATTCATGGCAGGAACCGACCAGCTTAACGGCACCGCCACACTTAGCCGGCTCGACGGCCCTCCCATCGGGACATTCAAGGTCGGCACGTCGTACGGACTGGGTGGATTTGGCGGCGGTCAAGACAGCTCACGTTTGGCTTGGCTGTACGAGGAGTTCGCCAAGATGCTGACGCAGGAACTCGTCGCCCTGCGTGACCACAAGGCCAAGCCGTAGATCGGCACCGTGCGCCCCTGCGGCGAACATGGATTTCTGGCCAGCCACCGGATCGGTACACACGACGCAGGCTGCCTGAGTGGCCGGACAGCGGACTGTGGTGAACAACGGCTCATGGCCGTTCGCACCCACTCGCGGTTGCTGAGCCAGCAGCTGTGGCGCCACCTAGTCGAGCTACGCAATGGACGGCGATGCCATCACCCGCCAGGTCGAACCGTTCCTCGTCGGCAAATGCGAACGGACCGGGCGCGTGCGGGTCGGCCGGCGCCGGCGTGACGTCGATCGCCTTGCGTGCGGCGACCAGCGGCGTCATGGCCCAGGCGTTGTCGCGCGGTACGCGCCAGCAGACGAAGACCAGGCGCTCGTGCGGTCGCATCGATGTTCGCAGGTGGCGCAGCGCGGCCACCGGCTGGGCGAAGAACATCACACCGAAGCGCGAGAACAGCAAGTCGGTGTCGGCCGGCAGCGTGGCTTCGGAGGCGTCGGCCTCGCGAAACTCGAGGTTGGCCCACTCTGCTTTTTGCATATGAGCCCGGGCCACGTCGAGCATCGGCTGCGAGACTTCGATACCCAGGACCCTGCCGCTGGCGCCGACCCTGCGCGCCAGTTCGACCGACGTATCGCCGCAGCCGCAGCCGATGTCGATCACATGCTCCCCCGGTTGCGGCGCCGCCAGGCGCAGCGCAGTTCATCGACGACTTCGCGGCCAACGGCGTGATGGCCTAACGCTGCTGCCCGCCACCACAAAGTCGGCGCCTTGCGGGCGACGCGCATCACAGCGTAACGCCGGTCGCCTGCGCATCGCCGGGGTTGCACAATTGCGAGCAATGCGGCACCGCCGAGCTGGCCGGGCCTGGAGTGAACAATTGGCGATGAACCCGCGTCATGCACGTTCGATGGCCGCGCTGGTGGCCATTGCGAACCTCGGCTGTGCAGTCGCGGCGCGCGAGGCCGGGACGGCGCCCGCCGCGACCCCGTTCGATAGCAGTCCATCGCCTGCCTTGATACCCGGCCCGAAGGAACGACTCATGGCCATGCAGACCGGTCAAATGCAATCGATGATCCAGCAGGCGCTCGACGATGCAGCGCGCCGAAGTGGGCGTGACCCTTCGACGCTGAAACTTGCTGCGGCGGAGCCGGTGACCTGGCCCGACGGTGCGATCGGCTGTCCCCAGCCCGGCAAGCAGTACACGCAGGCGCTGGTGCCGGGTTTTCGGATTCGCATCCAGGCCGGCGCGGAGATCCTCGAATACCACGCCAGCCGGCGCGGACAACCCTTCTATTGCCCTGCCGGACGCATCACCGCACCGGCGGCAGTGGACCCGAGTATTTGAGTCGCGCGCGCCGTCGCCGCAGCGCAAAGAAACAAGGCCCCGCAGATCGCTCTGCAGGGCCTGCTCATTGCGGCCGACGATGCCGCGCGACGATCAAGGATTGACGCGGACGATGGTCGGCGCCGGCACGGATCGGGTCACCGCCGTAGACCACGGAACCCAGGTACCGGATACCCGCGGTCAAGCCGCTGAAGGCCAAGCCGATGCTGCCGGTTCCGCCGGTCACGGCGCTGGCGGGTGCGCTCACCGTCATGTTGCCGGCGGACGTCGACCCGAGCGACCAGTTGAACAAGGTGAAACTTGTCGCCGAGCCGCCGGTTGCAAAGCCGATCACACGCACCGTGTAAGTCCCGGCCGCGGGATTGACCAGGTTCACTTCTTCGGCAGACGTGCCGCTGCCGCTGCGCGCCAACCAAGGTGCCGCTCTGGGTTGCGCACCTCCAGGTCCAGATCGCTGGGCTGGCTGACGTCGGTGTCGAACAGCGAGAACCGCGCATAGGTCGTGCCTGCCGGGATCGTGACCGCGAAATCGACCGAGGCGTTGGTCACCACCGACCCCGTGGCAGTCGTGGCCGCGACCAGTCCGCGCGGCGTCGCGCTGAACGGACCCGTGTAGCCGAACTTCACGCTGTACGAGCGCGTTCACCTCTGCCGGCGCCGCCAGTGCAACCGGTCTGCACAACCAAGGGAATGCGCACCTGATGCTGATCGGACATCTTCTTCGACGTGCCGCCACTCAAGGTGAGCTGACCCCCGGCGTAGCTGTTCAACGCGGCGGCATCGGTGCGGGTGAAGCTCACCGTGAACGACTTGGTCTGGCCCTTGGCCAGCGTCAACGAGGCCGGGGTGACCTTGACCTGGAACCCTGCCATGCCGGTCACCGCAGCGGTATAGGTCGCGTGACCGTCGCTGACGTTCGTGACCTTGCGCGTCACCGTCTGGGTGCCGGCGAGGGCGCCGATGGCGATCGAAGCCATGTTCAGATCGCTCGGGTTCAGCACCGCGATCCCATTGGATACGCAGAAATCGGGTCCCAGTTGCGTCCCGCAGAGGAAGCCCGCCCAGTCCTCGAACGCCGAATCGAACACCAGGCCCGGATCGGCCGCATTGTTCGGCTGCACATGGCCCGCCCCCTGGCGGAAGATCACCAGCGGATTGGTGTTCGGGCCGTCCAGCACGTCGCCGGCACTGGTCATCAGCGCCGACTTGATCGCCATCGGCGACCATTTCGGATGCACCTCTTTCATCAGCGCAGCGAGGCCGGCCACGTGCGGGCTCGACATCGACGTGCCGCTGTAGACATCGAACAGGCGACCATTGTTGTTCGGAGGTGCGACGCCCGCCAGGATGTCCTGGCCGGGGGCGATGAGGTCAGGCTTGAGCAGATTGCCAGCCGCCGCCCGCAGTGGCCCGCGCGACGAGAACGACGCCGTGAATGGTGCCGGCGCGGTGAAGGTGATCGTCGACTGGGCGATCGATGCGGTGGCACCCGCCGATCCGGCATAGGTGTGCACGGCGGCAGCCGACGGTGTCCGCGAGGTGCACGGTCGGCACGAAATGCAGATCGGCGTTGATCGAATTGGGCGAGGTGTTCAACAGCAACATGCCCACCCCACCGGCTTGCAAGACTGCCTGGCTCTTGCTGACGCGGGCGTTCACGCCACGATCGCACACGACGATCTTGCCCGCCACCTTGGCAGGGTCCAGCACGGCTGTGCCCGCCGTTGTCGGCGGCTGAAAAGCAAAGCCTCGACCGCGGTCGGGTCGGCGCCTGCCACCGCCGCATCGAGCCGCATTGATCAGGCTCTTCGATGCGACCGCGGCGGCCACCGAGGCGCCACTCAGGACGACACCATTGCCCAGCGTCGCGGAGCCTGCGCCATCGCGATTGTGCGTGCCCGCGGCCACGGTGGTGATCCAGGGGCTGGGGTGAGCCACGGTGCTGGTGGTCGGCCCGGAATTGCCGGCCGATGCAGCCACGAAGACGCCGGCATCGGCGGCGCTCAAGAACGCGAGTTCGACCGGATCGAGGAAGTTCGTGCTTGTGCCGCTGATCGAGTAGTTGATGACATCCACGCCGTCGGCCACGGCGTCGTCGATGGCGGCGACCAGGTCGGACGTGTAGCCCGAGGACGTGGCGGTGTCGTTGTCATGCCAGAGGGCCTTGTACATGGCGATGCGCGCACGCGGCGCGATGCCGTTGATCTTGCCGAACACGGCCGCCGGGCCCGTGGCCGGGACGCCTTCATTGCCGCCGGCCGTCGACGACGTGTGCGTACCGTGCCCGTCGAAGTCGCGCGGTGAGACGAACTCGTAGGGGAAGAGGGCCCTGATTCCGTCGTCGCCGCCGAAGCCCTCGTTGTAGTAACGGGCTCCAATCAGCTTGCGGTTGCAATTGTTGGCCGTGAACTGGTCGCCACTGATGCAAGTGCCTTTCCAGCCGCGCACGCGGTCGTAGTCTGGCTCGCCGCGCTTGCCATCCGCGAAGCTGGGATGTTCCGGCCAGATGCCAGAGTCGATCACGCCGATGATGACGTTCTCGCCCTTGGCTTCGTTCTCCCTCCAGAAGCCGTCCCTGCCAGTCAGCCCGAGAAACGTCGGGGTCGAGGAGGTATCCGCTGTGCGCTTCACGTCCTCGGATACGCTGAGCACACCGGGCGTCGCGGCCAACTTTTGCGCCTGCGCTTCGGTCATTTGGGCGGCAAAGCCGTTGAAGACATAGCTGTAGTTGCGCAGCAACTTCGCGCCGCCCGCGTTCTTCAGCGCTGCGTCCTGGCGTTCCCTCAAGTGGCCCCGGTAGTTGGCAACCGCCGCGCTGTCGGTGTCGATCTTGTTGCCACGGGCTGGCCTGGTTGCGGCATGGCCGCTGATACCGCCGTTGTAGGTTGCGACGGGTGGTTCCTTCAACTGGACGATGTAGGTCTTGGCTGCGCGTGCTGATGTCGCAGACCTTGCCGATAAATTGCTCTGCGTCTTCGCCGCAGAAGTGCGGTCGGCCTGCGCCGAGGGCATGGCGGGCTCTGGCGTACCGCCGCCGCATGACGCGAGCAGCACGAATATCGCCCCGGTGAGGGCGTGCCGTAGGAATCGTTGCATCACTGTCTCCCGTAGTTGGATCGTTGCGCTTGTGGCGCGCCTTTGTGTGACACCGACGCTAAATCGGGCCGCCGATCCTGCGCCGTGCATTTTGACCAAGCAAATAGGGGAAACGCGCAGCCGAGTTAGGGGGGCGCTAAGTTGCGCGGCTCGGCGAAATGATGTAGCGCTCACAACGGCGCCAACGACTCGCCGCTGAGATGGTGCTCCTGATGTGATGCATGGCGATTGACGTCGTTGCCGGCCGCTGGCCGAGCCCCAGGGCGCGCGTCGATGCGCTATGGATTCGATGCCGTCACCAGCCAGGTCGAACCGTTCAAGCTGACGTGGCCATCGGGCGATGCGAACGGTGCAAGCGCCGTTTCGACGGCATCGACGATGACGGGCACGCTGGCTGGGCCCATCTCGCGCACGAAGCGCGAGGTCGGGCCGACGCGCACCGCGTTCTCCGCCGCCGCCCTCGGCGTCGGTCCCAGGCGGACCGTGGCGTCGAAGCGTTGCAGAGCGATCTGCCCGTAGCCGGCCTCCGCCAGGATGGCGCGCAACCGTTCTTCGTCGGCAAATGCGAACGGCCCGGGCGCGTGCGGGTCGGCCGGCGCCGGCGTGACGTCCATCGCCTTGCGTGCGGCGACCAGCGGCGTCATGGCCCAGGCGTTGTCGCGCGGTACGCGCCAGCAGACGAAGACCAGGCGCCCGTGCGGTCGCATCGATGTTCGCAGGTGGCGCAGCGCGGCCACCGGCTGGGCGAAGAACATCACGCCGAAGCGCGAGAACAGCAAGTCATTGTCGGCCGGCAGCGTCGGCCTCGGAGGCGTCGGCCTCGCGAAACTCGAGGTTGGCCCAACCGGCTCTGCGTCACATGCGACCGGGCCACGTCGAGCATCGGCTGCGAGACGTCGATACCCAGGACCCTGCCGCTGGCGCCAACCCTGCGCGCCAGTTCGACCGACGTATCGCCGCAGCCACAGCCGATGTCGATCACGTGCTCCCCCGGTTGCGGCGCCGCCAGGCGCAGCGCGGCCTCGCCGAAGGGCGCGACGATGCCGTCGAGCTCACGCTGCAACTCGGCCCAGCGTTGGCCCTGCGCGCCGTTCCACTCGGCGATCTGATCGGCGTTCACTTTGGACATGGTCTGTTCCAGGTTGGTTCGCGGGGCGCCGCTGCCGTGACGCAGGTCACTGCCGAGCGTTCAGAAAACGTTCATCTGGGGCGTCCAGACTGTGTACGTCCCAACACTCGACACAAAGGCGCGTCATGCATCCTGAACTTCGCCACTTCCTGTCTCGCCTGGTCGGGGTCGCGCTGATGGCGCTGATGCCTCTCGCCTTCATCACCTTCGTGTCCTTGCCGTTCAATCTGAGCCGACATCCTGGCGAGGCCGCGCCGCACATTACTGCGCCACTGACGCAGCACATGACCTGATCGACCCGGCGTCATCGCTATCGGCGCGCCAGCGGGTTCGGTACCGGCTCGGCGAGCTTCGTCAGCGTATTGCGGTCGGTGTGGTGGAACGGTTCGATCCTGGCCCACGATCTGCAGCACCGTGTCTTCGTCGTAGCCCCAGGTGCCGTCGGCATGGATCGTGACCTTGATGCGGAACTCGGTGGTGCGAAAGGCATGCTGCAGGAACGGCGCCGAACAGATGCCGTAGGTCTCGAGGCCCTGCGTCGCCACCAGCTCGAACGCCGTTGCATCGGCCGCCGCATGGCCGGCGGCCATCGCGACCTGCCCGCGCGGGATCGTCAGTGTATGGATAACCGTGCCCGAGGCCGGCTCCCAGAGCCAGTAGCCGACCTGGTCGTGGTAGGTCTTGACCTGATCGGGCTTGGTGACATGCGTGTGGTAGCGCAGGCCATACAGCAGTTGCGGCCCGTTGGTCTGCGGGTCGATGGGTTGCAGGTCGATGCGCTCGACGTAGGCCTGCTTCTTCGCGCCCTCGGCCTTCGGCTTGACGTCCAGCCCGCGCGTGCCTTGCCAGACGCCGGCCATCGCGCGCAGGGGGCCGAGATTGGCCAAGGTATCCACGTCGACATCGCGTGGCTCGGTGTAGATGTCCTTTGGGAAGCTGCTCACGGCCTGGCCCGGGAAATGGAACACGCCAGCCACTTTAGTGCACGCGGTGCCGGCGCACCCTGCGCCGGCGCAATGCGCGCCGTCGCGAGGGCTGGTCTCCAACCTGACCGGCGCCCACGCTCGACCTATAGTCACCACTTGAACTCGCGGCCTCGCAGCGAATGGGCGGTCGTTCGTGCGCGCAGGTGGCGCCGACCGATGCGATGAAAAGGATCGACATGACCGACTCGACGGCAACCGTTGGCGCAGAAATCACGCGCGAGGCGTTGCACACCCGCTCGATCACGATCACCGGCTACCGCCGCTCAGACGGCCTGTACGAGGTAGAGGGCCGGCTGCTCGACACCAAGCCCTTCGACTTCCGGCCGCCCAGCGACGAGCGGATGCTCAAGGCCGGAGAGGCGATTCACCACATGGGCGTGCGGATCGTGTTCGACGTCGACATGACGGTGCGCGACGTCATTGCGATCACCGACGCGGCGCCGTACGCCGCCTGCCACGGCGCGCCGCCGACGTTGAAGTCGCTGATCGGCCTGCGCATGAGCAGCGGCTGGTCTGCCGAAGTGAAGCGCAGGTTGTCCGGGGCGGCCAGTTGCGTGCACCTGGCGGGGCTGATGGTGCCGATGGCGGCCACGGCGTTCCAGTCGATGACGCTGCACCGCCTGCAGCAAGCCGAGTCGATGAAGGGCGGCACGCCGGCCAAGATCGACAGCTGCCTGGCCTACTCGCGGCACGGCGATCTCGTGAAGCGGCGCTGGCCCAAGTTCTTCATCGCCAAGGCAGACCCCGCATGACAGACGGGCGCCGCGGCGCGTAGACGACACGATGGACCGGCGGCTGCCTCGAATGGAGTAGATACCGAATGGAATTCGTGCCCGCAGTCTCGCCTGCCGCCGAGCCGACCTCGGTGGTCTGGTCGTTCGCCTTCGCCGAGGGCCAACTGCTGCTACCGGAGGCTGACCAGGCACTCTCACCCGGCCCGCTCGTCGAGGGCGAGGTGCGCCACTATCTCGGCCGCCTCGGCGGGCTCGACGCGTGGGCGCTGCGCGTCGCGGCGCCGCCGCCGGGATGGCGCCGAGTGCCGTTGCGCGCCGCGATGATGGCGATGCCGGCGCCGCAGATGGGGCTGGCCGCACGTGCGGCGCAGATCCTCGAGTGGGACCGTGCACACCGCTACTGCGGTGTCTGCGGTACCGCCACCGAGCGCTTGGCAGACGAGCGCGCACGCCGCTGTCCGTCCTGCTCTCAGGTAGCCTATCCGCGCGTGACGCCGGCCATGATGGTGCTGGTGTGGCGCCCCGGAGAAGTGCTGCTGGCGCGGGCACCGCATTTCGCCAAGGGCGTCTATAGCGCGCTGGCCGGCTTCGTGGAAGCCGGCGAGACGCTCGAACAATGCGTCGAGCGCGAAGCCGCCGAGGAGGTCGGCGTGCGCATCGGCGACCTGCGCTACTACGGCAGCCAGAGCTGGCCGTTCCCGCACAGCCTGATGGTGGCGTTCACGGCGCGCTGGCTGGGCGGGGAGATCGTGCGCCAGGCCAGCGAGATCGAGGACGCGCAGTGGTATCCACTGGATGCGCTGCCGTCGATTCCGCCGCGTTTCAGCATCTCGGGGCACCTGATCCGCGACACGGTGGCAGCGTTGGTCGAAGGCCGCTCACTCTGAGGCCTGCGTCGCGCGCCTGGCCCCTTCGCCGGCATGTGCAGCACGCCCCAGGCTGGCCCGGATCGTCGGGGAAAGGAAGGGACGCCGCATCGCTGCGGCGCCCCGTTTCGAAAAGGGCCGCCGCACCGCTGCGGCCCGTGCGGCGCGGATCACTGCCGCGCGCCGCGTTGGCGTGCCGTGAGCGCGGCGAGTTGCGCCGCGCCGGCGTCATGCGCCTCGGCTTCAGCCACCAGACGCCGCACGCAGTGCTGCCGCGCGACCCGGTCGCCGAGCGCATCGCAGCCGGCGACGGCGGACCGCGCCTGCGGCGAATCGGCCAGCACCTGCTCGCTCGACACGCTGTAGAAGGCGCCGCCGACGGCGAGCAACAGCGTCGCCGACGTTGCGAACGCCGCGGCGGAGACCGCGGCGCGCGCCGAGAGGCGCTTGAGACGTTCGTAATAGCGTTCCATGGTCATCTCCTTCGGAGGGGGTTGCGGAGGCAGCGGCGACAGTGCGTCGCCGGTCTCCCGGTTGGTTTCGGGCATCGGATCGGGGTACATGGCGAATCTCTCGAGGTTTGTGCAGGACGAGCGACTCCCGCCGCGCGCGCGATGCGCTCGCGGAGATGGGCGAGACCCGGAGCCTGCGGAAGGCGAACGATGAAAGGCCGACCTGTCGGCCGCGTTCAGGACGAACGAGCGGCGGCGTATCGGCGCCAGGGCCGTTGCGAGTCGGAAAGGAAACCTACGACAGGGCAGCGGCGCGAGGTGCCACGCGCCGGCCGCGAGTCGTCAGGAGTTTGCGGCCGACAGGAGGCGACGGTGCATGGTGCGAATGAACATCTGCGGCCTCCAGTGGTTGAGTGGTTGCTAGGGTTGCGTACGAAATGCGTGGTGCATCGCGTGGGGGCGGAGTTTGTTCGACGACGCGGGACGCGTCAACCCCCTAGCGTCATCAGAACGGTTGACGTGATGCGTGCACGCGTCACGTCAACCGCATGCTCACGGCGAAATCGCCAGCGACGCCAATCGCTTACTCGACGGTCACGCTCTTGGCCAGGTTGCGCGGCTTGTCGACATCGGTGCCGCGCGCGCAGGCCGTGTGATACGCCAGCAACTGCAGCGGCACGACGTGCAGGATCGGGCTGACAGCGCGCCGTAGTGCTCGGGCATGCGGATCACGTGCACGCCCGGGCCGCTCTCGATACGCGTGTCGGCGTCGGCGAAGACGTACAGCTCGCCGCCGCGTGCGCGCACCTCCTGCATGTTGCTCTTCAGCTTCTCCAGCAGCGCGTCGTTCGGCGCCACCGTGACCACCGGCATCGCCGCGGTGACCAGCGCCAGCGGGCCGTGCTTGAGCTCGCCGGCCGGATAGGCCTCGGCGTGGATGTAGCTGATCTCCTTCAGCTTCAGTGCGCCCTCGAGCGCGATCGGGTAGTGCAGGCCGCGGCCGAGGAAGAGCGCGTTCTCCTTGCGCCGCGAAGTCCTCGCACCAGGCGATGATCTGCGGCTCGAGCGCGAGCACCGCCTGCACGCGCCACCGGCAGGTGGCGCAGCGCCTTCAGGTGCGTGGCTTCCTGCGCATCGGTGAGGCGGCCGCGCACCTGCGCCAGCGCCAGTGTGAGCAGGAACAGGCCGACCAGTTGCGTCGTGAAGGCCTTGGTCGAAGCGACGCCGACCTCGACGCCGGCGCGGGTGACGTAGGCGAACTTGCATTCGCGCACCATCGCGCTGCGTGGCCACGTTGCAGATCGTCAGCGTGTGCGCCATGCCGAGCGAGCGCGCGTGCTTCAAGCGCGGCCAGCGTGTCGGCGGTCTCGCCGCTCTGGCTGATCGTGACCACCAGCGTGCGCGGGTTGGGCACGCTGTCGCGGTAGCGGTATTCGCTCGCGATCTCGACACTGGTCGGGATGCCGGCCATCGACTCGAGCCAGTACTTGGCGACCGAGCCCGCGTAGTAGCTGGTGCCGCAGGCCAGGATCAGCACCTGATCGACGTCCTTGAACGCCGAGTACGCGCCGTCGCCGAACAACTCGGGGCTGACGGCCTGCACCGCATTCAGAGTGTCGGCGATGGCCTTCGGCTGCTCGAAGATCTCCTTTTGCATGTAGTGGCGATAGGGGCCGAGCTCGGCCGCGCCGCTGTGCGCCTGCACCGTGCGCACTTCGCGCTGCACCGGCCGCAGCGAGCCGTCGGCCCGAGTTCGTCTCGGCCGACGATCCAGTGCTTGCCGAGCTGGACGTCGACCACGTCGCCCTCTTCGAGGTAGACGATCTGGTCGGTCACGCCGGCCAGCGCCATCGCGTCGGAGGCGAGGAAGGTTTCGCCCTTGCCGACACCCAGCACCAGCGGCGAGCCGGCGCGTGCGCCGACCACGCGCTGCGGTTCGTCGCGGCAGAAGACCGCGATGGCATAGGCGCCGCGCAGGCGCAGCACGGCCTGCTGCACGGCCTCGAACAGATCGCCCTGGTACAACTGCGCGACCAGGTGGGCAATGACTTCGGTGTCGGTCTGGCTGACGAAGTCAAAGCCCTTGGCCGTGAGTTCGGTGCGCAGCTCTTCGTAGTTCTCGATGATGCCGTTGTGCACCAGCGCAAACTTGCCCGGCGCGTCGGCCGCTGCATTCGGCCCGGCCGAAAAGTGCGGGTGTGCGTTGTTCACCGCCGGTGCGCCATGCGTGGCCCAGCGCGTGTGGGCAATACCGGTGCCGGCCTCGATGTGCTCGGTGGCCACCTGCGCCTCGAGTTCGGCCACTCGCGCCGTGCTGCGCGCGCGGCGCAGCTTGCCGCCCTGGTGCACGGCGACGCCGCAGGAGTCGTAGCCACGGTACTCGAGCCGCTTCAGGCCCTCGACGAGGATCGGAACGATGTTGCGCGCGCTGACCGCGCCGACGATGCCGCACATGGAGGAGCCTTGAAATTGCGAAACGGAGTGAGATCCTAGACAGCTGCGTGAGAAATTTAGTTGCAAATCTGTATGCTTTCGTAGACTATCTAGTCTGTCATTGTTATTTGTGATTCAATTGATCCATTGTCTGTTAACTGAAGCACGATAATTTCACATGATCTCGCTCGATGACACCGACCTACGTTTGCTCGAAAAGCTGCAAGACGACGCGGGGCTGACCAACCTGGGGTTGGCCACGGCCGCCCATGTTTCGCCCGCGACGGCGCTGCGCCGCGTGCGGCGGCTGGTCGAATCGGGTGTCATCGAGCGCCGCATCGCGCTGCTGTCGCACGAAAAGCTCGGCGCCGGGCTGCAGGCGCTGGTCGAGGTGCAACTCGACCGCCAGGGCGCCGAGCACCTCGACGCCTTCGAGGCGCTGGCGGTGGCCGATCCGGCCGTGCAGCAGTGCTGGCGGGTCAGCCCGGGGCCGGACTTCGTGCTCGTGCTCTGGCTGGCCGACATGGCGGCGCACAACGTGCTGGTGCAACGGCTGTTCACGCAGCACGCCAACGTGCGCAACGTAAAGACCTACTTCGCCACCAAGCGCGCCAAGTTCGCGCCGCGCATCGACGTGCGCGCGCTGAGCCTCAGGCCTGCTTGAGGATCACCAGCCCCTTCAGGTACTCGCCCTCGGGGAAGTTGATCGTCGTCGGGTGGTCGCAGGCGCCGGCCAGGCGCTCGAGCAGGACGCCATCGACACCGGCGTCGAGTCCGGCGCCGGCCACGATCTTGTGGAACAGCTCGGCGCCGATGCCCCCCGAACAGGAAAACGTGAACAGCAAACCGCCGGGTGCCAGCAGCTTCAGCGCCAGGCGGTTGATGTCCTTGTAGGCACGGGCGGCGCGCTCGGCATGTGCCGCGCTGGGCGCGAACTTGGGCGGGTCGAGCACGATGGCGTCGAACGACTCGCCGGCTTTCAAGCGCTCGCGCAGCAGGGCGTTGACATCGGCATCGATGAATTCGGCGCGCCCGGTATCGAAGCCGTTGAGTGCGACATTGGCGCGCGCGCGCTCGAGCGCCGGCGCCGAAGAATCGACGCTGAGCACCTGCCCGGCGCCTCCGGCCAGCGCGGCGACCGTGAAGCCGCCGGTGTAGCAGTAGCAGTTGAGCACCCGTTGCAGACCGAAGTGGCGCACCCCCTGCGCGAAGCGGGCGCGGTTGTCGCGCTGGTCGAGATAGAAGCCCGTCTTGTGGCCCTCGGCGACGTCGAGCGTGAGCCGCCAATCGTGTTCACGGATCGTGACTTCGGTCGCGCCGTCGCCGCGCAGCCAGCCTTTGATCGGCGGCAGGCCCTCGAGTCCGCGCACGCCGGAGTCGGATCGCTCGTACAGCTTCGTGCAGCCGGTGGCGGCCAGCAAGGCGTCGGCGATCGTCGCCTTCCAGCGCTCGGTGCCTGCCGACAGGAATTGCGCCGACAGCACATCGGCATAGCGGTCGACGATCAGGCCGGGCAGGCCGTCGGCCTCGCCGTGCACCAGGCGCAGGCCGTCGCTCGCGATCGGCAGGCGCTTGCGCAGCGCCACCGCGACGGCGATGCGGCGCGCGAAGAACGCCGCATCGATGCGCTCGCCCTCATCGAAACTCCAGGCCCGCACGCGGATCATCGAGGTCGGGCTGAACGAACCCCAGGCCAGGAAGCGGCCGTCGTCGGCCTCGACACGCACTGTCTCGCCGGCATCCGCGCTGCCCTTGGCCACGCTGCCCTGGAAGACCCAGGGGTGGCGTCGCAGCAGCGAGCGCTCCTTGCCTTCGCGCAGTCGAATGCTCTTCATCGGCCGGATTGTCTCAACCGCGCTTCTTCGCCCGCGGGTGCGCGGCGTCGTAGACCTTGGCCAGGTGCTGGAAATCGAGCTTGGTATAGACCTGCGTGGTGGTGATGTTGGCGTGACCCAGCAGTTCCTGCACCGCCCGCAGATCGCCGCTCGACTGCAGCAGGTGCGAGGCAAAGCTGTGGCGCAGCATGTGCGGGTGCACGTGAGTGGGCAGGCCGCTCTGCATGGCCAGCAGCTTCAGGCGCGAGCGCACCTGACTGGCCGTGAGACGGGTGCCGCGGCGGCTGACGAACAGCGCCGCCTCGCCGGGCTTGGCCAGCGGCTCGCGATGGGCCAACCAGGCCGCGACCGCCGATAGCGCCGCGCGGCCGACCGGCACGCTGCGCCGCTTGCTGCCCTTGCCGAGCACATGCGCGGTGGCGTCGGGCAGGTCGATCCAGCCCGCGGCGTCGCGCCCGGCAAGGGCGTCGAGGGCGGCCAGTTCTGCAACGCGCAGGCCGCAGCCATAGAGCAATTCAACGATGGCGTGGTCGCGCGCGGCCAGCGCCGCGTCGCCGCCTTCGGCAACATGAGCGGCGAGCGCCACCGCGTGATCCACCGACAGCGCCTTGGGCAAGGGTTTGGCCGCCTTGGGCGCGCGAACGGCGTCGACCGGGTTGCTGGTCACCCGTTGCTGCTCGCCCCACCAACGGTACAGCCCGCGCCACGCCGCGAGCACGATTGCCAAGCTGCGCGGCGCCAGGCCGCGCTGGTGCGCCTGGGCAATCCAGCGCCGCACGTGGTGCGTCTGCACCGCCTCCAGTTCAATGCCGGCTGCGGCCGCGGCGATGCTCAATCGCCGCAACGCGTCGCGGTAGAGCACCAGCGTGCGCGCCGCGAGTCGCCGCTCGACCTCGAGGTGGCGCAGGTAGCGCAGGACCTCGTCGGACAGCGGCGCGGTTGCATCCACTACTCGGGCCGCAGGCGCGCCAGGCCGGCGCTGGCGATCTCGCCGATGCGCTGCAGGAAGTCGGTGCCCATATCGGCGCTGTAGCGCGTCGGGTCGGGTGAGCCGACGACCAGCAGGCCGAAGGCTTCGTCACCGCCGGCCACACGCAACGGCACCATCGCCATCGACGCCACGCCGGCCGGATCGTCGAGCCAACGCGCAGCTTCGAAGCCGGCATTGGCGCCGCAGTACGGTGCGCCGAGGCTGGTGGCCAGGCTGCGCGTGTCGGCGCTCGCACCGAGCGCAAAGTCCAGCCCCTTGAAGGCATCGGCCACGCCCCAGACGCGGACGGCGGCCTGCGGGATCAGGAACTGCTGCTTCAACTCGCGCACCAGCACCTCGGGCAGCGCGGGCGCGTCGGTGGTGATCATCAGCGCGCGCGTCCAGCGGTGCAGACGCTCGGCGATGACCGAGTTGTCCTGGCCGTTGCGGATCATTTCGACGATCTTCTTCTCCAGGCCCTTGATGCGCTCGCGCAGCATTTCCATCTGCCGCTCCTGCAGCGACACCGCGCGCTGGCCATGCGGGCTGGTGAGCTGAACGGCAGACAGCAATTCGGCATGGCGCTCGAAGAAGCCCGGCGTGTTGGCCAGGTACTCGGCGATGTCGGCTTCGGTGATGCCCTGCAGGGCGTTGGTGATCACAGTTCGATTTCCCCTTCAAAAACGGTTTCGGCCGGGCCGGTCATCAGCACGGGATGGCCCAGCCCCTGCCACTCGATGCGCAGCAGTCCGCCGCGGGTACGTACGTCGACCTCGGCGGCAAGCCAGCCGAGCCGGATGCCGGCCACAGCCGCCGCACAGGCCCCCGTGCCGCAGGCCAGCGTCTCGCCGGCGCCGCGCTCGTAGACGCGCAAGGCGATTTCGCGGCGCGACAGCACCTGCATGAAGCCGGCGTTGACGCGGCGCGCAAACCGGGGGTGCCCCTCGATGGCCGGCCCCAGTTCGGCGACCGGCGCTGTGTCGACGTCGTCCACGCGCAGCACGGCATGCGGATTGCCCATCGACAACGCCGCGATCTCGATCTGCCGGCCGGCGACGTCGATCGACCACAACGCGAAGCCATTGACGTCGCGCGGCACCAGGCCGCTGGCATCGAACGGCAGCTGCGCCAGATCGAACAACGGCTGGTTCATGTCCACCGTCACGCGGCCGTCGGCCTGCAATTTCAGCTCGAGCAGGTTGTTGACGGTCTCGATGCGCAGCGTGGTCTTGTCGCTCAGGCCATGCTCGCGCACATAGCGCACGAAGCAGCGCGCGCCGTTGCCGCAATGCTCGACCTCGTCGCCGCTGAAGCCGTTGTAGATGCGGTAGCGGAAGTCGACACCGGGCGAGCCGGCCTTCTCGACCACCAGCACCTGGTCGGCACCGATGCCCAAGCGCCGATTGCTCAGGCGCTGCACCTGCGCCGCCGAAAGCGCCAACGGCACACGCGTGGCATCGAGCACGATGAAGTCGTTGCCCGCGCCCTGCATCTTGGTGAATCGCAACCGCATGGTGCGGATTATCGACGTGCCGGCAGTCCGCGGCCGGCAGGCCAACGCATACCGCTTCTGCGTGGCCTGCAATCATGCTCGGGAGCCGGCGCGGCGCAGCCGGCCGCTGCGACGCGCCGCCTAGCCGGGCTGCTTGACGATCCGCAGGTACGGCTTGGGCGCCTTCCAGCCCGCCGGGAACAGCTTCTTCGCGTCGTCGTCGGACACCGAGCCGGCGATGATCACGTCCTCGCCCTGCTTCCAGTTCACCGGCGTGGCGACCTTGTGCTTGGCGGTCAGCTGCATCGAATCGAGCACGCGCAGGATCTCGTCGAAGTTGCGTCCGGTGGTCATCGGGTAGGTCATCATCAGCTTGATCTTCTTGTCGGGGCCGACCACGAAGACCGAGCGCACCGTGGCGTTGGTGGCCGCCGTGCGGCCGTCCGAGGTGCCCGGCTCGTCGGCCGGCAGCATGTTGTAGAGCTTGGCCACGGCGAGGTCGGTGTCGCCGATCATCGGGTACTTGGGCAGGTAGCCCTGCGTCTCCTCGATGTCCTTGGCCCAACGCTGGTGGTTGTCGACCGGATCGACCGACAGGCCGATCAGCTTGGTGTTGCGCTTGCGTGAACTCGGGCTCGATCTTGGCCATGTAGCCGAGCTCGGTCGTGCACACCGGCGTGAAATCCTTCGGGTGCGAGAACAGGATCGCCCAGCTGTCGCCGATCCACTCGTGGAAGTTGATCGTGGCCCTGCGTCGTCTTGGCGGTGAAATTGGGAGCGGTGTCGTTGATGCGCAATGACATGGCGGTTGCCTCGGGCGCCAGAGACGAAGCGGCGGCCGCACGGCGCCAGAGGCGCGGTCGCCGTGCGATTACAGCACCGGGCAGACGGCCCGTCAGCAGACAGGCGCAAGACCATGACCCGGACCCTTCAATACAGCGAGGCCTCGCCTGCAGGGCGGGTCTTGAAGCGCTTGTGGACCCAGAGGTATTGCGCCGGGCAACGCCGCACCTCACCTTCGATCCACTGATTCATGCGCAGCGTGTCGGCCAGCGGATCGTCGGTCGGCCAGTCCGGCAAGGTGGGCAGAAAGCGCACGCGCCAGCCACCCGACTCGAGCATCTCGGCGACCACCGGCTGCACCGTCATTCGCAGCAGGCGCGCCATGCGTGACGGGGCCAACAGGGTGGCGGCAGGAACGCCGAAGAAAGGCACGAAGGCGCCGTCCTTGATGCCGAAGTCCATGTCGGGCAGGTTGAAGAACCCGAGTCCCTGCTGGCGGATGGCGCGGATCAGCGGCTTGGCGCTGTCCTGCCGTGTGAACAACTCCGAGCCGCCGAAGCGTTGCCGCCCCTTGCGCACCGCGGCGTCGAACACGGGGTTGCTCTGCGCCTGGTAGATGGTCGCGCCGCGCCGCGTCTGGAACAGTTGCACCGCCGCCGCGGCCACTTCGAGGGCCATGAAGTGCGGCACCAACCACATCACAGGCGCATCGATCTTCTCGGCCAGATGCACGTCGCCCACGACCTCGATCAGGCGCTGGATGCGCTCGCGCGGTGCGTACCAGAGCAGGCCGCGCTCGATGATGCTGCGACCAAGCCAGCGAAAATGTTCGCGCACCAGGCGCGCGCGCGCACCCGCATCGAGCTCGGGCAGGCACAGCTCGATGTTTGCGCGTGGCAACGCGGCGCCGGTCCCTGGCCAAGGCGTGCAAGAGCATGCCGATGACGCTGCCGATGGCGGCCTGCACGCGTGCCGGCAGCCAATGCAACAGCCAAAGCAACCCAAGCGAAAGGCGCGCTGTCATTTCAGGCGGCGCCGGGCCGCTCCCAAGCCGACTGAGCTCCCCTCGGGGGACGCGAGCGAAGCGCGTTCGGGGCCGTCATGCCGTCCGCGGCGCCTTGTAACGGTGGTAGCCCCACAGGTACTGCGCGGGGCATTCGCGGATCAGGAATTCCATTGCTCGGTTGATCACTGCGGCGCATTCTGTCTGATGCGCCAGTTCATCGCCGTGAAATGCCGCTGCCGCAGGCAGCGGTTCGGGCAGTTCGAAGACGCGAATGCGCCAACCAGCCGCACCTGGCAGGCGCTGGCCCAGCATGAGCAGTATCGGTGCACCCGTCTGCAATGCGAGCTTGGCCGCCAGCGTCATGGTGTACGCCGGGCGGCCGAAGAACGGCGCCCACACGCCCATGCCTTCGGGCGGCACCTGGTCGGGCAGCAGGCCCACCGCCTGGCCGCGGCGCAGTGCACGAATCATCTGCCGCACGCCCGCCAGCGTGGCTGGCGCCGTCAACAGCGCCGGGCGATTGCGGGCGGTGGTCTCCAATTCGCGCAGCCAGGGCTGGCGCGCCGGCCGGTACAGCACCGTCATCGGGTTGCGTGGCTCCGAAGCGCTCGGCATAGGCCTGCGCGATCACCTCGAACGCAGCCCAGGTGCGGGGTCAGTAGCACGACGCCGCGGCCGGCGGCAAGCGGCCCTTGAGACCAGCTCGGCGTGTTGCCACTCGGCGCCCGGCGCCAACGGCACGCCGGCGGGGCGCAGCCACAGGCGGGCATCTCGGCCACCATGCGCCCGGCGTGGGCCACGGCGGCACGGCGTTCGGCCGGCGCGACGCCTGCCAGAGCGGCATTGGCGCGCAGGCGCTGGCGGTAGACTGGCCGACAGGAAGTAGCCCGCCCAGCCCAGCGCTGCGCCCAGGCCATGCAAGAAGCCCCAAAGATCGGCGTGACAGCCAGCGCAGAACGGTCGACATGTTTCTTATAATCGGGCCATCGCCGAGTTATGAACTACTTGCGGGGCGATCCACAAATCCTGCTAAAGCGTTCGCCGCTCCTCCAGACCCAGGCCGGCAACGCGCCTTTGCAACCCTACTGGAGTTTAAGAGTGGCCAACGATTTCCTTTTCACCTCCGAATCCGTCTCCGAAGGGCACCCCGACAAGGTGGCCGACCAGATCTCCGACGCGATCCTCGACGCGATCTTCAAGCAAGACCCGCGCTCGCGCGTCGCCGCCGAGACGCTGACCAACACCGGCCTGGTGGTGCTGGCCGGCGAGATCACGACCAACGCGCATGTCGACTACATCCAGGTCGCGCGCGACACGATCAAGCGCATCGGCTACGACAACACCGAGTACGGCATCGACTACAAGGGCTGCGCCGTGCTGGTGGCCTACGACAAGCAGAGCAATGACATCGCCCAGGGCGTCGACCATGCGTCGCGACGACCACCTCAACACCGGCGCCGGCGACCAGGGCCTGATGTTCGGCTACGCCTGCGACGAGACGCCCGAGCTGATGCCCGCGCCGATCTACTACGCGCACCGGCTGGTCGAGCGCCAGGCGCAGCTGCGCAAGGACGGCCGCCTGCCCTTCCTGCGCCCCGACGCGAAGAGCCAGGTCACGATGCGCTATGTCGACGGCAAGCCGCACTCGATCGACACCGTGGTGCTGTCGAGCCAGCACGCACCGGAGTACAGCCGGGCACCCGGATGAAGACGCCTTCAACGAGGCCGTCATCGAGGAGATCATCAAGCCGGTGCTGCCCAAGGACTGGCTGACAGGACACCAAGTACCTGATCAACCCGACCGGCCGCTTCGTCGTCGGCGGCCCGCAGGGCGACTGCGGCCTGACCGGCCGCAAGATCATCGTCGACACCTACGGCGGCGCCTGCCCGCACGGCGGCGGCGCGTTCTCGGGCAAGGACCCGAGCAAGGTCGACCGCTCGGCCGCCTACGCCGCACGCTACGTTGCCAAGAACATCGTCGCCGCCGGGCTGGCGCGGCAGTGCCAGATCCAGGTCGCCTACGCCATCGGCGTGGCCCGGCCGATGAACGTCACGGTCTACACCGAAGGCACCGGCAAGATCTCCGACGACAAGATCGCGGCGCTGGTCGCCGAGCACTTCGACCTGCGCCCCAAGGGCATCATCCAGATGCTCGACCTGCTGCGGCCGATCTACGAGAAGACCGCCGCCTACGGCCACTTCGGCCGTGAAGAGCCCGAGTTCACCTGGGAGCGCACCGACAAGGCCAAGGCGCTGCGCGCGGCAGCCGGGCTGTAGCAGCGGGCGGCCCGCAGGCCGCCCTCAGAACAGCCCGACGATCCGCCCCTCGTCGTCGACGTCGATGTTCGCCGACGACGGCACCGCCGGCAGGCCCGGCATGGTCAGGATGTCGCCGCAGATCAGGACCACGAATTCGGCGCCGGCGGCCAGCCGCACCTCGCGGATGTTGAGCACATGGCCGCTCGGCGCGCCACGCAGCTGCGGATCGGTCGAAAACGAGTACTGGGTCTTGGCGATGCAGACCGGGAAACAGCCGTAACCCTGCTCCTGCAGACGCTTGAACTGGGCCCGCACCTTGGTGTCAGCGGTGATTTCGCTGGCGCCGTAGATCTTCTTGGCCACGGCTTCGGCCTTGTGCCACAACGTGTCGCCGTCTTCGTAGACGAAGTGCATGTCGGCCGGTGTGGTGTCGATCACGCGCACCACCTCGCGCGCCAATGCCTCGGCGCCGCGCCCGCCCTCGGCCCAATGGCGTGACACCACCAGCGGCACGGCGTGGTGCGCGAGCTTGCGCGTCAGCAGCGCCACTTCGGCCTCGGTGTCGTGCGCGAAGTGGTTCAGCGCGACCACGCACGGCAGGCCGTAGTGGTTGCGCACGTTGTTGACGTGGCGCTCGAGGTTGGCGATGCCCGCCTCCAGCCGCGGCAGGTCCTCGACCGCGAGGCCCTTGACATCGGCGCCACCATGGAACTTGAGCGCGCGCACGGTGGCCACCAGCACCACGACGGCGGGCTTGAGGCCGGACTGGCGGCATTTGATGTCGATGAACTTCTCGGCCCCCAGATCGGCGCCGAAGCCGGCTTCGGTGACCGTGTAGTCGGCCAGCTTGAGCGCGGCGCGGGTGGCGATCACCGAGTTGCAGCCGTGCGCGATGTTGGCGAACGGGCCGCCGTGGATGATCGCCGGGTTGTTCTCCAGGGTCTGCACGAGATTGGGCTTGATGGCGTCGCGCAGCAGCGCGGTCATCGCGCCATGGGCCTGCATCTGGCTGGCGGTGACGGGCTGCATCTCGCGCGTGACGCCGATCACGATGCGGCCCAGCCGCTCCTTGAGGTCGCGCAGGTCGCGCGCCAGGCACAGGATGGCCATCACCTCCGACGCGACCACGATGTCGAAACCGTCCTGGCGCGGGAAGCCATTGGCCGCGCCGCCCAGGCCGACGGTGATGTCGCGCAGCGCGCGGTCGTTCATGTCCATCACGCGGCGCCAGGTGATGCGGCGCAGGTCGATGCGCAGCGCGTTGCCGTGGTGGATGTAGTTGTCGATCAGCGCGGCCAGCAGGTTGTGCGCCAGCGCCACGGCGTTGAAGTCGCCGGTGAAGTGCAGGTTGATGTCTTCCATCGGCACGACCTGCGCGTAGCCGCCGCCGGCAGCCCCGCCCTTCATGCCGAACACCGGCCCGAGCGAGGGCTCGCGCAGGCAAACGATGGCGTTCTTGCCGATGCGGTTGAGCGCGTCGACCAGGCCGACCGTGGTCGTCGTCTTGCCCTCGCCTGCCGGCGTCGGACTGATGCCGCTCATCAGGATCAGCTTGCCGTCGGGCTTGTCGGCCAGGCTGGCCAGGTGCGCCAACGACACCTTGGCCTTGTAGCGGCCATAGGACTCGAGCTGGTCTTCGGGAATGCCAAGGCGCTCGCGCGCCAGGTCGACGATGGGCCGCAGCGTCGCGCGCTGTGCGATCTCGATGTCACTCAGCATGGGGCCTCACTTTGGCGGCTGCCGACTTGGCATTGCGCCGGGCAACTTGCACATCGGCGTCGTGCGCCAGGGCCACGCCCATGCGGCGTTTGACGAAGCTCTCTGGCTTGCCGAACAGGCGCAGCTCGGTGCCCGGCACGCGCAGGGCGTCGTCGACACCGTCAAAGACGATGCCCTTGGCCTCGACGCCGCCGTAGATCACCGCGCTGGCGCCGGGGCTCTTCAGCGTGGTGTCGACCGGCAGGCCGAGGATCGCGCGGGCATGCAGTTCGAACTCGTTCTGCCATTGCGTGACCATGGTCACCATGCCGGTGTCGTGCGGCCGTGGGCTGACCTCGCTGAACCAGACCTGCTCACCCTTGACGAACAGCTCGACGCCGAACAGACCCTGGCCGCCGAGGTCGTCGGTCACGGCCTTGGCAATGTCGCGTGCGCGTTGCAGCGCGACCGGCGCCATCGGCTGTGGCTGCCAGCTCTCGACATAGTCGCCCTTGACCTGGATGTGGCCGATCGGCTCGCAGAAGTGAGTTCGCACTTCGCCACTGGCCCCGATCGCGCGTACCGTGAGCAAGGTGATCTCGTAGTCGAAATCGATGACGCCCTCGACAATGACGCGGCCTCCGGCCACGCGACCGCCGGCCATCGCATGGTCCCAGGCCTTGGCCACGTCGGCGGCCGAGTCGATTCGGCTCTGGCCCTTGCCCGAACTGCTCATCACCGGCTTGACGATGCAGGGATAGCCGATGCCCGGCCGACGCTCGCCGCCGGCCGTCGTCGATGCATCGATCGCGGCCTGCAGTTGCGCCAGCGAATCGCAGAACTGGTAACGGCTGGTGGGTAGCGCCAGCGTCTCGGCGGCCAGGCGGCGGATGCCCTCGCGGTCCATCGTCAGCCGCGCGGCGCGCGCGGTCGGGATCACGCGCACGAGGCCCTCGGCCTCCAGGGCCTCGAGTACCTGCGTCGCAATGGCCTCGATTTCGGGCACCACCAGGTCGGGCTTCTCGGCCAGGATCAGCCCGCGCAGCGCGTCGGCGTCGGTCATGGTGATCGTTCGCGCGTGATGCGCAACCTGCTGACCAGGGGCGTTGTCGTAACGGTCGACGGCGATGGTTTCCACGCCCAGGCGCTGCAGCGCGATCAGGACCTCTTTGCCAAGTTCGCCGCTGCCCAGCAGCATGACGCGGGTGGCTGACTGGGACAGGGGGCTGCCGATCGGCTTCATGGCGAATGCTGCGGACCTGTGGACGAAGTCGTGATTGTCGCCGCGATCAAGTTCCGGCCACTCATGCCCGGGCGTGGTCATGCCGATAATGCGTCGCAGCAATTCAACGGCGGTATGCCGATCCCATGTCCCTTTCCGATGCAGACATCTCGTCCGGCACGCTGATCCAGCGGCGCGCAATGCTCTGGCTGCTATCGGTTGCCACACCGGGCGTGGCCGCGATCTGGGTCGGTGAGACGATGATGGGCCTGAACCTGCCCTACGATCGCTGGGCGCAGCCCCTGCTGGCGCTGACCTTGGCCGGGCTGCTGTTGTTCGCCTGGCGCCGGCACGACACGCAAAGCGCGACCTTGGCGACCGGGCTGGCCGTGCTGGCCACCAGCCTGTACCTGGGAGGCGTACCGCTGTACCTGGTGCTCGACGAACAGGCACCCATCACGGCCTACGCCGTCGCATCGTTGATCCCGTGGGTCATGCTGATGTACCTGCTGATGTATTCAACCTGGTCGCTGCGGGCCGCGTCCTGGTCGTCGATCCTGCTCTTCACCTGCATCAACGGCGGTACCCTGTGGCTGCACCTGCGCGACGGCGGCGATGCCGCCTGGCAGGCAATCGGCTGGCCACTCTTCACCAACGGCCTGCTGGCCCAGGTGCTGGTGCTGCTGGCCGTCGCCGGCCTGGCGCGCATGCGCGTGCTGGTGCAGCGCGCACGCGTGGCGGCGCAGACGGCGTCGGCCGCGAAGTCGCGTTTCCTGGCGGTGATGAGCCATGAGTTGCGCACCCCGCTGCACAGTGTGCTGGCCTCGGCCGACCTGCTGCGCGACACACCACCCGAGAGCCCGGCCCAGGCGGGGCTGGTCAACACCATCACCCACAGCGGCCGGCACCTGCTCGGCCTGATCGACCGCGTGCTCGACCTGTCACACATCGAAGCCGGCCAGTTGGGAGCGCGTCGGGAGCCGTTCGATGTGCAGGCCTGCGCGCAGGCCGCGCTGACTGCCGTGGCCGCATTGGCCGCCACCAAGGGCCTTGCGCTCGAGCACAGCCTGGACCTCGACGGCTCGCCCTGGCGCATGGGCGACGGGCTGCGCCTGCGCCAGGTCCTGATCAACCTGTTGGCCAACGCCGTCAAGTTCACCACGCACGGCAACGTGAAGCTCGTGGTCGGCCCGGGCGCCGCCGCGGGCAGCCTGCGCTTCACGGTTGCCGACACCGGCCCGGGCATCCCCAGGGCGCAGCAGGCCAGCGTGTTCGAAGCCTTTCGCCAGCTCGACGACGGGAGCACGCGCAGCCATGGCGGCGTCGGCCTCGGCTTGGCGATCGCGCGCGAAATCGTGCAGCAGCTCGGTGGCAGGATCGATCTCCACAGCGCCCCGGGCGCAGGCACACGCATGACTGTCGAACTGCACTTGCCGCCGACGTCGGCGCCAGCGATCGATCTCGAGGCGGGGGATCCGACCAGCGCGCCCGCCGTACCCGACATTCTGGCCGGCCTGCGTGTGTTGCTGGTCGACGACGATGCGGTGAACCTGCTGCTGGTGCGCGAGATGCTCGTGCGCGCCGACATGGATGTCGTCACCGCGACCGGCGGCCTCGAAGCGCTCGATGCGTTGCGTCGCATGGATTTCGATGTCGTCCTGATGGACTGGCAGATGCCCGAAATCGATGGCCTCGAAACGACGCGTCGAGTGCGTGCGGGCCTTGCCGGCCAGCGTGCCGTCGCCACCTGCATCGTCGGCTTGACGGCCAACGCCTTCGAGGATGCGCGCCGCGCCTGCCTCGATGCCGGCATGAACGACGTGCTGACCAAACCGGTGCTGCGAGAGACCTTGCTCGAGGGCATTTCGCGCCAGGCCCGAGTGAGATGATCGCCGCATGCCCGCCCAGCGCCCTGCGCCCATGCCGACCCACCTCGACCTCGCTGCCTGGCCGCGGCGCGACGCGTTCGACTACTTCCGCTCGTTCGACAAGCCCTACTTCAACGTCTGCACGCGGCTCGACGTGGCAGGCCTCAAGCAGGCGGTGGCCGACAGCGGCCACGGCAGCCTGACGCTGGCCTACCACCACATCGCGCTCGGCCTGGCGAACCAGCTCGAGCCGATGCGCTACCGGCTCCAGGGCGCGCAGGTCCTCGTGCACCCGGTGGTGCATGGCAGCACCACGGTGCTGCGCGATGACGGCGGCTTCGGCTTTGCGTATCTGGACCACCACGCCGATTTCGCGACCTTCGCCGCGCGAGGTGCAGCGTCCATCGCCGCGGCGCGCGCGGGTCGCGTGCCGTTCGAGCCGCGGCCGGACGACACCGCGCTGATCCACTTCACGACCCTGCCCTGGGTCCACTTCACCAGCTTCTCGCACGCCCGCAACTGGGGTCGCGAGGATTCGATTCCGAAGCTGGCGTTCGGCCGCATCGACAACGACGGCACACGCGCCTGGCTGCCGCTGTCGGTGGAAGTGCACCACGCGCTGATGGACGGCCTTCATGTCGGGCAGTTCGTGCAGGGCTTCGAGGCCGCGCTGCGGGATCCCGGCACCTGGCTCGGCGCGTCGGCCGCAACGCCCTGAGAGCAGGCCGGTGGCCAGCCGCAGCATCGACATCGCCGCGCTGACGCGCTACGCCGTCGCGCGCAGCCTGTTCACGCCGACCACGCTGCCGCGCGGCGATCGCAACGCCTCGGCTTCGTGCAGGCCGACCCGATCCGCGCGCCGGCGCGGGCGCAGGACCTGACCTTGCGCCACCGCGTGCAGGACTACCGCGCCGGCGACCTCGAACGCCGCTACCCGCGCGCTGCCGATCGAGGAAGACTTCTTCGTCAACTACGGCTTCCTGCCGCGCGCCACGCACGCGCTGATGCACCCGCGCACGCCGCGCACACGCTGGTCGCAGGTCGCGCCGGGCGCCGGGCTGACGAGGTGCTGGCCTTCGTCCGCGAGCGCGGCGTGGTGCACCCGCGCGAGGTCGATGCGCATCTTCCAGCACGGCAAGGTCGACGAACTGGTTCGGCGGTTCGAGCAACGCCAGCACCGCAGCTGCTCGACGGCATGCACTACCGCGGCCTGCTGCGCGTCGCGCGGCGCGAAGGCGGCATCCGCCTGTACGCGGCGCGCGACGCGCACGGCCGCCGGTGCCCGATCCGGCCGCGCGCGATGCGACGCGCTGATCGACGTGATCGTGGCCAAGTACGCGCCGCTGCCCGCCGCCTCGCTCGGTCAGCTGGTCAGCCATCTTGGCGGCGGCGCGCCGCAGTGGCGCCGACCTGCGCACTGCGGCGCTGGCGCGCGCCAGGCTGCGCCTGCCGCGTACGCACGCCGACGGCATCGACTGGTACTGGCCGGCCGGCGAAGACCCGGCCGATCGCGCGCCATGCGGTGCGACGACGAGGTGCGCCTGCTCGCGCCGTTCGACCCGGTGGTCTGGGACCGGCGCCGCTTCGAGCTGTTCTGGGGCTGGGCCTACCGCTTCGAGGCCTACACGCCGGCCCGCCAAGCGCAAGCTCGGCTACTACGCGCTGCCGCTGCTGTGGCGCGAGCGGGTCATCGGCTGGGCCAACGTCGGCGTGCGCGACGGCCGCCTGCAACCCGAGGTCGGCTTCTTCGGGCCGCGCATCGGCGACCCGGCCTTCGTCACGGGGGTCGACGACGAACTGCAGCGCTTGCACGCCTTCCTCGGCCTCTGAGCGAAACCCGGCGCGTGCGGCCGGCGCACCGCCGGGGTGCGTCGCACGGGCATCCGCCGATTGCGCTTTGCCCGCCCAGCGGATACACGTATGACTTTGGTCAAGGAGACGCTGGCAATGAAACACCTGATCGGCAAGAAGACATGGGGCGCGTTGGTCATTGCGGTCACCTCGCTGGCGGCATTGCCGGCCAGCGCGCAGAACCGCCAGTTCAGTTTTGCGTACGACCAGCCGCCAACCACGGCCTACGGTATCGCCGCCAACATCTTCGACGCCAAGTTGAAGGAGCTGTCGGGCGGCAAGATGAGCATCAACCAGTTTCCCGGTGCGCAGCTCGGCCAGGAGCCGGTGATGCTGCAGAAGATGCGTTCGGGCGACATCGACTTCGTCATCACCTCGACCGCCAACGCCTCGACGTTGGCGCCGCAGGCCGGCGTGTTCTCGCTGCACTTCCTGTTCCGCGACCAGGCCCACCTGGCAAAGGCGCTCGCCGACCCTGGCATTTCGCAGGCCTTTCGCGCGATGGTCAAAGACCAGGTGCAGGGCGCGCAGGTGCTGGGCCTGTTGACCATGGGTATGCGCAACATGTACAGCAAGACCGAGGTCAAGTCGGTCGACGACATCAAGGGCAAGAAGGTGCGCGTGCAGGCCACCAAGACCGAGGACACCCACTTCCCGGCCTACGGCGCGCAGACCGTGCACATGCCCTTCGGCGACGTCTACACGTCGCTGCAGACCGGCGTCGTCAACGTGGCCGAGAACGGCGTCAACGTCTACCTGGCCAACAAGCATTACGAAGTGGCGCCGGTGCTGTCGATGACCGAGCACGAGGCCAACAACAACTGCATCTGGGTCGGCGACAAGACCTGGAACAGCCTCACGCCCGAGCAACAGAAGTGGGTGCAGGCCGCCGCCGACGAGGTGTCCCGCACCGAGCCGATGCTGGCCTTGAAGCTCGAGAAGGACTCGGGTGACAAACTGAAGACGCTCGGGGTCAAGGTGGTCGAGAACGTCGACAAGAGCGGCTTCATGAAGGCCGCGGCACCGATCCAGGACCAGCTCGCCACCGAGCTGGGCCCGCACGCCGTCAAGATCCTGAAGCTGGTGCGCGACGTCAAGTAGTCGCGCGACGTGGCCGGCAACTTCCGCGCGCTGGTCCTGCAGCGCCATCGCCACCTGAAGTGGAAGGCCTTCGACAAGCTCGAGGCGGGATTGATGATCCTGTGCGGCGTGTGCATTGGCATGTTCACGCTGTCGGTGTTCCTCGATGTCGTCACGCGCACGCTCGGCAGCCCCTGGTTGTGGCTGCAGCAGGTGACGACCGCGTTCTTCGCCTGGGGCGTGTTCGTCGGCATGGCCGCCGCGACGCGGCGCAACGACCACTTCTACCTGACCGAGATCACCAAGCGCATGCGCGGCCCCAAGCGCAATGCGATCGAGATCACCAACCGCCTGGTGGTGCTGGTCGTGGCCCTGATGCTGTGCTGGTTCGGCTACAAGAACGCCGCACTCGACATGGGCAGCTACCGCATGCCCTCGCTGATCCCGCTCGCGGTCTACACCGGCATCGTGCCGATGGCGGCCGTGCTGATCGTGCTGTTCACCGTCGAGCAACTCGTCAACGGCTGGAAGAACGGCTTCGCCGGACCCGAAGACAGTGATGACCTGCCGATCGTGGAGCTGGCGGAATGAGACATCGCCGGACCGCTCCAAGATGGCTCGCTCCGCCAGGGCCACGCGGTGGCCCCTGCGGGTCCATGGGGGACGGCGCGGCACGCGCCCAGGGGGTCAAGTGAGCAACGGCGCCGTGCTGTGCCTGATGGCCTTCCTGTTCCTGTTCTTCGGCTACATGGGCGTGCCGGTCTCCTTCGCGCTGATCGCCGGCGTGTTCGTGGCCACCGCGTTCACGCCGATCAGCCTGCAGTCGATCGTGGGGCAGCTGTTCCACGGCATCGACGCCGAGACCCTGCTCGCAGTGCCCTTCTTCCTGCTCGTCGGCGAACTGATGGCCTCATCCGACGTGGTGCGACGCATGATCCGCCTGTCGCAGGCCCTGGTCGGGCACCTGCGCGGCGGGCTGGCCCAGGTGGTCACGCTGTTCTCGATGTTCTTTGCCGGCATCTCGGGGTCGTCGACCGCCGACGTCGCGGTGCTGACCCGCACGGTCGCCCCCGAGATGGAAAAGGAAGGCTACGACCGTGCCTTCACCGCGGCGCTGATCGCCTCGGCCTCGACGATGGCCAACCTGATCCCGCCGAGCATCATGGCGGTGGTCTACGGCGCCACCGGCAACGTCTCGATCGGCGGCCTGTTCCTGGCCGGCGTGGTGCCAGGCGTGCTGATTGGCATCGGGCTGATGATCTACAGCTACTTCTGGGGCCCGGTGGGCGTCAAGAAGCGGCGCGCGCCGATAGCCGAGGTGCTGATCGCCGCTCGCGGCTCGGCGCTGCCGACGGTGATCCCGGTGATCATCATGGGCGGCATTCTCACCGGCTGGTTCACGCCCACCGAGGCCGGCATGGTGGCCTGCGTCTATATCCTGCTGGTGCTGATACCGGTGCTGCGCCCGCACCACGTGCGCGAACTGCCGCGCGACTTCATGTACGCCGGCCTGCTGTATTCGCTGCCGCTGGCGGCCGTGGCCGGCGCCTCGGCCTTCGGCTGGATGGTGGCCTTCCTGCGCGGGCCCGATATCGTCTCCACCTACATCACCGGCATCGCGGGCACCGACGGCGCGATGATCATGTTCATGCTGGTCGTGCTGTTCGTCATCGTCGGCGATTTCATCGACGCGGTGCCGGCGATCATCATCTTCATGCCGATCATCAACAAGCTGACCGAGGTCGGCAACATCAAGCCGCTGCACATGGGCGTCGTGATCATCACCACGCTGGTGTTCGGCCTGATCACGCCGCCGTACGGCTTGTCGCTGCTGGTGGCGTCGAAGTACGTCGGTGTCGGATTCGGCCGCGCCGTGGTGCGCTCGCTGCCGTTGTATCTGGTGTTCTTCGCGACGATCGCCTTCGTCGTGGTGTTCCCCGACTTCGTGCTCTGGCTGCCGAAGTGGTTGCTGCCCGAATCGGTCGGCTGCTTCAAGGCGCCGGGCGGCTCCGGCTACATCTGCCCGCCATGAGCGCGTCGTTCAGCGTCACGCCCCTGGCGCCGCGCCTGGGCGCTCGCATCGGCGGGCTGTCGCTCGCCGACGGCGTTTCGCCCGCGGTCTTTGCCGAGATCTACGCCGCGTTCCTGCGCTACCAGGTGCTGGTCTTCGACGCGCAGGACGTGCCGCCCGCTGCGCAGGTCGCGTTCGGCCGTCAGTTCGGCACGCTGCAGGTGCATGTGATGAGCATGTACCACGCCGACGGCCACCCCGAGCTGTACCGCCTGTCCAACCTCGACGCCGGCGGCAAACCGAGCGGCAAGCACCCCGACAAGGGCACGCTGGCCTGGCACACCGACGGCTCCTGGCAGCGGATCACCGGCCAGGCCACGATCATCTACGGCGAGATCGTTCCCGCGCAGGGCGGCGAGACGCACTTCTGCGACATGTACGGCGCCTACGAACGCCTCAGCGACGACTGGAAGGCGCGCATCGCCGGGCTGTGCGCAGTGCACAACCTCGACTTCTCGCGCACCCGCCGGCATGGCATCGACCTGATGACCGAAGCGCAAAAGCGCGAAGCGCCGCCGGTCGATCAGCCTGTCGTTCGCGTGCACCCCGAAACCGGCCGCGCCTGCCTGTACCTGGGTGATCATGCCGAGTACATCGTCGGCATGGATTACGACGCAGGCCGCGCGCTGATCGAGCAACTCAACGCCCTGGCGATCCAGCCCGAGCTTTGCTACGAGCACCACTGGACGCCCGGCGAGTTGATCGCCTGGGACAACCGCTGCCTGCTGCACCGCGCCACCGGCTACGACGAGGCCACACAGCCGCGTGTGGTGCGCCGCTGCACAGTGCTCGGCGAAGCGCCGCAGGGCCTCGGTTGATCAGACGGCGCCCTGTACGTTGACATACAGCGCGTAGAGTGAATGGCTGCTGGCCATGAACAGGCGGTTGTTCTTCGCGCCGCCGAAGCACAGGTTGGCGCAGCGCTCGGGCAGGTGGATGTGCGCGATGGCCTGGCCGCTGGCCTCGTACACCCGCACACCGTCCAGGCCGACCGAAGCCACGCGGCCGTTGCTGCCGTAGCCGCACCAGATGTGGCCCTGCGCGTCGATGGCGATGCCGTCGAGCGCACCGCCATCGGCCGCGTCGATGACCAGGCGCTTGTTGGCCAGCGCACCGTCGGCGCTGACGCGATAAGCCCAGAGTCGGCGGTGCGGCTCGGCGCGGCTCTCGACGACGTACAGCTCCGACTCGTCGGGCGAGAAGGCCAGGCCGTTGGGTGCCTTCAGGTCGTCGAGTACGCGCTGCAACGGCTTGCCGTCGGCCGGCAGGCGGTAGACGGCGTGCGGCAATTCCGAAGCGGCACGGTCACCCTCCCAGTCGCTGTCGATGCCGAAGGTCGGGTCGGTGAACCAGATGCTGCCGTCCTTGGCGCATACGATGTCGTTGGGCGAGTTCAGGCGCTTGCCGTCGAAGCGGTCGGCCAGCACCGTGACGCGGCCGTCGTACTCGGTGCGCGTGATGCGCCTTGACAGGTGCTCGCACGAAACCAGCCGGCCCTGGCGGTCGCGGGTGTGGCCGTTGGCGTTATTCGCCGGCTGGCGGAACACGCTGGTGGCGCCCGAGGTCTCGTCCCAGCGCAGGATGCGGTTGTTCGGGATGTCCGAGAACAGCAGGTAGCGCCCATCGCCGAACCAGACCGGCCCTTCGGCCCAGCGGCAACCGGTGAACAACTGCTCGACGCTGGCACTGTAAAGACGCAGGCCGCGAAAGGCTTCGTCGAGCACCTCGACCGACGGATCGGGGTAGCGGGCGTTGGGGGTGAACGAAACCGTCACAGCCCGAACACCTTGGGCAGCCACAGCGACACTGCAGGTACGTAGGTCACGAGCGCCAGCACGAACAGCATGGCGCCGAAGAAGGGCAGCAGCGCCTTGGTTACCTGCTCGATCGGCAGCTTGGCGATCGCTGCACCGACGAACAGCACCGCGCCCACCGGCGGTGTGATCAGGCCCATGCCGAGGTTGACCATCATGATCATGCCGAAGTGCACCGGGTCGACGCCGATGGCCGTCGCCACCGGCAGCAGGATCGGCGTCATGATCAGGATCAGCGGGGCCATGTCCATCAGCGTGCCCAGGATCAAGAGCAGCACGTTGATCATCAGCAGGATGATCCAGGGCTCCTTCGACACGCTGGTGAAGGCCCCAGTGATCTGCTGCGGAATCTGCATCAGGATCATGATGTAGCCGAAGGACGCGGCAAAGCCGATCAGGATCATCACGATCGACAGCGTCTTCACGGTGCGGTGCATCAGCATCGGCAGGTCGCGCCACTTGTAGTCACGATAGATGAACATCGTGACGAAGAAGGCCCAAATCACCGCGATAGACGCCGATTCGGTGGCGGTGAACACGCCCGACAGGATACCGCCCAGGATGATGACCATCGTCATCAAGCCCCACAGCGCATCGACGCAGATCCACAAGGCCTGCTTGAGCGGGACGCGTTCGCCGCGCGGGAAGTCCTTCTTCCTGGCGATGACCATGCACAGCACGGCCAGCGTCAGGCCGAGCAGCAGGCCGGGCAGGACACCGGCGACGAACAGCGCGGCGATCGAGACCGTGCCGCCGGCGGCCAGCGAGTAGATGATGGCGTTGTGCGAGGGCGGGATCAGGATCGCCTGCACCGAGCCGCTGACCGTGACCGCGGTGGCGAAGTCGCGCGGGTAGCCCTTGCCTGGCCATTTCCGGAATCAGCACCGAGCCGATCGACGCCGTGTCGGCCATTGACGAGCCCGAAATGGCACCGAAGAAGGTCGAGGCCAGGATGTTGACCAGCGACAGGCCACCGCGGATGAAACCCACCAGCACGCCGGCAAATGCCACCAGGCGGCGCGACATGCCGCCCTCGGCCATGATCGCGCCGGCAAGCACGAAAAACGGGATCGCCAGCAACGAGAACTTGTTGACGCCCGACGCGATCTGGATCATCACCGCGTCGATCGGGATGTCGATCCACAAGGCGCCGATCAGCGCCGAGAGGCCCATCGCATAGGCCACGGGCATGCCGATGATCATCAGCAGCGCAAAGGATCCGAGCAATACCAGCGCGTCCATCAGGCGGCTCCCGCGTCTTCAATGAGGTGGTCGAAGGTCACGATCGGACGGTTGCGCTGGCTGCCGAAGAACATCACTTCGACCACGAAGAGAACGGTCACCAGGCCGCCCAATGGCACCGGCATGTAGGTGATGCCCACCCGCAGCCAAGGCAACTGGCCGATGACCTGGTTCCAGGTCTCCAGGCACAGGCGCGTGCCCTTGATCACGGTGTAGACCGCCACCGCGAGCATGCACATATGGACCACGCCGCGCAGTACGTGCCGCATCCCGTCGGGCACACGGTCGGTAATCATCGCGACGGCAATGTGCGCGCCGGCGCGGTAGCTCACCGCCGCGCCCAGGAAGGTGAACAGCACCATCAACTGGATCGCGATCGGCTCCGGCCATTGCGAGCCGGTGCCCAGCACATAACGCGTGAAAATGCCCCAGGGGATGATCGCCGACATGACCACGATGGAGATGCCCGAGATCCAGATGCACGCGAGATACACGCGGTCATTGAAGCGGTGGAAGGTTTCGGTCATGGATGAAGCGCCGGTGCGGGTCCAGGTGCGGGAACGCCGCGCGCGCCATACCGGCCCGCGCGGCGCCTGTGGGTTGGATTACTTGACGGCGTCGATGCGCTTCATCAGGTCGGTGAATTTCTCGCCGTACTTCGCTCGCACCGGAGCCGTGGCGTCGTAGAACGGCTTCTGGTCAACCGTGATGAATTCGATGCCCGCCGCCTTGAGCTTGGCGCTGTATTCGGCCACGCTCTTGTCCCACAGGCCGCGCTGGTCGAGCTGCGCCTCGCGCGCCGACTTCTTCACCAGGGCCTGATCGGCCGGGGTCAGCTTGTCCCAGCTGACCTTGGACATGACCAGGATCTCCGGAATGATCAGGTGGTTTGTCTGCGCGTAGTACTTGGCCGGCGTGTTGTAGTGGTTGGCGGTGAAGTAGCTCGGCGGATTGTTCTCCGCGCCGTCGATCACGCCGGTTTGCAGCGCGGTGAAGACCTCGCCGTAGGCCATCGCGATGCCGTTGCCGCCCATCGCGTTCATGGTGTCGACGAACAGCGGGTTGCCCATCATGCGCACCTTCTGGCCAGCCAGGTCGGCGGGCTTGTGCACCGGCTTCTTGGTGTACAGGCTGCGCGCGCCGCCATCCATCCAGCCCAGACCGATCAATTTGGCCGGGCTGGCGCTGACCTTGGCCAGCAACTCGTCGCCGATAGGCCCGTCGATCACCGCGCGCATGTGGTCGATGCTGCGGAAGACGAAGGGCATGTTGAAGACGTCGACGTCGGGCACTACCGGCCCGATCACACCCAGCGAGATGCGGGCGATCTGAATCGCGCCGAGCTGCGTTTGCTCGACGACCTCTTTTTCCTGCCCGAGCACGGCGCCAGGAAACATCTGCACCTTGATGCGGCCATTGGTCGCGGCCTCGAGGCGCTTGCCCATGTTCTCGACCGCCACCACCGTCGGGTAGCCCGCCGGGTGGGTGTCGGTGGCCTTGAGCACGATGTTCTGTGCGAACGCAGGGGTGGCAGACAGCGCGGCCAGTGCGCCGAGGGCGATCAGGGTACGGCGAAGGATCATCATGTTCTCCTGGAATGGCCTCAGAACGGGCCTTGGGTCACGAAGCCGCCACCTTGGTGGACAGCGGCGGGTTGGGTCGGGTCGATGCTCGGTTGACGCGCCTCGACGGCGGCGCGGAAGGGTTCGGAGCTGTCCAGTGGGCGGTAGCCGACGTGGCGCGCCGGCGTGTTGTCCCACCAGGTCAGGTCGTTGTCGCTCATGCCGTAGATGACGGTGTGGGCCACGATCGGTGCCGACAGGCTGGCGATGACCAGGCGCTCGAGGTCGTCGAAGCTGAGGAAGGTGGCGAGCATGCGCCTGTCCTTCGGCTCGGCAAACGACGAGCCGATGCGCAGGCTCACGGTCTCGATGCCGTAGCGGTCGAAATAGAACTGCGCCAGGTTCTCGCCGAAGGCCTTCGACAAGCCGTAATAACCGTCGGGGCGGACCGGCATCGTCGGATCGATGGTCTGGCTCTGTTTGTAGAAGCCGGTGACATGGTTCGAACTGGCGAAGACGATGCGCTTGGTGCCATGGATGCGTGCGCCTTCGTAGATGTGGAATGCGCCGCGGATGTTCGCTTCGAGGATCGGCTCGAAGGCGTTCTCGGTCGAGATGCCACCCAGGTGCACGACCGCATCGACGCCGTCCAGCAGCGCCAGCGTGGCCGCCTTGTCTTCGAGCTTGACCGGGCACAACTCTTCGCCCGCGGCGGCTTGGCCCAGATCGGCAATGTCGCTCAGG
>CAVZYL010000022.1:0-130410 GCA_963779435.1 uncultured beta proteobacterium | reverse complement strand
AACCGCTGCTCGAGCACGCAGGGCACCTGCTGCATTGCGGCCCACGCGGCGGCCAGCGCGGCGCGGTCGCCAACCTGTGCCTGGCCCTTGCCGTCGTAGCCCAGCCTTGCGGTCTTCAGGATGCCCGGCAGCAGGGATGCAGGCGCCGCGTCGAGCTGCGCTGGGTTCTCGATCAGCGCGAACGGCGCGCAAGGCACGCCGTTGGCAATGAACTGCTGCTTCTCGACCGCGCGGTCCTGGCACAGGGCCACACTTTCCGCCGACGGCGCGACCGGCCGGTGCGCGCCGAGCGTGTACAGCGCCGCGGCCGGCACGTTTTCGAACTCGGTGGTGATCGCCGAACTGCGTTGCATCAATTGCGCCAGGCCCGGCTCACCGAGGTAATCGGCCTCGACGTGGTAATGCGCAACCAGGCCGGCCGGGCTGGTCGGGTCGGGGTCGAGCACGGCCGTGAAGTAGCCCATCGACTGCGCCGCCTGCACGAACATGCGGCCGAGCTGGCCGCCGCCCATCACGCCCAGCGTGGCCGGGCGGCCGTCGGCGCCGTGGCTACCGGGGAGGATGGGCTTCACCTCGGGACCCGCGCGGCCGCCCGAAGGGTCCCGAGCGCCCCCCCGGGGGGCCGCGAACGCCGTGAGCTTGGGGGCCTCATTTCAGTTCTTGCGTCATTGCGCGCGCGGCCTCGGTCTGGCGCGTGCGATAGGCGTCCAGCTTGGCCAGCAATGCTGCGTCCTCGCGCGCCAGCAGCGCCACCGCGAACAGCGCAGCGTTGGCGGCACCCGCCTCGCCAATGGCGAACGTAGCCACCGGCACGCCCCTGGGCATCTGCACGATAGAGTACAGCGAATCGACGCCGCTCAGGTGCTTGGAAGCCACCGGCACCCCGAGCACGGGCAGGCTGGTCTTGGCCGCCAGCATGCCCGGCAAGTGGGCCGCACCACCGGCACCGGCGATGATCGCAGCCAGGCCGCGGCCGCGCGCCTGGCGCGCGTAGGCGAACAGGTCGTCGGGCATGCGGTGCGCCGAAATGACCCGGCACTCATGGGCCACGCCGAACTCGGCGAGAATGGCGGCCGTGTGCTGCAGGGTCTGCCAGTCGCTGGCCGAACCCATCACCACGCCGACCAGGGGGCTGGGCTCAGTCAAGCGCTCGCTCCGGGTTCATGCTGCAGGAAGCCTTGAATTGTAGGCGGCGCTCCCAAACTTCCACCCATATATGCACGACATCACGATCGCCAACTTCGAGGCCGACCTCATCAAGGCCTCGCAGCACCAACCGGTGCTGCTCGACATCTGGGCCCCCTGGTGCGGCCCGTGCAAGCAACTCGGGCCGGTGCTGGAAAAACTCGAGGTCGCCTACGCCGGCCGCTTCAAGCTGGCCAAGCTGAACAGCGACGAGCAGCCCGAGATCGCCTCCCAGCTGAGCCAGGCCTTCGGCGTACGCTCGATTCCGTTCTGCGTGCTGTTTGCCGGCGGCCAGCCGGTGGATGGTTTCGTCGGCGCGCTGCCCGAGGCGCAGGTGCGCGCCTTTCTCGACAAGCATGTGCCGAGCACCGGTGAACTCGAGGCCGAGGCCGAAGTCGACGAAGCCGAGGCCCTGATCGCCGAAGGCGACACCGAATCGGCGCTGGCACGGCTGCAGCAGGCCGTCGCCATCGACCCGGCCAACGAGGTGGCGCGCTATGACTACGTGAAGTTGCTGCTCGAATGCGGGCAGTTGGCGCAGGCTGAGCAGGCCTACGCACCAGTGGCGAGCAAGGCACCGCTCGACGCACGCATCGACGCCCTCGGCCGCTGGCTGGCCGCGCACCGCGCAACCGCCGGCGCGCGCAGCGCCGAATCACTGGCCACCGCCATCGCCGCCAACAAGCGCGATTTCGAGGCCCGCTTCGAGCTTGCGCAGGGCCACTTTGCCGCCGGCCGATTCACCCAGGCGATGGACGAGTTGCTCGAGATCGTGATGCGCGACAAGGCCTGGAACCAGGAGGCAGCGCGCAAGACCTATGTCGCGATCCTGACCGTGATGAGCAAGCCGGCACCCAAGCCGGCAGCCGAGGCGGCCAAGGGCGCACTCGAACTCACCGGGCGCTCGGCGCCGGCGGCGGGCACCGATCCCATCGTCGATCAGTACCGGCGCAAGTTGAGCATGGCGCTGTTCTGACGTCGCCTGCGACGCTGTTCGTGATGTGTAGTTGACGGCGTTGCCTTGTCTTGCCGGGTCCCGCCCCGGCGGGCGGGACCCGGTAAAGCAAAGCAGTCAAACCAAAATCGTCAGACCCGCGCCGGGTCGAGTCCGGTGAGCGCCTGATCGAGCAGACCCACGATTCGCTGCTGCTGCTCGCGGTGTGCGGCGTAATGCGTCTGCGACGCCTGGCGATGACGCTGGGCCGCTGCGGCGTCGCCCAACGCTGCCGCCACCTGCGCCAGGCGTGCCGTGGCCATCGCGCGGTCGTCGGTGTCGCAGGGCTGCGCGAGCGCCTGCTCGGCCGCGGCGGCGAGCACGCGCGCCTTGCCGGCCCGCTGCTGATGCCACTCGCACCACGCGCGGTCGGCCAGCAGGCAAGGTGCCAGGCGCGTCAGGCCGTCGGTGAGCGCGCCATCGAAATGCGCGTCGAACAGGGCCAGCGCCTCTACCCAGCGGCCCTGCGCCGTGAGCACCTGCGCACGCAACATCGGTACCAGCGAGCCGAGCGATGCGGTGCCGACCCCGGCGTCGAAGTGGCCGATCGATTCGGCACCCAACAGGGCGTGACCGAGGCCGTGGCTGCGCGCGGCGTCGCTGCCGTCGGCGTCGAAAAGCAGCGCCAGCCTGGCCTGGCTGGCCCGCATCCAGGCCTGGTTGTGCATCAGCGCCGAGAGATGGGTCTCGTCGCCCTCGGCGATCGCGTGGCGGCGCGACGCCTCGTACCACGGCATCGCGCGCGGATTGTCGGCCGCGAAATGGTAGGCATAGGCCGCGACCAGTGCGGCACGGGCGCGTGCACCATGGTCATCGGGCGCGGTGTCGACCAACGCCTCGCGCACCAGCGCCGCCATGCGCGGCATGTCGTCGTTGGCAAAGACCATGTTGGCGAGCCAGGCCGCGGCCAGGCCATGCAGACGATGCAGCGCGGAGAAGCCCCGCGTCAGCGTATAGGCCTGTTCAATGCTCACCTGCGCCCCGCGGCCGAGCGCGCTGTAGTAGCCGTGCAGGCCCTCGGCCAGCGCCAGCCAGGCCCGCAGCGGGGTGTTCGGCTGCCAGGCCAGTTGCGTGCCGAGTTCGTCGATCACCGTCTTCGCGGCTTCGAGCTGGCCCTGACGTGCCAGCAGCGCAGCGCGCTCGGCTTGCAGGCACTTGGCCTCGATCGGATTGGGCGCCGCCACGATGGCGGCGTCGAGCTTGCTCAGCAGGCGCGACTTGGGCGCAGCCATCACTTCAAGTCGTCAGGCGCGCCAAGGCTTCGCGGTACTTGGCCGCGGTCTTCTCGATCACCTCCGCCGGCAATGCCGGCGCGGGCGCGCGCTTGTTCCATGGCGCGCCGTCGATGCGCACGCCCTCCAGCCAATCGCGCACGAACTGCTTGTCGAAGCTCGGCGGGTTCCCGCCCTCCTGGTAGCTCTCGAGCGGCCAGTAGCGCGACGAATCGGGGGTCAGGATCTCGTCCATCAGCGTCAGCGTGCCCGCGGCGTCGAGGCCGAACTCGAACTTGGTGTCGGCAATGATGATGCCTTTGCCGAGCGCGAAAGCGGCTGCCTCGCGGTACAGCCGGATGGAGACCTCGCGCACGCGATGGGCAAGCTCGCTGCCGACGATCTGCTCCATGCGCTCGAACGCGATGTTCTCGTCGTGCTCGCCCATCTGCGGCCTTGGTCGCCGGGGTGAAGATCGGTTCGGGCAGGCGGCTGGCGTTCCTCAGGCCCGGCGCCAACGCGACCCCGCAGACCTGTCCGCCGGCCTGGTACTCCTTCCAGCCGCTGCCGGCGAGGTAACCCCGAACCACCGCCTCGACCGGCAGCGGACGCAGGCGCTTGACCAGCATGGCGCGGCCCCGGATCTGCGCTCGCTCGTCGGCGGCGACGACGCTTTCGGGATCGGCGCCGGTGAGGTGGTTGGGCACCACGTGCCCCAGGCGATCGAACCAGAACAGCGCCATGCTCGTGAGCAACTCCCCCTTGCCCGGGATCGGCTCGCCCATCACCACGTCAAACGCGCTCAGGCGGTCGCTGGCGACCATCAGCAGGCGGTCGTCACCGACGGCATAGTTGTCGCGCACCTTGCCCCTGGCGAGCAGCGGCAGCGACTTCAGGTCGCTCGCGAGCAGCGGCACCGAGCGCAGCGTGGATTGCAGCGGCGCTGCCACAGCGCCAGCCTCAGACCACGGTCTGCGCCAGTGTGCCACTGGCATAGCGCTGGGCCACGCTGGCGAGGCTTTGCGGCTTGATCTTGGCGGCCTGGCCTTCGCAGCCGAACTGCTGGTAGCGCTGGCGGCAGATCGACTTGGCCGCCTCGCGGGCGGGCTTCAAGTAGTCACGCGGATCGAACTTGCTCGGGTTCTCGAACAGATACTTGCGGATCGCCGCTGTCATCGCCAGGCGGATGTCGGTGTCGATGTTGATCTTGCGCACACCGTGCTTTATCGCCTCCTGGATTTCCTCGACCGGCACGCCGTAGGTCTCCTTCATGTCGCCGCCGTATTGGCGGATCGTGGCCAGCAGATCCTGCGGCACGCTGGAGCTGCCGTGCATCACCAGGTGCGTATTTGGAATGCGGTGGTTGATGGCCTTGATGCGGTCGATGGCCAGGATGTCGCCGGTGGGCTTGCGGGTGAACTTGTAGGCACCGTGGCTGGTGCCAATGGCAATCGCCAACGCGTCGAGCTGGGTCCGTTTGACGAAATCGGCAGCCTGCTCGGGGTCGGTGAGCAGTTGATCGCGCGTCATCGTGGCTTCGGTGCCGTGGCCGTCTTCCTTGTCGCCGCGCATGGTTTCCAGCGAACCCAGGCAGCCGAGTTCGCCCTCGACGGTGACGCCGACCCGGTGCGCCATCTCGACCACCTTCTTGGTCACGTCGACGTTGTAGTCGTAGCTGGCGATCGACTTGCCGTCGGCCTCGAGGCTGCCGTCCATCATCACCGACGAGAAGCCGAGGTCGATCGCGCCGCGGCAGACGTCGGGGCTTTGGCCATGGTCCTGGTGCATCACCAGCGGCACGCCGGGGTAGGCCTCGAGGGCCGCGGCGATCAGGTGTTTGATGAACGGCTCGCCGGCATACTTGCGGGCGCCGGCGCTGGCCTGCAGGATGACCGGCGCACCGAGTTCCTGCGCCGCCGACATGACGGCCTGCACCTGTTCCAGGTTGTTGACGTTGAAGGCCGGGATGCCATAGCCGTTTTCGGCGGCATGGTCGAGCAACTGGCGCATGGACACGAGTGGCATGGTGCGATTCTCCGGACACGAGGATGGAACTCGGCCGATTCTAGAACCGCGCTTGCGTCCGCTCGCGCCAGCGGGCAGACCTATGTCAATGCCAAGCCGTCACGCGGCTGGCCGTGGCCGCGTCAGGCGACGCGGCACACCTTGAGCATGTTGGTGCCACCCGGGTGGCCCATCGGCTCGCCACAGGTGATCGCATAGGTATCACCTGGCTTCAGCACCCCGCGCTCGACCAGCAGTTGCTCGGCCGCCGCCAGCGACTTGTCGCGGTCTCCGTGGTTCGGGGTCAGCAGCGGCCGCACATTGCGGTACAGCGCCATACGCCGCTGCGTCACCGCCTGCGTGGTCAGGCCGAAGATCGGCGTGTGGATGTTGTAGCGGCTCATCCACAGCGCGGTCGAGCCTGATTCGGTCAGCGCCAGGACCGCCTTGCAGCCCAAGTGGTAGGCGGTGAACAGCGCACCCATTGCAATCGTCTGGTCGATGCGGCCGAATTGCTTGTTGCTGAAGTCGGTGTCCAGGCGCACCTCTTCGGCACGCTCGGCCTCGATGCAGATCTGCACCATGGTCTCGACGGTTTCCACGGGGTACTTGCCGGCGGCCGTTTCGGCACTCAGCATCACCGCATCGGTGCCGTCGAGCACGGCGTTGGCGACGTCGCTGACCTCGGCCCGGGTCGGCACCGGGTTGACCATCATCGACTCCATCATCTGGGTCGCGGTGATCGTCACCTTGTCGAGCGAGCGCGCCAGCTTGATCATGCGTTTTTGCAGTGCCGGCACGCTGGCATTGCCGACCTCGATGGCCAGGTCGCCGCGCGCGACCATGATCCCGTCGCTGGCCCTGACGATGCTCTCGAGCACCGGGATGGCTTCGCTGCGCTCGATCTTGGCGATCAGCCCGGGCTTGTGGCGCCACGGCTCGCCGGCCACGTTGGCCAGCTGGCGGGCCATCTCCATGTCGGTGGCGCTCTTGGGAAAGCTCACCGCCAGGTATTCGCATTGGAAGCTCATCGCGGTCTTGATGTCTTCCATGTCCTTGCCGGTCAGGGCCGGCGCGGTCAGGCCGCCGCCCTGCTTGTTGATGCCCTTGTTGTTCGACAGCACGCCGCCGACCTTGACCGTGGTGAGGACTTGATCGCCGCGCACGTCGTCGACGACGAGCACGAGCAGGCCGTCGTTGAGCAGCAGCGTGTCGCCGGGTTTGACGTCGCGCGGCAATTCCTTGTAATCCAGGCCGACGGCCGCGTTGTTGCCGAGCTCGGTGCGCGCGCCGTCGAGGATGAACTTCTGCCCGGGTGTCAGTTCGGTCTTGCCCCCTTCGAACTTGCCGACGCGGATCTTCGGGCCCTGCAGGTCGGCCATGATCGCCACCGAGCGGCCGATCTTGTCCGCCGCGGCGCGAACCATCGCCGCGCGTTCGATGTGGTCCTGCGCGGTGCCGTGCGAGAAATTCAGGCGCACGACGTCGACCCCGGCGGCGATCAGGCGTTCGAGCACTTCGGGCGACGACGACGCGGGGCCGAGGGTGGCGACGATCTTGGTCTGGCGCGGCATGGGTCTGGACTTTCCGGCGGGGAGAGAGAAACCGGCAATTATGAGTGCGCCGGCGATCGCGGGGGCGGCCGGACAGGCAGGGTCAGCTTGCGCCGAGCACCGGCCCGCGTCAGCTTCGGATCAGTTTGGTGTCAGCATGCGTTGGTTTGGAGTCAGGGCAGGGTCAGTGCCCTGCCCAAAGATGCGCGACCGGCGCAAGATAGCAACAGCCACACTAGGAGACGACGATGGAAGATGACCTGGCGCTCAAGATAGCCAGCCACCCGAAATACCAGGAGCTGAAGGCCAAGCGCACCAGTTTGGGCTGGTGGTTGACCCTGGCCGGGATGGTGGCCTATTACGGCTTCATCCTGCTGGTCGCCTTCGACAAGCCGCTGCTGGCGCAAAAACTCGGCAGCGGCGTCACGACGCTGGGCATGCCGATCGGCGTGGCCGTCATCGTCTTTACGATCATCATCACCTGGATCTACATCCGGCGCGCGAACAGCGAGTTCGACTCACTGACCGAACAGATCGTCAAGGGAGTCATGAAATGAGCTTCGACAAGCAAACCGTCAAGGTCATGGCCAAGGTCCTGGCCGTGTGTGTGGTCACGGCCCTGGGCGTGGGTGCGTACGCGGCCGGCGCCGACCTCGGCCAGGCCACCAAGCAGGCCACCAACTGGACGGCCATCGGCATGTTCGGCATCTTCGTGCTGGCCACGCTGGGCATCACCAAGTGGGCGGCAGCCAGGACCAAGAGCGCGTCCGACTTCTACACCGCCGGTGGCGGCATCACCGGCTTCCAGAACGGCCTGGCGATCGCCGGCGACTACATGTCGGCGGCGTCCTTCCTGGGCATCTCCGGCCTGGTGTTCGCCAACGGCTTCGATGGCCTGATCTTTTCGATCGGCTGGCTGGTCGGCTGGCCCGTGATCACCTTCCTGATGGCCGAGCGGCTGCGCAACCTGGGCAAGTTCACCTTTGCCGACGTGGCCGGCTACCGCTTCAGCCAGACGCCGATCCGCATCTTCGCGGCCAGCGGCTCGCTGGTGGTGGTCGCCTTCTACATGATCGCGCAGATGGTCGGTGCGGGCCAGCTCATCAAGCTGCTGTTCGGCATGGACTACCTGTACGCCGAGATCCTGGTCGGCTCGATCATGATGATCTACGTGCTGTTTGGCGGCATGACTGCCACCACGTGGGTGCAGATCATCAAGGCCTGCATGCTGCTCGGCGGCGCCACCTTCATGGCCCTGATGGTGCTGATCCAGTTCGGCTTCTCGCCCGAGGCGATGTTCAGCAAGGCGGTCGAAGTGCACTCCAAGAAGGACGCCATCATGGGCCCCGGAGCGCTGATCAAGGACCCCGTCTCGGCGATCTCGGTCGGCATGGCTCTGATGTTCGGCACCGCCGGACTGCCGCACATCCTGATGCGCTTCTTCACCGTGCCCAACGCCAAGGAAGCGCGCAAGTCGGTCGGCTGGGCCACCACCTGGATCGGCTACTTCTACATCCTGACCTTCATCATCGGCTTCGGCGCGATCACCAACCTGATCCCCAATCCGGCCAATTACTTCGTGGGTGGCGAGATCTCGAAGGGCCTGGTCGGCGGCGGCAACATGGCGGCGGTACATCTGGCCGGCGCGGTGGGTGGCAACTGGTTCATGGGCTTCATCTCGGCGGTGGCCTTTGCCACCATCCTGGCAGTGGTCGCGGGCCTGACGTTGTCGGGTGCGTCGGCGGTGTCACACGACCTGTACGCCTCGGTCTGGCGCCACGGCCGTGTCGACCAGGCCCAGGAACTGCGCGTCTCCAAGATGACCACCGTCGCGCTGGGCGTCGTCGCCGTGGTTCTGGGGATCGCCTTCGAGAAGGAAAACGTCGCCTACATGGTGATGCTGGCCTTCGTGATCGCAGCCTCGGCCAACTTCCCGGTGCTGTTCATGTCGGTGTTGTGGAAGGGCTGCACGACCAAGGGCGCGGTGACCGGCGGTTTCGTCGGCTTGCTGACCGCAGTGACACTGACCATCCTGTCGCCCAGCGTGTGGGTGGCCGTGATGCACCACCCTGCGGGATCGGCCTGGTTTCCGTATGACTCGGCGGCCATCTTCTCGATCCCGGCCGCCTTCATCACGATCTGGCTCGTCTCGCTGCTCGACCGCAGCGCACGCGGCGATCAAGACCGCGCTGGCTTCCCGGCGCAGCAGGTGCGTTCGGAAACAGGCATCGGCGCTTCGGGCGCAAGCGGGCACTGAGCGAACCCAAGCTCCTCTGCCGACACGAGGGGACTGCTGGCACACTGCCGGCAGCCCCTCTTCTTCATCGAGCAGCGCCCTATGCCGGAATCCGCCGGACAGGAGACCCAGCGCGAGATGCTCTCGTTGGTGACTGCGCGCGTGCGCGACGCCAATCTGCGCAAGCCACACTATGTCGATGGCGCACTCGATCTGGTATCGGTGTGCCAGCAGTTGGCAGCGCAGGGCCTGAACAATGCCCTGGTGCGGGACCAGCGCGGCGGAGCGGCCCGCCTGGGCATCTTTACGACCACCGACCTGCGCGACGCGTTGCTGCGCGCCGTGCCACCGGCCGCGCTGGCGGTACGCGAGGTGGCGCAGTTCGACCTGATCGAAATCCATCCCGATGCCGAGCTGTTCGAGGCGCTGTGGCTGATGGTGCGCCACCGCGTGCACCGCTTGCTGGTGCGCGAGGGTCCGGGCGACGCCGGGGTGCTCGGTCTGCTCAGCCAACTCGACCTGGTCGGCTTCGTGGCCAACCACTCGCACATCGTCGCGCTGCAGATCGACGATGCCGGCTCGGTGGCCGAGCTGAAGGCGGCCGCCGAGCGCATCGACGCCATGCTCGCATTGCTGCACGATGGCGGCATCAAGATCGAGCGCGTCACGCGTCTGGTCGGCGAGCTCAACCGGCGCCTGTTCGCGCGCCTTTGGGGCCTCGTCGCACCGACCGATCTTGTCGCCAACAGTTGCCTGCTTGTGATGGGCAGCGAGGGCCGCGGCGAGCAACTGATCAAGACCGACCAGGACAACGCGCTGCTGCTGCGCGACGGCTATCAGCACCCGGAGATCGCGGCCATCGCGACGCGCTTCAATGCCGCGCTGGCCGAACTCGGCTACCCGCCCTGCCCGGGCCAGATCATGCTCACCAACCCGCTTTGGCGTTGCAGCGTGGCGCTGTTTCGCGACTCGCTGCGCGAGTGGATCTACGGCGCCGACCCGGAGGGGCCGCTGCGCCTGGCGATCTTCTTCGACGCCGCAGCGGTGGCCGGCGACGGGCGGTTGTTGCAGGCTGCGCGCGAACACCTCGACCGCATCCTGGTCGGCAGCGATGCATTCCTGGCGCGCTTTGCCGCGGCGGCCGACCAGTTCGAAGAGCCGCAAAGGTGGTGGGCGCGTCTGACGGCACGCAGCGACGAGCAGCCGCTGGACCTGAAGAAGCTCGGCACCTTCCCGATCGTGCACGGTGTGCGCGCCCTCAGCCTCAAGCACCAGGTACGCGAGAGCGGCACCGCTGAACGCCTGCGCCGGTTGGTCGAAGGCAACCATCTCGATGCCGTCCTCGGCCGCGATCTGCAGCAGGCCCTGCACCACTTGATGGGTCTGAAGCTGCGCCACCAGTTGCGCCAGCGTGCCGCCGGCCAGCCACCCGACAACGACATTCGCCCGTCCGAGTTGAGCACCATGGACGGCGGGCAATTGAAGGCAGCGCTGGCCATCGTCAAGCGCTTTCGCACGTTGCTGCGCCAGCGCTTTCGGCTCGATGCCTTGTAGAAACACGAGAACAACATGTCGATCTCGCTGCGCAACCAGCGCCTGCTGGCTCTCTTCGCCGTCGGTTGGCTGCTGCTGAATTTCCCACTGCTGACCCTGTGGGACCGTGGCGTCAGCGTGGCCGGCATCCCGTTGTTGCCGGCAGCGGTGTTCATCGGCTGGGCGGTGTTGATCGGCGTGGCGGCGTGGATCGTCGAGTCGCGTGGCGACGACGACTGACAAGATGACGACCCCAAGCTCACTTCGTTCGCGGCCCCATGGACCGGCACGGGCCCCTTCGTGGCCCTTGGGCGCTCAGTCCACTTGGGGCGACCCGGCACTGGACTGAGGCCATGCTATCCGCCCCACTGGTTCTCGCCGCGTCGTTCGCCTACCTGCTGTTGCTGTTCGGCGTGGCGACCTTTGCCGACGGTCGGGCGCGCGGCGGCCGCTCGGTCATCGGCAACGCCTGGGTCTACACGCTGTCGATGGGCGTGTACTGCACGGCCTGGACCTACTTCGGCAGCGTCGGTCGCGCAGCATCCTCGGGGTTGTGGTTCCTGCCGATCTACCTCGGGCCGACGTTGGCGATGTTGCTGGCCTGGCCGGTGCTGCGCAAGATGATTCGCATCGCGCGCCAGTACCGCATCACCTCGATCGCCGACTTCATCGCCAGCCGTTACGGCAAGAGCCGCGCGCTTGCGGCACTGGTGACCGCAATTGCGCTGGTCGGGATCCTGCCCTACGTCGCATTGCAGCTCAAGGCGATTGCCAGCGGCTATGCGCTGCTCACCACGGCCGGAACCGGCGCCGTTCACGCCAGCGGCCCCTGGTGGCGCGACAGCACGCTGTACTTTGCGCTGGCGCTGGCCGGATTCACGATCGCGTTCGGCACCCGGCACCTCGATACCAGCGAGCGCCACGAGGGCATGGTGGCGGCGATCGCGCTCGAGTCGGTGGTCAAGTTGCTGGCCTTCATCGCGGTCGGCGTGTTCGTCTGCTGGGGCCTGTTCGAAAGCCCGGGCGAGATATTTGCGCGGGCCGCGGCACGCACCGACCTGAAGCCCTTGCTCGGACTGGGCGGCGAGAGTCGCTTCGCCGGCGGGCAGTGGTTTGCGCTGACCTTGCTGGCGATGCTGTCGGTGCTCTTCCTGCCGCGCCAGTTCCAGGTCATGGTCGTGGAGAACGTCGATGAGCGGCATGTCAAGCGCGCAAGTTGGGCCTTTCCGCTGTACCTGCTGCTGATCAACCTGTTCGTGCTGCCGATCGCGCTCGGTGGACTGCTGCACTTCGGCTCGGGCGGCGCCGACCCGGAAACCTTCGTCCTCTCGCTGCCGCTGGCCCTGGACCAGCCGGTGCTGGCGCTGGCGGCCTTCATCGGCGGCCTGTCGGCCGCCACCGGCATGATCATCGTCGAGGCGATTGCGGTCTCGACGATGGTCAGCAACGACCTGGTCATGCCGCTGCTGCTGCGCCTGCGCGGGCGCGACGATGCGCGCGACCTGAGCCGCACGCCGCTGGCGGTGCGCCGCTTCGTGATCGTCCTGTTGCTGTTGCTCGGCTACCTGTACTTCCGCATCGCCGGTGAGGCCTATGCGCTGGTCAGCATCGGCCTGATCAGCTTCGCCGCCGTCGCGCAATTCGCGCCGGCACTGCTCGGCGGCATGTTCTGGAAGGGCGGCACTCGCGCCGGCGCGCTGGCCGGTTTGGGCGCGGGCTTCGCGTTGTGGACCTACACGCTGATGCTGCCGTCGATCGCCAAGTCGGGCTGGCTGTCGACCCAGTTCATGACCGAGGGCCTGTTCGGCATCACCTTGCTGCGGCCCGAGCAGTTGCTCGGCCTGTCCGGGCTCGACAGCCTGACTCACGCTTTGCTGTGGAGCCTGCTGGCCAACACCGGGCTGTACGTGTCGGTGTCGCTGGCGCGCACACCGTCGGCGCGCGAAGCCGGGCAGGCGCTGTTGTTCGTCGATGTGCTGCATCGCCCGGCCGGCAGTGGCGGCAGTGCACCGGTGTTCTGGCGCGGTCGGGCCAGCCGGGCCGCACTGCAGCAGGTTGCCGGCCGCTTTCTCGGTGCCCCGGCCGCGCATCGCATGTTCGCCGATTACGCCGAGCGCAGCGGCGCCGGGCGTGTCGAGCGCATCGTCGCCGATGCCCAACTGGTGCAGTACGTCGAGACCCAGCTTGCCGGTGCCATCGGCAGCGCCTCCGCGCGTGCCGTCGTGGCCTCGGTGGTCGAAGAAGAGCCACTCGCGCCCGACGACGTGCTGCGCCTGCTCGACGAAGCCTCGCAGGTGCGCGCGTTGAACCGCCAGTTGGAAAGCGTGGACAAGCTGAAGGACGACTTCATGTCCTCGGTGACACACGAACTGCGCACGCCACTGACTTCGATTCGCGCCTTCGCCGAGTTGATGCGCGACGATCCGGGCATGGACAGTGCGCAGCGTCAGCAGTTCGTGGCCCTGATCGTGGCTGAGGCCGAGCGCCTGTCGCGCCTGGTGAGCCAGGTGCTCGACATGGCCAAGATCGAATCCGGTCACGGCGATTGGCGCAACGATGCAATCGACCTGCGCGAACTGGTGGATCACGCGGTACAAACCACGCGCGAGACCTTCCGTGAGTGCGGTGCGCAGGTCGACGTCAAGCAACCCGACTCGGTCCCGTTGCTGCATGCTGACCGCGACCGCCTGCTCCAGGTGCTGCTGAACCTGCTGTCCAATGCCGCCAAGTTCGTGCCCAAGGTCGATGGCCGGGTGACGGTGAGCTTGCGTGCCGATGCCCGCGGCGCAACGATCGAGGTCAGTGACAATGGCCCCGGCGTGCCCGCCGGCCAGCAGGAACTGGTGTTCGAGAAGTTCCGCCAGGGCGGCGGCGACGGCAACCGGCCCCAGGGCACCGGGCTGGGCCTGCCGATCAGCCGCCAGATCGTCGAGCACTTCGGCGGCAGGATGTGGCTGCGCAGCGAACCCGGGCAGGGCGCCTGCTTCGGCTTCGAACTGCCATGGCATCACGAGGAGAGGACGGCATGACCCAGCACATCCTCATCGCGGACGACGAGCCCAACATCGTCATCTCGCTCGAGTTCCTGATGAAGCGCGAAGGCCACCGCGTGACGGTTGCGCGCGATGGTGACGCCGCGCTCGAAGCCATCCGCCGCGAGCGGCCCGACTTGGTCCTGCTCGACGTGATGATGCCGGGGCGCAGTGGTTTCGAGATCTGCCAAGCCGTGCGCAGCGACGATTCGTTGGCGGGCGTGAAGATCCTGATGCTCAGCGCCAAGGGCCGAGACACCGACCTGGCCAAGGGCAGTGCGCTCGGTGCCGACGCCTACATGACCAAGCCCTTCTCGACCCGCGAGTTGGCCGCGAAGGTGCGCGAGCTGCTGGATGAACCACGCCCGTAGCGGCGGCACCGCTCGCCCTCAATGGGGCCGAGACCCGCGGCTCCGAGCCGACCGGTGTCGGCTTGGACGGGCCGAGGCACGGACGCGTCTCGCGGCCGTGCGGCCTGCAAGGCCCGCCAGCGGATTGGCACAGCCGGATCCGCGGCGGCTGCTTGGAAACCTTCGCGTCTGCACATCGCGACCAACGCGCGGGGCCGCCAGGTTCGCACAATGAAACTTGATCGGCGCGAACTGGTGGCCACGCTCCTGCCCGGTATGGTGCTGGCGCTTGCCGCGCTCGTCGGTGGCGGCCTGTTCGCCGCCACGCTGGACGCCGCCGAGCATGCCGCGTGGGTGGCGATGCTCGAACCCCGCGGCGCGCTGCTGCTGCTGGCTTGGCTGCTGCTGTCGGGCGTACTCGGCGCACTGACACGCGCGGCCTACCTGCGCTGGGTCGCGGCATCGGCGCGCCTGGCCGAAGAAGCCGGCGTGCTGCTGGCCACCGACACGCAGCGCGACATCACCTTGCAAGGCAGTGCCGAAACGCGCGCGCTGGCCAGCGTCATCAACCAGCTCGTGCGCCAGCGCAGTGCGTTGCGCGCCGACGTCGCCACCCAGGTTGAGCAAGCCAGCCGCGGCGTCGAACAGGAGCGCAATCGCCTGGCCGCACTGATGGCCGAGTTGACGCAGAGCGTGGTGGTGTGCAACCTCGACGGCCGCATCCTGCTCTACAACAACCGCGCGCGCACGCAGTTCCGGTCGCTGTCGAGTGCACCGGCCGTGGCCGGCGGCGCCGAGCTGATCGGCCTGGGCCGCTCGATCTACGCCGTGTTCGACCGCGCGTTGGTCGCGCACGCGCTGGAATCGGTGCAACAGCGGCTGCAGCGCGGCGCGGCGCACCCGTCGGCGCAATTCGTCACCGGCACGCGCGCCGGGCAACTGCTGCGCGTGCAGATGGCGCCCGTGCGCGCGATCGCCAGCGACAGCGAGGCCAGCGCGCTGAACGGTTTCGTGCTGATGCTGGACAACATCACGCGAGACTTCGCCGACGAGTCCGAGCGCGACCAGCTGCTGCACGGCCTGACCGAGGGCAGCCGCGCGTCGCTCGGCAACCTGCAGGCGGCCGTCGAGATGCTCGACTACGACGACGTCGACGCCACGACGCGCGAGCGCTTTCATGGCGTGATCCGCGACGAGGTGCGCAAGATGAGCCAGCGCATCCAGGCCCTCGCCACCCACACCACGCAGACCCTCAAGACGCGCTGGCCGCTGGAGGACATGCTCGGCGCCGACCTGCTGGCCGCGGCGTGCCGGCGCATCGAGGTCGAGTACGGCTGCCGGACTACCGCCGATGGAGTCGACCCGGCGCTTTGGCTCAAGGTCGACAGCTATTCGCTGTTGCAGGCCCTGCTCTACCTGGCCGGCCGGCTGGTCGAGGAATTCGGCGTCAAGCTGTTGCAGCTGCGCCTGGCGCGAAGCGACGGTCGCGCGCGCCTGGACCTCGTATGGAGCGGCCACACACTCAGCACCGAGACCGTCAGCAGTTGGGAGATCGACCCGATGCACAGCCGTGGCACTGGCGCCGAGGGTCTGGCACTGACGCTGCGCGACGTCGTCGAACGCCACGACGGCGCGTTCTGGTTCGAGCGCGAGCGCGTTCGCCACGAATCGCTGCTTTGCCTGTTGCTGCCGCTGGCCGGTGCCGGCGAACAACTTGACACCACGCAGTTCGTTCGCGGCGAAAGCCGCCCCGAGGTCTATGACTTCGACCTCTTTGCCACCAGCGAGCAGGCGCGTGAACTTGCCGACCAGCGACTGGCGGACCTGACCTACACCGTGTTCGACACCGAGACCACCGGGCTCGATCCGTCTGCCGGTGATCAGATCATCCAGATCGGCGCCACGCGCATCGTGGCCGGCAAGTTGCGCCGTGAGGATTGTTTCGAGCAACTCGTCAACCCACAGCGCGACATCCCTGCCGCGGGCATCGCGATCCATGGCCTGCGCCCGGAGATGCTGGAGGGCGCACCGACCATCGATGCCGTGCTGCCGGCCTTCCACGCCTTTGCGATCGATACCGTGCTGGTGGCCCACAACGCCGCATTCGACATGCGCTTCCTGCAATTGCAGGAGGTGCCCACCGGCATGACGTTCGACCAGCCCGTGCTCGATACCCTGCTACTGTCGGCCTTGGTCCACCCGCAGCAGGCAACGCACGGCCTGGAGGCCATCGCCGAGCGCCTGGGGGTGGCCGTACTCGGCCGTCACACCGCGCTCGGCGACGCGATGGTCACGGCAGAAATCTTCCTCAAGCTGATTCCGCTGCTCGCGCAACACAACATCCACACGCTCGGGCAGGCCCGCGAGGCAGCACTGCAGACGTACTACGCACGGGTCAAATACTGAGGGTGTCAGGTGGTCGTCGTGCGGTCCGCGGTGTAACGCGCCACCAGCGACAGCAGATCCTCTTCGGAGTACGGCTTGCCGAGGTAGTGATCGACCCCGAGTTCGACGGCGTGGTCGCGGTGTTTTTGCGCGATGCGCGAGGTGATCATGATGACCGGCAGGTCGCGCAACTTTGCATCGGCGCGCATGTTTCGCACCAGGTCGAAGCCATCCATGCGCGGCATCTCGATGTCCGACAGCACCACGGCCGGGACCTCCTCGGCCAGCTTTTCGATCGCGTCCAGACCATCCTTGGCGAGTACCACGCGGTAACCCTCGCGCACCAGCATGCGTTGGGTGATGCGTCGCACCGTCAACGAGTCGTCGACCACCAGGACCAGCGGGGCCTGTGGTGGCACCAAGGCCGCGTCGCGGCTGGTCAGTTGCGGCGGCGCCGCGCTCTCGCGCATCGCAGCACGGGCTTCGTCGCCGTACAACGTGGCCAGCGCGACTGGGTTGTAGATCAGCGCCGGAGCGCCCGACGCCAGCAACGTGATACCGGCCAGACCCGGCACGCGCGCCAATTGGGCGCCGAGATTCTTGACCACCACTTCCTGGTTGCCACGCACTTCGTCGACATGCAAGGCAATGCGCTGTTGCGCACTCTTGACCACCACCACCTGCGAGGAGCGCAGCGCGACTTCCCTGCTGCGCCCGCCAAGCTGAAGCAGCGAGCCGAGCCAGAAGAACGGCAGCGCCGTATCGGCCAGCATGTAGCGTCCGCTGCCGTAGGCGGCGGCAATCTCGGCCGGTGTTGCACGGCGTACGATCTCGATCAGCGTGGCTGGCACCGCCACCGTGACCTCGCCCGCGCGCAGCATCACCACCTGCGTGACTGCGGTCGTCAGTGGCAGCAAGAGGCGAAAACTCGTGCCCTGCCCGGGCGCGCTGGCGGTCTCGATGCGCCCGCCCAATGCGTTGACTTCGGAGCGCACCACGTCCATGCCGATGCCGCGACCTGCCAGCTCCGTGACCGCCTCGGCAGTCGTAAAGCCGGGCGTGAAGATGAGTTGCGCGAGTTCAGCTTCGCTGACCGGCGCGTCCGCAGTGATCAGGCCCAGCGCAATGCCGCGTTCGCGGATACGGGCCAGATTCAGGCCACTGCCGTCGTCGCGGAATTCGACCGCCACTTCGTTGCCTTCGTGCGCCACCGACACCGTGATCAGGCCTGCCGCGTCCTTGCCTGCCGCCAGACGGGCCTCGGGCAACTCGATGCCGTGCGAGACGCAGTTGCGCAGCAGGTGCTCAAACGCGCCACCCATGCGTTCGAGCACGCCGCGGTCGACTTCGATCGATCCGCCAACGAGGTCAAGCCGGACCTGCTTGTGCAACTCCTTGGCGGCCTGGCGCGCGACACGGTAAAGGCGGTCGGACAGGCTCTCGAATTCGACCATCCGCGTGCGCAGCAAGTCATCCTGCAGGTCGCGCGTCAAGCGCGCCTGCGCAGCCAGTTCGTCTTCGGCCGACTGCAATGTGCGCTGCAGACCACGTTGCACGGTGGCCACGTCGTTGACCGACTCGGCCATCATCCGCGTCAGTTCCTGGAAGCGCGTGAAGCGGTCCATCTCGAGCGGATCGAAGGCATGGCCTTCGGCCTTGGCGGCCTCGATTCTCGAGCCGATCTGCGTTTCGGCCTGCAACTCGATCTCGCGCAATTGGTGGCGCAGGCGCTCGAGGTTCTCGGTCAGATCGGTCAGCGCGATCTTCATCTGCGCGACTTCGGCGTCGATGCGGGAACGCGTGATGCTGACCTCGCCGGCGTGATTGACCAGCCGATCGAGCAAGGGCGCGCGCACGCGCACCGTGCCAGTGCCTGCGCCCATCGCGCCCTGCCCACCGACAGGCTGCGCAAACTCGGCCAGCACCGTGGCCGAGGGCCGGTTGGCGGCAAAGCGCTTCCAGTCGATCGGCGCCGATTCATCGACCCGCGTCGGCGCCGGTTCATCGGCCGGGACTGGCTGCGCAGCCGCCAATACCGTTGTTGGCGCCACACCCAACGTGAGCACTTCGGCAACCGGTGCCGCCGCCATCGGGCGGCCACGCAGCGCGTCGAACGTGATGCCGATCGCGTCGACCTGTGCCAGTAGCGCCTCGACGTCATGACTGCCCGCCGTGTCTCCGGCCGCCAAGCGCTCGATCGCCGTTTCCAGACGGTGTGCGCGCTCACCCAGGCGCATCGCCCCGGCCAGGCGGGCGCCGCCCTTGAGCGTGTGCAACGCACGCATGCAGGCCGCGGGGCCGGCACCTTCGCCAGGGTGGTTGGCCCATTCGCGCATGTGTGCCGCCAGTTGTGGCAACAGTTCGAGGGCCTCTTCTTCGAAGATCGGGAACAGTTCGGCATCGATCGCATCGACTGCGTCGATCTCGTCGTCATCCGGCGCGCCGTCGTGTTGTGGTGCCGTGATGCGGCGCGCTGCCGCGACCGGCGAGGGTTCGCTCAAGGCGTGGAACTGTGTTTGGCCAAGCGGCAGCGGCGCGCTGGCACTGTCCTGCGCCTCGGGCGCCTGCACTGCTGAGGCAACGGGCGCCTGTGGTGGCAGCGCAAGTGCGGGCAGCGGCGTCAGTGGGGTCGGTGCGGCGAACGACATCTCTTGCGCGTCGTCGCTGCTGTCCGGCTCTTCGGCCCACTGACTCTCGGCTTGCAGCCGCTCAGCACTGTGGCGTTCATGATCGACCAGCCGGGCCACGAGCTCGGCGGGCGGTGCCATCAGAAAGCCGGCCGCGAACTGGTGCAACAGGTGGCGAATCTGATCGGCCGTGTCGTTGAACAACGCAGCTTCGGTGGCGTCCCCATGCTGCAAGGCCTGCGACCGCGCCAGCGCATGTTCAAGCAGGCGCGCCAGGTGCGACAGGTCGGCAAAGCCGACGGTGGCCGAATTGCCGGCCAGCGAATGCGCCAGCGCAACTGCGTGGTCGGCGACCGGTCGCTGCAGTTCATGTGACCATTCGGCCAACTCGGTGCACAAGCGGCGCGACTGCTCGTCAGCCTCGTTGAGGAAGATGTTGAACAGCGGAATGCCCACGCGCAGCGGGCCGATCATCTTGTACGGCTCGGGCTCGGGTTCGGGTTCGAGTTCGGGTTCGGATATCGCCTCGGACTCGGATGCAGCCGCGGACTCGGCAATGTCGAGTGACATCATTCCCGAAGTGGCGTCGAAGCTCAGCGAATCCCTGGCTTCTTCGGGCGCGGCGATGGTTTGCAGGGACTCCGTGCCGCCCACCGGCATCGCGGCAGCCTCGCCCAAGTCGAGTTCGAATGCGACCTCGGTATCGGCAGCGAGCAGCTCGTGCAGCGGTTGCACCGCCGACGATCTCGGCCGCAACTGCAGCGCATCGGCGTCCGGCAAGTCCGGCAACAGGTCGCGCAATGGAATCGGTGCCGACACCTGAGGCATGCTCAGCGCCGCAAAGTCGGAATGCCGGGGCGCAGCGGGCCGCGCGGTTGCGGCGGCAAGTGGGCGCTCGTGCAGCACCAACGGCACGCCAGGCAACGCCAACGCCATGTGCTGGCCGTCGATGCCGAACGTATCGATGGCGCCCTGGACGTCCTGCGCGCTGTGGCCTCCATCGCGGCGCGCACCGATGGCCTCGACCCAGTCGCCCAGATAGGCCATCACATCGGTGGTCAGCGCCAGCAGTTCGCCATCGGCCGGCTGGCTTTCGGCCAGGCGGCGATTGAAGAGTTGCTCACAGGACCAGGCGGCTTCGCCGAATGCGGTCAAGCCGACCATCCGCGAACTGCCCTTCAAGGTGTGAAAAGCTCGGCGCACCGTGGTCATCTCGCCCAGGTCGTCAGGCGCGGAAACCAACGCCGCCAGCGCCCGCTCGGCATTGCCGATCACCTCACGCGCTTCCTCGAGGAAGATCTCGCGCATCTCGTCGTCTTCTTCGAGGCCGGTCATGCCGGCCGGTGTCGGCGTGCCCGTTGAGAGCGGCATCGGTCGCGATGGGGGAATCACGTCGAGCCCAGCGGGTTCCGACGAGGTATGCACGAAGTCGGCCATGGCCTGCGCGAGTTCGTCACGAACGGCCTGGCGTTCGGTGTCGTCCTGTGCGCCGGCAAACGCCGTCTTGACCGCGTGCATGGTTTCGGCCAGCACCGGCTGATCGGCGACCATCGCTTCCTGCGACAAGCGTTCGAGCTCGCGCGAGACCTCGTCCAGCGGCACTTCGGGGTGCGCCGCGGCCATCGCCAAGGCCTGCGCCTGCTCGATCAATCGCGGCTCGGCCGGTGCCGGCGCAGCGACCCCTGGCCCACCGAGCGCACCGAATCCCGAAGCCCGGTGGCTGCCGCCGCCGACTGCGGAACGGAACAGGCCACTGGCCGGATCGAACTCGAACAGCGACTTGGCCATCGCTGGCTGCACGCTCAACATGTCGATCAGGAAGCCGAGCGCACCAAGATTGCGGGCCAGGCGTTCGACAGCCGCTGCGTCGGGCTTGTCGCCTGTGGCTGTGGCGAGCATGTCGACGTCGTCGCGCATACGCACGACAGCGTGCGCGGCGTGTTCCAGACCGAGCACCGAGAATACGCCGCGCATGGCGTTCAACTGCCCCGGTACCGGATGCAGTTGCTCGCGAGCGGCAGGCTGACGGAAGAAGCCATCGATGGCCTTCTCGGCTTCGGTCAAGGTCCCGCGCAGTTCCTGTACGACGCTGCCCATCGTCTGGCGGTCCGACACGCGCCGGTACAGTTCCTCCATCCAACCCTCAAGCGGATCGGGTTTTGTACCGCCCTGCACCTGGACCACGCGCTGGGCCAAGCGGCGCACGCGGTCGCCCTGGCTGGGTTGGTCGAAGTCGGCGTCCTCCAGCGATGCTTCGAGGTACAGCACTGCGGTGGCGACTTCCATCGCCAGTTCCATCTGCGGCACCGCGCCGGCAGTGACCGTCTTGCTGGCCACCTTGCCGAGCGCCTGGGCCAGCACTTCACCGTTCGGGTACAGCTTCCTCAGCGACTCGCCGACGAGCTGGAATTGTTCATTCAGTGTCGACAGGCGATGCAATTCACCTGCGGCAACCGCGGCCCAGCCTTCCTTGGCCGCGACGACGCGCTTCTTCGCCTGCGCGATCCAGGCCGGGTCGAAGCGGCCGAGTTGGGCTGACAGATAGTCCACCGGCGCACGGCGCGCCAGGTTCCACGCCAGGCGCACGGCGGCCAGGCGTGGCGCGTGGCGGCCATCACCTGGCGACGCGGCCTGGGCGCAGAAGAAGAGCAGGTCCTGCGCCAGGCGCTGCGAGACTTCAGCGCCCTGCGCACCGTCGGCGCGTTCGCTGATGCGCAACTGGGCCAGCAGGCGCGAGGCAACCCGCTTGGTGTAGTTGTTTGCCAGCAGCAGGCCCTGGGCCTGGGCTTCGAAGAAGGCGCTGGCCATTTGCCACAGGGTGGCCAACCGGCGTTCGCTGCCACCCCCGGGCTGTGACTGTGCGCCGATTGCCAGGCCGGCAAACAAATCGCTCAACGCCGCCGCGGCCTGGCCGTCGGGCTTGCGCATCAATGTCAGGGTCTGCGCTTCGACTTCACTGCGCAATGCCGGATTGGCATGGTGCGGGGCGACGTCGGTATCGATCGGAATCTCGCGCCACTGCCAGTCGTGCAGCCACAGGTCGGCAGGGTGGATGCGGTCCGCGCCGGCCAGTTCCTGCACGGCACGGTATTGGGGGAACAGGGCCAGCGGCGACACCGGCTTGTCGGCCAGCAGGCGGGCCAGGTAGTCGAGCAGTGCGAATGAGGCCTGCTCGATCGTGTCGGCGGCAGCCGCGTTCAGTGTCACCGGGCGCCCGCTCAGCTTGTGCAGCGCGGCCTCGTTGGCCCGCAAGACTTGCGCCGCTGCGGGCAAGCCCACCAGCTCGAGTGCGCCGACGCCCTGGTGGAGTTGTGCGCGCGCCGCGCGCAGCACACCCGGGTCGACCGCGTCGACGTCCGAGCCGGCCAGGGCCTCGGCCTCTTTCAGGTAGCGGCGGATGGACTTGTGCGCCGCTTCCAGCGACCGGCGCAACTCGTCGTGGACCCACGCCAGGGCGCTCAGGTCGTCTATCTTCTCGGTGTCGTGCGGCGCATCCATCGGCGTCAGCCTCGATCAGGATTCTTGTGGGAAGGCACGAGTACGGTCAACTCGCGGGCCGTCATGCGATCTTGAAGCGGGCAACCGATTGCTTGAGTTCTTCGGCCGTGCGCGACAACTCGCGCACCATCTGCGCGGTCGAGCGCGTGCCCTCGCCGGTCTGCTCCGTGACCGCGAAGATGTGCTGGATGTTCTGCGCCACGACGTTGGCCGAACGCGCTTCCCTGAGCGCGTTGCCCGAGATCTGCTCGATCAGTTCGGCCAGTTGGCGCGTCACGCGATCGATGTCGCCGAGCGCGGTTCCCGCGGCATCGGACAGCTTGGTGTTTTCGACCACACCCTGGGTCGAGCGCTCCATGGCCGCCACCGCATCCTGGGTGTCGGTCTGAATCGTCTTCACCAGCGCAGCGATCTGGCGCGTGGCGTCGCCCGAGCGTTCGGCCAGGCGCTGCACTTCTTCGGCCACGACCGAGAAGCCACGGCCGGCCTCGCCTGCCGACGCCGCCTGGATGGCGGCATTCAATGCCAGCACGTTGGTCTGCTCGGTAATGTCGGAAATCAGCTCAGTGATTTCGCCGATCTCCTGCGACGACTCGCCCAGGCGCTTGATGCGCTTGGAGGTTTCCTGAATCTGGTCGCGGATCGCATTCATGCCGCCGATCGTGTTCTGCACCGCATCGCGGCCGGTTTCGGCGGCCACCAGCGAACTGCCGCGCCACCTCGGCCGTCTGCTGCGCCTTCTCCGACACCTGATTGATGCGGCCGGCCATCTGCAGCACCGACTCGCCGGTCTCGCGGATCTCGCGCAGCTGCTCGGTCGACGCGGCGAGCAGCTCGGTCGACGTGTTCTCGACCTGCTGCGTCGTGTCGGTCACCCGGCCCACCGTGCCCTGCACCTGCGACACCAGCGTGCGCAGTTCTTCAACCGTGTAGTTCACCGAGTCGGCGATCGCACCGGTGATGTCCTCGGTCACCGTGGCCTGCTGGGTCAGGTCGCCTTCGGCCACCGTCTGCAACTCGTTCATCAGGCGCAAGATGGCCGCCTGGTTGGCATCGTTGACGCGCTTGGCCTCCTGCTCCTGGCGTTCGGCCTGGAGACGCTGCGCCTCGGCTTGTTTCGCGCGCTGGCTGTTGTCCGCCACGAACAGGCGCAGGAAGCCGATGCCCCCGACCACCAGTCCGACAATACCGAGCACGATCAACGCCGTGCGGCCGGCGCCGACGCCACCTTCCGACAGCCGGTCCTGGACCACTTCGAGGCCCTTGCGCAGCGGCTCGCTGTCGGCGACGACCGCGGCCTGCGCTTCGCGCGCCGCTACCAGCCCCTGCAGGTTGCCCAGGATGACGCCGGCCTCAGCGCGTGTCTTCTCGTACTGCGCGATCAATTGCGTCAGGCGCTCCTTGGTCTGCGCGTCCTTGGTCGGCGGCAGGCGCAATTCCGCGCTGCCGCTGAGCAGGCCGTTGGCGATCTCGCGGAACGAACTCAGGTCCTTGCCGAACAGGAACACCGCCTCCGGGCTGACGCCCTCGGTGGTCAGGAACTCGTTGGCGCTCTTGCCGATGCGCTGGGTCAACATCACCAATTGACCGACCGCCGACAACTCGGCGGCCGATGCATCCTGCTGCAGCTTCAGCGACGAGACCGTCTCGGCGGTCTCGAGCAGTTCCGACGACTGGCGATTGATCGCGCGCAGCGACTGACCGACCTGGGTCAGTGTCTTTTGCTGGGCGGTCACCACCCCGGCGTTCTTTTCGGCCCGGTCGACCAGCGGCATCAGCGGCTCAATCGCCTCTTGCGCCGCAGTCGACGCAGCCGGAATGTCGGTGCTGCCGGTCTTCAGGCCGCGCGTGTTGCGGGCCAGTACTTCGACACTCTCGCGCACTTCGGGGAATGCCGAGGCGCTACCCACCAGGGCCTGCGATACCGATTTGGCCAGCCGCTGCGACTGCATCAGTGCCTGACCGGCGGCACCGACCTGCGTCGCGCTGTCCCTGGCCGCGGTCAAGGCCAGCCAGGCGCCGACCAGCAGTGCCAACAGGCCGACGCCGAGGGCACCGAACAGGACACGCTGTTGCTGCGCCAGCGGCAAGTGGCCGATGAGCGGCAGACCACTGCGAACGGCGAAGCTGCCATCGGCACCCGGCAGGCGTGTTTCACTGAAGTCGCCGGCCGACTCGGACGGCAGGACCTCGGAGACGATCGACGGATCGCCCGAGATCGAGCGTGCGTGCGCGGCCGCGTTGGCATGCTGTGTCACGGCTGCGGCGGCAGTGCGCGCGCGCGCTTCTTCTTCATCAGGACTCGCAGCCTCGACTTCGTCGAAGATCGAAACCAGGTCTTCGCTCTTGGATTTGCTGCGGCGACGGGACTTGGGAACCTTGTTCGCGAACTTGTCTAGCAAACTCATGCTGACCCCTTGGGGAAGTCTGGACGGTGATGGGCCGACGCCACGATCGACAGGAAGCGCACGTCCTGGGTCAGCGCAACCAGGTCCAGCGCCTGCCACTTGCGGCCGTCGCTGTCGTGCCAACGCGTGGCGGCGAACGAGGGCCGATCGGACTCTTCGCCATCGTCGAGGTCGACCTCGCTGCGTAATTGGTCGATACCACGCAGCCCGGCCAGGCGGTCGACGAGGAGGGCTCCATTGAGTCCCAATCCGGCACCGAAAGCGACCAGGCGGGCCTGATCGCGCCCGGTATCAGCCGGCAACTCGTGCAAGCCGAGGAAGCGCGCCAGATCGACCACGCCGTGCAGGCCGCCACGCAGGTTGGCCACGCCGGCGAACCACGGCTGGGTGTGAGGCACCGGCAGCAGCGGGCCCAACGCGAAGATTTCGCCAGCCTGCTCGAGTGGCAGGAGCAGGCCGTGGCCACGGCACTCGACCGCCAGCCAGGACTGCCCACGCGGCTGGCTGCGCGCGGCCTGCATGCGCTCGGCCAGGCGTGTCTGCAATTCGCGCAGGGCTTGCTTGTTGGCCATACTGGAGTCAGTGTCTGCCTGGCGCGGCGCGCCTCGGATGCCGTGCACCGGCCCCGGCCCCACCCCTTGGGCGGCGAACAATGCAAGCGTCGGCACTCATTGCGTCAATCGAAGGCATGAATCTTGGCGATCAGTTCGTCGGCATCGACGGGCTTGACCACGTAGTCGCGTGCACCCTGCCGCATACCCCAGACCTTGTCGGTCTCCAGGCCTTTGCTGGTACACATGATGATGGGCACGTCGGCAAAACGCGGATCGCGGGTGATCGCCCGCGTCAGCTGAAATCCATTTTGGCCCGGCATCACGACATCCATCAGGATCAGGTCGGGCTTGTCGTCGGCCAGGCGGCGCATCGCCTCGTCGCCGTTCTCGGCCGTGCGCACTTCATAGCCCTTGCGTCGGAGCAACTCGGAGAGGTGGTGCAGTTCGGTCTTGGAGTCGTCGACCAGCAGAATTTTCTTGATCGCCATGGTCTGTGGAGTTCAGAAGTTGAATCGGGTTGTGCGCTGCCGAAGGCATCACGCGCCCGGGCGGTACTGCGCCACGGCGCGCAACAATTGCTCTTTGGTAAACGGTTTGGTCAGATAGTCCTCGGAACCGACCATGCGTCCGCGCGCCTTGTCGAACAGGCCGTCCTTGGACGAGAGCATGATCACCGGCACATGGGCAAAACGCGGATTTCGCTTGATGATGGCGCAGGTCTGGTAGCCATCGAGCCGAGGCATCAGGATGTCGCAGAAGATCAGTGCCGGGGTGTGATCGTTGACCTTGGCCAAGGCATCGAACCCATCTTCGGCCAATACCACCTCGTGGCCACCCTGGGCCAGGAAGATTTCGGCGCTGCGACGGATCGTATTGCTGTCGTCAATGACCAGCACCTTGACGCCGGGCGCCGCACCTTCAGCCTGCGGAACAGTGTTCAAACAGCTTCTCCTCGATCGGTCGGCGGCACGGTATGCAAATCGCCCCAAAGGCTCAGATCTGCACCATCTCGAAATCTTCCTTGCGCGCGCCGCACTCAGGGCAGGTCCAGTTCATCGGCACCGAGCTCCACGCCGTTCCAGGCGCCAGGCCATGTTCCGGATCGCCCGCGGCTTCGTCATATATCCAGCCGCATATCAGGCACATCCAGGTACGCGCTTGTTCGCTCACGGGTCGCAAGTCAATCACTACAATGGGTGGCGATTGTAGACACCGCATACTTGAAGAACCCGTGTCTGCGTAGGCACATACGCAACTTTCTTCACAATCTTCTGGAGGTCTGACCAACCCCCGTAACTGCGCCGGACGACGCCTCATGAATGCTCCCACCCCCCCGTCCGACCCCCAGGCCGCAGCGTCCGAAGAGCCCACCCCGGCCTGCGTGATGACCTTCAATGCCAGCGACGCCAGCGGTGCCGGTGGCAGCGCCGGCGACATCGCGACCATCGCGGCGATGGGCGCCCACGCGCTGCCGGTCGTGACCGCCATCGTGGTACGCGACAGCGCCGAGATCTTCGACCAGCATGCGATCGACGTCGACGCAATCAGCGAGCAGGCGCGCACCATCCTCGAAGACGTGACCATCGCCGGCTGGAAAGTCGGCTTTCTAGGCAGCGCCGAAGCCGTCAGTGCGGTGGCCGAGATCCTCTCCGACTACCCCGACGTGCCGCTGGTGAGCTACCTGCCGAGCCTGGGCTGGATCGACGACGACGGGTTGCAGTCCTACCTCGACGCCTTTCGCGAACTGATCCTGCCGGCCACCGAGGTGTTGGTCGGCAATCACAAGACCTTGACCGACTTCTTGCTGCCCGAGTGGGACAGCGAGCGCCCCCCGTCGGCGCGCGAGTTGGCGGTGGCGGCGGCCGAACATGGCACGCGCTACGTGCTGGTCACCGGCGTGATGTTGCCGGGCAAGACCAGCGAACAGTGGATCGACAACGTGCTGGCGTCGTCGCAAGGCGCGATCACCGGCGAAAAGTTCGAGCGCTTCGAGGCCAGTTTCGTCGGTGCCGGCGACACCCTGTCGGCCGCGTTGGCGGCACTGCTGGCCGCTGGCAGCGAGTTGTCGGCCGCGGTGGGCGAGGCGCTGGCCTTCCTCGACCAGAGTCTGGACGCCGGGTTTCGCCCGGGCATGGGCAATGTGATTCCGGACCGCTTCTTCTGGGCCCTGCCGCCCGGGGAAGAGGGCGAGCCGGGGGTGGACGAGGAAGGCCAGGTCCCTACCGACGACACCTCGGGCGATACGAAGGGGAGCCCGCGCCGTGTCCACTGACCAGAGCAACGCTGCACTGTTCGAACGCGCCCAGCGCGTCATTCCCGGCGGCGTGAACTCGCCGGTGCGTGCCTTCCGGGCCGTCGGCGGCACACCGCGCTTCATTGCCCGCGCCGAGGGCGCTTACATGTGGGATGCCGAAGGCCGGCGCTACATCGACTACATCGGCTCGTGGGGCCCGATGATCCTCGGCCACGGCCACCCGGCCGTGCTGGAAGCGGTACAGCGCGCGGTCCGCGACGGCCTCTCGTTCGGCGCGCCCACCGAGCGCGAAATCGAGCTGGCCGAAGCGATCATTCGGCATGTGCCCGGCGTCGAGCAGATTCGCCTGGTCTCTAGCGGCACCGAGGCCGGCATGAGCGCGCTGCGCCTGGCCCGGGGTGCGACCGGCCGCAGCAAGATCGTCAAGTTCGAAGGCTGCTACCACGGCCATGCCGATGCGCTGCTGGTCAAGGCCGGTTCAGGGCTGGCGACCTTCGGCCACCCAACGTCGGCCGGCGTGCCACCGGAGGTGGTGCAGCACACGCTGGTCCTGGAATACAACAACGTCGAGCAGCTGGAGCAGGCGTTTGCGGCGCATGGACACGAGTTGGCGTGCGTCATGATCGAGCCCATCGCCGGCAACATGAATTTTGTGCGCGCCAGCCTGCCGTTCATGAAGCGGCTGCGCGAACTGTGCACGCAATACGGCGCGCTGCTGGTGTTCGACGAGGTCATGACCGGGTTTCGGGTTGCTCTGGGCAGCGCCCAGAGCCTGTACGCCAAGGCGATCCCAGGCTTCGCGCCCGATCTGAGCGTGTTCGGCAAGGTCATCGGCGGCGGCATGCCGCTGGCGGCCTTCGGCGGCCCGCGCCAGGTCATGCAGCAACTGGCCCCCCTCGGCCCGGTCTACCAGGCCGGTACGTTGTCGGGCAACCCAGTGGCCACGGCCTGCGGCCTGGCCACGCTGAACGAGATCGGCCAACCGGGCTTCTTCGAGGCGCTTGGTGCGCGCACGCGATCCCTGGTCGCAGGCCTGGCCGCCACTGCGCGCGACGCCGGCGTGCCATTGGTCGGCGACAGCGAAGGCGGCATGTTCGGCTTCTTCTTCGCCGATGCCCTGCCGCAGAACTACGGCGCCGTGATGGGTACGGACAAGGAGCGCTTCAACCGCTTCTTCCATGCCATGCTGGACAGGGGTGTGTATTTCGCGCCGGCGTTGTACGAGGCCGGGTTCGTCAGCGCGGCGCACAGCGACGCCGATGTCGCCGCGACCCTGGCGGCCGCACACGAGGCCCTGGCCACGCTCTGAGTCCGGCCGTGCACATCCACATTCTGGGCATCTGCGGCACCTTCATGGGTGGCATTGCGGCCATTGCTCGCGAGGCCGGGCACCGGGTGACCGGGTGCGACGCCAATGTCTACCCACCGATGAGCGACCAGTTGCGTGGGCTCGGTATCGAACTGATCGAGGGCTATGGTGCCGAGCAGATGGCCGTCGCGCCCGATGTCTTCGTTGTCGGCAACGTGGTGTCACGCGCGCGCTCGCAGGACTTCGCGCTGATGGAAGCAATCCTCGACGCCGGCGCCGACTACACCAGCGGCCCGCAATGGTTGGCCGAACAGGTGCTGCGGCACCAGCACGTGCTGGCGGTCGCCGGCACGCACGGCAAGACCGGCACAACCTCGATGCTGGCCTGGATTCTCGATGCCGCCGGCTTGACGCCGGGCTTTCTGGTCGGCGGCGTACCGCTCAATTTTGGCGTGTCGGCGCGCCTGGGTGCCGGCAAGTACCTTCGTCATCGAAGCCGACGAATACGACACCGCCTTGTTCGACAAGCGCAGCAAGTTCGTCCACTACCGCCCGCGCACCGCGATCCTGAACAACCTCGAGTACGACCACGCCGACATCTTCGCCGACCTGGCCGCGATCGAAACCCAGTTCCACCACCTCGTGCGCACCGTGCCGAGCGGGGGCCGGCTGGTGGTCAACGCCAGGGACGAGGCCTTGCAGCGCGTGCTCACACGCGGCTGCTGGAGCGAGGTGGTGCGCTTCGGGGCTCTGCGCGAGGAGCCGGGCGCGCTGCGCGCGCGCGGCGAGCCGCATGCCTTCGACGTGCTGCGCGGCAGCCTGAAGATCGGCCGTGTCGAGTGGGGCCTGCAGGGCGAGCACAACCAGCTGAACGCACTGGCCGCGATCGCCGCGGCCGAGCATGTCGGCGTGCCGCCGGAGGCAGCGGCGCGGTCGCTGGCAGGGTTCAAGAATGTCAAGCGGCGCATGGAGACAGTCGGTGAGGCCGCCGGCGTCGTCGTCTACGACGATTTCGCGCACCACCCGACCGCCATCCGCAGTACGGTCGGCGGGGCTGCGCCAGCGCGTCGGCTTGGCACGTGTACTGGCGGTCTTCGAACCGCGCTCCAACACGATGAAGCTGGGTGCGATGAAGGCCCAGTTGCCGTGGGCCCTCGAAGAAGCCGACTTGTCGTTCTGCCTGCAGGGCAATTACGGCTGGGACGCGCGCGATGCACTGGCGCCCATGGGCGGACTGGCGGTGGTGGCCGACAGTGTGGATGCCCTCGTCGCCGCGGTGACAGCCGCAGCCAAATCGGGCGACCATGTCTTGTGCATGAGCAACGGCGGCTTCGGCGGCATTCACGCCAAACTGTTGGCAGCGCTGCGCGCGAAGTTCGGCTGAGTATGCGTGCAGCCGCGAGGGGCTGGCCAGGACGCGCCAACGGCCAGCCTTCGGTACAAGGGCCGGGATCGGCCCAGCAGGGGACTCGGCGGCCCAGTGCGGCCGGTGGGAGGGGCGCGTGACCACGACCCACCTGCTGTACCTGCATGGCTTTCGCTCGTCGCCAAAGTCGACCAAGGCGCAGCTGATGGGCGGCTGGATGCAGGCGCAGCGGCCCGAAGTGCACTGGTGGTGCCCGCAGCTGCCCCCTTCGCCGAGGCAGGCATTGGCGCTGCTCGATGAGCAGCTGGGGCGCTGGCCGGTCGAGCACATGGCGGTGGTCGGCAGCTCGCTCGGCGGCTTTTATGCCACCGTGATCGCAGAACGCACCGGCTGCCCAGCCGTGTTGCTCAATCCGGCCATCGACCCGGCGCGCGACCTGGCAGGCTACATCGGCGAGTTGAGTTCATTCCACGAGCCCGAGGCCCACTTCGACTTCCGCGCCGAGTACGTGACTGAGCTGCGCGCCATGACACCACGCGCAATCACCCGCCCTGAACGCTACTTTGCCGTCATCGCCAAAGGCGACGAAGTGCTCGACTGGCGCGAGATGACGGCCCGCTACGCTGGAGCGACACAGCAGTTGCTCGAAGGGAGTGACCATGCGTTGTCGGGGTTCGAAACCCAACTCCCGCAGGTGCTGGCGTTTCTCGGGCTGCAGCGCTGAGCCTTCGCTTTGCCGCGGGTCGGCGACAATTCCACGCTTATGTACGCCCTGTTCGAAGATGCCGGTAAGTTTCATGCCGGCCGTGTGATGGCCGAAGCCGACAGTTCGGCGCAAATCGAACTCGACTCGGGCAAGCGCGTCAAGGTCAAGGCCGCAAACCTGCTGCTGCGCTTCGAGCAACCGGCCCCGGCCGAGTTGATGGCGAGGGCGCAGGCGCTGTCGCGCGATATCGACCTCGACCTGGCCTGGACCTTCGCGCCCGACGCCGAATTCGGCTTTGCCGATATGGCGCGCGACTACTTCAGCGCCAAGGCTGGCACCGAACAGCAGGCAGCGGCGTTGTTTCGCCTGTTCGAGGCGCCGCATTACTTCCGCCGTCTCGGCAAGGGCCAGTTCAGAAAGGCCCCCGAAGACGCGGTCAAGGCCGCGCTGCTCGGCATCGTGCGCAAGAAGGAGCTTGCGGCACAAATCGAGACTTGGGCTGGCGAGTTGCAGGCCGGCAGTTGCCCGGCCCCGGTGCGTGACCATTTGTACAAGATCTTGTTCAAGCCCGACAAGAACGCGCCCGAATACAAGGCCGTCGTCGAGGCGGCCAAGCGTTCACAGCGCGCACCGCTCGACTTGCTCAAGACCGCCGGCGCGATCACCAGCCCTTATCAGTTCCACTGGAAGCGGTTCCTGTTCGAGCAGTTCCCGCGCGGCACGGGCTTCGCCCCCACGCTCGCTGCGCCGGCGATCACCGAGGCCTTGCCGCTGGCGGCGTGCCGGGCGTTCTCCATCGACGACTCGGCGACCACCGAAATCGACGACGCGTTGTCGGTACAGGGTCTGGGCAGCGGGACGGTCACACTGGGCATCCACATTGCCGCGCCAGCGTTGGCGATCGAGCCGGGATCGGCGATCGACCGCGCCGCGGCAGAACGCCTGTCGACGGTCTACATGCCGGGTTGGAAGCTGACCATGCTGCCCGACGCGGTGGTGCAGGCCTACACGCTGGTCGAAGGCAGCGATTGCCCGGCCGTGAGCCTTTATGTAACGCTCGACGAGGTCACGCTCGAGGTCCGGACCAGCGAGACCCGCCTCGAACGTGTGCCGATTGCGGCCAATTTGCGCCATGACAAGCTCGACGCGCTCATCAACGAAGCCTCGCTCGAAGGCCGCGCTGCCGCCGACTATCCGTTTGCCGCCGAGCTGGCGTTCGCCTGGCGTCTGGCGCGTGAGCTGAAGTCCCAGCGTGAACTGGTGCGCGGCAAGCCCGAGACCTTCAACCGGCCGGATTACAACTTCCGCCTCGAGGGCGGCGACGGCGGTGAACCGCGCGGCGATGAGAGCGTGCAGATCACCACCCGCACGCGCGGCGCGCCGCTGGACTTGATCGTCGCCGAGGCCATGATCCTGGCCAACAGCACCTGGGGCGCCTGGCTGGCCGCCTGCGGCGTGCCCGGTATCTACCGCAGCCAGCCCAGCCTGGCTCCCGGCGTCAAGGTGCGCATGGGCGTCAAGCCCGCGCCGCATGCCGGCATCGGCGTGGCGCAGTACACCTGGGCCACCTCGCCGCTGCGGCGCTATGTCGATCTGGTCAATCAATGGCAGATCGTGGCCTGTGCCCGACATGGCCGTACCGCAGCTCTGGCGGCACCCTTCAAGCCGCGCGACGCCCAGCTGTTTTCCGTCATCTCGGCCTTCGACGCGGCCTACGGTGCCTATGCCGACTTCCAACATGGCATCGAGCGCTATTGGACGTTGCGCTGGCTGGCCCAGCACGCAGTGACCGAACTCGACGCGACCGTCATGAAGGACGGCCTGGTGCGGGCCGAGACGCTGCCGCTGGTGTTCAAGGCGCTGGGCTGCGAAGGCCTGCCGCGCGGTACACCGGTGCGCGTACGCATCACCGGCAGCGACGCACTGACGCTCGAAGTGCACGCCAGCCTCGTGGCCCGCCGTGATGCGGCGCCCCAGGCTGCCGTCGAAATCGAAGACGACAGCGACGATTCCGCGGCAGCGGCGCCGCTGGCACTGGCCATCGACCTCGAAGAGCCCGCCGCCGACGTGGCCGCTGCCGCCTCGCCCTGACGCGATGCCCCGCCGCGAATACGTCAACAGCCGACTGACGCCGTCGCAAAGGCTGCAGCGCATGTCGCGCGGTGGGCGCTGGCTGGCGCAGCTGACGACGCTGCAAGTCGCGCTGCTGGTATCGCTGGCCGTACATGCGGTGCTGCTGACGGTGCGCTTCGTCGATCCGGAGAGCTTCAATCGCCTGTTCAAGGACACGCCGCTCGAGGTCGTCCTGGTCAATGCGCGGTCGGACGAAGTGCCGCTGACAGCGCAGGCCATCGCACAGGCCAACCTGGCCGGCGGCGGTGAGGCGGCCAGCGGGCGCGCCACGTCGCCCCTGCCGCCGTCGCCGACCATCGCACTCGGCGAGACGACCGAAGAGTCCCGGCGCCAGATCAAGGAGTTGCAGGAGCAGCAGCAGCAGTTGCTGGCGCAGATCCGGCGTGAGGTGGCCCTGCTGCCACCGCCCGACCCGGCGCGCGAGGCCGGCACGCCCGAGGAACGCGCGCAAGAGGAACGCCGGCGCCAGTTGTTGCGCTATCTGGCCGAGATCGAGAAGCGCATCAACGAGGAGAACGCGAGACCGAAGAAGCGTTACATCAGCCCGGCCACCCGCGAGGCCGCCTACGCGATCTACTACGACGCACTGCGGCGCAAGGTCGAGGAGCGAGGCACACGCGACTTTCCCGAGTACCAGGGAAAGAAGCTGTACGGCGAGCTGACGATGAACCTGACCGTCGATGCCGAGGGACGGGTTGTCGATGCCGACGTCGTGCGGCCGTCGAATTCGCGAATCCTGGACCGCCGGGCGATTGCGATTGTTCGCGCCGCCGGGCCGTTCGGCCGCTTTACCGACGCGATGCGACGCCAGGCCGACCAGATCGTCGTCACCTCGCGCTTTCGCTTCACCCGCGACGAAGGCCTGGAAACGTCGCTCAGCAGCGGCAGCGGCCAGTGAGCGAGGTGTTGCGATGAACGCGACAGCGCTGCAACACCTGCTCCGGATCGCCGGCCTGCTGCTGATCGCCGTGCTGGCGCTGCAGTTGTATTTCATTGCACGCGTCGCACTGATGGCGGTCGTCGACCCGCATTCGACGACCTTCCAGCGCAGCGAAGCCTGGCGCCTGCTGCGCGAGAAAAGCCGCATCGATTGGAGCCAGCAATGGGTCGGTGACGAGCGCATCGCCGTCAACCTGAAGCGGGCCGTGATCGCGAGCGAAGACGCCGCGTTCACGGAACATGGCGGCGTCGACTGGGATGCCATCGAGCGCGCCTGGGAACGCAACCAGAACGCCGAAGCCCGCGCCGAGCGACGCAAGCCGCTGGCCAGCGACGGCCGGACGCGCGCCGCGCCCAAACTCGTCGGTGGCTCGACCATCACGCAGCAGTTGGCGAAGAACCTGTTTCTCTCGGGTGAACGCACGCCGCTGCGCAAGGTGCAGGAATTCGTCCTGACCTTTGCGCTCGAATGGACCTTGTCCAAGCGCCGCATCCTGGAGATCTACCTTAACAACGTCGAGTGGGGCGAAGGCCTGTTCGGGGCGCAGGCCGCCGCGCGTCACTACTTTCACGTTGACGCGGCCCAACTCGGTGCCCAGTCCGCCGCACGCCTGGCCGTCATGCTGCCGGCGCCAAAACGCTTCGAAAGGAATCCTGGATCGCCGTATCTGGCCAGCCGCTCGGCAACCGTGGTCGCGCGCATGGGCGCGGTCGAGTTGCCATGAACCTTCGTCGTGCCCAATCGCAGGCCATTGCGGCCGCGCGCGGCACACTCTGGCCATGAGCGAGTTGGCAACCGCGTTGGCCGCCGCGGCGGCCCGGCTGGTCGTCGAGCAGGGCATGGAGTACGGCGACGCAAAGCGCAGGGTGGCTCGCGGCCAGGGGCGCGTCAACGTGCCTACCAATGCCGCTATCGAAGACGAAGTTCGCTGCCACCTGAGCCTGTACTGCGCCGACACCCAACCGGTCGAGTTGCGCGCGCTGCGCAGGCTGGCGCTGAAGTGGATGTTGCGTCTGGCCGAGTTTCGCCCGCACCTGAGCGGTGCGGCCTGGCGCGGCACGGCGACGCGGCTATCGAGCTTGCACCTGGATTTGTACTGCGACGACACCAAGGCCATGGAGATCACGCTGATCAACCTTGGTATCGCGTACGACAGTGACAGCCTGCCAGCCGGCCCAGGACGGCGCCTCGGCGGCGAACCGGTCCCGCTGTTGCGTGTCACTGACGCCTGCCCCGACCTGGGCGTGACCGTCAGCTTGTTCCTCGCCGTGCGCGACCTCGACGACCTGCGCGGCGCGCTCAAGCCCGACCCCGGCGGCCGCACCTGGCGCGGCGATGCCAGCGCGCTGCGTCGCCTGCTCGACGCCGAGGCGGGCCCGTGAAGCCCGAGCGGCGCGGCCTGATCACGGCGGCGGGCGTCGCCGTTGCCGCCGTTGCAGCAGGAGCGGGCTGGTCACTCTGGCGTCGACGCGGCGGGAATTCGGCAGTCGACGCCACGTTCTGGTCATCGAGCTTCGACACACCGACCGGCACCAGGCTCGAGTTGGCCGGCCTGCGTGGGCAGCCGTTGGTGCTGAACTTCTGGGCGACCTGGTGCCCGCCATGCGTGCGCGAGATGCCGGCCCTCGATCGATTCGCGCGCGAATTCGGGCCGGCCGGCTGGCGCGTGGTCGGGCTGGCGGCCGACAATATGCAGCCGGTGCGTGATTTTCTGGCCCTCACACCGGTGGCGTATCCCATCGGCCTGACCGGGTTCGCCGGCATTGAACTGTCCCGCCAACTCGGTAACCTGAGCGGAGGTCTGCCCTTCACTGTGCTGTTCGGTCGCAACGGCGATATCGTGCAGCGCAAGATCGGCGAGACCAGCTTCGATCAGTTGGAACAATGGGCCAAGGCCATCGGCTAGGCCTCTGCGCACAAACAGCCGCCATCGGCAGGCAAATGGCGTAAAGTGCGGGGCTCCGGCAGCCTCGAGCAATTGAGAGCCCTTTCGCACATTTGGGGCGCGAAACGGTGACGTTGGCGACAATAGATAGCGTGATGCGGAAAACTGCCGACGCACCACCCCTTGGAGACAGGCCCATGGATCTGCGCAAACTGAAGACCCTGATCGACCTCGTGTCGGATTCCAACATCTCTGAACTCGAGATCACCGAAGCCGAAGGCAAGGTTCGCATCGTCAAGTCCGACCCGCATCCGCCGGCGCTGCCGACGATGGTGGCGTCTGCGCCCGCCCCGGCCATGACGCTGGCGCCAGTTCGCAGCGCGGCGTCGGTCGCAGCCGATGCGGCACAGGCCGCGGCGGACGCTGTCGCCGAAACCGGGCACGTCGTCAAGTCGCCGATGGTCGGTACCTTCTACCGCGCTGCCAGTCCAGGCGGCAAGCCGCTGGTCGAGGTCGGCTCGGCCATCAAGGCCGGTGAGGCGGTGTGCATCATCGAAGCGATGAAGATCATGAACGAGATCGAGGCCGACGAAAGCGGCACGGTGGCGAAGATCCTTTGCGAGAACGGCCAGGCGGTCGAGTTCGGCCAGCCCCTGTTCATCGTCGATCGGCGCAGTTGAACGAGCCGGCCGGCCTATGTTCAAGAAGATACTGATTGCAAACCGGGGCGAGATCGCCCTGCGAATCCAACGCGCCTGCCGCGAGATGGGCGTGAAGTCGGTGGTGGTCTACTCGGAGGCCGACCGCGACGCAAAGTACGTCAAACTGGCCGACGAGGCGGTATGTATCGGCCCGGCAGCATCGGCGCAGAGCTACCTCAATATGCCGGCGATCATCTCGACGGCCGAGGTGACTGACGCCGAGGCGATCCATCCCGGCTATGGTTTTCTGAGTGAGAACGCCGACTTTGCCGAGCGGGTCGAGCGCAGCGGCTTCGTCTTCATCGGTCCGACGCCGGAGTCGATCCGCACGATGGGCGACAAGGTCGCGGCCAAGCAGGCCATGATCAAATCGGGCGTGCCCTGCGTCCCGGGATCCGAGGGTGTCCTGCCCGACGACCCGAAGGAGATCATCAAGAGCGCCCGCGCCATCGGCTACCCGGTGATCATCAAGGCGGCGGGCGGCGGCGGCGGGCGCGGCATGCGCGTAGTGCACACCGAGGCGGCGCTGTTGCACGCCGTGCAGACAACCCGGGCCGAGGCCGGCGCGGCGTTCGGCAACCCGGCCGTGTACATGGAGAAGTTCCTCGAGAACCCGAGGCATATCGAAATCCAGGTCATGGCCGATGAGCACAAGAACGCGGTCTGGCTTGGCGAGCGCGACTGCTCGATGCAGCGCCGGCACCAGAAGATCATCGAGGAGGCGCCCGCGCCGGGGATCGCACGGCGGGTCATCGAGCGCGTCGGCGACCGCTGCACCGTGGCCTGCAAGAAGATCGGCTACCGCGGCGCCGGCACGTTCGAATTCCTGTACGAGAACGGCGAGTTCTACTTCATAGAGATGAACACCCGCGTGCAGGTCGAGCATCCGGTGACCGAACTCGTGACCGGCGTCGACATCGTGCAGATGCAGATCCGCGTCGCGGCCGGCGAGAAGCTGCCCTTCACCCAGCGCAACATCCAGATGCGCGGCCACGCGATCGAGTGCCGCATCAATGCCGAGGATCCATACAAGTTCACGCCCTCACCAGGCCGCATCACGATGTGGCATGCGCCGGGCGGGCCGGGGGTGCGCGTCGACTCGCATGCCTACACCAATTACTTCGTTCCTCCCAACTACGACTCGATGATCGGCAAGATCATCGTCCACGCTGACTCCCGCGACCAGGCCTTGGCACGCATGCGAACCGCGCTCAGCGAAACGGTTGTTGAAGGCATCTCGACCAATATCGCCTTGCACCGCGAGCTGATGGTCGATGCGAAGTTCATCGAGGGAGGCACCAACATCCACTACCTCGAAGCGTGGCTCGGACAGCACAAGCGCTGAGTGCGCGATGCACGAGCTGGTGTTGAGTGCAGGCGCGGACTTGGTCGAGCCGGTGTCCGATGCGTTGATGAACGAACTCGACGCGCTGTCGGTGTCGGTCGAGGATGCCGACGTCGATACCGACGCGGAGCTGGCCCTGTTCGGCGAACCGGGCCAAGCGGCGCCCAGCGCGGGCTGGCAGCACTCGATCTTGCATGCCCTGTTTGCCGACGAGGCCAAGGCCACTGCCGCGGCGACGTTGCTGCTGGCGCAGGAGTGGGCCGCCGAGGTACGCCTGCAGGCACTGCGGGCGGTGCCCGCGCAGGATTGGGTGCATCTGACGCAGGCACAGTTCGCGCCGGTGGCGATCACGCCCACTTTTTGGGTCGTGCCAAGTTGGCACCAGGCGCCTGCGGCGGCGCAGCGGGTGATCCGGCTCGACCCGGGAATGGCCTTTGGCACCGGCACGCACCCGACGACGCGCATGTGCCTGCGCTGGATCGCGCGCCACGCCCAGCCCTGGCCGCACGTCCTCGACTATGGTTGCGGCTCCGGGATTCTGGCCATCGGCGCTGCGCTGCACGGTGCTCAGCAGATCGACGTATTCGACATCGATCCGGCCGCGGTTGCGACCGCACAAGCCAATGCGAGCAGCAATCGTGTGGCGATTGCCACCGTAGCACCGAGCCACGCCTGCGGCCGCTATGAGCTGGTTCTGGCAAACATCCTGGCCAAACCGTTGGTGCTTTTGGCGCCACTCCTCAGCGCTCACGTGGCCGCTGGCGGCCATCTTGTCCTGGCCGGCATTCTCGAGCGCCAGGTCGACGAGTTGCGCGTCGCCTATGCTGCCTGGCTGACGCTGGAGGTACACGACCGCGAGGAAGCGTGGGTGTTGCTGGCAGGCCGCCGCGCCGATGCGCCCGCGCAGGACATGCCATGAGCCTGGCGACCCGTTGTGTGGCCTGCGGCACCGTGTTTCGCGTCGTGCAGGACCAGCTCAAGGTATCCGAAGGCTGGGTCCGCTGCGGCCGCTGCGGCAGCGTATTCAGCGCACTCGAAGGGCTGTTCGATCTCGAACGCGACGCCGCACCAACCTGGACGCCGTCGCAGCAGTCTGATCCAGATATCGAGCCTGCAAGTGTCGAGGAACACGCGATGCGGGCCGCGCGGCCGCCTGTACAGGCCGTGCGGCGCGCTGGCAGTGACGGCAGCGATGGCGAGCGTGTGTCGGCCATTGTCAGCGAGGGGTTCCACGACGATGACCCTCGCGGCGAATCGCAGGTCGGGCTGCAGCCGCCGCAGCGCGGCGATTTCGACGACAACGCCGTCGGCCGCGGCGAAGGTTCCGAGTTCGAAGACCCGGCACCCGACGAAGCAGGGCCCCCTCCCGCCACAGCAGAGGCCACGCCGGGGTTTTTGCGCAACGCCGACAGCGTGGCACGCTGGCAACGACCGGGCGTACGTTGGGCGCTGGCGGTGGCGGCGACGCTGCTGGCCTTGTTGTTGACGGCGCAGGTCGTTGTGCTGCAACGCGACACCATCGCCTCGCGCTGGCCGCAAGCCACGCCGTTTCTGGGGCTGTTGTGCGGCCCCATCGCCTGCAGCGTCGATCCGCTGCGCCGGCTCGAGGGACTGGTCGTCGAAAACAGCGGCCTGACGCAACTCGATAGTCCGTCGCTGTACCGTCTGCAAGTACTGCTGCGAAACCGGGACTCGGTGGCGCTGGCAGCGCCAGCGCTTGACGTGACGCTGACCGACAGCCGCGGCGAAGTCTTGGCGCGCAGGGTGATCGGCCGGCTTGAGTTCGGCGACACCGTTCCGGCCACAGTCGCCGCGGGATCGGAGCTGCCGCTGCAGGCCGTGCTCGACGCAGGAGAGCGGCGAATCACCGGCTACAGCGTCGAAATCTTCTACCCCTGACCAACAGAGACCTCATGCCAGCATTGATCTGCGGTTCGCTCGCGTTCGACACGATCACGAATTTCCCCGGCCGCTTCGCTCAGCAGATCCTGCCTGAGCAGGTGCACATCTTGAATGTGTCATTTCTGGTGCCCACGCTGCGCCGCGAATACGGCGGCTGCGCTGGCAATATCGCTTACAACCTGAAGTTGCTGGGTGGAGAACCGGTCGTGCTGGCCGCGATTGGCAACGACGGGCGTGACTACCTGGCGCGCTTCGACTCCCTGGGCATCGACAACTCGTCGGTGCGCGTCGAGACCGATTACTACACCGCGCAGGCGATCATCATCACCGACGCCGATAACAATCAGATCACGGCCTTTCACCCGGGTGCGATGACACAGTCGCACTTGAGCCCGGTGCCGGCGCGCACCGATCTCGCGATCGGCATCGTTGCCCCCGACGGACGCGAGGCGATGCTCGTGCACGCACAACAGTTGCATGCCGCTGGTGTACCGTTCGTCTTCGACCCGGGCCAGCAATTGCCGATGTTCGATGGTGCCGAGTTGCGCCAATTCGTCGAACTGGCAAGCTGGGTCGCTCTCAATGACTACGAGGCGCGTATGTTGTGTGAGCGTATGGCCACCGATCTGCAGACCCTGTCCCGAACGCCGGGCCTGCGCGGCGTGGTGGTGACGCTCGCCGCCGACGGCTGCGATGTCTGGCAGCAGGGTCGTGTTGCACGAGCGGTCGGCGTCACGGCCGACGCGGTGCTCGATCCGACCGGTTGTGGCGACGCATTTCGCGCCGGGCTGCTGTTCGGGCTTGAGCGTGGCTGGGCGCTCGAGCGCTGCGCCGCGCTCGGCAATCGGCTGGGTGCGCTGAAGATTTCCAGCCGTGGTGGGCAAAATCACCGGATCGAGCCGTCCTTGTTGGGGCTGTAACCGGCCGCGACGCTGCGTCGCGCGGCGCACGCCGCTAAAGTCACGGCGTGAGTGCCCGCTAAAGCCCGCCCCAATGGACACCCTGCATTTCCTGACTCTTGCTGGCGCCGCCATCGGCGGCGCCATGGTTGGAGCCGCCGCCTGTTACTGGCCGCTGAGTCGCGTTGTCAGTGAGTTGCGCGACCGCCTCGAGCGCTCCGAGCAGGCACGCAATGGCGCCGTCGAGCGGTCGGCCCAGGCGCGAGAGCAGATTGCGCAACTCAACCGCGCGATCACCGAATTGCGGCGCACGCATAGCGCCCACTCCGATCTCGGCAAGGCACGTGCGCAGGTGCATCCACGCACGATGGTCGAGAGCGCACTCGCCGAGGGCGATGAAAAGGCAGCGCCGTCGACGCACCGCGAAGGCGCTCAGGGCTTCGCCGACACCCAGGTGATGAGCAAGTTGTAGGGCCGCACTCCCGCGAGCCGCCAAAAAAAACCCGGCCGAAGCCGGGTTTGCCTTCTCAGGCGGGCGCTCGTCGCAAGCCGCTGGGCCGGCGACGAAGCTCCCAACCTCAGGGCTTGTTGCCCGTCGGGAACGGCCATGCGGCCGCCGGGCTCAGTGCCGTCTTGGCCATCGGGGCCGCAGGCGCTGCTGCCGCCGCTGGGGCAGCCTTCTTCGGTGCAGCCGCCTTCTTGGGCGCAGCCTTCTTCTTCGCTGCGGGCTTTTTCGCAGCCGCCTTCTTCTTTGCAGCCTTCTTCGGCGCAGCCTTCTTCTTGACGGCCTTCTTCGCCGTCTTCTTTGGCGCGGCCTTCTTCTTGGCTGCCTTCTTGGCTGCCGGCTTCTTCTTCGCCGCTGGCTTCTTGGCGGCCTTCTTTGCCGCCGGCTTCTTGGCTGCCGGCTTCTTCGCCGCTGCCTTCTTCTTCATCGCCGGCTTCTTGGCCGCAGACTTCTTCGCCGCTGGTTTCTTCGCAGCGGACTTCTTGGCCGGAGCCTTCTTCTTCGCAGTTGCCATTTCAATTCTCCTTGATCAAGTTGCAAAGAGCACCACATCGATCGAGCTCGATCGGCCTGTGGCGATTCACCGCCCGAGGGTTGTCCGGCAGGATTACCGGCTCCCCGGTTCGGTGAACGGGGTTGCGCCATGTGGTCCGGGCTTCGAGCGGCCTGGTCCCACACAACGCGGGTCTTGATCTCACGGTTTCGAGAACACGGCTGGCTCTGCGGCCAGCTTCATTCCCAGGACAGCGCGCCACCCGATTGATACTCGATGACGCGGGTTTCAAAAAAGTTTCGCTCCTTCTTCAGGTCGATCATTTCACTCATCCAAGGAAATGGGTTTTCCTCGTTCGGGAACAATTCCTCGAGACCGATCTGCGTTGCACGCCGGTTGGCGATATAGCGCAGGTAGCCCTTGAACATGGTTGCATTCAGACCCAACACGCCGCGTGGCATGGTGTCTTCCGCGTAGCGGTATTCGAGTTCGACGGCTTTCAGGAACAGGCCCTTGATCTCGGACTTGAACGCGGCGGTCCAGAGTTGCGGGTTCTCGAGCTTGATCTGATTGATCAGATCGATGCCGAAATTGCAGTGCATCGACTCGTCGCGAAGGATGTACTGGTACTGCTCGGCCGCGCCGGTCATCTTGTTCTGCCGGCCCAGCGCCAGGATCTGCGTGAAGCCGACATAGAAGAACAGGCCCTCCATCAGGCAGGCGAACACGATCAGGCGTCTTCAGCAGCGTCTGGTCGTTCTCGGGCGTGCCGGTGTGTGAAGTGCGGGTCCATGATCGCATCGATGAACGGAATCAGGAACTCGTCCTTGTCGCGGATCGACGGGACCTCGTTGTAGGCGTTGAAGATCTCGCTCTCGTCCAGGCCGAGCGACTCGACGATGTACTGGTAGGCGTGGGTGTGAATCGCTTCTTCGAAGGCCTGGCGCAAGCAGGAACTGACGGCACTCCGGCGCCGTGATGTGGCGGTAGGTACCGAGCACGATGTTGTTGGCCGCCAGCGAATCGGCGGTGACAAAGAAGCCCAAGTTGCGCTTGATGATGCGGCGCTCGTCGTCAGTCAGCCCGTTGGGATCCTTCCACGTCGCGATGTCGCGCGTCATGTTCACTTCCTGCGGCATCCAGTGGTTGGCACAGGTGGCGAGGTACTTCTCCCAGGCCCACTTGTACTTGAACGGCACCAGCTGGTTGACGTCGGTCTGGCCGTTGATGATGCGCTTGTCGGCGGCCGAGACGCGGCGCGTGTCCACGCTGGTCTCGCGGCGCACGCTGGCTGCCGGCCTGATTGCCGCATCGGCGCCTGCAGTCGCGGCGGCGGTGAAACTGACGCCCTGCAAAGGCGGCATCGGGTGAAACGGAAGAGGTGACGACTCCATGGCCCGCGCCTCACGTGAAGGCTCTTGCGCGGTGCGATTCGGCGGTGTCGTCCTGTTGCTGACGTTCGTCTTCCCAGATCAACATGTAGTGGTTTCCTGTGCGTTGAATTATCTGAGCAGTTGTGCGCAAACACCAAGCACTTCTTGACATTCGGGCGTCCATCGTTGTTGCGCATTGCATCGCATCGTGCGAGCGCGGTGAACGCATCGGCACTCGCGTCACTGACAAGCCTCGCACGTCGGATCGTCGATCGCACAGAACATCACGTCGGTTCGCCGCGCCATCTTTCATCTGTGCCTTGCGCTTGCGCGGCCGCTGTGTCGAGCGCCGCTCGGACTGTCCGGCGGCAACGCTGCCGCCTCCCGAGCTGACGGAGTTGTGAGTCCTCCACGGTTGACGGTGCTCATCTCGACGTGCGTGGCGCCCATCGTGCGCAGGTAGTAGGTCGTCTTCAGGCCGCGCAGCCAGGCCAGCTTGTAGGTGTCGTCCAGCTTCTTGCCCGAGGCACCGGCCATATAGATATTGAGCGACTGCGCCTGGTCGATCCACTTCTGGCGCCGCGCCGCGGCCTCGACCAGCCACTGCGGCTCGACCTCGAAGGCGGTGGCGTACAGCGCCTTGATTTCCTCCGGCACGCGGTCGATCGGCCGCAGCGAGCCGTCGAAGTGCTTGAGGTCCATCACCATCACGTCGTCCCACAGCCCGAGCTTCTTCAGGTCGCGCACCAGGTACTCGTTGACGATGGTGAACTCGCCCGACAGGTTGGACTTGACCGACAGGTTGCCGAAGCAGGGCTCGATCGACGCGTCGACGCCGATGATGTTGGAGATGGTCGCCGTCGGCGCGATCGCCACGCAGTTGGAGTTGCGCATGCCGTGCTGCGGCGATGCGCTGCGCGCAGCGCGTCCCAGTCCAGGGTGGTCGAGCGGTCGACCTCGACGTAGCCGCCGCGCTGTTCGGCCAGCAGGTCCAGCGTGTCGAGCGGCAGGATGCCGCGGTCCCACAGCGAGCCGCGGTAGCTCGAGTACCGGCCGCGTTCCGCGGCCAGTTCGGTCGACGCCCAGTAGGCGTGGTAGCACACCGCTTCCATCGACCGGTCGGCAAACTCCACCGCCTCGTCGCGAGGCGTAGGGCATGCGCAACTCGTACAGCGCGTCCTGGAAGCCCATGATGCCCAGGCCGACCGGGCGATGCCGCAGGTTGGAGTCGCGCGCCTTCTTGACCGCGTAGTAGTTGATGTCGATCACGTTGTCGAGCATGCGCATCGCGGTGGCGATGGTGCGCTTGAGCTTGTCCTGGTCGATCCTGGCCGTCGTCCTCTCAGGTGCTGCAGCCAGGTTGACCGAGCCCAGGTTGCAGACCGCGATCTCGGTCTCGCTGGTGTTGAGCGTGATCTCGGTGCACAGGTTGGACGAGTGCACCACCCCGACGTGCTGCTGCGGCGAGCGCACGTTGCAGGCGTCCTTGAACGTGATCCAGGGATGCCCGGTCTCGAACAGCATCGTCAGCATCTTGCGCCACAGGTCGCGCGCCGGCATGCGCTTGAAGAGCTTGATCTCGCCGCGATCGCGCCTTGGCTTCGTAGGCGCACGTAGGCGGTCTCGAACGCACTTGCCGAACTTGTCGTGCAGGTCGGGCAGGTGCTGGGCGAGAACAGCGTCCAGTCGCCATCTTCCATCGACCCGCTGCATGAACAGGTCGGGAATCCAGTTGGCGGTGTTCATGTCGTGCGTGCGGCGGCGGTCGTCGCCGGTGTTCTTGCGCAGCTCGAGGAACTCCTCGATGTCGAGGTGCCAGGTTTCCAGGTAGGCGCAAACCGCGCCCTTGCGCTTGCCGCCCTGGTTGACGGCCACCGCCGTGTCGTTGACGACCTTCAGGAACGGCACCACGCCCTGGCTCTTGCCGTTGGTGCCCTTGATGTAGCTGAGCCCAGGGCGCGCACGTTGGTCCAGTCGTTGCCCAGGCCGCCGGCAAACTTGGACAGCAGCGCGTTTTCCTTCAGCGCCTCGTAGATGCCGTCGAGGTCGTCGGCGCACCGTGGTCAGGTAGCAGCTCGACAGCTGCGAGCGCAGCGTGCCGCTGTTGAACAGCGTCGGCGTGCTGGACATGAAGTCGAAGCTCGACAGCACGCTCGTAGAACTCGATGGCGCGCGCCTCGCGATCGATCTCGTTCAGCGACAGGCCCATCGCCACGCGCATGAAGAAGGCCTGCGGCAATTCGATGCGCGCCTCGTCGATGTGCAGGAAGTAGCGGTCGTACAGCGTCTGCAGGCCGAGGTAGTCGAACTGCAGGTCGCGCTCGGCCTTGAGCGCCGCGCCCAGGCGCGGCAGGTCGAACTGCAGCAGCTTCTCGTCGAGCAGCTCGGCGTGCGACGCCCTTCTTGATGAAGCCGGGAAAGTACTCGGCATAGCGTGTGGCCATTTCGCGCCTGCGTCACTTCGTCGCCGAGCATCTTCGCGACGGATGGTGTGCAGCAGCAGCCGGGCCGTGGCACGGGTGTAGGCCGGTTCCTTTTCGATCAGCGTGCGCGCGGCCAGGATCGAGGCCTTGTAGACCTCGTCGATCGGCACGCCGTCGTACAGGTTGCGCCGTGGTCTCGGCCAGGATCGGCTCGGCCTTGACGTCGGCGCCCAGATCGGCACAGGCCGACTCGACCAGACCCTGCAGCTTGGCGTCGTCCAGCGGCACGCGCTGGCCGCGGTCGATCACCGTCAATGTCTGGGGCGCCGGGGTCGAGCGCGCCTTTGCCTGCCGCGCGCGTTCCTGGGCGCGGCGCTCGCGGTACAGCACGTAGGCGCGCGCGACCTCATGATGGCCGCCGCGCATCAGGCCGAGTTCGACCTGGTCCTGCACGTCTTCGATGTGAAAGGTGCCGCCGCCCGGTCGCGAGCGCAGCAAGGCGCGCACCACGGCCTCGGTCAAGCCGTCCACCGTTTCGCGCACGCTGGCCGAAGCCGCACCCTGCGTGCCGTGCACCGCCAGGAAGGCCTTCATCAGCGCCACCGCGATCTTGCTCGGCTCGAACGCAACCACCGCGCCGTTGCGGCGAATGATCTGGTAACCCTGGTATGCCGAGGTGGCCGTTGCCGCAGCGGGCATCGTGCCTGGCATGGTGGCGGCGGTGGCAATGACGGGAGCAACTTGCATGGACAAGGCCTCTAATTGAAATGCGGGGTTGGGACTCGAACAGACCTCGAACGGCACGGGCCACGAGCGTGATTCAAGCGGTGGTGGCAAAGAGCGGAAGCGGCGCGAAACGGCAAGCCGATACGCAATCAGGCGACTGCGCGGGGACAACGAACGTGTGGGCGCCGGCTCGCCGAGCGCGACCGCCCGCTTCGGCCTTCACGACAGCGCTTCAAGCTGGCAGCATCGGCTGCGGTGGCGCTTTCGAAGAAGATGCAGGAGATCACCGGACACACTATATCTGGGGTGTCGCCGCAGGACAAGCCACTACCGCTAGCGTTCTTATCCGGACCTTCCCCGATATTCGGTGAGCACTTGCGCCGCTACGCGAAGTCGACAATCGAGCAAGTGTCCGAGTGCGGCCCAGTCAAAACCAGGGCCCGGATCGCGCTTGCGTCCGGGCGCAATGTGTTCGTGGCCGACCACGGCATCGATCGGATAGCGCCGGGCCAGCGAACGCAACAGCCGCGCCAGCGTGGTGTACTGCGCCGCCTCAAAGGGCCCGCCCTCGAGGCCCTCGAGTTCGATGCCGACCGAGTAATCGTTGCACTGGTCGCGCCCCGCCCAGCGCGAATCACCGGCATGCCAGGCCCGCTCGTCGCAGGACACGAACTGCGTGACACGACCGTCGCGGCGAACGAAGAAGTGGGCCGAGACATGGAGGCCGCGCAGGCTCTCGAAGTACGGATTCGCGCCGTGATCGAGCCGGTTGGTGAACAGGTCGGCGACCGCGGCGCCGCCATACTGTCCAGGCGGCAAGCTGATCGAGTGCACCACCGCCAGTGTGACGCTCTCCCCGGCCGGCCGGGCGCCGAAATTGGGTGACGGCAGGTGTCGCGCGTGGCGCCACCAGCCGCGATGCCATACCGCGCGCTTCAAGTCTCAGTCGCCCGAATCGGCGCCGGCCACCACCACACCCAGGCGCGCCATTCGATAGCGCATCTGGCGCAGCGACAGGCCAAGGCTGGCGCCGGCCGCGGTGCGATTGAAGCGGTGGCGTTCGAGCGCCCGCGTCAGGATGTCGCGCTCGACATCGTCGAGATGTGCCACCAGGTCGGTCGGCAGGCCCGGCTCGCTGATCGCCGCCGGTGCCGCCACGGCCTGGGCGACGCGCGCGTCGATCTCGGCGACGTCACCTTCGACGAACACATCATCGGCCAGCCCCAACTCATCGCGGCCGATGATGTCGCCGCCCGAAAGGGCGACGGCGCGGTGCAGCAGGTTTTCGAGCTCGCGCACGTTGCCTGGAAATGAGTAATGCGCCAGCCGAGCAAAGGCCTCGCGCGACAGCGTCGGTGGCGGCGAAACGCCGGCGTCGCGGGCAATTCGCTCGAGCAATGCGGCACAGATCGGCGCCAGGTCGTCGGCGCGTTCGCGCAATGGCGGCACCCGGATCTGGATCACGTTCAGGCGGTAGAACAGATCCTGCCGAAAGCGCCCGGCCTGGACTTCGGCGGCGACGTCCTTGTGGGTGGCGCTCAACACGCGCACATTGATCGGCGTTTCGGTGACTGCGCCAATCGGCCGTACCAGACGCTCCTGAATCACACGCAGCAGCTTGCTCTGCATGGCCAACGGCAGGTCGCCGATCTCGTCGAGGAAGAGGGTACCGCCGTGCGCGGCCTGGAAGAAGCCATCGCGGTCTTCTGCCGCACCGGTGAAAGAGCCCTTGCGGTAGCCAAAGAACTCCGCCTCGAGCAGGTGCTCTGGAATGGCCCCGCAATTGACGGCAATGAACGGCAGGCTTGCGCGCGGGCTGACATCGTGAATGGCACGCGCAACCAGTTCCTTCCCGGTACCTGATTCGCCTTGAATCAGTACCGGCGCCATGCTGCGAGCCACCTTCTCGATCAGCGAGCGCACCTGCTGCATCGCCGCCGAATTGCCTGACAGGCGGCGCAATGCAGGCGCAATTGCCTCGACGGCGGGCAATGGCGGTGGCAAGTCACCGCGCGTCAGGTCCGGCGGCGCGGGCCGGGACAACGGCCGTGCTGGACGCGGTGGCCCGGGCGGCGCGCCGCCGTGGCTGGGCAGGCTGGCAGGTACCACCGTCGGCGCGGACTGCGGCGCCCTGCCCAGCGCCGAGGCCACAACCGAGCGAAACTGGCGCAGGTCGACCGGTTTGGTCAGGTAATCGTAGGCACCGGCCTTGAGCGCTTCGACGGCGTTCTCGGCCGAGCCATAGGCGGTGATGACAATGGCTTTTTCGCGCCGTGCCCCCTGCTCGAGCTTGATCAGCAAGTCCAATCCACTGCCATCAGGCAGACGCATGTCGGTAATGACCGCGCTGTAGGTGCGGTCCTTGAGTTGCAGCAATGCCTCCTCGACCGAGCCGGCCGTATCGACGTCGTAACCCTCGCGCAGCAGTGTCAGTTCATAGAGTGTGCGCAGATCCGGCTCGTCGTCGACGACGAGCAGACTGAAGTGGGCAGGGGCGTTGGGTGTCATTGGCAAACCTTTGGGCGCGGCACACGGACTCTCGCGAACGCCCCCGGCGAAGTTCGCGGCCGCCCGCGGCGGTCCGACCGACTCATGTCAGAGGCCCATACTGGCTCAGCGTCGGCGTTGTCGCCGAAGCCAACCTTGCGGTCATCACGAATTCGTTGCAGTGTGCGCTGCCGTCCGGGTGCTTCCAGTAGTCGATGCTGCCGCCATAGCGCTCGCACAACTCACGGCAAATATACAGGCCCAGTCCGGTACCACGACTGCGCGTCGAGAAGAATGGCTCGAACAAATAGGGCTCGATGTCCGGCGGGATCGGGTCACCGTCGCTGGCCAACGACAAGCGCGCGTGGGTGCCTCCCAGGGTTTCGGCGCGCAACGCTATGGCGCCGGGCCGGTCGCTGGCGTAACGGCGCGCGTTGTCGAGCAGGTTGACGAGCACACGGCGCAGGTGCTCCGGATCGAACAACACCGACAGCGGTGGCTGCGGCAGATCGACCTGCAAACGACTGCCACCGCCGAGTTCGAACGCGCTGGTACGTGCCCAGTCGGCAACGATGCGGCCGACCTCGGCACCCAGATCGATGGTCCGTGGCGTGGCGTCGATGCCTGGCGCGACCTCCATCACGTCATCCACCAAGCGTTTGAGGCGTTCGACGTTGTCGGCAACCATCGCAGTCAGCATCTCTTGCTCGGTACCGACCGCCTCCTCGCGCAGCAGCGCATTGGCCTGCGCGATGGCAGCCAACGGATTGCGGATTTCGTGCGCGATGCCGGCCGACACGCGGCCCATGGCCGCCAGCTTTTCCTGGCGCATCCGCGCCTGCACACTGCGCAGGTCTTCGACGAAGACCACGCAAAACGCCTCACCGGCAGACGAGCCAGGCACCACGCCGCGATTCGCCGTGTCGCCCGTACGCGGCCGCGTAAAGCGCGCGCGCAGCCGCAATGCACGTGTCATGCCGCCGGGAAAGTGCAGGGTCAGATCACGCACATCTTCGGGCCATTGGCCCGCATCGAAGGCCTGCTTGACCACTTCGGCGAGTTCGGCCCAGGCGGGTTCGTCCTGCAGTTGGAACGGCGCCGCGCGCCCCAGTCCGTGCAGCGCAAGCAGGCGCCGGGCGGCAGGATTCGCGGCGCGGACACGGATTCGGCGGTCGATCACGAGCACGCCGTCGACCATCTCTTCGATCACCAGTCGATTCAACTGTGCCTGTTGACGCGCCAGTTCAAGGCTGCCGCGCGCCGTCTGCTCTTCCCGGGCCAGACGCCCGGCCAATTCGCCAGTCAGCAGGGTGATGACGAAGAAGCCGACGCCGGCAAGGCCGGCCGGCGTCATCGTGGCCGCCAAGTCACCCAGGCCCATGCCTGCACGCCAAGCCGCTGCAAGCAGCATCAACGACACGGCCGCCGCCGTGGCCAGCGCGGGCACCCGTGCTGTCAGCACGCCGGCCATGAGGACTGGCAACACGAGCAGCGCGACGTAGTTGAACGCCGAAGCGGGGTCGAGCGCATGCAGGGCCGAAAACGTCAGCAGATCGAAGCCGATCGTGGCCAGCCATTGGCGTCGGCTGAGTCGCGTGTGCGTTTGGGGACTGGGGCGAAAGCGCGGCAGCAGCCAGAGCGTCAGGGCCTGTGCCGCATAGAGAACGCACACCGTCACCGCCAGGGGCGCCCGCACGCCCAGCACATTGCCAACGAACTGTGCAAGCATGAGCGCCAAACCGAGCACGACCCGAGCACCGATGAAGATCCGGTACAGGCGCTCGAACGTGCTGCTTCCGGCCGAGACGATGCGTCGCGCTTGGCGCGACAGAAAGCGGCTGTCGGCCGGCAGCGAACTCACGCCCCAGGCCGGCGCAATACGCGCCCGCTGCGCGCTCCCGGCGGCGCCATCGCGCACATCGCTATCAATGCCGACGCCCATCGCATCGAACAGCGACTCATCCGTCACTGTCGGCGACCAGCCTTCACCGCTGCGCGGCACACTGCGCCGCTCGCCTTGCCGGCGATCGCGCATCGGAGCACCTGTCACTGCGTCGTCGGTCATCGCGGCGTCACAGCGCGCGCGGCCCGGCGTCGCGGTGCGCTGCACTGCAGTAACTGCGACCCTGCGCCGGCAATGCCAGGCTGGCGGGCAGATGCACGCCGCAATGGGCACAGGCCACCATGTCCTCGACTGGCGCATTGGCGTCGGTCGGCCCTGCGCGGTCTCGGTGCGCGTCGCGGCCTCGCCGGCGCGCGCTGCCGAGCAGCAGCCACGCCAGAAGCAGCAGCGCAATCAGGACGACCAGGGCTTTCAAGCCGCCACACCCCTATGCGCCACGGCGCAGAATGACTTCAAGCACGAAACGCGAGCCGATATAGGCCAGCAACAGCAGCACGGCGCCGCTGTAGACCCAGCGCGTGGCTTGGCGGCCACGCCAGCCGCGCCAGTGGCGTCCTGCAAGCAGCATGGCAAATGTGGCCCACCCGAGCAGCGAGAACACTGTCTTGTGAGGCTCCCAGTGTCCCGCCGCCATCAAGCCACCGAGCAGCAATGCGGTGGTCAGGACAACGAAGCCGACCTCGACGAAGCGAAACGTCAGGCGCTCGAGTTGCATCAGCGGCAGGGCACCGTGCGCGCCTGGCGCCGATGCGGCAGGCGCTACCGAATGGCTGCGCAGACGGCGCTCGGCCATGTCAAGCAGCCAGGCGTGCATCACGGCCACCGCGAGCAAGCCATACGACACCACGCCGAGCAGCCAATGCAGCGGCAACCAGGGTGAGCCCGCGTGCGGTCGCGATTCGCCCGGAAAGGCGGTGGCCAGAACCACGACCGCAGCCCCGGCCAACGCCAAAACTCGACGCACCGCGGGCAGGGGTAGCAGGCGGCTCTCCACGGTATGCACCGCGAGTGCAATCCAGACTGTGGCTGACAGCGCCGGTGCAAAGCCGAAACGGGCGCCGGGTACCAGCGCGCCGATGCCCAGGATATCGAGCGCCAGCGTCAGCGCATGGGCCAGCCAGCCCAGCGCCAGCGCGGCCTCGGGCCAGCGTGCGCGCGACGCCAGTGGCCAGGCGGCACAGGCGTAGGCCAGCACCGCGACGAGGCCGGCAGTCCAGGCCAGCGACTGGTCCATCAGCGAAATGCCCACAAAGCTAAACTCATGCGATCAGTGTACTTTCGGCTGCGGCCGCCTGCGCTCTTGGCCTCAACGCTTTCCGATCGCCTTTCGCGCCTGGTCAAGACCATGCGCGGGCAGGCCCGCATCACCGACAGCAACGTCGCCGACATGCTGCGCGAGGTGCGCATGGCCCTGCTCGAGGCCGATGTGGCGTTGCCGGTGGTGCGCGACTTCATCGCCCGCGTGAAGGACAAGGCCCTGGGCCAGGCGGTTGTCGGCTCGCTGAACCCAGGCCAGGCGCTGGTTGGCATCGTGCACCGCGAACTGGCCTCGACGATGGGCGATGGCGTCGCTGACTTGAACCTCGCCACCCAGCCGCCGGCGGTGATCCTGGTGGCCGGACTGCAGGGCGCGGGCAAGACGACGACGACGGCCAAGTTGGCCAAGCACCTGATCGAAAAGCGCAAGAAGAAAGTGCTGACGGTTTCGGCCGACGTCTACCGGCCAGCCGCCATCGAGCAATTGAAGGTCGTGACGCGCCAGGCGGGTGCCGAGTGGTTCCCGTCAACGCCAGACCAACAACCGCGGGCCATCGCGTTGGCCGCACTCGACCACGCCAAGCGTCACTATTTCGATGTGCTGCTGGTCGATACCGCCGGGCGCCTTGCCATCGACGCGGCGCTGATGGCCGAAATCCGCGAACTGCACGCGATCCTCGACCCGGTCGAAACCCTGTTCGTGGTCGACGCGATGCAGGGTCAGGACGCGGTCAACACTGCACGGGCATTCAAGGATGCACTGCCGCTGACCGGCGTGGTGCTGACCAAGCTCGACGGCGATGCGCGTGGCGGTGCGGCGCTGTCGGTGCGCCAGGTGACCGGCGCGCCAATCAAGTTTGCCGGCGTGTCGGAGAAGATCGACGGCCTGGAGATCTTCGACGCCGAGCGCCATGCCGGGCGCGTGCTCGGCATGGGCGACATCGTGGCCTTGGTCGAAGAGGTACAAAAGGGCGTCGATGTCGACGCGGCGCAAAAGCTCGCCGTGAAGCTCAAGAGCGGCGCCGGCTTCGACCTCAATGACTTCCTGGCCCAGATCTCGCAAATGAAGAAGATGGGCGGACTGTCGTCATTGATGGACAAGCTACCCAGCCAGTTGACGGCCAAGGCCGGCAAGCCTGGCGCTGCCGACATGGACCGTGCGGAGCGCGACGTGCGGCGCATGGAAGGCATCATCTGCTCGATGACGGCGTTGGAGCGGCGCAAACCCGAAATGATCAAAGCCACCCGCAAGCGGCGCATCGCCGCCGGGGCCGGTGTCGCGGTGCAGGACGTCAACCGCCTGCTCAACCAGTTCGAGCAGATGCAGGGCATGATGAAGAAGATGAAGGGCGGCGGCCTGATGAAGATGATGCAGCGCATGGGCGGTGCTGGCGGTCTGGGCGGACCACAGGCCGGCAAGGGTTTCCAACGATAGGGAAGCGGACCGCCGAAGCGGGCGCTGGAGCGTGCGCGACTTCACATTCCACTGCGGCGCTGCCGCTTGGCGCGCCACCTTCTCGTCGCATACTGCGCGGCATGATGGTCGACATCCTATTGTGGTTGCTGCTGGCGGGAGTCGCCGTCGGCGGGTTCGTGCTCTACGACAGGCAGCGCCAAGCGAAGAAGGGCGAGGCCGATGCCAAGCGCGCACGGGACAACCTCGATACGGTGATCGGGTGGCCGCCCGAAGCCACCCGCCTGCTGACCAGTGGCGAACGGGCTGCCTTTGCAGTGTTGGTCAAGGCGCTGCCCGAGTGCAGGATCTTTCCGCAGGTTGCGCTGTCGCGCTTCATCCGCGTGCCGCGGCGCAATTCATACAGCGAGTGGCTTCAGCGCGTCGGCAATCTGAGCGTCGATTTCGTGGTCTGTGATCGGGCTTCGCTGGTCATCGCTGCGGTCGCCTTGCGGCCGACTCAGGAAACCGAAGGCGCCGCAGGACGTCGTGCGCGCACGGCACGTGTGCTGAAAGGTGCCGGGCTCAAGCTCTTCGTCTGGCGCGAGGATTCGCTTCCGACGCCGGCCGCGGCACGCGACCAGATCACCTTGATCACGGGCACGCCCGAGACCGCGCCGGCGTCGGCGGCCGTCGGCGCGAACAAGGCAGCGCCGGGGCCTGGGGCGAGCAACAGCAAGATCCCGTTACCCGAAGTCCTCGCTGAGTCGACCTACGACGACGAACCACGCCGCGAACCACCGCCATCGACCTGGTTTGACGACCTCGACAGCGGCCCGATGCCACTCGACCCTGCGCGCAAGCGACGCCCCGGGGCTTGATGGACCCACCCTCAGCCGAGCAGAGCCTGCGCGAATTCCTGCGCGTCGAACGTTTCGAGGTCTTCTAGCTTCTCGCCGACGCCGATGAAGTAGACCGGCACGGCGCCCGCAGGCCGCTCGCGGCCCCACAGGGCAATCGCCGCCAGCACGCCGCCCTTGGCGGTCCCGTCGAGCTTGGTCACCAGCAGGCCCGTCAACTGCAGCGCGTCGTCGAACGCCTTGACCTGCGCCAGTGCGTTCTGGCCGGTGTTCCCGTCGACAACCAGCAGCACCTCGTGGGGGGCGCCGGGCTGGGCCTTGGCGATCGTGCGTTTGATCTTGCGCAGTTCTTCCATCAGGTGCAATTGCGTCGGCAGGCGCCCGGCCGTATCGGCAATCACGACGTCGCAAGCGCGCGCGCGGCCAGCTGCCACGGCATCGAAACTCACAGACGCCGGATCGCCGCCTTCCTGGCTGACAATATCGACTTGATTGCGGTCAGCCCAGGTTGCGAGTTGCTCGCGCGCAGCGGCACGAAAGGTATCCGCCGCAGCCAAGAGCACCTTCAGTCGGGCCTCGGCCAATCGGCGCGTCAACTTGCCGATGCTGGTCGTCTTCCCGGCGCCATTGACGCCCACCACCATCATCACCGTCGGCGTCTCCTGTCCCAATGCAAGCGGGCGTTGCAGCGGCGCGAGCAACTCGGTCAGCGCCTGGGCCAACTGGGCCTTGACGGCCAATGGCTCCGTGACCTGGTGTTCCTTGACCCTGCGCTTCAGATCGGCCAACAGGTACTCGGTGGCCTTGACGCCGGCGTCCGCCGTCAACAATGCCGCCTCGAGTTCTTCGAACAATGTGTCGTCGACGCGTGTCCCGGCAAAGACCTGCACGATGCTCGAGGCGGTCTTGCGCAGGCCCGAGCGCAAGTGCGCGAGCCATTGCGTGCGCACGGCGTCGCGATCGCCAACGGGCGCGGCCATCGGCTCGGCCGCGGTCTTCTTCTTCAGGAAACTGAACATCGGGATGGAGCGGCGCCGACGCCCTGGGACGGGTCTGTCCGGGGCGTTCTGGGCCCCTATAATTGCGGGCTCAGGCGCTTTAGCTCAGTCGGTTAGAGCGACGGAATCATAATCCGCAGGTCCGGGGTTCGAATCCCTGAAGCGCCACCACAAATCACGCAGCCCGCGCCTTGGCGGTCGGGCAGTCATTCGACGTGATGGGTTATCGTCGCCGCATCTTCACAGCCCCTGGATCCACACCATGCTCCGCTGTGTATTGGCCCTGCTGATTGCCCTTGCCGCTGCGCTGCCGGCCCACGCCCAACGCGTATTTCAGGCCGATGCGCTACGCGGCGAGGTGATCCTGACGGCGCCGCCCGAGGCGTTGCTCAACGGCATGCCGATCCGGCTGGCACCCGGTGCGCGCATCCGCAACCGATCGAACATGATCCAGTTGTCGGGTTCGCTGTTGGGGCAGAAGTTGATCGTGAATTACACGCTCGATCCAGCGGGCGAGTTGCTCGACGTTTGGATTCTGACCGCGACCGAGTTGGCCAAGCAACCATGGCCGACGACGCGCGAGCAGGCGCTGAACTGGGTCTTTGATTCGGCACTGCAGCGCTGGAGCCGACCATGACGCCGGCAAACAAGAAGGTCTACATCAAGACCTTTGGCTGTCAGATGAACGAATACGACTCGGACAAGATTACCGACGTGCTGCGCGCGGCCGACGGCTACGAGCCGACCAGCGACATCGAGCAAGCCGATCTGGTGGTCTTCAACACCTGTTCGGTGCGTGAAAAGGCGCAGGAGAAAGTCTTTTCCGATCTGGGGCGGATCAAGCACCTGAAAGCCAAGGGCGTACTGATTGGCGTCGGCGGCTGCGTCGCCAGCCAGGAAGGCGCTGCAATCATCGACCGGGCGCCGTATGTCGACATGGTCTTCGGCCCGCAGACATTGCACCGCTTGCCGCAGATGATCGCGGACCGCAGGGCGCAGAACCGGCCACAGGTCGACATCAGCTTCCCCGAGATCGAGAAGTTCGACCACCTGCCGCCGGCCCGCGTGGACGGCGCCGCAGCCTTCGTCTCGATCATGGAGGGCTGCTCGAAGTACTGTTCCTATTGCGTGGTGCCCTACACCCGCGGCGAGGAGGTCAGCCGCCCGCTGGACGATGTGCTGACGGAAATTTCCGGCCTGGCCGTCCAGGGCGTCAAGGAAGTGACGCTGCTCGGGCAAAACGTCAATGCCTACCGCGGCGCGATGGGCAAGTCTGGCGAGACCGCAGATTTCGCACTGCTGCTCGGCTGCGTGCACGAGATTCCCAGCATCGAGCGCATCCGCTACACCACCAGCCACCCCAACGAGTTCACCACCCGATTGATCGAGGCCTACGGCCGGCTGCCAAAACTGGTCAACCACCTGCACCTGCCAGTGCAGCATGGCAGCGACCGCATCCTTGCCGCGATGAAGCGCGGCTACACCGCAATGCAATACAAGAGTATGGTGAGAAAGTTGCGCGCGGTGCGGCCCGGGATTAGCTTGTCGAGCGACTTCATCGTCGGCTTCCCGGGTGAGTCCGATGACGACTTCGCGAAGACGATGAGCTTGATCGATGACGTCGGTTTCGACGGTTCGTTTTCATTTGTCTTCAGTCCACGCCCCGGCACGCCGGCAGCCGCGCTGGCCGACACCACGTCGCAGGCCCGCAAGCTCGAGCGGTTGCGAACACTGCAGGCCCGTATCGAAGAGCAGTCGCGCGCGATCAGCGCAGCGCGGGTCGGGACGCGACAGCGGGTCTTGGTCGAAGGGCCGTCGCGCAAGGACACCAACGAATTGATGGGCCGCACCGAGTGCAACCGCATCGTCAATTTCGGCGCTTCCCCGCGCGTGGTCGGCCAGATGGTCGACGTGCTCATTACTGCGGCATTTCCGCACTCCCTGCGCGGGGAACTGCTGGTGGCCGAAGGTCAGGTTCTCGCTGCCTGATACGGCACTCGCCTCAGCGGCGAACGAACCCGACCCACCACAGGGTCAGCGCCGTGGCCGCGACCAACATCGCGTACGTCGCCATCTTGCCGTCGTGCCCGAAGACGATCAGCCCACCGATCAAGGCCCCCGCACCCGCGCCGCAGCCCCACAGCGCCAATTGCCGCCAGGACACTGCCACCAGTTCGCGCCGCCAGACCCACTTCGCGATGAGCGCGGTGGCCAGCGCCACACCCACCGCAGGTGCGAAGAAATTGAGCAAATGCCAGAGCGCGTCGAGCGGTCCCATGCGGGCGGCCAAGCTGGAAAGGAGATCGGATTCTAGAATCCAGCCATGGCTGTGCTGACCCTGGGCCTCAATCACACGACCGCGCCGCTCGACGTGCGCGGTCGGTTTGCCTTCGCGCCCAACGAGTTGCAGGCGCCGCTGCGCGCACTTACAGAGCAGTTGGCGCGGTCGGCCCCGGAAGCCGCCCTGCTGTCGACCTGTAACCGTACCGAGCTCTACCTGGCTGTCGAGGCACATGACGTGCGCGACTTGGTGCAACCGGCCACCGAATGGCTGGCCGCGCAGGGCGGCGTCGGCGCGAGCCAATTCGGCGCATATACCTACACGGCTGAAAACCGCGCCGCGGCGCGGCATGCCTTTCGCGTCGCCGCTGGACTGGATTCGATGGTTCTGGGCGAACCGCAGATCCTCGGCCAGATGAAACAGGCCGTACGCGAGGCCGACGAGGCGGGAACGCTCGGCACCACGTTGCACCAGTTGTTTCAGCGCTCGTTTGCGGTCGCCAAGGAGGTCCGCACCAGCACCGAGATCGGCGCCCATTCGGTCAGCATGGCCGCCGCCGCAGTTCGCTTGGCATCGCAGTTGTTTGAGGATCTGAGCGAGCAGCGCGTGTTGTTCGTCGGCGCCGGCGAGATGATCGAATTGGTGGCCACGCACTTCGCAGCGCGCCAGCCCAAGGCGATGGCGCTGGCCAATCGAACGCTCGAGCGCGGCGAGGCCCTTGCCGCGCGCTTTGGTGGCCAGGCGATGCGGCTGGCGGAATTGCCCGATCGCCTGCACGGCTTTGATATCGTGGTGTCGTGCACCGCAAGTTCACTCCCGATCATCGGGCTGGGGGCTGTGGAGCGTGCGCTCAAGCAGCGCCGGCGGCGCCCGATGTTCATGGTCGACCTGGCCGTACCGCGCGACATCGAACCCGAGGTTGCGCAACTGGCCGACGTGTACCTGTACACGCTCGACGACCTGTCCGCCCTGGTTCAGACTGCAGGCGAGAAACGCCAGGCCGCAGTGGAGCAGGCCGAGGCCATCATCGATGCAGGCGTGCAAAGCTTTGCGCATTGGCTCGACCAGCGCGCCAGCGTGCCGCTGATTCGGGCCCTGAATCGACAGGCCGAGGTCTGGCGCGAAGGCGAATTGGCGCGTGCGCGCAAGTTGCTGGCGCGTGGTGACAGTGCACAGGATGTGCTGGACACCTTGGCGCGTGGCCTGACGCAGAAGATGCTGCACGGCGCATACGCCGAGCTGAATGCCGCCGATGCTGCCCAACGTGAACTCGTGGCCGAGGCGGTGGCGCGAATGTTCCTGCGCCGATCACCCGATTCGCCGGCCCTGTCGCGGCGGCCACGCTCGTCCGATGCGGCAGATGGCGACGAGACCGCCGGACCCGACTCACGCCATTAGGGCCGCGCCCCCGTCCGCGCCGGAGCGCCCCGAGTGACGCTCCTTTGCCTGATCCACGATTCCACCACCGATGAACGATTCCTTGCGTCAGCAGTTCGAGCGCCTGGCCATGCGCTTGGCAGAGCTCGACGCCAATCTCGCAGATCCGAAGGTCAGCACCGACATCAAGCGTCTGCGTGCGCTGGCCAGAGAGCAGGCCGAGGCCAGCAATCTCGTTGCGCTGTTCCGACGCTACCAGCAACGCGAGGCCGATCTCGCCGCCGCCGGCCAAATGCTGGCCGACGAGACCCTCGTGGGTGACAGCGAGATGACCGCGATGGCCCGCGAAGAAGCCAGTGCCGCGCAAACCGACATCGAGCGCCTGTACGCGGAGCTGCAGAGTGCACTGCTGCCGCGCGACCCTGACGATTCCCGGAATGCGTTCATCGAGATCCGCGCTGGCACTGGCGGCGACGAGTCCGCGCTCTTCGCGGGCGAACTGGCGCGCATGTACCTGCGCTGGTGTGAACGGCAAGGCTTGAGCGCCGAGATCATGAGCGAGAGCACGGCCGAGCTCGGCGGCTACAAGGAGGTCGTACTCCGCGTCGCCGGCGAACAGGTCTATGGCCGCCTGCGCTTCGAGTCCGGCGGCCACCGTGTCCAGCGTGTACCGGTCACCGAGAACCAGGGCCGCGTCCACACCAGTGCCTGTACGGTGGCCGTGATGGCTGAACCCGATGAAGCCGACGCGGTGCAGATCAACCCCGCGGAGTTGCGCATCGACACCTTCCGCGCCAGCGGCGCCGGTGGTCAGCATGTCAACAAGACGGACAGCGCGATCCGCATTACACACTTGCCAACCGGCATCGTTGCCGAATGCCAGGACGATCGATCCCAGCACCGCAACAAGGCCAAGGCCATGGCCGTATTGCTGGCCCGGCTGCGCGACAAAGAAGAGAGCGAGCGCGCGGCCAAGCAAGCTGCGACGCGCAAGAGCCTGGTCGGTAGCGGCGACCGCTCCGACCGCATTCGGACCTACAACTTCCCACAGGGCAGGCTCACCGACCACCGCATCAACCTGACCCTCTACAAGCTCGGGGCAATCATGGATGGCGATCTCGACGACGTGCTCGCGGCACTGCGAGCGGCGCGTGCGGCCGAGCAGCTGGCGGCGCTGGAGAGTGGCGACGGTGCGCAGCGCACCTAAGGGGCCGACGATCGCTCGTGCGTTGGCCGATGCCCGCGCAATGGGCATCGATCGACTTGACGCGCAGCTGTTGTTCGCGCATCAACTGGGACGTTCACGGGCCTGGCTACTGGCCCATGACGATGCGACGTTGGCCGGCGCCGACCACGACGCCGTGCACGCGCTGCTGGCGCGCCGCGTGGCGGGCGAGCCATTGGCCTACTTGGTCGGCGCGCGCGAGTTCCACGGCCTGGCACTTCGCGTGACGCGCGACGTGCTGGTGCCGAGGCCCGAGACAGAGACGCTGGTCGAATGGGCACTCGAGCTGCTGGCAGGTATCGAAGCCCCGCGCATCGCTGACCTGGGCACCGGCAGCGGCGCCATCGCGTTGGCGCTCAAACATGCCTGCCCCGGTGCGCAGATTCACGCCACCGACGCCAGTGCCGCCGCGCTCGCGGTGGCGCGCGACAATGGCCTGAGATTGAATCTGACGGTTGCCTGGCATCAGGGGGACTGGTGGCAGGCGCTGGACAGTGCGGGGCGATTCGACATGGCGGTGGCCAACCCGCCCTACATTGCGGCGGGCGACCCGCACTTGGAGGCATTGCGCCACGAGCCGCCCGAGGCGTTGGTCGCGAGCGGCAGCCCAGGCGATGGCCTGGCCGACATCGAGAAGGTCGTGGACGGCGCGCCGCACCACCTGAACGCGGGGGGCTGGCTGCTGATCGAGCATGGCTTCGAGCAGGCCGGTGCAGTGCGCGAACGCCTGCAGCGTGCGGGCTTCGGGTCGGTAACTACCCGACTCGACTTGGCCGGACAGCCGCGCGTCAGCGGCGGCAGACTGGGTGATTCGGGTGATTCGGGTGATTGACGTGCCATGGCAACAGCCGCTTGTCATGCGTCACAAATGTGGCATTCCTGTGCACCTTTGACACTGTCCGGCGATCGACGTCGGGCGTAGCATGATCGCCAGGGCGTCTTGCGACGTCGTGCCCCAAGTTACGCGATCGGTCGACGGTCGCAGTACAGCCAAGGAGGCCGCGATGAGCACTGCAAAGATCTCTCGTTGGGGTTGGCTGGCATGCCTGTTGGTCACCACGTCCGTGGCGCATGCACAAAGCGGCCTGCGCGTCGGTAACGACGCTGCGAGCCATGAAGCATCTTGGCCGCGCTGGCAGGCACGTTTCGGCCTGACCGCCACTTCGTCGCCAATAGACTCCAGCACGCGCTGGCAGCTGAGCGCAGGCCAGTTGATGGGTGACTATTACTGGAGTGGCTTGCGTCCGGTCGGCATCGGCCACAGTGGCGGCTTTCGGGCCACCAGCGGCCTGCTGCTCGGACCCCGCTCGCTTGCCTTGGGCACACCCGCGCTGGGCTTGCCCCAGGGGCCGGGCCTGACGATGTCGCCCAACGCGTGGTTGTTGCCCGGCACTGGCGTCGCTCTGTCGCCGGAAGCGTGGTCAGCGCTGCCGTACGTGGGCGTGGGTTACAGCGGCATCTCGCTGCGTGGCGGCTGGGGCTTCACTGCTGACCTGGGGCTGGTTGGAACCACAGGTGGTCTGCGCGCGTCGCGCGACGGCACGTTGGGTGCTCAGGGCGTGGACGAATTGCTGCGCGAATTGCGACTGGTGCCCGTACTCCGAGTCGGTGCGGGTTACGCCTTCTAGTCGATTGGCCGGCACGGCCTGCGGGTTTGCCCCGTCGGGCTGATGCAGTGACCGGGATTGCCGTATAACCACGGTTTTCCCAGCCTGCCATCAGCGCACCGATCATGCCAGACGTTCAACAACGCATCGCCGACCTTGTCCAGAACAACCGTGTTGTGCTGTTCATGAAGGGCACGGCGCAGTTCCCCATGTGCGGCTTTTCCGGCCGCGCGGTGCAGATCCTCAAGGCCTGCGGTGTGAACGACCTCAAGACCGTCAATGTGCTGGAGGACGATGGGATCCGGCAGGGCATCAAGGACTTCGCCAACTGGCCGACGATTCCTCAGCTCTACGTCAATGGTGAGTTCGTCGGCGGCTCTGACATCATGATGGAGATGTACCAGGCCGGCGAGTTGCAGCAGGTACTCAGTTCTCAGTGAGAGACGCGACATGCCGACTGGTGGTCGGCATCACTGGTGCCAGCGGCGCCATCTACGGCGTACGACTGCTCGAGAGGGCGCGCGCTCTGGGCGTCCAGACGCACCTGGTGGCCACGCCCGCCGGCGTTCTCAACGCGCACCACGAACTCGGGATGGATCGCGCGACACTTGAGGCATTGGCGACCAAGTCCTATGCGCCGGGGGATATCGGGGCCTGTGTCGCCAGTGGCAGCTTCGACGCCACGGCCATGGCCGTGGCGCCCTGCTCGATGAAGACACTGGCGGCGATTGCGCACGGTTTTGGCGACAACCTGCTCACGCGTGCCGCCGACGTCGCATTGAAGGAACGGCGCCGGCTGGTCTTGATGGTGCGCGAGACGCCGTTCAACCTGGCCCATCTGCGCAACATGACCGCCGTCACCGAGATGGGCGCAATCGTCTTTCCGCCCTTGCCGGCGTTCTATCACCGCCCCGAATCGCTCGACCAAATGATTGGCGACAGTATCGAACGCGTCCTGACGCTACTGGGAGTCGAGGCGGCATCACCGAAGGCCTGGCAGGGTCTGTAGCGCGTTACACGCTGACCACCCACTGGCGCCTGGACGCCAGGACAGCGTTCGGATACTCGGCGCGGCCGCGGCTGCCGTTGTAGCGCCCTAGCGCCATCACCAGGTCGCCACGCTCGTGCTCGAGGTAGTGCCGCAGAATCACGCAGCCAAAACGAAGATTTGTCTGCATGTGAAAGAGCTTGGCGGTGTCGCCGTCGCCGATCTGGCGGGCCCAGAACGGCATGATCTGCATGTAGCCGCGCGCGCCCACCGCGCTGACCGCGTACTTGCGAAAGCCGCTTTCGACCTGGATCAGCCCGAGCACCAATGCCGGTTCAAGCCCGGCACGTTTGGCCTCGTACCACAGCGTCGACAGGAATTCGATGCGCGCGCGCGCTTCGCTCATTCGCTTCTTCAGCCGTTCGCTGACGGCGCCCAGCCATCGCAGATAGGCTAGGCGCTCCTCCATTTCGCCGAAGCTCGGTCGGGGTGGGGCGTCGGCCGCGATCGCAGCGGAAAGCGCCGAGCGCACAGAGTCGGCCAACGGCTCTTCGATCTGCGCGCCGGCCAGCGGCATTCGGGGTAGCGCGCACGCCGCCACCGCGATCAGCGCAATGCGCCGGTTGCTCAGGCAACCACCGGCGCCTGCCGCCGCCATGCGCTGAACTTGGCCAGGACGGCGTCCACGGCCATCGGCGTCGCCCCGGCATCACGGCGACCCTGGTATTCGAGCGTCCCCTCCTTCAGGCCACGCTCGGAAACGACCACCCGATGCGGCACTCCAATCAGTTCCCAGTCGGCGAACATCGCACCGGGGCGCTCACCACGGTCGTCGAGCAGGACATCGACGCCAATCTGGCTGAGTTGCGCGTGCAATGCATCGGCCTGCGCGCGCACGCCCTCACTGCGGTCATAGCCGATCGGGCAGAGAACGAGTTCGAACGGCGCGATCGCGTCGGGCCAGACAATGCCACGTGCGTCGTGGTTTTGCTCGATCGCAGCCCCGAGAATGCGCGTCACGCCGATGCCGTAGCAGCCCATCTCGAACAGGCGTGGCTTGCCGCTCTCGTCGAGAAAGGTGGCATTCATTGCCGCGCTGTACTTGGTACCAAGGTAGAAGACATGGCCGACCTCGATGCCACGCTGAATGGCGAGTACGCCCTTGCCGTCAGGCGAGGGATCACCGGCGACCACATTGCGGATGTCTGCCACCAGGTCGGGCTCTGGCAAATCACGCCCCCAATTGACACCGGTGTAGTGGAAGTCGGCTGCGTTGGCACCGCAGATGAAGTCGCTCATCTGCGCGACGGTACGGTCGGCCACGATCTTGACCGGTTTGCGTGTGCCGATGGCGCCCAGGTAGCCGGGCTTGCACCCGAAGCGATCCTCGATTTCGCCAATGGTGGCAAACCGGAATCCGTTCCTAAGCCCAGGTAACTTGCCCGCCTTGACTTCGTTGAGTTCATGGTCACCGCGCACCAGCAACAGCCAGACGGTGGTCCTGACCAGGTCGCCCGCCTCATTGCGCTCGTCGGTGGCCAGCACCAGCGACTTCACGGTGCTTGCCAGTTCCACACCAAGCAGCGCGGCGACTTGCTCGCACGTGCTCTTGCCGGGCGTCGGCGTCTTCTTCATTGCCTGCCTGGCCGCCGCGCGCGGCACACTCGGCGCAACCGCCTCGGCCAATTCGATGTTGGCCGCGTAATCGGAGGTCGGGCAGTAGACGATCGCATCCTCGCCGGTATCGGCGATGACCTGGAATTCCTGCGACAGGTCACCCCCGATCGCCCCGCTGTCGGCGGCCACCGCGCGGTAGTGCAGGCCAAAACGGTCAAAGATGGCACGGTAAGCGCCGAGCATCACCCCATAGCTGATGGCCGCCGCAGCGGGGTCACGATCAAATGAGTACGCATCCTTCATCGTGAACTCGCGTCCGCGCATGAGGCCAAAGCGCGGCCGCCGCTCGTCACGGAACTTTGTCTGGATGTGATAGAGATTCTTGGGTAGTTGCTTGTAGCTGCGGAGTTCCTGGCGCGCGATGTCGGTTATGACCTCTTCGCTGGTCGGCTGGATCACGAAATCGCGGTCGTGGCGGTCCTTCACACGCAGCAGTTCGGGGCCGTACTGCTGGAAACGGCCACTCTCCTGCCAAAGTTCGGCGGGCTGCACGACCGGCATCAGCAACTCGACGGCGCCGGCACGGTTCATCTCTTCACGGATGATGGCCTCGACCTTGCGGATGACGCGCAGGCCCATCGGCATGTAGTTGTAGATGCCGGCGGCGAGCCGCTTGATCATGCCGGCACGCAGCATCAACTGGTGACTGACGACCTCGGCGTCGGACGGCGCTTCTTTGAGGGTCGTGATGAGGAACTGCGAGGCTTTCATGGAGCTTGTGTGTGAATTCACAAGGGCCGCAGCGCAGCGCTGCACCGACGACGCATCGGATGCGGGAAACCGAGGGTTCGCGCGCCGCACCGGGCCGGTGCAATAATCAAATCAGTCAATAAATCGAGGTCCGATTATGCTCGACCGTGAAGGCTTCAGGCCCAACGTCGGCATCGTCCTGCTCAACGCGCGCAATCAGGTGTTTTGGGGCAAGCGGCTGCGCACTCACTCGTGGCAGTTCCCGCAGGGCGGCATCAAGTACGGCGAGTCGCCGGAGCAGGCGATGTTTCGAGAGTTGCACGAGGAGGTGGGGCTGCTGCCTGAGCACGTGCAGATCATTGCCCGTACGCGCGACTGGCTGCGCTATGAAGTGCCAGACCATTTCATCCGACGCGACGCTCGCGGGCATTACAAAGGGCAGAAGCAGATCTGGTTCTTGTTGCGCCTGCTGGGCCGCGACAGTGACATGAATCTGCGTGCGACCGATCACCCCGAATTCGACGCCTGGCGCTGGAACGATTATTGGGTGCCGCTGGAGGTGGTGATCGAGTTCAAGCGCGACGTTTACCAAATGGCGCTCACCGAACTGGCGCGCTTCCTGCCACGCGCCGCGCATCACAACCGATACTTGCGCTCGGGCATGCGTGGCCATTGGCACGACGAAGCAAGCAGTCCCGACGGCACAGGCACGGGCACCGGCGCAGACCCTGCCGCTGACTAGTTCAGGTCGACAACACGAGGTTGTCGCGATGAATCAGTTCCGCTTCGCCCGCATAGCCTAGCGCCGCCGCGATCTGCGATGACGGTTTGCGCGCGATCAGTCGCGTTTCGGCCGCCGAGTAGTTGGCCAGCCCACGGGCGATCTCGCCTGCGCCCTGTGCGCGTACTGCGATAACGTCACCACGCGCGAACTCGCCGTCGACCTCGATCACGCCGATCGGCAGCAAGCTCTTGCCTTCGTCACGCAACTTCTGCATCGCGCCGGCATCAACCGTGACCGACCCGCGCAGCTGCAAGTGGTCCGCCATCCACTGCTTGCGTGCGGCGAGTTTTGGTGTGGATGCCCATAGGGCGCTTCCGATCGCCTCGCCACTTGCCAGTCGCAGCAGCACGTCGGCCTCGCGACCCCAGGCAATGACAGTGCTTGCGCCGCTTCCGGCCGCCCGCTTGGCGGCCAGCACCTTGGTGATCATGCCGCCGCGCCCGATCGAGGAGCCGGTGCCGCCGGCCATGCGTTCAAGTTCCGGATCGCCGGCAGCGCCGACATCGACGAAGCGCGCCGATTTGTCCTGGCGTGGATCGCCGGTGAACAGGCCACGCTGGTCGGTCAGAATTACCAGCGCGTCGGCCTCGATCAAATTCGCAACCAGTGCAGCGAGCGTATCGTTGTCACCAAACTTGATTTCGTCATTGACGACTGTATCGTTCTCATTGATGACGGGAATGACCTTCAACAGTCAGCAAGGTCAGCAAAGTCGAGCGCGCATTGAGGTAGCGTTCGCGGTCTGCCAAGTCCGCATGCGTCAGCAGTACCTGGGCACTGCGCAGTCCATGTCGCGACAACTGGGTTTCGTACATCTGGGCCAGGCCCATCTGGCCGACCGCGGCAGCGGCCTGTAACTCGGGCAACTCGTGCGGGCGGGTCGTCCAGCCCAGGCGCTTCATGCCCTCGGCGATCGCCCCGCTTGAGACCATCACGACCTCTCGCCCCTGCGCCGCAAGGCCGGCCAATTGCCGACACCAATTGCCGATGGCCTGTGCGTCGACGCCGCGGCCCTCGTCGGTAACCAGGCTGGAGCCAACCTTGATGACGATCCGCTTTGCATCGCGCAGCAGCCCGCGTCGCGTCTCAACCACGCCGGCTCTCCAGTGCGGCCTCGCCTTGCCCCGGGTCGTCGAAACGCGGATCGACTGGCACCGGTGCCACGTTCTTGCCGGCAGCGACATGCTTGTAGGCCGCCTTGAGCAGTGGCTCGAGTCCTTTGCGTGTCAGTGCCGAAATTTCGAACACCGGGGCCTTGGATCGCATTCGTTTGACGAAATCAGCGACGCGCGCTGCCCGCTCTTCGGCAGGCACCATGTCCATCTTGTTGAGCACCAGCCAGCGCGGCTTGGCATGCAGTGCGGGGTCGTACTTCTTCAGTTCCTTGATGATCCCCTTGGCTTGCGCCACCGGGTCGACGTTGTCGTCGAACGGCGCCATGTCGACCAGGTGAAGCAGCAGTCGCGTGCGTTGCAGATGGCGCAGGAATTGGTGTCCAAGGCCGGCACCTTCGGCAGCGCCCTCGATCAAGCCGGGAATGTCGGCGACCACGAAACTCTGCTCGGGTCCGACGCGCACGACGCCCAGATTCGGGTACAGCGTAGTGAACGGATAGTCGGCAATCTTTGGGCGCGCGTTCGAGATTGCGGCGATCAGTGTGCTCTTGCCGGCATTGGGCATCCCCAGCAAGCCGACGTCGGCCAGCACGCGCAGTTCGAGCCTGAGCTTCTTGTGCTCACCGGGCCAGCCAGGTGTCTTTTGCCTGGGCGCGCGGTTGGTGCTGGTCTTGAAGTGCAGGTTGCCAAAACCGCCGTCTCCGCCCTTGCAGATCAGCACGCTCTCGTCCGGCACCAGCAGTTCGGCAACGAATTGGCCAGTCTCGACGTCGCTGAGGATGGTACCTACCGGCACGCGCAACACGATGTCGTCGCCGGCCGCGCCGAACTGATCGGAGCCACGCCCCGCCTCGCCATTGCGGGCTTGATGACGACGTGCATAGCGGTAGTCAATCAGCGTGTTGAGGTTTACGTCGGCAGCCACGTAGATGCTGCCGCCACGCCCGCCGTCGCCACCATTGGGGCCGCCGAACGGGATGAACTTCTCGCGGCGAAAGCTCGCACATCCCGCGCCACCGTCGCCAGCGGCGACGTCGATCGTGGCTTCGTCGACGAACTTCATGGTACGCGGATGGTAGAAGCAAAAAAGCCCCGGTGTGCCGGGGCTTCGCGGGCCGAAGCGCGGTTCCTCAGGCTGGGCTGACGTTGACGGTCTGTCGGTTCAGTGCACCTCTGGTCGCAAACTGAACCTGACCATCGACGAGCGCGAACAGCGTGTGATCCTTGCCCATCCCGACGTTCGTGCCGGCGTGAAACTTCGTGCCCCGCTGACGCACGAGAATTGATCCGGCCGAGACGGCTTGGCCGCCAAAGGCTTTGACGCCGAGCATCTTGGGTTGCGAGTCGCGGCCGTTTCGGGTTGAGCCGCCGCCCTTTTTCTGTGCCATGTCGATATACCCCTGTCGTTATCTGCAGTGACTCAGGCGGTCACGGCACTGATCTGCAATTCGGTATAGGTCTGGCGATGACCTTGCGACTTGCGATAATGTTTGCGGCGGCGCATCTTGAAGATGTGCACCTTTTCATGCTTACCCTGAGCCACCACAGTGGCTTTCACGCTTGCGCCGGCAACCAGGGGCGACCCAACCGTCAAGTCCGCGCCGCTACCTACGGCCAGTACCTGGTCGATCACGATTTCCTGGCCAACGTCCGCAGCAATCTGTTCTACCTTGATCTTCTCGCCGGCAGCAACCTTGTATTGCTTGCCACCGGTTCTTATGACCGCGTACATATGAGCCCTTTCCAAGTGATCCGCCGTCCGGCCGCCGCTGGCATGCGATCTTTGGCGCTTGCGCGCTCGCTGCCGCGATGTCTAATGCCAAAGGCCATCGAACGGAACCGCAAATTTTAGCACAACGATCTGCGAGCACACTCTCCCCCACCACCGGCACTCTTCTCGCACGGGGCCGCTCCATAATCCACGACTGTTACTGAGCCTGTGAGCCCTGTCTCAATGCCTTCCGCAGCCACTGTCGCCAGAACCGGCACCTATTTGCCGCCTGATCCAATGGCGGCGGAGATGGCCCAAGTTGACGCGGTGATTGCCGAACGCCTGTGCTCGGACGTCGCCCTGATCAATCAGATCGCGCAGTACATCGTCAGCGCCGGCGGCAAGCGCATCAGGCCGCGGCTTGTTCTGCTGTTCGCAGGAGCACTTGGCTTTGCCGGCCCAGAGCGCTTCACGCTGGCCGCGACCGTTGAGTTCATCCACACCGCGACGCTGTTACATGACGATGTGGTTGACGAGTCGTCACTGCGACGTGGGCGGGCAACGGCAAACGCAGTGTTCGGCAATGCCGCCAGCGTGCTCGTTGGCGACTTCCTCTACTCGCGGGCATTCCAGATGATGGTGGCAGTTAACAACCTGCGTGTGCTCGACGTGCTGGCTGATGCCACCAATGTGATTGCCGAGGGCGAAGTCCTGCAACTGATGAACATGCACGATGCCGACCTCGCGGTCGATGAATACCTGCGTGTCATCCGCTACAAGACTGCCAAGTTGTTCGAAGCGAGCGCGCGGCTGGGCGCGCTATTGGCGGGCGCCAATACCGCAGTCGAGGAGGCCTGTGCCGACTTCGGCAGGTCACTTGGTACCGCGTTCCAATTGGTCGACGACCTGCTCGACTATGACGGCGAGACTCACGCCCTGGGCAAGAACGTAGGCGACGACCTGCGTGAGGGCAAGCCTACATTGCCATTACTCGTGGCCATGGCGCGTGGCGAACCCGCGGAGCGTGACCTGGTACGGCACGCCATCGAGCACGGCGAGGTGGCTCGGCTCAGCGATGTCGTTGACGTCGTTCGTCGAACCGGCGCGCTCGAAGCCGCGCGGCAAGTGGCGCGCGGCGAAGCAGCCAAGGCGCGCGAGTGCCTGCGACACTTGCCACCATCGACGCAGCGCGACGCTCTGCTAGAATTATGTGTTCGATCGGTTGATCGCTCATCGTGAGCGTTTTTCGACTGCGAGCATAGCGGCGCGGCGACACTGTCCCGCCGCCCATCGGGGTGTAGCTTAGCCTGGTAGAGCGCTACGTTCGGGACGTAGAGGCCGGAGGTTCGAATCCTCTCACCCCGACCATGATTGTGTGCAAATGCGGTGTGATCGGCCGTTCCCAGCGCGAGGTGCCGCAGGCGTGAACTGTTGCCGACATGCGAAGGCGCGCCGATTTACAGTGCCAGGGGGATCAGCGATGATCCCCGTGCCCCTTCATTGCATCGTGAGTTGACGCCCCCCCTGACGTGGACACGCTAGCCGAAGTCCCCCACTCCTCGCTGTCCGGCGTTGCCCGGGTGCTGGTCCATGCCGGCAAGCTTGGTGCCAAGTCAGCCGAAGCGTTGGTCAAGTCCGCCGCCGATCGTAAGACGAGTTTCGTCGCGGCGCTGATCGCTGCGGGCTCTGTTTCTGCGGCCGATTTGGCTCACACCTTGGCCAACGCGTTGGCCCTGCCCGTGCTGGACCTTGCCGCAATCGACCCCGAACGGTTGCCCCGCAACGTGATCGACAGCAAGTTGGTCAATCAGTACCAGGTCGTTGTGCTGGGCAAGCGCGGTAATCGCCTGTTCATCGGCGGGGCCGATCCGACGGACCAGGAAGCGGTCGAGCGCATCAAGTTCGCCACTCAACTGGCGCCTGAGTGGGTGGTCGTCGAATACGACAAACTTGCCAAGCTGGTTTCAGCCAGTGGCGTCAGCGCGAGCGACGCCATCGAGTCGCTGGCCGTCGGTGATTTCGACTTCGATGTCACAGACGACGCGACAGCAGAGCAGGAAAGCAGCGAAGTTCAGGCCGATGTCGAGGACGCGCCGGTCGTGCGCTTCCTGCAGAAGATGCTGATCGATGCGATCAATGCCCGCGCATCGGACCTCCACTTCGAGCCTTACGAGTACCACTACCGGGTGCGCTTTCGCGTCGACGGCGAATTGCGTGAAATCACGCAGCCCCCGATCGCAATCAAGGACAAGCTCGCGTCGCGAATCAAGGTCATCAGCCGCCTTGACATTGCCGAAAAGCGAGTTCCGCAAGACGGCCGCATGAAGCTGAAGTTCGGCAGCCGCGCGATCGACTTCCGGGTCAGCACCCTGCCCACGCTGTTCGGCGAAAAGATCGTTATTCGTATCCTGGACCCGTCTTCGGCGAAGTTGGGCATCGACGCACTGGGCTACGAGAAGATCGAAAAGGATCGCCTGATGTCGGCGATCCAGCGGCCCTACGGCATGGTCCTGGTCACGGGGCCCACGGGCTCGGGCAAGACTGTGTCGCTGTACACCTGTCTGAATATCCTGAATCAGCCGGGCGTGAACATCTCGACCGTCGAAGACCCGGCGGAAATCAACCTTCCTGGCGTCAACCAGGTCAACGTCAATGAGAAGGCCGGGAATACGTTCGCGGTCGCGTTGAAAGCCTTCCTGCGCCAGGATCCAGACATCATCATGGTCGGCGAAATCCGCGACCTGGAGACAGCCGACATCGCCATCAAGGCGGCGCAGACGGGCCACATGGTGCTGTCGACGCTGCACACCAATGATGCCCCCGCCACATTGACACGCTTGCTGAATATGGGCGTGGCACCATTCAACATCGCGTCGAGCATCCTTCTGGTCACCGCGCAGCGCCTGGCGCGGCGACTGTGCGAAACGTGCAAGACAACGGTGGAGTACCCCCAGGAGGCCCTCAAGCGTGCCGGTTTCCGCGACGCCGACCTCGACGGCTCGTGGAAGCCGTATAAGGCCGTCGGATGCTCGGCCTGCAGCAATGGCTACAAGGGGCGCGTCGGCATCTACCAGGTGATGCCGATCACCGAGGAGATGCAACGCATCATCCTGGCCGAAGGCTCGTCACTCGACATTCAGCATGAGGCGCAGAAGAACGGCGTGCGTGACCTGCGCCAGGCGGGCTTGTCCAAGGTGCGCGCCGGCGTAACCACGCTCGAGGAAGTCATCACCGTGACCAACGAGTGATGGCCCTCTCTTTTCTTCCAAGTTCACCAGCTAACCAGCCTTCGGAGGCGCTATGGCGACTGCGGTAGCCGCAAGAGACATCAAGGAATTCGTCTTCGAGTGGGAAGGCAAGGACAAGACGGGCAAGCTCGTTCGCGGCGAGCTGCGCTCGGGCGGCGAAGCCGCAGTGAGTGCGAGTTTGCGTCGGCAGGGCGTTCTGGTCACGAAGGTCAAGAAGCGCCGCATGGCCGGCGGCGGGTCGATCAAGCAAAAAGACGTGGCCATGTTCACGCGCCAGTTGGCGACGATGATGAAGGCCGGTGTACCGCTGCTGCAGGCCTTTGACATCGTCGGCCGCGGCAGCACCAACCCGCGCATGACCAAGTTGCTTAATGACATCCGCAGCGATGTCGAGACCGGGACCAGCCTGTCGGTCGCGTTTCGCAAGCATCCAATGCAGTTCAATGCCTTGTACTGCAATCTGGTCGAAGCCGGTGAGGCGGCGGGTATCTTGGAACAGATCCTCGAGCGATTGGCGGTCTACGAAGAGAAGACGCTGGCGCTCAAGAGCAAGATCAAGTCGGCGCTGATGTACCCGACGGCCGTGTTGGTGACGGCCTTCGTCGTCGTGACGGTGATCATGATCTTCGTGATCCCGGCGTTCAAGGAGGTCTTCACGTCGTTTGGCGCCGACCTCCCGGCTCCGACGTTGGCAGTCATGTGGATGTCGGAGAAGTTCGTTCGCTACTGGTGGCTGCTGTTCGGTGCGATGTTCGGTGGTGGGTATTTCTTCATGCAGACATGGCGGCGTTCCGAGAAGATGCAGTCCGTCATGGATCGGCTGCTGCTCCGCGCCCCAGTGTTCGGTGAGTTGATCCGCAAGGCGGTGCTGGCGCGCTGGACGCGCACCTTGTCGACGATGTTCGGCGCCGGCGTGCCCTTGGTCGAGGCGCTTGACTCGGTCGCCGGGGCCTCGGGCAACAAGGTCTATTCGGTGGCCACCGAGCAGATCCAGAAGGAAGTCTCGACCGGCACTTCACTGACGATGGCAATGCAGAACGCCGGCGTGTTTCCGACGATGGTGCTGCAGATGACGGCGATTGGCGAAGAGTCGGGCTCGCTCGACCACATGCTGAGCAAGGCGGCCGAGTTCTACGAGGACGAGGTCGATGAGATGGTCAAGGGGCTGTCCAGCCTGATGGAGCCCTTCATCATCGTGATCCTGGGCGTGGTGATTGGCGGCATCGTGGTTTCGATGTACCTGCCGATCTTCAAGCTCGGCTCGGTGGTCTGACACCACGCCGATGAGGGGACTGCTGCCGCCAATCGATGTGCTGCTCTCGCCTGTTGCCTTGGCCATTTTCGGCCTTTGCGTCGGCAGCTTTCTCAACGTCGTGATCCACCGCCTGCCGCTGATGATCGAGCGGCAGTGGTGGATCGACGTAGCGCATCAGCTGGCAGATGTTGATTCCTGGCGCCGAATATTCGCGGGCAAAGCCACCGGCGATGTTCCACCGGCAGATCAACAGCGCACCGCCACTGAGCTCGAGCATGGCGTGGCGACGCTTGCAACGTTAAACATTGCACACCCGAGATCGCACTGCCCTGCATGCGGGCATCAGCTCGCTTGGCACGAGAACGTTCCGCTGTTCGGATGGCTGCGGCTAAAGGGCCGCTGCTCGGCCTGCGGCGCGAAGATTTCTGCGCGTTATCCGGTGGTCGAGTTGGCAACGGCCCTGTTGTTCGCAGCGGTGGGCTGGCGCTTCGGAGCGCCGCTGCAGTCGCTGTTGTGGAGCGGGTTTGCGGCGGTGTTGCTGGTGCTGGCACTCATCGATTGGGACACGACGGTACTGCCGGACGCGTTGACGCTGCCCCTGTTGTGGGCTGGCATGGTGGCGGCCGCACTGGGGTGGACCATCACGCTGCCCGCCGCGCTGTGGGGTGCTGTCGCGGGGTATCTTTCATTGTGGTCGGTCTATTGGCTGTTCAAGCTCGCCACTGGCAAGGAGGGCATGGGCTATGGCGACTTCAAGTTGCTCGCCGCACTCGGCGCCTGGCTGGGCTGGCAGATGATCGTGCCGATGTTGCTGCTTGCCTCCGTGATCGGCGCGGCTGTTGGCATCGTGATGAAACTCGCCGGCACGCTGCGCGAGGGCCGCTACGTGCCGTTCGGCCCGTTCCTGGCCGGGGCTGGCCTGGTCGTCATGTTCGCCGGGGCGCCGATGGTGCTTGACTGGATTGGCTGGGCCTGATTGGGGTACGCCCGATGCGAATTGGCCTGACGGGCGGGATCGGAAGCGGCAAGAGCACTGTGGCCGCGATGTTTGCGACGCGTGGTGCCGCCATCATCGATACGGACGCGATTGCGCGCCGACTCACTGCCACCGACGGCGCGGCGATGCCCGCCCTGCAGCGGGCCTTCGGCGCGGCCATTGTGCGGGCCGATGGCGCGCTCAACCGCGAAGCGATGCGGGCCTTGGCATTTGCCGACCCGGCCGCCAAGGAGTTGCTGGAAGCGCTTCTTCACCCGTTGATTGACGAGCACGCATTGCGCGAAGCGGCCGCGGTTTCCGGCGCATGGCTGGTCTTTGATGTGCCATTGCTGGCCGAATCGTCGCGTTGGCGAGAACGCGTCGATCGTGTGCTGGTGGTCGATTGCTCAGAGCTTTCGCAGCTCGATCGTGTCGCGCGTCGTGCTGGCTGGACACGCGATGCGGCCGAGCGGGTGATCGCGAGCCAAGCCGGCCGCGACACGCGTCGCGCCATTGCAGATGCCGTCATATTCAATGACAGCATCGACCTCGAGCAGCTAGAAGCCGCGGTGGCCTTCGTGTGGAGCCTCTGGCAAGCGAACGGAGCGGACGCTGTGGAACAATGACCGCCGCGGCAGCCGCTGCTGCGCCGCGGAAGCCTGCCTTGGTTCGCTACGAGTACCCTCTCAACGAAAGTGTCCGCACGATGCTTCGGCTCGAACATCTGTTCGATCGCCTGGGCCAATTGATGCCGCGCGATGCGCCGCTCGACCACCACTTCGCGCTGGCAACCATCTTCGAGATAGTCGACGTCGCCTCGCGAGCCGACTTGAAGAGCGACATCCTCAAGGAGCTCGAGCGCCAAAAGGGGCAACTCCAGGCCTTTCGTGACAATCCGGCAATCTCGGTCGACGCGCTGGACGCCGTGCTGGCCAAGATCGACCATGCCTTCAACGGCCTGAACGCCTTGGCCGGCAAGGCCGGCAACGCGCTGGCTGGCAACGACTTCCTGATGGGCATACGCAGCCGCATCAACATTCCCGGCGGGACCTGCGAATTCGACCTGCCGGCCTACTACGCCTGGCAGCAGTTGGAGCCTGCGCGCCGCCGCGCCGACCTGATGCAGTGGATCGGCGGCTTGACGCCGCTGGCCGAGGCACTGAGCGTGTTGCTCGGCCTGCTGCGCGACGCAGGCGTGCCGCAGCGCGTGGCGGCCCAGGGTGGCCACTTCCAACAAAGCCTGCCAATCGGCAAGACATACCATCTGCTGCGCGTGCGCCTGGACGCCGCGCTCGGCTTGGTGCCCGAGATCTCGGGCCATCGCCTGATGATTGCCATTCGCCTGATGCGCGCCGACGGTGACGGCCGCATGCGGCAAGTCGGCGAAGACCATCCATTCGAACTCACCCTGTGTGCCTGACCGGCGCCAGCGTCGAACCGTGCAACCGGCCGTTCAGCCCTTGAAACGGCTGGCAAACGCCCTATAATCCATTTGCTAGCACTCGCAATCGGCGAGTGCTAACGGTGCCGGATCGACCGCCGCCAATCGATGTGAATGTGTGCACACTTCCGTTGTATGCATTCAAGAATCTCATTTTGAGACCACTGGAGATGAAAGCATGAAACTTCGTCCGTTGCACGATCGCGTGATCGTCAAGCGCCTCGAGCAGGAAACCAAGACCGCCTCGGGCATCGTCATTCCCGACAACGCTGCCGAAAAGCCCGATCAGGGCGAGGTGCTGGCCGTCGGCCCCGGCAAGCGCAATGAGAAGACAGGCGACTTCATCGCCTTGAACATCAAGGTCGGAGACCGCGTGCTGTTCGGCAAGTACAGCGGCCAGACCGTCAAGGTCGATGGCGACGAGTTGCTGGTGATGCGCGAAGAGGACCTCTTCGCCGTCGTCGAGAAGAAGTAATCACAGTCTCATTTCGGAGTACAGAACATGGCAGCAAAAGACGTTGTTTTCGGTGGTGACGCACGTCACCGCATGGTTGAGGGCGTGAACATCCTGGCCAACGCGGTCAAGGTCACGCTGGGCCCGAAGGGCCGTAACGTGGTGCTCGAGCGCAGCTTCGGCGCGCCCACCGTAACCAAGGACGGGGTGTCCGTGGCCAAGGAAATCGAGCTCAAGGACAAGCTGCAGAACATGGGCGCGCAGATGGTCAAGGAAGTTGCTTCCAAGACCAGCGACAACGCCGGTGACGGCACCACCACCGCCACCGTGCTGGCGCAAGCCATCGTGCGCGAAGGCATGAAGTACGTGGCCGCCGGCATGAACCCGATGGATCTGAAGCGCGGCATCGACAAGGCAGTTCAAATCCTGGTCGAGCAGCTGAAGAAGGCCAGCAAGGCAACGACCACGAGCAAGGAGATTGCCCAAGTCGGCTCGATTTCGGCCAACAGCGACGAGTCGATCGGCAAGATCATCGCCGACGCGATGGACAAGGTCGGCAAGGAAGGCGTGATCACGGTCGAAGACGGCAAGTCGCTCGACAACGAGCTCGATGTCGTCGAAGGCATGCAGTTCGATCGCGGCTACTTGAGCCCGTACTTCATCAACAACCCCGAGAAGCAATCGGCGCTGCTCGACAACCCGTACGTGCTGCTGTTCGACAAGAAGATCAGCAACATCCGCGACCTGCTGCCGACGCTCGAAGCGGTGGCCAAGGCCGGCCGTCCGCTGCTGATCGTGGCTGAAGAAGTCGAAGGCGAGGCCCTGGCCACGCTGGTTGTCAATACCATTCGCGGCATCCTGAAGGTCGTCGCCGTCAAGGCCCCGGGGTTCGGTGACCGCCGCAAGGCCATGCTCGAAGACATCGCCATACTGACCGGTGGCAAGGTCATCGCCGAAGAGGTCGGCCTGACGCTGGAGAAGGTCACGCTGGCCGATCTGGGCCAGGCCAAGCGCGTCGAGGTGGGCAAGGAGAACACCACCATCATTGATGGCGCCGGCGCTGCTGCCGACATCGAAGCGCGTGTCAAGCAGGTTCGCGTGCAGATCGAAGAAGCCACCAGCGACTACGATCGCGAAAAGCTGCAAGAGCGCGTGGCCAAGCTGGCTGGCGGTGTGGCATTGATCAAGGTCGGTGCTGCGACCGAGGTCGAGATGAAGGAAAAGAAGGCCCGCGTCGAAGACGCGCTGCACGCCACGCGTGCTGCCGTTGAAGAAGGCATCGTTGCCGGTGGCGGCGTGGCCTTGCTGCGTGCCAAACAGGCTGCGGGCAAGATCAAGGGCGATAACGCCGATCAGGAAGCCGGCATCAAGATCGTCCTGCGGGCGATCGAAGAGCCGATGCGCATCATCGTCGCCAACGCGGGTGGCGAGCCGAGCGTGGTGGTCAATGCCGTGCTCAACGGCAAGGGCAACTACGGCTTCAATGCCGCCAACGACACCTACGGCGACATGATCGAGATGGGCATCCTCGACCCGACCAAGGTGACCCGCATGGCGTTGCAAAACGCCGCGTCGGTCGCTGCCCTGATGCTCACGACCGAAGCGATGGTCGCCGAAGCGCCGAAGGAAGAGTCCGGCGCCGGCGGCATGCCCGGCGGTGGCATGGGTGGCATGGGCGGCATGGGCGGCATGGACATGTAATTCGCGCCCTGCGTCGATTGCAAGAGCCCGCGGCCTGTGCCGCGGGCTCTTTTGCTTCTTGGCGGCCACACTTGGTCAGCAGCCGGCCTGGACCGACCATTCTTGTGCCATTGCGCGTGACATCTTCACACCATGGGCCGCGCACGCATCTTGCGTCCCTCGCAGCGCTGAACAGCGCGTTCGCGGCCATGTACTCGGGCTGCAATCGAACGCAACCTGTCGTCCAGCGTGGAGAGACTGCCATGACACCTGAGCTTCTGTCCTGCACCGATGGCGCCGTGTCCTGCCGTGACGGCTGGGCCGTGCGCTTTGTCGCGCCCGACCTTCTCGAATACAGCCAGGGCCAGGCCGCCTGCCTGATCAATGTCGGCCTCGACTCAACCGATTGCGAGCGCCGCATTTACGCCACCGAGTCGCTGTCCGACCTGTTCCCGCAACTGCGCGAGCACCTGCAATCGGCCGCGCAGTACTTCAAGGGGCAGTACGTGGTGGTTTGACCAGGCGCTCGATGGTCGACGCCAGCAGCGCCGGCTGTTCGTGCACGATCCAGTGGCTGGCGCCGGCCACCACGCGCACATCGAGCGGGTCGACAAAGGTCTCGAGTCCCTCGAGCAGTGACGGCGGCAATGCCAGGTCGACGTCACCCCACAGCACGGTGGTCGGCACGCGCACGGTGACGAATTCCGGCGCGAAGGCCAATGTGTTGATCGCATCCGCGGGTGTCAGTGCCGGCTTCAACGGTGATGCGCGGTAGTAGTTCAACGGCCCTTCCAGTCCATGCCGCCACAGCGCGCGGTACTTCTCGCGCATCGCATCGGTCAACCAGGCTGCCGCGCCCATCTTGGTAAAGAACGGCCACAGCCGCGCCCAATCGTCGGCAGCCAGCATCGCCGCGGCGTCGGGCCGGCACAGAAAGTTCATGTAGGCGCTGGCCACCTGCTGCGCCGGGTTGTCGCGCAGTTCGCGCAAGAACGTCGCCGGGTGCGGCGAGTTGACGATCAGCAGTTGCCGTATCAGGTCCGGCCGCTGCGCCGCCACGATCCACGCGGCTGCGCCGCCCCAGTCATGCGCGACCAGCAGGTCGATCGGTGCGGCCAGCGTATCGATCAGCGCCACGATATCGGCAACCAAGTGCTTGGCGCGGTAGGCCTCGATGCCCGCCGGTGCGCTCGACCTCTCATAACCACGCAGGTTCGGCGCCACGCAGCGGGCCACTCCACGCAGGCGCTGCATCACCTCGTCCCAGATGAATGCACCTTCCGGAAAGCCGTGCAACAACAGCACTCGCCGCGGAGCGTCACGCGCGCCATCGGCGCGACACGACAAGGTGATGCCGTGCGGCAGGATCTGGTCGTACAACTCGAGCGTCATCGGGCCAGCCAAGCGCGCAGGGTGATGGCGGCGTCGTCGACGCCGCTCTTGGCCAGCGCCGAGAACAGCAGCACGCCGATATCGGCATCGTCGGTGGACAGATCGGCCAGCGCCTCGGTCGCAGCCTGCACCGCCGCGTCGGCCTGCCGACGCGAGAGCTTGTCGGCTTTCGTCAGCAGCACCAGCAGCTTGACCTCGCCGGTGCCCACGCGTGGCGCCACCCAAGCCAGCAACTGGCGATCCAGGTCGGTCAAGCCCAGTCTCGGGTCGATCATCAGCACCACGCCCGAGAGGCTGCGGCGCACGGCCAGGTAGTCGGCCATCACCTGTTGCCAGCGCAGCTTGGCGGCGCGCTCCACCGCGGCGTAGCCGTAGCCGGGCAGGTCGGCGAAGTAGGCGTCGGGCGCGTCCTTGGGTCCGAGAGCAAACAGGTTGATGTGCTGTGTTCGGCCCGGCGTCTTCGACGCGAAGGCCAGCCTCTTTTGCTGCGCCAGCGTGTTGATGGCCGTCGACTTGCCGGCGTTGCTGCGGCCGACGAAGGCGATCTCCGGCAGTTCGTGCACAGGCAACTGGTCGAGTTGGCTGGCCGTCGTGACGAAGCGCGCCGTGTGGGTCCAGGCCAGGGCGGCCTTGGCCTCGGGGGAGGTATTCATGCAGCATTGTAAAATTCGCTGGTTTTGCGCCTGCCGCTACCCCCTAACACCAACGCCCGCACACCCATGATGAAGGCCAAGATCAACCTCACCGCCCTGGCCCTGGTTGGCCTGCTCGCAGCGCCGGCACTGGCCAACACGCCCGCGGCCGCGACCGCGACCGCCAAACCCGATCTGGCCAAGGGCCAGACGATCTCGAGCCAGGTCTGCGGCGCCTGCCACACGGCTGACGGCTCGCGCGGCAGCCCGGCCAACCCGATCCTGGCCGGCCAACACCCGGAGTACCTGGCCAAGCAGCTGCACGAGTTCAAGTCCGGCAAGCGCGTCAATCCGATCATGGTCGGCTTTGCCGGCACGCTGTCGGAGGACGACATCAGGAACGTCACTGCGTTCTATGCCAGCAAGAGCGCCAAGCCGGGCTTCGCGAAGAACAAGGATTCGGTCAAGCTGGGCGAGAAGATCTACCGCGGCGGCATCGCCGACAAGCCGTGCCGGCCTGCGCCGGATGCCATAGCCCGAACGGCGCCGGCATTCCGGCCCAGTACCCGCGCATCGGCAGCCAGCATGCCGAATACGCGGAGGCCCAGTTGGTGGCCTTCCGCGCCGGCGCACGCAACAACAGCGCGCCGATGACAGCCATCGCCGCCCGCTTGAGCGACGTCGAAATCAAGGCCGTGGCCGACTACATGGCCGGTCTGCGCTGAAGCCGAGGCCGGGCTGAACCCGGCACGAGTGCCGGTCAGGCACGCAATATCACGTCCACAGGCGCGCAGCGCCGAGGCCGGCGACGCGCATGGCGCAGGGCGTCGGCAATTCAGCGCGCGCCGCGGCGGCGCGCCATCTCGTCAGCCATCGCTCGCAGGCCCTCGGCACTGACGTGCTCGCGTGCCAGCGGAAACACTTCGCGTTCCTCCAGTGCGATGTGCTCACGGTACAGCGCTGCAAATGCCAGCCACTGCTGCACAACGGCCGCAATGTCGACCGGGCAGCGTCCCTGCTCGATGCCCAGCAACACGCCGCGCACGTCGGCCCACGCCACGGCCATCGCGGCGTGCTCGCGCAAGACGCGTTCGGCCAGCGCGGCCTGGCCACACTCGCGCAGCCGCGGCAACACATGCCGCTCCTCGTCCTCGTGGTGGTGTGGCGCGGCGAGGTCGAAGTAGCGCATCACGTCACGTGCAGCCTGCTGCGCCTGTTCGTCGGCACCGTGCGTGCCCAGGTGCGCCGACAGGCGCCCAAGCAAGACCAGCATGCGCTCGACGCGCTGGTGACACGCATCGAGCATCTCGAACGGCGCGTCGAACCCGGCGCCGGGACCGGGGTGCAGATCAATCACTGCGCGCATGACACCTCCATCAGCCGAGCAACCCTCGCAACGCGCCGAGCGGGTGATGCGCGACCGCCACCGAGACCATGAACAGGAAGCAGGCGACCGCCGCGGCGTAGGCCGCCGCGCGGGCACGCTTGAGAGCCAGGGTGCCGAGGACCACGTACAGCACCAGCAGCAGCAGTTTCATGCCCAGCCAGGCGTCGCGCAACGGGTCAAGCGAGAGCAGCGACCACAGCACGGCGCCGGCCGCCAACAACGCGCTGTCGATCGTCACGCTGGCCAGCCGCAGCGTCTTGCGCAGCGGCCAGGCCTGACCCGCCAGCACGGCGGCGCCGCGCAGCGCAAACAACGTGCCACTGGCCGCGACCAGCGCCATGTGCGCCAGCTTGATGTGCGGATAGAACTCGACTGTCAGCGCCATCTCACCATTGTCCGCGCAGCGCAATGCGCCAGGTGCGCGGCGGCTCGGCGCCGGTAAACAGCGGAGATTCATCGGCCAGGCGCAGTTGGCCGAGGTTGTCGACGCCGCCGCTGAGGGTCAGGCCATAGCCGAGTTCGCGCGAGACCTGCGCGGAAACGCGAGTCAGCGCGGGCGCAGGCTGCGGCGGCTGACCCGGCGTCGTCGTCGCCAACACCTGCCCAGCGCTGCATTGCGCGTCGATGCCGGCGCGCCAGGGGCCATCACGCCAACCCAGGCGCAGGCCGAGCGAGTGGCGAGGCCGCTTCTCCAGCCGGTTGCCGTTGCTGTCGCGTGCATCGAGGTAGGTGTAAGTCGCGTTGACCGCAAAGCCCGCCGGCAGGCGCAGATCGAGCGCCGTCTCGACGCCCTGGAAGCGCGAACTGTCGATGTTCTCGAACAGGTATTCGCCGCGGGTACCGACCTGCCGCAACAGTCGCGGCACGATCAGGTTCTCGACCCGGCTCGCGAACACCATGGCCTGTACGCCAGCGGCGGGCGTATCCCAGCCGACGCCGAGTTCGGCGGCGTCGCTCGTCTCGGGCAGCAACGAGGCGTTGCCAAAGTACGTATTGGGGCCTTCGTCTTCGCGGTAGTCGGGCGAGATCTGCTTCAACGACGGCGCCTTGAAGCCGTGGCCGATGCCGCCCTTCACGGTCCAGTCCGGCGCCGCGCGCCATACGGCGTAGGCACGCGGACTCCATTCGTCGCCGAAGTCTTCATGTCGGTCGTGGCGCAAGCCCACCGTGAGTGCCAGCGCCTGGGTCGGTTCGAACTCGCCTTGACCGTACAGCGCGTCGTGTCTTGCCTGGCCGGCGCCGCCCGGCAGGCCGATGTTGTAGAGGTGCTCGTCGCGAACCTCGAAGCCGCCAGTGACCAGCAGTCCAGCCTTTGGCGCGGCCGACAACTGGCCTTCGACAATGCGGTCGGCAAAGTTGTTCGGCCGCAAGCCGACGACACCGTTGTTGCGCTCGTTGCTCACGTCGACGCGCGACTCGTAGGCGCGCAGCAGGCTTTGTGCCTGCCAAGGGCCGGACCAGTCGGCACGCCAGCCCAGGGAACCATGGTGGCGGTCGATGCCGGTCAGCGACTCGTAGATGCGGCGCGCGCCGCTGCGCTCACGCGCGTTGGCCCAACGGTCTTCCTCGCCGGCCCGGTATTCGATCTGGATCTCGTGGCCGGGAGCCGGTGTCCCCCACACCTGGATCGCGCCGTCGTGCTTGTGGCGGCCTTCGATCTCGGTCAGACGCGGGTCTTCCTTCAAGGCCAGGGCCTGACGCCACGTATCGGCCAGCGACACGGCCACGCTCAGGTTTTCGGTCACCGGGCCGCTGGCACGCACGGCCGCGCGGTTGCCGTCGCCACCCAGGCTGTTGTCGCCCCAGCGCCCTTCGGCCAGCATGCCGAAGGCCCAGACCGGGCCCGGCCGCCGCGTAATGACATTGATCACGCCGCCCAAGGCTTCGGAGCCATACAGCACCGACATCGGCCCGCGCACGACCTCGATACGCTCGATGTCTTCGGTCGCCACCCAGTCGTACTGGAAGTCGGAATGCCCGACCACGCCGTCGGTGCCACCGATGCGCTTGCCATCGACCAGGTACAGGGTGTGGCGAAACTCCATGCCGCGCAGCGACATCGCCGTGCGGCCGCCGATCGTGCGGCCTTGCATCGAGACACTGGTCTCGCCGCGCAAGGCCTCGAAGACATTGTCGGCGCCACGCTCGGCGATCTGCTCGCCGGTCACGACCGACATCGCCGCTGGCGCGTCGACCAGCGGCATCGCGTGGCGCGTGGCGGTGATGACGATCGATTGCGCGGCTTCGTTGCCATCGGCGTGTGCCGCGGCGCTGGACAATGCGGCAAGCAGCAGTTGGGCGGCAACGGTGAGTGTTTGACGCGATTTCACTCCCACAGCATCGACATCGCAGCGGCCTGTCGCCTTAATACGCGTCAAGCTTTCCGCAGTCGGTCCAGACCTTGACGCAGTTTAAGGAAAGGTCGTCGCGTTCGGCCGACGATGCACTTCCAAGGGATTGTTGGCAATCCGAGGAGTGCTCCGATGAAATCGACGATCAGGTTCCCGTTGGCTGCGCTGTTGCTCGCGGCCGCCCCACTGCTTGTCATGGCGCAGGACAAGAAGCCTGCGGAGGCAAGCGACAAGCATGTGACTCAACCCGAGGCCGCCTACCAGGCCGGCGCGTCGCCGCTCTCCGCCGAGGCGATGTACCAGAGCACGAACCCCAAGGCCCCGCCGATGACGCAGGCCGAGTTCGACATCGCGCGCAAGACCTATTTCGAGCGCTGCGCCGGTTGCCACGGCGTGCTGCGCAAGGGCGCGACCGGCAAGCCGCTGACGCCTGACATCACGCTGCCCAAGGGCACCGACTACCTCAAGATCTTCATTGCCTACGGCTCGCCCGCAGGCATGCCGAACTGGCAGACCAGTGGCGAGATGGACGAGAAAACCGTCGACATCATGGCCCGCTACGTGCAGCAGGACCCGCCGGTGCCGCCCGAGTTCGGCATGGCGCAGATGAAGGCAACCTGGAAGGTCATCGTCCCGCCGGCCCAGCGGCCGACGAAGAAGATGAACAACTACAACATCGACAACATCTTCTCGACCACGCTGCGTGACACCGGCGAGGTGGCGCTGATCGACGGCGACAGCAAGAAGATCATCAATATCGTCAAGACCGGCTATGCGGTGCACATCTCGCGCACCTCGGCGTCGGGGCGCTACTTGTTCGTGATCGGGCGTGACGCCAAGATCAACATGATCGACCTGTGGATGGCCATGCCCGACAACGTCGCCGAGGTGCGCATCGGGCTCGAGGCGCGCTCGGTTGAAACCAGCAAGTACAAGGGCAAGGAAGGCGATTTCACCGACAAGCTGGCTATCGCCGGCGCCTACTGGCCGCCGCAGTACGTGATCATGAATGGCGACACGCTGGAGCCGCTGAAGATCGTCGGCACCCGCGGCATGGTCGTGGGCACGCAGGAATACCACCCGGAGCCGCGCGTGGCATCGATCGTGGCCTCGCACTTCAAGCCCGAGTTCGTGGTCAACGTCAAGGAGACGGGCAAGACGTTGATGGTGGATTACTCCAACATCGATGCGCTGAAGGTCACCGAAATCGGCTCGGCACCGTTCCTGCATGACGGCGGCATGGATTCGACCAAGCGCTATTTCATGGTCGCGGCCAACCAGAGCAACAAGATCTCCGTCATCGACACCAAGGACGACAAGCTGACCGCACTGGTCGAAGTGGGCAAGATCCCGCACCCGGGCCGTGGCGCCAACTTCATCCACCCGAAGTTCGGCCCCGTCTGGGCCACCGGTCACCTGGGCGATGAGTCGATCTCGTTGATCGCCACCGACCCGGTCAAGCACAAGGAGTACGCCTTCAAGAAAGTCGCCGAGTTGAAGGGCCAGGGTGGCGGGGCGCTGTTCATCAAGAGCCACCCGAAGAGCCAGCACCTGTATTCGGACACGCCACTGAACCCAGAGCCGAAGATCTCGCAGTCGGTGGCGGTGTACGACATCAAGAACCTGGACAAGGGTTACACCGTGCTGCCGATCGCCGAGTGGGCCGGCCTGACCGACGACGGCGCCAAGCGCGTCGTTCAACCCGAGTTCAACAAGGCCGGAGACGAGGTCTGGTTCGCGGTCTGGAGCGCCAAGAACAAGCAGAGCGCACTGGTCATCGTCGACGACAAGACGCTCAAGCTCAAGGCCGTGATCAAGGACCCGCGCCTGATCACGCCAACCGGCCACTTCAACGTCTACAACACGCAGCACGACGTCTACTGAGGAGACTACGCACATGAGGACCACACTCGCCGTCATCGCGGCCATCGCCTTGGCGCCGATGGTCGCGGCGGCCGGGCCCGTCGATGACGCCATGACCAAGGCCGGCTGCATGGCCTGCCACGCCAAGGACAAGAAGATCATCGGCCCGGCGTTCAAGGACATCGCCATCAAGTACAAAGGCCAGGACGTGATTGCGAAATTGGCCGACAAGGTTCGCAAGGGCGGCGCAGGGGTCTACGGCCCCGTGCCGATGGCGCCGAACCCGCCGGACAAGATCAACGACGCCGACCTGAAGGCCGCCATCGAGTTGATCCTGAAGAGCTGAGTCGCGGGGCCCGCAACCATGCGCTGGCTGGCAGCCTGCTTGCTGGTGCTGGCCTGGGGCAGCGCGCCGGCGGCGACCGCAGGGCCGCCAAGCGCCAGCGCCGAGAACGGACGCTGGCAGGTGAGCGCCGAAGGCCCGATGGTCGCGGTCTACGATCGCGGCGTACGCGTGAAGGTGCTCGCCGCCGCCAGCCTTGATGGGCGCGAGCGATCCGCCGTCGCCGCGATCCATTACCTGCCTGTCCGGCGCAGCTTCGTCATCTCGTTCGAGACGCTGTCCGAGTTGTGGGAGTTGTCGGTCGACCCGCAGGCGCCGCCGATATTCGACGGCCTGGTGCACGACTATCGAATGGGCGAATCCCTTGGCGAGCAGGGATACCTCGGCGCGCGCCGCACGCGGCTCGAATCCCCACTGCGTGAATTGGCATTCGACGACAGTGGCGCCTATGTGATCGGACGCCCGGCCATCGAGATGGGCAAGCCTGCCGCGCTGCACCTCGTGCAGCTCGACGTGCGCCGCACCATTGGCCGCTTCACGGTGGTCGGCGACCCGAACCTCGCCGCCGCACAGACGCTTCATCAAGGCAGCGACAGAGTGCTGCGCATACCCGACCACCACGGCGGGCCACCAACGCTCGTCGACATGCGCCGGGCGTCAATGCTCGGCGGCGATGGGCAGACCAGAACCGTGCCCTGACCGCGCGTGCAAAAATCCGCCGTTTCGACATGCGGGGTGCCTGCCGTGGACTTGAAGGTGAAGATCACGATTACCGACGAGCAGACCGACGAGGTCATTTCGTCGACGGGCTCGCTCGACCTGGCCAGTGGTGAGATCAGCCGCGTCGAGTACCAGGCTTACGACGTCGCCGCGCGCGGCTTGCCATGGGACAGCAACGACTACGAGTTCACCAGCGGCATGCTGTCGCACAACGGCAAGGACGTCGAGTTTCGCGTCGACGTCAACAAGACCACGGGCCAGTACTCGGTCAGCGCCAGCGAGCTGCTCGAGATCAAGCTGCGCGCGGCCGCGCTGTTCGCGGGCATCAGCGGCAAGGACTTGCTGGGCAACATCGATGCCAAGGCGGGGCCCGGAAAGGCCAGCCGGCTTCACTGAGCGTCGGCCAGCCCGGCATCACGCCGGCTGGTAGGTGGCCAGCCGCTTGGCGTCCAGGATGTGGATGTCGCGTTTGTCGACCGCGATCAAACCGGCCGATTCCAGCTCGTGCAGCACGCGCGAGAAATACTCGGGCGTGAGCGAAAGACGCGAGGCAATCGTCGCCTTGCTCACCGGCAGCGAGACGATGATCACCTCACCACTGACGCGGTCTTCGGCGAGCTGGTCGCGCAGCAGGTAGCCGATCACACGCTGCATGCCGGTGTGCAGCGCATAGGCTTCGACGTCGTGCACCAGTCCGTGCAGGCGGCGCGAAATGCCGGCCAGCATGCGCAGCGCGAAGCGCGGCTCGCGCTCGATCTCGCCGACGACTGCCGCCTTGCCGATCGACAGCACCGTGGCGTCGCTGAGTGCCTGCGCATTGACGATGTAGGGCCGGTCGGCAAACATCAGCGCCTCGGCAAAGCTCTGGCCCGGCGCGATGATCTCGATGATCTTTTCCTGTCCGGCCGGTGAGAGCAGGAAGAGCTTGATCTGGCCGGTGACCACGAGGTGGAAGGCCTCGCAGGGGTCGCCGCAGCGAAACACCATGTCGCCGCGCGACAGCCGCTGCAAGGTGCAGCCCACGGCCAATCGCTCGAGTTCGGCGCCGCTCAGGTCGCTGAACAGCGGCAGCAATGACAGGTAGCGCGGCAGGTTGAAAACGCGGGTGTCCAAACGGTGCCTTCAGATTCGTCGCGGTCGAGTTTATTGTCGAAACCGACCCCTTCGCGTGGCTTGATCTGCGTCAAGCCAGTCGCAGGGTCACGGCCAGCAGCAGCGCCGAGATCAGGTTGTGCAACAGCACGGGTACCAGCGGCAGGCCGGTGCTGCCGAGTGCCAACCCGAGCGCCACCTCCAGCCCCAGCAGCACGCACAACAGGAGGCCTTCACGGCGGCTCCCACGCCACACCGCGATCATCGCCAGCCCGGCCACGGCCGGCGCGACGAGCAGGCTACCGAGCCGGTGCAGCAACTGCGCCAGCGCCCCTTCGGCGTAGGGCGTTCCGATCGCAAAGCCTGGTTCGCGCCATGGGTTCAGCGCCGCCCAGTCCGAACCCGCGGCCCTGGCCTGGTCGAAGCATTCGCGGATGTCGGTGCATGCCAGCCCCGCCCGCGACGCGCTGACGAAGGCGCCGGTCACGACCTGTCCCAACAACAGCAGGGCCGCGGCGACAGCGAACATGCCGATGCCACGACGCGTCGCCGGGCGCACCAAGCGCGCAGCGAGCGCGACCATCAGGAACCCACCGACCAGGTTGCCGATCGCCACTGCCGGCAAGCGGCTGCTGGGCGTGAAGACACCGAGCACGGCCAAGAACAGCGCCAGCGTAAGCAGGGCCGACGACAGCGCGCCTTCGGGATGCAGCAGCGGCCGCCTGAGCACGGCGATGAACACGAGCGCCATCAACAGCAGCAACGACAGCGTCGCCGTGACCCGGTGCGCCAGCCGCGCTGCCGTGAGCGCCTGGCCATCGATCACCAGCGGGCCGACGGACATGCGCTCGCCCTGACCAAAGCAGGCCGGCCAGGGTTGGCAGCCAAGCCCGGCGGCACTGTGGCGCAGGTAAGCGCTCAGCACAGTCACTGCCACGAGCAACAGCAGGCAAGACCAAGCCAGGCGCTGAATCAGGCGTTTTCGATTTTGGGCGGCATGCGGCATGGGCGACGCCGATCGTAGGCGCCAAGCACCGCGCTGGCGCTGGTCCATCGCTCGCTTCCTTGTACTAGATCATTTTTGTGCCCTGGCGCGAGCAACAGAATGATTTTGCCCACCCGACAAGGAGACACCATGAATTCCACTCCGCACGACGACGACACGGCCCCGGTGCCGTGGATGCAGCAGTTGCTCGACAACCCCTTCCTGCTGCTGTTCATCGGCGTGCTGGTGCCGATGGTGCTGTACACGGTGTGGGGGGTGTTCGACATCCTCACGCTGCCCATCGCCAAGTAGGGGGGTCGTCAAATGAGCGCCATCCTTCCTCCCGCCGAGCGCCTGTGGTACCGGCATCCGATCGACCGCGTCGAAGGCACCTGGATCGCCATTGCGCTGACCTGGTGCCTGATCATGTTCTTCATGATGGTCGGCTGGCACATCTGGGGCAAGCAAAACCTGTCGACCGAAACCTACCGCACCACGCCGGAAAAGTACACGGCCAAGGCGCAGGCCATGGTCGACAAGTACACCGTGCGCACCGAGACCGACCAGAAGACGCCGGTCGTGGCACCGCCGCCCGGCAGCGATGTTTACCTGATCGCCCGGCTGTGGAACTTCTGGCCGATCCTCGAGTTGGAGAAGGGCAAGACCTACAAGCTGCACCTGACCTCGATGGACTACAACCACGGCTTTTCGCTGCAGCCGGCCAACATCAACATCCAGATCGTGCCCGGCTTCGAGCATGTGGTGACCGTAACGCCGAACCAGGCCGGCACCTACTCGATCGTGTGCAACGAATACTGCGGCATCAACCATCACACGATGGTCAGTCGCCTGTACGTGAAGTAGGACGGAGGCCCAGAACATGACAACCACCACCTACCGCACCTGCCCGCGCTCCGGACTGCAGTTCGAATCGCAGGCCGAGAAGCTGATGATCGCCAACGCCGTCACGGCGGTGGTGTTCCTGCTGATCGGCGGCCTGCTTGCCATCGGCGTCGTGCTGACGCGCTGGCCGGCGGTGCACTGGCTCGAGGCCGACACCTTCTACCAGGTGCTCACCGCGCACGGCATCGACATGCTGATCTTCTGGATCATCTTCTTCGAGATCGCGGTGCTGTACTTCTGCGCCTCGACGCTGCTGCGCTGTCGCATCGCGACACCCAACGTCGCCTGGGCAGCCTTCGCGCTGATGCTGATCGGCGCGTTGATGAACAACTTCGCCGTCCTGCAGGGCGGCTCGAGCGTGATGATGACGTCGTACGTGCCGATGATGGCCGCGCCGTCGTTCTACGCCGGGCTGATCCTGTTCGCGGTCGGCGCCCTGATCGGCTGCTTCGTCTTCTTCGGCACGCTGGTGATCGCCAAGCGCGACAAGACCTACCAGGGCTCGGTGCCGCTGGTCACCTTCGGCGCCATCACGGCCGCGATCATCGCGGTCTTCACCATCGCCTCGGGCGCGATCATCCTGATCCCGACCTTCCTGCTGTCGATCGGCTGGATCAGTGCCGTCGACCCGCTGGTCTACCGCACGATCTGGTGGGCCTTCGGCCACTCGTCGCAGCAGATCAACGTCGCGGCACATATCTCGGTCTGGTACCTGGTTGCCGCGGTGGCCTTCGGCGCCAAGCCGATGAGCGAGCGTGTCAGCCGCACCGCCTTCCTGCTCTACATCCTGTTCCTGCAACTGGCCAGCGCGCACCATCTGCTCGCCGATCCGGGTCTGTCGACGGCATGGAAGGTCGTCAACACCAGCTACTTCATGTACTTCGCCGTGCTGGCCTCGATGATCCATGGCCTGACGATCCCCGGCGCGATGGAAGTCGCGCAGCGGCAAAAGGGCTTCACCAAGGGCCTGTTCGAGTGGCTGCGCAAGGCACCCTGGAGCAATCCGACCTTCGCCGGCGTCTTCATCTCGATCATCGGCTTCGGCTTCCTCGGCGGCATCTCGGGCGTGATGATGGGCACCGAACAGCTCAACATGATCATCCACAACACGATCTACGTGCCGGGCCACTTTCACGCCACCGTCGTCGTCGGCACCACGCTGACCTTCATGGCGCTGACCTACTACCTGATCCCGGTGCTGTTCCGCCGCGAGATGATCCTGCCCAAACTGGCGATGTGGCAGCCCTATCTGTTCGGCCTGTCGATGTATTTCTTCTGCCTGGTGATGATGGGGGCCGGCACGCTCGGCGTCTCGCGCCGGCACTGGGACATGGCCTTCGCCGGCAACGCCCTGGCCTACGAGTGGCCGGGCGCGGCCTACCTGATGATGGCGCTGGTCGGCATCGCCGGCATCGCGGCCATCGCCGGCGGTGCGATCTACATCCTGGTCACGGTCGGATCGCTGCTGTTCGGCAAGCCGCTCGAGCGCGGCGCCACCAGCCCGATGTTCACGCCGATTCCACGCACCGCACCGAGCGTGGCGGCGCAGACCACCGGCTCGATCGGCTTCGCCGCACCCGGCACCTTCATGCTGGCGATGGTCTTCCTGCTGGCCTTCGTGCTCTACTACTTCATCAACTGGAAGTACCTGTCGACGCTGTGGGGCCTGAGTTGAATCCCCCCGAAGCGCCTGCGGCGCCTCCCCGTGGACCGGAACGGGCCACTTTGTGGCCCTTGGGGCAACGCCAGCGGCCGGGCCAAGCCCGATCCGCGGCGTTCGCTCGGTCAGACCACGCGTTGGGCATCCTGCGCCGCGTTGAGTGCCCGTGTGCACTGGAGCACGTGAGATGAATACATCGCTGGCCCGCATTGCCCATCCGACCTTCGCCCGCGCGCGCGCGGTGCTCGGCATCTTCAAGCTGCGCATCGGTGTGCTGATCATGATCAGCGCGCTGGCCGGCCTGGCCATCACGCCGGGCCCGGCGATCGGCCTCTGGCCGGGCTTCGTGCTGGCCTTGTCGGTGCTGGTCGCCTCGGCCAGCGCGGGCGCGTTCAACCAGTACATCGAGGCCGACAGCGACCGCCTGATGGCGCGCACCCGCAACCGCGCTTTTGCCAGTGGTGCGCTGGCGCCGTCGCCGCTCTGGCTGTCGGTGATCGGCGCCTTGCTGGCGGCCGCGGTCGGCGCCACCGCGCTGGTCGTCAACCCGCTCGCCGCGCTGTTCATCTTTCTCGGCGCGTTCTTCTACGGTGTGGTCTACACCATGTGGCTCAAGCGCCGCACCTGGGCCAACATCGTCGTCGGTGGCCTGTCGGGCAGTTTCGCGGTGCTGGCTGGCGCGGCGGCCGTCGACCCCGCGCTCGGCGCACTGCCGCTGCTGCTGGCGCTGGTGCTGCTCCTCTGGACGCCGCCGCATTTCTGGAGCCTGGCAATCGCCTGCCAGGCCGATTACGCCGCGGCCGGCGTGCCGATGCTGCCGGTCGTGGTCGGCGTGCCGCGTGCCGCACGCATCGTGCATGCCAATGCGGTTGCCCTGGTCGCGGTGTCGCTGTTGCCGATCTGGTTCGGTGCCGGCCCACTCGTGCTGGTCGGCGCCCTGCTCGGTGGGGCGTACTTCCTGCGCAAGACCTGGGCCCTGGCCCGTGCGCCGAGCCGGGCCACCGCGATGGCCTCGTTCTTTGCCTCGATGGTGCAGCTGAGCGCGCTGCTCGCGGCTGTGGCAGTCGATGCGGCACTGCGCTAGTCCTGGGCTGCTGCTCGCCGCCCTCACGTACTGCACGGCCGCGTTCGCTGCCCAGGCGCCGGCGCTCGACGAACAGGAGGCCTTGCGCGCCAGCCAGTCGGTGATCGGCAGCACGGTGCCCGACCACACCCTGCTGGGCAGCGACGGGCGGCCCGTGCGCCTGTCGGCCTACCGCGGCAAGCCACTGCTGGTGAGCTTCATCTACACCGGCTGCTTCCAGGTCTGCCCGACGCAAACCCGCGCCCTGCACGACGCCGTGATAGGCCTGGACGCTCGCTTCGGCGCGCAACAGTACAACGTGGTCAGCATCGGCTTCAACCAGCCCTTCGACTCCCCCGCCGCGATGCGCGCGTTCGCCGCGCAACAGGCCATCGCCGAGCCGAACTGGGCCTTCCTCAGCCCGCCCGCCGCCAGCGTCGAGCAGCTCACGCGCGACTTTGGTTTTCGCTACCAGGCCACGCCGGCCGGCTTCGATCACCTGCTCGGCGTGAGCATCGTCGACGCCCAAGGCCGCATCCACAGCCAGGTCTATGGCGACCGTCTGACGGCCAGGCAGCTCGGCGAGCCTCTGCGCCTGTTGCTCGGCGCGGCGTCGCCGCCCGGGCCGCTGGGGCTGGGCGAGCTGATCGAACGCGTGCGCATCCTGTGCACCGTGTACGACCCCGAGACCGGCACCTACCGCTACGACCTCAAGCTGATCCTGGAGATCGCTGGCGGGCTGACCTTCTTCATCACCGTGGGCGTGTACCTGTGGCTCGACCGGCTGCGCCGCCGCAAGCAGTTGAGGCTCCAGCATGCAGCGCAGTCATGAGCCACGGGCATTGGCCTCGTGGCGTCGCCTCGAACATGCCTTCGACGCCGCCTTCGGTGCGGCGCTGAACCCGCTGCGCCACCTCGGCGCACTCGGCTTCCTCGCTTTCTGGCTGCTGGCCGTGAGCGGCACCTATCTGTATGCCGTGATCGACACGTCGGCGGCGGGCGCATACCGCTCGATCGTCGATCTTTCGCGGCAGCAGCCCTGGTTGGGCGGCGTCCTGCGCAGCCTGCATCGCTACGCGGCCGACGCCTTCGTGATCCTGCTGGCCGCACACCTGCTGCGCGAGTGGCTGCATGGCCACTACCGCGGCATGCGCCGCTTCTCGTGGTTGACCGGCGTAGCACCGGTCGTACTGGTGTTCGTCAGTGCCGTCGGCGGCTTCTGGTTGCACTGGGACCGACTCGGCCAGTACTCGGCCATCGCCACCGCCGAGTGGATCGACGCGTTGCCTTTCCTGGCCGCACCGCTGGCGCGCAACTTCCTCTCGGTCGATGCGGTCAGCGACCGCCTGTTCTCGCTGTTCGTCTTCGTCCACCTTGGCGCGCCGTTGCTGCTGCTGTTTGCGCTCTGGTTTCACATTCAGCGTCTGACACGCGCCGCCGTCTGGCCGCCGCGTCCGGTCGGCCTGGGCCTGTTCTTCGCATTGCTGGCGCTGGCCGTCGTGGCGCCGGTCGCCAGCCACGCGCCGGCTGATCTGACGACCGCGCCGCAGGCGCTGCGGCTGGACTGGATACTGCTGTTCATCCACCCGCTGACCGAGGCCGCGTCGCCGCAATGGGCCTGGACGCTGGTGCTCGGCGGCCTGGTGCTGTTGGTCGCACTGCCGTTCCTGCCCCAGCCCACGCCCGCGCCGGCGGCCGTCGTCGATGCAGCCAACTGCAACGGCTGCCGGCGCTGCTTTGCCGATTGCCCGTTCGCCGCGGTGACGATGGTGCCGCACCCCAATCAAAAGCTCGGCAAGCAGATGGCCCGGGTCGACGCCGATCTGTGCACGGGCTGCGGCATCTGCGTCGGCGCCTGTCCGTCGTCGACGCCGTTTCGCAGCGCCACCGAACTGGTCACCGGCATTGACATGCCGCAGGCGCCGATCGGTGCCTTGCGCACGCGGCTGCGGCAAGGCATCGCGGCGCTGCGGGTCGAACGGCCGCTGGTCGCCTTCGGTTGCGACTGCGGCGCGCACGTCGAGGCGCTGGCCGCGCCCGATGTCGCGGCTTTCAGCTTGACCTGCGCCGGCCAGCTGCCGCCGTCCTTCGTCGAATACGCGCTGCGCGACGGCGCGGCCGGTGTGCTGGTCAGCGCCTGCCGCGAAGGCGGCTGCGAGTTCCGCCTCGGCCAGCGCTGGACCGAGGAGCGCCTGCTGGGCCTGCGCGAGCCGCACCTGCGCGCCGGCGTGCCGCGCGAGCGGCTCGAGATGCTGTGGGCCGACAATGGCGACGAAAGATCGCTGCGTCAGGCGCTGGAGCGCCTGCGTGCGCGGGTCCGCGCCCTGCTTCCGGCGGTCGGCACCGAACCGAAGGTCAGTCATGTCTGAGCGCCGATCGCGGCATCCGCCCCTGCCGCCCAGCGCTTGGGTCGGCCAGATCGCGCTGTATGCACTCTTCGCACTGACCATCGGCGTGTTCTCGCACTGGCCGGTCTACCAGCACCTGGGCAGCGACCAGGCGCTGATCAAGGTCAGCTTCACCCACGCCGGCAAACCGCTGGGCGACTGCCGGCGGCAAAGCGAGGCCGAGCTGGCCAAGCTGCCGCCCAACATGCGCGCCCCGATGAAGTGCCCGCGCGAGCGATCGCCGGTCAGCGTCGAGGTCGATGTCGGCGGCGTGAGCGCGCTGCGGCGCAGTGCGGCGCCCTCGGGCCTTTCGCGCGACGGCGCCTCGGCGATGTACCAGCGCCTGGTCGTTCCCGCCGGCGAGCAACGCATCAGCGTGCGCCTGAACGACGATGCGCGGACGTCGGGCTTCGCCTACCAGCGCGAGGCCACCGTCACGCTGGCGCCGGCGCAGGTCCTGGTCATCGATTTCGACGCCTCACGGGGCGGCATCACGCTGCAATGAGCATCACTTCATCGCTTCGTCCGCTGTGGGCGCCGCCGCCGGCCGGCCCGGCTGCCGAGTATCACCTGCCGATCGCCGGCGAGGCGCAACGCGCGCTGGCGCGCGGCTGGCTCTGGCTCGGCCTGGTTGCGCTGATTGGCTCGGGCCTGTTCTCGCTGCTGCTGGTCGCCGCGCGAACACCGGGTGTCAATGCCTGGCTGCCGGCGGCCGACTTCTTCCGCGTGGCCCTGGTGGTTCACGTCGACCTGTCGGTGCTGGTCTGGTTCAGCGCCATCGCCGGCATGTTGTGGAGCCTGAACAGCTCGGCGCACGGCGCGCTGGCGAGCTGGATCTCGCTGGGCCTGTGCTGCGCGGGTACGCTGCTGATGTCGGTGGCGGCCTTCGCCGACCCGGGCACGCCGATCATGGCCAACTACATCCCGGTGCTGACGAGCGCGCTGTTCCAGGCCGGTCTGGTGACCTTCGGCGCGGGCGCGGCGCTGCAGGTGCTGCGTTGTTTGTGGGCGGCCGAGCGCATTGGCGCGATGGCCAGCGGTGCCGGCGCGCTGCGCTTCGGCCTCAACGCCAGCCTGGTCTCGGCCGCGGTCGCGCTGCTGGCGCTGGTCGCCTCGCTGGCGCTGGTACCGCTGGCACTCGACGGCAAGGCCTATTACGAGATCGCGTTCTGGGGCGTCGGGCATGCGTTGCAGTTCAGCTGGACGCTGGTGATGCTGGTCGCCTGGTTGTGGCTGGCCCAGGCCTGCGGTGCGCGCATCGCGCTCAGCCCGCGCGTCGTGCTGCTGCTGTTCGCGCTGGCGCTGGCCAGCGTGTTCGTCACGCCGTATGCCTACCTGGCGCACGACGTGGCCAGCGTCGAGCACCGCGCCATGCACACCGCTGCGATGCGCTTCGGCGGCGGCGTGGCGATCTTCCCGCTGGCACTGGCCGTTGCGCTGGCCATGGTTCGCGTGCGCCGTCCATCGCCGGTCGCGCGCCCGCTGCGGGCAGCGCTGTGGTCGTCGATCGCGCTGTTCGCCGCCGGCGGCGTGATCGGCCTGTTCATCGGCGCCAGCAACGTCACCATCCCCGCGCATTACCACGGCTGTATCGTCGGCGTCACGCTGGCGCTGATGGGGCTGGTCTACCACCTGCTGCCGCAGCTCGGCTGGCGCGCGCCGCAGGGCCGCCTGGCGGTGGCCCAGCCCGTGTTGTATGCGGTCGGCCAGCTGATGCACATCGTCGGCCTGGTCTGGTCGGGCGGCTACGGCGTGCAGCGCAAGGTCGCGGGCAGCGAACAGGCGCTGCGCAGTGCGGGTGAGATCGCCGGCATGGGCCTGATGGGCCTGGGTGGGCTGGTCGCCATCGTCGGCGGGCTGCTGTTCGTCGTGGTGGTGTTCGGCGCAATGCGCCCGCGCCCATGAAGGCGCTGCTGCGGCGCGGCTTCCTGCAAGCCGAGGCGCTGTTCAACCGCGCCTTCGGCGACAAGCTCAACCCGCTGTACCACCTCGGCGCGACGGTCTTCTTCCTGTTCTGGCTCGTCGGCGCCAGCGGGCTGTACCTGTATGCCTTCTTCGACACCAGCGTCGAGGGCGCGTACCGGTCGGTGCAGGCCCTCACCGAAGGCCAGTGGTTCGCCGGCGGCGTGCTGCGCAGCGTGCATCGCTACGCCTCCGACGCGCTGGTGGCGACGATGGTCGTGCATGCGTTGCGTCACTTCGCATTCGACCGCCTGCGCGGCTTTCGCTGGTTCTCCTGGGTCACTGGGGTGCTGCTGATCTGGCTGGTCTACGTCGCCGGTGCCAACGGCTACATGCTGCCGTGGGACCAGCTGGCGCAGTTCGTCACGCAGGCCAGCTTCGAATGGCTCGACGGGCTGCCCGGCTTCGGTGGCGCATTGATCCGCAACTTCATCCGCCCCGAGAGCGTCGGCAACCGGCTGTTCTCGCTGCTGGTCTTCATTCACATCGGCGTGCCGCTGGTGGCGCTGTTGCTGATGTGGATCCACGTGCAGCGTGTGCCCAAGGCGCAGACGCAACCACCGCGGCCGATCGCGCTGGCGGTGTTGGCGATGCTGTGCCTGCTGGCGCTGGTGCAACCCGTGATCAGCCAGGGCGGTGCGGCCAACCTCGCCCGGGCCCCGACCAGGCTCGAACTCGACTGGTTCCTGCTCGCGCTGTACCCGCTGGTGACTGCGTGGCCGCTGTCCGCCGTCTGGGCGCTGGTCGGCATCGGCACGCTGGTGCTGCTGGCACTGCCCTGGCTGCCGCCGCGCCGCGGCCCGCGTGCGGCCTGCCACGTCACGATGCACCCCGGCGCGATGGCGGTCGTCGCACGCACCGGCGAGACCTTGCTCGAAGCCGGCCTGCGCGCCGGCCTGGCGCTGCCCTACGACTGCCGCGCCGGCGGCTGCGGGCAGTGCGTGTGCACGGTGCTCAACGGCCACGTCGACCCCGGGCCCTTTCAGCCGGCCGCGCTGACCGAGGCGATGCGCGCGCGCGGCCAGGCGCTGATGTGCTGCGCGGTGGCGCTGGACGACGTCGAGCTCGAAGTCGACGTGCCGACGCTGGGCAAGGCCGGCGCCGCGCGGCGCTGGCACGGCCGCGTCGAGAGCGTCGAGCGCATCGCCGAAGACGTGATGCGCCTGCGCATCGGGTTGCCCGACGGCCAGCGCATTGCCTTCGCCGCCGGCCAGTACATCAACATCGTGCTCGAAGGCGGCGCGCGGCGCGCGTTCTCGTTCGCCAACCCGCCGCAGGACAACGCCGTGATCGAGCTGCACGTGCGGCGCATCCCCGGCGGGCTGTTCACGACGCGGGTCTTCACCGCGATGCAGCCCGGCGACAGCCTCGAGTTCGAGGGCCCGCTCGGCCGCTTCACGCTGCGCGAGAGCGAACGCCCGATCCTGTTCGTGGCCGGCGCGACGGGCTTTGCGCCGATCAAGAGCATCGTCGAGGACGCGTTTGCACGCGACATCCGGCGGCCGATGCAACTGTACTGGGGTGTGCGCGAAGCCAAGGACTTGTATGCGCTCGAGCTCGTCGAGCGCTGGCAACGCGAGCACCCGAACTTCCGCGTCGTGCCGGTCCTGTCGACCGCCGCGCCGGCCGACCCCTGGACCGGCCGGCGCGGCCTGGTGCACGAGGCGATGCTCGCCGACCACCCCGACCTGACGGGCTACGAGGTCTATGCCTGCGGCTCGGTGCAGATGGTCGAGGCGGCCGTGCCGGCCTTCATCGCCCAGGGGCTCGACGATCGGTTCTGCGTCTCCGACGCGTTCACGCCGGCCGCGGCCTGAGCGCGCGACGAGCGGCGTTGCCGGCGCAAGACGCGCCACGCCGCCGATATGATCTATATCAACCTCGGAACGGGCCGCCAGCGCCTGCGGCCCGACGCGACGCTAGACTCCGCCGCAACGATCAACCGACCATCGAGGCTATTTCCATGACCAGAAAGACCGAATTGACGACCATGTTGGTGACTGGCGCCGCGGCCTTGCTGCTCGGTGCCGCCATGCCCGCGTTCGCGGTCGACGAAGACGCAGCGACGGCCTTGGCCAAGAAGAGCAATTGCACGAAATGCCACTCCGTCGACAAGAAGAAGGACGGCCCGTCGTTCAAGGAAACAGCCGCGAAGTACAAGAAGGAGGGTGACGGCGAGAAGAAGCTCTACACCCACCTGACCACGCACCCGAAGATCAAGGTCGACGGCAAGGAAGAAGAACACACCAGCCCGAAGACCACGGACGATGCCGAGATCAAGAATCTGATCGCCTACATCCTCTCGCGCTGAGGTCAGCCGCGCGCTTGCGCGAACAACAACGATCCAGAACCGGGACCCGACCATGACAAACCTCCTCGCCACGCTGCGCCGCCGCTGGAAACTCGCGCTCGGCCTGACATTCGTCGGCATGTTCGCGGCGCTGTTCCTGATCGTCGGGGGTGCGTACGGCCTGGCGGTGACGAGCACCGAGGAGTTCTGTACCGGTTGCCACGAGATGCGCGACAACCCCTTCGCCGAGTACAAGGGCACGATCCACGACACCAACCGCAGCGGCGTGCGGGCGATCTGCACCAACTGCCACGTGCCGCACGAGCCGATCCCGCTGATCAAACGCAAGATGGCCGCGACCTTCGAGCTGATCGGGCACATGCGCGGGGTTCTCGATACCAAGGAGAAGTTCCAGGCCCATCGCGCCGCGCTGGCGGAGAAAGTCTGGACCCGCATGCTCGAGACCGACTCGCACGAGTGCCGCAACTGCCACATCGCCGAGAAGATGGACAAGAACAAGCAGAGCGAGAAGGCGCAGGCACGCCACGCCAAGGCCAGGGCCGAAGGCTGGACCTGCATCGAATGCCACTACGGCATCGCGCACTCCGAGCCCGACGGCGACGGCCCGCAGGAGTTGCGCGCCAAGCTCAAGATCCCGCGCGTCGCGGCCGCCTCCGCGCCGCAGTAGCGGCGTGACGCGGCACTGGTTGCCGCCACCCACCTGACACCGGTGCCGCGTTCATCCGCGGCACGGTTGCGCACGGCATCGGCCGCAGCGTGCGCGTCGGCCACGCATGAGCCGCGACTTCGCGTTCGACACCCGCCGGCAATGCAATACCGGGGGCAGTCGTCGCCTGCGGCGGCGCGCCGTTACACCGTTTGAGCAACACCAAACGTTGCACTGTTGATGTGGGACAAATCCGGCACGCAGGGCAGTAGGAAGATCGCTGTCACGCAAATCTTTACATGTATCGCGTCAGATTTCGGTCCAAACAAGCAAGGAGAACACTCGTGAAGCATTCTGGTCAGGCTGGAGGGTATCGAACAGCGTCGCGCTGGGCACTGCTGGCTGCGGCCGGCCTGCTCGCGGCCACGCTCGCAGGTTGCGGCGGCAGCGACGGGGCCGCGGGCCCAACGGGCGCCACCGGGCCCACGGGCCCGACCGGACCGACCGGCCCGTCCGGCCCACCTGGTACGGGCGCGAACGCAAGCGTGAATGTCCCCAGCAATGCCACGCCCGCCACGGCGGAATCCGCTGCGGCCTGGGCCGCCCTGGCGCCGCAGGTCACGGTGAGCAGCGTCACCATCAACAGCGCGCCGGTCGTGAAGTTCACGGTCACGGACGCCGCTGGCGCCCCGATTGTCGGCCTGGGCAACAAGTCCAAGAGTTCCACCGCCACGGTAGCCGGCCTGACCAACATCGCCTTCACCCTGGCCAAGCTGGTGCCCGCGACCACGCTGGTGACCGGCGGCAAGACCTACAGCGCCGAGCCCAGCACTTGGGTCAGCTACCTGGTGACCAAGCCGGTCACGGTCGCGCAGGCAGCCGGCACCATCGGCGCCGCCGACTCCTGCAACAAGACGGCCACGACGGCAGCGACCTGGTGCGGCACCTTCCCGACCACCGACACCCAGGGCACCCTGGTCGACAACGGTGACGGCAGCTACGAGTACACCTTCTACCGTGATCCGAAACAGGCCGCGGCAATCGTCGCCAGCCTGACCGATTCGACCGACGGGCTGTCGAAGAAGGCCGACCTCGGTGACCTGACCTTCGATGCCACGCTGACCCACCGTGTCGGCATCCAGCTCGGCGGCAATGCGCCGGGCACCGGCTCGAACACACCCACCGCCGTGACGCTCACGCCAGCGGTGGCGATGGTCAACGCCGCCAACGCGGTCTTCGAGTTCCGCCCCGACGGGGCCGCGGTCGCGACGACGCGCAGCATCGTGCAGCTCGACTCGTGCAGCTCCTGCCACGACGGCAAGGTGCTGGCGCATGGCAGCCGCAAGGATCCGAACTACTGCGTGACCTGCCACACCGACCAGATCAAGTACTCGTTCAATGCCGGTAATGCAGTCATGCTGCCCGACGGCATCACCTTTGCAGTGCAAACCGGCACCAACGCAGTCGTGCGCCCGGCCCAGGCCATCGTCGATGGCCGCGCGGTCGGCAACTACCCGAACATGATCCACAAGACCCACATGGGCGAGGAACTGGTCAAGCAGGGCTACAACTTCAATAACGCCACCGAAGGCCAGTACAACGGCTTCGGCTTCCCGCAAGACCCGGCGAACTGCACCAAGTGCCATACCGGCACGGCCGGCGCCAGCCCGCTGGTGGCCAAGGTCACTGCCAACGGCAACAACTGGATGAACAACCCCAGCATCGTGGCCTGCGGCGCCTGCCACGACGGCATCGACTTCGCTACCGGCACCGGCATCACGCTGGCCGACAAGGCTGCGGGCATCAAGGACGTGGCGCTGGGTTCGGGCCACACCGGCAAGGCCAAGGCCGACAACACGACCTGCAACCTGTGCCACGACGCGACGACGATCCCTGTCGACCACCGGAGCGTGTTCGCGACGGCGAACAACCCGACGGCCAAGGCCGGGGTGGTCAACTTCGCCTACGACATCAAGAGCGTCACGGTCGTTGGCGGTCAGCCGGTGATCACATTCCAGATCAAGAAGGATGGGGTTGCGATCACATCGTTCGCGGTGCCGACCCTGGTCACCAACGCGACCAGCGGCGCGCAAGTGGTGTCGCCGACCTACGAGCCGATCGCCGGCTTCGCCGGTGGCCCGAGCCTGTACGTCGCCTTCGGCGTGCCGCAAGATGGCATCACCGCACCGGCCGACTTCAACTACTTCACCAACGTCAGCCTGACCAACCTGCTTGTCCCGGTCGGCTCGTCACCCAACGCCGGCACCATCAGTGCCCCGGATGCCAATGGCTACTTCACGGCGACGCTGACCGGCGACCTCGTCGGGCAGCCGCTTGGCGCGGGATGCGTCAAGCCGGTTGCACCGGCCGTGGCGACCTGCGTCAACACCGCGGTGCTCGCGAGCCCGATCGTGATCCCGGCCAACGCGAAGATGGTGACCGGTGCGGTCTTCGGCTCCTTCACGCAGAAGGGCCTGGCTGCCTATCCGTACACGCCGGCGAATGTCTCGGTCAACCCGACCGTGAATGCCACGGGCGGCCTGGCGCGCCCGGCCATCCTGAAGAAGCTCGTCGCCACCGGCTACACGGCACGCCGCGTGGTCGTCGACGTGGCCAAGTGCGCCACCTGCCATGACCAGCTCGGCACCAGCCCGAGCTTCCACGGCGGCGCGCGCAACGACCCGACGGCCTGCGCGATCTGCCACAACACCGCGCGCACGAGCAACGGCTGGATCGCCAATGCCAATACCTTCATCCACGGCATCCACGGCGCCGAGAAGCGCACCGTCGGCTATACCTGGGCAGGGGTTTCGGCGACCGACAACTACTCGATGATCGGCTACCCGGGCGTGCTGCAGGACTGCAACCAGTGCCACCTGCCCAACACCGTGAACTTCGGTGCCAACGGCATGGCGCTGCAGCCCAACATGCTGTGGCTGACCGGCGCGACGGGCAAGTTCGACCCGGCATCGACGTCGGCATTCCGCAACTCGCCGTACATCGTCGTCGACAACACCAAGAACTACGGCAACAACTTCAGCTTCACCCCGGCTGGATCGACCGTGGCCGCCTACACGCCGTCGAATGGCGTCGCGGTGCCAGCGCACGTCGCCGGTGCCGGCGGCGAGACCGTACCTGCCGACCCGCAGTCGCTGGTCAGCTCGCCGATCGCTGCCGCGTGCTTCTCCTGCCACGACACGGCGTCGGCCAGGAACCACATGTCAACGCAGGGCGGTGCGGTCTACGAGCCGCGCGTCAGCGCGCTGACAAAGGGCGAGTCCTGCCTGATCTGCCACGGTGTAGGCAGAGTCTCGGATGTGGCGGTCGTGCACCAGCGATAGCCACCGTCTGAGGCCGGCGGGGCACGGTGTATCGTGCCCCAACGGCCGGACCTGAAAGGGTGACCCGGATGCGGCAACGAATCCGGGTCATTTGTTTTCTTGCTGACCGGACGGGCTGTGGCTCGAACCCTACTGCATCGACGAGGACGTCATGAAACACCGCTTGATACCGATTGCCCTGACCGCGGCCGTGCTGCTGGGTGCAGGCGCGGCACTGGCGCTCGACAACAAGGCCGCCGCGGCGAGCGGCCCTACAGCCAGTGCCAGCAGCGCATCAACCCGTCAAGGCCAGGCCGACACAAAGAGCAAGCCACCCGCCAAGACGCCATTGGTGGACATCAACTCGGCCAAGCGCGCCGAGCTGAAAACGCTGCCGGGCATCACCGACGCGCAAGCCGGCAAGATCATCGCCGGCCGGCCCTACAGCAGCAAGGCTCAGTTGGTCTCACGCAAGATCCTGGACGACGCGAGCTATGAAAACGTCAGACGCCTGATCGTCGCCAAGCAGCCCTACGACGATGCCGCCAAGAACGCCGCGATCTACACCAACAAGAAGTAGCCCCCACCGAACCGGGCAAACGACCCACGATGCACCCTCATTCGTACAACGACACCGCCTCCATGAAACGCCTCAACACTATCGCGGCCCTCCTCCTTGCCACCACCGCTGTGACGACCCAGGCCGCTACGCCACCACCTGCGCCCGCGATGGCGGCACAGGCAACGCCGACGACGACGAGCTTGAAGGGCGAGGTCCTCGAAACCCGCAGCGTCGACAGCTACACCTACCTGCGGCTGAAGACCGCGCAGGGCGAGGTCTGGGCGGCTGTGCCGACAACCGCCGCGAAGAAGGGTTCGCAGGTCACGATCGGCAACACGATGGTGATGCACAACTTCGAGAGCAAGACGCTGAACAAGACCTTCGACAAGATCGTATTCGGGCAGATCGTCGAGCCGGGTGCGCCGCCTGCCGCGGCGCATGGCACGATGCCCGCGATGAAGGCCGAAGCACCCGTGGCCAAGGTGGCCAAGGCCAGCGGCCCGGATGCAAAGACGATTGCCGAAGTCGTGACCGGCCGGGCCGCGCTGAAGGACAAGACGGTGCTCGTACGCGGCCAGGTGGTGAAAGTCAGCCTCGGCATCCTGGGCAAGAACTGGCTCCACCTGCAGGACGGTTCTGGCGCCGCCGCGGCCGGCAGCAACGACATCCTGGTGACGTCGAAGAACGAAGCCGCCATCGGCGACATCGTCAACGCCAAGGGCACCGTGCGAACCGACGTCAACGTCGGGCCGGGCTACGCCTACGCCGTCCTGATCGAAGACGCCACGCTGAGCAAGTAAGCCGATCTGCCGGCCCTGGTCCGGGGCCCGGCCGTGCGCCGCGCGGCTATCGGTGTTTGCACGGGGAGCGGCCGAACCGGACGGAGCGACGCGAACATGGCGTCGAGAGCGAGCCCGCTCTTCGACCAGCCTGTCCGCAATTTGCTCGATCGAGCAGGCGCCAATGTGTGCGTGCTGCGCACAACGCAATTCGCTGCAATCTTGATCTGGAACAAATCAACCGCAAGCGCCGGTAGGAAGATCGCTGTCGTCAAAGAAGCGTCATGCAGGACGCCAGTTTCCATTCCAAACGAGCTAGGAGAGCATCCGTGAACAGATCTGGTCGGGCAGAAGGGTATCGAACTTCGTCGCGCTGGGCGCTCTTGGCGTTGGCGGGAATGCTGGCGGCGGCCATTGCAGGATGCGGCGGCAGCGACGGGGCGGTAGGCCCCACTGGCGCAGCCGGTCCAGCTGGGCCGACCGGCCCGACCGGCCCTTCGGGACCCCCCGGACTGAGCGGCGCCAGCGTCGTCGTCATCCCCAGCAATGCCGCACCGGCAACCGACGCCGCGGCCGCAGCCTGGGCCGCGTTGGCGCCCAAGGTGACCGTCACGAGCGTCACCATCGCCAGCCCGCCGGTCGTGAAGTTCAAGGTGACGGACGCCGCCGGCGACCCGGTCGTCGGTCTCGGCAACACGTCCAAGAGCAGCACCGCCACGCGTCGCCGGCTTGACCAACCTCGCCTTCGCCATCGCCAAGCTGGTGCCGGGCACCAACGGCAGCCCCGAGCAAGTGGGTCAGCTACATCGTGACCACGGTGCCGACCGACCGACGACGGCGCCGTACGGCCGCACCGACCCGGCCCAGCACCGACAACACCGGCACGCTGGTGGACAACGGCGACGGCACCTACACCTACACGTTCTACCGCGACATCACGCAGATCAAGGACCAGGTCGCGGCGATGACGCGTCACCGGCGCCGAACGACAAGGCCGACCTCGGCGACCTGACCTACGATCCGAACCTGGTCCATCGGCTGACGATCCAGATCTCGGGCAACGCGCCGGGCACCGGCACCAACACGCCGAACGGCGTCGCGTTCAGGCGCTGCCGGCCGTGCCGATGGCCAAGCCGGTCGACGTCATCTACGACTTCATCCCCGCCACCGGCGGCGCAGGCCGCAGCGACTCCGGGCCGCGACATCGTCGCCACCGCCAAGTGCAACGAGTGCCACCGGCAGCTCGGCGGCATTCCGGGCGACAACCCCGAGAGCTCGGGCGCCGGCTTCCACGGCGGCAGCCGCAACGAAACCGCGCTACTGCGTGGTCTGCCACACCGAGCAGCGCAAGTACGGCCGGACCGAAGCCACGATCGACGCGGCGACGCTGACGTTCACCGAGCGGCGACACGTACGATGGTCGACGGACGCGCGGTCGGCAACCTGCCGAACCTACATCCACAAGATCCACATGGGCGAGCTGCTGGCCAAGAAGAACTACAACTACGGCGGCGTCCTGCTACAACGAAGTCCTGTTCCCGCAGGACGTCCGGAACTGCACCAAGTGCCACGACGGTTCGGCCACGTCGACCGCGACGACCGCGCAGGGCGACAACTGGAAGAACGTGCCCAGCCGCGCTGGCCTGCGGCGCCTGCCATGACGGCATCAACTTCGCGACCGGCAGGGCGTGACCATCGCCGACGCGGCCAAGGGCCTGACGCTCGACGACACGAGCCTCGGCGGCTACGCCCACGGCGGCAAGCGTGCGCAGCCGACGACTCGCAAGTGCGCGCTGTGCCACGACGCGGACCGACGATCGACGCTGTCCACCTGCCGGTGACGCCGCCGAACCCGGCCAACGCGCTGCTGTCGCGGGCGGGACCAACGCCAACACCAACGCGGCCTGGATCGCCTCGAACACGAACCGCCTGCCGGCCGGCGCGATCAAGGTCACCTACGACATCAAGAGCGTCTCGCGGAACGCGAGCAAGCAGCCGGTGATGGTGTTCCGGATGCTGCAGAACGGCGCCGGCAGGCCTTCAACGTCTTCGACGCGCGCGCAGCCGGCGACCGGACGCAGGAGATCTGGGACAACTTCATGGGCGCGCCGAGCGTGTACTTCGTGTTCGCGGTGCCGCAGGACGGCATCACCGCGCCGGCCGACTTCAACGCCTCGCGTCGCGGCTACCTGAGGAGCATCTGGAACGGCACGCGCCACCGGCACCGGCGCGGGCACCCTGACCGGTCCCGACGCGAACGGCTACTACACCGTGACGCTCACCGGCGTGACGATTCCCGACAAGCGCGGTGATGCTCACCGGCGGCCTGGGCTACTCGTACAACGTGCACGAGCACGCTGCCGCTGACGCAGACCAACCTGGCCGACTACCCGGTCACGGCGCCGCCACGGCGACCGGCGGCGCTGACGGCCAGCAGCCCAACAAGACCGGCGGTCTGATCGTCATCGCGCCGAACGTCGCAGAAGGTCGCCACCGGCTTCACCGGCCGCCGGCCGATCGTCGAAGACGCGCGCTGCAACAAGTGCCACCAGGAACTCGGCACGTTCACCGAAGACGCCTTCCACGCCGGACAGCGCAACGACGGGACGACCTGCTCGTGGTGCCACAAGCCGAACCGGACCAGCAGCGGCTGGTCGGCGGACTCCACCTACTTCGTCCACGCGATCCATGCGGGCGACAAGCGCGCAACGCCGTTCACCTGGCACGCATCGAGCACGACGGAGTCGTTCGCCGACGTCAAGTATCCGGGCGTCCTGAACAATTGCGAGACCTGCCACCTGCCGGGCACCTACGACTTCGGCCGCCGCGTCGGCCAGCGCCCTGCCGAACCGGCTGTACCGGACCGTGGCGACCGGCGTCTTCAACGGCACCGCCGGGAACGTTGACCACCGGCTGCACCGTCACACCGACCAACAACTGCCTGGCCACGGACCTCAGCGTGTATCTCGCTGTCGCCGTACATTGCCGCCGACAACGCGACCAACTACGGCGCCGGCTTCGGCTTCAATGCCGGGACGGGCGTGACCACCACCGCCGCGCCGACGACGCTGGTCAACTCCCCGATCGCGACGGCGTGCTTCGCCTGCCACGACTCGACCATCGCGCGGGCGCACTTCGAGTACGGCGGCGGTTCGATCTACGAGCCGCGCAGCACCGCACTGGGCACGACCGAGACTTGCATGGTCTGCCACGATGCTGGCCGCATCGCCGACATCAAGGTGATGCACGCAAAGTAAGTGAGTGAGATGCGGTAAGAAGCAGGACTGGGGCATGGCCAAACCGTGCTCCAGCGCCGCGGCAGACAACCCGGCGGCGGCAACGCCCCGGGTTTTTTTCATACGATCCAAGCGCATTCACCGAGAGATGTCGACATGAGCCTGGCGAGAAAGCCGTCCGCACAAGACCGCGCCATCGGGCGCGCGCTGATCAGCCTGGCGCTGTTGGCATGGGCCGGCCTGTCGTGCGCGGCAAGCGCTGCGAGCGCACCGGCGACAGCGCCGGCCGGCCAAGCCTCGGCTGCCTCGAAGAAGGCGCCACCGGCCAAGCCGGTCAAGCTGGTCGATATCAACAGCGCGAGCCGGGCACAATTGAAGACACTCCCGGGCATCGGCGACGCCGAGGCCGACAGGATCATTGCCGGCCGGCCTTACCTCAGCAAGGCCGACCTTGCCAGCAAGAACGTGATCCCGACCGGGGTCTACCTGTCGCTGAAGAACCAGGTCATTGCCATTCAGAAGACGCCTCCGAAGAGCAAGGCATAGTCGAAAGCTGCGACGAACAAAGACTGACGGACTGACAACGATGAACATCACCAAACCAATCATTTCCGCGCTCTTTGTCGTGGTGGCTGCCCTGGCACTGCCAACGGCTGCAACGGCGCAGAGTGCGGCGGCGGCGTCCGCACCGGCTGCGGCGGCCTCGGCGCCGGAGCAGGTGGGACCGGGCACCGAATACAGCGAAAAGGGTGCCGACACCTGCCTCAACTGCCACGACGCGGACGCCGACACCGCGACCTTCACGACGGCGGCGATCTTCAAGACCCGTCATGCCCAACGCGGCCGCGCGCACACGCCCTTCGGCGCCGGCGGGCTGCAGTGCGAGGCCTGCCACGGCCCGGGCGCCCGTCATGCGAGCAAGGGCAGCAAGAAGGTCGGGACGATCAACAGCTTCAAGGCGAACTCGTTCATGACGCCCGAGCAGCGCAACGTGCCGTGTCTGGGTTGCCACCAGAGCGACGCCCGCAACGGGTGGCACGCCGGGGCCCACGAGCGCAGCGATCTGGCCTGCACCGATTGCCACCGGCTGCACGTGCAGGACGATCCGGTGCTGGCCGAAGACGACCCAGCCCGATGTCTGCTTCACCTGCCACAAGCAGCAGCGCGCGGAGTTCTACAAGACCTCGTCGCACCCGGTGCGCTTCGGCGACATGGCGCTGCAGCGACTGCCACAACACGCACGGTTCGACCAACCGCGCGATGCTGACCAAGTCGACGGTGAACCAGACCTGCTACACCTGCCACGCCGAGAAGCGCGGCCCGGTGCTGTGGGAGCATGCACCGGTGGCCGAGGACTGCACGCTGTGCCATTCGAGCCACGGCTCGGTGCGCCACGCGCTGCTGACCAAGACACCGCCGCTGCTGTGCCAGCAATGCCACACCGTCGCAGGCCACCCGGCCGTCGCGCGTACCGGCGCTGCGCTGCCTGGCGGCGGCGCCGGCGGTTCGATCTTCCTGCTCGCCGGCGGCTGCAGCAACTGCCATTCGCAGGTGCACGGCTCCAACCACCCCGCGGGCGCCAAGCTGATGCGATGAACGATGCGTGGCTCGTGGGCGCAGGCCCCGAGCCAGACGACTCACCGAGAACGGATGCGAACATGACAACCTTCAGCCCCTTGTTCCTGCTCGGCGCGCTTGGCGCACTGTCGGCCGCCGCCAGCGTCGCGGTAGCCGCCGACACCTCGCAGTGGAAGTGCGAAACCTGCCCGTTCGAAAAGGCTGGACCAGCGGCAAGGTGGACGCCGGCGTGGGGACCGTGTCGGACGACTCGGCCAAGTTCGGCGACTACACCGGCCTCGATCAGAAGGGCGCCTACCTCGTGCTCGGCGGCACCATGCGATACCGCGGCGAGGACGGACAGTTCGGCAGCCTGAAGGCCTCGGACCTTGGGCTCGACTCACGCTCGCTCGCCGGCGAATTCGGCCAGGAAGGGCTGTATACGCTGCGCCTGGGCTACTCTGAGATCCCGCACTACCAGACGGATACCGCGATGACACCGTTCCTGGGCAACGGCGGCGCGGTGTTGACGCTGCCGGCCGGGTTCCCCGCGGTGGACACCGGCTCGATGCCGCTGGCGAGCACGCTGCAGCCGGTCGAACTGGGGTTCAAGCGCTCGCGACTGGACGCCAGCGCGTCGTGGATCCTCGGTCAGGGCTGGAGCACCCGCATCAGCCTGCGGCACGACGTGAAGGACGGCACGCAACGCACCTCCGGCTCGTTCTTCTCCACCGCCTCGCAGATGGCGGCACCGGTGGACCAGGTCACCGATCAAGTTGAGATTTCAACTTCATATTTCAGCCAGCGCCTGCAAGCCACGCTGGCCTATCAGGGCTCGCTGTTCCGCAATGGCCAGGAGTCGTTGACCTGGACCAATCCGTTCTCCGGCGTGCGCAACGGCCAGCTTGCGCTGGCACCGGACAACGAATCGCATCAGATCTTCGGCTCGGCCGGCTACGAGATCACGCCACAGATCCGCGCCAGCGGCGAATTCGCGGTCGGCAGGATGACGCAGGACGCCGCCTTCCTCGCCGCGACGACGAACGTCTATGACCCAGTGACGAACCCGTCCGGCCTGGTCGTGCCGGCCCTGCCTGCGCAGTCCCTGGGCGGGCAGGTCGACACCTTCAATGCCAGCGTCAGGGTCACGGCCACGCCGATCGATCGACTGCTGCTGAACGCCAGCTATGCCAGAGACGTGCGCGACAACCAGACACCCAGCCTGGCCTATCCCGCGGTGTCGACCGACATGTTCCTGGGTGCGGTGCCGCGCATCAACCAGCCGTTCAGCTTCACGCAGGACCGCTTCAAGCTCAGCGCCGACTACCGCTGGCAGGGCAGCACGAAGACCAGCGTCGGTCTCGATCAGAACTACATCCAGCGCACCCTGCAGGAAGTCGTGACCACGCGCGAGACGACGCTGTGGGGGCAATTGACCGCGAAGCCGCTGGCCAACACGTCGTTGATGCTCGAGCTCGCGCACAGCGAGCGCGACAACGAGGGTTACGGTGTCGCGGCCTGGATCACGCCGGCCCGAGAACCCCTTGCTGCGCAAGTACAACCTGGCCGATCGGACGCGCAACAAGGGCCGTCTGCGCGCCGACTTCACCGCCAGCGAGAGCGTGAACTTCGGCGTCAGCGCCGACATCGCAGACGACGATTACGGCCAATCCAGCATCGGCCTCACTGACGGCCGCAGTGTCAGCTACGGCGCCGACGTGTCGTGGGCGATCACCGATCAGACTCAACTGAGCATGTTCGCGCAAAGCGAACAGGTCCGTTCCGGGCAGGCCGGCAGCCAGCTCTATGGGCAGCCCGACTGGTGGGCCCACAACAAGGATGAAGTCGACCTCGTAGGCATGGGCATCAAGCACGTGGCGTTGGGAGGCAAGCTCGAGCTCGGAGCCGACCTGACGTTCACGCGCTCGCGCAGCGACATCACGGTCGATGCTGGCCCCACCAGCCCGCCGTTTCCGACGGCCACCACCTCGATGGACCGCTTCAAGATCCACGCCACCTACAAGTTGAAAGACAACCTGTCGATCACCGGCGGCTGGTGGTACGAACGCTATGACTCGCAGGATTGGCGCCTGGACGGTGTGCTGCCGGCCACGATTCCAAACCTGTTGGCGTTCGGCGCGCAGGCGCCGCGCTACAACGTGAACGTCCTGTCCGTCGCGCTGCGCTACGGGTTCTAGACCCGGCACAGCACAACCCGCGACTTCCGTGCGGCGCTGTGGCTGGCGCCGGTTGGCACGTGTGTCAATCCAGGCAATTACCCTGAGAGATGGCATCGCTTTGCAGCGCGGCGCCGATCCATGCCGCGGCCGCAAACAGCAAGTCGTCGTCATTCGGCCTTGCGATCAGCTGCAGCCCAAGCGGCAGCCCGGCGTCGTCGAGAGCGCCGGGCAGGGCGATGCAGGGGCAACCGAGCAATTGCCAGGGCCGGCTGCACAGCGGATCGCCGGTGCTGGCAAAGCCGCGCGGCGCCGCACCCGTTGCCGCGGGTGCGAGCAACACGTCGACACCGGCGAACAGCGACTCGATGGCGTCGCCCGCTGCCCGCCCGCAAGCCAGTGCCGCGGCGTAGGCCACGCCGTCGACGCGAAGGGCCTCGTCGAGGTATGTCGCCAGCATCGGCGAGAGCTGGGCGCGCCGGTATTGCAGTTCCGGCGCCAGCGCCCTGGCCGTCTCGAATTGCTGTACGACGCGCTGGGCATCGAACAGGGCATCGAACGTGCTCGGCAAGGCGACATCGCGCACGGCGGCCCCGGCCGCCGACAGGCGCTGCGCGCTGGCGCCGAGCATCGACGTCATCGCGGCCGACAATGCTTGTGGCCGCGAAGTGAGCGTGGCGCCGATGCGCGGCGCAAACGCCTGCATGCTCGGCAACCGCGCATCGCCACGGCCGCTCAGCACCTGTGCCAGCAGCGCTGCGTCGTCGATGCTGCGCGCCAGCACGCCGACTTCGTCGAGCGTGTCGGCATTGGGCTTCACGCCCGCGCGCGGTATGCGCCGCGGCGAAGGCTTGTAGCCGAAGATGCCGCAAAAGGCCGCGGGGCGGATGACCGAGCCCGCCGTCTGCGTGCCCAGTGCCAGCGGCGCGAGCCCGGCCGCGACCGCAGCGGCCGAGCCGCTCGACGAGCCGCCGGGTGTGTGGCCCAAGTGGTGCGGGTTGCGTGTCGCCGCAGGAACCATGTTGGCGAACTCGGTCGCCACCGTCTTGCCCAGCACCCACGCGCCTGCCACGCGCGCCAGGGCCACGCAGGCGGCATCGACGGCGGGCACATGGCCAGCGTAGATCGGCGAGCCGTACGCGGTGGGCAGGGCCGCGGTGTCGATGTTGTCCTTGACCGCGATCGGCAACCCATACAGCGCGCCGCCGCGTGGCGCACGGTCTTGCGCCTGTGCCCGCTGCCGCACCGCATGGGCATCGAAGCCGGTCCACACCTGCAATTTCGGCTCGTGTGCGGCGCTGCGCTCGATCAGGGCTTCGGCCAGCTCGGCCGCCGTCAGCTCGCGCTCGGCCATTGCGCGCACGAGGCGCACCGCGCTCCAGCGGTGCAGCGGCTTGGCGCTCACGACGCGTGCATCCCGGCGCGCTGCGGCTGCGCGGCGAAGAAATCCATCGCCGCCTGCACGCCGCTGCCGGCCAGCGCCGCGCCCGACAAGCTTGAGGCCCATCTCGCAGCCGGCCAGCGTGGCGAGCAGCGTGAGGTCGTTGCTGTCGCCGAGGTGGCCGATGCGAAACATGCGGCCCTTGACCTTGCCCAGGCCGGTGCCGAGCGAGAGATCGAAGCGCTCGTGGATCGTGCGCCGCACCGCGTCGGCGTCGACGCCGGCGGGCAAGATCACGCCGGTGAGCACCGGCGAATGCACCGCCGGGTCGACGCACTGCGTTCGGCAGGCCCCAGGCCTGCACGGCGACGCGCACGCCCGCGGCCCAGCGCTGGTGGCGCGCGAAGACGGCGTCCAGGCCTTCCTCGTGCAGCATCTCGAGCGACTCGGTCAGGCCGTAGAGCAGGTTGGTGTTGGGCGTCGTCGGCCAGTAGCCGTCCTTGTTCATCTCGATGATCTCGTCCCAGGCCCAGAAGGCCGCGGCAACTTCGCCGTGCGGTTGGCCGCAATGGCGCTGCGGCGACAGCGCGTTGAAGCCGATGCCGGGCGGCAGCATCAAGCCCTTTTGCGAGCCGCCGATGCTCACGTCCACGCCCCAGTCGTCGTGGCGGTAGTCGGCGCAGGCCAGGCCCGAGATCGTGTCGACCATCAGCAGCGCCGGATGGCTTGGCGGCATCGATCGCGCGGCGCACCGCCGCGATGTCGGAAGTGACGCCGGTCGAGGTCTCGTTGTGGACGACGCAGACCGCCTTGATCTGGTGCTCCGCGTCGGCCGCAGGCGCTCCTCGATCAGCTCGGCCTGAACGCCGCGGCGCCAGCCGTTGGGCAGGCCCGCCGCGTCGGTGCCCGGCAGCGCCAGGAACTCGGTCGCGAGGCCGAGCCGCGCCGCCAGCTTCTGCCAGAGCGCGGCGAAATGGCCGGTCTCGAACATCAGCACCGCGTCGCCGGGCGACAGCGTGTTGACCAGCGCCGCCTCCCAGGCGCCGGTGCCCGAAGCCGGGTAGATGACGACCGGATGCTGGGTCTTGAACACCCTTGCATGCCGGCGAGCACTTGCAGCCGAGCGCGCCGAACTCGGGCCCGCGATGGTCGATCGTCGGCAGGCTCATCGCGCGCAGGATGCGATCGGGCACCGGGCTCGGGCCCGGAATCTGCAGGAAGTGCCGGCCGCTGGGGTGGTCATTGAGCATCATGTGCGCTCCCCGAATTCGGCATAGTTTTGCATACAGAATCGGCCCACGATGACAGCCACCGCTTCGACCGCAGCGCAGGGCACGACGGGACCCGTGAGCTGGCGCGCCGCCTGGCGCGCGAGACCGAAGGCGAAGTGCTGTTCGACGCCGCGCTCGCGCGGCCGCTACGCGACCGACGCGTCGATCTACCAGATCATGCCGGTCGGCGTGTTCGTGCCGAAGACGGCGCGCGACGTCGCCATCGCGATCGACATCGCGCGCGACGCGCAGGTGCCGGTGCTGCCGCGCGGCGGCGGCACCAGCCAGTGCGGGCAGACGACCGGCGCGGCGCTGGTCATCGACACCAGCAAGCACCTGCGCAGCGTGCTCGCCGTCGACGTCGCAGCACTGAGCGTCGACGGTCGAGCCGGGCCTCGTGCTCGATCACCTGAATGCCCGGCTCAAGCCGCACGGCCTGTGGTTCCCGGTCGACGTCTCGACCAGTGCGCAGGCGACGCTCGGCGGCATGGCCGGCAACAACTCGTGCGGCTCGCGCTCGCATCGCCTACGGCAACATGGTGCACAACGTGCTCGGCATCGACGCCTGGCTGGCCGACGGCGGCTGCTGTCGACTTCGGGCCGGTGTCCGGGCTGGGTTCGCCGAGCGCGAGCTCGCCGACTTCGTGCGCGACCTGGCCGCCGAGCAGCGCAGCGAAATCGAGGCGCGCTGGCCGAAGGTGATGCGCCGCGTCGGCGGCTACAACCTCGACATCTTCCAGCCGCAAAGCGAGCGGCCCTACACCGACGACGGCAGCGTCAACCTGGCGCACCTGCTGGTCGGCGCCGAAGGCACGCTCGCCTTCACGCGCAGCCTGACGCTGCAGCTCGCGCCGCTGCCGCGCGCCAAGGTGCTCGGCGTCGTCAACTTCCCGACCTTTCACGCCGCGATGGAAGCGGCGCAGCACATCGTCAGGCTCGGCCCGACCGCGGTCGAGCTGGTCGACCGCACGATGATCGAGCTGGCGCTCGCCAACCCGGCGTTCCGCGCGACCATCGACGCGGCGCTGATCGGCGAGCCGGCGGCGATCCTGCTGGTCGAATTCTGCGGCGACGACAAGGGCGCGCTGCTGCGCCAGTTGCGCTCGCTGGTCGAGCTGATGGGCGACCTCGGCAGCTGCCCGGCAGCGTCGTCGAGATGAGCGACGACGCGCCGCAGAAGGCGCTGTGGGAGGTGCGCAAGGCCGGCCTCAACATCATGATGAGCCTGAAGGGCGACGGCAAGCCGGTCAGCTTCATCGAGGACTGCGCCGTGCCGCTGGAGCACCTCGCCGACTACACCGACGCCCTGACCGAGGTCTTCACGCGCCACGGCACGCGCGGCACCTGGTACGCGCACGCCTCGGTCGGCACGCTGCACGTGCGGCCGATCCTCGACATGCGCCGCGACGGCGCGGCCAAGATGCGCGCCATCGCCGAGGAAGCCGTCGGCGCTGGTGCGCAAGTTCAAGGGCGCGTACAGCGGCGAGCATGGCGACGGCCTGTGCCGCGGCGAATGGATCGCGTGGCAGTTCGGGCCGCGCATCGACGAGGCGTTTCGCGCGATCAAGACGCAAACTCGATCCGGGCGACCTGTTCAACCCGGGCAAGATCATCGATCCGCCGAAGATGGACGACGCGCTCGTTCCGCTTCCGGCCGCCGCGCCCGCGCCGTACCGGACGATCGCGCTGACGCCGGCGCTCGACTGGTCGGCGTGGAACGTGCAGAACGATCCGGCGACCGAAGCGACGACGGCGCCCGGGCAGCGGCGGCGACACGACCGGCGGCTTCGCCAAGGCGGTCGAGATGTGCAACAACAACGGCCACTGCCGCAAGTTCGACGCCGGCACGATGTGCCCGAGCTATCGCGTCACGCGCGACGAGCAGCACGTGACGCGCGGCCGCGCCAACACGCTGCGGCTGGCGCTGTCGGGCCAGCTCGGCGCGGACGCGCTGACCGGCGAGGCGGTAGCGCGAAGCGCTCGACCTGTGCGTCGGCTGCAAGGGCTGCAAGCGCGAATGCCCGACCGGTGTCGACATGGCGCGGATGAAGATCGAGTTCCTCGCGCAGCACAAGGCGCGGCATGGCTGTCGCTGAAGGACCGCCTGATCGCGCACCTGCCCGACTACGCGGCGTTGGCCAGCCGCGCGCCCTGGCTCGTTCAACCTGCGCAACCGGCTGCCGGGCTGCGCCGCGCTCGGCGAACGCTGGCTCGGCCTCTCGGCGCGCGCGTTCGCTGCCGCGCTGGCGGCGCGACACGTTCTGGCGCGCCGCGACCGGCCCTGCGTTCGCCACGCCGCGACGAGCTCGCTGCGCGCGCCGGCGCAAGGCGGTGGTCTTCTTCGTCGACACCTTCAACGGCATCTTCGAGAGCGAGAACGCGATCGCCGCGGTGCGCGTGCTGCAGGCCGCCGGCTACACGGTGCATCCGCGCGTGGCGAGAACGGCGGCCACCTGTGCTGCGGCCGCACGTTTCTCGCCGGCCGGCATGGTCGACGAAGCCCGGGCGCGGGCGCGGCAGTTGGTCGATGCGCTGCTGCCGTTCGCCGCGCGCCGGCATCGCCATCGTCGGCCTCGAGCCGTCGTGCCTGCTGACGCTGCGCGACGAGGCGCTGGCGCATGGGCCTGGGCGACGACGCCGACACGGTCGCCGGGCAGGCGCTGCTGTTCGAGGAATTCATCGCGCGCGAAGCGAAGCGCCGGGCGCTTCGCGCTCGCGCTGCAGCCGGCCAGCGGGCCGATCCTCGTGCACGGCCACTGCCACCAGAAGGCCTTCGGCGCGATCGCGCCGATCCTCGACGTGCTGCGCCTGATCCCGGGCGCCGACGCCGAAGCTGATCGAGACCTCGTGCTGCGGCATGGCCGGCAGCTTCGGCTACGAGGCCGCGCACTACGACGTCTCGATGCAGATGGCCGAATCGAGCCTGCTGCCGGCCGTGCGCGCTGCACCGACGCGATCATCGTCGCCGACGGCACCAGCTGCCGGCACCAGATCGCCGACGGCGCCGGCCGCGAGGCGCTGCACGTGGCGCGCGTGCTGGCCGATCACCTGGTCGACTGAGAGCCCGGAGTCGCGCCACGCCTGCCTTACGATGGACGGCATGAGCGCGAGGCAGCCTGACCGCCATCAGACCCGCGGCGAGGAACTCGCCAACGCGCTGAGCCACGGCGTGGCCCTCTTGCTCGCCGTCGCGGCGCTGCCGATCCTGGTGCTGGGTGCCGTACAGCGCGGCGGCGCGGCCGATGTCGTCGCGGCCTGCCTCTTCGCCGGCACGATGATCTTGCTCTACCTCATCTCGACGCTGTACCACGCGCTGCCGCTGGGTAGCGCGAAATACTGGTTGAACCGGCTCGACCACGCGGCGATCTACCTGTTCATTGCCGGCAGCTACATGCCCTTCGTGTTCGGCGTGCTGCGCGGGGCCTGGGGCTGGACGCTGTTCGGGCTGGTCTGGTCGGCTGCGGCGATCGGCGTCGTCGTCAAGCTGCTAAACCGCCTGAAGCACCCGCTGTGGTCGACCGGCCTGTACGTGGCGATGGGTTGGGTCGCGCTGGTCGCCGCGGCACCACTGTTCGAGCGGATGGCCACGACCGGCCTGGTCTGGCTGGTGGCCGGGGCCCTGCTCTACACCGCCGGCGCGGTGGTGTTCCTGTACGACGCGAAAGTGCGCTTTGCCCACTTCGCCTGGCACCTGTTCGTGATGGGCGGAAGCACCTGCCACTTCTTCGCCGCGCTCTGGTACGCGCGGGCCTGAGCCGCGCGCTGGGCTGCGCGCGGATCGAGCCAGCCGGCCGTCCCGGCCCTATCCGCACTGCCCGACGTAGCCGCACGCGGTGCAGAAATCGCAACCGTCCTTGTGGATCACGCGTCGGCGTTGCCGCACTCGGGGCAGGTGCGTGCCGGCCAGTTGCACGGCCCCGCGTGGCCGTGGCCGCGGCGCGTCGAGCACGCCCATCTCGCGCAGCGGGAAGCCCTCTTCGTCGAGCACGCCGAGCATGGCGTAGCGGTGGATGATCAGGCGCGCCAGGTAGGCCACGGTCGACGGCCAGGTCTGCTGGCGCCGTTCGCCGTGCGGCAGGCCCGGCACGAAGGCCATGAAGTGGCCCAGCGGCTCGGCGTAGTTGAGCAGCTTGCGCAGCTTCATGCCGATCCAGGCCGGGTCGATGACGCGCATGTCCAGCGACAGCAGCCGCGCCAGGCCGTCGAGCGCGCGCGGGTAGTTGCCGGAGAAGCCGACCGCGCAGGGCCGCGTCACGGCGCTGGCCGTCGGGGCCGGGCAGCGTGACCTCCTTCAAGCGTCAGCGTGAAGGCCTCGCCGGTGGCCGGGTTGTCGATGTCGACCGCCCAGGCCAGCGTGCCCGACGGGCCGGTGTGCGGCTCGTCGACGCTGAACATCGCGTCCATCACCGGCGTCGCGCCGCCGCGCCCGCGGCGGCAGCGCGCCGAGCTGCTCGCAGCGCCAGCGGATCACCGCCGCGGTGGCGGCCACCACGCCCGGGAACAGGCGGCGCTCGCCGTGCGGCGGAAACGGCATCTCGAACGGCCGCTCCTCGGCCACGGTGGCCAGCGCGTCGAGCTTGAGCTGCAGCCAGGCCGGCGTCGTTGGCGCGCAGGTCCATCGACAGCGTCTTGGCCAGCGCGCCGAGGCCGCGCGGCTGCTCGGCGCCGTTGACCCAGACCTCGAACGGCTGCGGCGCGCCCGGCCCTCGATCTCGCGCGGCACGTTCGCCGACGAACAGCGCGAAGTCGCCGAACGGGTGCTCGACCATGTAGGTCCAGGCCGGCGTTGCCGCCGGGCAGCTCGGGCCGGCCCGGCCAGCGCAGCGAGGCCAGCACCGGCGCGGCAGGCGCGGTCGAGCGCGAGGCGCCGGTTCGCGTCGCTCGACCTTCAGCGGCGCGGCCGTTGGCGGCTCGACGCAGCACCGAGCCGAGCACGGCGTTGGGCCGATAGGTGGCCAGCCCCTTCAGGCCCGACTGCCAGGCCTGCTGGTAGAGGTGCTGGAAATCGGCATACGGATAGTCGACCGGCACGTTGACGGTCTTGCGAGATCGCGGTGTCGATGTACGGCGCCACCGCGGCGACCATCTCGCTGCGCCTGCGCGCTCATCTCGAGCGCGCTGACGAAGGCATCGGTCAGCGGTGCGTCGGCGCCTTTGAGATGCCGGTACAGGCGCCAGGCGTGGTCTTCGACCGGGTACTCCTTGAAGCTGCCGTCGGCCATGCGCTTCTTGCGCGTGTAGGTCCAGCTGAACGGCGGCTCGATGCCGTTGCTGGCGTTGTCGGCAAAGGCCAGGCTGATGGTGCCGGTCGGCGCGATCGACAGCAGATGCGAGTTGCGCATGCCGTGCGCGCGGATGCGGTCCTTCAAGGTCTGCGGCAGGCGCGACGCGAACGTGCCGCCCGAGAGATACAGGTCGGCGTTGAAGAGCGGGAAGGCGCCGCGCTCGATGGCCAGATCGACCGACGCGTCGTAGGCCTCGTCGCGCATGCGCTCGGCGATGTGGCGGGCCATGGCGCGCGCCGCGTCGCCGTCGTAGCGCAGGCCGAGCATCACCAGCGCATCGCCCAGGCCGGTGAAACCCAGGCCGACGCGGCGCTTGCGCCGGGCCTCTTCGTGCTGCTGCGGCAGCGGCCACACCGTCACGTCGAGCACGTTGTCGAGCATGCGCACGCGACGTGCGCACGAGTTGCGCGAAACCGGCGTCGTCGAAGGCGCGCATCGGCCTCGAACGGACGCTGCACGAAGCGCGTCAGGTCGATCGAGCCGAGGCAGCAGCAGCCATACGCGGGCAGCGGCTGCTCGCCGCAGTTGTGCACCATCAGGCCGTTGGCGTCGAAGGCATGCACGTCGGCCACCGTGACATCGAACACGGGTTCGATGCCGTCCGCCTCGATCGCCTCGACCGTTGCCGTGAAGCGCTCGCGGTTGGGCTCGCGCTGGTAGCTGGCCAGCGAGGCCTGCAATCGCTCGGCTTTTTCTTCGTCTTCGAAGCCGACAACGTCGGCAAAGCGCACAAGGTTCTCGCCGCTGACGACCAGTTCGTGCACCGAGCGCGCGTGGTAGTCGCGATGCCCCCCCTTGCCGTCTGGCAAGCTCTTGATTCCGGCGGCGTGGCGCTCGCGGTAGATCGTGCTGGCAATCCCCAGGCGCAGCAGCATCCGCTGCACGGTCTGCAGTGTCGGAACGTCCGACTGCGTCAGTCGAACGCTGACACCCTTGTCCTGGCGGCCTTGCACCGAGCCATCGGCGTCGAAGAGCCCGCGCAGCAGGCCCGCCGCAAAGTCGGAAGAGGCCTGCTCCATGGCGGGCGTGATGGACTTGCGGCCCGGCGCCATGCCCAGCCCGAGCGCCAGCGAGCGTAGCGCGGCGCAAGCCAGGCGCTGCTCACCTCGCCCGCCGATGGCTCGCTGCCAACCCTTGAAATCGGCGCGGTGTGGCAATGTGCGTGCTGCGGCTTCGGCGGCCCGCATGATGCCGCGAACGCCATGCGAGCACGATGGCCTCGCCGTTGCCCACAGCCTTCAGTTCGGGCGCCCAGACCGACAAGACAGCCTTGTCCTGTTTCAACGTGCCGTCGCCGATCAGCAGGCCGATCAGGTAGCCCTCGTGCTTCGTCTGCGCACCGTCCCAGCCCGGCAGGGCGCGGTGGTCGTGCAGCAGCAATTCGTCGCCGGCCTGCAGGTCAGCCGCGGCGACCCATTCACTTTCGACCAGATAGCGCGTCTGCGCGTCACACGGCGCAGCGGTGGTCCGCCGTCAGGCGCAATTGCGTGGCCCTCGCGCAGTGCGCAGCAGCAGGACTGGCTTGTCGCCGGTCGCAAAGAAGCCGTCCGACTCCGTGGCAAATGGCTTGCCATCGACCATGGCGTGAACGGCCTGCCGACCAGCTCACCCACCTGCCGTGGTCCGTCGGCGGTCATGACCCACGTGTCGGCGGTGACGCAGGGATTGGTCGCACTGATCGTTTCGCAGTAGGCGAGGTTGTTGTCGCGATTGATGGGGTCGATGAACAGCACGCCCGGTTCGGCGTGGTCGTAGGTGGACGCGCATGATCTGCTCCCACAGCTCGCGCGCGGGCAGCTTGCGGTAGACCCATTGACCGTCGCCGCGCTGGTAGGCGCCGGCGGCCTTCTGCGCCGCGCCGGGCTCGGCGCGGTGCACCAGCTCGACCTCGCCGTCGGCGCGCACCGCCTGCATGAAGGCGTCGGTGACGCCGACCGAGACGTTGAAGTTCTTCAGGTCGCCGCGTCCTTGGCGTGGATGAATTCCTCGACGTCGGGGTGGTCGCAGCGCAAGCACGCCCATCTGCGCGCCGCGCCGCGCGCCGGCGGATTCGACCGTCTCGCAGGAGCGGTCGAACACGCGCATGTAGCTGACCGGGCCCGAGGCGCTGCTCTGCGTGGCGCCGACCCAGGCCCCGCGCGGGCGGATGCGCGAGAAGTCGTAACCGACGCCGCCGCCGCGGCGCATCGTCTCGGCCGCTTCGGCCAGCGCGGTGTAGATGCCAGGGTGGCCGTCGTCGAGCTGGGTGATCGAGTCGCCGACCGGCTGCACGAAACAATTGATCAGCGTGGCGGCCAGGCCGGTGCCTGCGGCCGACTGGATGCGCCCGGCCGGGATGAAGCCCTGGTCGAGCGCCCGCGCAAAGCGCTCTGCGAGCTGCACGCGCTGTTCCGGCGCCTCGGTGTCGGCCAGGGCCTGGGCGACGCGGCGGTGCACATCGCCGACGCTTTGTTCGTCGCCCTTGGCGTATTTCTCGCGCAGCACCTCTGCGCTGATGGCTTGCGGCGGCAGCGCGGAGACGCTCGCCGCGGTCTTCGGGGTGGAGGTAACGGTCAAGACGGAATTCCTGGTTGTCGGAGGCAAGTGCGCATCATGGGTGCGGCGCCGGCAGGCCGGCGTTGATCCACTTCAAGCTCGATTCGATCGCCACAGGTTATGGCCTGTCGTGCAGCCGTTGTGCAGACGGCGGCCACGCGATCGAGGGGCCAGGGTGCCAGTCTACGCCGGGCCAACCCGCGCGGCCAGCAGGCGCCGCGTGCTGGCCGCCGGCCCGGCATGCGTTAACGGCCCGCGCCGGCGCGGCACCCTCACCCGCGCAACGTCACTGGCGCGCCATGGCCGGCAACAGGCTCTGCGAGATGCGGATCAGCGCCGGACCCAGCAGCACCGTCAACATCGACGGAAAGATGAAGAAGATCAGTGGAATCAGCATCTTGACCGGGACCTTGGCGGCGGCCTCTTCGGCGCGCAGGCGCCGCGTCGTGCGCAGCGACTCGGACTGCACGCGCAGCGACTCGGCGATGCTGGTGCCGAAGCGTTCGGCCTGGATCAACATCGCGGCCAAGGCATCGATTTCTTCCACGCCGCAACGCAGTGCCAGATTGCGCAGTGCCTTTTCCTTGCTGCTGCCGGCGCGCAGTTCGAGCGTGACGAGGTGCAACTCGTCGGCCAGCGGGCGGCTGGTCAGGGCGACGTCGTCGGCCACGCGGACCAGGGCCGCGTCCAGCCCGAGCCCGGCTTCGATGCACACCGTGATCAGGTCGATGGCGTCGGGAAAGGCCTCGAAGATCTCGCGTTGGCGGTGCGTCTTGAGCCACCCCAGCACGAGGTTGGGCAGGTACAGACCGATGGCGGCCAACAACCACAACACGGCCACCAGCACCTGCGGCTGCAAGTGCGTGGCACTGAACTGCAGCCAGGCATAGCCCAGCAGCGGCAGGGCGATGGCCAATACCGTCTTGGCCGTGAAGTAGATCTGCGGTGCGGCGTTGCCGCGCAAGCCTGCGTTCATGAAACGGATGCGAAGCGCGGACTGCTCCCAACCCTCGGCCGGGATCGAGAGCTTGGCCACCGGCCCGCTCAGCTTGACGATCTTCGCGATCCAGGCATTGATGGGGGTGGGTACCGCGGCGCCGCCGGCCGCGGCCGACATGGGGGCCTCGGCACTCAGCCGCGTCAGCACGAGGCTCACCGCCAGGCCTAGGCCGAACACGACGACGAAGACCGTCAGCAGGTAGATCAGTTCGTTGCTCATGCGCAGCCCCTAGACACGCAGTTTGATCAGGCGCCAGGTCCAGACGATGCCGATCATCATCATGACCACCGACGACAGCAGCAGGCGCTGGCCCTGCGGGTCGGTGAAGAGCACGTTCATGAAGCCCGGGTTGATGATGCTGATCACGAAGGCCACGGCAAAGGGCAGCAGGCACAGCACCCAGGCCGAGAGCTTGCCCTCGGCCGACAGCACGCGGATCGTCCCGGCCAGCTTGTGCCGGCTGCGGATGATCGAGGCGATGCCCGTCAGCAACTCGGCCAGGTTGCCGCCCGTCTCGCGCTGGATCAGCACGGCGATGACGAAATAGCGCAGGTCGGGCACCGGTGCGCGCGCGGTGAGGTTGAGCAAGGCATCCTTCATCGAGATGCCGAAGTTCACTTCGTCGAAGGTCTTGCCGAACTCGACCCCGATCGGCTCGGCCATCTCCTCGCCGACCAGCTTGAGCGCATTCGGAAATGCGTGGCCTGCGCGCAGTGCCTGCGCCATCAGGTCCAGCGCGCCGGGCAGTTGGGCGTCGAGCCGCAGCAGCCGCTGGTGGACGCGCTGGCGCAGGTACAGCAGCGGCACGGCGGCGGCCGCAACGAAGACGGCGAACGACGCCCACGCCGGCCAATGCAGGAGCCGGGCCACGGTGGCGCCCGCCACGCCGGCCAGCAGCGTCGACAGCAGCAATTGCGACACGCTCCAGTGCGTGCCCGAGCGTTCGAGCTGGCGGTCGAGTTGCTGCACCCGCGGCAACTGCAGCAGGGCGCGCTGCAGCCAGGGCGACTCGGCCAGTTCGCGACGCTTCATGACCACCGACCGCGCTTCGCTGCCGTGGCCACCGGCCGACAGCAGACGCAAGCGGTCGGTAATGCGCTGGGCCTGCGCGCCCCGTGTGTTGGTCCACCAAAGGAACCCGCCTTCGAGCAGCAGGACGACGGCCACGAAGAGCAGCAACGCGAACAGGTAGTACAGGTTGTTGGCCACGGCGCTGCTCACTCGAAGCGACGGCTCGGATCGAACAGCTCGTCGGGCATGGCCACACCCTGCGTGCGCAGCTTCTCGACGAATTGCGGCCGCACGCCGGTGGCCGTGAAGTAGCCCTGTACCGCGCCGTCGCCGGCAATGCCGGTCTGGCTGGAAGCCGAAGATCTCCTGCATCGAGATGATGTCGCCCTCCATGCCGGTGATCTCCTGATGCTGATCACCTTGCGCCTGCCGTCGGTCAGGCGCGCGATCTGGATGCACGACGTCAGGGCCGAGCTGATCTGCTGCGCGCATGGCGCTGCGTGCGGCAGGTTCATGCCGCGCCATGCCCATCATGATCTCGAGGCGGGTCAGGGCGTCGCGCGGCGTGTTGGCGTGGATCGTGGTCATCGAGCCGTCGTGGCCGGTGTTCATGGCCTGCAGCATGTCGAGCGCTTCGGCGCCGCGCACCTCGCCGACGATGATGCGGTCGGGCCGCATGCGCAGGCGTTGCGCACCAGAGTCGCGCTGCGTGATCTCGCCCTTGCCTTCGATGTTGGGCGGCCGCGTCTCCAGGCGCACCACGTGCGGCTGCTGCAGCTGCAGTTCGGCCGAGTCTTCGATCGTGACGATGCGCTCGCTCGGTCGGGATGAACGCCGGACAGGACGTTGAGCAGCGTCGTCTTGCCGCGAGCCGGTGCCGCCGGAGATCAGGATGTTGAGCCGCGGCCCGCACCATGGCCTCGCAGAACTCGGCGCCATCTCGGGCGTGAGCGAGCTTCAGTTCGGACCAGGTCGTCCATGCATCAGCGGCATCGACTGCGAAGCGGCGGATCGACAGGATCGGGCCCGTCGAGCGCCAGCGGCGGGATGATCGCGTTGACGCGCGAGCCGTCCGGCAGGCGGGCGTCGACCATCGGGCTGGCTTCGTCGATGCGCCGGCCGACCCGCGAGACGATCTGGTCGATGATCTGCAGCAGGTGGGCGTCGTCGCGAACGATCACCGCGGTCAGTTCCAGCTTGCCGTCGCGCTCGACGTAGACCTGCTGTCGAGCTGTTGACCAGGATGTCGGAGACGGTCGGGTCCGCAGCAGCGGCTCGAGCGGCCCGAGGCCGAGCATCTCGTGCTGGATCTCGTGCACCAGGTTGCTGCGCTCGGCTGCATTGAGCGCCACGCCCTCTTCGGTCAGCATCTGCTCGACCACGCCGCGCAGCACCTCGGTCAGCTGCGTCGACGACAGGCGCTGCGCCTGCTCGAGGTCGATGCGGTCGAGCAGCCCCATGTGCAGCTTGACCTTGAGTTCCTGGTACGACACGGCCGCCGCGCCGGCGATGCCGGTCATCGAATGGCCGCAGCGTTTCGATCTTCCTGGTAGGCCGTTCCACAGCCGTTCGCGCAGTGACACGTTGGTCTCCCCGTTCGAGTCAGTGCCATCGCGCATCGTCAGGCCCGACGCAGCATGCGCGACATCCAGCCGCGCGACGGCACGCTGGCGCGGGCGCCAGCGTCTGCGCGAACTGCTGCAGACTCTTGGCGATCGCACTGCTGGCGCGGCGATTTCGCTCACCGGCACACCCTGGTTGATCGAATCGGTGACCACGCCGTAGTCGTTCGGGAACGCTGTGGTCGACCGTGACGCCGACCGCCTGCTCCGCGTCGGCCAGGCCGATATCACCGCCCTTTTGGAAGCGGTTCACGAGCAGCCGGATCTTCTCGTTCGGATATTCCGAGCGCGGCCAGCGCCCTGAACAACCGCTTGGCGTCGCGGATATAGGGCACGCTGAGCTGCATGCACCGGGAAGATCAGGTCGGCATGGTCCATCGCGCGCACGCTGATGGCGTCGAGCACGCCGCCGACATCGAGGACGACGAAATCGTACTCGCTGCGTGCGATGCGCAGCAGCGCGTCGATGTGTTCGGGCTTGATGTCCAGCGCCTGCACCGGGTCTTCGGGTGCGGCCAGCACACCCATGTCGGATGACACGTTGACCAGGCAGGCGGCCAGGAAGGCGGCGTCGACGCGCTGGATCTGGGTCACGACATCGGCCAGCGTGCTGACCGCCTTCTTGCGCGAGACGACAAGCGCGGCGTCGCCCCACTGCAGGTTGAGGTCGATGACGATGACCCTGGTCTCGGGCGCCGCCGCCAGTTCGCAGGCCAGGTTGGTGGCCAGGAAGGTGGCGCCGGTACCGCCGCCCTTGCAGGAGACGAACGCCAGCACCTTGCCGCCACGCGAGGCGCCGGGCGCGTGCTTGTTCAGGGCCCGTTCGACCAGGCCGCGCAGCAGGTCGACATCGCCGTCGACGTCCAGCACCTCACGCACCCCGGCGCGCATCGCACGCTTGAGGAACTCGGGTGAATGGTCCTTGCACATCAGCAGGCAGCTCATCTGCGAGTACACACGCTCGACCCGCTCGACATGCTCGAGGGCGTGCGTATCGGCGTCGGGCAGGTCGAGCAGCAGCAGGTCGGGGCGGTTGCGGGCAACGGCCCCGGCCAGCTGTTCGATGCTGCCCTGGTAGGTCAGTACTGTCGCCCCCACGCGGCCCGCACGCAGCGACTGTGCGGTGTGCGCCAGGCTGTCCAGGCGTGGCCCGAAGACCAGAACGGTCAGGCCCTCGTTGCCGGGAGGTTTGTCCGGTAGACGTGTGATGTTGTCCATGCTGATGCCCCAGGAGAGTCGTTCGGTGGGTCGCCGTGTCACTGCGACGTCGAGCTTCCGCTGACGCCGATCGTGAACACGCTGGGCGCCGGCTCGGGCGCGCGGAACGACTTCTGGTAGCGATCCATCACCTCCTTGGCGGCAGTGCCGTCGAGGCCCGAGGCGTCCTTGCCCGCGTTCCTTGCCGCGGCGCCCTTGTCCAGGGTCTGCGTCGCGACCGCCAGGCGGGCCGCGCTGCCGAAGGCGCTGTCCAGGTTCGGTGTCAGCGGCGCGCAGCCAGCCGCGACGATGGCCACGCAGGCCAGTGTTGCGAGTCGAATCGAGAGATGTCTCATCACGGTGCTCCTCATTTCGGTGCCTCGGGCGTTGCGTTCGCGGCTGCCGCGGGCTTGCCTTCCATGCGCCCGTTCAGGAACAGCTCGCTGCGGCTCGGCTCGATATAGGCGTCGGTGGGCAGACGTATCGCTTCGCCGCCGACCGGCTTGACCAGGTGCGGCGTGAGCACGAACACCAGTTCGCTCTTGTCGGTCTGGAACGACGTGCTGCGGAACAGCGCACCCAGGATCGGGATCTCTCCCAGCACCGGGAAGGCCTTGATGTCGGTCGTCACGTTGTTCTTGACCAGCCCGCCGATGACGAAGCTCTGGCCGTCGAACAACTGCACGGTGGTCGACGCGCGCCGGGTGTTGATCAGCGGGCAGGATCGACGACAGGCCCGTCCCCGCGGCCCGGATCGCAAAGCCCTGCGGCGACAGCTCCGAAACCTCCGGCGTCACCTTCAGGTTGATGCGCCCGCCTTCGAGCACGGTCGGCGTGAACTTCAGGCCGACGCCGAAGGACTCCTCCTGCAGCGTAAAGGTGCCGAAGCCGCCCGCACCGCCCTGCGCGACCGGAATGAAGACCTTGCCGCCGGCCAGGAAGCTGCCCTCCTGGCCGCTGATGGCCATCAGGTTCGGTTCGGCCAGCAGCTTGACCAGGCCATCCTGCTTCTCCGCATCGACGGTGATCGAGTTGCTGCTGGCCAGCTTGAGGATCTCGAGCACGCCGGCGCCGCCGGCGCTGAAGTCGCTGGCGATGTTGTACGTGAAGTTGCCCGAAGTGCTGGCTGCCCGCCATGCTGACACCGAGCTTGTCGGCCAGGGTCTTGGAGACCTCGGCCACCTTGACCTCGAGCAGCACCTGCTGCGACGCGACGACGCTGAGCAGATTGATCACGCGCACGCTCTGCTGGCCGATGACCGAGGGCCCGGCACTGCCGGCACCGCTCGCCCCCATGCTGGCGCGCTGCTTGCCGACCGGCGCGCGCACGTAGGCGTTGGCCAACTGCACGGCCTGCTCGACCTTGGACGCGTCGCTGACGCGGCCGCTCAGCACCAGCGTATCGGCCGCCGGCGTGACCTGCAGACCCTATTCGGTCGGGCAGCAATTCGGCCAGCTTGGCGCGCAATGCGCCGACGTCCATCCCGACCGTGACGTCGATCACGTCGCAATGGCCCTGCGCGTCCTGCAGGATCATGTTCGTGCTGCCGACCTCGACACCCAGCAGGTACAGGGTCTGCGCGCCGAGCAGGCGGGCCTGCACGATGTCCTTGTCGCCGACGGTGCGCATCTTGATCGGCGCGGGCAGGCGCAGCAGCGTCGACTTGCCCGGCGGCATCTGGACCACGGTGGGCGCGGCCATCGAATCGACGCAACTCGCCTCGCTGAAGGCGGCCTCCTTGGCCACGGGCACCAGGGCGGCGTCGGTCTTGGCGCGCACTGACCGGACGCGCCGGCGTGGCCTTGGGCGGAGGGGCCGCCTGCGCCAGCGCCGAGCCCGCCAGGGCCAAGGCGGCGCAACCGGCCAAGGCCGTCATGAGTTTTCGTACCGCGCGAGCGGACGACGATTGCGAACGCTTGTTCATATGTTGTTGCTCTGTGGATGAATCCGAGACCGAACGGCGCAGGGTTCAGAAGCACTCGCGCGAGACCACGACGCCGGTGATCACGGTCACGCATTGCTCGTTGCTGACGACGACCGGCTGGGCCGGCGGCTCGCGCTTTGGCGGGCGGTAGGCGAGCGTCGCCACCTTGCCGCTCTGCGCCGGCGCCGACGCGGCCACCGGCGCGGCGATCAGCAGCGAGGCCTTGGTGGCGCCAGCGGTCAGCGTCGGCCGCGGGTCGACCTGGTTGCGCAGCACCAGCGACAGCGTGCCCACGCTGCGCGCCAGGTCGAGCGCCTCGGCCTGCTCGGGCGTCACCTCGAGCGTGACGGCGTTGACGACCTTGGGCTTGGTCTCGTCGCGGCCCGACTCCTGCGCCACCGCCAGCACCAGGATGTGTTCGAGCACGATCTTGGAGACGCGCTTGTCCTCGCCGCCGCTGCGGCCGCTGTGGTCTTCCTGGGTGTTGACGATGATGTCGACGTAGTTGCCGGGCAGGGCGAAGCCGGCGACGCCGATGACGTCGTTGACGCGCACGGTCATCGCGCGCTTGCCGTCGGCGACCACCGCCGACAGCCCGCCCTTGGTGCCGGCCGGTGCCAGCTTGGCCTCGATCAGCGGTTCGCCCTTGGTCACCGGGCTCTTGACGACGCGCCCGACCAGCACCTCGCTTTGCTGCGCGCCGCCCGAGGGCACGGCGCTGGAGGGCCAGGGCACGACACGCAGCATCTCCGGCGCCAGGCGGCTGCCGGCATCGATGTCGGCCGACGCGACGACCAGCCGGCTGGTGCCCAGCGCGCTTTGCTCGGAGACCCAGCGCGACGCGGCCCACACGGCCGCCGCGGCGACGATGAACGACACACCGATCATCAACAGGGCTCTGGTGTTCTTGATGGATTTCATGGGGCTGCCTTCACATTCAGTTCTTGGTTCGGTCGATCACCGGGATGACGCGCTTTCACAGCAGGCTGCGTCCGCTTTGCTGCAGCACCAGCTGACCCAGCGTGCCGGCGGCAATCGCCACCGCATAGGGCAGCTTGCCGACCGATTCGGCCGGGGCCCGCACGGTGGCGGTCCGGGTTAGCGTCAGTTCGACGAACGCGCCGCTAAGCATGGCCTTGACGTTGTTCAGCATCTGGGCGAACCCGCCTTTGCTCAAAGCCACCGCCGTGGCAAGCACACCGCCGGCCAGCAGGATCAGCAACACGGCCGACAGCGTGCCGACGGGCCCGAGGAAGGCGCCGACCATGGCCATCAGCTTGACGTCGCCGGCGCCGAGTGCGCCCAGCAGGTACATCGGCAGCAGCAGGCCCAGGCCGATGCCCAGGCCCGCGCCGGCATCGAGCAGGCCGGCGCTGCCGCCCAGGGCCCATTGCGCCACGGCCGCCAGGGCGATGCCCAGGCCGACGAGGCAGTTCGGGATCTTGTGGCTGCGTACGTCGATCGCCGCCGCCGCCAGCACCAGCAGCGTCAGGGCGATCACGGCCACTGCGTCGAGCAGGGCCGCAGTGTCGGGGCGACCGTCATCGACATGGTCTTGGACTGGCGCGTGTCTTCAGGATTCAGGTGATCGCACGGCGCGTGACTCGGGCGTGTCGTGCGAAGCGGTGCTTGTGGCGCGCCGAACGTGCGCCACCACATGCGCTACGCGCAGGATCGAAGTCAGGCCGCCAGATGGCCGTAGCGACTTCTGGAAGCTTCCCGCTGATTGCCGTCCAGGTTGTACGCCACCAGAATGACAGCAGCGATCAGAGCCACGATCAATCCGTACTCGACGGCGGTTGCGCCTTCTTCGTCACGATAAGAACGCGCCGATCTTGCGAATTGCGTTTTTCACTTTCTTTCCTTTCAAGCCAGTTGACATGAAAACCGCGCCAACGCATCTGCCGTCGGGGCGGCC
>CAVZYL010000021.1:0-206094 GCA_963779435.1 uncultured beta proteobacterium | reverse complement strand
CGAAAGAGATCGGGAATCCCCTTTGTGAGTCTGCCTCGGCGAGGACTGCTATAATCCGCGCGGGAGACCGCAAGTGGCTCGTACAGGAACCCTCCATGCCGTCAAGCAAACCCGTGTCGAAAGCGGCTTCCGTCGCCGGCGCGCTGCTCGCCGTCGCCTGTGCGTTCCTATGGGTCCCGGTGGTTTTGGTCCTTTCCGATCTCAGCGGCGGCGACGCCGCCGGCACGGCGATGGCCGAGGGCTTCGCCGCGATCTGGATCATCTTGCTCTATTTGCCGATGGTCGCGCTGGCGCTCGTCGCGGCCGTGGGCGGCGACATGCCGCCGTCGAGCCGGATCGCTCTTTTCGTGCTCGTTCCGGCCTCGCTCGCTGCCATCTGCATCGCTTTTTCGTTGCTCGAGCGGCCGCAATTGGCGCCGGGTCTATGGCCGCTGGCGATTCCGGCCGGGGCGCCGCCGTTGATCGTCCTCTATTGCGTATGGGCGCTGACGCCTTTGCGGGCGCGCGTTCCGGCGCGGGTCGCGAATATCGTCGTGTGGGGCGGCGTGGGACTGCTCTGCCTCGCCGCCTTGCCGCTTTCGATGGTTCGCGACAGGATGGACCAGCGCGAGGCGGCGCGTGTCGCCGATTGGCGGGCGAAATTCGACGCCATGCCCACCGATGCTCCGCTGGCGCAGTGGTTTCCGTTCCTCGCCAGCGAAAACTATTCCATTGAGCACGCAGCGGCCGATGCGATCCGCAAACTGCCGCGCCGCCAAAGCGACACCGAGGCGATGCTCGATCGCGACGAATTTCCGTTTGACAAATTGGACCAATTCGATCTCGATCCGACGCCGTCGCTTTGCGGCAAGTCGCGCGCCTCGCTGCTGCGGCGCGCCGCCGCGCTCGCGCCGGCGACGGGGCGGGCGCACGGCGTTGAGGAGATCGTCGACGAGGTCATCGCCGCCGCCCGGGTGATGGAATGGCTGGTCGGCTTCGCCTGCGGCTGCGAGCGGGAATCCCTCGCCTGGGAGGCTCTGGCTCGCTCCTATGACGTCCCGAATTCCTTTCGTCGGCGATCTCGCCAAGTTGCGCGATCCCAGCAAGTTCGGCCACACTCTCTACAATTCCCCGCCGAAATTCTCGATGTTGACGCCGAAGGCGAAATTGGGCGCCTGGCTCAAGTTCGCCTGGGAGCCGGGAGCCTCCGCCTCGCAGGTCGATGCGGCGCTGGCGGGTGCGCGCAAGCTCAACCACCGAACCGCCGACGCGATCGAATGGCTGACCGATCCCCATGCAGAGGGAAGCGACTTCGAGCTGATGCGCTTCCTGCCTGACCTCGATCTCGAGGCGACGCCGCAACTGTGTGCGGAGCTCGTGGTCCAGGCCCAGGTCGATGCCCGCGACGCCTCGTTCGAAGCCGAGGGCTACCGCGTCTTTCGCCGCAAAACGATGCAGCGCGTGGCAGCGATGCATGGCGCCGGCATCGCCGAGTGGTTCGGCGCCATCGTCGACGGCCTGCTGGTGGCCGATTGCGGGCTGGTCCACGACGGCCGCCTCGGTCGTTTCCAGTTCGTCGAGACCCAGGCCGCGTGGCGCCGGCGCGGCCTGTGCCGCGCACTGGTCCACCATGTCTGCCAGCACGCGTTCCTCAGCCTGGGGTCCGAGCGTCTGGTGATGTGTGCTGACCCGCACGATGTCGCGATCGGTATCTACCGCTCGGTCGGCTTCGTCGAAGTCGAGCGCCATTGGTGTTTGCAAGGCAGACCGCCGCGTGATCGGTGATGATGTCCGTATTGCGTGACAGGAGGCTGAACATGAAGCCACAACTTGCCCTGTTGCTGGCGCTGGCGGCGGTGCCCAGCTGGGCCGTCGACATCACGCCGATGGCCATGGCCGAGCCAGCGGTCCAGGTCGACAAGTTGGCCGCCGCACGCAGCCACATCAAGGCTGCACGCTGGCCCGCGGCGCTCAGCGAGTTGAAGCGTGTCAACGACGGCGGCAATGCCGACTGGAACAACCTGATGGGCTACACGTTGCGCAAGCAAACGCCGCCAGACCTGGCCGGTGCCGAGCGTCACTACGACGCAGCGTTGCGCATCGCACCGGAGCACCGCGGTGCACTGGAGTACTCGGGTGAGCTGCTGCTGATGAAGGGTGAACTCGGCAAGGCCGAGGAGCGCGCCGCACGGCTCGGCCGCAGCTGTGCCTTTGCCTGCGAGGAATATGCCGATCTGAAGAAGGCCGTTGATCGCTACAAGGCCGCGGGCAACAAGTACATGGCCGCGCCTTGACGCCTGCCTGCCCGCGCGCGCCGCTCCCGGCCTGGTGCTGGCCACGCTGGGCGCGATCGCGTTCTCGGGCAAGGCGATCATCGTCAAGCTGGCCTATCGCCACGGCGTCGACGCGGTCACGCTGATCATCTACGCATGCTGTTCGCGCTGCCGCTGTTCCTGGCGCTGGCGTGGTGGGCCGGGCGCGGCAAGCCGGCGCTGACGGCGCGCGACTGGCTCGGCGTGTGCGGGCCTCGGCTTCTCCGGCTACTACCTGGCGAGCTTTCTCGACTTCGCCGGCCTGGCCTACATCACGCGCCAGCCTCGAGCGGCTGATCCTGTACCTGAACCCGACGCTGGTGCTGCTGCTCGGTGCTGCTGCTGTTCAAGCGCAGGGTCACGCTGCGCCAGCTGCATCGCGCTGGCGGTCAGCTACTGCGGCGTGCTGCTGGTGTTCGGCCACGAGATCACGCTGGCAGGGCAGCGCACGTGGCGCTCGGCGCCGGCGCTGGTGTTCGCCAGCGCGGTGAGCTACGCGATCTACCTGGTCTACAGCGGCGAGGAGGTCAAGCGCCTCGGCGCGCTGCGCCTGACCGGCCTGGCGACCAGCGTGGCCTGCGTGCTGTGCATCGTGCAGTTCCTGCTGCTGCGGCCGCTGTCGGCGCGCTCGCGGTGGCGCCGCGAGGTGATCTGGCTGTCGCTGCTCAACGCGACGGTGTGCACCTTCGCGCCGGTGCTGATGGTGATGATGGCGATCGAGCGCATCGGCGCGACGCTGGCGGCGCAGACCGGCATGATCGGCCCGCTGTCCACCATCCTGATGGGCGTGCTGATCCTCGGCGAGCCGTTCACGCGTGCTGGAGGTCTGGTGCGCCGGCACGCGTGCTGGTGCTGGCCGGGCGTATCTGGCGTTCGTTGCGCCAAATGTGACGGAGACAACGACCATGGATCTGGGAATCGAAGGCAAATGGGCGCTGGTGTGCGCCGCCAGCAAGGGCCTGGGCAAGGGCTGCGCGCGGCGCTGGTGCGCGAGGGCGTCAACGTGCGTGATCACCGCGCGCGGCGCCGAGGCGCTGCAGGCCGACCGCGGCCGAGCTGCGCGCTGCTCGGGGCGGCGAGGTGCGCACGGTGGCCGGCGACATCACCACGGCCGAGGGCCGCGCCGCGGCGCTGGCCGCGTGCCCGCAGGTCGACATCCTCGTCAACAACGCCGGCGGTCCGCCGCCGGGCGATTTTCGCGACTGGGACCGCGACGCCTGGATCAAGGCGGTCGACGCCAACATGCTGACGCCGATCGAGCTGATCAAGGCCACGGTCGACGCGATGGCCGCGCGCGGCTTCGGCCGCGTCGTCAACATCACCTCGGGCGCGGTGAAGGCGCCGATCGACATGCTCGGTCTGTCGCAACGGCGCGCGCAGCGGCCTCACCGGCTTCGTCGCCGGCCTGGCGCGCAGCAAGATCGCCGGCGCGCGGCGTGACGATCAACAACCTGCTGCCCGGCTGCTTCGACACCGACCGCATTGCGCGGCACGATGCAGGGCGCGGCCGCCAAGACCGGCCAGTCGTCGAGGCGCTGATGGCCGAGCGCGCCGCGACACCATCCCGGCGCAGCGCTTCGGCACGCCGGAGGAATTCGGCGCGATCTGCGCCTTCCTGTGCAGCGTGCACGCGGGCTACCTCACCGGGCAGAACATCCTGCTCGACGGCGGCGCCTACCCGGGCACGTTCTAGCGCGTCGTCGGCAAAGGCGCGGGGCCGGCCTTCCGTGACGCGCTAAAGGTCGCGCAGGCTGCGTTGCAGGGCGCCGACGTTGCGTGGTGCGTGGTGCCTGCTGCCCGACGCGCTGCCGCGCGCCGGAGACGGGGTGCCGGCGCATGGCCATGCTCATTTCGCCGCTCTCCGAACAACGCGCATGAGCAGGACGACTGCCGACGCGCTGAACGCTGCGATTCCGACCGGATTGTCTGAAACCAGCGCCGGCGACTTGCTGCCAGAGCCTCCGGGCTGACCTGCTCGACGAAGCGAGCCAATTCGTAGACCTGCTCATTCGAGTATCGCGCCACATCGTCGATGACGACCGTGACGCCCCCGCTGCTGCTGCGTCGCAAGAGCCCGGCGAACGCACCGGCGGCGACCGCCACCAGCCCCAGCGGCCCCAGCGGTCGTACCAGGCAGGCGATGAGCTTCGCGCGCAGTGGCTGGCTCGCCGCGCCGTAGAGACGGGAGATCAAGCGCGACGCAACCACGCCGGTGCGGGCGTTCGCGGTGTCCAAGGGATTCATGTCTTGGTGCCGGTGCACGGCTGGCGTCACATCGTCGAACTTGTCTGTCATCACCTGATCACCTCGGGCTCGTGGCGGGCAACTTCACATCGTCGTCCTCGTACAGTCTGGTCACGAGCGGGACTCCCCGGTGCCGGCCGGCCACGTGAAGAGCACCTTCGCGGGGTGACCGTGCTTGACGACCACCTTCTCATGCAGCGTCTTGCCCGCGAGCGTGGCATCGACGGTGTAGTGCCCCGGCGCCAGCCTGGCCAGCAGGAACGGCCCGGTCGCGAGTCGGTCTGCAGGGCGGCATGTCCCGTGGCGTCGTGCACGACCACCTTGACGTCGGCCGCGGAGTCCGCGTGCTCCTTGTTCTTCACGGCGAACTCGAGTGTCAGCGGCCAATGCTTGCTGGCGTTCTCGATCGCCTGCGACTCGTCCTTGCCGATGCCGCCGCTCAGGTATTGAACGTGGCCGATGGTGTGTACCGGCGGCAGCGTTGTCGCAGCCTGGGCGAGGACACCGCCCAACAACAGCGAGCCCAGCGCGGTGGCTCTGGCAGTCTTGCGTATCACTTTGCTCACCTCGATATCCTTTGCAGTCATGGCGCAGCGAATGGATGCAGTGCGCTGCTCCGGGCACTGTCTTTCGTGCGGTGCCGGTCGATCAACCGAGGCGCACCGGCACGAAGATCTTGTTGCCGTCGCGCTGGATCAGCAGCGCCACCGACTTGTCGGACTTGGCCACCACCTCGCGCACCTGCTCGATGCTCTTGACCGGCGTGCCGTTGACGGCCAGCAGCACGTCGCCGGCCTGCACGCCGGCCAGCGCCGCCGGGCCGCCGACCTCCACGACCAGCAGGCCGCCGCTCGACCCCGGCTTCGCGTTGCTCCTGCGGCTGCAGCGGACGCAGCGCGAGGCCGAGCTTGCCCTTGCCGACGGCCTCGTCGGCCTTCGCGAGCGGGCGCCTTGTCGCTCGGCGTCGCCGAGCTTGGCGGTGAGCTCCTCGCGCTTGCCCTGGCGCCAGATCTCGAGCGTGACCTTCTCGCCCGGGCGTCGCCTGGCCGATCACGGCCGGCAGGTCGCCCGAGGCGACGATCGGCTGGCCGTTGACCTTGCGGATCACGTCGCCCGACTGCAGGCCGGCCTTGTCCGCCGGACCGCCCTTGCTCGACGTTGGAGACCAGCGCGCCTTCGGGCTTGTCGAGCTTGAACGAATCGGCCAGGGTCTGGTTCACTTCCTGCACCGTGACGCCGAGGCGCGCGTGGCTGGCCTTGCCGGTGGCGACGATCTGGTCCTTGACCTGGGTCGGCAACGTCGATCGGGATCGCGAACGACACGCCCTGGTAACCGCCGGTGCGGCTGTAGATCTGCGAGTTGATGCCGACCACCTCGCCGCGCGTGTTGAACAGCGGGCCGCCCGAGTTGCCCGGGTTGACCGCCACGTCGGTCTGGATGAAGGGCACGTAGCTGTCGTCGGGCAGCGAGCGGCCCTTGGCGCTGACGACGCCGGCCGTGACGGTGTTCTCGAAGCCGAACGGCGAGCCGATGGCCAGCACCCATTCGCCGACCTTGAGCTCGCTGGCGTTGCCGAGCGGCGCGACCGGCAGATTCTTGGCGTCGATCTTCAGCACGGCGACATCGGTCTTGGGATCCGAGCCCAGCACCTTGGCCTGGAACTCGCGCCGGTCGGTCAGCTTGACCGTCACGTCCTTGGCGTCCCTCACGACGTGGGCGTTGGTCAGGATGATGCCGTCGGCGCTGACGATGAAGCCCGAGCCCTGGCCGCGCACAGGCATCTGGTGTTGACCTTGAATGGCCCGTTCGGGCCCTGGAAGCGGCGGAAGAACTCGAAGAACGGATCATGCGGGTCGATGCCGGGCGGGCCCTGGCGTTGAGCGGTCGCGTCGCCATCGGCGCCGCCACCGACCTGTTTCATGCCGCTGACGGTGACATTGACGACGGCAGCGCCGTAGCGCTCGGCGATCTGCGAGAAGTCGGGCGCGGCGACCGCGCTCCCGAGCGCGGCCGCTGGCACCGTCGCTGGCAAGGTCGCCACGCTGGCGGTGGTCGCCGCGTGCGAGTGCGAGCCGGAGACCAGTGCAGCGCCGGCACCACCGACCATGCCGGCGGCGGCGAGCGACAGGACCAGGCGGGTAGGGCTCATCGAAAGCTTGTTCATGCATGATCCTTGTCAGGATTGCGGATTGGACATGCACTCAATATCGCTGCGCACACTTAGACCGGTCTTAAACCACGTCGGCGCGCGGGGCGCCGATTGGCGCGCGTGGGTCTAGCGCGCGGCCGGGAAGCTCAGCTCGACGCGCAGCCCACCCCGGTGCGGCGAGCGGCCCAGCGTGATCGGGGCGCCGTGAAGGTCGGCGATCGACTTGACGATCGCCAGGCCAAGGCCGCTGCCGGTCGTCTGCGTGCCGGTGGCGCGGTAGAACCTGTCCAGTACACGATCACGATCCTGCTCGGGTATGCCGGGGCCGCTGTCGTCCACGCTCAACACGACACGTTCGGCAGTGCGGCGGATCGCCAGATCCACGGTACCCCCGGGCGGTGTGTACTTGATCGCGTTGTCGAGCAGATTGCGCAACAAGATGGTCAGCGCCTCGGCATTGCCGGCGATCCGGCTTTCGTCGACATGGTCCAGCCCGAGGTCGATCTGGCGCGCCTGCGCTGCCGGTGCGGCGCCTGCCAACGCGTGCCGCGCAAGCTCCGACAGCGACGTCGGTTGCGGCCGCGGACCCGTGACCGCATTGGCCTGCTGGCGGGCCAGCACCAGCAACTGTTCCATCAGGCGCGTCGCGCGGTCGATGCCGGCAGCCAGCCGCCCCGCCGCCACTTCGCGCGCTGCATCGTCGCCGGCGCGCTGCAGGCCTTGCACCTGCAATTTCAGGGCGGCGAGCGGCGAGCGCAACTCGTGGGCCGCATCGGCGACAAAGCTCTTCTGTGCCTCGAAGGCCTGCCGCACGCGCGTGAACAAGAGGTTCAACTCGTGCACCAGGGGGCGGATCTCTGCGGGCAGGTCGGCTTCGTTCACTTCGGTGAGGTCGTCGGCCTGGCGCTCGGCCACCTGACGCCGCACACGCGACACCGGCGCGAGCGAAGCGCTCACGATCCACCACACCACGAGCATCAACAGCGGTGCCATCACCGCGATCGGCGCGACAGTGCGCATCGCCAGCGTGCTCGCCATCTGGCGTCGCGCGGCCATGTCCTGCGCCACCTGGATGATCTGCGCGCGCGATTGCAGCGAGAACACACGGTAAGTCGTGCCGCGCGCCTGTACGTCGGAGAAGCCGAGCACCGCGCGTTGCGGCAACGCGGTCTGCGTCGCCGACTCGAACACACGCAGGCCGTCGGCAGTCCAGACCTGCACCACGAAATCGAAGTTCTCCTCTTCGGGCAGCCGCTTGCCCGGGCTCGCCAAGGCCGCTCGCAGACAGGCCGGGCCGCAATGACATCGCCATCTGCTGCATGTGGTAGTCGAAGATGTTGTCGGCCTCGGCGCGCGCCGTGCGGTAGGCCGTCACCGCCTGCACCATTGCCGTCACCGAAATCGACGCGAGCAGAAACCACAGCAGGCGCGTGCGCAGCGAGTGGGGTGCTTGCACGCCGAGCCTCAGACCTTTGGCACCATGTAGCCGACGCCGCGCACGTTCTGGATCATGTCGGCGCCGAGCTTCTTGCGCAGTCCATGGATATAGACCTCGACCGCGTTGCTGCTGATTTCGTCCTTCCAACCGTACAGTTTTTCCTCGAGCTGGTCGCGCGACAGCACCAGGCCGGGCCGCGCAAGCAGTGGTTCGAGCACGGCCCATTCGCGCGCCGAGAGCACGATGACGTGACCGCCAACCATGACCTCGCGCGTCGCCGGGTTGATGCTGACGCCTTTGTGTTCGTACACCGGTTCGGCGCGGCCGGCGGCTCGGCGCAACAGGGCGCGGATACGGGCCAGCAACTCGTCGAGGTCATAGGGCTTGAGCACGTAGTCGTCGGCGCCCGCATCGAGCCCTTCGATGCGCTGCTGGACCGAGTCGCGGGCGGTGGCGATCAACACCGGTGTGCGGTCTTTTCGCGTGCGCAGCGAACGCAACACGCTCAGGCCGTCGCGGCGGGGCAGTCCGAGATCGAGCAGGACCAAATCGTATGGCTGGCTGCGCAGCGTGGCATCCGCCACGTCGCCGTCCTTGACCCAGTCGACCGCGTAGTGCTCTGCCCGCAGCAAGTCCAGCACCGACTCGCCGATCATCGTGTCGTCTTCAACGAGCAGCAGCCGCATTGTCCAACATCTCCTTGGACCGGCTCAACGCACGCCGGTGAATCCTGCATTGCGGCCCGATGGTCGCCGGCAGGCCAGCGCGTCGCTGCCTTGCCGCAGCCCAAGCATGGGCCGCGATGCGCCAGGCGACGCGGTCATCTCCAACGGTGAGCTGTGGCGCCATCCGAGGCAGACTCTAAGGGGCACCACTTAGGCCGGCCTTAAGGTCTGTCGCAAGGGCGGGCGGTGCCGCGCGGCCTTGCAATTTGCAGCGGGCCTTGCGATCGGTGCGTCACTTCGACGCGGGCGCTTGGCCAAATGGATTGCCCTTGAAAGGACTTTCCGCATCGCTGGAGACCCGCGCCGACGAGGTGAAGCGCAGCACGGCCTGGCGCTGTCCGCGGGAAGCGATCTCGACGCGAGCGACTTGCGTCTGTGCCGCGTCCGGCCCATCGGACGGTACGGTGGCAGAGATCTCGTAGCGTCCAGCCGGCAGGGCGGCGAATAACCACGGTCCGTCCATCGTTCGCTCGAGGACCATCTTCTTGCCGTCGAGGGCGACGATGCGCAGCTGGGCATCCGACAGGTAGGCACCGGAGCCGAGCGCGACGGTGGCCACCCACAGGCTGTATGCACCGCGCTCCGCGTACATCGCCGTCCGGTCCTCGACCGTGACGCCACCAGACAAGTACGCCACGCCGCCGTCGGTCCGGCCGTGCACGACAAACGCCGAGGTCTGCGCCTGACCGGCCTGGGCTTCGCGCGCCAGGCGGGCCTTCATGTCCTGCACCGCCTTCTCGACGGCCGCGGCGCGCGCGGGATCGGTACTCTCGGTCACGCCGTCCTGGGTGGCTTGGGCGTGTGCGCTGGTTGCCAATCCGATCGACAGCAGCAGGACGGCCAGGCACTTGTTCATTCGTCATTCCCGTGTTGGTGGCGCAGGCACGATTGCCGACGCTGCAATCGTACGGCTGACGGGCCCTTGGCGTTGCCGACGCCGGGGCTCGACGTGCATCGCCGGGCGTCGTTTGTCGGCGACGCACGGCGTGCGCGAGCGAGTCTAGCGCCCGCGCAAGTGGGCCGGGGCCTCGAGCCGCTTGGCCAGCGTCGACAGCACCAGCGTCAGCACCAGATACACCGCCGAGATCAGCAGGTAGGGCTCCCAGTAGCGAGAGTAGGCGCCGGCGACCGTGCGTGCGGCCAGCGCCAGTTCGGCCAGGCCGATGGCCGACACCAGCGACGAGTCCTTGATCAGCGTCACGCCTTCGTTGACCAACGCCGGCACCATGCGCCGAAAGGCTTGCGGCAGGACCACGAAGCGCATCGCCTGCACATGGCTCAGGCCCACGCTGTACGCGGCCTGCGTCTGCCCGCGGTGGATGCTCTGGATGCCGGCGCGAAAAATCTCGCTTATGTAAGCGCCGGCATTGAGCGTGAGGGCCAGGGCGCCGGAGAAGAAGGCGCCATGTTCCTGGCGGAAGGTGCGTGCCGCTTCGCCGCCCAACAGCCAGCCGTCGTCGGGGTGGATCAACGCCGGCATCAAGCGCGAAATGCACCAGCAGGATCTGCACGAACAGCGGCGTGCCGCGAAAGAAGGTGACGTAGCCCAGTGTGATCCAGCGCGTGATCTTCAGGCCCCACGCCAGCACCGGTGAATGCGGCACCGGCGCGTCGGCCGAGCTGCTGATGAGGCCGAAGCCGACACCCAGCAGCAGGCCGGCGCCGATGGCCACCAGCGTCAGCTCGATCGTCATCCACAGGCCGCTGACGAAGAGCGGCCCGTAACCGGCGAGGATCTCCCAGCGAAGATCCATCGCCGGTGCTCCCTACTTCGAGGCTGCGGGAGCGGGCGCTGCGGCGGCCGCCGGTGGTGCACCGAAGTACGACGCGAAGATCTTGTCGTAGCTGCCGTCGGCCTTGATGTCCGCCAGGCCCTTGTTGACCTTGCCCAGCAGGTCGGCGTTGCCCTTCTTCAGGGCGACGCCGTATTGCTCGGGTGCAAAGGACTTGTCGGACACGGTCTTGAACTTGGCGCCGGCGTTGTTGGCCACGTAATGGATCACCACCCCGTTGTCGGCCACCACCGCGTCGACGCCGCCCGACTCGAGTTCCTTCAAGGCCAGCGGCGTCGACTCGAAGCGCTTGATCGCGGTGCTGGTCTTGCCCAGCAGCTTGGTCACGGCTTCGTCGCCGGTGGTTCCGGTCTGCACGCCGACCTTGAGCTTCTTCAGATCGTCGAACTTCGCGATCTTGCTGTCGGCCTTGACGGCGATGAGTTGCACCGCATCGAAGTAGGGCGTGCTGAAGTCCATCGTCTGCTTGCGCTCCTCGGTAATCGTCACCGCCGAGACGACCATGTCGCGGTCGCCCTGGCCGAGCGCATTGAAGATGCCTTCCCACGGCGTGTTGACGAACTTGACTTCGATTCCGGCCTTGGCTGCCGCGGCCTTGACCACGTCGATGTCGAAGCCGACGATCTCGCCCTTTTCGTTCTGCGACTCGAACGGCGCGTAGGCAGCGTCGGTGCCGACGACATAGACCTTGGCCGGCGCGGCGGCCGAGGCCGGCGCCGCGGCGGCGGGCGGGGCTTCCTTCTTGCCGCAGGCGGCGAGCAGCAGGCCAGCGGCCAGCAGGCCGGCAATTCGCACGAATTGGCGAGTGGACAGATTCATGGGTCGTTCCCTGGTTGGTCGAACAGATTGGCGATTCTAGGGGCCGCCTGCTTGGCCCAGCTGAAGCAACTCATCGTCGTCAAATCCGGCGCGCCGACGCGCGTCGAGGTTGAACGGCGGCCGCGGCCGTGGTGCCTGGTGGCGCTCGGCCAGCGTGGCGTAGTGGGTGAGCGGATCGAGGCCATCGCGCCGGCACAGCCAGCGGAACCAGCGGTTGCCGATTGCGACATGGCCGACCTCGTCGTGCAGGATCACGGCCAGGATCGCGACCGCCCGCGCATCGCCCGCCTTCTCGAGCTTGGCCTGCATCGGTGGCGCGGCATCCAGGCCGCGAGCCTCGAGCGTGCGTGGCACGAGGGCCATGCGCGCGACGACGTCGTGGCGTGTGCGCTCGACCATCGTCCACAGGCCGTCGTGGGCATCGAAGTCGCCGTAGTCGTGCCCGAGCGCGTCGCGCAGATGCTCGCGCACCAGGCCGAAGTGCAGAGCTTCCTCGCTGGCCACGCCGAGCCAATCGCGGTAGTAGTCGTCGGGCATGCCGGCGAAGCGCCAGGCGGCGTCGAGCGCCAGGTTGATGGCGTTGAATTCGATGTGCGCCACCGCGTGCAGCAGCGCGGCGCGGCCTTCGCGCGTGAATGGCGATCGGCGCGCGAGCGCGGTGTGCGGCACCAACCGCGGCCGCACCGGACGGCCTGGCAGACCGGCGGGCTCGGCAATGGTGGCACCGGCATCGATCGTCAGCGACGGCATGGCCTCGAACAGTGCGCGCGTTCGGGCGGCCTTTTCGCCCGGATCGGGCACGCCGAGCAGACCCAGACATTGGTGTCGCAGTTCCATTCCTACAATTGTGCGTTCGAACCTCCAGTACCCGTATGCCTGTCTACCGTCTCGGCGATGCCGTTCCGCAGATCGACCCCAGCGCCTGGGTGGCGGACAACGCGACCGTGGTCGGCCGCGTCACGCTCGGGCCGGGCGCCAGCGTCTGGTTTGGCGCGGTGCTGCGTGCCGACAACGAGCCGATCGTCATCGGCGCACGCAGCAACGTACAGGAAAACGCCGTGCTGCACACCGACCCCGGCCGGCCGCTCACGCTGGGCGAAGACGTGACGATCGGCCATCTGGCCATGCTGCACGGCTGCAATGTCGGTGACGGATCGCTGATCGGAATCCAGGCCACGCTGCTCAACGGCGCGACCATTGGTCGCGGCTCGATCGTCGGCGCCGGCGCGCTGGTGACCGAAGACAAGGTCTTTGCCGACGCGTCCTTGCTCGTCGGCTCGCCGGCCGCGTTCAAGCGCACCCTGACAGCCGCGCAAGTCGAGGGCCTGAAATCCATCGCTGCCGGCTACGTCGAGCGCGCGCGCCGCTACCGCACTGAACTGGTTCGCATCGCATGATGCCCGATGAGCTGCAGAAGTTCCTGTTCGAGGGACTGCCGGTCCGCGGCATGCTGGTACGGCTGGGCCCGGCGTGGCGCGAGTCGCTGCAGCGGCGCGCGAAGCGGGGTGCCTATCCAGAGCCGGTGCGCGCGCTGCTCGGTGAGATGACGGCGGCCGCGTTGCTGATGCAGGCCAGCATCAAGTTTCAAGGTGCACTGAACCTGCAGGTGTTCGGTGACGGGCCGGTCAAGCTGGCGGTGGCCGAGGTGCAGCCCGAGTTGTCGTTTCGCGCCACGGCCACGGTGATCGGCGAGGTGCCGCCCGACGCGAGCCTGGCCGCGCTGCTCGACGTACATGGCAAAGGCCGCTGCGCGATCACGCTCGATCCGCTGGACCGCAGCGGCGGGGCCCAACCCTACCAGGGCGTCGTCGGCCTGCGCGGCGACGCCGGCGAGGCGCTGCAGTCGCTCGGCGAAGTGCTCGAGCACTACATGCTGCAGTCCGAGCAACTCGACACGCGGCTGCTGCTGGCTGCCAACGACGAATGCGCTGCCGGCCTGCTGATCCAGCGCCTGCCGGTCGAGGGCGAGGGCAACCTGGAGCGCGTCCAGCGTGAGGACGACATCGGCCTGAGCGAGGCCTTCAATCGGATCGCGCACCTGACCGCGACGCTGACCCGCGAAGAGCTGCTGACACTCGACGCCGATACCTTGCTGCGGCGCCTGTACTGGGAGGAGAACCTGCGCCGCTTCGAGCCTCTGCATCCGCGGTTTGCGTGCCGCTGCTCGCGCGAGCGGGTACGCGGCATGTTGCGCGGACTGGGCGCCGAGGAGGTCAACGGCATCGTCGCCGAGCGTGGCGAGGTCGAGATCGGTTGCGAGTTCTGCGGCCTGCAGTACCGCTTTGATGCAGTCGATGTCGGCGAGCTCTTTGCCGCGCAGCGCGACCAACCGCCGGGTTCACAGTCCTTGCAATAGGCGCAGCGCTGCGTGTTCGCAATCGGGCACGTCGCACTTTTCGCAAACCCAGCGCCGGACCGGTGCGGCCGCGTCGCGCTGTGCCAGGCGCGTGAACAGGCCGGCGCCCGGCGGCGCCAGTGTCGTCAGCAGCGGACAGACGGCGTCGAATGCCCGCTCGAGGCGCGCGTCGCCCTGGCCCGCGACGACCGACCAGTCCAGCCCATGGGCCGCGAGCAGGGCACGCACGGCGTCGTCGACCGGCACGCGCACATGCTCGCCATCGCGCTGGTGGCCATCGGCGACCCATGGCAGGTCGAGCGCGGTCAGCAGCGTGTGGGCCACGCCGCGTTGCGCCGCGATCGCCATCGGTATCAGTGATGCATCGGCGAACAGCAGTCGGCTGTACACGGCAATCATCAATGGCACGGTGTCGGCGACGACCACCTCGTGGCTGGCGGCGGCCTGGGCGATGCGTCGTTGCTGTTCGTCGGCGATGGCCCACTGCTCGTCGGCGCGCGGGGTGCGCCGCTCGCGTTCGCACCACTCGCGCAGGAATTCGCCGACGACCGTGCAGCGCAGGCCGGTCTGATCGCCGATGCGTGCGGCCAACGCCACGGCCAGCGTGCTCTTGCCGGTGCTCTCGGCGCCGACGATGGCGATGACTTTGCCCGTCATTGCGTCGCGCGCTGCGCCCAGGCGCGCCAGCCCACCAGCGCCAGCACGGCGAAGAGGGCGTAAAGCAGGACCGTCAGCCACAGGCCTTTGTAGGCGAACAAGGCGATGCTGAACAGATTGACCAGGACCCAGACCGGCCAGTTCTCCACATACTGCCGGCCGAGCAACCATTGCCCGGCAATGCTGCCGGTGGTGGGCAAGGCATCCCAAAAGGGCACATCGCTGTCGGTCACGCGCTGCAGCAGCAGGCCCAGCAAGGGCCAGGCGGCCAGCGTGACGCTGGCGAGCAGCCATCGAGCGCGCCGTCCGAGGTAGCGGACCGCGAGTGCCGCGCCGTCGGCCTGCTTGCCGCACCGCCATTGCCACCAGCCCCAGGCGGAGACGGTGACGAAGAGCAATTGCAGCGTCGCCTCGCCGTACAGCTTGCTGTGAGCAAACAGCAGCAGGTAGGCCAGCGAGGCAATGATGGCCAGCGGCCAGGCGATCAGTTGAACGCGCATGTTGGCCACGACCATCCACAGCGACGCGCCGAAGGCGGCGATCTCCAACCATGTCACCGGGCTGCCGAGCAGCGAGAAGGCCACCGCCAGCAGCGGCTCGAAGACCGCCATTCGGCTCTCAGGCCAGCGCCGGGCCGCCCCAAGCGGCCTGAGCTCCCAAGGGCCACGCAGGGGCCCCTTCTGGGCCCTGGGGGTGCGAGCGAAGCGAGCTTGGGGCCGCCATTTCAGCGCCGCGGAGCGACCTGGACCAGGATCTCGTCGGGCTTGATCATGCCCAGCTCGCTGCGCGCCTTTTCCTCGACCATCTCCAGGCCCTCGAGCAGGTCACGCACTTCGGCCTGCAGGCGCACGTTGCGCGCGCGCACTGCGTCGTTGCTGGCTTGCTGGCGGCTGAGTTGCAGCTCGAGATTCATGGCATGCGGCTTGCCGCCGCTGCCGAACCACAACTGCGCCTGCACCAGCGCCAGCATTGCGAGCAAGGCGACAGTGCTCCAGCGCATGGTCATTGCAGGCGCAACCTCAGCGCCCGCCGGGCCGCCCCAAGGGCGCTGAGCTCCCCCTCGGGGGGCGCGAACGAAGTGAGCTTGGGGACTTCACGTTCTCAGGTTGTAGAACGCGCTCCGACCAGGGTAGCTGGCCACGTCGCCGAGATCTTCTTCGATGCGCAGCAACTGGTTGTACTTGGCGATGCGGTCGCTGCGACTCATCGAGCCGGTCTTGATCTGGCCGGCGTTGCTGCCCACCGCGATATCGGCAATGGTCGAATCTTCGGTTTCGCCGCTGCGGTGGCTGATGACGGCCGTCCAACCGGCACGTTTGGCCATCTCGATCGCAGCGAAGGTTTCGGTCAGGGTGCCGATCTGGTTGATCTTGATCAGAATCGAGTTGGCGACGCCCTTCTCGATACCTTCCTTGAGGATCCGGGTGTTGGTGACGAACAGGTCGTCGCCCACCAGTTGCACCTTCTTGCCAAGGCGTTCGGCCAGGTGTTTCCAGCCGTCCCAGTCGCCTTCGTGCATGCCGTCCTCGATGCTGATGATGGGGTACTTGTCGCACCAGGCGGCCAGGATGTCGGTCCACTCCGGCGCGGTCAGCGACAAGCCTTCGCCTTCGAGGTGGTACTTGCCGTCCTTGTAGAACTCGCTGGCGGCGCAATCCAGCCCGATGGCGATTTGGCGCCCGGCTTCGTAGCCGGCCTCGTCGATGGCTTCGAGAATCAACTGGATGGCAGCCTCGTGGCTGGCCACGTTGGGCGCGAAGCCGCCTTCGTCGCCGACCGAGGTCGGCATGCCCTTGGCGTGGATGATCTTCTTCAGCGCGTGGAACACCTCGGCACCGTAGCGCACCGCTTCGCGAAAGCTCGGCGCCCCGACCGGGATGATCATCAACTCCTGCAGATCGAGGTTGTTGTTGGCATGTGCGCCGCCGTTGATGACGTTCATCATCGGCACCGGCAGTTGCATGCCGCCCATGCCGCCGAAGTAGCGGTACAGCGGCAGGCCCGACTCTTCGGCCGCGGCACGCGCCACGGCCATGCTCACGGCCAGCGTGGCGTTGGCACCCAGGCGGCCTTTGTTGTCGGTGCCGTCCAGATCGATCAGGGTCTTGTCCAGGAACGCCTGCTCGCTGGCGTCCAGGCCGAGCACCGATTCGCTGATCTCTGTGTTGATGTGCTCGACGGCGCGCAGCACGCCCTTGCCGCCGTAGCGGGTGGCGTCGCCGTCGCGCAATTCGATCGCCTCGCGGCTACCGGTGGACGCGCCCGACGGTACCGCTGCGCGGCCCATGGTGCCGCTCTCCAGCAGCACGTCGCATTCGACAGTCGGGTTGCCGCGGCTGTCGAGGATTTCCCGGCCGACGATATCGACGATGGCGCTCATGCTTTGTTCTTTCTCGGGCAGTTGATCGAATCAGTTCACGCCGTCGACCAGGATCATGTCGATGCGGCCGGCACCTTGGCGAATCCGGCGTGCCTGGCGGTAGGTCTCGGAGTCGTTGTAGGCCTGCGCGGTGGCGCGGTCCTTGAACTTGAGCACGACCACACGCTGCGGCAGCCATTCGCCTTCCAGGGCCTGGGCATTGCCGCCGCGCACCAACACTTCAGCGCCGAACTCCTGCATCGCCCTGGTGCTCCACTCGCGATACTTCACCATCTGGGCTTCGTCGGTGACTGTGACTTCGGCAATGATGTAGGCGGCAGTCATGGCTGGAAATCGTTTTCCAGCAAGGGCTGGGCCTTGATCACGCGATCGAGTGCGCTCAATTGTTCCAGCAAGGCCTTCATGTGCCTGAGCGGCACGGCGTTCGGGCCATCGCTCAGGGCATTCGCCGGGTCGGGATGGGTTTCCATGAACACACCGGCGATGCCGACCGCGATCGCCGCACGCGCCAGCACCGGCACGAACTCGCGCTGACCGCCGCTGCTGGTGCCCTGGCCGCCGGGCAGCTGCACGCTGTGGGTAGCATCGAAGACGACCGGGGCGCCAGTCTCGCGCATGATGGCCAGCGAGCGCATGTCGGAAACCAGGTTGTTGTAGCCGAAGCTGACGCCGCGCTCGCAGGCCAGGAAATTGTCCTGCGGCAGGCCCTTTTCCTTGGCCGCGGCGCGCGCCTTGTCGATCACGTTCTTCATGTCGTGGGGGCCCAGGAACTGGCCCTTCTTGATGTTCACCGGCCGGCCGCTTTGTGCCACCGCGCGGATGAAATCGGTCTGCCGGCACAGGAAGGCGGGGGTCTGCAACACATCGACGACGGCCGCCACACTGGCCACCTCGGCTTCGCTGTGGACGTCGGTCAGGATCGGCAGCTTCAACTCGCGCCGGACCTTGGCCAGTATCTCGAGCCCGCGTTCCATGCCCGGGCCGCGAAAGGTGGTGCCCGACGAGCGATTGGCCTTGTCGTAGCTGGACTTGAAGATGAACGGGATACCGAGCGCAGCCGTGACTTCCTTCAGGTGGCCGGCCACGTCCATCTGCAGCTGTTCGCTCTCGACCACGCAGGGCCCGGCAATGAGGAAGAACGGTTGGTCGACGCCGACCTCGAAGCCGCACAACTTCATGCCGCCACCTTCTCGGTGCTGCCGCTGCGCGCGCTCTGGTGGTCGAGCGCGGCCTTGACGTAGTGGATGAACAGCGGATGGCCGTCCCACGGCGTGCTCTTGAACTCGGGGTGGAACTGCACGCCGACGAACCAGGGGTGCATCGCGCGTCGGCAGTTCGACCATCTCGGTCAGCTTTTCGCGCTGCGTGATGGCGCTGAATCACCAGCCCGGCCTGTTGCAGGCGTTCGAGGTAATGCTGCGTTGGCCTCGTAGCGATGGCGGTGCCGTTCGGTGACGACATTGCCGTAGATCTGGTGCGCCAGCGAGCCCGGTTTGACGTCCGAGCTCTGCGCGCCCAGGCGCATCGTGCCGCCGAGGTCGGACTGCGCGTCGCGCTTCTGGATCGTGCCGTCGCGGTCCTGCCACTCGTCGATCAGCGCGATCACCGGGTGTGGCGTGGCGGGGTCGAACTCGGTGCTGTTGGCGCCCGTCAGGCCCGCCAGATGGCGCGCGACTTCGATCGTCGCCACCTGCATGCCCAGGCAGATGCCGAGGTAGGGGATCTTGTGCTCGCGCGCGTACTGCGCGGCCAGGATCTTGCCCTCGACGCCGCGCTTGCCGAAGCCGCCGGGCACCAGCATCGCGTCGTAGCTGGGCGAGTTGGTCGACGTTCGTCGGCGTCAAGTGTTTCGGAATCGACGTACTCGATCTTGACCCGCGCGTGGTTGTGGATGCCGGCGTGGCGCAGCGCCTCGTTGAGCGACTTGTACGAGTCCGACAGGTCGGTGTACTTGCCGCACATCGCGATCGTGACTTCGCGCTGCGGATGCTCGACTTCGTGCACCAGCTTGTCCCAGCGCCGCAGGTCGGCGGGCTTGGTGAGCAGCTGCAGCTTCATGCAGATCAGCTCGTCCAGGCCCTGCTCGTGCAGCATGCGCGGCACCTTGTAGATCGTGTCGACGTCCCACATCGAGATCACGCCACTGCGGCGACACGTTGGTGAAGAGCGAAATCTTGTCGCGCTCGTCGTCGGGGATCGGCCGGTCGGCGCGGCACAGCAGCGCATCGGGCTGGATGCCGATCTCGCGCAGCTTCTGCACCGTGTGCTGCGTCGGCTTGGTCTTCAGCTCGCCGGCGGCGGCGATCCACGGCACGTAGGTCAGGTGCACGAAGGCGGTGTTGGCCGGGCCCATCTTCAGGCTCATCTGGCGCACCGCTTCGAGGAAGGGCAGCGACTCGATGTCGCCGACCGTGCCGCCGATCTCGACGATCGCCACGTCGACGCTTGCTGGCCTCGGCGCCGCGCGCGCACGAATTCCTGGATCTCGTTGGTGACGTGCGGGATCACCTGCACCGTCTTGCCCAGGTAGTCGCCGCGGCGCTCCTTCTCGAGCACCGATCTTGTAGATCTGGCCGGTGGTGAAGTTGTTCGACTTCTTCATCCGCGTCGTGATGAAGCGCTCGTAGTGGCCGAGGTCGAGGTCGGTCTCGGCGCCGTCGTCGGTGACGAACACCTCGCCGTGCTGGAACGGCGACATCGTGCCCGGATCGACGTTGAGGTAGGGATCGAGCTTGATCAGGGTGACCTTGAGGCCGCGCGATTCGAGGATCGCAGCGAGTGACGCAGAAGCGATGCCCTTGCCCAGGGAGGACACCACACCGCCGGTGACGAAGACGAACTTGGTCATGTCTTGGGGCACCGGGTGCGGCGCTGCCGCGAACCACGAATGCCCTGCTGGTAAAGCGCGATTATATCGACGGGGTCGGGTGCAACCGGCGGGGCCGGTCAGCCCCAGGCCATCGGTGCCTTGCCTTGGCGCTGGACGGGCCGCGTGAGGCTAGGCCGCCATCGGCACCAGGAAGTCGCGGCTGATGCCGACGCCGAGGTCGTTGACGCGGTCGAGGAACTGCGTCAGGTAGGCGTGCAGGCCGGTGGCCAGGATCTCGTCGATGCGGCCGTACTGCAGGTCGGCGCGCAGCCGGCCGGCGCGGCGCAGCGTCTCGGCGCTCTGCTCGTTGGCCACCAGCGTCAGGTTGGCCACCACCTCGTTCATGCAGGCGGCCAGCGAGCGCGGCATGTCGGGGCGCAGGATCAGCAGCTCGGCGACCTTCTCGGGGCGGATCACGTTGCGGTAGACCTTGCGGTAGACCTCGAAGCCCGACACCGAGCGCAGGATCGCGCTCCAGTGGTAGAAGTCGACCTCCTGCACCTCCTGCTGCTGCGTCGGATTGCTGCCCGGGTTCATGCCGGTGCCGAAGAACTCGCCGGCCAGGCGCTGGAACTTCACGTCGAGCAGGCGCGCGGTGTTGTCGGCGCGCTCGAGGAAGGTGCCGATGCGCAGGAAGTGCAACGCCTCGTCCTGCAGCATCGTGCCCACCGTCACGCCGCGCGACAGGTGCGAGCGGAACTTGACCCACTCGAACAATGCGCTCGGGTCGCGCTCGAAGCGTCGGCGGCGCAGCATGCGGTTGAACTCGAGCCAGGTCTGGTTCTGCGTCTCCCAGACCTCGGTGGTCAGCGTGCCGCGCACGGCGCGCGCGTTCTCGCGCGCCGCGCGCAGGCAGGACACGATCGCCGACGGGTTGGCTCGCGTCGCTGACCATGAAGTCCATCACGTTGCGCGCGCTGACCTCGGCGTAATGCTGCGTTGTAAGCGGCGGTCAGCTCGCTGATGCCGAGCAGGCCGCGCCAGCCCTGCTCGGCCGCCTCGGCCGACTGCGGCAGCAGCGACGTCTGGTAGTTGACGTCGAGCATGCGCGCGGTGTTCTCGGCGCGCTCCATGTAGCGCGCCATCCAGAACAGGTGGTCGGCGGTTCGTGACAGCATGCGTTAGTACCTCCAGCACCCAGGTGTCCTTGGTGCCGCCGCCCTGCGACGAATTGACCACCAGCGAGCCTTCCTTCAGCGCCACGCGCGTCAGGCCGCCGGGCACCATCTGCACGTCTTGCCCGACAGCACGAAGGGCCGCAGGTCGATGTGGCGCGGCGCGATGCCGCTCTCGACGAAGGTCGGGCAGGTCGACAGCGCCAGCGTCGGCTGGGCGATGTAGTTCGCGGGGTTGGCCAGCAATGCGGCGCGGAAGTCCTCGATCTCGGCTTCGTCGCCGCCGGCCCGACCAGCATGCCGTAGCCGCCGGCGCCGTGCACCTCCTTGACCACCAGGTCGTTCAGATGGTCGAGCACGTAGCTCAGGTCGTCCGGCGTCGCGGCACAGGTAGGTCGGCACGTTCTTCAGGATCGGCTTCTCGCCGAGGTAGAACTCGATCATCTTGGGCACGTACGGGTAGATCGACTTGTCGTCGGCCACGCCGGTGCCGATGGCGTTGGACAGCGTGACGTTGCCGGCGCGGTAGACGTCCAGCAGTCCGGCGCAGCCGAGCGTGCTGTCGGGGCGGAAGGCCTTCGGGTCGAGAAAGTCGTCGTCGACGCGGCGGTAGATCACGTCCACCCGCTGCGGGCCCTGCGTGGTGCGCATGTAGACGAAGTCGTCCCTGACGAACAGGTCCTGGCCCTCGACCAGCTCGACGCCCATCTGCTGCGCCAGGAAGGCGTGCTCGAAGTAGGCGCTGTTGTACATGCCGGGCGTCAGCACCACCACGGTCGGCTCGTTGACGCTGGCCGGCTGCCAGCGAGCGCAGCGTCTCGAGCAGCAGGTCGGGGTAGTGCGCCACCGGCGCGACGCGGTGCTGGCTGAACAGCTCGGGGAACAGCCGCATCATCATCTTGCGGTTCTCCAGCATGTAGCTCACGCCGCTGGGCACGCGCAGGTTGTCTTCGAGCACGTAGTAGGTGCCGCTGCCATCGGGGTCGGCGGCGCGCACGATGTCGATGCCGGCGATATGCGAGTAGACGTTGCCGGGCACGTGCACGCCCATCATCTCGGGACGGAACTGCGCGTTCTCTCGGACCTGCTCCGTCGGCACGATGCCGGCCGCGAGGATTTCCTGGTCGTGGTAGACGTCGTGCAGGAAGCGGTTGAGCGCGGTGACGCGCTGCGCCAGCCCGTGCTCCATCTCGCGCCACTCGGCGGCCGGGATGATCCGCGGAATCAGGTCGAACGGAATCAGCCGCTCGGTGCCGCGGCCCGCCGTCGTCGTCCTTCGCGCCGTAGACGGCGAAGGTGATGCCGACGCGGCGAAAGATCATCTCCGCCTCCTCGCGCCGCGAACGCATCACCTCGGCCGGCTGCTCGGCCAGCCAGCGGGCGTAACTGCGGTAATGCTCGCGCACCAGGTCGGGCGCGCTGTGCATTTCGTCGAATCCGTGGTCCATTGTCCCTACTCCTCGCAAGTCCTCTGCCAGCTTGCCTGTCCGCGTCGTTGCTAGCTCAGCCGGCACGTGCGCACGCGGACCTCCAATTCGTGCTCACCGCCGCCGCGGATCACGCCGCGCAGCGGCGTCACGTCGCCGAAGTCGCGCCCGTTCGCCAGTCGAATGTGGTCATTCGACGCCAGCAGGTTGTTGGTCGGGTCGAGTTCGAGCCAGCGTGCAGGTGCACCGTCGGCGCGCGGACACCAAACGCCAACCCACGCATGCGATGCGTCCGCGCCCAGCATTGGTGCGGCGCTTGCACCTGACTCGTGCGTGGCGGTGAGCAAGTAGCCGCTGATGTACTTCGCCGCCAAGCCCAGGCTGCGCAGCGCGCCGATCATCAGGTGGGCGAAGTCCTGGCACACGCCGGCACGACGGGTGAGCACCTCGGCCAGCGGGGTGTCGATCGTGGTTGCGGCGCTGCGATAGGCGAAGCCCGAGTGGATGCGCGCCATCAGCTCGATCGCCGCCAGCGCAAGCGGCCGTCCAGGCTCGAACGATGGCAATGCAAATTCGCGCAGCGCCGGCAAGGGCGGCACGAAAGGCGACGCGAACACGAACTGACTCGCCGGCTCGAACGCCGCCCCGGCCTCGTAGCGCAGGCCGTGGCGCACCGCTTCCCAGGCCAGGGTGCGTTGCGCATCGAGGGCCTCGGCCGGCGCGACGCGTACGCGGCTGGCGCTGCGTACCCGCAGCTCGCGATGCGGCAGGGTGACGGTGAAGCTGTTGCGCCAGTTGCCGGCCCAGTCGAGGTCGCTGCGCTCGTGCTGCGGTACCGGATCGATGCCGAGTTCGAACGCCTGCACCCGCTGCATGTCGTTCTCGAGCGGACGCAAGTAAGCCAGGTGGTGCGCCAGGTCGACCGCTTCGGCGTAGCGGTAGTGGGTCACGTGCTCGACCTCGAGGATTGCAGTCGGCACCGTCATCGCCTCAGACCCGCTGCAGGCCGTCGGTGCCATCGGCGTGGGCGAAGTAGCGCTGGCCGATGGCATCGCTCAGCCGCATCGCGCAGTCGCGCAAGTGCAATGCCTGCTGCGTCAGCTGCGCGCACAACTGGGCGTCGTCGGCAGCGGCCAGGTCGGTCAGCGCGACGCCGGCGCCTTGCGGCGGCAGGTGCGAGAGCAACTGCGCGCGCCACTCGTCGGGGCCGGGCAGCTTGCCGATTTCGGTGCGCAGCCGGCGCAACGTGCCGGCAAAGGCACGCGGATTGGTTTCGTCGCAGACCAACAGATCGGCCAGCGCGAGCAGATCTTCGTGCCGCTGGTAGCGTGCACGGAAGGTGATGCTGCTGTCGAACAATTCGAGCAGCAAGTCGGTCGTCGCAGCCGATCCACCGCGGGCGTCGAAGGCGGTCAGCAGCTTGGCCAGAGCGCTCGACATGCCGGTGAGTCGCTCGATCAGGCGCCCGACCGACAACAGGCGCCAGCCGTGATCACGGGTCATGCGATCGGTCTGCGCGCCGGTCACCGCGGCCAGCTGCAGGGTCAGGCGCTGCAGCGCAGGCAGCGCCTGCGTGACGTCGGGCACGCTGCTGCCGATGGCTTCGAAATGGCGCTGGAAGTCGTCGCCCATGCGTCGCGCCAGGCCCCAATGCTCGGGCGACAGGCGATCACGCAAGGCTCCGGCCGTGCGTGCCAGCGCCTGCAGGTTGGCACCGATACCGGCCTGGCGGTCCTGCAGCGCCGCCAGCAGGCTGCGCTCGAACAACGGTGGCGCGCGCTCGGCACCGGGCGTGCCGGCCGGCACCAGCCCCTGCGTCTGGGCCAACCACGACAGCGCGCCGAGCAGTGCCGGGGGCGGTTCGTCGTCGCCGTCGGTCAGGTCGAGTGCGGCGCGCGCCAGCCGCACCGCCTGTTCGGTGCGCTCGGTATAACGGCCGAGCCAGAACAGGTTTTCTCCCGTCCGGCTGGCCACCGGCGGGCGTCGCGCGGCCAGCTCGAGCGCCGACAGGCGTGGCGCCAAGCTCGCGAGCCCATCCAGCGGCCCGTCGGTCAGGACCCAGGTGTCCAGGCTGGTGCCGCCTTGCTGCATCGACATCGAAAGCGGCGCGCGCGTCGCCACCCGCGTCAGGCCCCCGGGCAGGACATGCCAGCGCTCGGCGGCATCGGCGATCGCGTACACGCGCAGCAGCGCCGGGCGCGTCGACAGGGTGCCCGTGGCCGTTGGCAGCGCGGCGCGGGAGGGTGGCAGGTGGCCTTGCACGGTCCACGCGTCGGGGTCGGCCTCGATGTGCTGCTGCACGGCGGCCACTTCGCCGGCTTCGATGCGCCGGGCGCTGTCGCTGCCGCCGCGGAACGCCGGCCGCAGCACATGGCCGGCCAGCTCGTCGCGCACCGCGGCCCAGGACGCCGCTTCGCCACACCACCAGGTCGGCAACGACGGCAGGCCCAGCTCCTCACCGAGCAGCGTCTGCGCCATCGCGGGCAGAAAGCCCTGCACCGCGCTCGACTCGAGAAAGCCGCTGCCCAGCGCGTTGGCCAGCACCAGGTTGCGTGCACGCAGCACCTGCACCAGGCCGGGCACGCCGAGTGCCGAGTCGGGGCGCAGCTCGAGGGGATCACAGTAGTCGTCGTCCAGGCGCCGCAGCAGTGCGTGCACCGGCTGCAGGCCCTCGACGGTGCGCAGGAACAGCCGCTCGCCACGCACGGTGAGGTCGGCACCTTCGACCAGCGGCAGGCCGAGGTCGCGTGCCAGGTAGGCATGCTCGAAATAGGTCTCGCTGTATGGCCCGGGTGTCAGCAGTGCGATGCGTGGCGTGGCACCGTCACCCAGGCGCGCCGCCACCTCGCCGGCCTGCTGCTGCACGGTGTCGAGCAGGCGCCGGTAGCCCGATGCGATGTGCTGCACGCCGAGCATGCGAAAGGCATCCGGAAACAGGCGCGAGACGATCAGCCGGTTGTGCAGGACATAGCCCAGCCCCGACGGCGACTGGGTGCGCTGCGAGATCACCCACCAGCGACCCTCGGGCCCACGTGCCAGGTCGAAGGCGACGATGTGCAGGTGCATGCCGCCGACCGGCGTCACGCCGTGCAGCGCGCGCAGGTAGCCGCTGTGGCGAAAGACCAGTGCCGGCGGCAGCAGGGCCTCGTGCAGCAAACGCTGCGGGCCGTAGACGTCGGCGAGGATGCGGCCCAGCAAGCGGGCGCGCTGGATCGCGCCGCGCTCGATCTGGGCCCAGTCCTGCGCCGTCACGATCAAGGGCAGCGCCTCCAACGACCAGGGCCGCGCCGCGCCGTCGCCCGACTCGCGCTGGCGCACCAGGTTGTGCGTCACGCCGTCGGCACGGATCTGCTGCGCAATCGCTGCGCGCCGCTGGGCGAATGCGGCCGCTGCGTCACCGAGCAGCGGGGGCGAGGCGTCGAAGAAGCGCTGCCATACCGGCCGCAAGCGGCCATCGTCGCCGCGCAACTCGTCCCAGCGGCCGGGCGCCGGGACGTCGTCGGGGTCGAACGTGGGCAGCGCGGTCGGATGCGGAACGGGCAGGCTGGACAAGGCGGCGCTCAATGGCGGGGCGATGGGATCACGTTAGCCCAGGCGCAGGTCGAGCGTGAACGGGAATTCCCGGCTCGGCTGCGGCGCTTCGATCACCATCCGTCCCGGCGTGTGGCCGATGCGCGAAGAAGCGTGCCAGGCGCCGGCTCTCGGCCTCGTAGGCGTTGACCGGGAAGGTCGCATGCGTGCGCCCGCCCGGGTGCGCGACGTGGTAGTGGCAGCCGCCGAGCGAGCGCTCGGATCCAGGTGTCGACGATGTCGAAGGTGAGCGGCGCGTGCGCGCGAATCGTCGGGTGCAGCGCCGAGGCGGCCTGCCAGGCCCGGTAGCGCACGCCGGCGACGAATTCGCCGACGCGCCCAGTGGGCTGCAGCGGCAGCGCGTGGCCGTTGACGGTCACCACGTGGCGATTGTCGTTCAGGCCACTGACCTTGACCTCGAGCCGCTCGAGCGACGAGTCGACATAGCGCACGGTGCCGCCCGGCGCGCCTTCCTCGCCCATCACATGCCAGGGCTCGAGCGCGTTGCGCAGCGTCAGCGCGACGCCGGCGGCGGCGACCTCGCCAACACGCGGGAAGCGGAACTCGAAATGCGGCGCGAACCAGGCGGCGTCGAAACGCGAAGCCGGCGCCGCGCATCTCGGCGATCACGTCGTCGAAGTCCATCCCGCACGAAGTGCGGCAGCAGGAAGCGGTCGTGCAGCTCGGTGCCCCAGCGCGTCAGGCGGGTCGCGCCGCGGCCGCGATAGGGCTGTCGCCAGAACCACGCCACCAGCGCGCGCAACAGCAACTGCTGGGCGAGGCTCATGCGCGCGTGCGGCGGCATCTCGAATGCGCGCAACTCGAGCAGGCCGAGCCGGCCGGTCGGCCCGTCGGGCGAGTACAGCTTGTCGATGCAGAACTCGCTGCGGTGGGTGTTGCCGGTGACGTCGATCAGCATGTTGCGCAGCGTGCGGTCGATCAGCCAGGGCGGAACGTGCTCGCCGCCGAGCTTGAGCTGGCGTTCGAGCTCGGCCAGGGCGATCTCCAGCTCGTAGACCTGGTCGTTGCGCGCCTCGTCGACGCGCGGCGCCTGGCTGGTCGGGCCGATGAACAGGCCCGAGAACAGGTAGCTCAGGCGACGGGTGGTTGTGCCAGTACGCGAGCAGGCTGGCCAGCAGGTCGGGCCGGCGCAGGAACGGGCTGTCGGCCGGGCGTGGCGCCGCCGAGCACGAAGTGGTTGCCGCCGCCGGTGCCGGTGTGGCGGCCGTCGAGCATGAACTTCTCGGCTCGACAGGCGGGTCTCGAGCGCGGCCTGGTACAGGAACTCGGTGTGGTCGACCAGTTCGGCCCAGTCGTGTGCCGGGTGGATGTTGACCTCGATCACGCCGGGGTCGGGCGTGACCTGCAACAGCTTCAGGCGCGGGTCGCGCGGCGGCGGGTAGCCCTCGAGCACGATCTTCACGCCGAGTTCGGCGCGTGGCTTCGACGGCGGCGAGCAGGTCGAGGTAGTCCTCGACGCGTGGCCAGCGGCGGCATGAAGACGTAGAGCACGCCGCGCCGATCGGCGTTACCGGAGGCCTCGGCCTTGGGCCCGCTCATGCGCCGTGGATCGCGCACTTCGACGCACAGGGCCGTGCGGGTGATCTGTGGCGCCGAGCGTGAAGGGCACCGGCTTGGCGATCGTGACAGCGGCGGGCGCGGTACCTGGGCGGGGCTTCAATGTCGCGTGGTCGGGCAGGGCCGCGCGCGGTGCGAACGGGTCCTGCTCGATCAGCGGGTGTGGCCTCGGTGGGCGCCACCCACGGCAGCGAATCGAGCGGCAAGCGGTAGCCCATCGGCGAATCGCCGGGCATCAGGTACAGGCGGTCGTCGCGCAGGAACCAGGGGCCGGTCAGCCACCGCGGGCCACGCGACTCGGCATCGTTCGCGCCGCAGCGGCAGCAGGTAGCCGACGACTGCGACGAGGCCCTGGTCGAACACGCGACGCAGGCGCACGCGTTCCAGTCTCGTCGTCCAGGCGCGAATCGAACGGGTCGACGTTGACCGGCAGCCGGCGCTCGCGCCAGAGGTAGTACCAGGTGTCTTCGTAGGCCGGCTGCATGTACTTCGGGTCGAGGCCGAGCCTGGCGCGCCAGCGCAGCGAGGAAGCGGGCCGCATCGGCGCTGGTGTGCTGCGGCGGATCACGTTCGTCGGCGAACAGCGTCGGGTCGCGCCAGCATGGCTGGCCATCGGCGCGCCAGGCAATCGACAGGGCCCAGCGCGGCAGTTGTTCGCCCGGATACCACTTGCCCTGGCCGAAGTGCAGGAGACCCCCGGCACCGTAGCGCTGGCGCAGTTTGAGCGTCAGGCCTTGCGCCAGGCCGCGCTTGGTCGGGCCGAGCGCGTCGATGTTCCATTCGGCGCCTTCACGGTCGTCGACCGAAACGAAGGTCGGCTCGCCGCCCATCGTCAGGCGCACGTCGCCGGCCTTCAGTTCGCCGTCGACGGCCTGGCCGAGGGCGACGATGGCGGCCCATTGTTCGTCGGTGTAGGGCAGGGTGACGCGCGGCGACTCGTGGATGCGCGTCACACCCATGTGGTGCTCGAACTCGCACTTCGCACTCGTCGACCGCGCCGCTGACCGGCGCCGCGCTCGACGGCTCGGGCGTGCAGGCCAGCGGGATGTGGCCTTCGCCGGCCAGCAGGCCAGAGGTCGGATCCAGCCCGATCCAGCCCGCGCCAGGCAGGTAGACCTCGCACCAGGCGTGCAGGTCGGTGAAGTCGGTCTCGGTGCCGCTCGGGCCGTCAAGCGCCTTCACGTCGGGCTTCAACTGGATCAGGTAGCCCGACACGAAGCGCGCCGCGAGGCCGAGGTGGCGCAGCAGTTGCACCATCAGCCAGGCGCTGTCGCGGCACGAGCCGCTGGCGTTGGTCAGCGTGAGCTCGGGTGTCTGCACGCCGGGCTCGAGCCGGATCAAGTAGCGGATCTGCTGTTGCAGGCGCTGGTTGATGCCGACCAGGAAGTCGATCGTGCGCTGCTCGCGTCGGTCGATGCTGTGCAGCAGCGCGGCAAATCGCGGTGTCGTCTCGGCCCGTGCCATGTAGGGGGCCAGTTCGCGCTCGAGTTCGGCGTCGTAGCGAAACGGGAAGTTCTCGGCGCCCGGTTCGAGGAAGAAGTCGAACGGGTTGTAGACCGCCATCTCTGCCACCAGGTCGACCGTGACCTTGAACTCGGCCATCGGCTCCGGGAACACCAACCGTGCCAGGTAATTGGCATAGGGATCCTGCTGCCAATTGATGAAATGCCCGGTCGGTTCGATGCGCATCGAATAGGCCCGGATCGCGGTGCGGCAGTGCGGCGCCGGCCGCAGGCGCACGACCTGCGCTGCCAGCGCGACGCGACGGTCGTAGCGGTAATGGGTGACGTGATTCAGCGCGACGTGGATCGACAAGTTTGGTCTCCGGTCATAGCAGGGTGGCACCACCCGGTACACGCGATTTGGTTCTGGATGTCGTCGTCATCTCAATCTGCATGCAACATTCGCGCCATCGCCACTGGTTGTCGCACCGTCCACGCTGCGGCACCATCAGACCACCTTCTCATCGGGCGTCGTGATCTTCTTCATCGGCTCGAAGCGCATCGACGGCGCGCGCAGCGGGTGGGCCGTGCCGTCGCCGTCCTTGACTTGCCATTGCGGGTCGTCGATACCTTCGAAGACCTCGTGCAGGCGTTGGCCCCAGGTGCTGCGGATCATCTGGAAGTACGGATTGCGCTCGTCGATGCAGACGAAGTCGTCGCTTTGCAGTGCGCCGGCGCGGTAGACCAGCAGGTCCAGTGGCAGTCCGACCGAAAGGTTGGACTTGAGGGTCGAATCCATCGACACCAGGGCGCACTTGGCGGCCTCGTCCAGCCGGGTGGCGGGCGTGATCACGCGGTCGAGGATCGGCTTGCCGTACTTGCTCTCGCCGATCTGGAAGTACGGCGTCTCGCGCGTCGCCTCTATGAAGTTGCCGGGTGAGTAGACCAGGAACAGGCGCATTGCCTCGGTGCCGATCTGGCCGCCGAGGATGAAGCTGGCGTTGAAATCGATGCCGGCCTGCTTGAGCGCCGCGCCGTCCTGTGCATAGACCCGCCGCACCGCGCTGCCGAGCACGCGCGCGGCATCGAACAGGCTGCTGCAGTTCCAGATCGTGATCGGCTCGCCGCCGTTGGCGCCATCGATCTTCTCCACCTGCAGGATTTCGCGCACCGATTGCGAGACGCTGAGATTGCCGCCCGACAACAGCACCATGAAGCGATTGCCGGGCTTTTCGTAGATCATCATCTTGCGAAAGCTGGCGATGTGATCGAGGCCGGCGTTGGTGCGCGAGTCGGACAGGAAGACGAGTCCGGCATCGAGGCGGATTGCGACACAGTAGGTCATGATGGCGTCTGCTTGCTGAGTTGTTTGAGGCGGTACAGCGCGGCCAGGGCATCGCGCGGCGTGAGGCTGTCGGGGTCGAGGTCGGCCAGCGCGTCGTCGACGGCGGAAGGTGTTGCGCCGGCAGGCGAGGGCGGAGCGGCGAACAGGTCGACCTGCAGATCGGCGGCGCGTTGGTTGGCCTCCAGCGCCTCGAGCGCGGCGCGCGCCTGGCGCACCACGGCCGCCGGCATGCCCGCCAGGCGCGCGACCTGGACGCCATAGCTGCGGCTGGCGGGGCCAGGCTGCACCTCATGCAGGAAGACGATATCGTGGCCGCCGCCCTCGACCGCCGAGACATGCACGTTGGCCGAGCCGGCATGCTTGTCCGCAAATCGCGTCAACTCGAAGTAGTGGGTGGCAAACAGCGTGAACGAGCGGTTCCTGTCGTGCAGGTGGCTGGCCACCGCGCCGGCCAGCGCCAGGCCGTCGAAGGTCGACGTGCCGCGGCCGATCTCGTCCATCAGGACCAGTGATTGTTCTGTCGCAGCGTGCAGGATGGCGGCGCCCTCGGTCATCTCGACCATGAAGGTCGATCGCGCGTTGGCCAGATCGTCCGCCGCGCCGATGCGGGTGTGGATGGCGTCGATCGGGCCGAGCCGGCACGCCGCCGCCGGCACGTAGGAGCCCATCGCGGCCAGCAGCACGATCAGCGCGACCTGGCGCATGTAGGTGCTCTTGCCGCCCATGTTCGGCCCGGTGATGACCAACAGCCGCGTCTTGGCGTCGAGCCGGCAGTGGTTGGCGATGAACTCGCCGCCACCGGTTTCCAACAAGCGTGCCTGGACCACGGGGTGGCGGCCGGCTTCGATGTCGATCGCCGGTTGTGCAACGAACTGTGGCCGCGTCCAGCCCAGCGTCGCGGCACGTTCGGCCAGCGTGGCCAACGCGTCGAGCGCGGCCAGGGCGCGAGCCAGCGTCGCCAGCGTGGCCAGATGCGGCTGCAAGGCGAGCAGGAGTTGCTCGTAAAGCCACTTCTCGCGTGCCAGCGCAAGGGATTCGGCGGCCAGCGCCTTGTCTTCGAAAGCCTTCAGCTCGGGCGTGATGTAGCGCTCGGCGTTCTTCAGCGTTTGTCGGCGCTGGTAATCGGCCGGCACCTTTTCAACATGCGAGGCCGTGACTTCGATGTAGAAGCCGTGCACCTTGTTGTACTGCACGCGCAGGTTCGGAATGGCGGTGCGATTGCGCTCGCGGGCCTCGAACTCGAGCAGGAAGGCGTCGCAGTGGGTAGTGATCGACAGCAATTCGTCCAGCTCGGCGTCGTGGCCGCGCGCGATGACGCCACCGTCGCGCAGCAGCACCGCCGGTTCTGCGGCTATCGCCGAGGCGAGCAGGGCAGCGATGGCCGGGTCGGGCCGCAGCGCGGCGCGCAGCTCGGCCAGCAGCGGCGAGCCGTCCGGCGCCGCATTGCGCAGCGCCGGTAGCCATATCAAGGAGTCGCGCAGACCGGCCAGCTCGCGTGGCCGCACCTGGTGCAGTGCGATGCGCGCGACGATGCGCTCGACATCGCTGACCTGGCGCAACGCCTCGCGCAGCACCGTGAAGCCATTGGCGATCAGGGTCGCAATCGCGTCGTGCCGCGCACTGGCCTCGTCACGCATGCGCCTGGGGTGTGTCAGCCAATGGCGCAACGCACGGCTGCCCATGCCGGTGCGGCAGGTGTCGAGCAGCGACAGCAGCGTCGGGCTGGCCTCGCCGCGCAGTGTCTGCGTCAGCTCGAGGTTGCGATGGCTGGCGGGCGGCAGGTCGAGCAGGTCGCTGGCGCGTTCGACGCCGAGCGTGCGCACATGGGCCAGCGCCTGGTTCTGGGTATGCTCGGCGAAGGCCAGCAGCGCGCCCGCGGCGGCGTGCGCCAGCGACAGGTCCTGCGCATTGAAGCCGGCCAGGCTGGCGACCTGCAGCTGCGCACACAGCTTGCGCACGCCCAGCGCGGCATCGAACTGCCATGCCGGCCGCTGCGTGATCGCCAGGCCTGCACCGGACACGGCCGCGGGCAGCGCATCGCGGTCGGCGCAAAGCAGCTCGGCGGCATCGAGCCGCGCCAGCCAGGCAGGTAGTTCGGATTCGCTGCATTCGGTCAGGCCCAGCCTGCCGCTGGTCAGGCCCAGCCACGCCAGGCCGAAGGTGGCGCGGTCGCGGGCGATCGACAGCAGCAGGGCGTCCTGGCGCTCGGCCAGCAGTTCGTTGTCGGTGATCGTGCCCGGCGTGACGATGCGCACGACCTGGCGCTCGACCGGGCCCTTGGCTGCGGCCACATCGCCGACCTGTTCGGCTATCGCGACCGCCACGCCCTGCTTGATGAGCTTGGCCAGATAGCTCTCGAGCGCGTGCACCGGCACGCCGGCCATCACCACTGGTTCGCCGGCCGACGTGCCGCGCGCGGTCAGCGTGATGTCGAGCAGGCGGTTGGCCTTTCTCGCATCGTCGTAGAAGACTTCGTAGAAGTCACCCATCCGAAAGAACAGCAGGCTGTCCGGGTGCTCGGCCTTCAGGCGCAGGTATTGCGCCATGACGGGGGTGTGGGCGGCGAAGTCCACGCTCGATGCGCCCGGGCGATCAGTCGGGGGCGGTCGCGGGCTTCTTGATGCGCACCGAAGCCCGCTTGGCCGGCGCCGGCATGTCGGCACTGTCGACGAGCGCCGCCGCCAGCGCGATCTCGGGCGTCACCGCGGCGACTTCGCTGGCCTCTTCGCCACCCTTGATGACTCGCGTGTACGGCGTCAGGAGCTGTACCAACTGGCCGAACACCTTCGGGCAACCGGCGACGACCTCGCGCTGGTAGAGATAGTCGGATTCGCCGGTGAAGTTGCCGATCAGCCCGCCGGCTTCGGTGATCATCAGCGAGCCCGCCGCGATGTCCCACGGGCTGAGGCCGGTCTCGAAGAAGCCGTCGTACCAGCCTGCGGCGACGTAGCAGAGGTCGAGGGCGGCGGCCCCTGGCCGGCGCAGGCCAGCACACTTGCTCATCACCTCTTCCATCATCTTCATGTAGCGTTTCAGGTTGTCGCCCTTGCGAAACGGGAACCCGGTGCCGATCAGCGCCTCGGCCAGGCGAATGCGCTTGGACACGCGCAGGCGACGGTCGTTGACGAACGCGCCGCGCCCCTTGCTGGCGAAGAAGAGGTCGTTGCGCGAGGGGTCGTAGACGACGGCCTGCTCGACCTTGCCGCGAAACGCCAGCGCGATCGACACCGCGTACACCGGCAGGCCGTGGATGAAATTGGTGGTCCCGTCGAGCGGATCGATGATCCACAGGTACTCGCTGTGCTTGGCGCCGTGCTGACGGCCCGACTCTTCGGCCAGGATGGCGTGGCCGGGGTAGGCGGTGAGCAGGATCTCGATGATTGCCCGCTCGGCCGCCTGATCGACCTCGGTCACGAAATCGTTGACACCCTTGTTTGTGACCTGCAGGCGTTCGACGTCGAGCGCCGCGCGGTTGATGATCGATCCGGCTGCGCGGGCCGCCTTGACGGCGACGTTGAGCATCGGGTGGAGCGTTTGCGACATGAAGACAACCTAACGGGCGGTGAGGACGGATCGAGCGACGGGTGAAAGAGCGGGCGGTGACAATCGGCACTGCGCCTGACACGCATTGCGTACAGGTGCAGACCATTTTACCGGCCATGCCTCCAGTCACCCGCTTCGTCCTCGTCAACACCAGCCACGCCGGCAACGTCGGAGCCGCCGCGCGCGCGATCAAGGTCATGGGCTTCGAGGAACTGCTGCTGGTATCGCCGCGCTACGACGACGTCCTGGGCCACGACGAGGCGCTGGCGATGGCCAGCGGCGCGACCGACGTGCTGCACGGCGCGCGCGTGGTGCCGTCGCTGGCCGATGCGCTTGAGGGCATCACGCATGTCTGCGCCACTGCGATGACGCCGCGCGATTTCGGTCCACCCACCGCGGCGCCGCGCGAGCATTTCGCCGCATTGGTGCGCTCGCCACTGGCGGCAGTGCCGAACATCGCCTTCGTCTTCGGCAGCGAGCGCTTCGGCCTTTCCAACGACGATGTCTACCGCTGCCACCAGTGCCTCTCGATCCCCGCCGCACCCGGCTACGCCTCGCTCAACCTGGCGCAGGCGGTTCAGTTGATCGCCTACGAGTGGCGCCAGGCCCTTGGCGGCTTCGACGTGACGCCGCGCACCGCCGCACCGGCCGTGGCCGACGCGCAGGCGGTGCAGGGACTGCTCGACCATTGGCGCGAGGTGCTTGCTGGCCATCGGCTACCTCGACCCAGCGGCGCCGAAGAAACTGATGCCGCGCCTGAACCAGGCCCTCAATCGGGCCCAGGTGACCGCGGAGGAAGTGCACATCCTGCGCGGCATCGCCAGAGCCATCACTGGCAACAGGAAATAGCGCGCCCACCTACACTGGCGCGACCCTGCCAATCCCGCCGACCATGTTCAGCCGCCTGCAAGAAGACATCGCCTGCATCCGCGAGCGCGACCCCGCGGCACGCTCGACGTGGGAGGTACTGACCTGTTATCCGGGTCTGCACGCGTTGGTCCTGCACCGTTGGGCGCATGCCTGCTGGCGGGCGGGCATGCCCTGGCTCGGCCGCTTCATCTCGCACCTCGCGCGGTTTCTCACCGGGATCGAGATCCACCCTGGCGCGACCATCGGCCGGCGTGTCTTCATCGATCACGGCATGGGCGTGGTCATCGGCGAGACGGCCGAAGTCGGCGACGAATGCACGATCTACCAGGGCGTCACGCTCGGCGGCACTGCGCTGGTCAAAGGCGCCAAGCGCCATCCCACGCTCGGCCGCGGTGTCATCGTCGGCGCCAATTCGCAGGTGCTGGGGGGGTTCACCGTGGGTGACGGCGCGCGGATCGGCTCGGGTGCCGTCGTCGTCAAGCCGGTGCCGCCCGGCGCGACGGCCGTCGGCAACCCGGCGCGCATCCTGCAGGCCGAGGTCGACGCTGCCCGCGAGGTGGCAGCCTCGCGCATGGGCTTCTCGGCCTATGGCGTGACGCAGGGCGACGACCCGGTGGCGCAGGCCATGAAGGGCCTGATCGACAACGCCGGCGGCCACGAGCACCAGATTGCGCTGTTGTGGCAGGCGATCGAGCGGCTCTCACAGCGCTCGCCCGAACTGCCGGCCGAGGCGTGCGTGCCGCAAGACGCGCAGACTGGCGAGCATTTCGACGCCGAGCGCTTGAATCGCTTGGTGAAGTAGCGCAGGCGCTTGGGTGCGCCGCGCCAACGTTGCCCATGTGTCCTGGATCAATTCGGGCCACTGCGCTGTTCTGGCAAACTGCATCGGCGCAGGGTGTCAGTCGGCATTCAACCTCTAGGAGACAAACCATGAACGGAGTTGTGGGGCGGCTGATTGCCGCGATGGTCTTGACTGTTGCGGCAGCGGTGGCTGGCGCTCAGGCGGTTGAAGTCGAGGGCGTCAAGTTCGACCCGACGGCCCAGGTCGGCGGCGCAGCGTTGCAACTCAACGGTGCCGGATTGCGCACGCGCGCATTCTTCAAGGTCTATGCGGCTGGCCTCTACGTGCCGCAAAAGGCCAACAGTGCGGCCGCCTTGCTGGCACAGAAGGGGCCGCGCCGGGTGGCCATCACGATGCTGCGCAACGTCGACGCGGACACCTTTTCCGGCGCCTTGACCGAGGGCCTGCAGAAGAATCTCAGCGAGGCACAGTTCTCGGGCTTCAAGGCGCAGATCGACGCGCTGAGCGCCAACTTCAAGCTTGCGGGGGAGGCCAAGAAGGGCGACGTGATCCACCTCGAATTCACGCCCGATACGGGCACCCGCGTGGTGATCAATGGCAAGGCACAAGGCAACGCCATCGCCGGCGAAGACTTCTATTCGGCGCTGCTGCGCATCTGGCTCGGCGACAAGCCGGTCGACGGCGACTTGAAGAAGGGATTGCTCGGCGGCTGATCGATTGGCGCCCGCGCCCGGATCGGCCCGGGCGGCCGGGGCGGCCGGGGCCGTGTCAGGCGTGAAGTCTGGAGCTGCGCGGCACGCTGGCCAGCAGGAACTCCATCTGGTCGGCCAGGATGCGGCGGCCGCGCAGGATCATGTCTTCGTGCAGGCTCGGCACGTAGGGCAGGTACAGCAGCGACATGCGCGCCTCTTCGGGCAGGCGGTTGCCCTTGTGGCCGTTGCAGGGGCGGCAGGCGGTGATGCAGTTCATCCAGGTGTCGTGGCCGCCGCGCGAGGTCGGCACGATGTGCTCGCGCGTCAGGTCGTCGAACGTGGAAGCGGCCGCCGCAGTAGGCGCAGACCTGGCGGTCGCGCGCGAACAGCTTGGGGTTGGACAGCGCCGGCGCCTGGCGCCAGGCCCGGCTCGGCACCGCAGCCGCGCACGGCGATGATCGGATGCACCTCGATGCGCGACTGCAGGCCGGTGCGCGCGCTGCGTGCCGCCGCGCAGCACGTAGAACGGTGTCGCCGAGCGTCCAGGCGACGCCGTCGCTGGCGTAGATCACCGCCGCTTCCTTGGCCGAGATCCAGGCCTGCGGCCGGCCGGACATATCGAGTTGCAGCACTTCCATGAGCCCCGAGCGTAATGCATCCGAGTGTGACGCCGTCAAGACCGATCCCGCGCGACGCGGCGCAACGCTGGTGCCGCTGCGCCGCGCCGCGCTCGGCGCGACGCGGTCTCAGCTCGGCGCGGATAGAGGCCGCGCGCTGCGCGCCATCAGCCGCGTCAGGCCGAGCAGCGCGTCGATGTTCGGCGTGGCCACGCCGACGCGCGTCGCCGATCTCGTGCACGGCGCCGACCAGCGCGTCGATCTCGAGCGCGCGGCCGGCCTCGGCGTCCTGCAGCATCGAGGTCTTGAAGGCGCCGAGCTGGCGCGTCACGGCCATGCGCTCCTCGCCCGACTGCGTCGATCGGGCAGCCGATGCTGCGCGCCGATCGCGGCGGCCTCGTCCATCGCGCGCAGCATGAAGGCGCGCACCAGCGGGTCGTCGAGGATGCGGTCGCTGGTGGCGCCGGTCAGCGCCGAGACCGGGTTCATCGTCATGTTGCCCCACAGCTTGTACCAGATGTCGCGGCGGATGTCGGTGCTGGCCTCGGCCGTGAAGCCGGCGCCGCGAGCACCGCGCACGACCGCGTCGACGCGCGGCGACATCGCCGCCGGCCGGCTCGCCGACGATCAGCCGCTCGCCGAAGCCGTGGCGAACTTCGCCGGGCGCCGGGCTGCGACAGGTGAGGTGCACGACGCAGCCGAGCACGTGCTCGAGCGGCAGCGCGCGGCGATGCGGCCGTCGGGATCGACGCTGGCGAGCGGCGGTTCGCCGAGCAGCCGCCGCTGGCGATCTGCAGGAACCACCACGGCACGCCGTTCATCGCCGGCAGCACGATCGTCTGCGGCCCGATCAGCGGCTGCCAGCGCGCGGCGCGGCGCCGGCCAGCGCCGGGCCCTTGAGCGGCGATGACCACCAGGTCCTGCGCGCCGAGCGTCGCGCGGCGTCGTCGGTCGACGGCGATGCGCGCACGCTGCGCTCGCCCGCGACGTCGGTCAAGCGCAGGCCGTCGGTCGCGCACGCGCGCCAGCGTGGCGCCGCGCGCGAGCGCCGACGACCTCGTGGCCGGCGCCGGCGCAGCCGCGCCGCGATCAGGCCGCCGACGGCGCCGAGGCCGACGCACTGCGATCTTCATGCGCGATCCTCTGCGTGCGGCGCGATGGTAGCGGCGCTCGCTCGAGCGTACTCGCGACGCCGCGCAAACCCGCGCCGCTTCCGCGTTGCGGACGCATCTAGGCAGCGGGCCCTAGAAAAAGCGCAATTGCGCGGCCGTCGCCAGCGGCCGCAGTTCCTGCAAAATAGCACGATCGTTCGATTTCTCCCTCGATCCCATCACCTTGTGCCATGACCGTTCAGCAGCGACCACCGCCGAAGCCCGCGCCGCGCCGCATCGGCCGCTGCACAAGGGCCAGCAGACGCGCGCCGCGATCCTCGACGCCGCGCTCGGCCTGGCCTCGCAGATCGGGCTCGAGGGCCTGTCGATCGGCGCGCTGGCCGAGGTGACGCAGATGAGCAAGTCGGGCGTGTTCGCGCACTTCGGCTCGCGCGAGGAGCTGCAGATCTCGGTGGTGCGCGAGTACCACGCGCGTTCGAGGACGAGGTGTTCTACCCCGTCGATGCGCGAGCCGCGCGGCCTGCCGCGGCTGCGCGCGCTGTTCGACCGCTGGATCACGCCGCGTCTCGGTCGAGATCGACTCGGGCTGCATCTACATCAGCGGCGCGGTCGAGTTCGACGACCGGCCGGGCCCGGTGCGCGACGCGCTGGCGGCGATGGTGCAGACCTGGCAGCGCGCGCTCGAGCGCGCGATCCGCATCGGCGATCGACGAAGGCCATCTGCGCGCCGACACCGACCCGCACGCAGATGCTGTTCGAGATCCACGGCCTGATCCTCGCGCTGCACCACGACGCGCGCTTCCTGCGCCGCCCGGCGCGCTCGATCGCGCGCGCGCGCGGCGTTCGAGCACGTGCTGCTCGCACTACATCACGCCGGCGACGCCTGCCGGGCCGCGCCCGCAGCGCGACGCGCCGGCCAGCGACGCCGCCTGATCACCTTCTCTGCACAGGAGTCCACCATGCCCCAGTACACCCCGCCGCTGCGCGACATGCAGTTCGTGATGCACGAAGTGCTCAAGTCGTCGACGAACTGAAGGGCTGCCGGCGCATGCCGACATCGACGCCGACACGATCAACGCGGTGCTCGAAGAAGGCGGCAAGTTCGCCGCCGAGGTGCTGGTGCCGCTCAACCTGAGCGGCGACGACGAGGGCTGCGTGCTCGACAAGACCACGCACGAGGTCACGCACGCCGAAGGGCTTCAAGGCAGGCCTACGCGCAGTTCGTCGAAGGCGGCTGGCCGGCGCTGAGCTGCGACCCGGCGTTCGGCGGCCAGGGCCTGCCGCATCGTGGTCAACCAGTGCCTCTACGAGATGCTGAACTCGGCCAACCAGGCCTGGACCATGTACCCGGGCCTGTCGCACGGCGCCTACGAGTGCCTGCACGCGCACGGCACCGACGAGCAGAAGGCGACCTACCTGCCCAAGCTGACCAGCGGCGAGTGGACCGGCACGATGTGCCTGACCGAGCCGCACTGCGGCACCGACCTCGGCCTGCTGCGCACCAAGGCCGAGCCGCAGGCCGACGGCAGCTACAAGCATCACCGGCAACAAGATCTTCATCTCGCGCCGGCGAGCACGACATGGCCGAGAACATCGTCCACCTGGTGCTGGCGCGCCTGCCCGACGCGCCGGCGGGCACGCAAGGGCATCTCGCTGTTCGTGGTGCCGAAGTTCATGCGTCAACGCCGACGGCTCGCTCGGCGCGCGCAACGCCGATCTTCTGCGGCGGCCTCGAGCACAAGATGGGCATCCACGGCAACGCGACCGCGCAGATCATCCTCGACGGCGCCATCGGCACGCTGGTCGGCCAGCCGAACAAGGGCCTGGCGGCGATGTTCGTGATGATGAACGCGGCGCGCCTGGGCGTCGGCATACCAGTCGCTGGGCCTGACCGAAGTGGCCTACCAGAACGCGGTGGTCTATGCCAAGGACCGCATCCAGATGCGCTCGCTGTCGGGCCCGAAGGCGCCCGACAAGCCGGCCGACCCGATCATCGTGCACCCCGACGTGCGCAAGATGCTGCTCACCGCGCGCGCCTACGCCGAGGGCGGCCGCGCGCTGGCGATGTACATCGACGCTGCTGCTCGACAAGGAGCTCGCCAGCCGACGACGACGAGGTGCGCAAGGACTGCGCCGACCTGGTGGCGCTGCTGACGCCGATCGTCAAGGCCTTCCTCACCGACAACGCCTGGCTCGCCACCTCGCACTGCATGCAGGTCTTCGGCGGCCACGGCTACATCCGCGAGTGGGGCATGGAGCAGTTCGTGCGCGACGCGCGCATCAACATGATCTACGAGGGCACCAACACGATCCAGTCGCTCGACCTGCTGGGCCGCAAGGTGCTGGGCGACAACGGCGCGAAGCTGAAGAAGTTCGGCAAGCTGGTCGCCGGCTTCGTCGAGGAAGAAGGCATCAACGAGGCGATGCAGGAGTTCGTCAACCCGCTCGCCGACCTGGGCGACAAGGTCACCAAGCTGACCACCGAGATCGGCATGAAGGCCTTCGAGAACCCCGACGAAGTGGGCGCCGCCGCGGTCGACTACCTGCGCGTCGTGCGGCCACCTGGTGTTCGCCTACTTCTGGGCGCGCATGGCCAAGGTCGCGCTCGAAGCAGGCGACGGGCGACCCGTTCTACGCCGCCAAGCTCGCGACCGCGCGCTTCTACTTCGCCAAGCTGCTGCCCGAGACGGCGGGCTGATCCGCAGCGCGCGCGCCGGCGGCGCCGATGATGGCATGGACGAAGCCTTTTCTGATCGGCCGCATGGCCATCAGCAACGAAGAAGCTCGCTGTCGCCGCCTGTCGCTGGCGCGTTCGCGGCGCGGCGCAGGACACGCCGGCGGCGTCTGGAAGACCATCGACGACAGACCAAGAAGGAGAAGTCGCTGGTCCGCATCACCGAGACGGCGGCGTCTCACCGGCAAGGTCGAGAAGATCTCGACCCGGCAAGCAGGACGCGGTCTGCGACGAGTGCAGCGACGAGCGCAAGGACAAGCCGATCTCGGCATGACGATCATGCGCAACTGAAGCAGAGCGCCGACGACAAGGACGTGTGGGACGGCGGCGACATCCTCGACCCGAACAACGGCAAGGTCTACAAGCGCGCTGAAGCCGGTCGACGGCGGCAAGAAGCTGAGGTGCGCGGCTACGTCGGCCCGTTCTGCCGCACGCAGACCTGGATCCGCGTCGAATGAGCCTCGCAGGAGCAGCCATGAATCGATTCACGTCCGCAAGGTCGCCGTGCTCGGCGCCGGCGTGATGGGCGCGCAGATCGCCGCCCATCTGGTCAACGTCAAGGTGCCGGTGGTGCTGTTCGACCTGCCGGCCAAGGAAGGGCCGAAGAACGGCATCGTCACCAAGGCGATCGAGGGCCTGAAGAAGCTCAAGCCCGCGCCGCTCGGCGTGGCCGAAGACGCCGCGCTGATCCAGCAGGCCAACTACGAAGAGCACCTCGAGCAGCTGAAGGACTGCGACCTGATCATCGAGGCGATCGCCGAGCGCATGGACTGGAAGCTCGACCTGTACCAGAAGATCGCGCCGGTCGTCGCGCCGCATGCGATCGTCGCGTCGCAACACCTCGGGCCTGTCGATCACCAAGCTGTCCGAGGTGCTGCCCGAGGAGATCAAGCCGCGCTTCTGCGGCATCCACTTCTTCAACCCGCCGCGCTACATGGCGCTGGTCGAGCTGATCGCGACGCCGACCACCGAGCCCGAGATCCTCGACCAGCTCGAGACCTTCGTCACCACCGGCGCTCGGCAAGGGCGTGGTGCGCGCCAAGGACACGCCCAACTTCATCGCCAACCGCGTCGGCATCGCCGGCATGCTGGCGACGATGAAGGAGGCCGAGAACTTCGGCCTGAGCTACGACGTGGTCGACGACCTGACCGGCAAGAAGCTCGGCCGCGCCAGCTCGCGGCACCTTCCGCACCGCCGACGTGGTGGGCCTGGACACGATGGCGCACGTCATCAAGACGCTGCAGGACAACCTGGCAGCGACCGATCCGTTCTATCCGCAGCTTACGCCACGCCGCCGGTGCTGGCAGGCGCTGATCGACGCAGGGCGCGCTCGGCCAGAAGACCGGCGCCGGCTTCTACAAGAAGGTCGGCAAGGACATCCTGCGCTTCGACCCGGCCAAGGGCGACTACGTGCCGGCGGCGGCAAGGCCGACGAGGTCGTCGCGCGCATGCTGAAGAAGCCGCCGGCCGAGCGCCTGAAGCTGCTGCGCGAGTCGAAGCAACCCGCAGGCGCAGTTCCTGTGGGCGATCCTGCGCGACAGCTTCCACTACGCCGCGGTGCACCTGGCCGACGATCGCCGAGAGCGCGCGCGACGTCGACTTCGCGATGCGCTGGGGCTTCGGCGCTGAAGCAGGGCCCGTTCGAGCTGTGGCAGGAGGCCGGCTGGACGCAGGTGGCGCAGTGGGTCAAGGAAGACATCGACGCCGGCAAGGCGCTGTGCAAGGCGCCGCTGCCGGCCTGGGTGTTCGACGGCCCGGTGGCCGCGACGGCGGCGTGCACACGCCCGAAGGCTCGTGGAGCGCCGGCGCAGCAAGCGCTTCGTGCCGCGCCGAGCACGCTGCCGGTCTACCAGCGCCAGCACGTTCCGCGAGGCCGTGCTCGGCGCCGGCGCCGCCGCGCCGCTGCAAGGCGGCACCGAGGTGTTCAAGAACGACGAGGTCCGCGTCTGGACGCTCGACGGCGAGGTGCTGATCGCCAGCATCACCGCCAAGCTGCACCTCATCAGCCCGGCGCGTGATCGAGGGCCTGCTGCAAGGCGGTCGAGCTCGCCGAGGCAAGGCTACAAGGGCCTGGTGATCTGGTCGCCCGACGACGTGTTCTCGGCCGGCGCCAACCTCGAAGCGCTGATGCCGGTGTTCATGAAGAGCGGCGCCAAGGGCATCGCGCCCGAGGTGAAGAAGCTGCAGGACGCGATGCTGCGCATGCGCTACGCGCAGCGTGCCGGTGGTCGCGGCGGTGCGCGGCATCGCGCTCGGCGGCGGCTGCGAGATCGCGGTGCACTGCGCGCGCCGCGTCGCGGCGATGGAAAGCTACATCGGCCTGGTCGAAGTCGGCGTCGGCCTGATCCCGGGCGGCGGCGGCCTGGCCTACATCGCGCGCCGCGCCGCCGAGATGGCCGCGCGCCGGCAACGCCAATGCCGACCTGCTTGCAGTTCCTCGAGCGACGGCTTCACCAGCGCCGCGATGGCCAAGGTCGGCACCAGCGCGATCGAGAGCCGCAAGCTCGGCTACCTGCTCTGGAGCGACGTCATCGTGCCGCACAAGGACGAGCTGCTGTACGTCGCGATCGCAGCAGGCCAAGGCGATGTTCGACAGCGGCTAGCGCGCGCCGCGCGAAGGCGCTGTTCCCGGTGGCCGGGCGCAACGCGCATCGCGACCATCAAGGCGCAGCTCGTCAACATGCGCGACGGCGGCTTCATCAGCGCGCACGACTTCCACATCGCGAGCGCTGATCGCCGACGTGGTGTGCGGCGGCGACGTCGATGCCGGCTCGCTGGTCACCGAGGAGTACCTGATGACGCTGGAGCGCAAGCACTTCTGCGCGCTGCTCGAGCACCCGAAGACGCAGGAACGGATCATGGGCATGCTGCAGACCGGCAAGCCGGTGCGCAACTGAGGACGGAGCAACGACATGAGCAAGCAAGTGCAAGACGCCTACATCGTCGCCGCCACGCGCACGCCGATCGGCCGCTCGGGCCGCGGCTACTTCCGCAACACGCGGCCCGACGACCTGCTGGTCGCGGCGATCCGCAGCGCGCTGAAGCAGGTGCCGACGCTCGACCCGAAGGCGATCGAAGACGCGATCATCGGCTGCTCGTTCCCCGAGGGCGAGCAGGGCATGAACATGGCGCGCATCGCGGTCGCGCTGGCCGGCCTGCCGCAAGCCGGTGGGCGGCGTCACCGTCAACCGCTTCTGCGCCTCGGGCCTGACCGCGGTGCAGATGGCGGCCGACCGCATCCGCGTCGGCGAGGCCGACGTGATGATCGCCGGCGGCGCCGAGTCGATGAGCATGGTGCCGATGGGCGGCAACAAGCCGTCGTTCAACCCGCGAGATCTTCGAGCGCGACGAGAACGTCGGCATCGCCTACGGCATGGGCCTGACGGCCGAGAAGGTGGCCGCGCAGTGGAAGGTCAGCCGCGAGGCGCAGGACGCGTTCGCGCTCGAGTCGCACCAGCAGGCGCTGAAGGCGCAGCGGCCGGCGAGTTCACCGACGAGATGACGCCGATCGAGGTCGTCGACCGCTTCCCGAACCTCGCCACCGGCGAGGCAGGGCACGAAGACGCGCACCGTCAAGCCTCGACGAAGGCGCGCGCCCCGACACCTCGCTCGAAGGCCTGGCCAAGCTGAAGCCGGTGTTCGCGGCCAAGGGCAGCGTCACCGCCGGCAACAGCTCGCAGACCAGCGACGGCGCCGGCGCGCTGATCCTGGCCAGCGAGAAGGCCGTCAAGCAGTTCGACCTGAAGCCGCTGGCGCGCTTCGTCAGCTTCGCCGCGCGCGGCGTGCCGCCGGAGATCATGGGCATCGGCCCGATCGAGGCGATTCCGGCGGCGCTGCGCTACGCCGGCCTGAAGCTCGACGACATCGACTGGATCGAGCTGAACGAAGCCTTCGCGGCGCAGTCGCTGGCGGTGATCAACACGCGTCGGCCTCGACCCGGCGAAGGTCAACCCGATGGGCGGCGCGATCGCGCTCGGCCACCCGCTCGGCGCGACCGGCGCGATCCGCGCGGCGACCGTCGTGCACGCGCTGCGCCGCCACAACCTGAAGTACGGCATGGTGACGATGTGCGTCGGCACCGGGCAGGGCGCGGCCGGCATCTTCGAGCGCGTCTGAGCGCCGACCAGCACGAGGAGACCGCATGAGCATCAAGACCGGCACCCTGAACGGCGTGGCGACGATCGAGATCGCGCGGCCGGAGAAGAAGAACGCGATCACCGGCGCGATGTACCAGGCAGATGGCCGACGCGCTCGACGCCGCGACGCGACGACACGGCGGTGCGCGCGGTGCTGATCACCGGCCAGCCGGGCATCTTCACCTCGGGCAACGACATCGAGGACTTCATGCAGCGCCCGCCGCGAGCGGCGAGCGAGTCGCCGGTCGTTCGCGTTCATGAGGCGCTGATCGGGCTGCGACAAGCCGGTGGTCGCCGCGGTCACCGGCGCGGCGATCGGCATCGGCACGACGATGCTGCTGCACTGCGACTTCGTCTACGTCTCCGACGAAGCGCGCCTGGCGATGCCGTTCGTGAGCCTCGGCCTGGTGCCCGAGTTCGCGTCGAGCCTGATCGTGCCGCAGCTGATGGGCAACGCGCGCGCGGCCGAGAAGCTGCTGCTCGGCGACCCGTTCACCGGCGCCGACGCGGTCGAGTGCGGCATCGCCAACGCGGTGCTGCCGGCCGGCGAGGTGGTGAACCACGCGCGCCGCATCGCCGAGCGCTTCAACGCGCTGCCGCCGGGTGCCGTGCGCGAGACCAAGCGGCTGATGCGCCGCGCCGCGCCGCGAGCCGCTGCTGCGAGACGATCGCGGTCGAGGGCGAGGTCTTCGGCGCGCGCCTGCGCAGCCCCGAAGCGAAGGAAGCGTTCAGCGCCTTCTTCCAGAAGCGCAAGCCCGACTTCTCGAAGTTCTGACGCTGCGAGCGTGCGTCGCGGCCATGTCGCTCGCGCTGAAGCTCGCGCTCGCGCCGCTGCTGGTCGCGCAGGCGGTGCGCGACGCGGCGCGCGCGCGCCGGTGCTGCCCGAGGCCGACGGGCGCGCGCGAAGGCGTGGTCGGGCCGCGGCGCCGCGCGCTGCGCCTGCTGATCGCCGGCGACTCGTCGGCCGCCGGCGTCGGCGTGGCGCGCAGGACCAGGCGCTCGCCGGGCACCTGACGCGCGCGCTGCATCGCGCGCGCCGTGTGCGGCGCGGTCGCACTGGGCGCTTGCTGGCGCGCTCCGGCCTGACGACGCGCGCAATGCCTGCGACTGCTGCGCGAGCGCCGCGTCCGCGCGGCCGACGTCGCGGTCGTCGTCACCGGCGTCAACGACGTCATCGACCAGGTGCCGTCGCGGCGCGCCGTGCGCCGCGCGCGACGCGATCGCCGACTGGCTGCGCAACGCGCACGGCGTGGCGCCACGTCGTGTTCGCGCCGCTGCCGCCGGTGCACCGCTTCCCGCTGCCTGCCGCAGCCGCTGCGCCGCGTGCTGGGCGCCGACGCGCGCCGCCACGACGCGCGCGCTGGCGCGCTGGGCGGCGACGCGCAGCGACGTGTCGCACGTGCGCGATCGACGCTGCGAGCTCGACGCCGGCGTGCATGGCCGAGCGACGGCTTCCACCCCGGCGAGCCGGTCTACCGCGCCTGCGGCGAGGCGCTCGCCGCGCACATCGCCGCCGCGGTGTGGCCGCAGCTGAACTGCCGCTAGCCGCGACGCGCTAAGCGGCCGCGGGTGCCTTGACGGCGGCGAGCACGTTATAGGCGAACAGCAGCACGGCAATGCCGGTCACGATGGAGCCGACCGCGAGCAAGGGCTCGAGTTCCTTGTGCCCGCGCAGCAATGCCGCCAGCATCGCCAGCAGCACCGGTACGCTCAGGTTGTAGAGCCAGAACTGGACGTCGGCGCGGCGCCCCTGTGTCGTCGCCGGATAGACGTACCCGATGAGGCCGAACAGTGTCATTGAGACCCAACCGAGCAGGTTGAGGTGGGCGTGTACGGGCATCAGCGAATGGTCGCCCGACGCGCCCATCACGATGCCGAGCGTGACGGCAACGACGAAGTAGACGACGGCAATGCGCAACCAGGTCACGCTGCGGGCAGTAACGGTCATCGAAGGCTCCTCAGATTGCTCTCTTGAAATGACCGGGCGCAATGCCGGTCGCCGGGGAAGTTCAACGCCAATGCGGTGCGGTCAGGTCGTCGTGGCCGCACGCGCGGCCGTCCAGCGTTGCAGTATTTCGCGCGCCCCGTTGCGCGACGGGTCCATCGCCGCGTCGTGGTGGGGTGCTTTCGCGCACAACTCGACGACATAACCGTTGGGATCGCGAAAGTAGATCGATTCGATGAAGCCGTGCTGCGATATGCCACGCGTCTCGATGCCTTCGGCGCGGCCCTTGGCCAGCATCGCGTCGAGTACCGGGCGTTCGACTTCGAGCGCGATGTGCAGGTCGTAGTCGTGCTGCGGCTTGAAGTCGAAGGCCATGTCGGTGACTTCGAAGAAAGCCATGAACGAGCCGTCGTCCAGCCGGTAGAAGGTGTGCAGCGTCGCGGTGGCCGCTGCCGCTCTTGGTTTCCTTGATCTCGAGCGTGCCCGCCAGAGGCAGGCCGAGGAAGTCCTCATAGAAGCGCCGCGTCTGCTCCGAGTCGCGGCAACGGTAGGCGCTGTGGTGCAGCTTGCGAATCATGGCCTCCGCAGGACCGCCGACCATCGGATTGCCCTTGAGCGTGGCGGCGTAAGCCGTCGATCGCGGCGTTGACCTCCTTCCAACTGGGCAGTGCCTTCATGCGGCCGAGCCAGCGCTGGATGTTCGGGTAGTCGGCAAAGCTGCTGCCGGTGGCCTCGCCCAGCGCAACGAAGGCTGCGGCGTAGTAGTCGGCAATCGTCATCGCGTCGCCACAGATCCAATTCTTGCCCGCGCCGAGCAGGCTGTCGTTGAGTACCTTCATCCAGCCGCGCGCCCGCTCCTGGCCCCATTCCAGCGTGGCCCGCTGGGCTTCGTCGCTGCGCCGCTTGTGCCCTGGAAATATCTGCGGGTAGACCAGGCCGTATGCGAAGTCGCGACAGAGCTGGGTGTTGACCCAGTCCATGCGCTCGTTGACGCGGGCGCGCTGTTGCAGGTCCTTCGGGTACAGCGGCGAGCCGGCCTTGTCGGCCAGGTACTTCAGGATCGCCGAACTCTCGGTCAGCCGAAAGGCGCCGTCTTCCAGGACCGGCACGAGGTGGTTCGGGTTGATCGCTCCGAAGGGCGGCTGCATGTGTTCGCCGGTGAACAGGTCGACGACCTGCAATTCCAATGGGATGCGGCTCTCGGCGGCGAAGAGCACGACCGGCCGGCTGGTGGTCGATGCGGGGTGGTAGTAGAGCTTCATCGGCGCGCTCCTTGATGCAGGTCAAAGCAGGGCCGTGATGGTCGGCTCTGGGACAGGTGAGTGCATCGGGACTCACCCGGATCGACATCGATTCGCGGGTGGGTCATGCGCGCAACGCGCGTGCCAGAGCCGTTGGCTCAGGCGCGGGGCAGCGGCCGCGGCTTGCCTGCGGCATCGATGGCAACGTAGGTCAGGTTCGCCTCCGTGACCTTGACCACCTGCAGATTGGCGGGGTTGCGCTCGGCGTAGACCTCCATGTGCACGGTAATCGACGTATTGCCGATGCGCTCGATCCGGGCGTAGAAGCTGAGCAGGTCGCCCACCGACACCGTCTGCTTGAACAGGAACTGATTGACAGCCACGGTGGCGATGCGCCCCTTTGCGACACGCGACGGCAGCACCGCACCGGCCAGGTCGACCTGCGCCATCAGCCAGCCGCCGAAGATGTCGCCGTTGCTGTTGGTGTCGGCCGGCAAGGGCATTACCCGCATCACCAACTCGCTGCCGTCGGGCAGGCGCGGTGGGGCCATCACGGCGGCGCTGTGGGTGGGTGTTGTCATGATGGTTCTCGACCTCGATCGCAGGCGATGTTGGAGCAGGGCTGGCATTCTTCCACGACACTTGCAACATGCGCCGCTACGCCACCGCCTCCCTGCCTGTTCCCGCGACCACGTCCGGCGCACTGCCCAGCGCAGGCCTGTCCACGGTGCGAAAGCTGTTGCCCTATATCTGGCAATGGCGCTGGCGGGTGGCGATTGCGCTGACCTGCCTGGTGGCGGCAAAGCTGGCCAACATCGGCGTGCCGCTGGTGCTCAAGTCGTTGGTCGACGCTTTGGACCTCAAGCCCGGCGACCCGCGCTCGGCGCTGGCCGTACCGGTGGCGCTGTTGCTGGCCTACGGCGCCCTGCGTGTGTCGGTGACGCTGTTCACCGAACTGCGCGAGTTCCTGTTCTATCCGGTGGCCGCGCGCATCGCGCGTCAGGTCGCGCTGCAGACTTTCGATCACCTGCTCAGCCTGTCGCTGCGCTTTCACCTGGAGCGCCAGACCGGCGGCGTGTCGCGCGACATCGAGCGCGGTTCGCGCGCGATCCACTCGCTGCTGAACTACTTCATCTACAACATCCTGCCCACGCTGGTCGAGATTTCACTGGTCATCGTGCTGCTTGCCAGCCGTTTCGATGGCTGGTTCGCGGCGATTGCGTTGTGCGCCTTGCTGGCCTATATCGCCTACACCGTGACCGTGACCGAGTGGCGCACGCATTTCCGGCGCGCCATGAATGAGCAGGACAGCAAGGCCAATACACGTGCGATCGACGCCTTGATCAACTACGAGACCGTCAAGTACTTCGGCAATGAACACTTCGAGCAGGCGCGCTACGACGAGAACCTGCAGCGCCTCGAGCAGGCCTCCATCAAGTCGCAGACCTCGCTGTCGTTGCTCAACCTCGGCCAGAGTCTGATCATCGCGGCGGCGGTGACGCTGCTGGTTTGGCGCGCCACCCTCGGCGTCGTCGACGCGAGCCTGACGCTGGGTGACCTGGTGCTGGTCAATGCGCTGATGATCCAGCTCTACATTCCGCTCAACTTCCTCGGCGTGATCTACCGTGAGATCAAGCAGTCGACAGTCGACATGGAGAAGATGTTCACGCTGCTGTCGACGCATCGCGAAATCGCCGACGCGCCGAACGCCCCAGCGTTGATCGTGCGCGAGGCCAAAGTGCGCTTCGAGCACGTGAGCTTCGCCTACGACCCGGCGCGCGGCATCCTCGACGACGTGAGTTTCGAGATTCCAGCGGGCAAGACAGTCGCCGTGGTCGGCTCGTCGGGCGCCGGCAAGTCGACGCTGGCGCGCCTGCTTTACCGCTTCTACGATGTCGGCGGCGGTCGCATCAGTATCGACGGCCAGGACATCCGCAGCGTGACGCAGGCCAGCCTGCGTGCGGCGATCGGGATCGTGCCGCAGGACACCGTGCTGTTCAACGACACGGTCGAGTACAACATCGCCTACGGCCGACCCGGAGCGAGCCGGTCCGAGGTCGAGGGCGCGACGCGTTCGGCGCACATCCATGACTTCATCGCCCGCACGCCACTGGGTTACGAGACGATGGTCGGCGAGCGCGGCTTGAAGCTCTCGGGCGGCGAGAAGCAGCGGGTGGCGATCGCGCGCACTCTGCTGAAGAACCCGCCGATCCTGATCTTCGACGAAGCCACGTCGGCACTTGACTCGGCCAACGAGCGCGCAATTCAGGGCGAATTGAGGAACGTGGCGCGCAACAAGACCACCTTGGTCATCGCCCACAGGCTGTCGACTGTGGTCGATGCGCATTGCATTCTGGTCATGGAGCACGGGCGGATAGTCGAACAGGGTGCGCATGCCGAGCTGTTGGCGCTCAACGGGCGTTACGCCCGGATGTGGCAGTTGCAGCAATCGAGCGCCGACCGGTCTGGCGTCGATAGCGCGGGTTAACCCCTGTTTGCGCCTTTGCACGCGGCGGATAGCCGCAGGCGTTCCTACAATTCATGTTTCTTTCGTTTCCCAAACCTGTTGCAGGAGCTCTCGCGTATGAAGAAGTCACTCATTGCCATTGCCGCCATGCTGGCGACCGGTGTCGCATTGGCCCAGGCCAACGACACGCTGAAGAAGATCAAGGACAGCGGTGCCGTCACGATGGGCGTGCGTGAATCGTCCGGCGCACTGAGCTATACGCTGGGCGACGGCAAGTACGTCGGCTTTCACATCGACGTTTGCCAGCAGGCGCTGGCCGACATTCAAAAGCAGTTGGGTCTGGCCAAGCTGGAAGTCAAGTACCAGCCGGTGACATCGCAGAACCGCATCCCGCTGGTGCAGAACGGCACCGTCGACATCGAGTGCGGCTCGACCACCAACAACGCCACGCGCCAGAAGGACGTGGCGTTCGCCGTCACCACTTATGTCGAAGAAGTGCGCATCGCGGTCAAGGCCAATTCGGGCATCACCTCGATCGCCCAACTGAAGGATCGCAACGTCGCCACCACCACCGGCACGACCTCGGTGCAATTGCTGCGCAAGCACGAGCGTGCCACGGGGATCGACTTCAAGGAACTGTTCGGTAAGGATCACGCCGACAGCTTTCTGCTGCTCGAGAGCGGCCGCGCCGATGCGTTCGTGATGGACGGCCAGATCCTGGCCGGCAACATCGCTCGCGCCAAGAACCCGGCCGACTTCAAGATCGTTGGCGAGGTGCTGTCAGTCGAGCCGATCGCGATCATGATCCGCAAGGACGACCCTGCCTTTAAGAAGGCGGTCGACGACAGCATCAAGGCGCAGATTGCCAGTGGCCAGTTGGCCAAGGCCTACGACAAGTGGTTCATGCAACCGATTCCGCCGGCCAATACCAAGGTTGGTCTGCCTGCCAGCGACGCGACCAAGGCGGCCTGGGCCAGCCCGAACGACAAGCCGGTCGAGGAGTACCAGAAGAAGTGATTAACCGCCCCCAGGCAAGCCCCGACGCCTGAGCCGGCGGGGCCTGCTTATGCTGCGGTGACGCGGCGCTGAAAGTGCCGCGCCGCGTTCTTCGTCGCCGCGATCGGCAAAGAACAAGAGGAGGCGGTGCGATGAAGTGGGATTGGCAGGTCTTCCTGCAAGACACTGGGGGCGGACGCAACTACCTCGAGTGGATGATCAGCGCCTGGGGCTGGACGCTGTCGGTGGCGCTGTGCGCCCTGGTCGTGGCGTTGGCCGCGGGCTCGCTGATGGGCATCCTGCGCACGACACCGAACAAGTGGCTGGTGGCGCTGGGCAACGCCTGGACCGAACTGTTCCGCAACATCCCGCTGCTGGTGCAGTTGTTCCTCTGGTACCACGTCATCCCGTCGATGTTCCTGGTGCTGCGCGGCGTGCCGAGCTTCGTGCTGGTGGTCTTTGCGCTCGGTTTCTTCACCTCGGCGCGCATTTCCGAGCAGGTCAAGGCTGGCATCCAGGCGCTGCCGACAGGCCAGCGCTACGCTGGCCTGGCGATGGGCCTGACGCTGCCGCAGACCTACCGCTTCGTCTTGCTGCCGATGGCGTTTCGCATCGTCATACCGCCATTGACCAGCGAATCGATGAACATCATCAAGAACTCGTCAGTGGCGTTTGCCGTCAGCATCGCCGAGCTGACGATGTTCGCGATGCAGGCACAGGAAGAAACTTCGCGCGGCATCGAGGTCTATCTGGCGGTGACGGGCTTGTATTTCGTATCGGCCTTCGCCGTCAACCGCCTGGCGCTGTTCATCGAGCACCGTGTGCAAGTGCCCGGCATGATGATCGGGGGCGCGAAGTGAATCTGAACCTCGACTTCGGCTTCTTCAACTGGGGCGTGGTCTCGAGCTTTGTCGTCAAGGGCTTCATCTTTTCGGTGCAGCTGACGCTGGTGGCGATGATTGGCGGCATCCTGCTGGGGACCGTGCTGGCGCTGATGCGCCTGTCGGGAAAGAAGTGGCTGGTGATGCCAGCAGCGTTCTACGTCAACACGCTGCGCTCGATCCCGCTGGTAATGGTGATCCTGTGGTTCTTCCTGCTGATCCCACTGTTGATCGGGCGGCCAATGGGGGCCGAACTGAGTGCCATCATCACCTTCACCGTGTTCGAGGCGGCGTACTACTCGGAGATCATGCGCGCCGGCATCCAGAGCGTGCCCAAGGGCCAGGTCTACGCCGGCTACGCGGTGGGCATGACCTACCCGCAATGCATGCAACTGATCGTCCTGCCGCAGGCCTTCCGCAACATGTTGCCGGTGCTATTGACGCAGACCGTGATCCTGTTCCAGGACACATCGTTGGTCTATGCCATCGGCGCATACGACCTGCTGAAGGGCTTCGAGGTCGCGGGCAAGAACTTCAACCGCCCGGTCGAGACCTACCTCGTTGCCGCGGTCGTCTACTTCGTGATCTGCTTCAGCCTGTCGATGCTAGTGCGTCGCTTGCAGAAGAAGATCCAGATCATTCGATAGCGAGGGTTGTTAGATGATCGACATCAAGAACGTCAGCAAGTGGTACGGCAGCTTCCAGGTTCTGACCGACTGCACGACCAGCATCAAGAAGGGCGAAGTCGTCGTCGTCTGCGGCCCGTCGGGCTCTGGCAAGAGCACGCTGATCAAGACCGTCAACGCGCTCGAGCCGTTTCAGAAGGGCGACATCGTCGTCGACAGCATCAGCATCGGCGACCCCAAGACCGACCTGCCCAAGTTGCGCGCACGCGTGGGCATGGTGTTCCAGCACTTCGAGTTGTTCCCGCACCTGTCGGTGACCGAGAACCTGACGCTGGCACAGATCAAGGTGCTGGGCCGCAGTGCCGGCGAGGCCCGGACGCGAGGGCTCAAGATGCTCGACCGCGTCGGCCTGATGGTGCACAAGGACAAGTTCCCCGGTCAGCTCTCTGGTGGCCAGCAGCAGCGTGTGGCGATTGCCCGCGCCCTGTCGATGGACCCGATCGTGATGCTGTTCGACGAACCGACCTCGGCCCTGGACCCCGAAATGGTCGGCGAGGTGCTCGACGTGATGGTGCTGCTGGCCAAGGAGGGCATGACGATGATGGTCGTCACGCACGAGATGGGTTTTGCCAAGAAGGTCAGCCACCGCGTGATCTTCATGGATCAGGGCAAGATCGTCGAAGACTGCAAGACAGCCGAGTTCTTCGGCGACCCGGATGCGCGCACGCCGCGGGCGAAAGAGTTCCTGTCAAAGATCCTGCAGCACTGAGTGCCGTGCGGGGGCCGCAGTGACTGGCGTGCCGTCAACATGGAGCAGCCTCGCGGGGATGCGATGAACGAAGGTCAATCAACGCCGAGGGATCGGCCACCGAGCCCGCAGCTGACGATTCGGACCCACCGGGTGGGCGATGCAGGATGGGCCATCGAGCGGCACGCGCAGCTCTATGCCGATGAGTTCGGCTGGAACATCGAATTCGAGGCACTCGTTGCGAGGCTGTTCGCTCAGTTTGTCGCCAAGCACGATGCGGCGACCGAACGCTTCTGGGTCGCCGAACTGGACGGCGAACGGGTCGGCTGCGTGTTCCTGGTGCGCAATGCCGACGATCCGGATGCCGCGCAACTGCGCTGCCTGCTGGTCGATCCGAAGGGTCGCGGGCACGGCGTCGGGCGCCGGCTGGTCAACGAGTGCATCGCCTTCGCAAAGCGCGCCGGCTACGAGCGAATCATGCTCTGGACCAACGACATTCTGGTCTCCGCGCGCCACATCTACGAAACCGTGGGCTTCAACTTGGAGCGGGAGGAGCGTCACCACAGTTTCGGGCACGACTTGGTGGGTCAATTCTGGTCGCGGGCTCTCTGATTTGAGCGGCCGCAATTGAGGTGCGCGCCGAGCGTGAAGCGCTTGCGGTTCGCGCGCGAGAATGGGTCATGGAAGAGCCGAGGATTGCGCGCTACAGCATGGCGACGAGGGCTTTGCACTGGGCCACGGCGTTGATCGTGCTGATCGCGTTTGCCTACGGCCCCGGCGGTCCCGAGGCGCGTGTCTATGCGGCGGCGCGCGACGCCGAGCGGCAACTGCATGAAACGCTCGGCCTTGTCGTGCTCGCCCTGGTCGTGCTGCGGGTCGTGTGGCGAGCGTTCGACACCCGGCCTGTGCAAGCGCCGCTCGCGCGCTGGATGGACATTTCTGCCAGGTCGGTGCAACTGGCGCTGTACCTGCTCCTCTTCGCCGTACCGCTTACGGCCGTCGCCGGTGCGTGGCTGGAGGGGCATCCACTGACGCTGCTAGGCGGCGTGACACTGGCGTCGCCATGGACCGAATCGCATGCGCTCGGTGCCGCGATCGCACGCGTCCACGCCTGGCTTGGCGACGCGGTGATCTGGCTTGCGGGCATGCACGCACTCGCCGGCCTCTTTCATCATTACGTGCTCAAGGATGGCGTGCTCGAGTCGATGCTGCCGCGGCGCAGGGCACGCAGCCAATGACGCGTCACCGGCGACATGCGACCCGCAGGCAGGCCGCTGCCTAGATTGCCACCGGCGCCTTGATCGCCGGGTGGTGCTCGTAGTCCTGAGCACCTCGAAGTCCTCGTACTCGTAGTCGAAGATCGACGCCGGCCGGCGCTTGATGTCGAGCATCGGGTAGGGACGTGGCTCGCGCGCCAACTGCAGTGCCGACCTGCTCGGCGTGGTTGCTGTAGATGTGGCAATCGCCGCCGGTCCAGATGAAGTCGCCGACGTCCAGGTCGCACTGCTGCGCCAGCATGTGCGTCAGCAGCGCGTAGCTGGCGATGTTGAACGGCACGCCGAGAAAGATGTCGGCGCTGCGCTGGTAGAGCTGGCAGCTCAGCGCGGGACGTGCCGAGGTGACGCGCCCGGCGCGACGTAGAACTGGAAGAACGCGTGGCACGGCATCAGCGCCATCTTGGACAACTCGGCCACGTTCCAGGCGCTGACGATGATGCGGCGCGAATCGGGATTGGTCTTGAGCTGCTTGACGACCTCGGCGATCTGGTCGATGTGGCCGCCGTCGGGCGTCGGCCAGCTGCGCCACTGCACGCCGTAGACCGGGCCGAGGTCGCCGTCGGGCTTGGCCCATTCGTCCCAGATCGTCACGCCGCGCTCCTGCAGCCAGCTTCGCGTTGCCGTCGCCGCGCAGGAACCACAGCAGCTCGAGGATGATCGACTTCAGGTGCACCTTCTTGGTCGTGACCAGCGGAAAGCCTTCGCTCAGGTCGAAGCGCATCTGGTGGCCGAACACGCTCTTCGTGCCGGTGCCGGTGCGGTCGGCCTTGGCGACGCCGTGTTCGGACACATGGCGCATGAAGTCTTCGTACTGCGAGCGGACGGGGCGCTCATGCTCAGGAATTATCGCGTGCTGCCGCCGGTTCGAGATCGAACTGCAGCGCCGCCAGCCGCGCATACAGGCCGCCGCGCGCCACCAGCTCGGCGTGCGTGCCGGTGCTCGACGATGCGCGCCGTGCGTCGAGCACGACGATGCGGTCGGCGCGCTGCACGGTGGCCAGCCGGTGCGCGATGACCAGCGTCGTGCGGTCCTGCATCGCCGATTCGAGCGCGGCCTGCACCATGCGCTCGCTCTCGGCGTCGAGCGCGCTGGTGGCCTCGTCGAGCAGCAGCAGCGGCGGGTTCTTCAGCATCGCGCGCGCGATCGCGATGCGCTGGCGCTGGCCGCCCGACAGGCGCACGCCGCGCTCGCCGAGGAAGGTGTCGTAGCCCTCGGGCAGGGCGCGTGATGAAGTCGTGCGCGAAGGCCGCCTTCGCCGCGGCGATCACCTCGTCGTCGCTCGGCGTCGGGGCGGCCGTAGCGGATGTTCTCCATCGCGCTGGTCGAGAAGATCACGCTGTCCTGCGGCACGATGCCGATGCGCTGGCGCAGGTCGTGCAGCGCCAGCTCGCGCACCGGCACGCCGTCGAGCGCGCACCGCGCCGTGCTGCGGCGTCGTAGAAGCGCAGCAGCAGCTGGAACACCGTGCTCTTGCCGGCGCCGCTCGGGCCGACCAGGGCCACCGTCTCGCCGGGCGCGACGTCGAGCGTGAAGTCGCGCAGCGCCGGCGTGCTGCGGCCGCGACGGGTAGTGGAAGCTCACGCCTCGAAGCTGCACCGACGAGCCGCCGTGCGCGGCGGGCAGCGCGACGCGGCCGCGCGGGCGCGACGATCGGCGAGCGCGTGGCCAGCAGTTCCATCAGCCGCTCGGTGGCGCCGGCGGCGCGCAGCAGGTCGCCATAGACCTCGCGACAGCACCGCCACGCTGCTGACCAGGATGATCACGTAGACCACGGTCTGCCCCAGGTGCCCGGCGCTGATCGTCGCCGGCGCATCACCGCCTGCGTGCCCTGGTACAGGCCCCACAGCAGCGCGCCGAAGGTGGCGATGATGATGAAGGCCACCAGCACCGAGCGCACCCGCGTGCGGCGCACGGCGGTGTCGAAGGCGTTCTCGGTGGAGGCGTCGAAGCGCGCCGCCTCGCGCTGCTCCTGCGGTGTAGCTCTGCACCACCGGAATCGCGTTCAGCACCTCGGCGGCGATCGCGCTGGAGTCGGCGACCCGGTCCTGGCTGGCGCGCGACAAGCTTGCGCACGCGGCGGCCGAAGCACAGCGCTGGGCAGCACCACCAGCACCAGGATGCCCAGCACCTGCGTCATCACGTACGGGTTGGTGACGACCAGCATCGCCAGCGCGCCGATGCCCATCACCGTGTTGCGCAGGCCCATGCGACAGGCTCGAGCCGACCACGGTCTGCACCAGCGTCGTGTCGGTCGTCAGGCGCGACAGCACCTCGCCGGTCTGCGTGGTCTCGAAGAACTCGGGGCTCTGCTCGCAGCACATGGGCATAGACCGCGTTGCGCAGGTCGGCGGTGACGCGCTCGCCGAGCCAGCTCACCATGTAAAAGCGCGCCGCCGAGAACACGCCGAGCGCGGCGCCGACGGCGAACAGCGCGAAGAAGTGCTCGCGCAGCGCCATCACGCGCTGGCCCGGGTCGGCGGCGACCAGGCCCTGTCGATCAGCGACTTCAGCGCCAGCGGGAACACCAGCGTGCTCGCCGCCGCCAGCACCAGGAACAGCACCGCCAGCGCGATGCGGCCGCGGTACGGGCGCAGGAAGGGCAGCAGCCCCGACAGTGAACGGGGGCTGGGCGCGCTGGCGCGCAGCGAAGAATCCTTGCTCATGCGCGCAGTCTATGCGGGCGCTGCAACGGCCGCCTTGCACACCACGTGTGCGGCGCGAAGTTCGGAAGCGACGCCCACCAGGCGGGGGATTCACCCCCTTATTCACGCGGGGCGCGATTGATCGATGACACGATCTCGCCGTCCTTGCTGTGGTCGAATGATGGCGTCAATTGCAACACTCCATCGCCGTCTATGCCTGCAAGTTCGCTTCGCTCTGCCAAGTGGCTGCGTCTGCAGCGCTGGGTGCTTGCCCAGCGTGAATGGCGCGTCGCGGTGGCATTGAGCTTGGCCGCAGGTGCCGTGGCGCTGGGATTGGCCCTGGCCCTGGTTTGGTTGACCGGGGTCACGCCCGTGTGGCCGACGCTTGCGGTGGCGATCCTGTGCGCGGTCACGGTTGCACCGCTGGCGGCGTGGCCCTTGCTGCGGCTGCTGTTCGAGGTCGAGCGCCGGCGAGCGCAACTCGACGTCTTGGCCACCAGTGACGAGCTGACGGGCGTGCACAACCGGCGCCAGTTCCTGGTCCTGGCCGATCGGGAATGGGCACGCTGCCGCCGCTACAAACTGACCGCCGCGTTGCTCATGGTCGACGTCGATCACTTCGAGGACATCAACGACGAGCACGGTCGCACGGCGGGCGACCGGGTCTTGCGAGAAATCGCCCGCGCGGTCGGCGAGACCCTGCGCCAACCCGACCTGTGCGGCCGCTTCGGCGGCGAGGAATTCATCGTCTTCCTGCCGCATGCCGACATGCTGGGCGCCCTCGACGCCGCCGAACGCATTCGCGAGCGCATTGCCAAGTTGAATTTCGAGTGGCGGGGCCAGTCTGTAAGCGTCACCGTCAGCATTGGCATGGTGGCGCTCGACCTTTCGCATGACTCGCTCAGCGCGCTGATTCAAGATGCCGACGAGGCCCTGTGCGCGGCCAAGGAGGCCGGCCGTAACTGCGTGCGCACTGTGCTCTCACCGGCCCGCCAGCGCGGCGAGACCAGGCCGATGCTGTTGCGCTAGGTCCGACGCGCACGACTCCGGCAACGCGTCCCCAGGTGCCGGCGTTGCAGTTCACGCCAGGTCAGCGTCGTTACAGCCGAAGCGGCAACGCGTAGCCGGTCATCTCGAGGTAGCCGCGGCCGAGACGCCGGCTGTCGCTGCCGAGTAGCTCGGTCAGGCCTTCCCAGTAGACGGTGCCGGTGCTGCGACGGCTGTCGAGTTCCTGTGTCGTCGAGCAGCGCGCGGACCTCGAAGCTGCCGGCGGGTGTGTCCACGCGCCACTCGCACCGGGTAGCGGGCGCGGGTGGCGCTGCTGCTCCAGTGCGCCAGCGGCGTCGAAGCGTACATCGTCGTCGCCGAAGCGCGCATCGCGGCACCGTTGCGTAAGCGGTGACTGCCGCCGGCCCACACGGCGCTGCCGTCGGCGCGCCGCAGGCGAAAAGGCCGTGAGCGCGCCGCCGTCGGCCAGATTCATGCCGATCCAGTCCCAGCCAACGGCTGCTTCGGGCAGCAGCGACTCGCTCCATTCATGGTCGAGCCAGGCGCGGCCGCGCACGTCGCGGGCCCTGCCGGCGTGACGAAGCCGGCCGCTGACCGCCAGTTGCGGTTGGCTGTAGTAGTGGCTCGCCTGCGCCGGGTCGGGGCCCTTGCGCGAAGCCGCTGTCGCCTTGCAGCAGCAGCGGCTTGCGTGGTCGTGAGTGTCAGCTCGAAGCCGAAGCCGGCCGCCCGGTCGTCGAGTGCCGCGTGGTACGCTGCCGCCGTCGCGCGCGCAGGCGCCAGTCGCCGATGTGCAGCACGGTATCGGTCAGCGAAGCGGCGGCACGTGCGGCGTTCGCGTCGCCGGACCAGCGTGCGATGCGCTGGTCGTGGCGCATGCGCCGGCCCGCCAGGTCGGTCAGGGCCGCGTGCGCGAACAGCAGCTGGCGCGCCGCGAAGCGGCTTGCCACGTCGGCGGCCAGCCCGGTGCGCGAGCGGAAGAAGGTGAACTGGAAGCCGAATGCCGGCGCGTCATCGCTGGCTTGCGCATCCCGCAGCCAGCCGGTGGCGTACCACCACTCGATGCGCGCGTCGGGGTGGGCGCCATGGTCACGCGGGAAGACCAGGGTGCGAGGCTCGATGCGCGCCGCGGCCGGCGGACCCCAGGGTGCCAGACCGGCCAGCAGCAGCCATGCGCGCCGGGTGATCACCAGTCTTCCTTCACGGCAGCCACCGCATCCTGCGAGGCCGCAGCGCGCGCACTGACCGCAGCCGTGGCGCTGCCTGCCAGCAACACGGCTGCGGCCAGTGCGGCCAAGCGACCCCAGGGCAAAAGCAACTCCATGGTCCAGTGAAAGCTCTGCGGGTTGACGACCTGGACCAGCACCACGCTCACCGCCAGGCCGAGCGCCAGGCCGACCAGCGCGCCGGCCGCGGTCCAGACCGCGCCTTCGCCGGCGACCACGGCGACGATCTGCGCGCGCGTCAGGCCCAGGTGCACCAGCAGGCCGAACTCCTTCCGCCGCGCCAGCACCTGGGCCGAGAAGCTGGCGGCGATGCCGAACAGGCCGATCGCGATCGCCACCGCCTGCAGCCAGTAGGTGACGGCGAAGCTGCGGTCGAAGATGCCAGCGATAGCGTGCGCAAGCGTGTCGTGGCCGAGAAGTCGAGCAGCGACGGTTCGCCGGCAAGTTGGCGCAACGCGGCCTGCACGTCGTCGATGCGGGCGCCGGGCGCAAGCCACAGGGCGAGGTCGTTGATGCGCGTGTCGCCGCTCAGGCGCTGATAGGTCGGCTGTCGATGGCGATGGCGCCGAACTGGCGCGCGTAGTCGCGCCAGACGCCAAGCACCCGCACCTTGACCAGGGTTGCGGCGAGCGGCAGCGCCAGCGTGCTGCCTGGCTCGGCGCCGTACAGTGCAGCCATCGCTTCGCTGACGTAGACGCCAGGCAGCGTGCCAGAGGGCGGCAACGGTGGCGCCAGCAGCGGCAGCTGGCGCGCCGGATCGGACAGTGGCCGCGCGATCAATGCCACTGCGGGCCGCGCGGCATCGAGCACCAGTGCACGCGTGCGCGCGACCTCGACGCGGGCCACGCCCGGCAGCGCGGCCACCGCGGCGGCAAAGCCCGGCGGCAGGAAGGCCTGGTCGCTGGCCGCGCTGCTGGCCGCCGTGCGCACGTACAGGTCGGCCGGCAGGACCTGATCGAGCCAGCGCGAAACACCATCGCGAAAGCTCGCCACCATCACGGTCAGTGCGACCGCGAGTGCCAGGCTGGCGACCACGCCGGCCACGGCGACGGTCGCCGCGTCGCGCTCATGCCGTGCGCGCTCCAATGCCAGCAGCAGCAGCGGCGACGACGGCGGTCCCGAGCGCGACAACAACGCATCGATCAGCGCCGGCACGCAGGCGATGCCGCCGATCAGCAGCAGCGCCACCGAGGCATAGGCGGCGATCGGCAAACCCGCGATCGGTGGCACCAGCGCGAGCACGGCGCCGGCGGCCAACCACAGCGGTCCGTGCCACCACGGCCCAGCGCTGCGGTGAGCGCCGCCAAGCCCCTTCAACGCCTGTGCCGGGGACAAGCGAGCGGCATTGCGCGCCGGCAGCCAGCCGCCGACCATCGCCGCCGCAGTACCCAGCGCCGCGAACGCGATGGCGCCGGGCCAGGAAAATGCAGCGCCGGGGCGACGCCGGGAAAGTAGCCGCCGCCGAGGTCGCCGGCCAACCAGCGCAGAGCGGCCTGCGCCAGCACGGTACCGGCCGCGACGCCGAGCGCGCTGCCCGCCACACCGAGCAGCGCGCATTCGACCAGCACCAGCTTGCCGCGTTCCTTGGCCGCCAAGCCGAGCACGCCGAGCAGCGCGAGCTGCGGCGTGCGTTGGGCCACCGACAGGGCCAGGACCGAGAAGACCAGAAATGCACCGGTGAACAACGCGACCAGCGCCAGCACCGTGAGGTTGACGCGGTAGGCGCGCGAGACGTTGGCCGTGCGCTCGGCGGCATCGTCGGGCACGGCGATGGCCCAGCCCACGGGCAAGCTTGTTGCCAATGAATCGGTGCCCGCGCCGGCAGCCAGGCGCAAGTCGATGCGCGTCAATCGAGAATCGAAGCCGAAATGCACTTGCGCACCGGCGATGTCTGTCACCGCGAGCGCGGCGCCGCCGGCCGCGACGTCGCCGGCGACGCGCAGCGACACCGTCGCCAAGCCATGCTGCACGCGCAGCGTATCGCCTGACTTCAGGCCGAACCGTTGCGCCGCCGCGGCATTGAGGAATACCGCTTCGGGATCGATGCCAGCCAGGCGATCGCTCCCCTCGGCCGGGCGCGGCAACAGCGCGGGAGCCACGGCGGCAATCGCGAGCGCATCGATGCCGACGACCTTGAGCGCCGCACGCTGGCCGTCGCGGGCCAGGGCGTAACTGTCGAACTCGACGACCGGGCTGGCCACGACGACCTCGCTGCGCCGGGCCAAGGTCTCGACCAATGCGTCGTCGAAACCGTCGCGCCGGTCGCAGACGAGCGCCAAGTCGGGCTCACCATTGACGGCGCGAACGGCGGCCGAGAATTCGGCCAGCGCCGACTGATTGATCAGGTGCACCGAGAACGCCAGCGCCACGCCGAGCGCCACTGCCAGCAATGCCAGTGCCTGGCGCAGTGGGTGGGCCTGCCACTCGGGCAGCGTCAAGGCGCGCAGCAGGGCCCAGGTGTTCATGCCGCTTCGATGCCGTGCGCCGACAGCCGCAGCACGCGATCGGCCCGCGCGGCGGCGGCGTGGAGTGCGTGACCAGCACGCAGGCGGCGCCCTCGGAGCGCACTTGCGCGGCCAGCAGCTCGATCACGCGTGCCGCGGTGTCGGGGTCGAGATTGCCGGTGGGCTCGTCGGCCAGGATCAGCGGCGGCCGGTGCACCAGTGCGCGCGCGATCGCCACACGCTGCAACTGACCGCCCGACAATGTGCGTGGCTGCCTGGACTCGAATCCGGCCAGCCCGACGGCAGCGAGCATCCGTACCACGCGCGGGGCGTCGGGGTGGCCGAGCAGCAGCAGCGGCAGTGCGACGTTGTGCGCCACGCTCAGGTGCGGCAGCACGTGGAAGGCCTGGAAAACGAAGCCGAGATTGGCGCGACGCCAATGCGTCAGCGCCGTGTCGCCCAGTGTCTGCAGGTCGCGTCCGGCCAGTTCGACGCGGCCGGCGCTCGGTGCGTCGAGTCCGGCGAGCGGTTGAGCAGAGTCGACTTGCCGACCCCGGATTCGCCGAGGATGGCGACGAACTCGCCCGGCGCGACGTCGAACGTCACCTGCTCGAACACCGGCACACCGCCGTAATGCTTGGCGAGTCCCTCGACGCGCAGCAAGGCCGGGATCATTGCGGCCGCCAGCGCGCCACCGCGGCTGCCACCTGCGATCCGGCATCGCTGTCGTCACAGGCCACGACCGTGCGCTGCATGCCGCGCAGCCAGGTCAACTGGCGCTTGGCGAGCTGGCGCGTCGCGGCGATGCCGCGCTCGCGCACCGCGGCCGTCAGGGCGTCGCCGCTCAGGCCTTCGTCGAGAGCCGCCCAGGCCTGCCGGTAGCCGACGCAGCGCATCGACGGCAAGTCGGCGTGCAGGTCGCGGCGCGAACGCAGGGCGCGCACCTCGTCGAGCAGGCCGCGTTCGAGCATGCCCGCAAAGCGCTGCGCGATGCGCTCGTGCAGCCAGGCTCGCGACCGCGGTTCGAGCGCGATCAGCGCGGCCGGTTGCGCCGCGCGCGGCGCGGTATGAAAACTCGAGAGCGTGCGGCCGCTGACGCGAAAGACCTCGAGCGCGCGCTGGATGCGCTGTGCGTCGGTGGGCGGCAGGCGCGCGGCGGTGGCCGGGTCGACGCGCGCGAGTTCGCGCATGCAGTGCCGGCCAGCCGCGCGCGAGGCCTCGGCCTGCAGCGCTGCGCGCAGCGGCCGGGTCGGCGGCGGGCAGCGCGTCGAGGCCGTCGAACAAGCGCCTTGAAGTACAGCATCGTGCCGCCGACCAGCAGCGGCAGCCGGCCGCGCGCGGTTGATCTCGTCGATCAGGCGTGTCGCGTCGGCCGCGAAGCGCGCGGCCGAGTAGGCTTGGCTCGGGTCGATGATGTCGATCAGGTGGTGCGGCACGCGCGCGCGCTCGGCGGCACTGGGCTTGGCGGTGCCGATGTCCATGCCGCGGTAGACCAGCGCCGAATCGACGCTGACGATCTCGACCGGCAGCCGTTCGGCCAAGGCCATCGCGATCGCGCTCTTGCCGCTGGCGGTTGGCCCGGCCAGGCCGATCCACGGTGCCGGGTTCATCAGGCGTGCGTCGGCACGCCATGGCGCTGGACCAGCGTCCACGCGACGACAGCCGTCATCGTGCCCCAGAACGCCACCCCCAGCGCCATCGGACGCAGCGTGCCGTCCATCGCCTGGCCCAGCCAGAGGCCGATCACGAAGGCGACCAATGCGAGCATGCACCCGGCGAGAGCGGAGGCGACGCCGGCCATCTGCGGGAACGGGCCGACGGCACCCGTCTGGCCGCATGGTTGGTGGATGCCGTGGCCGAACGAAAACAGGCACTGCGCGCCAAGCACCAGCGGCACGCTGGCGAGCGCCGGCAGCAGTGCACACCCCAGCATGCCCAGCGCGCCAGCCAGCGAGAAAACCGCCCCGCGCCGCACCGCACCGAGCAGGCCCGAACGCAGCAGCCAGCGGCGACAGAAGAAGGTGCCGGCTAGATACGCCAGCGAACCCAAGCCCATGGCCAGGCCGTATTGCGCCGGTGTCAACCCGAGCACGTCGATGTATGTGAACGACGAGGCGGCGAGTATCGTGAACAGGCCACCGTAGGTCGCCGTGACCAGCAGCGCCCAGGCGCGGAACGTCGGATGCGACAGCACCTGCACTGTGTTGCCGGCCAGCGTAGGCCCATGCAGCGCGCGCGGATTGCGCTGCGCCAGCGTCTCTGGCAGTGCACGCCAGACGAAGACCAGCACCATGAGCGAGAAGCAGGCTACCGTGACCAAGGTGCTGCGCCAGCCCAGGGTCATCGCCAGCGCACCGCCGACGAGCGGCGAGCCGACGGCCAGCAGGCCCAGCCCCGAAAGTCCCAAGGACATCACCCGTGCGCCCTGCTGCGGTTCGTACAAGTCGCGCACCATGGCGCGGGCGCAGACCACCGCGGCGGCCATCGTCGCGCCCTGAGCAATCCGCCAGAAGATCAGCCAGCCGATACGCGACGCCAGCGCTGCACCGATGCCCGCCAACACCAGCAGCACCAGGCTGCCCAGCAGCACCGGCCGGCGGCCGAAGCGGTCGGCGACCGGGCCCCAGACCAGTTGCGAAAGCCCGAAGGCCAGGATCAGCGCCGACATGGTCAACTGCACAGCGCTCATCGGCGCGGCGAGTTCGCGCGCCAACAGCGGCAGGGCCGGCAGGTAGAGGTCGGTCAGCACCGGCTGCAGGCCGAGCAGCAGCGCCAGTGCAGTGGCCGCCGTGTGTGGCGCCAACGCAGCAGACCTCGCGGCGGGGGCCGGCATTGCGCCTCGGGTTGCAAATTCCGTCATGCGACGAGCGTACCAGCCGCTTGCATATCTTCAAGTTCCGGGCCGGCGGCACGTTACGATCGGCGACCGAAAAACTGGAGCCCCAGCCATGACGACCCGAACCAAACGCACCCTGGCCACCATTTTGGCAATGAGCCTGTCATTCGCCGGTCTGGTGCAGGCCGCACCGGTCACGACCGCTGCACCGGCGCTGATCGGCACCGAGCAGGCCGCCGCCGCTTTGCCTGGCCGCGCGTTGCTCGAGCAAACGCTGGCCCGCGCTGACGTGATGGCCGGCCTGCAGGCACGCGGCGTCAGCGTCGAGGCCGCACGTGCCCGGGTAGCCGCGTTGACCGACGCCGAAGCGGCTCAAGTGGCGGCGCAAATCGACCAGGCGCCCGCTGCCGGCAGCGACGTGCTCGGCGTGCTGCTGACCATCTTCGTGGTTCTGTTGATCACCGACATCCTGGGCTTCACCAAGGTCTTCCCGTTCACACGCCCCATCAAGTGACGTCTTCGAGCACGCTGCGCTCGCGTCCCCCGAGGGGAACTCAGGCCGCTTGGGAGCGGCCCGGCGCGGCCTGAGATGACAGCCCCAAGCTCGCTGCGCTCGCGTCCCCCGAGGGGAGCTCAGGCCGCTTGGGAGCGGCCCGGCGCTGCCTGAGGTTCCAATTGCTGACTTCGCGCCGGGCGTGGCTGGTCAGCGGCGCCGCATCCTGTCTGTCGGGCTGTGCAGTCCTTGACGATCCGCCACAAACAGCCGCGCTCGCCTTGGCTGCGCCTGCCGGACTGCCGCCGCGCATCGAGTTGTACGAGGTTCCGTTCTTCCCGCAAACGCCGTATCACTGCGGGCCGGCGGCACTGGCTACCGCGCTCGTGCACGTCGGGCTACCGGCGACGCCCGATTCCTTGGCCGACGCGGTGTTCCTGCCTGCGCGCGAGGGCGCATTGCAGATCGAGATGCTCGCTGCGGCGCGGCGCTTCGGGGCGTTGGCCGTGCCCTTGTCGCCGCAAATCGGCGCTTTGTTCGCCGATGTCGCGGCCGGCCACGCCGTCGTCGTGCTGCAGAACCTGGGCCTGTCGTGGTTCACGCGGTGGCACTACGCCGTCCTCGTCGGCTACGACCTCGCCGCGCGCGAGGTGCTGCTGCGCAGCGGCACCACCGAGCGCGAGGTGATGGGATTTCCCCTTTTCGAGCGCACCTGGGCCCGCGGCGCGCATTGGGCCTTTGTCGGCTTGCCGCCTGGTCAGCTGCCGGTCAGCGCCGGCGAGGTCGATGCCGTGCAGGCCGCGATCGCCTTCGAGCGCGTCGCGCCGCCGGTACAGGCGCTGCGGGTCTACGACAGCCTGGTCGCACGCTGGCCGTCCAACCTGTTGGCGGGGCTGGGCCAGGGCAATGCGCGGTTTGCCGCCGGCGACTCGGCCGGCGCCGCCGCGGCCTTCGAGCGGGTGGCACAGTTGCACGACAGCGCCGCGGCCTGGCACAACCTGGCGGTGATGCGGCTGAGGCTGGGTCAACGCGAACAAGCCCTGGTAGCCGCAGAACACGCCAGGGCCCGCGCGCGCGACGCCGAACCGGCGTGGCGCGAGGCTGCCGAAGCACTCTGGCGCCAACTACCGGCGCCGCAGTGACACAGGGGGTGTGCGAAGGCCCCGCAGCAAAGTGGCTTAAGCGAAGGACTCGTCGCTGCGCAGGTAGCGCCACTGCCCGGGCGGCAGCTTGCCGAGCACAACGCTGCCGATGCGCACGCGCTTCAGGCCCAGCACCTTCGAGCCCGACCGCTTCGCACATGCGACGGATCTGGCGCTTCTTGCCCTCGCGCAGCACGAAGCGCAACTGGTCTTCGTTGGCCCAGCTGACCTTGGCCGGCCGCAAGGCCTCGCCGTCGAGTTCGAGGCCGTGGTTCGAGCGAGCAGACTGTCGTCTGCCGACACCGGCCCGCCGGTGCGATATGCGCACGCGCACCAGGTATTCCTTTTCGACCTCGCGAGTCCTCGCCGATCAGCTGCTTGGCGATGCGTCCGTCCTGCGTCAGCACCAGCAGGCCGACCGAATCGATGTCGAGCCGGCCGGCCGGCGCCAGGCTGCGCGCAGGTGGCCGCGTGGAAAGCGGATCCCGCGTCGTCGTCGCCCCACGGTTCTGCGGCCGTCACCAGCACGCACGCCGGTTCGTAGCCGTCTTCGGCCTGGCCGCTGACGTAGCCGATCGGCTTGTTGAGCAGGATCGTCACCCGCTGCGCCTGCTCGGTGCGTGCCCGCGCGTCGATGTCGATGCGCGCTCGGGGCCGACGCGCTGGCCGAGTACCGCCAGCTTCGCCGTCCACACGCACCCAGCCGGCGGCGATCCAGTCGTCGGCTTCGCGGCGCGACGCGATGCCGCGCGCGTCATGCACTTCGACAGGCGATCGCCTTCGCGGATCGGTGCTGCGTGCCGCGCACCGGTTCACGCCGGGCCGGCGCCGCTGGCTGTCGCGAAGCCTCTCCGCGTGGCGGCGGCGGACGGCGCGGCGGCGCCCGGCCCTGCCCAGGGCGCGGTTCGGTCCGGGCGGGCGGGCGCGGCGCAGGCTTGGGCGCGGCCTGTGGCGGCGCGCGGCGCTCCGCTGCCGGCTCGACCGGCCGCGCGGCGCGTGGCATGTCACGCGGCGGTGGCAAGCCACCGCGGGCGTTCGTCTCGGGCTTCGCGTGCCGATTCGGTTTTGCGCGCGCAGCACGTTCGGCCTGCGCCTGGGCCAGCGTGACCTGCTTGCGCGGTGCTGCGACGCCGCGCAGGGGGCCACGCGGCTCGCCGCGCGTACGCGTCGAGGTCGGTTTGTCCTTCTTCAGTTTGAGGGTGGTCATATTCAGTTCACGAGGCCAATGCCGAAGAACTCGGCGACGGCGTGACGATAGGCATCGTGACCCACCGCGTTGGTGTCGTGGTGCGTTCCACCTTCGACGAGCATGAAACGCTTTGGCGCATGCGCGCGCTCGTAAAGTGCGCGCCCCAACGTCGGCTGAATCAACTGGTCCTGACTGCCGTGCACGACCAACAGCGGCGCCTTTACGCGCTCGACCTGCGAGCCGGCGTCGAAGCGCTGCGTGATGAGCGGGGTGACCGGCAACCAACCCCACTTCGTGGTTCGCACGACATCGGCCATCGAGGTGAAGCTGCCTTCGACGATCACGCCGGCGGCGTCGTCGACCACCCCTGCCACACTGACTGCGATGGCGGCCCCCAGCGAGTGACCAAATAGGTAGCGTCTGGTCGTGGGGGTGCTGCGCGGCCAGCCACTGCCAGGCAGCGAGTGCGTCTTCGTGCGCACTGGCCTCGGACGGCAGGGCGGCAGTGCTCTGGCCAAAGCCGCGGTAGTCGATGCCGAGGACCGAAAATCCCAGGTCATGCATGCGGCGCATGCGCTGCGCGCTGGATCGCACGTCCCAGCGCGCGCCGTGAAGGTAGAGCAGCACGGGCGCGTCGGCGTACGGCTGCGCCAGCCACAAGGCGTGGAGCTTGACGGGCTCGGTGGCGTCGACGGGCGTGTAGTGGATCCAGACATCGCTCATGCCCTCGGCCGCGGCTGCGGCACCGGCCCAGGTGCGATTGCTGGGCTGGAAGATCCACTCGCGTTGTTTCTCGTCGAGCGTGGCGCAGCCGGCCAGCGCCAGCAGCACGAGCACCATCGCGGCCAAGGCGAGCCGCAGGCGGTAACGATCTGGCAGGACAGTGGTCATGGGTCGCAATGCTGGCACAGGCGGGTAGTCAGAGCTTGTGAGTCGACAACAGCAAACTGGTTTCCGTACTGGCAATGCCACCGATAAGGCGGATGCGGCTCAGCACGCGGTCGAAGGCTTCCAGGTTCTCGGCGCGCAACTCGGCCACGATGTCCCAGCGCCCGTTGGTCGAGTGCAAGGCTTCGACTGCTGGATCACCGCGCAGCGTGCGCAGTACAGCTTCGCCACGATTGCCTTCGACGGCGATGGTCGTCAGCGCGCGAATGCGGTGCTCTTCGGCTTGCGGCTTCAGGCGCACGGTATAGCCGGCGATGGTGCCTGCCGCTTCGAGCTTGGCCAGCCTGTTCTGCACCGTGCCGCGCGCCACCTTCAGTTGTTTTGCCAATGCGGCGACAGGCGCGCGCGCGTTGGCTCGTAGCAGGGCAATCAGCTGGTGGTCGGTGTCGTCCATGGTCAAGATGCAATGTTCAGATGACATTATGTCCAAATTGGGTGGCGATTTGGTCAGGATGCTGTCTTTTCTTTGGCTTCAAGGCTCCGGACAATCAATTGAACGATTCTTGGAGACGAACCCGTGGTTGATTACATCGGCGTTGCCGACATTCAGCGCTTGGTCCATGGGCTGGGGGTGGGGCGCTTCATCGAGGACCTGGCCGGCGAGATCGAAGCCGACTACCGGCGCTGGGCCGACTTCGAAAAGTCAGCCCGTGTGGCCAGCCATTCCACCTCCGGCGTGATCGAACTGATGCCGACCAGCGATGGTCGCTTCTATTCATTCAAGTACGTCAATGGCCACCCGAAGAACACGGCCGCCGGTTTGCTGACCGTCACCGCGTTCGGCGTGCTCGCCGATGTCGCGACCGGCTACCCGCTGCTGCTGTCGGAACTCACCGTGACCACCGCGCTGCGCACCGCGGCGATGTCGGCGCTGGCGGCCAGACACCTCGCGCGGCCCGACAGTCGCGTCATGGCGCTGATCGGCAATGGCGCGCAAAGCGAGTTCCAGGCCATCGCATTCCACCGCATGCTGGGCATCCGCGAGTTGCGCCTGTATGACATCGACGGCCAGGCGACGGCCAAGCTCGTGCGCAACCTGCGTACGCTGCCCGATCTCGCCGACTTGGTCATCGTCTGCTGCGCCAGCACGGCAGACGCCGTGCGGGGTGCCGACATCGTGACCACGGCGACGGCCGACAAGCGCAACGCAGTGATCGTCGAACCGGCAATGGTCAGGCCGGGCATGCACCTGAACGCGGTTGGTGGCGATTGCCCGGGCAAGACCGAATTGCACGCCGACATCCTCGCCCGCGCCGATGCGCGCGTCATCGTCGAATACGAGCCGCAATCGCGCATCGAGGGCGAGATTCAGCAATGTGGTGCCGAATTTCCAGTCACCGAATTCGCCAGCATCGTCTGCGGCGAACGGCCGGGCCGCCTCGATGCGGGCGACGTGACGATCTTCGATTCAGTCGGGTTTGCGCTCGAAGACTACTCGGCCCTGCGCTTTCTGCACCGCTTGCTTGCCGAACAGCGTGGCGCACGCACGCAGATCGATCTGGTGCCGTGCCTGGCCGACCCGAAGAACCTGTTTGGCGGCACGCTGGGCAGCGGGCGCTCGGCTCTGCGCCGCGTGGCCTGACAAGCACGTCCCGCCGCGCGCCGACGCGGCGCGGCTTAGCGTCCGCGCAGGAACAATGCGTCGAGTTCCTTCAGCGTGACCTGGCGCCATGTCGGCCGGCCGTGGTTGCACTGGTCGGCGCGCTCGGTGCGCTTCCATGTCGCGCAGCAGCGCGTTCATCTCGTCGAGCTGAGGCGGCGGTTCGCGCGCACTGCGCCGTGGCAGGCCATCGTCGACAGCAACTCGTCGCGCGCACGTTCGACCACGCGGCTGGCCTCGTGCAGTGCCAGGTCGGCGAGCACGCGCGCGCGTCAGCTCGACGACGTCGGCCTCGGCCAGCGCGGCCGGGCGCGAACGCACCACCAGCGTGGTGGCGGCCAGTGGCGACACGTCCAGGCCCAGCGCCATGAGGGTTGGCGCCTGTGCCTCGGCAGTCGCCACCTCGGCCAGCGTGGCCGCAAAGGTGGCCGGGATCAGCAGCGGTTGCGCTTCCAGGCTTGCCGCACCGAGCTGGCGCTTCAGTCGCTCGTAGACGATGCGTTCGTGGGCGGCGTGCATGTCGACGATCACCAGCCCCTGCGAGTTCTCGGCCAGGATGTAGGCGCCGGCGATCTGCGCCACGGCATGGCCGAGCGGCCAGTCCTGGTCCGAAGTCGATGCCGCTGCCGCAGCGCCAGCGGACATCGCGTAGTGCGGCTGGTGCGGCTTCACGCGCATACAGGGTCGCGGCGTGCTGCAGCGCCAAGCCGCTTTGCCGTGGCGCGGCGGCGTGCCACGGCGCAGGCGTCGGGGCCATCGTCTCGGTGTCGATCGCGGCCGCTGGCGCCAGCGTGGCAGCGCGACCGCGGTTGTGCCAATGCGTTCTCGACCGCATGGCGCACCGCCTGGTGCACCTCGCGCGCATCGCGAAAGCGCACTTCGATCTTGGTCGGGTGCACGTTGACGTCGACGCGCTCGGGCGTCGATGTCGATGAACAGCACGTACACCGGCTGGCGCGCACCATGCAGCACGTCCTCGTACGCGCTGCGCACGCCGTGCGCGACGCAGCTTGTCGCGCACGTAGCGGCCATTGACGTAGACGTATTGCTGGTCGGCACGGGCCCGCGCCGCGTCCGGCGTGCCGACGCGGCCATGCAGTCGCAGCGGCCCGGCCTGAGGTCTGCAGCGCCACGCTGGCGGCCATGAACTCGGTGCCCAGCACGTCGGCCAGGCGCGCACCCTTGTCGGCGGTCGCGCGCCACTGTGCCACCAGGCGTCCTTCGTGCCAGACCGCGAAGCCGACGTCCGGCCGCGCCAGCGCGTGGCGGCGCACGGCGTCGACGCAATGCGCCAGTTCGGTCGCGTCGGTCTTCAGGAACTTGCGCCGCGCCGGCGTCGCGAAGAACAGCTCGCGTACGTCGACGCTGGTGCCGACCGCGCGCGCCGTGGGCGCGAGCTCGCCGCTGCTGGCATCGAGTCGCGTGGCGTGCGCGGCATCGGCAGTCCGACTCACGAGCGACAACTCCGACACCGATGCGATCGCTGCCAGCGCCTCGCCGCGAAAGCCCATCGTCGCCACGCCTTCGAGGTCGGCCAGGCTGGCGATCTTGCTCGTGGCGTGGCGCCGCAGCGCCAATGCCAGTTCGTCGCGTGGGATGCCCTCCATCGTCCTCGACGACGATCTGGCGCACGCCGCCGGCCATCAGTTTCACGGCGATCTGTGTGGCGCCGGCGTCGAGCGCGTTGTCGACCAGCTCGCGCACCACCGAGGCCGGGCGCTCGACCACCTCGCCGGCCGCGATCTGGCTCACCAGTTCGTCGGGCAGATCGCGGATCGGGCGACGCCCCGTGAGCGCCGCAACTTGCTGGGTGGCTGACATGCTCGGATTGTCGCAGCCGGGCAATCGGCCGGCGGCGGCCCGGATAATGCCTTTCATGCCCGAGGCCTTCCAACTGCTGCTCGACTTCGTTCTGCACGTCGACGTCCACCTGCAGACATTCGTGCAGGCCTATGGGGCGTGGGTCTACGCGTTGCTGTTCGTGATCATCTTCGTCGAGACCGGCGTCGTGGTGATGCCATTTCTGCCCGGCGACTCGCTGCTGTTCGTGGTCGGCACCTTGTGCGGCGTCGGGCTGATGAATCTGCCGGCGTCGATGGCGTTGCTCATCGCCGCGGCGGTGCTCGGCAATCAGACCAACTACAGCATCGGCCGGTTCTTCGGGCCAAAGGTCTTCAAGTGGGAGCAAAGCCGCTACTTCAACAAGCGGGCGTTCGAGCAGGCGCATGCGTTCTACGAACGCTACGGCGGCATCACGCTGGTGCTCGCACGATTCATGCCGTTCGTGCGCACATTCGCGCCTTTCGTGGCCGGCGTGGCGTCGATGACGCGGCGCCGATTCACCTTGTTCGACGTCAGCGGTGGCACTCTGTGGGTGGTCAGTCTCGTCGGTGCTGGCTACCTGTTCGGCAATATTCCCGTCGTGCGCCACAACCTGGACAAGATCATCTGGGCGATGATCCTGATTCCCGGCGTGATCGCCATCCTCGGCGCCTGGCGGTCGCGCCGGGCCCATCGAGCGTCAGCCGCGGCTGGCGACTGCCTGCGCTAGCGCAACGTACTCAAGCACCGGCACCTCCTCGGCGCGCCGTTGCAGATCGAAAGCGCCACCGAAGCGGCGCGCCTCGAGCCAGCGTCCGAGCGTGTGACGCAGCAGCTTGCGGCGCTGCGAGAACGCGATCCGCACCAGTTCTTCAAGCAAGCTTGCATCGAGCGCCGCGGGCGCGGGCCAGGGCAGCATCCGTACTACGGCCGAAACCACGCGCGGCGGTGGCTCGAAGGCCTCAGGTGGAACTTCGAACAGGGCCTCGATGTGGTAGCGCCACTGCAACATCACAGTCAGGCGGCCGAAGTCCTTGCTCGCCGGGGCGGCGGCCATGCGCGCCACGACTTCCCGCTGCAGCATGAAGTGCTGATCCTGCACGTCGGCCGCGGCGGGCAGCAGGTGGAACAGGATCGGGGTCGAGATGTTGTACGGCAGGTTGCCGACCACACGCAGCTTCTGGCCGCGCAGCGTCGCCATGGCGGCGAAGTCGAGTGTCAGCACATCGGCCTCGATCACGTCGAGGGCGGAATTGCGCCTCAGCCGCGATGCGAGGTCGCGATCGAGTTCGACGACTGTCAAGCGTTGGCAACGTTCGACGAGTGGCAGCGTCAGCGCGCCCAGGCCAGGCCCGATTTCGACCAGTGCCTGCCCGGCATGCGGCCCGACGGCCGCGATGATCTGGTCGATGACGCCAGCATCGGCGAGAAAGTGCTGACCGAAGCGCTTTCGCGGCTGATGCGTCAAGCAGTACTCACAACGGCGCTTCGCGGAACTCGACGTAGGCGCGGTCGCGCACCTCGCGTACCCAATCGGCGTAGGCGGTCTCGAACTTGCGTTCACGCAAGGCGGCACGCGCCTGGTCACGCAACTGCTTGGCATCGAGCGCCACGCTGCGCCGTTCGACGACCTGAATCAGGTGAATGCCGAAGCGCGACACCACCGGCGGCGAGACGCCGCCTGGAGGCAGGGCGCTCATCGCTTGCTCGAATTCAGGCACGAACTGGCCCGGCGCGGCCCAGCCGAGGTCCCCGCCGGCCGCCGCGGTGCCGTCCAGCGAGTGCTCGCGGGCAAGGTCCTCGAATCGACGTTCGCCCGACTCGATCTGTCGCTTGAAGTCGATAAGGCGCGCCTGCACCGCCTGGGCGCTCAGTTGTGGCGAGGGCCGCAGCAGGATGTGGCGGGCACGGGTTTGCGTGACACGAAATGCGGTACTGTCACTGCGCTCCACCAACTTGAGGACGTGAAAGCCGGCGCCGGTGCGCAGCAGTGCCGGCGCGACGTCGCCGTTGGCCAACGGACGCACGACATCGAGGAACACGTCAGGCAGACGGTCCGCGGGCTTCATGCCGATTTCGCCGCCCTTGTCCTTGTTGGCGTCATCCGACAGCTCCTTGGCCACGGCCGCAAAGGCCTCGCCGCTCCGGATGCGCGCCAGTGCAGACTCGGCCCGCGCGCGCTTCTCGGCCACCACGGCTTCGCTCGCGTTCTCGGCCAGGCTGACGAGGACTTGCGCAATGTTGTACTGCACTTCGCCGGCAACAGCACCACGTTGTTTGTCGATGAATTCGTCGATCTCGCTGTCGGTGATGCGGATACGCTGTGCGACCTCACGTTCGCGCACCCGCTCGATCAGCATCTGGTCGCGCATGTTGGCGCGAAAACGAGCCAGGTCCAGCCCTTCGCGGGCCAGTTGCGCGCGCAACTGGACCATCGTCATCTGGTTTTGCGCCGCGATGTTGGCCACCGTGCGGTCGAGTTCAGCGTCATCGATGCGCATTCCGCTGTCGCGGGCGAAGCTGAGCATGGCGCGGTCTTCGATCAAGGACTCGAGTACCTGGCGGCGCAACTCGGGCTCGTCGGGAAGACGCTGTCTGCTGCGCTGTGCCTCGTCGCGCGCGCGGCTCAGCCGCTGGCTGACCTCGTAGGCCGTGACCAGCTCCTGATTCACGACCGCCGCAATGTAGTCACCTGGCCGCATCGGGCTGACAGGCGTGACCGCGGCGGCGGCCGTGCTCGGCTGGGCCAACGCGGGCAACAGGGTGCAGCAGCCCAACACTGCCGCAATTCTCAGAACGGTCTTCATCGGTCGGTCGAAGTCATTGGGTGTACTCGCGTGGCGGCGGGTCGGTGCGGTCATCGCGCAGCATCTTGTAGCCGGGGATATTGTCCTTCAAGACCTGCAGTGGGTTTGTCCCCAGGCGCGACAAGCCCACCAGCTCGAGTTGGAGCAGGAGTCGCGTCGTGGCTTCGGTCCGGCCCGTCGATACCCGTTCGGCGACCACGCGACCAATCCAGCAACCGGCGTCGTACTCGAATCCGGCCAAGGAATCGGTGATGCGGCTGTCCTTGACCGAGTAATTGACGCGGCCGACGCCGTACAGCGTCCCGCGACATCCCGAACTGCTGCCCGGCTGTCCGGCATACACAGGCCACTGCCAGCCCAGGTCGACGTACTCGCTGGCGCCGCGCACGAGTCGGTAACTTGCAGCCAGCGTGCGCATCGGGCCCGGCGTGTAACGTGTGCGGATCACGGAACGCGTGGTACGCCTGAGTTCGGGGCTGTACTCCAGCGCGGCTTCAAGTGCGCCGACCTCCGACAGGTGCGCCGCGCCGTCGACGAGTACGTCGGAAAAATGCTGTGTCAGCGGCACGCCGTCCGGCGTGATCTGCTGGTCACGAAACAGATAGCGTTGCGCCAGACCCAGTCGCAGCGCTTCCGCGCCGCTCACGCGATCGAGCCAACGGCTGGTGACGCCGGCGGTGACCTGGTGTCCGTCGGACACCCTGTCGACGCCCGAGAACGCGTTGTCGCTGAAAACCGATACGGTATTGAAGTCCTTTGGCGCGGTATCGAATAGCGGCAGCGTCGCCTGTTGGCGCAGCGGCGTGTTCACGTACAACAGGCGCGGCTCGAGCGTCTGCCGCAGATCGCGGTCGAACCACAGGCTGTCACGTTCGAACACCAGCCCCGAGTCGAGGCTGAAGGTCGGGATTGCGCGTGAGACGCTCGTGCGCCCGTCGCTCATTGGCGTGTCGGTGCGGTAACTGGCCAGGTTGAGCGCCAGTCGCGGTGTCAGCCAGGCGCCCGGCGTGCGCCAACTCTGGCTGACGCTGGCCAGCGCGTGCACACGCCAGCCCTCGGGACGTGGCGGCCCGGCGTCGTTGTGAACCAGCTCGAAGCGGTTGACTTCGGTTTCGAAGTCGGTGTCGATGCTGCCGCTCCACTCCGACAGGCGCCCGGCGCCACGCCATCCGATCTGCGCCACGCGGTTGTAAGGCGCCCGGATCAGTGCCAGTGGGTCGGCATCTTGCAGCACCTGCCAATCCTGGGTCCGTGCATAGGTTGTGGTCTGCATCCCGGCGGTGATCCAGTCACGTTCGAGGCTGGCGCTCAGGGGCAGCAGGCGCGGCGTCACGGCGTGCAGCAGGCTCGGAAAGTCTTTCCAGTAGGTGTCGTCTGACACGCGCTGACCCTCATGACCCCAGCGCCACGCGTCGACACTGCTGTTGCCCCAGGCGCGCCCCTGCTGCTGCCATTGCAGCGCGTAGCGCGAGGCATCGTAGACGCGATCATTGGGCAGCGCGTGCAATTGCAGTTCACCATGGTGTTGCGGCTCGAGGTAGCGGAATTCGCTGCCCAGCCCCAAGCCGCGGCGCGTATAGACCACCGGCGTCAGCGTCGCGTCGCGTTGCGGCGCAATGTTCCAGTAGTAGGGCACCGCCAGTTCGAGCCCGCTCTTGGTGTCGAGGTTGATCGATGGCGGCAGCCAGCCCGACTTGCGCGCGTCCGAAAGCGGGAAGCTCAGCTCCGGCATGGCCAGGATCGGGCACACCCAGAAAACGCAGCACGGCACCGTCGGCAATGCCTTCGTTGGCTTCGAAGTCGAGCCTGACGCGGTCGGTGCTCAGCAGCCAGGCCGGTGTGCCGCTGCCGTCGACATTGGCAACTGGTGTAGGTGGTGTTGGTCAACTGCACACGTTCGCTGTCGATGAAGTCGATGCGCTCGGCGTGGCCGCCGGCACCAGTGCGGGCAAAGTAATACTCGGGTTGCAGGGCATAGCCGGCGAAGCGTTGCAGCGTGAGGTTCAGCTCGGGGCCGGCGAATCGATCGCCGCCGGCGGTGACGATCTGCACGTTGCCGCGGGCACGAACGCGGTCTTCGGCGTTGGTCGTAGCTGAGGTGATCGGTACGGATCGTGACGTTGCCGCGCCTGAGCTCCACATGGCCGTCGGCGATGGCTTCCAGGTCGGGCCGGCCACGCACTCAGTCCGCCTGCAGTGTCACCTCCGGACGGCCGCGCGTTCGCAGCGCTCGCTGCCTGCGCCGCGCTCGGTGCCGCCGCCGTGCCTTGGCGCTGGCGTGCGCAAAGAGCAAAACGGCGGCCAGCGCCAGGGGTGCAGATGGGGCATGAAGCAGCGCGCGACAGCGCGGCAGGCACGGTTTGTAGAATGAAAATTATCCATGACAGGGTGTGCCAGCCCGGCCGCCGCGCACAAAGCGACAACGTAGAATCGACTATCCATGAGCCCAGTCTTTCGCACCCCAACGCCAGTGCCGACATCGCCCGTGACGCTGGCCCGATTCCGAACGACAAGCGGCCTTCGAACGCTGGCTATCGCCGCTGGCCGCCGCGCGGGCCTGGACGTCGACACGCTGCGCCCGGCTTCGGCCGACGCCAGCTTTCGACGCTATCTGCGCATCGATGCGGCAAGCGGCGGCAGCCTGATCGTGATGGACGCACCGCCGCCGCAGGAAGACGTGCGGCCCTTCGTGCACGTGGCGCGGCTGATCGAAGGTGCCGGCCTGAATGCGCCGCACGGTGCTGGCCAGCGATGCCGAACACGGCTTCCTGCTGCTCACCGACCTGGGTCAGCACGCTGTACCTCGATGCGTTGCAGGCGCGCAGCGCCGCGACGCAGGCCGACACGCCTGATGCGCGACGCCATTCGCGCGCTGCGTGCAGTGGCAGCTGCGGCGTCCCGGCGAGCGCGCTGCCCGCCTACGACGACGCGCTGCTGCGGCGCGAACTGGCCCTGTTCCCCGACTGGTGCGTGCAGCGCGAATTCGGCATCGCCTGGACCGCCGCCGCAGCAGACGCACTGGCATGGCGTGTGCGACGCTGCTCGTCGCCAGCGCCCTGGCGCAGCCCCGCGTCGCGGTGCACCGCGACTACATGCCGCGCAACCTGATGGTGCTGCGATCCCGAACCCGGGCATCCTCGACTTCCAGGACGCGGTGTCTCGGCCCGATCACCTACGACGTGGCCTCGCTGCTGCGCGACGCCTTCATCTCCTGGGACGAAGAGCGCGAGCTCGACTGGGCTGTGCGCTACTGGCAGGCCGCGCGCCGCGCCGGCGCTGCCGCGTCGCCGACGACTTCGGCGAATTCTGGCGCCAGCTCGAATGGATGGGCCTGCAGCGCCACCTGAAGGTGCTGGGCATCTTCTGCCGCCTGAAGCATCGCGACGGCAAGCCGAAGTACAGCGCAGACCTGCCGCGCTTCTTCGCCTATGCAACGAAAGTCGCTGGTCGGTATCGCGAATTGCGGCCCTTGCTGGCGTTGCTCGAGCCAATGTCGGGAATCAAGCCCGTGCTGGGCTATTCCATGCGTTGACTATGCGATGCGCCGCTCGCTCGTCGCGTCGAACAGGTGCGCGTCGTCGGGTCGCCAGGCCAGGTGCACCGCGTCGCCACTGCGTTGAGCCAGGCGGCCCGGGGCGCGCGCGAGCAGATGGCCGAGGGCGGTGTCGATCAGCGCATAGGTCTCCGGGCCCGGTCGGCTCGACCATGATCACCTTGCCGGGCACGCCGTGCTCGGCGAGCGTGACGTTTTCGGGGCGCAGGCCGTAGCAGCAGCGACGTGCTGGCGCCGAGCGCCGGCGCGCTGCGCATCGTTCAACGGCAGCTCGATGCCGCCGGCACGCAGGCCGTCGCCGCTGCGCTCGCAGGCGAACAGGTTCATCGACGGCGAGCCGATGAACTCGGCGACGAAGCTTGGTGGCCGGGCGCTCGTAGATCTCCTGCGGCGTGTCGAGCTGCTCGATGCGGCCGGCGCGCATCACCGCGATGCGGTCGCCGAGCGTCATGGCCTCGACCTGGTCGTGCGTGACGTAGACCGTGGTCGTGTGCGTGCGCTGGTGCAGCAGCTTGATCTCGGCGCGCATCTCGACGCGCAGCTTGGCGTCCAGGTTGGACAGCGGCTCGTCGAACAGGAACAGCTTGGGGTCGCGGGCCAGCGCGCGGCCCATCGCGACGCGCTGGCGCTGGCCACCGGACAGTGCGCCGGGCTTGCGCTCCAGCAGGTGCTCGATCTGCAGCATCTTGGCGACGCGCTGCACCGCGGCGTCGCGCTCGGCCTTGGGCACCTTGCGCATCTCGAGCGCGAAGGCGATGTTGCCGCGCGACGTTCATGTTCGGATACAGCGCGTAGCTCTGGAACACCATCGCGATGTCGCGGTCCTTGCTCGGCACGTTCGTCACGTCGCGGCTCGCCGATGTGGATGCTGCCCGCGGTGGGCGTGTCCAGCCCGGCGATCATGTTCAGCAGCGTCGATCTTGCCGCAGCCCGACGAGCCGACCAGGATCACGAACTCGCCGGCCGCGACGTCGAGGTCGATGTCCGTCGAGGATCACGATGTTCTTGCCGATAGAGTCTTGCGGACGTCGCGGATCGAGACAGCGGCCATGGTCATTTCCTAACCTTTCACCGCGCCGGCCGTCAGCCCGCGCACGAAGTACTTGCCGGCCACCACGTAGACGAACAGCGTCGGCAGCGCGGCGATCAGCGCGGCGGCCATGTCGACGTTGTATTCCTTGACGGAACTCGAGGTGTTGGCCAGGTTGTTCAGGCCGACCGTGATCGGCTTGCTGTCGGCGCCCGAGAACACCACGCCGTAGAGGAAGTCGTTCCAGATGTTGGTGAACTGCCAGATCAGCGTCACGACCAGGATCGGCGTCGACAGCGGCAGCACGATGCGCGTGAAGATGCTGCCAGAAGCCGGCGCCGTCGAGCATCGCGGCCTTGATCAGTTCGTCGGGCAGGCCGACGTAGTAGTTGCGGAAGAACAGCGTGGTGCTCGGGATGCCGGCGATCACGTGCACCAGGATCAGGCCCCAGATCGAGCTGGCGATGCCGAGCCAGCCGAGAACCTGGCTCATCGGCAGCAGCACCACCTGCATCGGCATGAAGACGCCGAACAGCAGCATCGCGAACAGCGTCTCGCTGCCGCGGAAGCGCCACTTGGCGCAGCACGTAGCCGTTGAGCGAGCCGATGGCGGTGGAAACTGCCACCGCCGGCAGCACCATCAGGATCGAGTTCACGAAGAACGGCCTGCAGGCCGCCGCAGTCGATGCCGGTGCAGGCGCTGCTCCAGGCCTTGGCCCAGGACGCGAAGCGTCGGGTTGCGCGGGCAGCGACAGCAGGTTGCCTTCGCGCACCTGCTGCATGTCCTTCAGCGAGGTGACGACCATCACGTACAGGGGGTCAGGAACCAGGCGGCGAACAGCAGCAGCGCGGCCCACAGCAGCAGTGCGGTAGGTGGCGCAGCCGGTTCACTTCTTCGACCCGCAACTCGGAGTAGAGGTAAGGCACGACGATGGCGGCCACCAGGGCCAGCATCACCGTGGCGCTGGCGGCACCGAGGCCGATCTGGCCGCGCGAAAAGGCCATCGCGTACATGAAGGTCGCCGGCAGGTCGGTGGCGAAGCCGGGGCCGCCGGCGGTGAGCGCCATCACCAGGTCGAAGCTCTTGATCGCCAGGTGGCTGACCACCATCAGCGTCGAGAAGAACACCGGCCGCAGGCTCGGAATCAGGATGCGCCAGTAGATGCGCGGCAGGCTGGCGCCGTCGACCTGTGCGGCCTTGACGATGCTGTCGTCGATGCCGCGCAGGCCGGCCAGGAACAGGGCCATCACGAAGCCGGCGCTTTGCCAGACGCCGGCGATGGCGATGCAGTAGATCGCCTTGTCGGGGTCGACCAGCCAGTCGAAGCGAGAAGCTCTCGAAGCCCCACTGCTGCATCAGGTGCTCGACGCCCAGGCCGGGGTTGAGGATCCACTTCCACGCCGTGCCGGTGACGATGAAGCTCAGCGCCATCGGGTACAGGTAGATCGTGCGCAGCACGCCTTCGGCGCGGATCTTCTGGTCGAGCAGGATGGCCAGCAGCAGGCCGATGGCCATCGCGCCGCCGACGAACAGGCGTGCCGAAGATCAGCCATGTTCGTCAGCGCGACGCGAAAGCGCTCGCTGTCGAACAGCGCTGACGTACTGCTGCGAAGCCGACGAACTCGTAGTTCGGCAACAGCCGCGAGGCCGACAGCGACAGGTAGCCGTTCCAGGCGATCAGGCCGTAGATGAACAACAGCGCCAGCACGAAGCTGGGCGCCACGACCAGCTTGGGCAGCCAGCGCAGGCGCGCAGCGTTTCGCGCGCCCGAGGCCTACTTCGTCTTCGCCGCGGCCACCAGCTTGGCCATCGCGTCCTTGGCGCTCATCTTGTCGGCGTTCCAGAACTGGCTGACCACGTCCTTGATCGCGCCTTCGGCCGCCGACGGCACGGCCATGCCGTGGGCGATGCGAGGGCACCAGGCGTGCCGCTCTTGGCGTCGGCGACGAAGTCCTTGCGCGGACAGCTTGGCGCAATCGTCGAACTTGTCCATCTTCATGCCCAGGCGCACCGGGATCGAACCCTTGTTGAGGTTGAACACCTCCTGGAACTCGGTGCCCATGATCGCCGCAGCCAGGTCGTTCTGCGCCTTCACGTTGGCTTCGTTCTTCAGCTTGAACATCGCGAACGAATCGACGTTGAAGGTGAACGCCGCGGCGGTGCCCGGCGCCGCCACGCAGGCGAAGTCCTTGCCGGGCACCTTGCCGGCGGCGATGAACTCGCCCTTGGCCCAGTCGCCCATCAGCTGCATGCCGGCCTCGCCCTTGATGACCATCGCGGTGGCCAGATTCCAGTCGCGGCCGTTGGCGTTCTTGTCGGTGTAATCCTTGATGCGCTTGAAGGTCGTCAGCACCTTTTCCATCGTCGGGCTCGACAGCGACGCGGGATCGAGTTGCACCAGCGCCTTCTTGTAGAACTCGGCGCCACCGACGCCCAGCGCGACAGCTCTCGAAGGTGGTGAAGTCCTGCCAGTTCTGGCCGCCATGTGCGACCGGAATCACGCCGGCCTTCTTCAGCGCCTCGGCCGCGACGAAGAACTCGTCCCAGGTTGTCGGCAACTTGGCGCCGGCCTTGCTGAACGCGGCCGGATTGGCCCACAGCCAGTTGACGCGGTGCACGTTGACCGGCACAGCGATGTAATTGCCCTTGTACTTCATCACGTCCGAAACGACCTTGGGCAGCAGCTCGTCCCATTTCTCGGCCTTGGCCACGGCGTCCATGTTGGCCAGCACGCCTTCGCTAGCCCATTCCTGCAGCGACGGGCCCTTGATCTGCGCCGCCGCCGGCGCGTTGCCCGACACGACGCGCGACTTCAGCACCGTCATCGCGGCGTCACCGCCGCCGCCCGCCACGGCAAAGTCCTTCCATGTGTGGCCCTTGGCCTGCATCGAGGCCTTCAATGCCGCTGCGGCCTTGGCTTCACCACCGCTGGTCCACCAGTGCAGGACTTCGAGTTCCCCGGCGCGCGCCGGGGAGCATGCCAACGCCACCGCGGCAGCAACGAGACCGAGTGAAGTGGAAAGAATTCGTGGCATGGCAGTACTCCAGGTGCGCCGGCTATCGGCCCAGTCACTGTGCCGGTGCGCGGCCTTGCACGCAATCTAGCGTTTCCCCGCGGGAACGGCGCCTCAACATTCGACGATGTTCACCGCCAGGCCGCCGCGTGCCGTTTCCTTGTACTTGGTCTGCATGTCGGCGCCGGTCTCGCGCATGGTCTTGATGACCTGATCGAGCGAGACATGGTGTGTGCCATCGCCGCTGAGCGCCATGCGTGCCGCGTTGATGGCCTTGACCGAGGCAATGGCGTTGCGCTCGATGCACGGGATCTGCACCAGGCCGCCGACCGGATCGCAGGTCAGACCCAGATGATGTTCCATGCCGATCTCGGCGGCGTTTTCGACCTGCTCGGTGCTGCCGCCGGTGCACGGCGCACAGCGCACCGGCGGCCATCGAACAGGCGACACCGACCTCACCCTGGCAGCCGACCTCGGCACCGCGAGATCGATGGCATTTTCCTTGTACAGGATGCCGATCGCCGCGGCGGTGAGCAGGAAGTCGATCACGCCGTGATCGTTCGCTGCCGTGGACGAAACGCGTGTAGTAGTGCAGCACCGCGGGAATGATGCCGGCCGCGCCGTTGGTCGGCGCGGTCACGACGCGCCCGCCGGCGGCGTTCTCCTCGTTGACGGCGAGCGCATACAGGTTGACCCAGTCGATCACCTGCAACGGGTCGCGCAGCGCTGCCTCGGGGTTGGCCGTCAGGTCGCGATACAAGGGTGCGGCGCGCCGTCGCACCTTGAAGCCACCCGGCAGCACGCCGTCGGTCCTGCAGCCGCGTGCCACGCAGTCCTGCATCACGGCCCAGATGCGCAGCAGGCCGGCGTCGATCTCTGCGTCGCTGCGCCAGTGGTGTTCGTTGTCGTCGCATCAACTTCGCGATCGACAGGCCGGTGTCGATGCTCAGCCGCAGCAAGTCGTCGCCGCTGTGGAACGGGTGCGCGAGCACGGTGGTGTCGGGGGCGATCACCTTCTGCCTGGTGCCGTCGGCGGCGACCTCGTCGCTGACGACGAAGCCGCCGCCGACCGAGTAGTAGCAGCGGTTGGCGAGTTCGCGGCCGGCCGCATCGAAGGCGATGAAGCGCATGCCGTTGGCGTGGAACGGCAGCGTTTCGCGGCGGTGGAAGATCAGATCGGCGGCTTCGTCGAAGGCGACCTCGTGGCCGCCATTCAGGCGCAGGCGGCGCACTTTGCGCATGCCGTCGAGTAGCGCCGGGATCGCCTCGATGTCGACACTGTCGGGCTCATGCCCGGCCAGCCCGAGCAGCACCGCCTTGTCGCTGCCGTGGCCCTTGCCGGTGGCGCCGAGCGAGCCGTACAACTGCGACTGCACGCGCGCCGTGGCGGTCAGATGACCGTCGTGCTCCAGGCGCAGCGTGAACAGCCGCGCCGCACGCATCGGCCCCACGGTGTGCGAACTGCTCGGGCCGATGCCGATCTTGAACAGATCGAACGCCGAGACCGCCATCGTCTGGCCTGTCAGTCGGCGTAGGCCGACAGGGGCGGGCAGCTGCAGAACAGGTTGCGATCGCCGTAGACGTTGTCGACCCGCCCCACCGGCACCCAGTACTTGTTGCGTTGCGACCCGGGCGTCGGGAAGGCAGCCTGCTCGCGACTGTAGGCATGCGGCCAGTCGCTCTTGAGCAGCGCCTGGGCCGTGTGCGGCGCGTTCTTCAGCGGATTGTCTTCGCGCGGCCACTGGCCCGACTCGACCTTGCGGATCTCGTCACGGATGGCAATCATCGCGTCGCAGAAGCGGTCGAGTTCGACCAGCGGTTCGCTCTCGGTTGGTTCGACCATCAGCGTGCCTGGCACCGGGAAGCTCAGCGTCGGGGCATGGAAGCCGTAGTCGATCAAGCGCTTGGCGACGTCTTCGGCACTGACGCCCGAACTTTCCTTCAACGGTCGCAGGTCGAGAATGCATTCGTGCGCCACGCCGCCGCCCTTGATGCCGGCCACCTGGCTGCTGTAGTGAATCTCAAAATGATCCGCCAAACGCGCGGCCACGTAGTTGGCCGCCAGGATCGCGACCTCGGTCGCCGCCGTCAGGCCCTCGGCACCCATCATGCGCACGTACATCCAGCTGATCGGCAACACCGCGGCATTGCCGAGCGGGGCAGCCGACACGGCGCCGACGGGTGACTGCACGCCGGTAGCGGTGGCATGCCCGGGCAGGAAGGGCACCAGATCCTGCGGCCACGCAGACCGGGCCGACGCCAGGCCCGCCGCCGCCGTGCGGGATGCAGAAGGTCTTGTGCAGGTTCAGGTGGCTGACATCGCCACCGAACTCGCCCGGCGCGGCCACGCCGACCAGCGCGTTCAGGTTGGCGCCGTCGACGTAGACGCGCGCGCCGTGCCGGTGCACCAGCGTGCACAACTCCTTCACCTGCGGATCGAACACGCCATAGGTCGAGGGGTAGGTGATCATGATCGCGGCCAGGTTCGCGCTGTGCAGCTCGCACTTGGCGGCCAGGTCGACCATGTCCACGTTGCCGAGTTCATTGCACTTGACCACGACCACGCTCATGCCGGCCATGTGCGCACTGGCCGGGTTGGTGCCATGCGCCGACTCGGGAATCAGGCACACGTTGCGGTGGCCCTGATTGCGCGAGGCGTGCCAGGCGCGGATCGCGAGCAGCCCGGCGTACTCGCCCTGCGAGCCGGCATTGGGCTGCAGGCTGATGCCGGCATAACCCGTGGCCTGCGCCAACCAGGCGCACAACTGCGCGTTGAGCAGCGCATAGCCCGCAAGCTGATCGACCGGCGCGAACGGGTGGATCTCGGCGAATTCGGGCCACGTGATCGGGATCATCTCGCTGGTGGCGTTCAACTTCATCGTGCACGAGCCGAGCGGGATCATCGAGCGGTCCAGCGCCAGATCCTTGTCCGAGAGCTGGCGGATGTAGCGCAGCATCTCGGTTTCGCTGTGATGGGTGTTGAACACCGGGTGCGTGAGGAAGGCCGTGGTTCGGCGCAGCGCCAGCGGTATCAGCGGCTCGATTCCCTTGGCATGAGCGTCGAGTGACGGCAACCTGGCGCCGTCGGGTGCGAACCAGGCCCATACCGCGGCGATGTCGCCTCGGGTCGTCGTCTCGTCGAGCGCGATGCCGAGTTGCGTCGGGCGAAATGCGACGCAGGTTGGCACCGGCGGCGACGGCGCGCCCTGCAATGGTGTCGCTGCGCGCGCCGGTTTCGACGGTCAGCGTGTCGAAGGCATAGGGGTTCGTCAGTTTCAGGCCCATCGCCTTCAGGCCTTGCGCCAGGATCGCCGTGTAGCTGGCCACACGCCGGGCGATGCGTTGCAGGCCTTGCGGACCGTGATAGACGGCGTACATGCTGGCGATGACGGCCAGCAGCACCTGCGCGGTGCAGATGTTCGATGTCGCCTTCTCGCGCCGGATGTGCTGCTCGCGCGTTTGCAGCGCCAGTCGGTAGGCCGGGGCCCCGTCGGCGTCGATGCTGACGCCGACCAGTCGGCCCGGCATCGAGCGCTTGAAGGCGTCGCGGCAGGCGAGGTAGGCGGCATGCGGGCCGCCGGCGCCCATCGGCACGCCGAAGCGCTGCGAATTGCCGACCACGATGTCGGCATCGAACTCGCCGGGAGGCACCAGCAGCGTCAACGCCAGCAGGTCGGCGGCGACGATGAAGGCCGCGCCCTTGGCATGCGCCTGATCGACATAGGGCTTCAGATCGTGGACCATGCCGTCGCTGGAAGGGTACTGGGCCAGGACGGCAAAGTACTCGTGCTCCTGCATCAGCTTCGGGGCAGAGCCGACCACGACCTTCAAGCCGAGCGGCGCGGCGCGCGTGCGCACGACTTCGATCGTCTGCGGATGGCAATCGTCGGCAACGATCAGGGTCTCGGACTTGGCTTTCACGCTGCGCTTGGCCAGCGTCATCGCCTCGGCCGCGGCGGTGGCTTCATCGAGCATCGAGGCGTTGGCAATGGCCATGCCGGTCAAGTCGCAGACCATGGTCTGGAAGTTCACCAGGGCTTCCATGCGTCCCTGCGAGATTTCTGCCTGATAGGGCGTGTACGCGGTGTACCAGGCCGGGTTCTCGAGGATGTTGCGCTGGATGACGCCGGGTGTGAGCGTGCCGTGATAGCCCTGGCCGATGAAGCTCTTCAGGACCCGGTTCTTGGCCGCCACCGTGCGCAACTCGGCCAACGCGAGGGCCTCGCCCGCCGGCGCCGGCAAAGCCATCGGCTGGCCGCGTGCGATCGATCGCGGCACCACGGCTTCGATCAGCGCGCGGCGCGTGAAGTTGGGTAGTTGAGCGCCGATCACCGACAGCATGTGCTCTTCATCGTCGGGCGACGGGCCGATGTGGCGGGACTGGAACTCGCCGGCGCTTTCGAGTGCGTCGAGCGGTTGGGTGGCGGGCATCAACATGGAACGACCTTCTGGGCGAGTATCGGGAATCAAAGGGTCTTCAGCAGCGCGTCGTAGCCCGGCGGGTCGAGCAACTGGTCGAACTGCTCCATGTGCGTGACATGAACCTTGAAGAACCAGCCATTGCCCATCGGATCGCTGTTGGCCAGCGCCGGGTCGGCGCGCAGGCTTTCATTGACTTCGACCACCTCGCCCTCGACCGGCATGTAGATGTCGGCTGCGGCCTTGACCGATTCGACGACACCGACCGCGTCGCCCTTCTTGTAGGTCTGGCCGACCGTGGGCAACTCGACGAAGACCACGTCGCCGAGCGCATCCTGCGCGTGCAGCGTGATGCCGACGACGGCGGCTTCGTGATCCTCGATATTGATCCACTCGTGGTCGGGGGTAAACATGGTCGTCATCGGTGTTCTCCTCGTTGGGTCGGGGTGATGTGAATGTCTAGCGTACGTAGCCGGGCGGCACGAAGGGCAGGGCGGTCACGCGCATCGGCTGGCGCTTGCCGCGAACCTCGGCGTAGACCTCATGATTGATGATCGCGTGGTTCGCGGCCAGGTAGGCCATGGCGATCGGTTGGTTGACGGTAGGCGCCAGCGTGCCACTCGTCACGTGGCCCAGCTTGTGACCCTGCGCGTCGACCAGCACCGCGCCCTCGCGCACCGGAATGCGCTCCAGGCCCTGCAGACCCACGCGCTTGATCTGCACGCCACTGGCCAACTGACTCGCAATCTTGTCGGCGCCCGGGTAATTGCCCGCCCGCGCGCCACCCGGGCGGCGCACTTTCTGGATCGCCCAGGTCAGTCCGGCTTCGACCGGCGTGGTCTGTTCGTTGATGTCGTGGCCATACAGGCACAGGCCGGCCTCCAGGCGCAGCGTGTCGCGCGCGCCCAGCCCGGCGGGCTTGACCTCTGGTTGCGCCAGCAAGGCCCTGGCCAACGCCACTGCGGCTTCGGCGGGCACCGAGATCTCGAACCCGTCTTCCCCGGTATAGCCGCTGCGCGTGACGAAACATTCGGCGCCGGCCAGCGAGAAACCATCACCGGTCATGAAGGTGAGCTTTGCGACGCCTTCGGCCAGCCGGGCCAGTGCCTTGACCGCTTTTTGCCCCTGCAGCGCCAGCAGCGCGCGCTCGGGCAGCGGCACGACCTGGCAGCGGTGGCCGAGGTGGGTGATCAGGTGCTTGGTGTCGGCCGCCTTGCAGGCGGCATTGACGACGACGAACAAGTCATCCTTGCGTCGTGCAATCATCAAGTCGTCGAGGATGCCGCCGGCGGCATTCGTGAACAGGGCGTAACGCTGTTTTCCGACCGGCAGGTCGATCACGTCGACCGGCACCAGCGTTTCGAGCGCGGCAGCGGCGTCGGCGCCGACCAGCCGCAATTGGCCCATGTGCGAGACATCGAACAGCGCCGCCGATTCTCGGCACTGGCGATGCTCGGCAATGATGCCGCCCGGGTAGTTGACCGGCATCGCATAGCCAGCGAACGGCACCATCTTGGCACCCAATTCGAGGTGCAGTTCGTGCAACGGCGTGCGCAAGAGGTCAGCGGACATGACGAATTCTCCCGAGGGCTTGGACGTCGCCACACTGTAAGTGCAGTGGCGATCTGTAGGCCCTCGCTGTCCGCTTTACCTGAGAGATTGGCGGCGTCGCTCTTCGAGCGATCGGCCGCTTGCCCCTTCGGTGGGCTGCCAGTCAGCGCAGCCTCTCTCCAGTGAGGTCGCGCCTGCCATTCGGCAGGCGTTTGCCAGTCCTTTTGCCTGAGCGTTAGACCGCGGCTTGCTGCACCGCGGCTTCGCCTTCGGCGGCCCGCTGACCCTTGCAAAGGTCGGCGGACTCTCTCCTGGCGGGCGGCAGTGTAGCAGCGCGTGTTGCCGCGACTTCGCAGCCGTGGTGCCCCGGTCTGATCGGCGACAAGGCGCCGTGCGGGAGACTCACATCCCGGCGTAGTTCGGGCCGCCCCCGCCTTCCGGCGTGACCCAGACGATGTTCTGGGTTGGATCCTTGATGTCGCAGGTCTTGCAGTGCACGCAGTTCTGCGCATTGATCTGCAGGCGGTCAGTGCCCTCGTCGGTCTTCACGAACTCATATACGCCCGCCGGGCAATAGCGGCCCTCGGGGCCGGCGTACTTCGCCAGATTGACCGCCACCGGGACCTTGGCGTCGACCAGTGTCAGGTGGGATGGTTGGTTCTCTTCATGGTTGGTGTTGCTGATGAACACCGACGAGAGGCGATCGAACGTGATCACGCCGTCGGGTTTGGGATAGTCGATCGGCACGCATTCGGCCGCGGGCTTCAGACGCACGTGGTCGGGCAGGTCGCGGTGAATTGTCCAGGGCGCACTCTTGATACCGAGCCTGGGCAGCAACCAATGTTCGATCGCGGTCATCAAGGCCCCGACCAGGCTGCCCCACTTGAACCACTGCTTGAAGTTGCGTGCGCTATTCAATTCGTCCCACAACCAACTGGCGCGAAAGGCTTCCGGATAGCTTGCGAGCTCGTCGTGGCGGCGGTCCTGCTTGACGACGGCTTCGTACAGGGCCTCGGCACACAGCATGCCGGACTTCATCGCCGCATGGCTGCCTTTGATGCGTGCGGCGTTGAGCGTCCCGGCGTCGCAGCCGATCAGCGCGCCGCCGGGAAAGACCAGCTTGGGCAGGCTCAGCAGGCCACCCGCAGTGATGGCGCGCGCGCCGTAGCCGATGCGCTTGCCGCCCTCGATGTGCGCGCGAATCGACGGGTGCGTCTTCCAGCGCTGCATCTCCTCGAACGGCGACAACCACGGGTTGCTGTAGTCCAGGCCGGTCACCAGGCCCAGCGTGACGCGATTGCCTTCCAGGTGGTAGAGGAAGCCGCCACCGTAGGTGCGACTGTCCATCGGCCATCCCGCGGTGTGCACGACCAGGCCGGGCCGGGCCTTGGCGGGATCGATTTCCCATAACTCCTTGATGCCGAGCGCGAAACTCTGCGGGTCGCGGCCGCCGTCGAGCCGATAGCGTGCGATGACCTGTTTGCCCAAGTGGCCACGGGAACCTTCGGCAAACACCGTGTAGCGACCGTGCAGTTCCATGCCGAGTTGAAAGCCGGCGTGCGGCTGCCCGTCCTTGCCGATGCCCAGGTTGCCGGTGGCCACGCCCTTGACCGAGCCATCGGCGCCGAATAGCACTTCGGCCGCAGCGAAGCCCGGGAAGATCTCGATCCCGAGCGCCTCGGCCTGCTCGGCCAGCCACTTGGTCACGGCGCCGAGGCTGACGATGTAGTTGCCGCCGTTGTGCAGGCAGTCGGGGACGAGGAAACCAGGTGTGCGCCAGGCCTTGTGTTTGCCCAGCCAGAGGACCTCGTCGGCCTCGACGCGCTGATTGAGCGGTGCGCCACGCGCGCGCCAGTCGATGAACAACTCGGCCATCGCGCGCGGGTCCATCACCGCACCCGACAAGGTGTGGGCCCCGGGCTCGGACCCCTTTTCCAACACGACGACCGAGATCTCCTTGCCTTCGAACGCGGCCAGCTGTTTCAGCCGGATCGCGCAGGCCAGGCCCGCAGGCCCCGCGCCGACGACGACCACGTCATATTCCATGGCTTCACGCGGTCCGTGATGGGCGAGGATTTCTTGTGGTGTCATGGCAGCCAGGGGCAGTCGACGAACGCGCCGATTCTATGGGCGCGTGATATCGTGAAGCGCACAGCCGCCGCGCACCTATGGTGCAAGTTGCGGATGGCGCCGAAGGGGAATTGGATGGCTTACCAGATCGATCTCGCTGGCCGCGTGGCACTGATTACGGGTGCCTCCAGCGGCCTGGGTGCGCAGTTTGCAAGGACGCTGGCAGCGGCCGGTGCCGGCGTGGTTTTGGCCGCACGCCGCGTCGAGCGGCTGAAGACCCTGCGCGCCGAGATCGAGGCCAACGACGGCGACGCCCATGTCGTCGGTATGGACGTGACCGACACCGACAGCATCCGGGCGGCCATCGCGCACGCCGAAACCGAGATGGGCACCATCGACATCCTGGTCAACAACTCGGGTGTGGGCAGCACGCAGAGGCTCACCGAAGTGACCCCCGAGGACTACGACCGCGTGATGAACACCAACGCCCGCGGCGCGTTCTTCGTGGCGCAGGAAGTCGCCAAGCGCATGATTGCGCGCAGCAAGGGCGCAGCGCCGGGCACCTTCACCGGCGGGCGCATCGTCAACATCGGTTCGGTCGCCGGCCTGCGCGCGTTCGGCCAGATTGGCGTCTATGCGATGAGCAAGGCGGCCGTGATCCACATGACCAAGGCAATGGCGCTGGAGTGGGGCCGTTACGGCATCAACGTCAACGCACTGTGCCCGGGCTACATTGACACTGAGATCAATCACCACCACTGGCAGACCGAAGCCGGACACAAGCTCGTGCAGATGCTGCCGAGGAAGCGCGTCGGCCAGCCGCAGGATCTGGACGCTGCGCTGGTGATGTTGTGCGCCAACGAAAGTCACTTCGTGAACGGGGCGGTGATCGCTGCCGACGACGGTTTCGGAGTCTGAACAATTGCGTACCCTGACGCCGCTCGAAGCCCGCGTGCTCGGCGTGCTGGTGGAAAAGCAGCACACCGTCCCCGACACCTACCCGCTGTCGCTGAACTCGCTGGTCGCCGGCTGCAACCAGAAGACGGCGCGGGTCCCCGTCATCGAGGCCACCGATGCCGAGGTCCTGACCGCGGTCGACGGCCTCAAGGGGCTCAGCCTGGTGTTCGAAGGCAGCAGCAGCCGGGTGATCAAGTTCGAACACAACACCAGCCGCGTGCTGGGGGTGCCGTCGCAGTCAGTGGCGCTGCTCGCGGTGCTGATGCTGCGCGGGCCGCAGACCGCGGCCGAGTTGCGGCTCAACTGCGAGCGTCTGCACCGCTTTGCCGACATCTCGTCGGTCGAGGGCTTTCTCGATGAGTTGGCGGCCCGGGAGCCGGCGCGGGTGATCAAGCTGCAGCGCGCGGCGGGGGAGCGCGAGGCACGCTGGGCGCACCTGCTTTGCGGCGAGGTGGCACCGCCGGCCGCGGTCCTGGCCGCCGACGCGGCGGCGGGGGTCAGTGCCGGTGAACTCGCGGCACTCAAGGCCGAGCAGACGCGTCTGGCCGATGAAGTGACCGAACTGCGTACCCTGGTTCAACGGCTGGCGCGCGACCTGGGTGTCGACGGGCCCTGATGCACCTCCAGGATCGGCAATTCCATGCGCTTCGAACTGCCCACCGAGAAGAAACTGACCTACGAGATGGTGATCCCCATTCGCTGGGGTGACATGGATGCGATGGGACATGCCAACAACACGCTGTACTTTCGCTACATGGAGATCATTCGGCTGGAGTGGTTGTTCAAGATCGGCGCGCCACCCGACCGGGATGGGTTCGGTTTCGTGATCGTCAATGCCTTCTGCAGCTTCATTCGCCAGCTCGAATATCCCGGCGACGTGCTGGCCAGGCATTACGTGGCCAGACCAGGCCGTTCGAGCTTCGACACCTACATCACGCTCGAGCGCACCGACCAGCCCGGCGCGATCCATGCGGAGGGCGGCGCCGTCATGGTCTGGACCGACTCCCGGACGCAGAAGTCGGTGCCGATGCCGGATCGCCTGCGAGCGCTGGTGACGTGAACTGGCGTTGTCAGCGGGTCGAATGGCGATACATGAACGCGACGGAGACGCCCAGCACCAGCAGCAAGATGCCGTCGAAGGCGATCTGCTTGGCCACTTGCAGCCCCGGCATCGGCTGCACGGCGTAATAGATCAGGTAGGTCGGCACGATGGTCAGCAGCGCCACCGCCACGCCGTAGCGCAAGCCCTGACCCAGCCAGGGCTTGCCGGCCTCCTGGCCGCGGGCATAGATCCAGGCGAACGCGCCGGCCAGCAGCACGTGCGCCAGCAGCATCCATGGGAAGTACTGCTGCGAATCGGCGTCGCTGCGGAACAACTGCGGCACTTTCATGTAGTCGTCGTGCAGCAGCATGCCATGCACGACGAAGCTGCCGGCCATCCAGAGCACGAAGAGTACGATCCAGGCGATCACAAAGGTCTTGTTCATCACGGGCCTTTCGACGCCGCGCACAGGGCACGGGCGGGCGCACGATAGCTTTGCGCGGCCCGCACGGCAAGCCGGCGCGGGCCGTGGTTTGCCCTTATCGCGCGGCGGTTTCGGCGTCCAACGCCTGCGCCACGGCCTCGCCGAGTTCGATCACCGCCATCGCGTAGTAGCTCGACCAGTTGTAGCGCGTCACGGCATAGAAGTTGCTCGTGCCGGCCACGTAGCTCGGCGCTGCGTCGCCGTTCTGCAGTTCGACCAGGGCCAGCAGGCCGTCGTGCGCCTGCGCCTGGGCCGGCAACTCGGCACCGTGTGCGGCGAACTGCGCGGGAACGAAGGTCGGCACGATGTCGGGCACCAGCAGGATGGCGCGGTCGACCACCGCAACCGGGGCCGCAACGCTGTAGTGCGTCGGCAGGTCGCGCTGCCAGCCGAAGTCGGCCAGGTAGTTCGCGACGCTGCCGATCACGTCGGCGGCGCTGTCGCTGCCGATCAGGTCGACGTGGCCGTCGCCGTCGAAATCGACGGCGAGACGGTTGATGCTGCCGGGCATGAACTGCGGCAGGCCGATGGCGCCGGCGTAGCTCCCATCACCGGTGTCGGGTCGCGCCTTCGCGCTGGCACCACAGCAGCAACTCTTCGAGCTCCTCGCGGAAGAAGGCGCGCGGTCGTTGCGCCCGGCCGGGAAGTCGAAGCCAGCGTGGCCAGCGCGTCGAGCACGCGAAAGTTGCCCATCTGCGGCCGTAGATGGTCTCGACGCCGACGATGCCGACGACGATCTCGGGCGGCACGCCGCAGCGCTCCTGGGCTGCGCGAGCCAGCCCTCGTTGGCGCGCCAGAAGGCGACGCCGGCGGCGATGCGCATGGGCTCGACGAAGCGGGCGCGGTAGGCGGCCCAGTTCTTGGCCGTGCCCGCCGGCGGCGGCATGATCAGTTGCGCGACGTCGGGATGGTGGCGTGCCTGCGCCAGTTGGGCGCGCACCCAGGCCGCGTCGAGGCCGCGCTGCGCTCGGCGACTTCGTCGGCGAGCCGCATCGCGTCGTCGCGCTGGCCGTACGTCGTGCGGCCGGCGCCGCGGCGCGCCGCGCTTGATGCGCGTGTTTGTGCGTTGCCGCGGCCGGTTTCGCCGCGGCATCGGTGGGCCGGCTGCGCAGGCGGCGACCATCGACACGCAGGCCAGGCCGCCCGCAGCGACACTGCGCAGGCAGCGAAAACTCGAACGCATGGCCGAATTATCGTGGCCGTGCCGCACTGCCGCAGCCGCCGCGAACCGGCGCCACCACGCCGGATCGGGCCGCGTATGCGCGGTGCGGCTGTAGCGCTGCAGGTCGAGCGCGTCGAGTTCGGCCGCCAGGGCTTGGCCGCCGGCGCCGAGTTGCGCGCGCACGCGATCGGCCAGTGCGCGCGGCGCGTCGTGGTCCGCGCAACGACGCCGAGCGCTGCCAGCGCCCGCTGATGCGCGCGCGCAGGCGCAGCCAGGGGTCGCGCCGATGCCGGTCCCACCAGGCCCAGGCCGCGCCGGCGGCGCCAGCCGCGCTGAGCAGGCCGACCAGCAGAAGCGCCAGGTCTTCCCAGGTCGGCGTGCGAACGCCGAGCCTTTGCAGCAGGTCGAACTGCTGGCCGCGCGAGTAGTTCAGCACCCACTGGTTCCAGCGGTTGTTGACCGCTTCCCAGCGCGTTGCGCAGTTCGGCGAGCAGCGCCGGGCTGATCGCGTCGAGCGCGCCGGCGACGAGGCCGGGCTGCGGGCGCAGCGCTGCGGCTGCGCGACGATGCGGTCGGGCGCGACCGCGGCGGTCGGGTCGGCGCGGACCCAGCCGCTGCCGGCCTGCCAGAACTCGGCCCAGGCGTGCGCGTAGCTCTGGCGCACGACGTAGTAGCCGTCCGCGATCGGGGTCGGTGCCCTGGTAGCCGGTGACGACGCGCGCCGGCACGCCGAGCGCGCGCATGACGACCACGAACGCGGCGGCGAAGTGCTCGCAGAAGCCCTCCTTGCGGTCGAGCCAGAACTCGTCGACGGCGTGTCCTCCGCCCCACCGTAGCTGCCCGGTGCCAGCGTGTAGGTGAAGCCGCGTGCGGATGGTGAGCAGGACGGCGTCGACCAGCTGTTGCGGCGTCGGCGCCGGCAGTGCCGGGCTCGTCGCGCAGCGCGCGGCCCAGGCGAGCGTGCGCGGGTTGTAGCCGGCCGGCAGCTCGGGGTAGTCGCGCAGCCCGGCGCGTCGGCGCAGCGGCCCATGCTGGTGATCAAGGTAGGCGCGTGCGGTCAAGCGCAGCCGCTCGATCACCGGCCGGTCGGTCGGCCACTGCAGGTCGGCGCGCGCGAAGGTGCGATAGCCGTCGATCTGCGGCGCATCGGCGTCGTCCGCGGGCGTGGCCTCGAGCAGCGGCAGCAACGGCAGGCGACTGGGCTCGAGCGTCATCTCGTAGCGCAGCGGCGGGCCGCGCACTCGAAGCTGGGCCCGCGCGGCGTGCCGCGCTGGACGGCACCGGAGCGAGCCGGGTCCACTCGACGCCGTCGAAGCGCGTCAGCACCGGGCCGCGGAAGTACAGCGCGCGGGTGCCGGCTGGCGCCGGCGAAGCGCACCCGCAACGCGACGCTGTCGTCGATCGCGACCTCGGCCATCCACCCATGCGCATGGTGTTCGACAGGCCGGTCTTGGCCAACGGCGTCCTGCGGCACGCCCCACAGCGGGCCGATGCGCGGGAACAGCACGAACAGCACCACCATCACCGGCGCGCCGAGCAGGGCGGTCCTGCGCCGCCAGCGCGCCGGCCTGCGCAGGGGCGGCTGGCCGACCGGCATGTGGGCCAGCACCAGCGCGGTCAGCAGGCCCCACACCGAGACCAGCATCGGCCAGCGACCAGCAGCGACTGCGAATACAGGAAGTGCGTCAGGATGATGAAGAAGCCGAGGAAGAAGACGACGAAGGCATCGCGCCGCGCGCGCAGCTCGAGCGTCTTCAGCGCCATCAGCAGCACCAGCATCGTGACGCCGGCCTCCTTGCCGAGCAGCGTGCGATGGGTCCACAAGGTCAGCGCCATCGCCAGCACCAGCACGGCGATCAACGTCCAGCGCCCCGGCAGGGCCGCGTTGGCGAGCGCGAGCTGCGCGCGCCACAGCAGCACCACGCCGTCAGCAGTGCGACACCACGGCGGCAGGTGCGAAGTGCGGCAGCAGCGTCCAGCCGATCACGGCGAGCAGGAACAGTGTGTCGCGCGCGTCGCGCGGCAGGTGCGACCAGCCCGGCCAGCGCGGCAGCCAGGGTGTGCTGGCCGTGGTCGAACTCATGACCACAGGGCGAGCGCCTCCAGGCAGCGCCGCTGCTGGGCGTCGCCGCTGCCCGGCGCGATCTCGACGCCGGGCAGGCGCAGGCCGTGCGCGACGCCGGCCGCTCCGCCGCCAGGGCCCAGGCCGCCAGGCGCGACAGGCGCTCCTCGGTGCCGGCGAGCTGCGCAACTGCCAGTCGAGCCACAGCTCCTGCTGCTGGCGCTGCTGGTGTCGCGGCTGACCAGCTCGCCGGTCGCGTGCGGCCTTCTTCCAGACCACCTGCTTCAGCGGGTCGCCGCGGCGGTAGGCGCGCACGCCTTCGATCTCGCCGCTCTCGCTCGGCTTGCGCTGCGTCGGTTCACCGGCCGCCGCCGGGGCGCCGGCAGCGGCGCGCCGGCCGCTCGGGCGCGGGTCAGACGAGCAGGCGTGGCCGGGCGCCAGACCGTCCAGGCGCGGAACAGGCCGAGCGGGAAGCGCGTCTCGGCGAGCAGCGTCGGCACGTCGTGCAGGCCGCGCGTGGCCGGCACGAAGCTCACGATGCGCGCTGGCCTGGCCGCCGGCGGGCACGTCGACCAGTACGTCGTGGCTGCGGTCGGCGGCGTCCTCGAAGCCCAGGCCGATGCCGTAGCGCGGCGTGCCGGGCTGGTCAGCACGATGTCGAGCAGCGGGGCGCCCGGCAAACGCCGGGCGCGGTGGCAGGTGCAGCGTCAGGCCGCGCAGCGTGCCGTGGGTCAGGTGCATCGAGACGACGCCGCTGCCGGCGAGCAGGAAGGTCAGCACGTAGCCGAGGTTGAGCTGGTAGTTGATCGACGGCGAGCAGCAGCACCAGCAGCGTCAGCCGCGAACATCGAAGCCGGCGCGTGTCGGCAGGATGTAGATGTTGCGCTGGGTCAGCGTGCAGCGTGTCGGTGCGCGGCAGGCGGGCCTGCCACCAGCGCGATGCGCCGGCGCAGCGTCGGCGCGCTGCGGCCCGGGATCACGGCAGCGGCACCGCCTCGATCATCGCCCGCACCTGCTCGACCGCGCCGCGCCCGGCGCCGGCCACCGGGATGCAGGCGGTGCGCGATCGTCTGCGGCAGCACGGCCTGCATGTCGTCGGGCGCCACGTAGTCGCGGCCGCCCAGCAGGGCGTGCGCCTTGGCGGCGCGCAGCACGGCGATGCCGGCGCGCGGCGACAGGCCCTCGACGAACCAGCGGCCCGAGCGCGTCGCCGCGATCAGCGCCTGCAGGTAGTCGAGCAGCGCGCTCGGAGGCGTGCACCGCCTGCACCGCCTGCTGCGCCGCGTGCAGCTCGCCCGGCGTCATCACCGGCGCGCAGGCCGTCGATGACGCCTCGCGCCGGTCGGCGCCGGCGAGCAGCGCGCGCTCGCTGGCCCGGTCCGGATAGCCGAGCGTGATGCACATCAGGAAGCGGTCGAGCTGCGACTCGGGCAGCGGGTAGGTGCCGAGCTGGTCGGTCGGGTTCTGCGTCGCGATGACGAAGAACGGCGTGGGCAGCGCGCGGGTCTCGCCCTCGACCGTGACCTGGTGCTCCTCCATCGCCTCGAGCAGCGCGCTCTGCGTCTTCGGCCCGGCGCGGTTGATCTCGTCGGCCAGCAGCACCTGCGCGAACACCGGCCCGGGGTGGAACACGAACGCCTCCTTGCTGCGCTCGTAGACGCTGACGCCGATCAGGTCGGAGGGCATCAGGTCGGCGGTGAACTGCACGCGCGAGAACTGCAGGCCGAGCGAGACCGCCAGCGCGTGCGCCAGCGTGGTCTTGCCGACGCCGGGCACGTCCTCGATCAGCAGGTGGCCGCCGGCCAGCAGGCAGGCGACGCAGTCCTCGATCTGCGGCCGTTTGCCGACGATGATCGTGCTAATCTGGTCTGACCAGACGCGCCAGTTGGTGCGTCAGCGCAAGGTGGTTGTTCGCCATGCGCGGCACCATAACCGAACATTGCTCGGCGACCGCCATGACCACCGCCTTCTACAGCCACCCCGATTGCCGTGGCCACGACATGGGCCGCGGCCATCCCGAGTGCCCGCGAGCGGCTCGACGCGATCGACGACCACCTGCTCGCCACCGGCCTCGGCGTCGCGCTCGAGCGCGCGAGGCGCCGCTGGTCGCGCTGGACGCAGATCGGGCGCGCCCACAGCAGCGGCTACGTCGCGAGCTGCGGCGACGTGCTCGAGCGGCTCGAGCCGACAGCGGCGGCCAGCTGCGCCGATCGACCCCGACACCATCGCCGGTCCGCGGCACCTGGGGCGCGGTGCTGCGCGCCGCCGGCGCGGCCGTGGCCGCGACCGACGCGGTGATCGACGGCGAGTCGAGAACGCCTTCTGCGCGGTGCGCCCGCCCGGCCACCACGCCACGCGCGACCAGGCGATGGGCTTCTGCTTCTTCAACAACGTCGCCGTCGCGGCGCGCCATGCGCTGGACGTGCGCGGCCTGCGAGCGGGTGGCGATCGTCGACTTCGACGTGCACCACGGCAACGGCACCGAGGACATCATCGCCGGCGACGAGCGCGTGCTGATGGTGAGCTTCTTCCAGCACCCGCTCTACCCGTACAGCGGCGCCGTGCCGATGGGCACCAACATGGTCAACGTGCCGGTGCCGCGCCGTACACGCGCGGCGCCGGCGATCCGCGAGCTGATCGAGGCCAACTGGATGCCGCGGCTGGAGGACTTCCGGCCGCAGATGATCTTCATCTCGGCCGGCTTCGACGCCCACCGCGAAGACGACCTCGGCCAGCTCGGCCTGGTCGAGGCCGACTACGCCTGGATCACGCGGCGCGATCAAGGACGTGGCCGAGCGCCACGCGCAGGGCCGCATCGTGTCGTGCCTGGAAGGCGGCTACAACCTCAGCGCGCTGGCGCGCAGCGTGGCCGCGCACCTGCGCGTGCTGGCCGGCGTGGCGGCCTGACGGTGGGCGCTACGCTGTCTGCGCCGGCCGAGCTGGACGCCTGAGCTGGCCGCGCTGTCGCGGCCCGGCGTCCTTATCGAGCTCGCGATTCTGGGCGCCTGCCTGGCCTGTGCCTGGCTGGTGGTGCGCGTGGCGCGGCCGACGTCCGACCCAGGGCAGCGACCGACCAGCATCTGGTTCGGCCACGGATCGTCGACGGCGTGCTGTTCCCGCGTGCTGGCGCTGGTATTCGTGCTGGCTGCGCGCGCGCGATGGCGTCGTCGTTGGCGCACGGAGCCCGATCGCGGTGCTGCATCTGGCGATGCCGATCCTGGTTTCGCTGGTCGTGATCCGCCTCGCGGTGCGCGTGCTGCGCGCGACCTTCCCCGACGTCGCGCCGGTGCGCATCCTCGAGCGCAGCATCTCGTGGCTGGTCTGGATCGCACTGGTCCTTTGGCTCAGCGGCCTGTTGCCGCTGATCCTGGGCGACTGGACGACGTCCACTGGAAGATCGGTGGCGCCAGCGTCACGCTGCGCAGCCTGATCGAGGGCGCGGTTACCGGCGGTAGCGGTGCTGGTGCTGGCGCTGTGGATCTCGGCGGCGATCGAGAAGCGCCTGCTGCGCCGGCGGCCACCGACAACCTGTCGCTGCGCAAGATCGCCGCCAACGTCATCCGTGCGCTGTTGCTGCTGGTCGGCCTGCTGCTCGCGCTGTCGGCGGTCGGCATCGACTCGGTGCCTTGCGGTGCTCGGCGGCGCGATCGGCGTCGGCCTCGGCTTCGGCCTGCAGAAGACTCGCCGCCAACTACGTCAGCGGCTTCGTCATCCTGGCCGAGCGCAGTCTGCGCATCGGCGACATGGTCAAGGTCGACAACTTCGAAGGCCGCATCACCGACATCCGCACCCGCTACACCGTGATCCGCGCGCTCAACGGCCGCGAGTCGATCGTTCCCAACGAGATGCTGATCACGCAGCGGGTCGAGAACTCCTCGCTGGCCGATCCGCAGGTCTCGATCACGACCACGCTGCAGGTGGCCTACGGCACCGACCTCGCGCGCTGCTGCCGCAACTCGTCGACGCGATCGAGGCCGTGCCGCGCGTGCTTCGGTACCGGCGCCCGGGGTACTGCTGGCCGCCTTCGCGGCCGACGGATTGAACTTGAACGTCGCGTTCTGGATCGCCGACCCCGAGAACGGGCAGGGCAACGTCAAGAGCGACGTCAACCTTGCCATTCTGCGCACCGTCAATGCGCTGGGCGTCGAGTATTCCGTTCCCGCAGCGCGTGATGCACGCCGCGCCGCAGCCTTGAGAGCACGCCCCCGGGCGAAGAACGTCAGTCGCCCTGACCGAGCAGCGGAATCGCGCCTTCGCTGGCAGGTCCGATCAGCCCGACCTTGCTGTAGACGCCCAGCTTGTGGCGCGTGTCGGCGATGTCGAGGTTGCGCATCGTCAGCTGGCCGATGCGGTCGGCCGGCGTGAACGCGCCCTCGCCTTTTTCCATCGTCAGCCGCTCGGGGTGGTAGGTCAGGTTCGGGCTCTGCGTGTCGAGCAGCGAGTAGTCGTTGCCGCGGCGCAGCTCGAGCGTCACCTCGCCGGTGATGGCACGCGCCACCCAGCGCTGCGCGGTCTCGCGCAGCATCAGGCACTGCGGGTCGAACCAGCGGCCCTGGTACAGCAGCTTGCCCAGCCGGCGGCCGTTGTTGCGGTACTGCTCGATCGTGTCTTCGTTGTGGATGCCGGTGACCAGCCGCTCGTAGGCGATGTGCAGCAGCGCCATGCCCGGTGCTTCGTAGATGCCGCGGCTCTTGGCCTCGATGATGCGGTTCTCGATCTGGTCGCACATGCCCAGGCCGTGGCGGCCGCCGATGCGGTTGGCCTCTTCGAACAGTGCCACCGCGTCGGCGAACGTGCGGCCGTTGAGCGCCACCGGCTGGCCTTCGTCGAAGCGCACGCTGACCGTCTCGGCCTTCACCGCCACGTCGTCGCGCCAGAACGCCACGCCCATGATCGGGTTGACGATCGTGATGCCGCTTGTTCAGGAACTCCAGGTCCTTGGCCTCGTGCGTGGCGCCGAGCATGTTGCGGTCGGTCGAGTAGGCCTTCTCGACGCTCATCTTGTAGTCGAAGCCGTGGGCGATGAGGTACTCGCTCATCTCCTTGCGGCCGCCCAGTTCGTCGATGAAGCGCTGGTCGAGCCAGGGCTTGTAGATGCGCAGTGTCGGGTTGGCGAGCAGGCCGTAGCGGTAGAAGCGCTCGATGTCGTTGCCCTTGTAGGTGCTGCCGTCGCCCCAGATGTTGACGCCGTCGTCGCGCATCGCCACCACCAGCGCGGTGCCGGTGACGGCGCGGCCGAGCGGCGTGGTGTTGAAGTAGGTGGCGCCGCCGGTGCTGATGTGGAACGCGCCGCACTGGATCGCGGCGATGCCTTCGGCCACCAGCTGCGGCCGGCAATCGACCAGGCGCGCGATCTCGGCGCCGTAGGCCTTGGCCTTGCGCGGGATGTCGTCGTAGTCGCTCTCGTCGGGCTGGCCGAGGTTGGCGGTGTAGGCGCAGGGGATCGCGCCCTTGGCGCGCATCCAGTGCACCGCGGCGCTGGTGTCGAGCCCGCCGGAGAAGGCGATGCCGACGCGTTCGCCGGCGGGCAGGGATTGCAGGATGTGGGCGGTCATGGGGGCCTTGTAAATCAGGCAGCGACGACCGGGATCTTGCCGATGCTGGCCTGCCATTCCTTGCGGCCCGGTGTCGTGCACGCTGGTGCCGCTGGCGTCGACCGCCACCGTCACCGGCATGTCCTTGACGTCGAACTCGTAGATCGCTTCCATGCCGAGGTCGGCGAAGCCGACGACCTTGCGCCGTCTTGATCGCCTTGGCCACCAGATAGGCCGCGCCGCCGACCGCCATCAGGTAGGCGCTCTTGTGCTTGCGGATCGCCTCGATCGCCGACGGGCCCGCGCTCGGCCTTGCCGATCATGCGCGATCAGGCCGGTCTGCGCCAGCATCATCTCGGTGAACTTGTCCATGCGCGTGGCGGTGGTCGGGCCGGCCGGGCCGACCACTTCGTCGCGCACCGGGTCGACCGGGCCGACGTAGTAGATGACGCGGTTGGTGAAGTCCACCGGCAGCTTCTCGCCCTTGGCCAGCATGTCCTGGATGCGCTTGTGCGCGGCGTCGCGGCCGGTCAGCATCTTGCCGTTGAGCAGCAGCGTGTCGCCCGGCTTCCAGCTCGCGACCTCGGTCCTTGGTCAGCGTGTCGAGGTTGACGCGCTTGCTCTTCTTGTAGTCGGGCGCCCAGTGCACGTCGGGCCAGAGGTCCAGGCTCGGCGGCTCGAGGTACGCCGGGCCGGAGCCGTCGAGCACGAAGTGCGCGTGGCGCGTCGCGGCGCAGTTCGGGATCATCGCCACCGGCTTGCTGGCGGCGTGCGTCGGGTACATCGTGATCTTCACGTCGAGCACGGTGGTCAGGCCGCCCAGGCCCTGCGCGCCGATGCCCAGCGCGTTGACCTTGTCGTACAGCTCGATGCGCAGTTCCTCGGTCTTGTTGCGCGGGCCGCGCGCCTGCAGCTCGTACATGTCGATCGGCTCCATCAGCGCTTCCTTGGCCATCAGCATGCGCCTTCTCGGCCGTGCCGCCGATGCCGATGCCGAGCATGCCCGGCGGGCACCAGCCGGCGCCCATCGTCGGCACGGTCTTCAGCACCCAGTCGACGACGCTGTCGCTCGGGTTGAGCATCACGAACTTGCTCTTGTTCTCGCTGCCGCCGCCCTTGGCCGCGACCGTGCACGTCGACGGTGTTGCCGGGCACCAGCTCGCATGTGGATCACGGCCGGCGTGTTGTCCTTGGTGTTCTTGCGCGTCGAACTGCGGGTCGGCGACGATCGAGCGCGCGCAGCGTGTTGTCGGGGTCGAGGTAGCCGCGGCGCACGCCTTCGTTGACGGCGTCGTCGAGTGCTGCCGGTGAAGCCCTCGAAGCGCACGTCCATGCCGATCTTCAGGAACACGTTGACGATGCCGGTGTCCTGGCAGATCGGCCGGTGGCCCTCGGCGCACATGCGCGAGTTGGTCAGGATCTGCGCGATCGCGTCCTTCGCCGCCGGGCTCTGCTCGCGCTCGTAGGCGCGCGCCAGGTGGGCGATGTAGTCGGCCGGGTGGTAGTAGCTGATGTACTGCAGCGCGGCGGCGACGCTTTCGACCAGGTCGGCGTGGCGGATGGTGGTCATGGCGGGCATGGCAGGTGAGGGCTTGGGATGGCAGACTGCGATTGTGCCGCTCTCCGTCGACGCTGGTCATGTCGGGCATCGCTGATCTAGAATTGCAGCCACGCGAAACATTCAAGGGCGAGAAAGGCATGTTGGTTATGACACCGCGAACTCGGACCACCGCTTCCACGGTGTAGCCGCACGCGCTCGTCTATCCACTGAGTCCTCTTTGCCTGTGAAAAGCGCGGTCCTGTACCGCGCTTTTTCTTTTCCAGAAGGTATTGCCATGATCTCGATCCGATTGCCTGACGGTTCCAAGCGTGAATTTGCGCAGCCCGTAACCGTGGCCGAGGTGGCCGCGTCGATCGGCGCCGGCCTGGCCAAGGCGGCGCTGGCCGGCCGCTGGGCGCGGCGACGCCGCGCGCTGGTCGATACCGAGCCACCGCATCGACGCCGACGCCGCGCTGGCCATCGTCACCGACAAGGACGCCGATGGGCTGGACCTGATCCGCCACTCGACGGCGCACCTGCTGGCCTACGCGGTGAAGGAGCTGTTTCCCGAGGCGCAGGTGACGATCGGCCCGGTGATCGAGAACGGCTTCTTACTACGACTTCGCCTACAAGCGCCCGTTCACGCCCGAAGACCTGGCCGCGATCGAAGCCAAGATGGTCGAACTGGCCAAGAAGGACGAGCCGGTCGAACGCCGCGTGCTGCCGCGCGACGAGGCCGTGGCGCTACTTCAAGAGCCTGGGCGAGCACTACAAGGCCGAGATCATCGCCGGCATCCCGGCGGATCGAGGACGTGTCGCTGTACCGCGAAGGTGCCTTCGAAGACCTGTGCCGCGGCCCGCACGTGCCGAGCACGGGCAGGCTCAAGCACTTCAAGCTGATGAAGGTGGCCGGCGCCTACTGGCGCGGCGACCAGCGCAACGAGCAATGCTGCAGCGCATCTACGGCACGGCCTGGGCGACGAAGGACGAACTGCAGCAGTACCTGCACATGCTCGAAGAGGCCGAGAAGCGCGACCACCGCAAGCTCGGCCGCGAACTCGACCTGTTCCACCTCGACGAACACGCGCCGGGCACGGTGTTCTGGCACCCCAAGGGCTGGACGGTGTGGCAGCAGGTCGAGCAGTACATGCGGCGCGTGTACCGCGACAACGGCTACCAGGAGGTCAAGGGCCCGCAGATCCTCGATCAGGGCGCTGTGGGAGAAGACGGGCCACTGGGACAAGTACCGCGAAAACATGTTCACCACCGAGTCGGAAAAGCGCGACTACGCCCTGAAGCCGATGAACTGCCCGGGCCACATCCTGATCTTCAAGCAGGGCATCAAGAGCTACCGCGACCTGCCGCTGCGCTACGGCGAGTTCGGCCAGTGCCATCGCAACGAGCCGACGGGTGGACTGCACGGCATCATGCGCGTGCGCGGCTTCACGCAGGACGACGGCCACATCTTCTGCACCGAAGACATGATCCTCGACGAGTGCGTGGCCTACACCGCGCTGCTGCAGCAGGTCTACGCCGACTTCGGCTTCACCGACATCATCTACAAGGTCGCGACGCGGCCGGAGCAGCGCATCGGCGCCGACGAGGTCTGGGACAAGGCCGAGCATGCGCTTGATGGAAACGCCTGCGCCGCTCGGGCTGCGAATTCGTGATCTCGCCGGGCGAGGGCGCCTTCTACGGCCCGAAGATCGAGTACACGCTGAAGGACGCGATGGGCCGGCCATGGCAGTGCGGCACGATGCAGGTCGATTTCTCGATGGCCGAGCGCCTGGGCGCCGAGTACGTGGCCGAGGCGGGCGAACGCAGGCCGCCGGTGATGCTGCACCGGGCCATCGTCGGCAGCCTGGAGCGCTTCATCGGCATCCTGATCGAGCAGCATGCCGGCGCGCTGCCGGCCTGGCTGGCGCCGGTGCAGGTGGTGGTGGCCTGCATCACCGAAGGCCAGGCCGGATTACGCCGGCGAAGTCGCGAAAACGCTGCAAAAACAAGGAGTTAGAGTGCACGCTGATTTGCGGAACGAGAAAATAACGTATAAAATCCGCGAGCATTCAATGCAAAAGGTTCCGTACATCCTGGTCGTTGGCGACAAGGAAAAGGCGAGCGGGGCCGTTGCAGTGCGCGCCCGGGGCAACCTGGATCTCGGTGTGATGCCCCTCGACGACTTCGCCCAGAAGCTCGCGGCGGACATCGCAGGCCAAGATCTAGCGGCACCCTCAGGCGCGCGTTTCATTTTGATCGGTCGTGCCTGCCTTCGACGCCCGCAAGAAGGTATGACACCATCGCTACTTTCCTTGACCGCCGCACGCCCAATGCCGAGCGCAAGCACCGACTGAACCGCGAAATCATGGCGCCGGAAGTGCGCCTGAACGGCCCCGAAAACGAGCCTCTGGGCGTCGTCAGCGTCACGGAAGCGCTGCGAATGGCGGGCGAACTCGATGTCGATCTGGTCGAGATTGCCGCCACCGCCGATCCTCCGGTATGTCGGTTGATGGACTACGGCAAGTTCAAGTACCAGGAACAGAAGAAGGCGGCCGAAGCCAAGAGCAAGCAGAAGGTCATCGAGATCAAGGAAGTCAAGTTCCGGCCCGGCACCGACGAAGGCGACTACAAGATCAAGATGCGCAACCTGCGCCGCTTCATCGCTGAAGACGGCGACAAGGGCAAGGTGACGTTGCGCTATCGCGGCCGCGAGATCACGCACCAGGACATCGGCATGCGGTTGCTGGAGCGAATTCGCGACGAGTTGGCCGATGTCTCGGTGGTCGAGAACATGCCCAAGCTGGAAGGTCGCCAGATGATCATGGTGCTGGCGCCGAAGAGGAAGTAATTGAATTGAAGGATTCACGGCTCCGGTCTGGTCACCGGGGCTGTTGAAGAGAAGCCGTTGCAGGCCAACCAAGTACCGCTCGCCGCGGTCGCCTGCAGGGGTCACAAAGAAGGAGCAGTGAAATGCCCAAGATGAAGACCAAGAGCAGCGCAAAGAAGCGCTTTCGCGTTCGTCCGGGGGGTACCGTCAAGCGCGGTCAGGCGTTCAAGCGCCACATCCTCACCAAGAAGTCCACGAAGAACAAGCGTCACCTGCGTGGCGCAACCAACGTGCACGAGACCAATATGGGCGGCATCGCGCAGATGTTGCCTTTTGCCGGCCTCTGACTCACTGCTGAAGGAGAAGAAACATGCCTCGCGTCAAACGTGGTGTCACCGCCCGCGCCCGTCACAAGAAGGTGCTGGCCCTGGCCAAGGGATTCCGCGGCCGCCGCAAGAACGTCTTTCGCATCGCCAAAGAAGCGGTGATGAAGGCTGGGCAATATGCCTACCGCGACCGCCGTACAAAGAAACGAGTCTTCCGCCAGCTCTGGATTGCGCGCATCAATGCGGCAAGCCGTGAACTGGGCGTGACGCTACAGCAAGTTCATGGCCGGCCTGAAGAAGGCCCAGATCGACATCGACCGCAAGGTGCTGGCCGACATGGCCGTCAACGACCCGGCTGCATTTGGCAGCATCGTTGCCAAGGTGAAGGCCCAGTTGGCTTGAAAGCGTGCACCGCGCGAGCGGTGCGCTTCGAGCATCGAAGGCCGTCACCTGGGTGGCGGCTTTTTTTTGATCCAGTCCCTAATGACCGATCTCGATTCCCTGGTGCGCGCGGCCGAGAGTGACTTCGGCGCCGCACAAACGCCTGCCGAACTGGAGAACGCGAAGGCGCGCTTTCTCGGCAAGGCCGGCAGTGTGACCGAACTGATGAAGTCGCTTGGTACATTGCCCGTTGAGCAGAAGAAGGCGCTTGGTGCGCAAATCAATGCCGCCAAGCAGCGCATCGAGTCAGCGCTCGGCACCCGCCGGCAAGCGCTTGCCGACCTCGAACTTGACGTGCAACTCAAGGGGGAAGCACTCGACGTGACCTTGCCGGGCCGCCATCGTGGCCTGGGCGGCCTGCATCCGGTGTCTCGCACGATGGAGCGTATCGAGGCCATCTTTGGCTCGATGGGCTTCGATGTCGCCGACGGCCCGGAAGTGGAAACCGACTGGATGAGCTTTACCGCACTCAACAACCCGGAGAACCATCCGGCGCGGTCGATGCAGGACACGTTCTACGTCGACATGAAAGATGCCGAGGGTCATTGGCTCAATCTGCGCCCGCACACCAGCCCGATGCAGGTGCGCTACGCCCGGGCCCATGTCGCCAAGTACGCGGGTTTGGATCCGATGCCCGATATCCGGGTCATTGCACCGGGCCGCACCTACCGCGTCGACAGTGACGCTACCCATTCGCCGATGTTCCACCAGTGTGAGGGTCTGTGGATCGGCGAGAACGTCAGCTTCAAGGACCTGAAATCGGTGTTCACTGATTTCTGCCACCGCTTCTACGAGAGCGACGAGATCGAACTCCGATTCAGACCCAGCTTCTTTCCGTTCACCGAGCCGTCGGCCGAGATCGACATCGCATTCGCGAGTGGCCCGTTGAAAGGACAGTGGCTGGAGATTGCCGGCTCAGGCCAGGTGCATCCCAACGTGGTTCGCAACTTTGGCCTCGACCCCGAGCGCTATATCGGATTTGCCTTTGGCATGGGCCCCGACCGGCTGGCGATGCAGCGCTACGGCGTGAACGACCTGCGTCTGTTCTTCGACGGCGATCTGCGCTTCCTTTCGCAGTTCAGGTAAGGGACGACGATGCAATTCCCTGAAAGCTGGCTGCGCGAGTTCTGCGATCCCCCACTGTCGACGCAGCAACTGGCCGAGCTGCTCACGATGGCGGGAATGGAGGTTGAAGACATTCACCCGGTCGCGCCGCCGTTCTCGCGCGTGGTTGTCGGTGAAATCGTCGAGGTCGTGCCACACCCGAATGCCGACAAGCTGCGGGTATGCCGAGTCGCCGCCGGCGAGCACTCCGCGCAGGGACCGCTGCAGATCGTCTGCGGGGCCCCGAACGCACGGGTCGGCCTGCGTGCACCCCTGGCACTGGTGGGCGCCGAACTGCCGCCGGGCACGGACGGCAAGCCGTTTCGAATCGCGGTCGGGAAACTGCGCGGCGTTGACAGCTTCGGCATGTTGTGTTCGGCGCGCGAGTTGAAGCTGTCGGAAGACCACGGTGGACTGCTCGAACTTGCTCCGGGTGCGCCGCTGGGCGTCGATGTGCGCCAGATCCTCGGCCTGGACGATCACCTGCTCACGCTCAAGCTGACGCCCAACCTTGCACACGCTTTGTCCGTGTATGGCATCGCCCGCGAGGTCTCGGCGCTGACCGGCGCGGCACTGTGGACCCCCGCCATCCCCGCTGCGGCGGTGACACATGACGCCACCTTGGCAGTGCACGTCGAAGCCAAGGATCTCTGCGGTCGCTTCTCGGGGCGCATCGTGCGCGGCGTGAACCCGCTTGCCAAGACACCGGCGTGGATGGTCGAGCGTCTGGCGCGTTGCGGCCAGCGCTCGGTGACGGCACTGGTCGACATTTCGAACTACGTGATGTTCGAATATGGACGGCCGTCGCACATCTTCGACCTCGACAAGATCCACGATGAACTCGTCGTGCGCTGGGCGCGAAAGGGAGAACAGCTGACGCTGCTCAACGGCAACAGCGTCGAGCTCGACGAGGCCGTCGGCGTGATTGCCGACTCGCACGCCGTCGAATCGCTGGCCGGCATCATGGGCGGCGCGGCAACCGCAGTTGGCGACGCGACAAGGAATGTGTATCGTCGAAGCCGCGTTCTGGTGGCCCGAAGCGATCCAGGGCCGCTCGCGACGCTTCAACTTCACGACCGACGCCGGTCACCGCTTCGAGCGCGGCGTCGATCCGGCGGGCACTGTCGAGCACATCGAGCGCATCACGCAGCTGATCCTCGAGATCTGCGGCGGTCACGCCGGGCCGGTCGATGACCAGCAGGTGTCGATGCCGGCGAGGCCACCAGTCACGCTGCGCGTGGCGCGCGCGGCCAAGGTCATCGGCATGGCTGTCACGCAGGCGCAATGCGCCGATGTCATGCGGCGTCTCGGATTCGAGACCAGCGAGGGCCCTGGCACTGTCACCGTCGTGCCGCCATCGTGGCGCTTCGACCTCACGATCGAAGAAGACCTGATCGAGGAGGTGATCCGCGTCCTTGGCTACCACCTGCTGCCGTCGACGCCGCCATTGGCGGCCGTGACGGCGCGCGCGGTGCCCGAGGCCCGTCGAAGTGTGCATGCCGTACGCCGTGCGTTGGCTGCGCTCGACTATCAGGAAACGATCAATTTCAGTTTCGTCGAAGCCCGCTGGGAACACGAATTGGCTGGCAACGCCGAGCCGATCGCCGTCCTCAACCCCATCGCGGCGCCGCTGGCAGTGATGCGCTCGAGCCTGATCGGCAGTCTGGTGGCCGTCCTGCGCTACAACCTTGCGCGGCGGACGTCGCGTGTGCGCGTATTCGAGGTCGGACGGACCTTCCGGCGTGATTCGGGTGTGACCGCCGGTGAAGTTCGCGTGGCGGGTGTCGATCAGCCGATGAAGGTTGCCGGCCTGGCGTTTGGCGCCAGCGACGCCGTACAGTGGGCCAGCCCTGAGCGCGACGTCGATTTCTTCGATATCAAGGGTGACGTCGAGGCGCTGCTGGCGCCGCGGCGCGCCGAGTTCGTCGCCGCCGAACACCCGGCGCTGCACCCCGGACGGAGTGCTCGCATCGAAGTCGATGGCAAGGCCATTGGGTGGTGTGGTGAGCTGCACCCGCGCTGGCGCCAGGCCTACGATCTGCCGCGTGCACCCCTGCTGTTCGAACTCGGCCTGATGGCACTGCTGGAGCGCGTGTTACCCGTGGCGAGCGCCGTTCCCAAGTTGCAGGCGTCGGTCCGCGATCTGGCGCTTGTGCTGCCCGACAGTGTCAGCCACGACAGGCTGATTGCGGCCGTGTTGGCCGGCAATGCCGGCCTGGTGCGCGCGGCCCACCTGTTCGATCTCTACAAGCCCGTCCAGGCGGTGCCCGGGATTGGCGCCGACGAGCGAAGCCTTGCAATACGTCTCGAGTTGCGCGATGACGAGGTGACGCTGACCGAGGAACGCATCGAGGCAGAGGTTGCCAATGTGCTGCGGCGCCTGCAAGAGCAGCTTGGCGCCCGGCTGCGCACCTGAGGGTCCACAGATGAGCAGTCTGCCCCCGGAGCCACCCCTGCAGCGTGTCCTGATGCCGTCGCTGGAAACGCCGACGCTGACGAAGGCCGAGTTGGCCGAGTTGCTGTTCGAGCGGCTGGGGCTGAACAAGCGCGAGTCCAAGGACATGGTCGAGGCCTTCTTTGACATCGTGCACGCCGCCCTGGTAACGGGGACCGACGTCAAGCTGTCGGGTTTCGGCAATTTCAACATCCGACGCAAGGCGCCGCGGCCAGGACGCAATCCCCGAACTGGGGAGGCGATCCCGATCAAGGCCCGAAACGTGGTCACTTTTCACGCCAGCCACAAATTGAAGGGCCTGGTTCAGGGCGACATCACCGCTGACGACGAGTTCGAGTAAAGTCTGAACTTTCCCAATGAAAGCTGTTGATTTCAATGGAGAAAGTGCTTCCGGCCATTCCCGCAAAACGCTATTTCACCATCGGTGAAGTGAGTGATTTGTGCGGCGTGAAGCCGCATGTGCTGCGCTATTGGGAACAGGAATTTACGCAACTCAAGCCGATGAAGCGGCGCGGCAACCGGCGTTACTACCAGCACCACGAAGTGCTGCTGATTCGCCGAATCCGCGACCTGCTGTACGAGCAGGGATTCACCATCAGTGGTGCGCGCAACCGGCTCGCCGACCACGTTGCCACGGCCGCGAGTCAGGTTCATGTCGACGCCGAACGTGAGGAAGACTTATCGGCACCGGCCGCCGGTGGTGGTACCGACGCGCTGCAGGCCAGCGTGGCGACCGAGTCGGCGCGGCCGATCACGGCGGGCGACATTCGCGGCGAACTGATCGCGATCCGCGCACTGCTTGCGTCCTGAGCGCCAAATCGCTGCAGCTATACTCTGCCGCAACGTCGGGGTGTAGCGCAGCCTGGTAGCGCACTTGCATGGGGTGCAAGGGGTCGCGAGTTCGAATCCCGCCACCCCGACCAATACAAATCAACGGGTTAGCAGTCACAGGCTGCTAGCCCGTTGTACTTTCCGTGTCAGCCGGAGTGCGTACCCAGGCCGCCGATGGCCACGTGACAGGCAATGCCGCCACTGGTGGCCTCGCGCCAGTGCACCTCGCCGCCGAGCAGCTTGACGCGCTTGCGGACGCCGCCCAGGCCGAGGCCGTGCGCCCAGGTCTCGGGCCGGCGGCCGGCGCCGTCGTCGCTCACCTGCAGCGTGAAGCGGCCGCGCTCGTAGTGCGCCGACACCGACGCGCGCGTGGCGTGCGCATGCACGATCACGTTGTTGATCAGCTCGCGCAGCATGCGCGTCAGCGCCGACCACTGCACCACGCTCAGGTTGATGTCGCGGTCGAATTCGAACGACCAGTCGAGCTCGCAGTGCGCCGCATCGAGCCGCTGCGCGATGTCGGCCTTCCACTCGGCGCCGGCGTGCGACAGCAAGTGCGACGATCGCGGCCAGGCCGCGCGTCAGCGTCTTGAGGTCTTGCAGCGTGTGGCGGACGTAGTCTTCCATCTCGGGGCTCTGCGCCTTGTACATCAGCGTCAGCAGGCGCGCGCCGATGTCGTCGTGCAGGTCCTGCGCGATGCGCGCGCGCTCCTCGTTGCGCCCCTGTTCGACCGCGCTGTCGAAGGCCACCGCGCGCACCAGTCTGCTCGACCACGCGGTCGGTCAGGCGCGCGTCCTCGCGCGTGAACATGCGCCGGCCGCGCTGCGCGAAGCGCAACGCCAGCGAGCCGCGCGGTTGCAGCTCGTCGGGCACGCCGGGCAGCCGTGGCAGCGGCACCAGCATCGTCGAGCCGTCGCCGACCACGCGGGCGCCGATGCCGATGCGCGTTCGTCTGGCCGATCTCGAGCGGCTCGAACAGCTCGCGCAGCAGCCGCGTCAAGCTGCTCGCTGTCGTTGCGGCCGTGGTCTCGACCTCGCGCGCGATGCGGTAGAGCCGCTCGAACATGCGCTCGGTCGTCAGCGCTCGCTGCCCATCAGCTGATTCAGCATCCACTGCCGCGCGCCGGCGTACAGCCCCAGCGCCAGGAACAGCGCCAGCGTCAGCGACGTGAACTGGCCGAGCGAGAACACCGCGACGAACAGCAGATCCAGCGAGGTGGCCACCGCGCTGATGCCGGCCAGCAGCGTGAACTCGCGCATCACCTGCTGCGAGCGCGACAGGAACGGCACCAGCAGCAGCACTGAGGCCTGGAATACGAACCAGGCCGCCGCTCCGATCGTCGCCGCCTGGCCATTCCCCGCCGGCTGCATGCCGAGCGCGGCAATCGATGCCGTCAGCAACACCAACGTGGGACGGTCAGCAGGCAGGATCGCCACAGCGCCGCAGCCAGCGGATGCGGTTGCACGGTGCTGGATCCAGCCGAGTAGGGCCACCGCGCAGCCAGGCCGCAAAGTCGCTCAGCTGCAGCCCTGCATCCACCACCAAGGCCCGGGAGCGGATTGGCTGCCACCGTCACGATGCCAGCGCGCCCAGCGCCCAGACGTGATGGCGCATCAGGCCCGATGCGGCAGGCGGCGCGGGTGCACGCGGTGGCGTGCATCAGCTGGCGGCGGCGGTGACGAGGTCGACACGACGCGCGCAGCCACAGATCCACGCGCCTGAAGCCGGGCCGGAAAGTCGAACCCCGGCAACGTGTCCAGGCCAAGCACAACAGGTTGCCTGGTCTGCGCCAGCGCGGTCAGGCCGAACAGCAAATTGCGCTCGTCGGGTGCGCCAGCACGACCACCGCGACGGTCAGATGTAGAACACCAGCGCCAGCGCCGTCATCAGCCAGAACACCGAGCCCAGCCCCGCGTAGCCGCGCGGGCGGCGTGCGAACCTCCACCACCGCGGCCGTTCGGCGAGCTTCAGCCGCACTGTGCCGTCGCGCAGCGCCTGGGCGAGGGCGTCGCCGTTGGCCAGCTGCTGGCTGCGCCGCGCGTCGTCGACCACCCAGCGCGGCGAGCGTCGCAGCAGCAGCGCGTCGGCTGCAGTGACGCGGCCGTTGGCCATCGAGCACGCCGCGCACGCCCATGGGGCGCGCAGCGCGTGTCGACCAGCACTGTCGAGCCCCATCTGGCCGTTGGCTTGATGCGCCAGCCGGCGGAGATGCCGGCGAGCCCGACAGCGTGCGCAACAGCGTGAAGAGGCCCACGCAGCCGAGCAGCGCGCGCACCACCACGACGCGCCGCCGCCAGCCCAGCCAGCGGCCGGCGACGATGCCGCGCGCGCCGGAGGCTCGCCCGGCGGCGAATCAGCCAGTCGCGAGCGCGACCCGCCGTCCTCGCGCGCCGCGTGTCGCGTCGGCAGCGCCGACGGCGGCGTCAGGCCTCGCGCCTCAACGCCGCGGCGCACCTCGCGGTTCACACCAGGCCTTGCTTGGTGGCCAGCACCGCCGCCTCGGCGCGGCTGGACACGTTGAGCTTCTTGTAGATGGACTTGATGTGGTCGTTGACGGTGAACCACTTGATGCCCATCAGGTTGGCGATCTCCTTGATCGTGAAGCCCTTGCTCAGATAGGTGAGCACCTCGCTCTCGCGCGGCGTCAGCCGCTCGTGATCGAGCGGTTCTTCTCGATCGGCACCGGGCGGCTGGTCGTGGGGACGCCGGGCGCCGCGTGAAGCCGGAGTCGGCGACGGCTGTCGTGGCCGCTGCGCCGTCGCGAAAGTGGGTGAGCAGCCGGCGCGCGATCGCCGGCGACAGCGGTGGCTGGCCGCGCACGATCTTCTGCAGCTCCTCGACCAGCACCTCGAAGCGGTCTTCCTTCAGCAGGTAGCCGTCGGCGCCGCGCTGCAGCGCCGGGAACAGGTGGTCGTCGTCGGAGTACAGCGTGGTCACGATCTTGGTGGCCGGGTACTGCGACAGCTCGGCCAGCAGCTCCATGCCGTTGCCGTCGGGCAGTTCGAGGTCGACCAGCACCAGCTTGAACGGATCGACGCCGTGCAAGCCCTCGCGCCGCCGGTGAGCGTGATCTGGCGGCGTGCGTTTTCGAGGTCGCCCGCCTCGGTGATCGTGAGCGTGTCGCTGAAGCTCTCGCGCACCACGCGGCACAGGAAGCTGCGTGCCACCGGGTTGTCTTCGACGATCAGGACCTTGACGCCATTGTTGTCTCCCCATCGCTCGGCCACGACGCCGCATCGACAAAGGCTCGGCGCATCGTAGCGCATCACGCTGCGCCGCGTGCGGGGGCCGGTGCTGCTCAGTTGACCAGCACGAGCTTGCCGCAGACCTGGCGCGTACCCATGCGTGCGTAGGCCGCGGTCAGTTCGCTCATCGGCAGCCGAGTGTCGATCACCGGCTTGACCTGGCCGTCGGCGTACCACGCACAGCTCGGCCAGGCCTTGCCGTGCCTTGGGCTCGCGGCGAACGAAGTCGCCCCAGAACACGCCGACGACGCGGCGCCCTTGAGCAGCGGCAGGTTCAACGGCAATGCCGGGATCGGGCCGGCGGCGAAGCCGATCACGAGATAGCGGCCGCGCCAGGCGATCGAGCGGAAACGCGGCTCGGCAAGGTCGCCACCGACCGGGTCGTAGACGACGTCGGGCCCCTTGCCGTCGGTCGCTGCCTTGAGCGCCTCGCGCAGGTTGTCGCGGCTCGAGTCGATGGTCGCATCGGCGCCGAGTCCGCGACAGAACGGCACTTGTGCTCGCTCGATGCGGCCGCGATCACGCGGGCGCCGGCCGCCTTGGCGATCTGCACTGCCGCGGTGCCCACGCCGCCGGCGGCGCCGAGCACCAGCACGGTCTCGCCGACCCGTAACGCCGCGCGATCGATCAGCGCATGGTGCGAGGTGCCGTAGGTGAAGGCGAAGGCGGCCGCATCGTCGAAGTCGAACCCGGGCGGCAGCGGCATGACCAGGGCCGCGTCAACGCAGGCGTGTGTCGCGAAGCCGCCGCTGACGCCGATGGCGGCCACGCGGTCGCCGACCTTGAGGTGCCGCACGCCATCGCCGACAGACGCGACGCAGCCAGAGAACTCGCTACCGGGCACGAACGGCAGCGGTGGTTTGATCTGGTACTTGTTCTGCACCATCAGCAGGTCGGGAAAGTTCAGGCTCGCCGCGCGAATCTCGATGACCACTTGCCCTGCGGCCGGCTCCGGGGTGGGCAGTTCGTTCCAGCGCAGCGCGTCGACGCCGACCGGGTTGTCGCAGAGCCATGCATGCATCGTCTTCCTCCCAGGCCATCGCGGGTCGCGAATGATAGACACTGCGCGCTGCCTACAATCGCCCCATGCGCATTCTCATTGCCAACGACGATGGTTACCTCGCCCCTGGGCTCGCTGCACTGGTGCGCGCCTGCAGGGACTGGGCGAGATCGACGTCATCGCGCCCGAGCAAAACGCCAGCGGTACGTCGAACGCGCTGACGCTGAACCGGCCACTGACCGTGCACCGTGCGAGCAACGGTTTTCGCTACATCACCGGCACGCCGTCCGACTGCGTGCACGTGGCCCTCACTGGACTGCTGCCCGAACGGCCCGACCTGGTGCTCTCGGGCATCAACAACGGCGCCAACATGGGCGACGACACGCTGTACTCGGGCACGGTGGCCGCGGCGATGGAAGGCTTTCTCTTCGGCATCCCGGCGATCGCGTTCTCGCAGGTCGAGAAGGGCTGGGGCGAGCTCGACGCGGCGGCGCAGGTCGCCCGCTCCGTCGTCGAGCAGGTATTGGCGTTGCCTCGCGCCGAACGGCCATGGCTGCTCAACGTCAATATCCCGAATCGTGCCGACGCCCTGGCCCTGCCGCGGCGTATCACCCGCCTGGGACGGCGCCACGCCAGCGAACCCGTGATCCAGCAGACCAGCCCGCGTGGCGAAACGATCTACTGGATCGGGCCGGCGGGCGATGCACGCGAGGCCGGCGAGGGGACCGACTTTCACGCCATCGCGAACGGCTGTGTCTCGATCACGCCGTTGCAAGTCGACCTCACCGATCATGCCGAGTTGGCGGGCTGGCGCGATGCGCTGAAGTTGCCAGGCGGGGCGTGAGCGTGCGGCCGCGCCGATTTCCGCTGGCACTCGATCGCCTCGGCGGCACGATAGGTGTGCCGGCCGGGCAAGGGCCGGCAGGGAGCGCGTCTGTGCCCGCGCGGCGCCAGGGCACGGCAACGGCCATGTCGGTCGGTCTCGGGCTCGATTCGCAAGCGGTGCGCGCGCGCATGGTGCAACGCTTGCGTGCAGAAGGTGTGCGGTGCGAGCCGGTGCTGGTGGCCATGGGCCAGGTACCACGCCACGATTTCGTCGATCCGGCCCTGGCCGCACAGGCCTACGAGGACACGAGCCTGCCGATCGGGCATGGCCAGACCATCTCCAAGCCATCGGTCGTCGCGCGCATGCTTGGCCTGCTGTTCGAGGCACGCGGCGGCGCGCACGGTGCGTCCCTGGGCCGCGTGCTCGAGATCGGCACCGGCTGCGGCTACCAGGCGGCGCTGCTGTCGCTGTTGGCCCAGCACGTGATCTCGATCGAGCGCCTGCGCCCGCTGTTCGAGCGCGCACGCGGGCACCTTGCGCCTCTGCGCAGGGACAACCTGCGCCTCGTCTATGGTGACGGCAGCGCCGGCCATGCGCCCAATGCGCCCTACGACAGCATCATCTGCGCCGCCGGCGGCGACGAGGTACCCGACGCCTGGCTCGAACAGCTGGCGATCGGCGGACGCTTGATTGCGCCGACGCGCAGCATCGCGCACGCCGGCCAGGAGCTCGTGGTGGTCGATCGCAGTCCGCTGGGCTGGTCGCAGCAACGCTATGAGGCCGTGCACTTCGTGCCGTTAAAATCGGGCACTGCATGAAGATCAAGCCATTCAAAGCCACCGCCGCAGTGCGTACGTGGGCCGCCGGGCTGATTGCCGTCCTCGCGGTCGTGCTCGGGGGCTGCGCGTCGCAGCCGCACAGGGCGCCGGTCGAAGACCGCGGCACGCGTAGCGGTGCCGCTGGTGCCGGCGCAGCTGCGGCGACACCCGCAAATGCGGCGGCAAGTGCACCGGACGCCGCCAAGCCGTTGTCTGGCAGCGAGAACGCCGGCAAGCCAGGTTTCTACAGCGTCAAGCCTGGCGACACGTTGATTCGCATCGGGCTGGAGACCGGCCAGAACTGGCGCGACGTTGCGCGCTGGAACAACCTCGACAACCCGAACGTGATCGAGGTCGGGCAGGTGCTGCGTGTCACGGCGCCTGGGACCGACGCTGCCACAACCGTGGCGCGGGGCGTGCCTCCGACCAAGGTCGATGCGCGCCCGCTGGACGCCAGCGGCAAGGCAGTCGTGGTGGCGGTGCCCGCTTCGGGCGCGGTTGCGGCGAGCGCCGCACCAATGCCGGCTGCAGCACCGGCGCCTGCCGCGTCGGTGGCGGGGCGCGAAACCAGCGACGACGACCTGACCTGGGCGTGGCCGGCGACATCGCCTGTCAGCACGTATTACGACGACGTGCGCAGCAAGGGCTTGGTCTTTGCCGGCAAGGCGGGCGACCCGGTGCTGGCTGCGGCCGACGGCCGCGTCGTGTACGCCGGCTCGGGCCTGCGCGGCTACGGCAATCTGGTCATCGTCAAGCACAACAACACCTACCTCACTGCTTACGCACACAACCAGACCTTGCTGGTCAAGGAAGACCAGGTGGTGCGCCGCGGCCAGAAGATTGCCGAGATGGGCTCGAGCGACGCTGAACGCGTGCAGCTGCACTTCGAACTGCGCAAGCTCGGCAAGCCTGTCGATCCGGCGCGGTTGCTGCCGCCGCGATAGCGCGAGCCCTGGGTCCATGGTCGGTCGCGTGCCGCCGTCGTTGCAACCAGCCGCGTTTCACGATGGCGCAGGGGGTGGCGCCGACCCCGGCGCCGCGTCCCTTGTCGTCGATGAGGGAGCGGGCGCGACGCTCGACGGTGCCGCCGCGGAAACAGACTCGGCAAATACCCTGCAGACCTATCTGCGCGAGATTCGCCGTGCGCCGCTGTTCACGCCGGAGCAAGAATTCGCTACTGCGCAGCGCGCGCGAGCCGGTGACTTTGCGGCGCGCCAACGCCTGATCGAGCACAACCTGCGCCTGGTCGTCAGCATCGCGAAGAACTACCTCGGCCGTGGCATGCCGATGAGCGACCTGATCGAGGAGGGCAACCTCGGTCTGATGCATGCCATCACCAAGTTCGAGCCCGAACGCGGTTTTCGCTTCTCGACCTATGCGTCCTGGTGGATCCGCCAGAGCATCGAGCGCGCGATCGTGCACCAGGCCCGCCTGGTGCGCTTGCCGGTGCACGTCGTGCGCGAACTCAACCTGGTGCTCAGGGCGCGGCGTGCCCTCGAAGGCGGCGCGCGGTTGCGGCTTGAGGCATGACGATCGCCCGGTGAGCGTCGATCAGATCGCGACGGCGATGGAGCGGCCGCGCAACGAGGTGACCGACCTGCTGCGCTTCGCCGAGATGCCGACCTCGCTGGACGCGCCTCGCGACGCGACACGCGAGGGTGAGTCGAATGGCGAATCGCTGCTCGACGGCGTCGCCGACGAGTCCGCCGTCGACCCGATGAGGCACGCGCTGCATCGCGAGGTCGAGTCATTGCTCGAAAGCGAGCTGGCGGCGCTCAATCACCGCGAGCGCGAGGTGCTGACCGGGCGCTTCGGACTGCACGACCACGAGTCGGAGACGCTCGAGGTACTGGCGCAACGCATGGGCCTGACACGCGAACGCATCCGCCAGATCCAGCACGAGGCCCTGCTCAAGCTCAAGCGCCATATGGTGCGTCACGGTGTCGACCGCGACGCGGTCCTCTGACGCGAGGCGGCGCGAGGGGCCCGGATAATCCGGGCCCATGACGGCAGACGACGAGTGGCTGAAGGTGGAGTCGCTCGACCTCGAGGCGCAGGGCGTGGCGCACGACGGCCGACGGCAAGGTGGTGTTCATCGAAGGCGCGCTTGCCCGGCGAGACGGTCCAGGTGCACGTGAATCGCGCGCAAGAACAACTGGGAGCAGGCGACGCTTGACCGCGATGCAGCGTGAGAGTTCGCAGCGCGTGCGCCCGGCGCTGCCCGCACTTCGGCCTGCACGCGGGTGCCTGCGGCGGCTGCAAGATGCAGCACCTGCACCCGGCCGCGCAGGTGGCCGTCAAGCAGCGCGCGCTCGAGGACAACCTGTGGCACCTGGGCAAGGTGCGAGCCCGAGAGCGTGCTGCGGCCGATCGAAGGGCCCGGCCTGGGGCTACCGCTATCGGGCGCGCCTGTCGGTGCGCCACGTGCGCAAGAAGGGCACGGTGCTGGTCGGCTTCCACGAGCGCAAGTCGCGCTACGTGGCCGACATGCACAGCTGCGCCGGTGCTGCCGCCGCAGGTGAGCGCGTTGCTGCTGCCGCTGCGCGAGCTGATCGGCTGCGATGGACGCAGCGCGACCGCCTGCCGCAGATCGAGCTGGCGGCCGGCGACGAGGTGATGGCGCTGGTGCTGCGCCATCTCGAGCCGCTGAGCGACGCCGACCTGCGAACGCCTGCGCGACTTTGGCGTCGCAGCACGGCGTGCAGTGGTGGCTGCAGCCCAAGGGGCCCGAGACGCGTGCAGCTGCTGGACGAGGGCGGCGACGAGCTGGCCTACGCGCTGCCCGAGTTCGGCATCACGATGCCGTTCAAGCCGACCGACTTCACGCAGGTCAATCCGCACATCAACCGCGTGCTGGTCGGCGCGCGCGTTGCGGCTGCTCGACGTGCAGCGCGACGAACGGGTGATCGACTGGTTCTGCGGCCTGGGCAACTTCACGCTGCCGCTGGCCACGCCAGGCGCGCGAGGTGCTGGGCATCGAGGGCAGCGACACGCTGGTGCAGCGTGCGCGCGAGAATGCCGAGCGCAACGGCGCTGGCGCGCGAACGTCGCAGCTTCGTGGCGCGCAATCTGTTCGAGATGACGCCGCGCGAGCTGGCCGCCGATGGCAGTGCGCAGCGGTGGCTGGTCGATCCGCCGCGCGAAGGCGCGTTTGCGCTGGCCAAGGCGCTGGCCGACCTGCACGCCGAGCCGGGGCTCGCGGCGCGATGGGCAGCCGCCGCAGCGCATCGTCTACGTCAGCTGCAACCCGGCGACGCTGGCGCGCGACGCCGGCCTGCTGGTGCACCAGGCGGGCTACCGCTGCACCGCGGCGGGCGTGGTGAACATGTTCCCGCACACGGCGCACGTCGAGAGCATCGCGGTCTTCGAGCGACGGCGTAGTGCAAGAAAAGAGAAGGGGCCCGAAGGGCCCCTCGTCATCCGTCTGGAGCGAAGCGGTCTCAGTCGCGTTCGCCGCCGAAGATGCCGAGCAGCGCCAGCAGGCTCTGGAACACGTTGTAGAGGTCCAGGTAGAGCGCCAGCGTGGCGCTGATGTAGTTGGTTTCGCCGCCGTCGATGCACGCGCTTCAGGTCGTACAGCATGAAGGCCGAGAAGATGCCGATCGCCAGCACCGACATCGTGATCATCAGCGCGCTCGACTGCACGAAGATGTTGATCGATGCGCCGACGATCAACACCATGATCGCGCCGACGAACAGGAACTTGCCCATGCCCGACAGGTCGCGCTTGATCACCGTGGACAGCGCTGGCCATGACGAAGAACACCGCGGCCGGTGCCGCCGAACGCCGTCATGATCAGCGTCGGAGCCGTTGCTTGAAGCCCAGCACCAGCGCCGATCAGGCGCGACAGCATCAGGCCCATGAAGAAGGTGAAGCCGAGCAGCACCGGCACGCCGGCGGCCGAGTTCTTGGTCTTCTCGATCGCGAACATGAAGCCGAAGGCGCCGCCCAGGAACACGATCAGGCTCAGGCCCGTGCCCATCGCGGCGCATGATGCCGGTGGTCACGCCGATCCACGCGCCGAGCACGGTGGGCACCAGCGACAGCGCGAGCAGCCAATAGGTGTTGCGCAGGACGCGGTTGCGCTCGTCACTGAGCGTTGCCGAGCCGGCGTAGCCGAGGTAGGCGGGTTGCAGGTTGTTCGTTCATCGTCACAGACCTCCAGTGATGTGAACTGATGCGGGCTGTGACCCGCTCGCTGCATTCTAGTTCCCGCCACCCCGGGGTTCGCAAAGACGCTTGTCACGGACGGATCCGATGGCTCATGAACAGCAAACCCTTTCTCGGCATCGACGATGCGACGCCGGATGGCCGCCGCCGCCGAGGCCGAAGCGCAGCGGCACAACTGGGCCGTGTCGATCGCCATCGTCGACGACGGCGGTCACCTGCTGTGGCTGCAGCGGCTCGACGGCGCGGCGCCGATTTCGGCACAGATCGCGCCGGCCAAGGCCCGCACCGCGGCGCTGGGCCGGCGCGAGAGCCGGATCTACGAAGAGATGATCAATCGGCCCGCGCACGTCCTTTCTCAGTGCGCCGGGCCTGCACGGCATGCTCGAAGGCGGCGTGCCGGTGATGGTGCAGGGGCATTGCGTCGGCGCCGTCGGCGTCAGCGGCGTCAAGTCCGGCGACGACGCGCAAATCGCGCGTGCCGCGATCGCCGCCCTCGGCCCCTGAGCACGCGCAGCGCGGCACGGTTCCAGCAAACGCGTCGTGCAGGCGCCACCTCTATAATTCGATGGTTTGCCTGCACCCACCGCCCCAGCCTTTCGGTCACCTGACGGCCCACAACCGAGTGCACGGACCCCGCGCGGCCCGTACGCAACAGACAGTGTGCCCAGGGGTCGTGCTGGGCATCTCGCCTCGGAGCCCGTCTTGCTGCCTGTCTTGCCCCCCGCCGTCCTCGCGCTCGCAGACGGCACGGTGTTTCACGGCACCTCGATCGGCGCACCGGGTCGCACCAGCGGGGAAGTCGTCTTCAACACCGCACTGACCGGGTACCAGGAGATCCTGACCGACCCGAGCTACTGCCGGCAAATCGTCACACTGACCTATCCGCACATCGGCAATTACGGCATCAATGCCGAAGACGTCGAGGCGTCCAAGGTCTTTGCCGCGGGACTCGTGATCAGGGATCTGGCCGTGCTGGCGTCCAACTTTCGCAGCACGATGACGTTGGCAGCGTACCTGGCCCGAGAAGGCACGGTTGCGATCGCCGACATCGACACGCGCCGGTTGACGCGCCACCTGCGCACACTGGGTGCGCAAAATGGTTGCATCATGGCGCTTTGCGGCGGGTACGCGGATTGGCCCGCCGCAGGTCAGCGAGGCGCTGGCCGCCGCTCGCGACGCGCAGAACATGGCCGGCCTCGACTTGGCCAAGGTCGTGTCGGTTCGAGAGCGCTACGCCTGGACCGAGTGCGAATGGAGCCTCGACGCCGGCTACGGCGCGCAGCGCAACCCGCGCTTTCATGTCGTGGCGTACGACTTTGGCATCAAGCGCAACATCCTGCGCATGCTGGCCAGTCGTGGCTGCCGCATCACGGTGGTGCCTGCGCAAACTTCCGCCTCGGAGGTGCTGGCACTGAATCCTGACGGCGTGTTTCTCAGCAACGGCCCGGGCGACCCGGAGCCATGCGACTATGCGATAGCGTCCACCCGGACATTGGTCGACCGTGGCATTCCGACCTTCGGCATTTGCCTGGGCCACCAGATCCTGGCGCTGGCTTCGGGCGCGAAGACATTCAAGATGAAGTTCGGCCACCATGGTGCCAACCACCCGGTGAAGGATCTGGACAGTGGTCGCGTCAGCATCACCAGCCAGAACCACGGCTTTGCGGTCGACGAGAAGTCTCTGCCGGCGAACCTGCGACCGACGCATGTGAGCCTGTTCGACGGCACGCTGCAAGGCCTGCAGCGCACCGACCGTCCCGCGTTCTGCTTCCAGGGCCACCCCGAGGCTTCGCCGGGGCCGCAGGACATTGCCTACCTGTTCGATCGGTTCATTGGGCTGATGGAGAAGACCTGAGATGCCCAAGCGCACCGACTTGCAAAGCATCCTGATCATCGGCGCAGGCCCGATCGTGATCGGCCAGGCCTGTGAGTTCGATTACTCCGGCGCCCAGGCCTGCAAGGCGCTGCGTGAGGAGGGCTACCGGGTCGTGCTCGTGAACAGCAATCCGGCCACGATCATGACCGACCCGGAAATGGCCGACGCGACCTACATCGAGCCGATCACATGGCAGGTGGTGGAAAGGATCATTGCCAAGGAACGACTTGCCTTTCCCGACGAGAGGATGGCGCTCTTGCCGACGATGGGCGGGCAGACGGCGCTGAATTGCGCGCTGGACCTGCATCAGCACGGCGTGCTGCACAAGTACGGCGTCGAGATGATCGGCGCCAACGAGCAGGCGATCGAGAAGGCCGAGGACCGGCTCAAGTTCAAGGACGCAATGACCGGCATCGGCCTGGCTTCGGCGCGCAGTGGGATCGCGCACTCGATGGAAGAGGCGCTGGCGGTGCAAAGGCGCATTTCGGCCGAGATCGGCGGCACTGGCTTTCCGATGGTCATTCGCCCCAGCTTCACGCTCGGCGGTACTGGTGGCGGCATTGCCTACCACCCCGAGGAGTTCGAGGAGATCTGCAGGCGTGGGCTGGATCTGTCGCCGACCAAGGAACTGCTGATCGAGGAGTCGTTGATCGGCTGGAAGGAATACGAGATGGAGGTTGTTCGCGACAAGGCGGACAACTGCATCATCGTCTGCGCGATCGAGAACCTCGACCCAATGGGCGTGCACACCGGCGACTCGATCACGGTGGCGCCGGCCCAGACGCTGACCGACAAGGAATACCAGTTGTTGCGCAATGCAAGCATTGCGATCTTGCGCGAGATCGGCGTCGAGACCGGTGGCTCGAACGTGCAGTTCTCGATCGACCCGAAGACCGGTCGAATGGTCGTCATCGAAATGAACCCGCGTGTCTCGCGGTCCTCTGCGCTGGCCTCCAAGGCGACCGGGTTTCCGATCGCCAAGGTCGCGGCCAAGCTGGCCGTGGGATACACGCTGGACGAACTGCGCAACGACATCACCGGTGGCGCGACGCCGGCCAGTTTCGAGCCGAGCATCGACTACGTGGTGACCAAGATTCCGCGCTTCGCGTTCGAGAAGTTCCCGACTGCCGATGCGCGCCTGACGACGCAGATGAAATCGGTCGGCGAAGTGATGGCCATCGGCCGCACCTTCCAGGAGAGCTTTCAGAAGGCCCTGCGCGGGCTCGAAACCGGGATCGACGGCCTGTCCGAGCGCAGCACCGACCGCGACGAAATCATCCAGGAGATCGGCGAACCAGGTCCGGATCGCATCCTCTTCGTCGGCGACGCCTTTCGCATCGGCATGACGCAGGCCGAGGTGTTCGAGGAAACCGCGATCGATCCCTGGTTCCTGGCCCAGATCGAGCAACTGATTCAGACCGAGAAAGCCCTGGCGATGCGCGCGCTGGCGGAGCTCAGCGCCGACGAGATGCGCTATCTCAAGCGCAAGGGCTTTTCCGATCGCCGCCTGGGCAAACTGCTGGGCAGCAACCAGCATGAAGTGCGCGCCAAGCGCCATTCCCTGGGCGTGCGTCCGGTGTACAAGCGCGTCGACACCTGTGCCGCGGAGTTCGCCACCCGCACGGCCTACATGTACTCGACCTACGATGAGGAATGCGAGGCCGAGCCAACGACGCGGAAGAAGATCATGGTGCTGGGCGGCGGCCCGAACCGTATCGGCCAGGGCATCGAGTTCGACTATTGCTGCGTGCACGCCGCGCTGGCGATGCGCGAGGACGGCTATGAAACGATCATGGTCAATTGCAATCCTGAGACGGTCTCGACCGATTACGACACGTCAGATCGCCTGTATTTCGAGCCGGTGACGCTGGAAGACGTGCTCGAGATCGTCGACAAGGAACGGCCGACCGGCGTGATCGTGCAGTATGGCGGCCAGACACCGTTGAAGCTGGCACTCGACCTGGAGCGCGCCGGCGTGCCGATCATCGGCACCAGCCCGGATTCGATCGACATCGCCGAGGACCGCGAGCGCTTCCAGAAGCTGCTGCAGACCTTGGGCCTGCGCCAGCCACCCAACCGCACGGCGCGGACCGAGGAGGCCGCGCTCACCTTGGCCAAGGAGATCGGCTATCCATTGGTCGTGCGGCCGAGCTACGTGCTCGGTGGCCGTGCGATGGAAATCGTGCACGGCGACAAGGACCTCGAGCGTTACATGCGGGAAGCCGTGCGGGTGAGCGAAAAGTCGCCCGTTCTGCTGGATCGCTTTCTCGACGATGCCATCGAAGTCGATGTCGACTGCATCGGTGACGGTATCGACGTGATGATCGGCGGCATCATGGAGCACGTCGAGCAGGCGGGCGTGCACTCGGGCGACTCGGCCTGCTCGTTACCGCCTTACTCCTTGTCGCCGGCCCTGCAGGACGAACTGCGCCGCCAGACCAAAATGATGGCCAGGGCATTGAAGGTCGTCGGCCTGATGAACGTGCAGTTCGCGATCCAGGGCGAGGGCGACGACGCGGTGGTCTTCGTGCTCGAAGTCAACCCGCGCGCGTCGCGGACCGTGCCGTTCGTCAGCAAGGCGACCGGCCAGCCATTGGCCAAGATCGCGGCCCGCTGCATGGCCGGGCAACGCCTGAAAGACCAGAAGGACCGCCATGGCAGGGCGCCCGAAGAGGTCATTCCACCGTACTTCAGCATCAAGGAGGCGGTGTTTCCGTTCAACAAGTTCCCCGGCGTCGACACCATCCTCGGGCCGGAAATGCGCTCGACGGGCGAAGTCATGGGGGTGGGCGTGACCTTCGGCGAAGCCATGCTCAAGAGCCAGTTGGGCGCCGGCTCGCGCCTGCCAGAGCAGGGCACGGTGGTGATCACGGTCAAGGACGGCGACAAGGATCGGGCCGTCAAAGTGGCCTCGGAATTGCATGACCTCGGTTTTTCGGTGGTCGCGACCAAGGGTACGGCAGTGGCCATCGCGGCCAGCGGCGTGCCCGTCAAGTCGGTCAACAAGGTCAAGGACGGACGGCCGCACATCGCCGACCTGATCAAGGCTGGGGAGATTCAACTGGTCTTCAGCACCGTCGACGAAACGCGCACTGCGATCGCCGATTCGCGCTACATCCGCACCGCCGCGCTGGCGCACCGGATCACGTACTACACCACGATGGCCGGCTGCGAGGCGGCCACCGAGGCCCTCAAGCATCAGGATGCATTGAGCGTGCAGTCATTGCAGGAATTGCACGCGCAACTGCTGCACTAGAATCGGCGCCAATCGCCCGCCGCCGGGAGTCCTTCGTGGACCCAGGCGGCGGCGTCATTTCTGAACCGCATTTCACCCAGACACCGACCATGGCCACTGTTCCGATTACCGTTCGCGGGCTGCAAAAACTCAAGGCGGAGCTACAGCAGTTGAAGGGCATCGATCGCCACACAGTGATCAAGGCCATTGCCGAGGCCCGCGCGCAGGGGGATCTGTCCGAGAACGCCGAATACGAGGCTGCCAAGGACAAACAAGGCTTCATCGAGGGCCGCATTCTCGAACTCGAGAGCAAGCTGGCTGCGGCGCAGGTGATCGATCCGTCGACCCTCGATGCTGGCGGCCGCGTCGTGTTCGGCGCGACGGTGGACCTCGAAGAGGAGGTCAGTGGCGCAAGCGTGACGTACCAGATCGTCGGCGACGACGAAGCCGATCTGAAGCTGGGCTTGATCTCGATCAGCTCGCCGATCGCACGCGCGCTGATCGGCAAGGAGATTGGCGACGTCGCCGATGTGCACGCACCGGGCGGCGTCAAGAGCTACGAGATCATGGACGTGCGCTACGTCTGATGCCGCAATCTCAAGCGGCGCCTTTCTTGGCACTGAGCGTGCGCTTCTTGGCGCGCTTGACCATGCCGCCGGCGGTGACGCGTTGATTGCCGTGTACGGTGAGCTTCTTCACTTGCGGCCGGTGGTTTCCGCTCTTGCTGAACTTGAGGATCTTGACGACCCTGGAGCCCGCCGAGCGGTCGTCGCGCTCGGCGCGCTCCTTGGGCGGCAGCGGGCGCCACAGTACCAGCAGTTTGCCGATGTGCTGGATCGGCGCGGCGCCGAGCGTTTCCGCCAGGGCCTGAAAGATCGTTTCGCGGGCTTCGCGGTCGTCGCTGAACACGCGCACCTTGATCAGGCCGTGGGCCTTGAGCGCGGTGTCGGCCTCCTTGCGCACGGCGGCCGTCAGGCCATCATTGCCGATCGCAACCACGGGTTCGAGGTGGTGCGCCGCGGCGCGGTGCTCCTTGCGTTGGGCAGGCGTGAGCTGGATTGCAGGCATATGCCTATTATCGACTCGCAATGAAAGTCAAGACCAAGAGCAAGAAGGTCAACAAGGCCTGGCTAGCCGACCACATCAACGACCCCTACGTCAAGATGGCGCAGCGCGAAGGCTATCGGGCCCGCGCGGCATACAAGTTGAAGGAGATCGACGAAACGCTCGCCCTGATCAAGCCCGGACAGGTCGTGGTCGACCTCGGCGCCGCGCCCGGGGCCTGGAGCCAGTACCTGCGACGCCGCTTCGCGCCCAAGGAGGCAGGTATCGGCGGGGCTGCGGTCGGGCAGTTGAACGGCACCATCATCGGGCTTGACCTGATCGAGGTCGAGCCGATCGAAGGCGTGCAATTCATCCAGGGCGACTTCAACGAAGACTCGGTCCTGGCCGAGCTGGAGACCATGCTGGCCGGTCGGCCGGTCGATCTGGTGCTTTCGGACATGGCACCCAATCTGTCGGGTATCGCCAGTTCCGACTCTGCTCGTGTCGCCCATCTGGTCGAATTGGCGCATGACTTCTCGCTCAAACATCTGCGCCCCGAAGGCGCCCTGGTGGTCAAACTCTTCCACGGCAGCGGCTACAGTCAACTGGTCGAACTGTTCAAGAAGACGTTCCGCGTCGTGCGCCCGGTCAAGCCCAAGGCCTCACGCGACCGCTCGGCGGAAACCTTTCTCGTCGGTATCGGTCTGAAACAGACCTGATTCCCACGCAGCGGGCGCCAATTGCTCCCCAGCATGGCGGGTCTTGACGGTACTAAAATCGACCCCACATGAGTGGCTGCGCCCTATTCGGCGCTGCACAGCACATCGGCACAAGGAGCCGCGTTGAACAATCAATGGTTTTCCAAGATCGCCGTGTGGCTGGTTATCGCCCTCGTGCTGTTCACCGTCTTCCGGCAGTTCGATCGTGGCGCGGTTTCCAGTGGTCAGATCGGCTACTCCGATTTCCTCGAGGAAGTGCGCAGCAAGCGAATCAAGACAGTGACGCTGCAGGAGGGCGCGGCCGGTGGCACCGAGATCATCGCCACGACCAATGACGACAAGCGCATCCGCAGCACCGCAACCTACCTCGACCGCGGCTTGGTTGGCGACCTGATCAACAACGGCGTCAAATTCGACGTCAAGCCGCGCGAAGAACCGTCGCTGCTGATGACCATCCTGATCAGTTGGGGCCCGTTCCTGTTGCTGATCGGCGTCTGGGTCTACTTCATGCGCCAGATGCAGGGCGGCGGCAAGGGCGGCGCATTCAGCTTTGGCAAGAGCAAGGCGCGCATGCTCGACGAGGCCAACAACACGACGACATTCGCCGACGTGGCCGGCTGCGAAGAGGCCAAGGAGGAAGTCAAGGAACTGGTCGACTTCCTGAAGGATCCACAACGATTCCAGAAGCTCGGCGGGCGCATCCCGCGCGGCGTGCTGTTGGTCGGGCCTCCGGGCACCGGCAAGACGCTGTTGGCCAAGGCCATTGCCGGTGAGGCCAAGGTGCCATTCTTCAGCATCAGCGGCTCGGATTTCGTCGAGATGTTCGTCGGCGTCGGCGCGGCGCGCGTGCGCGACATGTTCGAGCAGGCCAAGAAGAGTGCGCCCTGCATCATCTTCGTCGACGAAATCGACGCTGTCGGCCGCCACCGCGGTGCCGGCCTGGGCGGTGGCAATGACGAGCGCGAGCAGACGCTGAACCAGATGCTGGTCGAGATGGACGGGTTCGAGACCAACCTGGGCGTGATCGTGATGGCCGCGACCAACCGGCCCGACATCCTCGACCCGGCACTGTTGCGGCCGGGCCGCTTCGACCGCCAGGTCTACGTCTCGCTGCCCGACGTCCGCGGTCGCGAGGCGATCTTGAACGTGCACATGCGCAAGGTGCCGGTTGGTCAGGACATCCGCGCCGACCTGCTGGCCCGCGGCACGCCAGGGTTCTCCGGTGCCGATCTGGCCAACCTGGTCAACGAGGCAGCCCTCTTTGCCGCACGCCGCAACGGGCGCGTGGTCGAGATGGTCGACTTCGAGAAGGCCAAGGACAAGATCATGATGGGCCCCGAGCGCAAGAGCATGGTCATGCCCGAGGAAGAGCGCAAGAACACCGCCTACCACGAGTCCGGCCACGCCCTGGTGGCCAAGCTGATGCCCAAGACCGACCCGGTGCACAAGGTCACCGTGATCCCGCGTGGCCGCGCGCTGGGCGTGACGATGCAACTGCCCGAAGGCGACCGCTACAGCCTGGACAAGGAGCGCATGCTGTCAACGATCAGCGTGCTGTTCGGCGGGCGGATCGCCGAAGAGATCTTCATGCACCAGATGACGACCGGCGCGTCGAACGATTTCGAGCGGGCGACCGCGATTGCACGCGACATGGTCACCCGCTACGGCATGACCGACGAACTCGGCCCGATGGTCTATGCCGAGAACGAGGGCGAAGTCTTCCTCGGCCGCTCGGTGACCAAGACCACCACCATGTCGGAAGAGACGATGCGCAAGGTCGATCTGGTGATCCGGCGCATTATTGACGAACAGTACACGGTCGCTCGCAAGCTGATCGAAGCCAACCATGACAAGATGCATGCGATGGCCAACGCGCTGCTGGAGTGGGAAACCATCGACAGCGACCAGATCGACGACATCATGGCCGGAAAGCCGCCACGCGCGCCCAAGGACTGGCCGATCTCGAACACACCCAAGAGTGGCGGCACGCCGGCGGTTGGCACTGGCGAGGCCGCAGCAACGGCTTGAGATTGAGGATGCGGGCGTTCGCAACGGGGCTTCGGCCCCGTTTCGGTTTCGATGTCACGCCGTGCAGCGAGCCGCGTTCGCATCGCAGCGTCGTGCACTGCGATTGGCCATGACCATCTGGCAGACCACGCGCTTCGCGATCCACCTCGACCGGCCGCAGGTGATGGGCGTCGTCAATGTCACGCCCGATTCGTTCTCCGACGGTGGCCGCTACGCCGACGCTGCCGACGCCATCGCACACTGTGATGCCCTGGTGCGCGAGGGCGCGCAGATTCTCGATATCGGCGGCGAGTCGACCCGTCCCGGCGCACGCTCGCCGGACGTGGAAGAAGAGTTGCATCGCGTGTTGCCGGTGCTGCGCCACGCCGTCGGGCTGGGTGTTCCGGTGTCGATCGACACCAGCCAGCCGCGTGTCATGCAGGCCGCACTGGACCTTGGGGTCGACATCGTCAACGACGTTCGAGCACTGCAGCGCGACGGTGCACTCGACGTCTTGGCGGGGCATGCCAATGCCGGCGTGTGCCTGATGCACATGCAGGGTGAGCCGGGTTCGATGCAGGCGACGCCCCGGTATGACGACGTCGTCGCCGAGGTGCGGGAGTTCCTCGCTGCGCGCCTTGCCGCGGTGCGTTCGCGTGGAGTTGCCGCCAATCGTATCGTGCTCGACCCCGGCATCGGGTTCGGCAAGTCGGTGGGCCACAATCTGGCATTGTTGCGACGCCAGCGCGAATTGCTCGCCCTGGGAGCGCCGCTGCTGGTGGGTTGGTCGCGCAAGTCGACCTTGGGTGCCCTGACCGGTCGGCCGGCGTCACAGCGGCAGGCGGCCAGCGTGGCGGCCGCGCTGTTGGCGGTGTTGCATGGGGCGCGAATCGTTCGCGTCCACGATGTGGCGGCAACCGTCGATGCATTGGCGTTATGGTGCGCGATCGAAGAGGACGCGGAGGCAGAAGAAAAATGAACAGACGCTATTTCGGTACCGATGGCATTCGCGGCACGGTCGGCCAGGAGCCGATCACCCCCGACTTCATGCTGCACCTGGGCCATGCCGTGGGCCGTGTGCTCAGGCAGTCGTCGGCACGACCGACGGTGGTGATCGGCAAGGACACCCGGATCTCGGGCTACATGATCGAGGCCGCACTGGAGGCCGGGTTTGCCTCTGCCGGCGTCGATACGCTGCTGTCGGGTCCCTTACCCACACCGGGGGTGGCTTACCTCACCCGCGCGCTGCGGCTGGATCTGGGCGTCGTCATCAGTGCGTCACACAATGCATACCCTGACAACGGCATCAAGTTCTTCTCGTCCAGTGGCCAGAAGCTGCCCGATGCCTGGGAACTTGCCGTCGAGGCAGCTTTGCTCGAGCCGCCGCGGTGGTCCGACTCGATGGGGCTGGGCAAGGCGCGCCGCATCGAAGATGCCGGCGGGCGCTACGTCGAATTCTGCAAGAGCACGGTGCGCAACGACCTGTCGCTGAAGGGCCTGAAGCTGGTCGTCGACGCGGCTCACGGCGCGGCATACCACGTCGCACCCGACGTGTTCCACGAACTCGGTGCCGAGGTCGTCCGGATCGGTTGCGCACCCGATGGCATGAACATCAACGCCGGTGTGGGCGCGACAGCGCCTGCGGCGCTGGTGAAGGCTGTCGTCGAGCACTCTGCCGACTACGGCATCGCGCTCGACGGCGACGCCGACCGCCTGCAATTGGTCGACGCAGGCGGCCGTCTGTTCAACGGTGACGAACTGCTCTACGTGATGGCTGTCGATCGCTTGGCGCACGGCGCGGTGTTGCCTGGCGTGGTCGGCACTCTGATGACGAACATGGCGGTCGAACTGGCGTTGCGCGAGCGCGGCATCGAGTTGGTGCGGGCCAAGGTCGGTGATCGCTACGTACTCGAAGAACTGACGGCGCGCGGGTGGCAACTCGGTGGTGAAGGTTCGGGCCACCTGATCGCGCTGGACAAGCACACCACCGGCGACGGCATCATCAGCGCCTTGCAGATCCTGCAGGCGGTGCGTTCATCTCGGCAGACGCTGGCGCAGATCCTGGCGCCCGTGACACTGTTTCCGCAAGTCCTGATCAATGTGCGGGTCGCCGACGGCAGTGATCATCGGCGCAACGCACGCCTGGCGGCCGCGCAGGTCGGCGCAGAAGCCGAACTGGCTGACAGCGGGCGGGTGCTGATTCGCGCCTCGGGCACCGAGCCGGTGCTGCGTGTGATGGTCGAGGCGCGCGATGCAGCCCAGGCCAAAGGCTGCGCTGAACGATTGGCCGAAGCCGCGCGCTCAGCGTAGTCGGCGTAGCACGACCGTCGATTCATCGCGATCAGTGGGTCGCCGGATGCGCGCGACGACCTCCCAACCGTCGGGGGCTGTTACCTCGGGTTGGCCGCGGCGTTCCTGCCGCAACATCACGGCGCAGCGTTCAGCTGCAATGGGGCGCGCTTCGACCCTCCAGCGGCCGTATTGCTCCAACGCTGCCACTGCCGTACGTGGATACCCCGGGACGGCAACACAGCCTGCCGCCTTGGGAATATGGGGTGCCAAGCGTGCCACCCAAGGGCGGTTGCTGCGCGCGTAGTCGAGCAGCGGCAGCCAAAGCGTCATCAGCAGCAGCCAGGCCAGTGCGACGCCACCAGCCGGCAGGACCAGGCTCTTCCACAGTGCGTGCTGATGGCGGCCGGTCCGCCAGCGCACCAACACGAACCAGGCGCACGTTCCCGCCACGGCAACGAGGAAGGGCAGGGTCGAGAACGACAACGAAAAGCCGGGCGCCAGCCTGACCACGTTGGCCGCGATGCGCGGCGGCGTGCCGGCCACCATCGCGACATAGATGACCCAGATGGCCAGCGCCGCGATGCTGAAGAAGAAGACCGAGAACCAGTCCACTGCGGCACTGGTGCCACGCTGTAGCGTGGGCAAGGCAAAGGCAGCGAGCACGGCGAATCCAGGCAGCCCGAGCATCAAGGCCCGGTCAAAGCCACCGCCGGCAATGCAGGCCAACAAAGACACCACGCTCAGCGCAAGCGGCAGCGAAACATGCCGCTTGGTCAGGTGGTGTCGCCAGCGCCACAGCGTCCACAACGCGAGCAGCCATACCGGCCACAAGAACCAAACCCACAGACGCAACAGCTGCAGCCCCTGATCGACGCTGGCCTTGAACTCGACACGCCAGCCCCAGGTACCCAATGCCAGAGCCAGTGCGGCCGCCAGGACGACCGCCGCGGCGGCCCAGGGCGCGAAGCTGCGGCCTGCGGCGTAGCTCGAGCGGGCCGTCGTCACGGTGGCAGCGATGCCAAACAGCACCGCCATCATCGGTGCACCGCATGCGGCAAGCAGCGGCAGGCCGATGAGCATCGCAAACCGTGCGCGCCAACCGCGAAACGGCGCCGCAGCACAGGCCCAGAGCACCAACGCCGTCGCAAACAGTTGCGCCAACTCGGGTGTGGTTTCATGGCCGAGCTGGAGCAGACCAAGCGAGGCGATCAGCGCCAGCAATGCGCCGTCGGCCATGGCGCGCGCGTAGTCCACCGGTTCGGCTTCGCCGCCGAACGCAAACGCGACCGGTTGGGCGGCTTCGGTGCGTGCGAGCTGGAACGTCGTGTACCAGGTCAGGACCAGCACCCCGGCCAGCAGCAGTCCGAAGGGCACGCGGGCAGCCAAGGGTGCATCGACGAAGGGCGAGAGCAGCCAGATGCTGGCCGCCCCGAGCCAATGCGGCAGGACGGCGTTTTCAGGGGTCAGCCCGCCAATGGTCGGCGCCAGCCATCCGGTACGTCCTTCGGCAATCGCCAGCATGTAACCGAATGCGGTCTGGTCGGCGTTGCGCCAGGGGTCGCGGCCGAACAATCCGGGTAATACGTACGCAGCACAAAACAGCAGCAATGCCAAGCGTGGCAGGCGCTGTACCGCACGTTGCGTCACGAGCGCCGGGGAGGGGGCCTGATTCACGACGGGATCATGCCTTGAATCGGTCCGGCGCCGGCGTCGCTGGGCAGGCGGTCGCATTGACTGCTCGCTGGACGTAGCGCCGGGCTGAATGCGAAAGGGCAGCCGAAGCTGCCCTTGTTGCGTTCGCCTGGCTGGCGATCACCTCACTGCCGCTACTTCTTGGCCGTGAGCTTGGCAAACTTGTTGCGGAACTTCTCGACCCGCCCGCCGAGGTTGTCGATACTCTTTTGCGTTCCGGTGTAGAAGGGATGCGACTCGCTGGTGGTTTCGACCTTGAACAGCGGCAACTCGCGGCCGTCGTCCATCTTGATCGTCTCCTTGGTCTGCGCGCACGAGCGCGTCACGAACTTGAAGCCGTTGGACAGGTCGACGAAACAGACGTCGCGGTAGTCGGGGTGAATGCCTTCTTTCATTGGAGACCTCTCGCTGGTGGTTGGGCAGCCACGCCTCGCAATCGGGGCGCACTTACCGAAGCGGAAAGCCGCAAATTATAGTTCGTGGCAGGCGTCTCAGCCGCCCCTGCGCATCATGTCGAAGAAGTCGATGTTGTTCTTGCTCTGCTTCATCTTGTCGAGGATGAACTCCATCGACTCGATCTCGTCCATCGGGTAGAGCAGCTTGCGCAGAATCCACGTCTTTTGCAGGATCTCCGGCTTGAGCAGCAACTCTTCGCGCCGGGTACCGCTCTTGTTGAGCAGGATCGACGGGTAGACGCGCTTTTCGGACATGCGGCGGTCGAGGTGGATCTCGCAGTTGCCGGTGCCCTTGAACTCTTCGTAGATCACTTCGTCCATCTTCGAGCCGGTGTCGATCAGCGCGGTGCCGATGATGGTCAGCGAGCCGCCTTCTTCGACGTTGCGCGCCGCGCCGAAGAAGCGCTTGGGGCGCTGCAGCGCGTTGGCGTCGACGCCGCCGGTGAGCACCTTGCCGGACGAGGGCAGCACGTTGTTGTAGGCGCGGGCCAGCCGGGTGATCGAGTCGAGCAGGATCACCACGTCCTTCTTCAACTCGACCAGGCGCTTGGCGCGCTCGATCACCATCTCGGCCACCTGCACGTGGCGTGCCGCCGGCTCGTCGAAGGTGGAGCTGATGACCTCGCCGCGCACGGTGCGCATCATCTCGGTCACTTCCTCGGGCCGCTCGTCGACCAGCAGCACGATCAGGTGCACGTCGGGGTAGTTGGCGACGATCGCATGCGCCAAGTGCTGCATCATCACCGTCTTGCCGCTCTTGGGCTGCGAGACAAGCAGCGCGCGCTGGCCTTTGCCGATCGGCGCGATCAGGTCGATGATGCGGCTGGTGATGTTCTCTTCGCTCTTGATGTCGCGTTCGAGCTTGAACTGCTCCTTCGGGAACAGCGGCGTCAAGTTCTCGAACATGATCTTGTGCTTGCTCTCCTCGGGCGTCAGGCCGTTGACCTTGTCGACCTTGACCAGCGCAAAGTAGCGCTCGCCGTCCTTGGGTACCCGCACTTCGCCTTCGACCATGTCGCCGGTGTGCAGGTTGAAGCGGCGGATCTGGCTCGGCGACAGGTAGATGTCGTCGGTGCTGGCCATGTAGCTGGCTTCGATCGAGCGCAGGAAGCCGAAGCCGTCGGGCAGCACCTCGAGCACGCCGTCGCCGAACACCTGCTCGCCACCCTTGGCGCGCTTCTTCATGATCGCGAACATCAGCTCCTGCTTGCGCAGGCGAGCGACGTTCTCGATCTCCAATTCCTCGCCCATCTTGAGGAGCGCGGAGACGTGTGAGGCCTTCAGTTCGGACAGATGCATGGTGATAGGCATCCCTGAAGGTCGCACGCCTTGCCAGGCGGCGTGCCGGATGTGTCGGCCCCAACCGAAATTCGTCGTGCGGCCCCTGCGGCGGCGCCACACGCTCGTGGCGTGCCCGAAACACGAAGCAGGGGTGAGGGCCGAAACCGCGCCTGGTGCCGTCCAGCCTGGCTGACGGCGAGCAATCAGGGCGCGGTGGACTTCTGGCTGGGGCACGCTGCCACCCCGCGATGGGCGGGATTATAGATGACCGTCGAGGAATGCGGTCAACTGCGATTTGGACAGCGCGCCGACCTTGGTCGCAGCCAGTTGGCCGCCCTTGAACAGCATCAGCGTCGGGATGCCGCGGATGCCGAACTTGGCCGGCACATCGCGGTTCTCGTCGACGTTCATCTTGGCGATCTGCAGCTTGTCCTTGTACGTACTTGGAGACCTCGTCGAGCATCGGCGCGATCATCTTGCATGGGCCGCACCACTCGGCCCAGTAGTCGACCAGCACCGGCTTGTCGGCCTTCAGCACGTCGCTGTCGAACGACGCGTCGGAAACATGCTTGATCAATTCGCTGCTCATGGTGTGGTTCCTCGCTGCCTGGCGCGCCAATCATCGGCACGAGGCACAATGATTCTGACACAAGCCCTGCGTTCACGAGGCTCGCCCACTGCGGCCGTTGACTATGAGCCCGATAGTGCGTCAGCACACCCGCCTGCGACTTGATGACGCCCGCGTCGATGCCGGCTTCTGGCCGGATGTCGCGGCGCGGATCGCGCGCTGGTGTGCAGCCAAGGGCGTGAACCTGCGTGATGTCGTCGTGCTGTTGCCCTACGCCGGGCTCCTGCAATCGTTGCGCGCGGCGTTTGCCGCGCGTGCGGGCTGGCAACCGCGTGTCGAGACCACGCGTACGCTGGCTGCTTCGCTGGCACCGGCTGGCGGCTCCGCAGCCGGGCAGGTCAGCTTCGATCGGGTCACCGACCGGCTGAGCGCCGCCACATTGTTGCGGGCACGGGGTGGTGGTGCGGCATGGGAGCGCCGCGATGCGCGCGGCTTCGATGCGGCCGTCGCGGCACTGGTCGATGCCGCGCACACGTTGTTGCGAGGCGCCCATGACCGTGCGCCAAATTTGCGCGACGCGTATTGGACCGCGGCCCGCGAGGGTCTGGCGCCAATCAGCGGCCCGGGCAGCGGCGAACGTGGACTGGCGCGCGTGGCGCTCGAATGGGCGGCGGCGGCCGAGTCGCCGGCACAGGATGGCTTGTGGCAGCTGCGCCCGGCAGCCTGGATCGCGCTGCGTGCCGGTGGCGCCGATGCGCTGGCCGAGGCCCTGCTCGCTGCGGCCGACCTGGGCGGTACGCCGGTGCTTTGGCTCGACACCGATGCCCCAGCCCATGCGCCTTTCGACGCCGCGGCCAACCTGCCCGCACCGCGGCGCTGGTTGTGCGATGGCCTCGAAGGCGAAGCGCAGGCCGCCACGCTGGCGGTACTGACCGCGCTCGACGACGGCCACACACCGATTGCGCTGATCGCACAGGACCGCCTCGTCGTGCGCCGGATTCGTGCTCTGCTCGACCGGGCGCGCGTCGGCGTGCGCGACGAAACAGGCTGGGCGCTATCGACCACCCGCTCCGCGGCACAGCTGATGGCACTGCTGCGCGCCGCCGACCCGGCGCACGGTCGCGACGCGGTGCTCGACTGGCTCAAGGCCGACAGGGGTGACGACCCCGCGCTGCAGCGGCTCGAGGCCGCTTGGCGGCGCGGCAGTGCGCCCGATCCGCCAGCACAAGCAATGTGGCAGGCCACGTCGACCGGCTTGCAGGCGCTTGGTACCGCCGGCCACCGATCACTGGCGGCCTGGTTGTCCGCGCTCGCCGCAGCCGCACCGACACTGCTGTCCGCACTCAGCGACGACGCGGCAGGGCGCCCATTGCTCGCGGCGCTTCACCTCGACGGTGCTTCGGGCAGCGTCGCGTGGCAGGCGGCCGCCGAGTCGACGCTACTCGACTTCGCAGCGTTCACCGCTTGGGTCGATGTCACGCTCGCTGCAGCGAACTTCGTGCCGCCGAGCGAGGCAGTGGCGCCGGTCGTGATCACGCCGCTGGCCAGTGCGCTGCTGCGCCCGTTTGCCGCCGTCGTTATGCCCGGCTGCGATCAGCAGCACCTCGGCGCCGCGACACAGGTGACCGGTCTGCTGCCCGACGGGCTGCTGCGCAATCTGGACTTGCCCCACGCCGGTGCGCTGGGTGAACGCGAGCGACTGGCCTTCGTCCATCTGCTGCGTTTGCCGCGGCTGACCCTGCTGCGCCGTCGCAGCGATGCCGGTGAACTCCTGGCTCCGAGCCCGCTCCTCGATCTGGCTTGGCAAGCACGGCATCGCCTGCACCAGCCTGCGCCCGATGAAGTCGCGGCACCGCTGCCACGGCGCCAGGTCGTGTCCAGGCCGCACGTGCGTCCGGCGCCTAGCGCCGCGCACGCGCTTCCCGAGCGCTTGTCGGCCAGTTCGGTCGAAGCCCTGCGCACCTGCCCGTACCGCTTTTTCGCGTTGACGCTGCTGGGTCTGAAGGCGTCGCCGGAACTCGATGCAGCGCTGGAAAAGCGTGACTACGGCAGCTGGCTGCACGGCGTGTTGCTGCGCTTTCATGCCGAGCGGCCTGCCAGTGGCGCAGCCGCCGACGATGCGGCTCGTATGCAGGCGGCGGCTGATGCCGAGCAGTCCGCGATGGCGCTGGACGCCGCACAGTTGCTGCCGTTTCGAGCTGCATTCGAGCTGTTCGTCACCAATTACCTCTCCTGGCTGCACGCGCGCGACGCCGATGGGTGGCGGTACGAGGCCGGTGAGGTGGGGCTGCGACGAGAGGAGGTGGCTCTGGCTGGTGTTGCGCTCGATGGCCGCGTCGACCGCATCGACCTGCAATCCGCCTCCTCCACCCGCCAACTCATCGACTACAAGACGGGCAGTGTGCAGTCACTGAAGGACAAGGTTGCCGAACCGCTCGAAGACACTCAGCTTGCGTTCTATGCCGCCCTGCTGGGCACGGCGCAGCCTATGCGCGCGATCTACCTGGCGCTCGACGAACGCAGGGCACCGCTGGAGATCGAGCATCCCGACGTCGCCACCAGCGCGACGATGCTCGTCCATGGCCTGGCACACGACCTGGTGCAGATTCGTGCCGGTGCCGGCTTGCCGGCGTTGGGCGAGGGTGCGGTGTGCGAGTACTGCGAGGCGCGCGGCCTGTGTCGGCGTGATCACTGGGCCGGCGAGGTGAGCCCGTGAACGCACCGGCCTATACCCTCGACGGCCAGCGTGTCGACCGCGAGGCCTTCTACGCGGCGGCCTGCGATCCGCGCCGTCCGGTCGTCGTCGAGGCCTGTGCCGGCGCCGGCAAGACCTGGATGCTGATTTCGCGCATCGTTCGTGCGCTGCTCGATGGCGCCGAGCCGCAACAGATCTTGGCTATCACCTTCACGCGCCGCGCGGCCGGCGAGATGCGCACGCGACTGGCGGAGTGGCTGCGCGAGTTCTCGAAGTTCAGCCCCGAGGCGGCGATCGAGGCCTTGCGGCAACGTGGCGTCGACGCCGGCACCGCGCGGCGCCAGGCCGATGCGTTGATAGGCCTGCACGAGCAGGTCCTGGCCAGCGGCCGCAGCGTCGAAGTGCACACCTTTCATGCCTGGTTTGCGCAACTGCTGCGCGCCGCGCCGCTGGACCTGCTGGCCGAGTTTGGCCTGCGACCGGATCTCGAGCTCGTGCAAGACCTCGACGACCTGCACCCGGAGTTAATGCGCCGTTTCCATGCCGCCGTCCTCCGCGACGAGGCGACGCTCGCCGACTATCGCCGGCTGGCGACGTCGCGTGGGCGCGCGACCTTGCAGAAGTGGCTCGACAGTGCGTGGCAACGCCGCATCGAAATCGAACTCGCCGATGCGGCCGGCACACTCGATGACAGCGTCGAACCGGCGGCCGCATTGTTTCCCGAGTGCACCGGCATGGCCGACCCGGCAGCACTGGCGAGAGAGGCGGCATTCGCCGATGCTGCGCACGCGCTGGCGCGCGGGCTGGCGGCGCGCGGCAAGGCCAAGTCAGACCAGGCCGCGGCGGCGATCATCACGGCGCTGCAACGGGCCGATGACCGTGAGGTGTTCGTCGGCCTGTGGAATGCGCTGTTCACGGCCAATGACACGGCCAAGAAGCAGCTCGGTGACCTGCCGGCGCAGGCGGCCGTGTCTGCGGCGCTCGAGCGCATTCACCAGGCCGTGACCCAGCACGATGCCCGGGCCGAGCACCTGTGCATGGTCCGCCTGTCGCGCGCGTTGTTCGCGGTCTACGCCGAGCTCAAACGGCAGCGCGGGCTGATCGACATGGCCGATCTCGAACGCGTCGCACTGGCATTGCTTTCCGACCATGCGCTTGCAGGTTGGATCCAGCAGCGCCTGGATGCGCGCATCCGCCATCTGCTGATCGACGAGTTCCAGGACACCAGCCCGCTGCAGTGGCATGCGTTGCACGCCTGGCTTTCGTCGTACGCCGGCGCTGGCGGCGGCGCGACGCCGAGCCTGTTCATCGTCGGCGACCCGAAGCAGAGCATCTACCGTTTCCGCCGCGCCGAGCCCCGCGTGTTCGAGGCTGCACAGCGCTTCGTGGTCGACGGGTTGGGTGGCACCGTGGCCGCCTGCGACCACACGCGGCGTAACGCGCCCGGCATCCTGGCGGCGGTGAATCGGGTCTTCCGTGGCTTGAGCGCAGAGGGTGCGCTCGTCGGCTGGCGCGAGCACAGCACCGAGCTGGGTGCCGTCGGCGAACCGGAGGTCTTTGCGCTGCCGAGTGCTGAGCGCTTGGCAGGGCGATCGAGCAAGTCCACCGCCGCCGAGCGGGTTTGGCGCGACACCTTGCGAACACCACGCCGCGAGCCCGAGGCCGTACTGCGTGCGGCCGAGGCGGCAACCGTTGCACGGGCCGTACACGAGTTGGTGCACGCGCACGGCTTTGCGCCCGGTGAGATCTTCGTGCTGGCACGCAAGCGCGCATCCTTGCGTCTGGCCGCCGACGCCCTTCGTGCGCTGCATGTGGTCTACACCGCACCGGAGGAGGTCATTTTGGCCGAGTTGCCGGAGGTCCAGGACCTGCTGGCAGTGCTCGATGTGCTGGCTTCGCCGGCCCAGGCACTGTCACTGGCACGGGCGCTGAAGAGTCCGCTGTTTGGCGTCGACGACGACGAACTGTTGCGCCTGTCGGTCGCGGCGCGGGCCATCGGCGGGGTTTGCGGCTGGTGGCTGGCACTGATGCGCGGCGACGTGCCGTGCGTGGCGCTGGATCGCGCGCGCCGCTTGCTGTCCGCATGGCGCGAGGCCGCGGCCCAGTTGCCACCACACGACCTGCTAGACCGCGTCGTGCACGAGGGCGAACTGATCGAGCGCCTGCTTGTGCTGGTTCCGGCCGAGCTTGCAGCGACCGCGGTCGACGCCGTGCAGTCGCTGCTGGCCTGCGCGCTCGAGCTCGACGGCGCGCGCTACGCGACGCCGTACAACTTCGTGCGCGCACTGCGCCAACGCAGCGTCAAGACCTTGCCTGCGGCCCGGGCGGACGCCGTGCAACTGCTGACCATCCACGGGGCCAAAGGTCTCGAGGCGCGAGCGGTCATCGTGATGGATGCCGAACCCGAGGCGCAGCCTGGCGAGACGGCAACGCTGCTGATCGACTGGCCGGTTGCGGCGGCACGTCCGGGCCGGGTGGCGTTCATCGCGGCCGAGTCACGCTGCCCGGCCTCGCTGCGTGCGTTGCTTGCCGACGAGCAATCCGCGCGGCAGCGCGAGGAGATCAATGGCCTGTATGTGGCGATGACGAGGGCCAAGGAACGCCTCGCCTTCAGCCGCACGCCACCGTGGCACGCCGGACCGGTGCGGTCGTGGTGGCAGCGGATCGAAGGCATGGCCCGCGACTGGCGACCGCCGTTACAGGTGACGCCGCTCGGTTCGCCGCATGGCGCGACGCTGGTGGATCTGCCGCTCGGCCCACGCGCCCAGCCTGCCCCCGCCGCAACGGCGTCCGCGATGAATGCCGAGGCAGCCCGCCTCGGCCAGGCCGTGCACCGCGTGCTCGAATGGGCCACCACGACGGTCGCGCCCGACGTCGAGCGCCTTGCCGCCGCGGCTGCCGTCGAGTTTGGCGTGGCCGATGCCGCTGAGGTGCAAATCGTCAGCGCACGCATCCTGACCAGTGTCGATTGCGCGCCCCTGTTCGACGCGCGCGACCTGGCCTGGGCCGGAAACGAAGTCCCGATGGCCGGCGTCGGTGAGCAGACCGGTCAGGTCCTGCGCATCGACCGCCTGGTTCGCACCCTCGGCGATATGCCGACCTGGTGGGTGCTCGACTACAAGCTCGACCTTGCACCGCAGCGGGTTGCGGCCCATTGCGAGCAACTCGCGGCCTACCGCCGCGCGGTGCAGGCGTTGCAGCCGGGGGATCGGGTGCGCGCGGCGTTCGTCAGTGGTGCGGGCGCCTTGATCGAGGCGCCCTGAGACGTGCCGTCGCGACAAAATGTGCCGCTGCGGCGTTGTCGTTGCCGCGGAACGGCGCAGGGTGACGAGCCTCACCCCGGCACTGGTCGCAACGCTTAGGGCTGCTTGGTTCCCCACCTGACCCGGTTGGGCGCGCTTCCATGCGGGAAGGCCCGTCGGGGTCGATTGTAAGTGACGGCCCTTCGAGTGACCCGTGCGCGTGTGTGTGTACAAGCGGCGCGTCGGCGCCGTCTAACGCTGGGTGTAGCTGCCCATGCGGTGATGCATCGGCTGCCGCTCGGCCCAATTCGCGAGGCGCTCGAGCCAGCCACCGGGTGACGCTGACGCGAGGGGTCTCACGCAAGCCACTGTTGCCTGGGGCTGTCGCAAGTGCACGGCGACGCGCAGCGAGTGCAGGCTGAATCCGTCGTAGGTCCTGTCGGTGCTCATGGCAACTCCTGTCTGAAGCTTGCGTGCGACAAGCTCACTTGGGTCGCCACGCGTTAGCTGAACTATGCGACAAGCGTGATTGCGAGCGCAACATGGCATATTGCAATCCGAGTTTGCAAAAACGCACATATCACCATGCCCACGCTCGACTGGGATGACCTCCGACACGCGCTGGCGATTGGCGCTGCCGGTTCGCTGGCCGGTGCGGCACGCGCGCTCGGCGTCAATCACACGACGGTGCTGCGCCGGCTCGATGCGCTGGAGGCCCACCTGGGTTCGCGTCTGTTCGACCGCCACCGCAGCGGATACCAGCCGACCGAGGCCGGGCTCGCGTTATTGGAGCAGGCACGTCACATCGCGGCGCGGACCGAGGAAATCGAACGCCTGGTGCTCGGGCACGACCGCGAACTCACTGGCGCGCTGCGCGTGACCACCGCCTTCGTGGTGATGGATCACCTGTTGCCGCAACCGCTGGCGGACTTCTCGCGCGCCTATCCGGGCATCGAGGTCGAAGTCGTCGAGAACGCCTTTCTGATTGACTTGGCGAGCCGGCACACCGATACCGACCAAGGCTGGACGCGGCGCGAGGCCGACGTTGCGGTGCGCTTGTCGGGCCAGGTGGCCGAACACCTGGTCGGCCGCCAACTCGGCATCACACAGTGCCGCGTGTACGCGCTTCGCGGGGCGCCGGGCCTCCCGCAAGGCGTGACTTCCCTCGACGTGCTTACGCGCGAGGCGCCCTGGGTCGCGTTCGAGCAAGACGCGTCGACACGCGTCTACGACCTGTGGTTGCGCCAGCGGCTCGCGCATGCGAACGTACGGGTCCGGGTGGACATCTTCAACGCCAAGGCGGCGATGTTGCGGACCGGCATCGGAGTGGGTGTCCTGCCGACGTTCATGCAGGCCAAACACCCGGAACTGGTGGCCGTTTCGGAGGCGATCCCCGAATTGGCGCAGCCCGTGTGGATACTGACCCACCCCGACCTGCGCCAGACGGCGCGTGTGCGGGCTTTCATGCAGTTCGTGGGTGATGCCCTGTTGGAGCGCCTGCGCGAGACTTGAGTGCAGCCGGGTTGGATTGGTGGGTGGCAACGCGCAAGCGTGATTGATTGCAATCCCGTCAGCGTGGGCGGTCTCGCATGCTTTATGGTTGCGGATACGCCGCATCGACAATGACGCTCGTCCATCTGCTTACGCGGCAAGCCCGCATCGATCCCGATCGCGTCGCCGTGCTGCATGACCTCACCCCGTGGGCCACCTACGGCGAATGGGCGGCGCGAAGCGCCGGCGTCGCGCAGCGCCTGCGCGGCAGCGGCCTGGCGCCAGGCGATCGCGTGTTGCTGTTCATGCGCAATCACCCGCGCTACCTGGAACTGCTGTGGGGCGCATGGTGGGCCGGCCTCGTGGTGGTGCCTGTCAACGCCAAGCTGCACCGCGCCGAAGTGGAGTGGATCGTGGGCGACGCGCAGGCACGCTGGGCGTTCGTGACGCGCGACTTGATGCCTGCCGATGCACCGCCGCTGGCGGGGCTCGAGCGCCAGGTGGACGCCGAGTCAGCCGAAGCTGATGACTTGCTCGCGCCGGTGGACGACGCCTTCGCAGTGGCCGTCGCCGAGAGCGGTCCCGACGACGTGGTGTGGCTCTTCTACACCAGCGGCACAACTGGCCGCCCCAAGGGCGTCATGATCACGCAACGCAACCTGCTCACGATGGGCCTTGCGTACTTCGTCGACGTCGACACGATCGATGCAGCTGACACGATGGTCTATGCGGCTCCTATGTCGCACGGCTGCGGCCTGTACGCAATTCCGCATCTGATGGCCGGCGCGCGCCACGTGGTACCGGCCTCGGGCGGTGTGGACCCCGGCGAATTGTTCGCACTGGGCCGCGCGCTGGGCCCGTTGTCGACCTTCGCCGCGCCGACGATCGTCAAGCGGCTGGTGGACTTCGCTGAGCAGCAAGGCCTGACGCCGGACGACGCTGCCGCTTCGTTCAAGACCATCGTCTACGGCGGTGCGCCGATGTACGTGGCCGACATACAGCGCGCGCTGCGTGCGATGGGCCCGCGCTTCGTGCAGATCTACGGTCAGGGCGAGACGCCGATGACGGCCACCGCACTATCGCGCAGCCACATTGCCGATACGTCGCACCGCCGGCACCTCGAACGGCTGGGCTCGGTCGGTGTGGCCCAGACTCCGGTGCAGGTGCGGGTGGCCGATGAGCGAGGGCACGGCGTGGCCACCGGCGAGGTCGGCGAAGTGCTGGTGCGTGGCGACTCGGTGATGGCCGGCTACTGGTGCAATCCCGCGGCGACCGCGGCGGCACTGCGCGACGGCTGGCTGTGGACCGGCGACATGGGCGCGCTCGACAGCGACGGCTTTCTCACGCTCAAGGACCGCAGCAAGGATCTCGTCATCAGCGGCGGTTCCAACATCTACCCGCGTGAGGTGGAGGAGGTGTTGCTCACCGCGTCTGGCGTGGCCGAAGTGGCCTGCGTTGGCGCACCGGACGCCGAGTGGGGCGAAGTCGTCGTGGCGTTCGTGGTGCCAATGATCGGGCACACGGTGGACCCCGCGGTGCTTGATGCGCATTGCCTCGACCGCATCGCGCGCTTCAAGCGTCCCAAGCGTTATCTGGTCTTGGATGCATTGCCGAAGAACAACTACGGCAAGGTGCTGAAGACCGAGTTGCGCGCGCTTGCCGCCAGCCAAGGCCGTACAGGGCAGCGCTGACGAGCACTGCGTGTGTCCAGGGCAGGGGATTCGGCAGCCTGCGCAGCGCATTGCAGCAGACGCGCCGATACTCGGCCGATGCAGGAACCCGCCACCAATGCCATGGCGCCGGCCTACAGCGCCGGTGTGCGTGGCGCAGCCCTGCCGGTCACGACCTTCGTGCAGGCGGCTTCGTCGGCCGCGGTCATCGGCCCCACCGTGGCCGCACCGCTCTTGCTGCAGCAGTTGCAGCTGGGGCCGGCTGCGGTGGGCGTGTTCGTGGCCCTGGTCTACCTGGGCGCGATGTTCGCCACCCAGATCGGCGCCTTCGTCGTGCTCCGCTGGGGGCCCATCCGCGCCAGCCAGGCGGCCTTGGCGTGCAGCATGGGGGGCCTGCTGCTGCTGGCCACGCCGCAGCTCGCCGTGGTCACCCTCGGTGCGCTACTCATCGGCGTGGGCTACGGGCCCATCACGCCGGCCAGCAGCCAGATGCTGTCGCGCACGACAGACCCACGCCATTACTCGCTGGTGTTCTCCATCAAGCAGACCGGTGTGCCATTGGGTGGCGTTGTCGCCGGTTTGATGGTGCCGCCACTGGTTGGCCTGGGCGGCACGGCGGGCGCCTTGTGCGGCATGGCGTTGCTGTGTCTGGTGGCGGCCGTGAGTGCCGCCCCATTGGCGCATGAACTCGATCGCGAGCGCGACCGCGGCGCGCCCTGGCCAAGCCCGCGCCAGGTCCTGGCACCCACGCGCTTCGTTGCCACGCATTCCGTGCTGCGCGCCGTGGCCCTGTGCAGCTTCATCTTCTCGATGGTGCAAGTCAGCCTGACGTCGTACATGGTCAGCTTCCTCACGCGCGACCTGCGGTGGACCCTGGTCGCGGCCGGCGCCGCACTGGCAGCTTCGCAAGTGGCCGGCGTGGTGGCGCGCGTCGTCTGGGGCTTTGTGTCCGACCGATGGCTGGGCCCGCGCCGCATGTTGTTGGGTCTGGCACTGGGCATGGCGGCCTGCGGCCTGCTGATGCCGCTGTTGGTTCCGGCCAGCCCGGTGCCGCTGGTGGTCACATTGCTTTGCGTGTTCGGCGCCACGGCAGTGGGCTGGAACGGCGTGTACCTGGCCACGGTGGCCCGCGTGGCGCCCGCCGGCCAGGCCGGCACGGCCACCGCTGGCACGCTGTTCTTCACCTTCTTCGGCGTGGTGATCGGACCGCCTGTGTTCGGCGCCGCAGGCACGGAGCTGGGTGCACTGGGCGCGGCCTTTGCTTTGCTGGCTTTGCCGCTGGCCGGCGGCGTGTGGTTGCTGGCGCGGGCGCGCTGGTCCTGATGTACTTCGTTCGCCGAATCTTCGCGGTGGGCCGCCTGCGCTACGCGGCAGCCGACTTGCGGGCGCGGGATCGCCAGGTGCCTGCTTGCGGTCGGAGGCTGCGTTCAGCGCAATTGCAGCGCGTCGTCGCCGAAGCGCAGGCCCAGGGGCTCGATCAGCAACTCTTTGTCTCCGTCTTCGACATGGCCTGCGAGCATGGCCAAGACGCCGAGTGAGTGCGCGACGGCCACCGTGCGCTCTGCGTGTTCTGGCGCGACGAACAGTGCAAAGCCGGCACCCATGTTGAGGGTGCTGTAGGCCTCGCGGTCGTCGTGCCCGGCGTGCTGCTGAATGAACTTCAGCACCGGCGGCACCGGCGGCACGCAATGCATGCGGTAGGTAAAGCGGGCCGGGTGACGCAACAGCTTGCGCCAGCCGTGACCGGTGATGTTGGCGGCATAGTGCGGCGTGATGCCGGCCTGCCACAGCGCCTCGGTGACGGGCGAGTAAAGCGTGGTCGGCGCGAGCAGCGCCGCGCCGAAGCTCGTGCCCGTGGCGTCGATCGGTGTCAGATATCCCTGTGGCAGCCGCTCGGCAAGCTTTCGCGCCAGCGACAGGCCATTGGCGTGAATGCCGCTCGACGCCAACAGCACGATGGCGTCGCCCGCGGCGAGTTTGTCACCGACCGAGAGGCGGTCCTTCGGCTTGATGAGGCCGGTGCAGCTCGCGGCCAGGTCGATACGGCCGGCTTCGACGATGCCTGCCAGCGCCGGCGTTTCGCCGCCGCCCCAGGCCACGTTGCACGCCGCACAGGCGCGTTGCCATCCCGCCACCAAGGCCTGCGCACGTGCCGCGTCGCCAAACCACTCGCTGCCGCCCGCGGCCCAGTAGGCCTGCACGACCAAGGGCGTGGCGCCGACCGTGATCAAGTCGTTGACGGCCATCGCGATCGTGTCCTGCGCGATACCGTCGTAGTAGCTCTGGCCGGTAAGGCTGGCCATCGCGTCGGCCACCAGCGCCTTGCTGCCCAGGCACTCAACGATGCTGGCGATGTAGAAGGGGCCGACATCGACCACGTAGGCCGATTCGCCACGCGAGGCCTTGACTTCGCTGAACCCATGGCTGGCCAGGTGCGGGGCCGTGGTTGCGGCTGCGCGTTGCGCGGCGACCTTCAAGGGGTCGATCAGGCCGTAGTCGACACCGGCTTGTTCGTAGCTCAGCGGCTGGATTGCGGAGTCGGTTGAGGGGCTCGTCATGGCTGGCGATTATCAGCGCAGGTCGCCTCGTAGAATTGCGGCATGAGTTATGTCGTGCTCGCACGCAAGTACCGGCCGCGGTCGTTTTCCGAGATGGTCGGGCAGGACGCGGTGGTGCGCGCGCTGACGCATGGCCTGGAGCAACAGCGGCTGCACCATGCGTACCTGTTCACGGGCACGCGCGGCATCGGCAAGACCACGGTCTCGCGTATCCTGGCCAAGAGCCTGAACTGCACCGGGCCGGACGGCAGTGGCGGCATCACGGCCACACCGTGCGGCCGCTGCAGTGCCTGCACCGAGATCGATGCCGACCGCTACATCGATTACATCGAGCTCGACGCCGCGAGCAACCGCGGCATCGACGAGATCCGCGAACTCCTCGAACGCGCCGCATACAAACCCGCCGTGGGGCGCTTCAAGGTCTTCATGATCGACGAGGCGCACCAGTTGACCAAGGAGTCGTTCAACGCATTGTTGAAGACGCTCGAGGAGCCGCCCGAGTACCTCAAGTTCGTGCTCGCCACCACCGACCCCGAAAAGATGCTGCCGACGGTGCTGTCGCGCTGCCTGCAGTTCAATCTGCGCCCGATGGCGCCGGAGGTGGTGTACGAGCACCTCGTGCGAGTCCTGCAGGCCGAAGGCGTGGCTCACGATGAGCTCTCGTTGCGTCTGTTGGCGCGCGCCGCACGCGGCTCGATGCGCGATGGCCTGTCGCTGGCCGACCAGGCGATCGCCTATGGTGGCGGCGCCTTGACCGCTGATGGTGTGCGCGCCATGCTCGGCAGCGTCGAGCGCGGCCATGCCAGTCACTTCGTGCGTGCCCTGGCTGCGCGCGATGGCCGCGCGGTGCTGGCCGGTGTCGATGCGCTGCGCGAGCATGGCCTGTCGGCGGCCGGTGCGCTCGAGGAGATGACGGCGCTGCTGCAACAGATGGCGATCGAACAGGCCGTGCCGGGCGCGCTGCCCGAGGCCGACCCCGAGACGATCGAGACCCGCGCCCTCGCGGCGTTGCTGGCGGCCGACGAGACCCAGTTGCTTTACAGCCTGGTGCTGCATGGCCGGCAGGAGCTGAACCTGGCACCCGATGCCTACACCGGCTTGACGATGGTCTTGTTGCGGCTCCTCGCGTTCGCGCCCGATGGTTCGCCGCCGGCGCGGCCGGTCGGTGGGGTACCGATTCGCGAGCGTGCCGCGGGCGTGCCAGCCGCGGCAGCGGCTGCTCCTCGACCTTCGCCCGAGGCGGCAGCCGTCGAGCCACCGGCCTGGCTCGACGAGGCGCCGCCCGAATTCGAGATGGTCGTCGAGCGCGACGCGCCGCCGCGGCCGCGGGGCGCCACCGTCCACGCACTGCCTGGCGAACCCGCAGCAACACTCGTGGCGACGCCACTGGGCGAGCGCTGGGCTGGCATCGTCGCGATGCTCGAACAACGCCAGTTGATCACGGCTCTGGTGCGCGAACTGGCGCTGCAGGCCGAACTGGTCGCACAAGGCGACGCTGCGGCACCGCTCTGGCGGTTGCGCGTCGAGCGCGAGTCGTTGCGTACTGCGGCCCTGAGCGACAAGCTGCAGGCGGCGTTGGTCGAGGGGCTCGGCATTGCCGGGCTGCGGCTCGAACTGCAGCCCGGCGCCACGCAGGACACGCCGGCCAGGCGCAATGCCGCCGAGAAGCAGCGCCGCCAGCAGGAGGCCGAGCAGATCATTCACGACGACCCGTTGGTGCAGGAGATGCTTGCGCAGTTCAAGACTGCGCGCATCGTGCCAGGGTCGATCAAGCCACATTAGGAGTGCCAACCCATGATGAAACAGCAACTTGCCGGTCTGATGAAGCAGGCCCAGGCCATGCAGGACAACATGAAGCGCGCGCAGGACGAGCTGGCGCTGATGGAGGTCACCGGTGTCAGCGGTGCCGGCCTGGTTCAGGTGACGATGACCTGCAAGCACGTTGTCAAGCGCATCACGATTGATTCGAGCCTGCTGGCCGACGACAAGGACATGCTCGAAGACCTGGTCGCCGCCGCGTTCAACGACGGTGTGCGCCGTGCCGAGGAAGTGAGCCAGGAAAAGATGGGCAAGCTGACGGCCGGTATGCCGATGCCGCCCGGCATGAAGTTTCCGTTTTGATGACTCACCCCCGTAGCGGCTTCGCCGCTCCCCCTCAAGGGGGCACCGCCTGCAGACCGGCAAAGCCGGATCCACGGCGGTTGCTAGGGAAGACCTTCGCGTTGCCACATTGAGCGCTGCCGAGCCGTCACTCAACGCGTTGATCGACGCGCTGCGCCGCCTGCCCGGCGTGGGCGTGAAGTCGGCGCAGCGCATGGCCTTTCATCTGCTGCAGCACGACCGCGACGGCGCGCTCAAGCTCGCCCACGCGCTGACCGGCGCCGTGGCCCAGGTGCACCATTGCCAACGCTGCCACACGTTCAGCGAGTCGGCGCTGTGCGCGTTGTGCAGCGATACGTCGCGCGACGCGAGCAAGCTGTGTGTCGTCGAGACACCGGCCGACCAGGCTGCACTCGAGCGCACCGGCAGTTACGGCGGCCTCTACTTCGTGCTGATGGGTCGGCTCTCGCCGCTCGACGGTGTCGGCGTGCGCGACATCGGGGTGGCCGAGTTGCTCGAACGCGCGGCCGATCCGGCCGTGATGGAGGTGATACTGGCGCTCGGCTTCTCAGTCGAAGGCGAGGCCACTGCGCATGCACTGGGGCAGGCGCTGCGCTCGCGTGGTGGTCATGTCACGCGACTGGCACGCGGGGTGCCGGTCGGTAGCGAACTGGAATACGTCGATTTGTCGACGATTGCCCACGCGATGAGCGACCGCCGCTGAGCGCGCTCAGCGCCTGGCGTCGGCGCCTGGCGTGGCGGCGACCTTGTTGACCGCTGTCACTGGCTTGGCGTCACGCTTGGCGGCCGGCTTGGCCGCGCTTGTGCGTACTGGGACGTAAACGACCACGGTGGTGCCGGCTGAAAAGCGCGCCGAAGCGGTGACCTGGTTCCACTGGGCGACATGGTCTGCGCTCACGCCGTAGCGCTTGGCGACGGCAACCACGCTGTCACCCTTCTTACCGGTGCGAAACGCGACGCGCTTGATGCCGGGTCCATCGGGTGCCAGCGCCATCGTGGCGTTGTCGGCAATGCGCTCGGACACGTCGGACTGGCCTTGGGCGCTGCGCGGCACGAGCAAGGTCGAGCCGGCCTTGACCAGCATATGAGGCGGGATGCTGTTCACGCTGCGCAAGTCGGCCTCGGTCATGCCGACCTCCTGTGCCGCCTGTGCCGTCTTCATCGTTCTTGGCGCCACCCAGGCGGTCCAGCTTGCCAGCGGACCATCGTGCCGCTCGATGCCTTTGAGGAAGGTCGCGGCGTTGTCGTAAGGCAGCAGCACCTGAGGCGTGCCCGCGGCCAGGATCACCGGCTTGTTCATCTGCGGATTCAGTGCCTGGAACTCCTCGAGCGGCAGCTCGGCCAAGCGCGCTGCCAGGGTAACGTCGATGTCGCGTGCAATCGGCACGCTGAGAAAGTACGGGTGGTTGCGCAATGCCGGCAAGCTGAGCGAGAACGACTGCGGATTGGCAACGATGTTCTTCATTGCCTGCAGCTTGGGCACGTAGTCGCGCGTTTCGGCCGGCATCTTCAGGTGGCTGTAGTCGGTCGGCAGGCGAAGGCGCAGATTGCGCGTGATCGCGCGCTGCACGTTGCCTTCGCCCCAGTTGTAGGCCGCCAGCGCCAGGTGCCAGTCGCCGAACATTCCGTACAACCGAGTCAGGTAGTCGAGCGCGGCGCGCGTGGACGCCAGCACATCGCGGCGATCGTCGCGAAAGATGTTTTGCTTGAGGTCGTAGACGCGCCCGGTGGCGGGCATGAATTGCCACATACCGGAGGCCCGTGCGCTCGACAGCGCCTGTGGGTTGAACGCGCTTTCTATGAACGGCAGCAGCGCGAGCTCACTGGGCAGGTTGCGCTTTTGTACTTCTTCGACGATGTGAAACAGGTAGCGCCCACCGCGCTCGGCCATGCGCTGCACGTATTCGGGCTGGCTGGCGAAATACTGCTCGCGCTTGCGCACGTAGCGGTCGTCCAGGTCGGCGATGGCAAAGCCGTTGCGCACTCGCTGCCAGAGGTCGATCTGTGCGGTGCGGTCTTCGAGGTCGATCGGCACCTCTGGGCGCAGAGGATCGACCGGAGCGTCCGCGACGGCCGCTGCGGATGGCATGCTCGCGTCGGCGTCCGAGGCGGCAGCCTCGACTGGGGGTGCCTCGCCAGCGTCAGCAACGGCCTGCACATCGAGCGTGATCGGGGTTGCCGGTGCGGCCTGGTCCGCGTCGGAAGCGACAGGCATCGATGTTGCACAGGCCACCAGCGTCAACGTCGCCACCAGGGCGATGGCGCCGCGAACTCCTAGAATGCCGGCCACGCGCATCCTTGGCGTCGTGCTCGGGGCGGCCCTCGAAGCCACGTCGAGTGCAGCGACGACCAACGCACCGTGCCGCCAGCGGAAACCAGTGGCGGTGTGCTTGGTCGTGTTGGGCGGTTTCATTGGCAAGGCGCCGCGATTATAGGAATCACCTGCGGCGCGCAAGGCCGTGAACTTGTGCCGAGCATGCATTGATGGACACAAATCACCACCGCAACGATCTGCAAGCCTGGCTGGAGACCGCGCCGGGGCGCTACCTGCTGGCTTGGGAACAGGCCCAGCTTGACCGCGTGGTCGTCGACCTGTTCGGATTCCACGCGCTTCAGCTGGGGCTGCCTGAGCTCGATGCGTTGCACTGCAACCGCATGCCGCACCGGTGGCAAGCAACCAACGGTAACGCATCGCCGCGCGCTGTGGCCTTGCATTGCGACTTCGATGCGCTGCCCTTTCCCGAGCGCAGCCTCGACCTCGTCGTGTTGCCGCACACGCTCGAATTGGCGCGCGATCCGCATCTGACACTGGCGCGAGGTCGAGCGCGTGCTGATGCCCGAAGGGCGCGTCGTCATCCTCGGCTTCAACCCGCGAGCTTGTGGGGATTGCGCCAGCGCTGCGGCCGGCTGCGACGGCGGCTGGGTGGGGGCGGCGCCGCTGTTCCTGCCGCAGCCCGGCGACTTCATCGGCTATGGGCGTCTGCGCGACTGGCTGCGCCTTCTCAGCTTCGAGGTCGAGGGTGGGCGCTTCGGCGGGTACCGACCACCCCTGGCCTCCGAGCGTTGGCTGACGCGAACGGCCTGGCTCGACCGCGACTGGGGACCGCTGGTGGCCGGTCCTCGGTGCGGTCTACATGCTGGTGGCCGTCAAACGCGTGCGCGGCATGCGCCTGGTCGGGCTGGCGCGGCGTGAGCCTGCCAAGTCACAGGCCGCAACGGCGGTGGTCGCGAATCAGCATTCACACATCGAAAAGACATGAACAGTGACACGATCACGATCTACACCGACGGCGCTTGCAAGGGCAATCCGGGACCGGGTGGCTGGGGCGCCTGGCTCAGCGGTGGCGGTCGAGAAAGGGAACTCTGGGGCGGCGAGGCGCTGACCACCAACAACCGCATGGAGTTGACGGCCGTGATCGAAGCCCTGTCCGCGCTGCGACGCCATGGCAGCGATGTCGTCATCCACACCGATAGTCAGTACGTGCGCCAAGGCATTACCACCTGGATCCACAACTGGAAGAAGCGTGGTTGGAAGACCGCTGACAACAAGCCGGTCAAGAATATCGACCTCTGGCAGCGACTGGACGCGCTGGCCGCGACGCACAAGGTGCATTGGCGCTGGGTCAAGGGCCACGCCGGCGACCCAGGCAACGAGCGTGCCGACGCGCTGGCCAATCGGGGTGCGGCCGACTTCTGAGCGCACTGCCGCGCTGCCGCGTCTGGGCCACCGTAGTGGCCCCGATTCGCGTCGGGCCCGGCGCGGCTACATTCTCCTGCTGACACCGGGAATCGCATGGGAATCAAGAGAATCCATACTTGGCTTGCAGCGGCTGGCATTGCCGTGGCCGGGGGCGGTGCGTGGTGGGTCCAGAACAGGACGCCGGGTGTCGATCGGGCGCTCGTTGCGGTGCCGGCAGGAGCGTCCGCGAGCGCCACAGGCGGCGGCCAGGGCGTCGCGGTGGCGGTCGAGGTCGGCAAGGTTCAGCGCCTGCGGATGGAAGACGACGCGCAGGCTGTGGGCACCCTGCGTTCGCGCCAGGGTGTGATGCTGCGCCCCGAAATCAGCGGACGGGTTGCGCGGCTGGGTTTTGGCGACGGCCAGCGCGTGCGCCGCGGCCAGTTGCTGGTGCAACTCGACGACACCTTGCAGACCGCGCAACTGCGCCAGGCCGAGGCGCAGGCCAGCATTGCCAGGACCAACCTCGCGCGCAACCGCGAACTGGTGGCGGAGAATTTCGTCAGCCAGAGCGTGGTCGACCAGAGTGCCGCCGCGCTCGAAGTCGCGTTGGCGCAAGTGGCGCTGAACAAGGCGCAACTCGAGCGCATGAAGATTCTGGCGCCATTCGACGGTGTCGCCGGCATCCGCAGTGTCGATGTTGGCGACTACGTCAAGGACGGTGCCGACCTGGTCAATGTCGAAGACACGTCGCAGGTCTGGGTCGACTTTCGCTTGCCCGAGCGCTACCTGGCGAAGTTGAAGCCTGGGCAGGCGGTCGAAGTGACGCTGGATGCAATGCCCGGGCGCACTTTCCGTGGCCAGGTCGACGCGCTCGATTCGCAACTCGACGCCAACGGCCGTTCGCTGCTGGTGCGTGCGCGACTGTCCAATCCCGATGGCGTCCTGCGCAGCGGGATGTTCGCGCGCACCCGCACCTTGCTGGCGGTACGCGACAACGCGCTGGTGGTGCCGGAAGAAGCGCTGGTGCCGCAGGGCGGCAAGCAGTTCCTGATCAAGGTCGTCGATGGGCCGCAGGGCAAGGTCTCGCAGCGACTCGAGGCGCGTATCGGAATGCGCATTCCCGGCAAGGTCGAGATCCTCGCCGGCTTGGCCGAAGGTGACATGGTGGTGACTGCCGGCCAGAACCGGGTTGTGCGTGGCGATGGCCAGCTGCTGCGCGTGGTCGAACTTGCCGCGCACGGGCCGCGCCGACGCGCGCCGCACCGCCAGGCGCCGCCAGCGGCGCGGCGCGCGGCACGGCACCCGCAGTGTGAAGTCTCGGAGCGACGCATGAAGCTGTCCGACACCTCGATCCGCCGGCCGGTCCTGGCTTCGCGTGATGTCGCTGCTGATCGTGCTGGTCGGTCTGGTGTCGTTCGACCGCCTGTCGCTGCGCGAATACCCGCGCATCGACGAGCCGGTGGTCGACGGTCAACACGGTGCTGACTCGGGGCCTCGTCGGAAGTCATCGAGTCGCAGGTGACCAAGCCGCTCGAAGATTCGATCGCCGGTATCGACGGCGTCGACATCATCACCTCGATCTCGCGCTCCGAGCAGCAGCCAGATCACGGTGCGCTTCAAACTCGAGAAGAGCCCCGACGACGCGGCGGCCGACGTGCGCGACCGCGTCTCGCGCGTGCGCGGACGCCTGCCCGACGCGATCGACGAACCGATCGATCGCCAAGGTCGAGGCCGACGCCACGCCGACGATCTGGCTGGCCTTCACCAGCGAGACGCTCGGCCCGCTGGAAGTCACCGACCTGATCAACCGCATCGTCAAGCCGCGCCTGCAGACCGTGCCGGGCGTGGCCGACGTGCAGATCGACGGCGACCGCAAGTACGCGATGCGCATCTGGCTCGACCCCGACAAGCTGGCCGCTTATCGCGTGACCGTGCAGGACGTCGAAGACGCGCTGCGCAAGCAGAACCTCGAGGTCCCGTCGGGCCGCATCGAGAGCCAGCAGCGCGAATTCAACGTCACCACGCGCACCGACCTGAACACGGTGGCGCAATTCGCCGACATCGCGCTGAGCTCGTCCAACGACTTCACGGTCCATCTGCGTGACGTGGTCGCGCGTCGAAGCAGGCGGCGGCCAGCGAGCGTTCGCAGCGTGCGGCTGAACGGCGTGCCGTCGATTTCGACTGGCGTGATCCGCAACGCCACCGCCAACCCGCTCGAGGTGGCAGCCGGCGTGCGCGACTTGATGCCGCTGATCCAGCGCGAATTGCCGGCATTCGATCACCGTGGTGCAGGCCAACGACACTGTCGGTCTTCATCGACCGCTCGGTCAAGTCGGTCTACCGCGACCGTCGCCGAGGCGGTGGTGCTGGTGGCGCTGGTGGTGTTCGTCTTCCTGCGCACCCTGCGGGCCTCGATCATCCCGCTGGTGACCATCCCGGTCAGCCTGATCGGCTCGTTCGCGCTGATGGCGTTGGCCGGCTTCACGATCAACACACTGACCCTGCTGGCGCTGGTGCTGGCGATCGGCCTGGTGGTCGACGACGCGATCGTGGTGCTGGAGAACATCTTCCGCCACATCGAAGAGGGCTTGCACGCCGTTCCAGGCGGCGATCAAGGGGGTGCGCGAGATCAGCTTCGCCGTGGTCGCGATGACGCTGACCTTGGCCGCGGTGTTTGCGCCGCTGGCCTTCACGCCCGGTCGCACCGGACGCTTGTTCACCGAGTTCGCGCTGACGCTGGCTGGCGCGGTGCTGGTGTCGGGCTTCGTTGCGCTGACGCTGACGCCGATGTTGTGCAGCAAGCTGCTGCGCCACAACCCGGCACCCAACCGCTTCGACCGCGGCATGGAGGCGCTGCTGGTCGCGCTGACGCAACGGCTACACACGTACCCTGCGCGGCGTGCTGCGCGCATCGCTGGGTCGTGCTGGTGGTGATGGCCGTCTCGGCGGGCCGGCAGCTGGTGGCTGTTCAGCACCGCGAAGAGCGAACTGTCGCCGCTCGAGGACCGTGGCGTGATCATCATGCCACGGTCAACGCGCCCGGACGGCGCGACGCTGGATTACACCGCGCGGTACCTGCGATGCCATCGACGCGATTGCGGCCACCTACCCCGAGTTCGATCGCCGCTTCATGTTCCTGGGCGGTGGCCAGGTATCGACCGCCACGGCGGTCTTGCGCACGGTCGACTGGAGCGACCGCACCCGCAACACGGCCGAATTGGCGCGCTCGATGTTGCCGCGCCTGAGCGTGCTGCCGGGTGTCACGGCGTTCCCGATCACGCCGCCGAGCCTGGGCCAGGGCTTTCGCGAGCGACCGATCAACTACGTGATCCTGACCAGCGACAGCTACGACAACCTGGCGGGCGTATCGCAGCAGATTCATGGCCGAGATGGCCAAGAATCCCGGCTTCGTGCAACCCGACAGCGACCTGCAACTCAACAAGCCCGAGATCTTCATGGACGTCGACCGTGCGCGCGCGGCCGACATGGGCGTTGCAGTCGACTCGGTGGCCCGCACGGTGGAAACCATGCTCGGCGGACGCGCCGTGACGCGCTACAAGCGCGATGCCGACCAGTACGACGTCATGGTGCAGACCGAGGGCCGCGGCCGCGCACGCCCGGAAGACATCGATCGCCTGTTCGTGCGCGGCCGTGGCGAAACGATGGTGCCACTGTCGTCACTGGTCAAAGTGCGCGAGGCCGTCAGCCCGCGCGAGTTGAATCATTTCAACCAGCGGCGCTCGGTCTCGATCACGGCCAATCTGACGCCCGACTACTCGCTCGGCCAGGCGCTGACCTTTCTGGATCAGACCGCCGCGCGCGTCCTGCCGCAGGGTTACACCACCGAACTCAACGGCGTCAGCCGCGAATTCCGCTCCTCGTCGGGTGCGCTGGGTCTGGTCTTCATACTGGCTCTGGTCTTCATCTTCCTGGTCCTGTCGGCGCAGTTCGAAAGCTTCCTCGATCCCTTCGTGATCCTGCTGTCGGTGCCGCTGTCGATGGTTGGGGCGCTGCTTGCGCTGCAATGGTCGGGCGGCACCTTGAACGTGTATTCGCAGATCGGGCTGATCACGCTGGTGGGCCTGATCAGCAAGCACGGGATCCTGATCGTCGAGTTCAGCAACCAGTTGAGACGCCAGGGCATGGCCGTGCACGAAGCGGTGGTCACGGCGGCCAGCCTGCGGTTGCGGCCGATCATCATGACCACTTGCGCAATGGTGCTCGGTGCCTTGCCGCTGGCGCTGTCGGGGGGCGCCGGGGCCGAGAGCCGGCGCCAGATCGGCTGGGTCATCGTCGGTGGCATGTCGCTCGGCACGCTGCTCACGATCTTCGTCGTGCCGACGGTCTACACCTGGTTTGCACGCAAGGCGGTGCCGGGTGAAATCACCGAGCGCGCGCTCGACGACGTGCCGGTGCCGGCCAAGTAGACGCAGTTCGCGTCGTCAAACGAGCCCATCGAACGGGATCACGTCGACGTCGTCGCCGGCCGCGACGTCGCCCTGGCCGTGGTGCAGCAGCACCATGCCGTTGGCCACGCTCATCGACGACAGGATGCCCGAGCCCTGACTGCCGGTGATGGCCACCTGCCAGCGACCGTCGGCGGCGCGGCTGACGACGCCGCGCTGGAATTCGGTGCGGCCGGCCTTCTTGCGCAGTGCCGTCGTGCACGCAGCGCGCAGCAACGGCAAGGGCGAGTCCGTGGCGCCGCTCATCTTCAGCAGCGCCGCGCGGACGAAGGCATAGAAGGTGACCATCACCGCGACCGGGTTGCCGGGCAAGCCGAACAAGATCGCCTCGTGGCCCTGCGTGGCGATCCGGCCGATGGCCATCGGCCGCCCCGGCCGCATCGCGATGCGCCAGAACAGCACGTCGCCCAGCTCGGCCATGATGGCCTTGGTGTGGTCGGCCTCGCCGACACTGACGCCGCCCGACGTAATGACCGCGTCAGCGCTGGCAGCGGCCTCACTGAACGCCGCGCGCAGTGCGTCGGGCTGGTCGCGCACGACGCCGAGGTCGAGTGTCTCGCAGCCCAGGCGCTGCAGCATGGCCCAGATCGTGTAACGGTTGCTGTCGTAGACACAGCCGGCGTCGAGCGGCTCGCCGACCGAGCGCAACTCGTCGCCGGTCGAGAAGAATGCGACGCGCAGCTTGCGCATGACGGGCACTTCGGCGCGGCCAAGTGAGGCCATCAGACCCAGGTCGGCCGGCCGCAGCACGCGCCCGGCGCACAAGGCCGCGGAGCCGCGTGCCAGGTCTTCACCAGCCAGGCGGCGGTTGTCGCCGGTACGCACGACGCCGGCCGGGATGCGCACTCGCGCACCCTCGGTCTTGACGAACTCCTGCGGCACGACCGTGTCGAGCCCCGCCGGCATGACCGCGCCGGTCATGATGCGCACGCATTGCCCCGCGGCGACCGCGCCATCGAAGGCCTGCCCGGCCATGCCTTTACCGACGACGGTGAGCAAGGCGTCGCCGGTCGCCGGCAGGTCGCTGCCACGCAACGCGTAGCCATCCATTGCAGAGTTGTCGTGTGTGGGTACGTCGATGGTCGAGACGATGTCGCGTGCCAGCACCCGGCCCAGGCTGGACCGAAGGGCCAAGCTCTCGATCGCCGTCACCTGCGGCACCAGCCGGCCAATGAACTCCTGGGCCTTGTCCACCGCCAGGGCATTCGGATCGTACCCGCTGACACTGGACGCGATCTGTTCAAGGGTTGGCGCAGTCATCGCAGATCTTTCAGCATCAGGTCCTTGTCCAGGAATCGTTCGCCGATCCGAATCGCGCGCGGCAGCGTACCGTAGCGCGTGAACCCGGCGCGCTGGTACAGGCGGACGGCGCCCAGGTTGCTGGCGGTGACGCTCAACGTCAACAGGCGCAGCTCGCCGTCGGCGCTGGTGCGTTCGATCAGGGCCCTGAGCAGTTCACGTCCGATACCCTTGCCTTGTTCGTCAAGCGCGACCATGGTTCCGACGAGATGGCCGACATGGCGCACCTTGCGCCGCAAGTCGCGCTCGCAGCTGATCGCGCCGACCAGTCGATCGCCACGCCAGGCGCCGAGCGTGAAGCCGCCGCTGGCGTCGGTCGCCGAGGCGGGCGAAATAGCTGTCTGCACCGCGCCTTGCCTCGGTCGCGGCGTCCGATGTGAATGCTTCTTCGTGGTGCGCCAGCGCGTGATCGCGCAGCGCCTTGTAGGCCTGGGCATCGGCCTCGCCGAGGGCGCGCACGCGGAGCTCAGGAAGCGGGGGCATGCGGCTGTTGCAACCGCGCCAATTCGGCCGGGGTGTTGGCGTTGAAGAAGGCGCTGCGCGTCGTCGAACCGAACCGCCACTGCGCGATGCTGTGCGAACCAGCTATCGATCTTGCGGCCACCGCCATGCAGGAAGGCGACGAGGCTCTCGCAAAGCGCGCTCTTCAGCAGGCAGAAGACCGGATGCGCCTGTTCGCGACCGGCTTCAACCGTGACCGCATAGGCGAGTTCGGCCTGCTCGGCATCGAGCGCTGCAGCCATGCGCGCCGCCAGATCGTCTGGAAAGTTCGGCGTGTCGCACGGCACGGTCAGCAACAGTAGGGCGTCTCGCAGCGTTCCAGCCCGGCCAGGAAGCCGGCCAGCGGCCCGGCAAATTCGCCGACCGGGTCGGGCCACACCGGCACGCCAAAGGATTCGTAGGCGCCGAGGTTGCGATTCGCGTTGACCATCAGCTGGCCGACCTGCGGCCCCAGGCGCAGCAGTGCATGCAGCGCCAGCGGCACGCCGTGATGATTCTGCAGTCCCTTGTCGACGCCGCCCATGCGGCTGCCGCGGCCGCCGGCCAGGATCAGGCCGGTGATGTCCTGCGTCGCGGTCATCGTCCAATTCCAGGCGGCAACCGCCGGTCCGGCTTTGCCCGCCCGATGGTCGCCGCCCCTCGGTGGCGCGAACGCAATGCGCTTGCGGCTGTCATCTAGCCGCCGATGTAATGCATCTCGACCCTGCGTTCGCCGCTGTCGGCCTGCGCGATGCCGCGACCGCGCAGTTCGGAGTAGCGGTCGGCGCGGTGGGCCCAGATGTCGGCGATGGCGCCGGTCAACTCGGCGTCGCTGGCACCGGCGTCGCGCATCAAGTGACGCAGGTCGTGGCCGTGGGTGGCGAAAAGGCACAGGTACAGCCGGCCCTCGGTCGACAGGCGGGCGCGGTTGCAGTCGCGACAGAAGGCCTGTGTCACGCTGGAGATCACGCCGATCTCGCCGCCGCCGTCGGCGTAGCGCCAGCGTTGCGCCGTCTCGCCCGGCACCTGGGCGGCGAGCGGCTCGAGTGGCAACATCGCGCCGAGCCGCTCGATCACTTCGGCCGATGGCAACACATGATCCATGCGCCAGCCGTTGGTGCTGCCCACATCCATGTACTCGATGAAGCGCAGCACGACCGCGTTGCCGTAGTGCTCGCGAAAGTGGCGGGCCATCGGCAGGATCTGGCCGTCGTTGGTGCCGCGCTTGACGACCATGTTGACCTTGATCGGCCCCAGCCCGGCGGCCAGCGCCGCGTCGATGCCGGCCAGCACGTCGGCGACCGGGAAGTCGACGTCGTTCATGCGCCGGAAGATGGCGTCGTCGAGTGCGTCGAGGCTGACCGTGACACGGCGCAGGCCGGCGTCGTTCAGTGCCCTGGCCTTGCGTCGCCAGCAGCGAACCGTTGGTCGTCAGCGTCAGGTCGAGCGGTCCGCCGTCGGGCGTGCGCAGTTCGGCCAGCATCGCGACCAGGCTCTCGAGGTGCCGGCGCAGCAGCGGCTCGCCGCCGGTGAGGCGGATCTTCTGCACGCCGTGGGCCACGAAGAGCCTGGCCAGGCGGGTGATCTCCTCGAAGCTCAGCAGCGAAGACTGCGGCAGGAAGGCGTAGTCGCTGTCGAACACCTCCTTGGGCATGCAGTAGCTGCAGCGGAAGTTGCAGCGGTCGGTGACCGAGATGCGCAGGTCGCGCAGCGGGCGGCCGAGGGTGTCGCGCGAGCTGGCCGCTGGCCGGCCGCAATGGGCTCGGGATCACGGGCACGGCTGCGCGGTAGCGCAGGTCGGCGATCGGGATCATGTTGGGGGGAATCGAGGCTTCGCCCATGCGGCGATTGTGCCGTGTGGCTCAGTTCGTGGTCGGCAGCAGGGTCGTCTGTGCTGCAACAGGCGCGTCGGCGGAGGCCGCGCGCCGTGCACCGGTGAAGCGCTCGGCCCAGTAGGCGTGGCGCATGGTCTTCGATGCGCACTTCGCTGCCAGCTGGGGGCGCATGGATGAACCGGCCGTCGCCGATGTAGATGCCGACGTGCGAGAACGTGCGCTTCAAGGTGTTGAAGAACACCAGATCGCCCGGCCTCAGGTCGGCCTTGTCGACGTGGACCAGCCCGCGCGCGGTGGCCTGTTCGTCGGCGCTGCGCGGCAGTGCCAGCCCCAGGCCGAGTGCGAAGACGTGGCGCGTGAAGCCGCTGCAATCGAAGCCGCCGTCGTCGCCACTGCTGCCGCCGGGGCGGTAGGGCACGCCAATGAAGCTCATCGCCGCGATCACCATGCCGGCGCTGCGTTCGCGCAGCTGCTGCATCATCCGCCGGTGCCGCTGGTTCGGCGATCGTGCCGCGCTCGGCGACCAGGGCGTTCAGCGGATCGCTTGACGATGCGAACGCAGCATCCAGCGGCGAGAATGCGAGCATGATCCCCATGCAACAAGCGGCGCGGCGCAGTCGACGGCCGTCATAGCCAGCAAACGTAACATGCGGCGCAGTCGGGTACCAGAGGAAAAATCACTGAACGTTTTCAATCACTTGTGGCGTATATCGCAGGCGAATTCGAGTTTCTGTCGTCAGCCGCTCGTCAGTCGCAGCGCCTGCAATCACTGCCATACCGCCGGAGGCGAGATCAATGTTCAGGGCACTTGTTTTGCACAAGGACGAGGCCGGCTTTCGTGCCGGCCCCGAGGCGCTCGACGATGCCCGCCTGGCGCCCTTGGCCGATGGCGACGTGGCGCTGGCCGTCGAATATTCGACGCTGAACTACAAGGACGGCCTGGCCCTCACCAACCGCGGCCCGGTGGTTCGCCGCTGGCCGATGGTGCCCGGCATCGACGGCGCCGGCACCGTGATCGAAAGCCGCCACCCGCGACTGGAAGGCCGGGCGACCGGGTGGTGCACAACGGCTGGGGCGTCGGCGAGACACGCTGGGGTTGCCTGGCTGAACGCGCGCGGCTGGCGGGCGACTGGCCTGGTGCGCCTGCCCGCCGCATTCACGGCGCGTCAGGCGATGGCCATCGGCACGGCCGGCTACACCGCGATGCTGTGCGTGATGGCGCTGGAGCAGCACGGGTTGGCGCCAGGCGACGGGCGACGTGCTGGTCACCGGCGCCACCGGCGGCGTGGGCAGCGTGGCAGTGGCGCTGCTGTCGCGGCTGGGTCACCGGGTCATTGCGGCCACCGGCAAGGCCTGGCGAGGCGGACTACCTGCGTGCACTCGGCGCCGCCGATGTCATCGACCGCGCCGACCTCGTCGGCGCCCGGCAAGCCGCTGCAGAAGGAGCGCTGGGCGGCTGTGGTCGACGCGGTCGGCAGCCACACGCTGGCCAATGCGCTGGCGCAGACACGCTACGGCGGCGTCGTCGCGGCCTGCGGCCTGGCCCAGGGTGCCGACCTGCCGGCGACGGTGATGCCGTTCATCCTGCGCGGCGTCACGCTGGCCGGAGTCGACAGCGTGATGGCGCCGCTGCCACGGCGCCAGACCGCCTGGCAGCGCCTGGCACGTGACCTCGACCCCGCCCTGCTGGAGCGCATCACCGACGAAATCGCACTCGACGACGCAGTCGCCCGCGCGCACGACCTGATGGCCGGGCGCGTGCGCGGCCGGCTGGTCGTGCGCATTGCCTGAACGATCCCCAAACCAGGAGACCTACCGCGTGAACTACGCCGACTTCCATCGCCGGTCGATCGACGACCGAGACGCGCTTCTGGACCGAGCAGGCCCGCCTGATCGACTGGCAGACGCCCGTTCAAACAGGTCTGCGACTACAGCCAGCCGCCGTTTGCGCGCTGGTTCGTCGGCGGCACGACCAACCTTTGCCACAACGCGGTCGACCGCCACCTGGCCGCCCGCGCCGAGCAGAACGCGCTGATCTGGGTCTCGACCGAAGTCGACCAGGAAAGAGTCTACAGCTTCCGCCAACTGCACGACGAAGTGCAGCGCATGGCCGCGGTCCTGCTGGCGCTGGGCGTGCGCAGTCGGCGACCGCGTGCTGATCTACATGCCGATGATTCCCGAAGCTGTGTTCGCGATGCTCGCCTGTGCGCGCATCGGCGCCATCCATTCGGTGGTGTTCGGCGGCTTTGCCAGCGGCAGCCTGGCCAGCCGCATCGACGACGCCGAGCCCAAGCGTCATCGTCAGCGCCGATGCCGGCAGCCGCGCCGGCAAGGTGCTGGCCTACAAGCCGCTGCTCGACGAGGCGATACGGCTGGCGGCCCACAAGCCCGCGAAGGTGCTGCTGGTCGACCGCGGCCTCGCACCGATGGCTCGCATCGTCGGTCGCGACGCCGACTACGCGCCGCTGCGCGAACAACACCGCGGCGCGAAGGTGCCCGTGTGCCTGGCTCGAAGCCACGCAACCGAGCTACACCCTCTATACCAGCGGCACGACCGGCAAGCCCAAGGGCGTGCAGCGCGACACCGGCGGCTACGCGGTGGCGCTGGCGGCGAGCATGAAGCACATCTTCTGCGGCCAGGCCGGCGAGACCTACTTTTCGACCAGCGACATCGGCTGGGTGGTCGGCCACAGCTACATCGTCTACGGCCCGCTGATCGCCGGCATGGCGACGATCCTTTACGAAGGGCTGCCGATCCGGCCCGATGCGGCCATCTGGTGGAGTCTGGTCGAGAAGTACCGGGTGTCGGTCGATGTTCAGTGCGCCAACGGCCGTGCGCGTGCTGAAGAAGCAGGACCCGGCGGCGCTCAAGCGCCACGACCTTTCGTCGCTGCGCGCGCTCTTCCTGGCCGGCGAACCGCTCGACGAGCCCACGGCCAAGTGGATCGCCGAGGCGCTAGGCAAGCCAATCGTCGACAACTACTGGCAGACCGAAACCGGTTGGCCGATTCTGAGCCTGTGCAACGGCGTCGAGAAGGCGGCGAGCAAGTTCGGCTCGCCCGGCAAGGCGGTTTATGGCTACGACATCAAGCTGCTCGACGAGCACACCGGCGAGGAGTTGAAGGGCGCCAACCAGAAGGGCGTGGTGGCGATTGAAGGCCCGCTGCCGCCCGGCTGCATGCAGACCGTCTGGCGTGACGACAAGCGCTTCGTCAAGACCTACTGGGACAGCATTCCCGGCCGTCAGATCTATTCGACCTTCGACTGGGGCATCCGCGACGCGGACGGCTACTTCTTCATCCTCGGCCGCACCGACGACGTGATCAACGTCGCCGGGCACCGCCTGGGCACGCGCGAGATCGAGGAGAGCATCTCGAGCCACCCGAACGTGGCCGAGGTCGCGGTGGTCGGTGTCGCCGATGCACTCAAGGGTCAGGTGGCAATGGCTTTCGTGATCTTGAAGGACCAGTCGAGGGCGGCCACGGCAGCCGACGCGCTGAAGCATGAAGGCGAGATCATGAAAGTGGTCGACGACCAGCTCGGTGCCGTCGCCCGGCCGTCGCGCGTGCGCTTCGTGACGGCGCTGCCGAAGACGCGCTCGGGCAAGCTGTTGCGCCGAGCCATCCAGGCGGTGTGCGAAGGACGCGACCCGGGTGACCTGACGACGATCGAGGACCCGTCTGCACTGCAACAGGTCAGGGAGCTGGTTGGTCAAGGCTGACGCAGGGGCGTCCGCGGTTCATGGTCGAAACCACGCCGTCTGTCGCATCGGCGGCCGAACCCCTGCGCGACGCGGGCACAATCCGCGCCTCGCGGGGGTGGCATGCAGATTCACAGGTCCTGGCTCATCACGTTGTTGGCGGCTGTTGCCGGATGGGCGTCGGCGGCCCCGGGATCCGCCGGCGGCCTGACTGACCCCGCGTTTCCGAACTACCGCAGCCCTGCCGAAGTCAAGGCAGCGTGCGACAGCGGCATCGCTGGTGCCGGTGAACGACTGCGGCGCCTGGAGCAGGTACCGGGCGGGCCGCGATGGGTGGCGGCGATGGACGACCTCAATGCCTACGTAGAAGACGTTTCCGGGCCCATCTACGTGTTGACGACGGTGCATCCGGACAAGGTGATTCGGGATGCCACCGAGGCCTGCGAGTTGCGCTGGCAGGACTTCTCGTCCTCGCTGCGGCAGAACGAGCGGCTCTATCGCGCGGCGCGCACGGTGAAACCGCGCGATGCCTTTGAGCGCCAGTTCCTGAAGACCACGCTCGAGGGCTTCAAGGACGCCGGCATCAGCCTGCCGCCGGACAGGCGTCAGCGCGCCAAGGCGTTGCTGGACCGCATTACGGCGCAGTCGCAGTTGTTCGAGAAGAACATCCGCGACGACAACGTGCAGCTCGCATTCAGCGAGAACGACCTGCGGGGAGTTCCCCCATCCTTGTGGGCGGATGCCAAGAAGGACGCGCAGGGACGCGTCCTTCTCGCAGTCGACGATTCGACGTACCTGCCGGTGTTGCAGAACGCGATCGATCCGGCCACGCGCGAGCGTTTCTGGCGCGCCGACAACGCCAAGGGTGGCCGAGCCAACCTCGAATTGCTCGCCGAACTCGGTCAACTGCGCAAGGAACTGGCCCAATTGTTCGGCGCCGCCAGCTACGCCGACTTCGTCCTGCGCCGGCAGATGGCCGGTGACTCGGGCACGGTGAGTCGCTTCCTGGCCGAGGTGGGCCACGCCGTGGCCGAACGCGAACGGCGCGAGATAGCGGAGCTGCGGCTGGCTAAGGCGCAGGCAACGGGCGAGCCGCCGGCGACGGTCAAGCTCGCGCGTTGGGACACGGCCCTCTACACCGAACGCGTGCGTGGCGAGCGCTACGCGATCGACCAGGAGGTCTTCCGCGCCCACTTCCCGGTGCAGGAAAGCCTGGCGATGGCGATGCGCGTCGTCGAGCGGATGCTGGGCCTGAAGTACACGCGTATCGATGGCGTCGCGCTCTGGCACCCCGACGTGCAGGCCTACCGCGTGAGTGACGCTGCGACCGGCAAACCCCTGGCCAGCCTGTTGGTCGATCTGTATCCGCGCGAGGGCAAGGGCAGTGGTGCGTTCGTCTGGAGTTTCCACAATGGCTCGACGCGGCTCAAGCGCCTGCCGCAAGCGGTGCTGGTGACCAACCTCGACCGCCGCGGCTTGACACTCGAAGACTTGGGCGAAACCTTGCTCCACGAATTCGGCCATTCGATCCACAACAACCTGTCTGCCACTCGCCACGCCTCGCAGGGGGGCACCAACGTGTTGCACGACTTCGTCGAAGCGCCGTCGCAGATGCTCGAGGACTGGATCTACGACGGCGCGGTGCTCAATGTGATGCAGGAGGTCTGTGCGTCGTGCAAGCCAGTGCCCGCCGAACTGCTGGCCAGGGCCCGGGCGGCCAAGCGTTTCGGGATCGGCGTGCGCTATGCGCGGCAGGTGCTGTACGCGTCGTTCGACCTGGGCCTGCATGGGCCTGCCGCACCAGAGCCGATGGCCCTGTGGGCGCGCATGGAGGGCGATACGCCGTTGGGATACGTGCCGGGGTCGATCTTTCCGGCTGGATTCGGCCATGTCGCCGGCGGGTACGCGGCGGGGTACTACGGCTACCTTTGGAGCGAAGTCATGGCGGCGGATTTGCGCACCGCATTCGGCGCCGATCGGCTCAGCGCCGTCGTCGGCAAGCGCTATCGCGACACGATACTGGCCAACGGAGGCCAGTTGCCGCCGCAGGAACTGGTGCGCTCGTTCCTCGGGCGGGACAGCAACAACCAGGCGTTCTTCACGGAGCTGAAACGATGAGCATCCTCAGATCGAGATTCGTACGCGGTGCCCTTTTGACCGTGATGGCTTGCGCCCTTGACGTGCTGCCAGCGCTCGTCGCGGCACAAACGGCCGCCCCGGCCAAGCCGCGCATCGAGAAGGCGGCCGACCTGCCGCGCTTCACCTACCAGCTCGAGGCAAGGTCGAAGACGTCGTCCGCTCGGCGGACAAGTTCGCGCCCTTTGCTGCCCAACTGCGGCGCGACACCGAATCGGTGCTGGCGGGCTACGAGATCCCCGACAAGGCGACCCAGCGCGATCTGCTCGGACTGCTGGCCGCGCTCGACTTTCTCGACGGCCAGTACGACGCCGCGCTGGCGCGGCTCGAGGTGATCCGCGCCTTGCAGGAGAAGCCTGCCGACAAGCTGCTGTCGGGGTCTGCGCCTGCGCGCGATGGCGCAGGCCGCCAAGGCTGACGGCGTCGGAAGTCCACGCCTATGCGACGTGCGGTCGGCGAGTCGATAGACGCGCGAACTGGCGCCGATGCCGCTGCACGGTGGTCGCCAACGACATCAAGGAGGCTGAAGGCCGGCGCCGAGACGATCGGCGAAGGACTGGTGATCGGCAACCTGCGCGAGGTGGTGCAGCCGATCGTCGACCCAACGGCGCGCTCAGCTCCGAATTCGCGCCGGGTCTGATCAGCGCGCGCTTCGCGCTGGTGGCGTGTGCTGCCGCTCAAGCAGACCCTGATCGACACCTTTGGCCGCTACCTCGATGCGCACAAGGTCGACAAGCCCGACATCTGGGCTGCGCGCGACGTCGTCGCTGCCGCGCCGGGCCGGCGCGCAGCCGGTGCGCATCGCCGTCTGGGACAGCGGCGTCGATACGGCGCTGTTCGGCAAGCAGGTGCTGCGCGACGGCGGCGGCCAGCCGCTGCTCATCGCGTTCGACAAGTACAGCCGCCCGGCCCTCGGAGAGCTGTGCCGATTGCGCCCGAGGTGCGCGGCAGGCTGCCGCAGATGACCGCGCGCACCAAGGGCTTCTCCGACCTGCAGTCGAACATCGACAGCGCGGAAGCGCAGGAGGTCAAGCAGTGGCTGTCGACGCTGCCGGCCGAGCAGACTACAAGCCGGCGATCGAGGAAATGGGCCTGGCCGGCAACTACGAGCACGGCACCCATGTGGCCGGCATCGCGCTCGCCGGTAACCCGTACGCGCGGCTGGTCGTCGCGCGCATCGAATACGGCTACACGCTCAAGCCCGACCCCTGCCCGAGCCGCGAGCAGAGCGCGCGCGATGCGAAGCCTACAGGCGACGCGTCGAGTTCCTCGCAGGCAAAGGCGTGCGCGTCGTCAACATGAGCTGGGGCGGCGACGTCGCGGGGATCGAGAACGACCTCGAGCAATGCGGCATCGGCAAGACGCCCGAGGAGCGCAAGGCGCCAGCGCGCGAGTACTTCGAGATCCAGAAAGGTCGCCCTTTCGCGGGCATTCGCGGGCGCGCCTGAGGTCCTGTTCGTCACTGCCGCCGGCAACAGCAACAACGACCGCTTCGTTCATCGAAGACATCCCGGCTGCCATCGTGCTGCCCAACCTGCTGACCGTCGGCGCGGTCGACCTGGCCGGCGACGAGGCCAGCTTCACCAGCTACGGCCCGACGGTGAAGGTGCACGCCAACGGCTACCAGGTCGAGAGCTACCTGCCCGGCGGCGAGCGCGTGGCGCTGTCGGGCACGTCGATGGCCTCGCCGCAGGTCACCAATCTGGCGGCCAAGATGCTGGCCGTCAACCCGAAACTGAAGCCACCGGACTGATCAAGCTGATCGTCGACACCGCCGAGCGCACCCCCGACGGTCGGCGCAACCTGATGAACGCAAAGAAGGCCGTCGCGGCGGCTGCTGCCGCGCACTGACGCCGCTACAGCACTTCGGAAGCGAAGTCGGCGAGCCGCGAGCGCTCGCCGCGCGCCAGCATCACGTGACCGCCATGCGGCCAGCCCTTGAAGCGGTCAACGGCGAAGGTCAGTCCCGAACTCCCTTCGGTGAGATAGGGCGTGTCGATCTGTGCCAGATTGCCCAGGCAGACGATCTTGGTCCCCGGCCCGGCGCGCGTGATCAGGGTCTTCATCTGCTTTGGCGTCAGGTTCTGCGCCTCGTCGATCAGCACGAACTTGTTCAGGAAGGTGCGTCCGCGCATGAAGTTCAGGCTCTTGATCTTGATCTTGCTGCGCACCAGGTCGTTGGTGGCGGCGCGGCCCCATTCGCCTGCGCCCGCGTCGCTGCGCGACAGGACTTCGAGGTTGTCGTCCAGCGCACCCATCCATGGGCCCATCTTCTCCTCTTCGGTGCCGGGCAGGAAGCCGATGTCCTCACCCACCGGCACGGTGACGCGGGTGACGATGATTTCGCTGTAGCGGCGGTCGTCCATTACCTGGGCCAGACCGGCAGCCAGTGTCATCAGGGTCTTGCCGGTACCGGCCGTGCCGGTCAGGGTGATGAAGTCGCACTCCGGATCCATCAGCAGGTTGAGCGCGAAGTTCTGTTCGCGGTTGCGTGCCGTGACGCCCCAGACGGCGTTCTTCTGATGCGTGAACTCCTTGAGCGTCTTCAACACCGCCGTCTTGCCGGTGATCTCGGTCACGCGTGCGTACAGCGGCGCGGCGCCGGGCGTCTCGAGGTAGACGAACTGGTTGACCATCAGCGCCGGCACCATCGGCCCCGCGATGCGGTAGAAGGTGTGGCCACCCTGCTGCCAGCTTTCCATCGTCTTGCCGTGGCGTTCCCAGAAGTCGGGCGGCAGCGGCAGCACGCCGGTGTAGAGCAGGTCGCCGTCCTCGAGCGTCTTGTCGTTGAAGTAGTCCTCGGCCGGCAGGCCCAGCGCACGCGCCTTGACGCGCATGTTGATGTCCTTGGACACCAGCACCACATCGCGCTGCGGCAGTTGTTCGCGCAGGCTCATCACCACGCCGAGGATCTGGTTGTCGGCCTTGCCTTGCGGCAGGCCGGCCGGCAGCTTGACATCGAGCAAGGTGGTCTGGAAGAACAGCTTGCCGGCGGCCTCGCGGTGGCCGGTCTTGGCCAGCGGGATGCCTTCCTTGGGGTCGCGCAGGCCGTCGGCGGCCAGCCCGTCGAGGTCGCGGCTGACCTGGCGCACATTGCGCGCGACTTCGCTCATACCCTTCTTGTGGCCATCGAGTTCCTCGAGCGTGATCATCGGCAGGAAGATGTCGTGCTCGTCGAAGCGGAACAGGCAGGTCGGATCGTGCATCAGCACATTGGTGTCGAGCACGAACAGCTTGGGGGGGCCACTGCCGCGCGGTTTGCGCGGCTTGGCCTGGGCCACCGGCGCGCGCAGTGGGGCTGCGGAACGCGCAACAACTGGCGCCAGCGGCGGCGCGGCCGCCGCCGCGCTGCTGTCGAACAGATCGAGCACGGCCGCTGCCGGCTCGGCAGCAGTATGCGATTGGGTGGACCGGTGGGGCGTCTTGGGTGCGGCCTGGGCTTCGAAGTCGGCGGGGGCGAGGAGGGAGGCTTTGCGTGCGGGTGGCTTGGGCAGGGGCATTGCGGGGTTGGGCCTGAAGTGTGTCGGTCAAAAAGCAAAAAGCCGCACAGTCGGCTGTGCGGCTTTCATCGATTGCGCGTCGCGTCTCGGCTCACGGGCATGGCCCGATTATGCAGCCTGCTCGGGCGTCGACCGCGCGCTGTCGGTCACAAACCACAGCCGAAGTCAGGCCGCCTTCTTCAGCAATTTGACGGCCTTCAGCACTTCGTCGACATGCCCGGCAACCTTGATGCCGCGCCACTCACCGCGCAATATGCCCTCGGCGTCGATCAGGAAGGTGCTGCGCTCGATGCCCTTGACCTTCTTGCCGTACATGATCTTGTTCTTGACCACGCCGAACATGTGGCAGAGCTTTTCCTCGGTGTCGGCGATCAGTTCGAATGGGAGTTCAAGGTTTTGCTTGAACTTCTCGTGCGAGGCCATGTTGTCGCGCGACACACCCAGAACCAGTGCACCGGCCTTGATGAAGTCCTTGTGACGGTCACGGAATTGCATTGCTTCGGTGGTACAGCCTGGCGTGTTGTCCTTCGGATAGAAGTACAGCACCACAGCCTGGCTGTGAAAAGTCTGCGGTGTGATCTTCACGCCGCTGGTGGCGAGCGCTTCAAATTCCGGCAGTGCTTTATTGAGGGCTGGCGTCATGAGGGGCGTCGTGTTACGGTGACAACCTGCCAACGCAGGTGTAGCCCGCAATTATAGCGGTGCCCGTACGCGGCTGCCCTTTACGCGCTTGGTGGCAGCAGCAGGGCGGCGACCACCGAGCGGCCTTCACTGGCCAGAACGTTGAAGGTCCGGCAGGCCGCCCCGGTGTCCATGGTTTCGACGCCAATGCCGGCTTCGATCAGGCATCGATACAGGCCGGGCGCCACGAACTGCAGCCGCTCGCCACTGCCGAAGATGACCAGCTCCGGTGCCAGCGTCAGCACCTGTTCGAAGTGCAGGGCTGCCAGCTCGGCGAGGCTGCTCGGCGGCCAGCGCAGCACCTCGCCACGCCACGGCACCACGAGGCTCTCACCCCAACGTGCACCATTGACCCATACCGCGCCGCGCTCATGGCGCGAGACCGTGTTGGTACCGGCGAGGTGGTCTGGCTCGAACTTCATGCGTGGATAATTCTAGATTCCCCGGCCACGAGTTTCGATCCTTGAAGCCCATCACCAAGTCCGCCAAGCTCGCCAACGTCGGCTACGACATCCGCGGCCCGGTGCTCGACAAGGCCCGCCAGATGGAGGACGAGGGCCACAAGATCATCAAGCTGAACATCGGCAACATTGCCGCGTTCGGCCTCGAGCCGCCCGACGAGATCGTGCAGGACATGATCCGCAACCTGCCGCATGCCGCCGGCTACACCGACAGCAAGGGCCTGTTCGCGCCGCGCAAGGCGGTGGTGCACTACACGCAGGAAAAGCACATCGCCGGCGTCGACCGTCGACGACGTCTACCTCGGCAACGGCGCGTCCGAGCTGATCGCGATGAGCATGAACGCGCTGCTCGACGACGGCGACGAGGTGCTGATCCCGTCGCCCGACTACCCGCTGTGGACGGCCGTGGTCTCGCTGTCGGGCGGCACGCCGGTGCACTACCGGTGCGACGAGGGCTCGGGCTGGTTGCCCGATCTTGACCGACATCCGCAGCAAGGTCACGCCGCAGCACCAAGGCCATCGTCGTCATCAACCCGAACAACCCGACCGGCGCGCTGTACCCCGACGAGCTTGCTGCAGGAGCATCGTCGAGATCGCGCGCCAGCATCAGCTGATCGTCTTCGCCGACGAGATCTACGACAAGACGCTGTACGACGGCCACACGCACACCAGCATCGCGTCGCTGGCCGACGACGTGCTGTTCGTCACCTTCAACGGCCTGTCGAAGAACTACCGCTCCTGCGGCTACCGCGCGGGCTGGATGGTGGTGTCGGGCGACAAGCGCCATGCCGGCGACTACATCGAAGGCCTGAACATGCTGGCGTCGATGCGCCTGTGCGCCAACACGCCGGGCCAACTGGCGATCCAGACCGCGCTCGGTGGCTACCAGAGCATCAAGGACCTGGTCGCGCCGGCGGGCCGCCTCGGCCGCCAGCGCGACCTGGCCTACCAGCTGCTGACGTCAGATCCCGGGCGTGAGCGTGGTCAAGCCGAAGGCGGCGCTGTACATGTTCCCGCGGCTCGATCCCAAGATCTACCCGATCACGGACGACCAGCAGTTCGCCTATGACCTGCTCGCCGAGGAGAAGGTGCTGATCGTGCAGGGCATCGGGTTCAACGTGCCCGATACCGGACCACTTCCGGATCGTCTTCCTGCCAAACTCCGACGACCTCACCGAGGCGATCGGCCGCATCGCCCGCTTCCTCGACCACTACCGCAAACGGCACCCCCTGTGAACCACTCGGCATCCACCCCGTTGAAACCGATCCAGGTCGGCCTTTTGGGCATCGGCACCGTCGGCGCCGGCACGTTCCACGTGTTGTCCGCGCAACCAGCAGGAGATCCGCCGGCGCGCCGGTCGCGGTATCCAGATCACGATGGTTGCCGACCTCGACGTGGCACGCGCCAAGGCGATCGTCGGCGACGGCGTCACGGTGGTGGCCGACGCGTCGCTGGTGATCGCCGATCCGGCCATCGACATCGTCGTCGAGTTGATTGGCGGCACCGGCGTTGCGCGTACCCTGATTCTCGAGGCCATTCGCAACGGCAAGCATGTGGTGACCGCCAACAAGGCGCTGCTGGCCGTGCATGGCAACGAGATCTTCGCCGCCGCGCGCGAACGCGGCGTGATGGTTGCTTTCGAAGCTGCCGTGGCCGGCGGCATTCCGATCATCAAGGCGCTGCGCGAAGGCCTGACCGCCAACCGCATCGAATGGGTGGTCGGCATCGTCAACGGCACGACCAACTTCATCCTTAGCGAGATGCGCGCCAAGGGCCTCGACTTCGACGTGGTCCTGAAAGAGGCCCAGCGCCTGGGCTATGCCGAGAGCAATCCGAGTTTCGACATCGAGGGCATTGACGCCGCGCACAAGACCACGATCATGAGCGCGATCGCCTTCGGCGTGCCGGTGCAGTTCGACGCGGCCCACGTCGAAGGCATCACCAAGCTGCAGGCGGTGGACATCCGCTATGCCGAGCAACTCGGCTACCGCATCAAGCTGCTGGGCATCACCAAGCGCCGCGAACACGGCATCGAATTGCGGGTGCACCCGACGCTGGTGCCGAGCAAGCGCCTGATCGCCAACGTCGAAGGTGCGATGAACGCGGTGATGGTGCAGGGCGATGCGGTCGGCACGACGCTGTACTACGGCAAGGGCGCCGGCGCAGAGCCGACCGCCAGCGCGGTGGTCGCCGACCTGGTCGACGTCACGCGCCTGGCCACGGCCGACCCCGACCACCGCGTACCGCACCTGGCCTTCCAGCCTGACGCGATGGCCGACACCCCGATCCTGCCGATCGATCAGGTGGTCACGGCCTATTACCTGCGCCTGGTCGTGGCCGACGAGGCGGGCGTGCTGTCGCGGATCACGACGATCCTGGCCGAGCATGGCATTTCGATCGATGCCGTGCTGCAACGCGAGTCGGCCGAAGGCGAGCGCCAGACCGACCTGATCATCCTGACGCACCACACCATCGAAGGCCGCATGCGCCAGGCGCTGGCCCAGATGCAGTCCCTGCCGACGGTGTTGGCGCCCATCGTCAGCATCCGCAAGGAAGAGCTGGCGTGAACAACGTCCCCCCCCGAAGCGGCTTCGCCGCTCCCCCCCAGGGGGGCCGAGGTCCGCGGCTCCAAGCCGACCTTCGTCGGCTTGGACGGGCCGAGGAATGGCCGCGTCTCGCGGCCATGCGGCCTGCAAGGCCCGCCTGCGGCCTGGCGGAGCCAATTCCGCGGCGGCTGCTGGGTTGACGCGCCATGCGTTACATCAGCACCCGAGGCGACGCCACGCCGCGCGCGTTCTGCGACATCCTGCTAGAAGGTCTGGCCCCGGATGGCGGGCTGTACCTGCCGACCCACTATCCGCGCGTTGACGCCTCGACCCTCAAGAGCTGGCGCGATCTGCCCTACGCCGACCTGGCCTTCGAGATCCTGTCGCTCTACATCGACGACATCCCGGCGGCCGACCTGCGCACGCTGTGCCGCGAGACCTACACCGCAGAGCGGTTCGGCAGCAACGCGATCGTGCCGCTGAAGCAACTCGAACCGGGTGTCGCGTTGCAGGCCCTGTCCAACGGGCCGACGCTGGCTTTCAAGGACCTGGCGATGCAACTACTCGGCGCGCTGTTCGAATACGAACTCGTGCGACGCGGCCAGGTACTCAACGTGCTTGGCGCAACTTCCGGCGACACCGGCAGCGCGGCCGAGCACGCGATGCGAGGCAAGCGCGGCATCAATGTCTTCATGCTCAGCCCGCACGGTCGCATGAGCCCGTTTCAGCAGGCACAGATGTTCAGCCTGCAGGATGCCAACATCCACAACATCGCCATCGACGGTGTGTTCGACGACTGCCAGGACATCGTCAAGGCCGTCAGCAACGATCTGGCATTCAAGCGCACGCGGCACATCGGCAGCGTCAACTCGATCAACTGGGCACGCCTGCTCGCGCAGGTCGTCTACTACTTCGCCGGGTACTTTCAGCTCGACGTGCGGATCGGCGAGCAGGTCGACTTCGCCGTGCCGTCGGGCAACTTCGGCAACATCTGCGCCGGCCACATCGCACGCATGATGGGCCTGCCGATCGCGCGCCTGATCTGCGCCACCAACGAAAACGACGTGCTCGACGAGTTCTTTCGCAGTGGCAGCTACCGGCCGCGCGCGAGCGATCAGACGCACGAGACCTCGAGCCCGTCGATGGACATCAGCAAGGCCAGCAACTTCGAGCGCTTCGTGTTCGACCTGCTCGGCCACGACCGGGCGGCGGGGGAGCGTGTGTGGCAGCTCTTCGCTCGCGAACTTCGCGAACGCGGCTCGTTCACGCTGACGCCGACCGAGTTCGCGCAAGTTGCCGACTTCGGCTTCGTCTCCGGCAAGAGCGTTCATGCCGACCGGCTGGCGACAATCCGCGATACCTGGCAGCGCTTCGGCCTCGTCATCGACACACACACGGCCGATGGCTTGAAGGTCGGCCGAGAGCATCACAGTCCGGGCTTGCCGCTGCTGGTGCTTGAGACCGCACTACCGGCGAAGTTCGCGGCCGCGATCCGCGAAGCGCTGGGCCGTGAGCCCGAGCGGCCAGCCGGGTTTGCCGCTATCGAGAGCTTGCCCAAGCGCTTCACGCTGCTGCCGCCCGATGCCGCTGCGGTCAAGAACTACATCGACAGCCATGCCTGAGCCGCGCCCAACGATGCTGAGCCTGGACGAGGCCCTGGCGCGGCTGGTCGCCGGCGGCGCCAGCGCGCGCATTGCCGAAGTCGAGACGGCCTCGACCTTCGACGCCCTGGGCCGCGTGCTGGCTGCTGACGTGGTTTCGACCGTCGACGTGCCGCCGGCCGACAACACCTCGATGGACGGCTATGCGCTGCGCGCGACCGACGTGACACTTGCCGGCACGCTGCTGCCGGTCAGCCAGCGCATCGCCGCAGGTGTCGTGGGCAGCCCCCTGGCCGAGGGCAGTGCGGCGCGCGTGTTCACCGGCGCGCAAGTGCCGCCCGGTGCCGACGCCGTCGTGATGCAGGAGCAATGCGAAGCGCTCGACGGCGCGGTGCGCGTCAACGCATTGCCGCAGGCGGGGCAGTGGATCCGCCGACGCGGCGAAGACGTGCGCAGTGGCGCCACGGTGCTGGTACGTGGCGCCCGCCTCACGCCGCAAGCCTTAGGGCTGGCGGCCGGGGTCGGCGCCGCGACGCTGACTCTTTGCCGCCGCCCACGGGTGGCCTTGTTCTCCACCGGCGACGAGCTGGTGATGCCCGGTGCGGTGGTGCCCGACAAGCTGCCACCGGGCGCGATCTACAACTCGAACCGCTTCACCCTGCGCGGTCTGTTGCAGGCCGCTGGCTGCGTGGTCACCGACTTGGGCATCGTGCCCGACCGGCTCGACGCCACGCGCGCGGCCCTGCGCCGCGCGGCGGCGGGTCACGACTTGATCCTGAGTTCGGGCGGCGTCTCGGTGGGCGAGGAGGACCATATCCGACCCGCGGTGGCCGCCGAGGGCCGCGTCGAGCTGTGGCAGGTGGCGATCAAGCCAGGCAAACCGCTGGCCTTCGGCGCAGTGCGCGCAGCGGGCGGCGGCGAGTCGCTCTTCATAGGGCTGCCGGGCAATCCGGTCTCGAGCTTCGTGACCTTCGTGATCGCCGTGGCACCCGTGCTGCGTGCGATGCAGGGCATGCCCGCCACACTGCCCACCGCGCTGCCCTTGCCGGCGCATTTCGACTGGCCGCGGCCCGACCGCCGTCGGGAGTTCCTGCGCGTTCGACGCAATGCCCAAGGAGGGCTAGACTTGTTTCCCAACCAGAGCTCGGGGGTGCTGACCTCCGCTGTATGGGCCGACGGCCTGGTCGACAACCCTCCCGGCCGTGCCATCGCGCACGGCGACAGGGTCGCCTACTGGCCGCTCAATGCCTTGGTCGGAGCCTGACGCGATGCAGGTCACCGTGCGCTACTTTGCCGCCTTGCGCGAGGCGCTGGGCGGCCAGGAAGTGGTACAGCTTGCGGCCGGCTGCACGCTGGGCGCGCTACGCGACCAACTGATCGCGGGCGATGCGCGCCATGCCGACGCGCTGCGCCGGGGCCGCACCTTGCGCTGCGCCGTCAATCAGGCGCTGGCCGACGAGGCCTTCCTGCTCGAAGACGGCGCCGAGGTGGCATTCTTCCCGCCGGTGACAGGGGGCTGAGCATGCGCGTTCGCATCCAGCATGAAGACTTCGATGCCAGCCGGGAGATCGCGGCTTTGCGCGGCGGCGATGGGGCGGTCGGTGCGGTCGTCAGCTTCATCGGCACGGTGCGCGACCGCAGTGTGGGCGGCGGGCCGCTCGACACCTCGCGCCTGGAACTCGAACATTACCCGGGCATGACCGAGCGTGCGATCGAGGCCATGATCGCCGCAGCGCACGAGCGCTTCCCGATCACCGCTGCGCGTGTGATTCACCGTGTCGGCGTGCTGCAACCGCAGGACCAGATCGTGCTCGTGGTCGTGTCGTCAGCGCACCGCGGGAACGCCTTCGCGGCCTGCGAATTCCTGATCGATTACCTGAAGACCGAGGCTCCTTTCTGGAAGAAGGAGCACCGGCCCGATGGCACGGCCGAGTGGGTCGACGCACGCGTCACCGACGATGCGGCGCTCGAACGCTGGGGCTTGAAGAGCGGCAACGCAAGATGACCGGCACCGCACCACTGGCGCCGGCCTTGCTCGCTGTCTTCGTCGGCGCCGGCTTCGGTGCTTGCCTGCGGTTCGCCCTCGGCGAAGCCCTGAACCGGGTACTGCCGCAACTGCCGCTGGGCACTCTGGCGGCGAATCTCATCGGGGGCTACCTGGTCGGCGTGGCGATCGCCTTCTTCGCCTGGCGCACCGATGTGTCAATCTTGTGGCGGTTGGCGCTGATTACCGGGTTCCTCGGCGGGTTGACCACTTTTTCCACTTACTCGGCCGAAGTGGTCAATGCATTCGGCCGCGGTGAGCCCGGCTGGGCGATCGCCACCGCGCTGGCGCACCTTGCCGGCTCGTTGCTGTTGACCGTGCTTGGCATCGCCACGGTCAGGTTCTTCACCCCCTGAGCCGGGCGTCGTGGTTGGCGTGGTGCACCCGGCTGCCGACCGTATAGTGCGTGCGCCATGAAGAACGACGCGCCGGCCGCCAACGGCCAGACCCTGGATGCCGACGCGCTGCGCGCCGCACTCGGTGGATTTGCGACCGGCGTGACCATCGTGACCTGCCGCGACGCTGCAGGCCTGCCGGTGGGACTGACCGTGAACTCGTTCAGCGCACTGTCGCTGGAGCCGCCATTGGTCTTATGGTCGCTGCGGCTGGCGAGTCCGAACCTGACGGCGTTCGACGCGGCGAGGCACTTCGCGATCAACGTGCTGGCCGAATCGCAGGTCGAACTGTCACGCCGCTTTGCCTTGGCGTCGCCCGACAAGTTTGCCGAAGGCCTGTGGCTGGACGGGACGCGCGACCTGCCGCTGCTGGCCGGCAGTGCCGCAAGCTTCGAGTGCGCCCTGAGTTCGCATCAGACCAGCGGCGACCATCGGCTCTACATCGGCCGCGTACTGGCGGTGCAGTCGCAGCCGGTGCCGCCGCTGCTGTATCACGGCGGGCGCTACCACCTGCTGGGAGAGATCCTTTGATGCCCGCACCGATCGAAGGCCACTGGGTCGCGGCCTTCGTCGACGTGCTGCAACGCTGCGGCGTGCGCGCGGGCGACAGCTGCGCGGTGCTGGCGGAGTCGCTGTCGAGGCCGGTCCTGCCGCAGCTGGCAACCCTTGCGCTCGAGCAGATCGGCGCACGCTACTTCAATGTCACGTTGCCGACGCCCGCGCCGTCGGCACCGGTGCCGGTGCGCTCGACCGGTGCCTCGGCGGCCCTGAGCGGACAGGCGGCCGTCGTGCAGGCGCTGGCGTGCTGCACGCTGGTCGTCGATTGCACCGTCGAAGGCTTGCAGCACGCCGCCGAGCTGTCGCAGATCCTGGCCGGTGGTGCGCGCATCCTGGTGGTCAGCAACGAGCACCCGGAGATCCTCGTGCGCTGCCTGCCGCAGGCCGAAGACGAAGGCCAGGTGCGCGACGCGATGCGCCGCCTCAGGTCGGCGCGTCGAATGCAGGTGAGTTCAGCGGCGGGTACCGATCTGGTCATCGACCTGGGCGGCGCGCGCGTCGGTGGCGTGTGGGGCTTCACCGGCAAGCCTGGCACGCTGACCCATTGGCCGGGCGGTCTGGTGCTGGCATTCCCGGCCCAAGGTTGCGTCAACGGCACGCTGGTGCTGGACCGCGGTGACGTCAACTTGACGTTCAAGCGCTATCTGCAGGACGCCGTGCGGATGTTCATTGCCGACGACCACGTGGTCGACGTGGTTGGTGATTCGCCCGATGCCGAACTGATGCGCGGCCACTTTGCGGCCTGGGGCGCGCGCACGGCCTATGCCGTGTCGCATGTCGGCTGGGGCCTGAACCGCCGTGCCCGCTGGGATGCGATGGCGTTCTACGACAAGAGCGATTTCAACGGCACCGAGTTGCGCGCATTTGCCGGCAATTTCCTGTACTCGACCGGCGCCAACGAGGTCGCCGGTCGCCACACCTTGGCCCATTTCGACCTGCCGCTGCGTGCGTGCACGGTCGATCTCGATGGTGTCGCGGTGGTGCGCGGCGGGGTGCTGGTGTGACTCGCCCACCGGTACCAACGACGTATCGCGCAGGGCGCAGGATGGAGTGCAGCACGTGAACGATGTTGCCTTTGTGCGCGATGCGCCGCTGGCCCACCTGCGCTGGGGCGCGGGCGAACGCGTCGCCGTATTGCTGCACGGTGTCGGTGGTGGCCGCGAAGCCTGGGGCGACTCGATTTCGGGCACCGGCAGCGCGTTGGCCAAGGCGGGCTACACCGCGATCGCGCCGGACCTGCCGGGCTACGGCGAGTCGATTCCGGTCGCCCCCTATGACATGGCCGGCCTCGCCGCCAGCGTGACGGCACTGATCGATGCATTGCAGCCCAAACGCTGCGTGCTGGTCGGCCACAGCATGGGTGGCATGGTGGCGCTCGAACTGATGGTCTTGGCGGCCGATCGGGTGCAGGCGCTCGTGCTCAGCGGCACATCGTCGGCGTTCGGCAGGCCTGACGGCACCTGGCAGGCCGAATTCCTGGCCCAGCGCCTGGGCCCGCTCGACGCCGGTGCCGGGATGGCCTCACTGGCGCCCGGTCTGGCGCTCGGCATGGCCTCGCCGACGGCACCGCACGATGCAGTGGCGCGTGCGGCGGTGTTGATGTCGGCCGTGCCGCAGGCCACCTACCGTAGCGCGCTGCGTGCGATCGTGGGCTTCAATCGCCGCGAATTGCTCGGCAAGTTGCGCCTGCCGGTGTTGTGCCTGGCCGGACAGGACGACCGCAACGCGCCACCCGCGCTGATGCAACAGATGGCGTCGCGGATCGCCGGTGCCGAGTTTCACTGCATGCCCGGCGTCGGCCACCTCGCCAACATGGAGGCGCCCGCGCTGTACAACCGGGCGCTGATCGACTTTCTGCAACGCCGTTTTTGACCACCGAAGCAAGGTCTGCCATGCCCGACCCGACCGCAGCCCCGAACTGGCCCCACATCGCCGGCAACGACGCGGTTCTGACGCCGGCACAGCGCGAGCTGGTTGCAGTGGCCGCCAAACTCGGCCGCGAGCGCTTTGCGGCGCGTGCCACGCGTCACGATCGCGAGGCGAGCTTCCCGTTCGAGAACTTCGCTGACCTGCGCAACGCCGGCCTGCTCGGCATCTGCGTGCCGAAGGCCCACGGTGGCCTGGGCGCCGATTTCGCCACTTACGTCATGGTCGCGGCCGAAATCGGCCGCCACTGCGGCTCGACCGCACTGTCGTTCAACATGCATGTCTGCTCGACGATGTGGGCCGGCTTCATCGCCGATGCGCTCGAGATGGACGGCCTCCAACGCACTGACCACGACCACTGTCGCGCGATGCACTTCGCCCGCGTGGTCCAGCAGGGCAAGATCTATTCCCAGCCTTTCTCCGAGGGCGGCGCCGCCGCCGCCGGCAAGGCGCCCTGGGGCACGACCGCGGTCAAGGTCGATGATGGTTACCGCATCAAGGGCAAGAAGATCTTCGCATCGCTGTCCGGCGCTGCCGACTACTACGGGGTTCTGTGCACGCTCGAAGACCCGGCAGGCGGGCAGCATGCCGGCGGCACGCTGCGCGATTCGCTGTACCTGGCGGTGCCGGCCGATGCTCCTGGCGTCACGGTCAGCGGTGACTGGGATCCGCTGGGCATGCGCGGCACGGTCAGCCGCACCCTGTTGCTCGAGGATGTCTGGGTCCCAGCCGAGGCTCGGCTGATGCCCGAGGGGCTGTACTACCAGGCCGCGCAGCGCTATCCGTACATGTTCGCCACGCTGTCGCCGACCTACATGGGCATCGCTCAGGCGGCTTACGACTTCACGGTCACCTATCTGCGCGGGGAGATGCCAAACACGCCGCCCGTCAAGCGACGCATGTACCCGACCAAGCAGATCGCCGTGGCCGAGATGCGCATCAAGCTCGAGCAGACGCGGGCGCTGTTCCTGCAAACCGCGCACGAGGCCCGCGTCGATCCCGACAAGGACGCGCGCATGCGCCTGCTGGCGGCGCATTACACGATCATGGAGAACGCCAACGACATCTGTCGCGTGGCGGTGCGCACCTGTGGCGGTCAGGCGATGCTCAAGTCGCTGACGCTCGAACGCCTGTACCGTGACTCGCGCTGCGGCTCCCTGATGCTGCCCTGGACGGCCGAGTTGTGCCTCGACCGGCTCGGCCGCGAGTGTCTGTACGAGGCCGGCGAGCGCGACGAAGCGATCGAGTCGTGAGCGGGCTGTACGCGCGGCTCGCCGCCCAGGGCGCGCAGCGGGCGGGCGAGCTGGCGCTGCTGTGTGACGGCCGGGCCTGGACTTACGCAGATCTCGACGCCGAGGTGTCGGCCTGGTGCGAGCGCCTGGCCCGCGATGGCATCGGCCGCGGCAAGGCGCTGGGCTGGCTTGGACTCAACAGCGTGGCGATGGTCGCCGCGTTGCTGGCTTGCGCCCGTCGCGGCGCATGCTTCGTGCCGCTGAACTGGCGCCTGACGGCGCCCGAGTTGGCGCAACTGGTTCGCCATGCCGGACTGGATGCACTGCATGCCGATGCGGCGCTGGCCGAACTGGCCGGCGCCGTGCGCACGCTGGCGCCGCTGCCAGCGCACGGACCGGCGGCCAGGGCCTGCGAAGACGGGAATGACGGCGACGACCTGCTGCTGGTCTACACCTCGGGCACTGGCGGACGGCCCAAGGGCGCGATCCACACCCAGGCCGCAATGCTGGCCAACATCGACGCCGCGATCGACGCCCAGGCGTTCGACGCTTCGACGCGGGCGTTGGCGGTACTGCCGCTGTTCCATGTCGGCGGTCTGTGCATTCAGGTTCTGCCCGTGCTGGCCGCCGGCGGCGTCGTCAATCTGCATGCACGTTTCGACGCCGGGGCGTGGCTGGCCGACATCCAGGCCTGGCGCCCGGGCACCAGCTTGCTGGTACCGGCGACGATGCGCGCGCTGCTCGAGCATGCGCGCTGGACCACCACCGACCTGTCGTCGCTGAGCTTCGTCAATACCGGCTCGTCGATCATCCCGCGTGCCCTGATCGATGCGTTTCACGCACGCGGCGTGCCGGTGTGCCAGGTCTACGGCGCAACCGAAACCGGCCCGGTCACGCTCGTATTGCGTCGTGAGGAGGCGCAGCAACATGCCGGCAGCGCCGGCCGCCCTGCGTTGGGCGTCGAGGTGCGCCTGCAGGGCGGAGAACTGCATGTGCGTGCGCCCAACCTGGCCCGCGGGTATCACGGCGAACCCAATTCACCGGCCTTTGCCGCCGGCTGGTTTCGCACCGGTGACCTGGCCCGCGTCGATGGCCAGGGCTATTACGAAATCGTCGGCCGCGCGAGCGACCGCATCATTTCCGGTGGCGAGAACATCGATCCGGGCGAGATCGAGCAGATCGCGGCCGCCGATCCGGCGGTGGCCGAGGCAGTCGCCGTCGGTGTCGCCGACGCACAGTGGGGCGAGGTGCCGGTGCTCGTGGTGGTGCTGCGGCCCGCAGCCGTGGCCGACTGGTCCGCCTTGCATGCCGCCTTCGACGCCAAGCTGGCGCGCTTCAAGCACCCGCGGCGGATCGTCGTGCTCGAGGCGTTGCCCAAGACCGCGCTCGGCAAGGTGAGGAAGGGCGAGCTTGCCCAGCGCCTGGCTTGAGCCAACGCAAGCGCTGTTGCCCTTGAAAACCGGCATCCCGCGCCCAAGTCATCGGCAACCGAAGACTCCGGAGCGCCCATGCGCATCGACAAACTCACAACCCAGTTCCAGCAAGCCCTGGCCGACGCACAAAGCTTGGCGGTCGGGCGCGACAACCCGTATATCGAGCCGACACACCTGCTGGCCGCGATGCTGGCCCAGCCCGACGGGCCGAAGGCGCTGCTCGACCGGGCCGGCGTCAATACCGCGGCGCTGAAGACCGCCGTCGATACCGCCATTGGCGGCTTGCCGCAAGTGCAGGGCAGTGGCCAGGTGGTGCAGCCCGCGCGCGAGTTGGTCTCGCTGTTGCAGGCGGCCGAGAAGGAGGCCGGCAAGCGCGGCGACCAGTTCGTCGCCAGCGAGACCTTCCTGTTGGCCCTGGCCGATGCCAAGACCGACCTCGGCGGTATCGTCCGCGGCCATGGGCTCACGCGCAAGGCCTTGGATGCCGCCGTCGAAGCCGTTCGCGGCGGTGCCAAGGTCGACTCGGCCGATGCCGAGGGCCAGCGCGAGGCGCTGAAGAAGTACACCGTGGACGTCACCGAGCGTGCCCGCCAGGGCAAGCTCGACCCGGTGATCGGCCGCGACGACGAGATCCGCCGCGCCATTCAGGTGCTGCAGCGGCGGACCAAGAACAACCCGGTGCTGATCGGTGAGCCGGGCGTGGGCAAGACGGCGATCGTCGAGGGCCTGGCGCAGCGCATCGTCAGCGGCGAGGTGCCAGAGTCGCTGAAGGACAAGCGCGTGCTGTCGCTGGACATGGCCGGTCTGCTGGCCGGCGCGAAATACCGCGGCGAGTTCGAGGAGCGCCTGAAGGCGGTATTGAAGGAGGTGTCGGCCGATCAGCGTCGCATCATTCTGTTCATCGACGAGTTGCACACCATGGTCGGCGCCGGCAAGGCCGAAGGCGCGATCGATGCCGGCAACATGCTCAAGCCGGCGCTGGCGCGGGGCGAATTGCATTGCATCGGTGCGACCACCCTCAACGAGTACCGCAAGTACGTCGAGAAGGACGCCGCGCTCGAACGGCGCTTCCAGAAGGTGCTGGTCGCCGAGCCGACGGTCGAGGCCACGATCGCCATCCTGCGCGGCTTGCAGGAAAAGTACGAGGTCCACCACGGTGTCGAGATCACCGACCCGGCAATCGTCGCCGCGGCGGAGTTGAGCCACCGCTACATCACCGATCGCTTCCTGCCCGACAAGGCGATCGACCTGATCGACGAGGCGGCCGCCAAGGTCAAGATCGAGATCGACTCCAAACCCGAGGCGATGGACAGGCTCGACCGTCGCCTGATCCAGTTGAAGATCGAGCGCGAGGCGGTGCGCAAGGAAAAGGACGAAGCTTCGAAGCGGCGCTTCGAATTGATCGCCGAGGAGATCACTCGACTCGAGCGCGAAGCCTCCGACCTCGAGGAAATCTGGCAGGCCGAGAAGGCTGCGGCCCAGGGCTCGGCGCAGGTGAAGGAGGAAATCGATCGCATGCGCTTCCAGATCGAGGACTTCAAGCGCAAGGGCAACTTCGACAAGGTGGCCGAGCTGCAATACGGCAAGCTGCCCGAACTGGAGAAGACGCTCAAGCAGGCCCAGGCCAAGGAATCGAAGAAGGCCAAGGGCGGTGGGGCGGCGGGGCCGCAATTGCTGCGCACCATGGTCGGCGCCGAGGAGATCGCCGACGTCGTGTCGCGTGCCACCGGCATTCCGGTCTCCAAACTGATGCAGGGCGAGCGCGACAAGCTGCTGACCATGGAGGCCAAGTTGCACGAACGCGTGGTCGGCCAGGACGAGGCCATCAAGGCCGTCAGCAACGCGATCCGCCGTTCGCGCTCGGGCCTCTCCGACCCGAACCGCCCCTACGGTTCGTTCCTGTTCCTCGGCCCGACCGGGGTCGGCAAGACCGAGTTGTGCAAGGCCCTGGCCGGTTTCCTGTTCGACAGTGTCGATCACCTGATTCGGGTCGACATGAGCGAGTACATGGAAAAGCACTCGGTCGCGCGCCTGATCGGCGCGCCGCCGGGCTATGTCGGCTACGAAGAGGGCGGCGCCCTGACCGAGGCCGTGCGTCGCAAACCCTATGCGGTCCTGTTGCTCGACGAGGTCGAGAAGGCGCACCCCGATGTCTTCAACGTGCTGCTGCAAGTGCTCGACGATGGGCGCCTGACGGACGGGCAGGGCCGTACCGTCGACTTCAAGAACACCGTGATCGTGATGACCAGCAATCTGGGCTCGCAACAGATCATGCAGATGGTCGGCCAGAGCACGGAACTGATCCGCGACGCGGTGTGGGCCGAGGTGAAGGGCCATTTCCGGCCCGAATTCCTGAACCGCATCGATGAGACGGTGGTCTTCCATGCGCTCGGCCAGGCACAGATCGCGGCGATTGCCAAGATCCAGTTGCAAATGCTCGAATCGCGGCTGGAAAAGATGGAACTCAGGCTCGATGTGTCGCCGGCCGCGCTGGCCGCGTTGGCCAAGGTCGGCTTCGATCCGGTGTTTGGCGCCCGGCCATTGAAGCGGGCGATCCAGCAACGCATCGAGAACCCGGTCGCCATGCTGATTCTGGAGGGCCGCTTTCCACCGAAGTCGGTGATCCCGGTCGATGTCGCGCCGGGTGGCGAGTTCGTTTTCTCGCGCGTCGTGCACTGATCCGACCGGCTCGCGCCCGGAGCTGGCGGGCGCGCGTATCGACGAACCTGGCCGTCCAGCTACGCGGCGTCGCCGTCCCCCAGCAGCACGTCGAGCCGTTGCAGCTGCAAGCGTACCAGCGTCAGGTTGGCGACACTGCGGTCGAGCACCGCGTGCATGGCCAGGCCGGGGCGGCCGGGCACAGCACGCAGCAACTGGTGGTGGCCGCCCAAGGTGATGGCCGCGTCAGGCGCGGCGTCGCCCAGGCTCATCGCCGCAGCGGCCTCGGCCATCGAGGCCATCAGCGTCGCGCCCTGTGAGGCCAGAGCGGCCGGGCCAGGGCGTGTGCCGGTGTTGCCGACGGTGCGCTGCGTGGCCAACTCGAACACGCAACAACTGACCATCCCCTTCAGCTCGCCGCACTTTCGGATGTAGGTCGCCAGTGCGGGGTCGGCTCGCACCGTCGGGGTGGGCGTGCTGCGCGGTGCCGGCATCGGCTGCATCGGCAAGGGCATTGGCAATGGCAGCGGCAGGCCCGCGTTCTTCTGCGCGTTCGCGCCGCTGTTGGCGGGCGCAACGATGGCCGGATCGTGGATTTCTGGCAGGTGGATGGCGCTTTCGCTCAACTTGGCACGCAGCTTGTTCCAGTTGCCGCGCAGGTAGGACCAGGCCTCCGCAGGCCGGGTCACCAGCGGCGTGGTGCTGACTTGCACCGCAGTGCCGACCGCCAGGTGCGCGGCCTGACTGGCCAGCGCCGCGGCGCCGGCCAGTGGCAGCATCAGCAACTGTCGATTGCTCCACTGGCTCGACATGATGGCGTCGTGCAGCGGCAGCAAAGCGGTCGATAGGGCGTGCGGCGGCAGGTCACCGACGATGACCACGCCCAGGCGGCTGCGGGCCAGCAGCAGGTTGGCCAGCCTGTGGCGTTGCTGGGTGTCGGCATCGACCTCGGTCGTGTACAGACGCAATGGCGGCTCGCCTTCGCCGATCTGCAATTCGACGAACTCCAGCCGCGCCAGCGGCATGCCCAGGCCCTGGCGCCGGATGTGCAACTGATGCACCGGTTGCCCGCTGGCCACGGCCAGGCCGGCCAGCAGGCGCCGCGACGACTGCGTACCGATATCGTGAAGCGCGATGAACTCGGGCTGCAAGACCTCGAACTGCTGGCGCAGGGCCTCGGCGGGGTCGATGACGACGAACAATTCCCACTGCGATTCACCGACGCGGCGGCCGACATGTCGCAGCACCTTGTCACGTTCGTCGTCGCGGTCGACCATCACCTGCGTCGTGGGTGAGGTCATCGTTTGCCGAGTGGCCTGCCATTCCTGCTCTTCGTCGAGGCTGCGCAACGGGTGCGCCGAAGCGCCCCAGGAGGACATTTCATGAATCGGTTTTGGCATGTTGTGCAACCGTAAAGCGCGGACTCGGCGGAACTCCGGGCCCAGTGTACGGCGCGCCTCCTAGAATGCCGCGCATGCGGGTCTCCCAAGAAACACCAGTCGTGATCGTTGGCGCAGGCTTGGCCGGTCTGACGGTGGCGCTGCACCTGGCGGCTAGCCGCACCGTGGTGGTGCTGGCCAAGCGCGACCTCGACGAGGGCGCCACGGCCTGGGCCCAGGGCGGCATCGTCGGCGTCCTGGGCCAGGACGACAGCATCGAGTCGCACGTCCGCGACACCCAGGACGCGGGCGCCGGCTTGGTCGACGAACATGCGGCGCGTTTCATCGCCGAGCACAGTGCGCGCGGCATCGAGTGGCTGGTGGCACAGGGCGTGCCGTTCTCGCCCGATCCCGAAGGGCCGCTGGGCCTGCACCTGACACGCGAAGGCGGCCACGCAGTGCGCCGCATCGCGCATGCCGCGGATGCCACCGGCCGCGCAATCCACGAAGCGCTACTGGCCAAGGTCAAGAGCCATCCGAACATCGTCCTGCGTGAACGCTGGATGGCCATCGATCTGATCAGCTCACGCCATTTGAAACGTGACGAGCCGCCCCGCTGCTACGGTGTCTATGCCCTGGACATCGACCGCGGCAGGGTCGAGACCCTGGCCGCGTCGGCGGTCGTGCTGGCCACCGGCGGCGTCGGCAAGGTCTACCGCTACACCAGCAATCCCGATACGGCGACCGGCGACGGGATCGCGATGGCCTGGCGGGCCGGCTGTCGCATCGGCAACATGGAATTCATCCAGTTCCACCCGACCTGTCTTTACCACCCGCAGGAGCGCAGCTTCCTGATCAGCGAGGCACTGCGCGGCGAAGGCGCGACGCTGGTGTTGCCCATCAAGGACGGCCACGGCCTCGGTGAACGCTTCATGCACCGTCACGATCCGCGCGGTGAACTGGCGCCCCGCGATATTGTGGCCCGGGCCATCGACTTCGAGATGAAGAAGCACGGTGTCGATCACGTCTGGCTCGACGCGCGTCACCTGGGCGAGAAATTCCTCAAAGAGCACTTCCCGACCATCCACGCTCGCTGCGCCAAGCTGGGTATCGACATCGCCACGGCGCCGATTCCGGTCGTGCCGGCGGCGCACTACACCTGCGGCGGCGTGGTCAGCGATCTCGAAGGCCGCAGCGACCTGCCCGGGCTGTACGCCGTCGGTGAGACGACCTACACGGGCTTGCACGGCGCCAACCGGCTGGCCAGCAATTCACTGCTCGAATGCGTGGTGCTCGGCCGTACTTGCGCCGCTGCGATCGATGCCGCCGGCGGCCAGCCCGCTGTCAGCCTGCCGGCGTGGGACGAGAGCCAGGTCGAGAACGCTGACGAACAGGTGGTGATTGCCCACAACTGGGACGAGTTGCGCCTGCTGATGTGGAACTACGTCGGCATCGTGCGCACCACCAAGCGCCTCGAACGCGCGCTGCACCGCATTGACTTGCTGCGCAGTGAGATCGACGAGTATTACGCCAATTTCCGCGTCAGCCGCGATTTGCTCGAATTGCGCAACCTGGTCGACAACGCCGAACTGATCGTGCGCTCCGCAATGGCGCGGCACGAGAGCCGTGGGTTGCATTTCAGCCGCGACTATCCGCAGACGCTGCCGGTCAGCTTCCCGACGGTCTTGGTGCGGGGCACGCGAGGCCCGTGATCGGCCGCTGGCGCGGCCGTCGCATGCGCCGCGCTCAGCCTTGCGAGCGCACGCGCAACGCCATTCGACTCTGGACAAACTCGAAGGCGTACTTGACGGCGTCGGCCACGGCCGAGTCGTTGGCGGCGGCCTCATGCTCGGTCAGGTAGAAGGCGTAATCGACGCGGTGGCGGATGTAACGCGCTGGCAAGCGGTTCAACGCGACACAGGCCACGTCGGCGAGCAACTCGGCGTCGGCGGCAAGGGCGGGGTGGGCCCCGCGACCGTTCAGTACTGCGGCTTGTACGGCTTGTTCATTCTGATTGTGGATCGACGAAAAGTCGGCGTTCATCGCAACTCCGGCGGCCGCCCATCGGCCGCTTTGCCCATTGTTGGCCTTGATCGGCGGCGCAAGACCCAGAACAGCGGCGCGATGGCCCTGCAGTTCAGGCGCTACCGATGTGGGGCACGAAGGCGCGCTGCGGCTGCGCAATGCTGGCCGGGTTCGCGGCCACGAAGGCCAGCATGCGGTCGATGCAGCCCAGCGCCTGCGACCGTGTCGGTTCAGGCACCTGGATCTCGCCGCTGCCGCGCTCGAGGCAGTCGACGACGCCTTGCACCGCGTTCATCGCCATCCACGGGCAGTGGGCGCAGCTCTTGCACGTGGCGCTCTTGCCTGCCGTCGGTGCCTCGAGCAGTGTCTTGCCCGGTGCGAGCTGGCGCATGCGGTGCAGGATGCCGTTGTCGGTGGCAACGATGTAGGTACTGGCGCTACCGTCGACGACGGCCTTGATCAATTGCGAGGTCGAGCCCACCAGGTCGGCCTGGGCGACCACACCGGCCGGTGATTCGGGATGCACCAACACCGGCGCACCGGGGTGCTCACGCTTCATCAACTCGAGTTCGAGGGCCTTGAACTCGTCGTGCACGATGCACTCACCGCCCCACATCAGCATGTCGGCGCCGGTTTCGTCGCGGATGTAGCGGCCCAGATGACGGTCGGGCGCCCACAGCACCTTCTGCCCCTGGTCCTTGAGATGGCGCACGATCGCCAGCGCACACGAACTGGTGACCATCCAGTCGGCGCGGGCCTTGACCGCAGCGCTGGTGTTGGCATAGACGACCACCTTGCGATCCGGATTCGCATCGCAAAAGCGCGCAAAGTCTTCGGGAGGGCAGCCGAGGTCGAGCGAACAGGTGGCTTCGAGATCGGGCATCAGGACGCGCTTGTCCGGAGACAGGATCTTCGACGTCTCGCCCATGAAGCGCACGCCGGCCACGACCAGCGTGCGGGCGGCGTGATCGCGGCCGAAGCGGGCCATCTCGAGCGAATCGGCAACGCAACCGCCGGTTGCCAGTGCCAGGTCCTGCAGGTCGCCGTCGACGTAGTAATGCGCCACTAGCACTGCGTCGTGCTGCTTCAGCAGTGCTGCCGCACGGGCCAATTCGCGCTTGCGTTCGGCCGGCGGTGGTGCCAACGGCACGCGGGCCCAGGCCTGCGCCGTGCGACTCGCGCCGCTGGCATCCTGGCGGGTGTAGTCGACCATGATTTGGCTCATGCCTGCAATGTTAGCCCGCACCGGCGGGCGCGGTGACTGCCGGTCCCGATCAGCCCTCGAACCGCCGTGGTCGGCTTGTCGACGGCAATGGTTAACATCGGCGTTCGCGACTGCTGCCGCGCCGCAGTCACGCATTGCGCAGGGCGACGACAAAGACCACCCCGATGATTACCGCACCCGCATTGCCAGAACGGGCCGCGCGCGGCAGTGACCTGCGAACCATTTCGCTGGTCGGTCTGGCGCACGGCACGTCGCATTTCTTTCACATGTTGTTGCCGCCCTTGTTCCCGGTCTTTCGCGACGACTTTCGGGCTCAGTTACGCCGAACTCGGGCTGCTGGTGACGCTCTTCTTTGCCATTTCGGGCATCGGTCAGGCCCTGGCCGGCTTCCTGGTCGATCGCATCGGCGCGCGGCCGGTCTTGTTCGCTGCACTGGGCTGCTTCGTCGCCGCCGCAGCCAGCGCCGCCATGGCCCAGGGCTACGTTGGGCTGCTGTTGGCAGCAGCACTGGCCGGGCTGGGGAATTCGCCGTTTCACCCGGTCGATTTCACGATCCTCAATCAGCGGGTGTCGCCGCCGCGGCTGGGCCATGCCTATGCCGTTCACGGCATCACCGGCAATCTGGGTTGGGCGAGCGCGCCGTTGGTGTTGCTCGGGGTCACCGAAGTCACAGGTTCCTGGCGCTGGGCATTGACGGTCTGCGCGCTCTGGGCGCTGGTCGTGCTGGCGCTGATTCGCTGGCAGCAGGATGCGGTCGATGATCGCGCAGGGGGCGCCCGCGATCCGGCGCCGCGCAGTGGCGCCGGCGGCGAGCCGGCACTGGCCTTCCTGCGCCTGCCGTCGGTCTGGTTATGCTTTTCGTTCTTCTTCTTCTCGACTTGCGCGCTGATGGCCATTCTGAGTTTTGCCGGTCCGGCGCTGCACAAGATGTACGCGCTGCCACTGGCCACCGCGTCGTTCGTCGTCACGGGCTACACACTGTGCGGCGTGGCGGGACTCATCCTGGGTGGCTTTCTTGCCGCGCGTGCCGATCGGCTGGAGCGCATGGTCGGCATCTGCCTGGCGGGTTCAGCATTGCTGTTGGCACTGGTGGGCAGTGGCTGGCTGCCGGGTCTGCTGGCGCTGGGCCTTGCCGCGCTTGCCGGGTTCGGCACCGGGCTGGCCGGGCCTTCGCGAGACCTGCTGATCAAGCGTGCCGCGCCGCCGGGCGCCACCGGCCGCGTTTATGGCACCGTGTACTCGGGCCTGGACCTGGGCTTCGCCTTGGCCGCGCCCCTCTTCGGTGCCGTGCTCGACGGCGGCAACCCAGGCGGCATCTTCTTCGGCGCCGCGCTGGCATTGGCGTTCGCGGTTCTGTGCGCATCGATGATCGGACTGCGCGTGTCGATGAACCGATCGGTGACCGCATGACGCCAACGAGACTGGCAGGCCACGCCCTGGTCGAGGCCTTGATCGCGCAAGGGATCGACACCGTCTTTGGCGTTCCCGGCGAAAGCTTTCTGGCCGCACTCGACGGTTTCCATGAGCATGCAGCGCGCATCCGCTTCATCGCCTGCCGCCACGAGGGCGGCGCGTCGTTCATGGCCGACGCACAAGGCAAATTGAGCGGCTGGCCCGGCGTTTGTTTCGTCACGCGCGGCCCGGGTGCGAGCAATGCCGCGATCGGACTTCACACGGCGTTCCAGGATTCGACGCCGATGGTGCTGCTGATCGGCCAGGTGGCCAGCGAGCAACGCGACCGCGAAGCCTTCCAGGAGCTCGATTACCGGCAGGTCTTCGGTCCAGGCACCTTGGGCATGGCCAAGTGGGTCGGCGAGGTGCAGCAAGCCGATCGCCTGCCCGAGTACGTGGCGCGGGCCTTTCACACCGCCATGCAGGGCCGCCCTGGGCCAGTCGTGCTGGTTCTGCCGGAAGACATGCTGACCACGCCGACCGCCGCGCCGGTATTGCCGCGCGTGGTGCCGGCACACGCCTGGCCCACGCCCGGCGCACTGCGCGCTCTGCAATCGATGTTGAGCCAGGCCGAGCGTCCGCTGGCGATCGTCGGTGGCTCGGGGTGGACCGCCGACAGCGTGCGCGGATTGCAGCGGTTTGCCGAGGCCTGGCGCTTGCCGGTCGCCTGCGGCTTTCGTTTCCAAGACACATTCGACAACCGCCACCCGCTGTATGCCGGCGACGTGGGCATCGGCATCAACCCCAGGCTGGCGGCGCGAGTGCGCGAGGCCGACCTGATCCTGGCGATCGGCGTGCGACTGGGCGAAATGACCACCGGCGGCTACAGCCACTTGGCGGTGCCGCGGCCGGCGCAGCGGTTGATTCACCTGCATGCCGGCGCCGAAGAGTTGGGCCGCGTTTACGCCGCCGATCTGTTGCTGCAATGTGCCCCGGCGGTGGCCGGCCACGCTCTGGCCACCGTCGACGGGCCGGCCACTGTCCCGCGGTGGGCCGACTGGGCGGCCTCGGCGCATGCCGAATACGAAGCCAACCACGAGGCCGTGGCCGTAGCGCCGCTGGACATGGCGCAGGTCATCAAGACGGTGCAGCGCCTGGCGCCGGCCGACACGGTCTACACCAACGGTGCGGGTAATTTCAGCGCCTGGCTGCACCGTTACACACGCTATGCCGGGCTGCAGCACCATGGCCGCACCCAACTCGCGCCGACTTCGGGTGCCATGGGCTACGGCGTTCCTGCGGCCGTGGCCGCGTCGCTTCTGTGCCCGGACCGCACGGTGGTCAATATCGCCGGCGACGGCGATTTCCTAATGACCGGGCAGGAATTGGCCACCGCGCGCGCGCAGGGTGCAGGCAGCGGGCGCGGCAAGCTGATCAGCATCGTCGTCGACAACGGCACCTTCGGCACGATCCGAATGCACCAGGAGCGCGAGTACCCGGGCCGCGTCAGCGGCAGCGACCTGGGCGCGAACCCCGACTTCGCGGCCCTGGCGCGGGCTTATGGTTGGCAGGCGTCGTTGGTCACGGCCAGTGCAGAGTTCGAACCCGCCTTCGCGGCCGCGCTGGTTGCGAGCGGGCCAACGCTGATCCACCTCCGCTTGGATAGCGACATCAGCACGCCGCGCACGACCTTGACCGCTTTGCGCAGCGCCGCGCTCAAAGGCCGTTAGTAGTCTTGCCGCGCAGCGCGCACGGTGCGGCGATCCTCAGCTGCAGTCGCTGGCGATGACGGCGCGCGTGCGCTCGGTTTCCTCGGCGCGCGCCCTGTCGTCGAGGATGATGGCCTCACCCTGGGCGTTGGCGCGTGACAGGCGCTGGCCGTCGTTGAGTGCCGCGAGTTGGCTGCGCGCTCGGGTGCAATTATCGGCACGGGCCTTCGCGAGCCGCTCCTTCTCCTGCTGCGACTGCGCTGACTTTTCGTCGGCCGCCCGTTTGCGCCGGGCCTCGAGTTCGGGGTCTGTTCCACGTGCAGCCGTGACACCTTGCGCCCCTTGCACGGCGGCGCTCGCCGCAGCGCTGGACGCGGCCGCGGGACTGCCGACGCGTTTGCGCTGGTCGGTCGGGCGTTGCAGGATGTCCTTCTCGGGCACGCTGGCGGGTGGCGGCATGTCGCTGGCATTGATGCGCCCGGACGCATCGCGCCATGTCCATTGCACAGACGCGGCGGCGCAAGTCAGCGTGGCGAAGAGGGTGGCGATCAGGACGGAGGCGTGGCGCATGGGCAGCATCGTATGTGGCGGTTGCCGTAGGCCAGTGTATTGCGCTGACGAGCCGGATGCAGCGGTGCAATATCACGCTCTCTATAATCCGCTTTTGCGTCTGGAGCCGTTTCCCATGCGCCTTCTCGGCAAAGCGCTCACCTTCGACGACGTGTTGCTGGTGCCGGCGTTTTCCCAGGTCCTGCCCCGCGACACCAGCCTCGCCACCCGGCTGTCCCGCAACATCGCGCTGAACCTGCCGCTGGTGTCGGCGGCGATGGACACCGTCACCGAAGCGCGCCTGGCGATCGCCATCGCGCAGGAAGGCGGCATCGGCATCGTCCACAAGAACCTGACGCCCAAGCAGCAGGCGGCCGAGGTGGCGCGCGTCAAGCGCTACGAATCGGGCGTGCTGCGCGATCCGATCACGATCACGCCCGACCGCACGGTGCGCGAGGTGATGGCGCTGTCGCAGCCAGCACGGCATCTCGGGCTTCCCGGTGCTGCGACGGGCAAGAGTGGTCGGCATCGTCACCAACCGCGACCTGCGCTTCGAAACCCGCATGGACGCTGCCGGTGAGCGAGATCATGACGCCGCGCGAACGCCTGATCACCGTGCGCGAAGGCGCGACGCTCGCCGACGGCAAGGCGCTGATGCACAAGCACAAGCTCGAGCGCGTGCTGGTCGTCAACGACGCGTTCGAGCTGCGCGGCCTGATGACGGTCAAGGACATCACCAAGCAGACCAACTTCCCGAACGCCGCGCGCGACGCGCACGGCAAGCTGCGCGTCGGCGCCGCGGTCGGCGTGGGCGAGGGCACCGAGGAGCGCGTCGAACTGCTGGTCAAGGCCGGTGTCGACGCGCATCGTGGTCGACACCGCGCACGGCCACAGCGCCGGCGTGATCGAGCGCGTGCGCTGGGTCAAGCAGCAACTATCCCGCAGGTCGACGTGATCGGCGGCAACATCGCCACCGGCGCGGCCGCGCTGGCGCTGGTCGAGGCCGGCGCCGACGCGGTCAAGGTCGGCATCGGCCCGGGCTCGATCTGCACCACGCGCATCGTCACCGGCGTCGGCGTGCCGCAGATCATGGCGATCGACAGCGTCGCCAGCGCGCTCAAGGGCAGCGGCGTGCCGCTGATCGCCGACGGCGGCGTGCGCTACTCGGGCGACCTGGCCAAGGCCATCGCCGCCGGCGCCGACAGCGTGATGATGGGCGGCATGTTCGCCGGCACCGAAGAGGCGCCGGGCGAGATCATCCTGTACCAGGGCCGCACCTACAAGAGCTACCGCGGCATGGGCTCGATCGGCGCGATGCAGCAGGGCAGCGCCGACCGCTACTTCCAGGACGACGAGCGCGCAACAACCCGAACGCCGACCAAGCTGGTGCCCGAAGGCATCGAGGGCCAGGTGCCGTACAAGGGCTCGGTGGTCGGCATCGTCTTCCAGATGGCCGGCGGCCTGCGCGCCGTCGATGCACTACTGCGGCTGCGCCACCATCGACGAGATGCACGACCAAGGCCGAGTTCGTCGAGATCACCTCGGCCGGCATGCGCGAGAGCCATGTCCACGACGTGCAGATCACCAAGGAAGCGCCGAACTACCGCATGCCGAATGACGCAGCGTGCCGTCCATCACCGCCCGTCGCCGGCGACGCCGGCGCGCCGCGCGGGCGGCGATGCCCTTCATCATGATCACGGTGCTGATCGACATGGTGTCGATCGGCCTGATCATCCCGGTGCTGCCGCCGCTGGTCGGGCACCTTCACGACAGTCGCAGGCCGAGCAGGCGTTCTGGTACGGCGCGGTGACGTTCGCCTTCGGCATCGCCAACTTCTTCGGCTCGCCGATCCTCGGCGCGCTGTCCGACCGCTTCGGCCGCCGGCCGGTGCTGCTGATCGGCTTCTGCGGGCTGGCGCTGAGCTTCTTCGTCACCGCGCTGGCCACCGCGCTGTGGATGCTGATCGTGGTGCGCCTGTTCAGCGGCGCGATGCAGGCCAACGCGTCGGTCGCCAATGCCTACGTGGCCGACATCACCGCGCCGGCAGGAGCGCGCCAAGCGCTTCGGCCTGCTCGGCGCGATGTTCGGCGTGGGCTTCATCCTCGGCCCGGTGATGGGCGGCCTGCTCGGCGACATCGACCTGCACCTGCCGTTCTTCGTCGCCGGCAGCGCTGGCGCTGCTGAACCTGGCTCTACGGCTACTTCGTGCTGCCCGAGTCGCTGCCGCCCGAGCGGCGCCGGCCGTTCGTCTGGCGCGCGGCCAATCCGGTCGCTGCGCTGCGCGGGCCTGGCGCGAGCTCAAGGGCGTCGGCTCGCTGGTGCGCGGTGATCGGCCTGCACCGGCCTGGCGCAGTTCATGCTGCACACCACCTGGGTGCTCTACACCACCTTCAAGTTCGGCTGGGGGCCGGCGCAGAACGGCTGGTCGCTGTTCGCGATCGGCCTCATGTCGGCGCTGGTGCAGGGCGTGCTGCTCGGCACGCTGCTGCAAGCGCTTCTCGCCGCAGCGGCTGGCGGTCGCCGGGCCTGGTCTCGTCGACGCTGTGCCTACCTCGCCTGGGGCGCTGGCGACCGAGGGCTGGATGATGTACGCGGTGATCGTCGGCAACGTGCTCGGCTTCGCCGTCGCGGCGGCGATGCAGAGCATCATCTCCAACGCCGCCGACGCGACGACGCAGGGCCGCACGATGGGCGCGGTCGGCGTCGCTGAACAGCCTGATGGCGGTGGTCGCGCCGGTGATCGGCGCGCCGCTGCTGGCGCATCGTGTCGCACCTGCCGCGCGGCGACTGGCGCATCGGCGCGCCGTTCTACTTCTGCGCCGCTGCTGCAGGCTGCCGCGCTGCTGATCGCGCTGCGCCACTTCAGCGCGCGCAGCGCCGCAGCGCCGACGCCGCCGCTGCCGACCACCGACCTACGACCATGCACATGCACGACAAGATCCTGATCCTCGACTTCGGCTCGCAGGTCACGCAGCTGATCGCGCGCCGCGTGCGCGAGGCGCACGTGTATCTGCGAGATCCACCCCAACGACGTCAGCGACGCGTTCATCCGCGAGTTCGCGCCCAAGGGCATCATCCTGTCGGGCAGCCACGCCAGCACCTACGAGGAGCACGAGCTGCGCGCGCCGCAGGCGGTGTTGGAGCTCGGCGTGCCGGTGCTGGGCATCTGCTACGGCATGTTCACGATGGCGGTGCAGCTGGGCGGCGAGGTCGAGGCCAGCCACCACCGCGAGTTCGGCTACGCCGAGGTGCGCGCGCGCGGCCACACGCGGCTGCTCGACGGCATCGAAGACTTCGCGCACGCGCCGAGGGCCACGGCATGCTCAAGGTCTGGATGAGCCACGGCGACAAGGTCACCGCGCTGCCGCCGGGCTTCAAGCTGATGGCCTCGCACGCCGAGCTGCCCGATCGCCGGCATGGCCGACGAGGCGCGCGGCTTCTACGGCGTGCAGTTCCACCCCGAGGTCACGCACACGCTGCAGGGCCGCGCGCTGCTCGAGCGCTTCGTGCTCGACATCTGCGCGCGCCAAGCCCGACTGGGTGATGGGCGACTACATCGACGAGGCGGTGGCGCGCATCCGCGAGCAGGTCGGCGACGAGGAGGTGATCCTCGGCCTGTCGGGCGGCGTCGATTCGAGCGTGGCCGCGGCGCTGATCCACCGCGCCATCGGCGACCAGCTGACCTGCGTGTTCGTCGACCACGGCCTGCTGCGCCTGAACGAAGGCGCGCATGGTGATGGAGATGTTCGTCGGCCGCCTGCACGCCAAGGTGATCGCGCGTCGATGCCAGCGAGCAGTTCCTCGGCGCAGCTGGCCGGCGTGACCGACCCCGAGGCCAAGCGCAAGATCATCGGCCGCGAGTTCGTCGAGGTGTTCCAGCGCGAGGCGCAAGCAAGCTCGAGCCAAGGCGCAAGTGGCTGGCGCAGGGCACGATCTATCCCGACGTGATCGAGTCGCGGCGGCGCCAAGACCAAGAAGGCGATCACGATCAAGAGCCACCACAACGTCGGCGGCCTGCCCGAGACGCTGGGCCTGAAGCTGCTGGAGCCGCTGCGCGACCTGTTCAAGGACGAGGTGCGCGAGCTCGGCGTCGCGCTCGGCCTGCCGCACGACATGGTCTACCGCCATCCGTTCCCCGGGCCCGGGCCTGGGCGTGCGCATCCTCGGCGAGGTCAAGCAAGGAATACGCCGACCTGCTGCGCCGCGCCGACGCGATCTTCATCGAGGAGCTGCGCAACGACGATCGACGCGGCCAGCGGCAAGAGCTGGTACGACCTCACGAGCCAGGCCTTCGCCGTGTTCCTGCCGGTCAAGAGCGTCGGCGTGATGGGCGACGGCCGCACCTACGACTACGTGGTGGCGCTGCGCGCGGTGCAGACCAGCGACTTCATGACCGCCGACTGGGCCGAGCTGCCCTACGCGCTGCTGAAGAAGGTGTCGAGCCGCATCATCAACGAGGTGCGCGGCATCAACCGCGTGACCTACGACGTGTCGCAGCAAGCCGCCGGCGACGATCGAGTGGGAGTAGGTTGCGCGATCGATGGAGGTCGATCGGTCATTGCGTGTGGCCTGACATGATTGTGTACCTTCGACGATCCGGGAGCCTTCGTGCCGCTGGACCAAGCCTTCTCCGAACAGATGGACGCACACCGCTCGATCCGCAGCTACAAGCCTGGACCGTTGCCGCCCGGATTGGTCGACCGCGTGCTGGAGCAGGCACTGCAGGGGACTTCCAGCAGCGGGAATCTGAACATGGTCTCGGTCGTGAAGACGCAGGACCTGGCGCGCAAGGCGCACCTGTGCGAACTGCATGGCGGCCAGCCCATGGTGCTGCAGGCGCCGCTGCTGTTGACTTTCTGTGCCGACACCTACGGCACGCGGCAGTGGCTGGCGCGGCGTGGCGTGCGCCTGGGTTTCGCCGACCTCGTCAGCTAGCACGTGGCGTCCTTCGACGCCATGGTCCTGGCGCAGACGACGGCGTTGGCGCTGCAAAGCCATGGCCTGGGTATCTGCTACATGGGCACGACGATCTTTTCGATGCGCGCGATCGCCGACTACTTGGAAATGTCGCCGATTTGCCTGCCGGCAACGACCCTGGTGATGGGTTGGCCCGACGAAGCGCCGGCGCAACGCGATCGCATGCCCGGCGGGGCCTGGATCCATGACGAACGCTACCAACGCCCGAGCGCGGCCGACATCGGCGTGCACTTTGCCCAGCGCGACGAGCGCGGGCGCCAGCGCTACATGGAGTCCAGCCCCGAGATCGCGCGCCTGTGGCAAAAGCACGGGATCACCTCGCTTGCGCAGTACTACACGAGCAAGGTCAAGTACGACCCGGACCGCTTTGCGGACTTCTCCGCGGACCTGCAAGCGCTGTTGCGCGAGCGCGGCTTCCTGGCGTGAGCATGGCCGGTACACGGTCCAAGCCAGTGACTTCCTGACGGCGGATGCGCCCGGGCTGCCATACGGTCTGCTGCGGCGGACGAGCGGTCACGGCGCCAGCCCGGTGTGCGAGACCAACCGCGTAACCTGCGACGTAGCCGAGCAAGCCGCCGGCAACCATCGAGTGGGGGCGAGACCCAAATGAGAATGATCTTCGGCGTGATGTCGCTGCTGATCGTGCTGGCGATTGTCGGCACGGTTGGCAAGAAGCAGTTGCAGGCGTTGGGCCAGATCGGCACCACCACCACCCGCGTGCTGACCGACCCGGCGGGCCAGGTCGGCGGCGGTGCCGCGTTGGGCCGCAGCCACGATGGCGCGGCCACGATCGCGGTGCCCGGCGCGATGGGCGGTATGGCCAGTGCAGAGCCACCGATCGTCGACGCGACGGTGCCGATGCAGGCGCAGGCGATCCAGAAGTCCATGCGCGACGCGACCAACGCCGCATTGCAAAAGGGTGCCGATCGCAGCAACAATGCGCAACCGTGATCGATACCCCCCCGACCGCCGCGCATGACGAATACGCGATGCGCCTGGCGCTCGACCAGGCGCACAACGCGCGGCTGGTCGGCGAGGTGCCGGTCGGCGCGGTGATCATGCGCCTCGTCGACGGCGGCCGCAGGTGATCGCCACCGGCTACAACCGCCCGATCACGACGCACGACCCGACCGCGCACGCCGAGATCGTCGCCCTGCGCCACGCGGCGCACCTGCTCGAGAACTACCGCCTGCCCGAGTGCGAGCTGTACGTCACGCTCGAGCCGTGCGCGATGTGCGCGATGGCGCTGATGCACGCGCGCTTCAAGCGCGTGGTGTTCGGCGCCGCCGACCCGAAGACCGGCGCCGCCGGCTCGGTGATCGACCTGTTCGCGCAGCGCGCGCTCAACCACCACACCGGTCGTGCAGGGCGGCGTGCTGGCCGACGCCTGCGGGCAGCTGCTGCGCGACTTCTTCGCCGAGCGCCGCGCTGCGCAAGCGCGCCGCTCGCCGACGCCGACCGCGCGACGCCCTGCCGGTACCGGCGAAGTGATCGAGATCCGACTTCGGCGGCGCCCGGTTGAGCGCCGACGCACGCACGAGACTCGCTGACCTGTTCTCGCCGGCCGGCGTGCTCGCCGAGCCTGCGGCCGCTGCGCCGCGCCGCCAAGCGCCTGGCCGGCGCTGGGCTTCGAGGTCACGCATCGACGCGGCCGCGCTGGCGCGCCACCAGCGCTTCGCCGGCGACGACGACGACGCGGCTGGCCGCGCTGCACCGCGTCGCCGACGCGGCGCCGTCGGTCGCGCTGGCCACGCGCGGCGGCTACGGCCTGACGCGGCTGCTCGACCGCATCGACTGGAAGCTGCTCGCGCGCAGCGTCGAGCGCGGCACGCGCTGGGTCGGCCACAGCGACATGACGGCGCTGCAGCTCGGCCTGCTGGCGCACGCCGGCAGGGCCGCAGACCGGTCACCTGGGCCGGCCCGCTGGCGTGCGACGACTTCGGCCGCGCGACGCCGAGCAGCGGTGGCGTCGACGACGTCACCGCAGGCCTGCTTCGTCGAGGCGATGAGCGGCGAACTCGAAGCGGTGGGCTTTCGCACCGAGGCCGGCTTCGACGGCCTGGACGTGCGCGGCACGCTGTGGGGCGGCAACCTGACGATGCGTGATGCTCGCTGCTCGGCACGCCGCACTGGCCGGGCATCAAGGGCGGCATCCTGTTCCTCGAAGACGTCAACGAGCACCCGTACCGCGTCGAGCGCAGCCTGCTGCAACTGCACCAGGCCGGCGTGCTCGACGCGCAGAAGGCGGTCGTGCTGGGCGCGTTCAGCGACTGGCAGCGCGTCGCCGCTGGACCGCGGCTACTCGCTGAAGACGGCCGTCGCGCACCTGCGCGGCGTGACGCGAGACGCCGATCCTCACCGGCCTGCCGTTCGGCCATGTGCCGACCAAGGTCACCCTGCCGGTCGGCGCGCGCGTGACGCTGGCGGTGCAGGGCCGCGAGGCCTTCATCGGTTGGTGAAAGCCCGCGCCACGGAGGCGGCCCTTTGCCCCTAGAATCGCCGCCACGCCTTGGGCAGCGACCGTCACGAGCGGTGCTGGCGCGGGGCGGTCTGACTTGCCAGCCGGAGCACCCGCAACATGGGCGGATCGCAGCGAATTCTCGCGGCTGCGCTGGCGGCCATGCTCGTTGGCGCCGCTGGCCGGCTGCGACAACAGCCCGTGGCCCAACGGCGCGGGCGCGACCAACACGATCTACTCGGCGATGATCGAGAACTCGCCGCGCCACCTCGACCCGACGGCCTCGTACTGGTCCAACGACACCCTAGTCACCTACCAGATCTACGAGCCGCTCTACGGCTACCACTACCTGAAGCGCCCGTTCGAGCTGGTGCCGAAGGCGGCCGACGGAGGTGGTCGCGCCGATCTACCTCGACAAGGACGGCAAGCGCCTGCCCGACGACGCGCCCGGCCGAGCTGGTCGCCGAGAGCGTCTACGACGTGCCGATCAAGCAGGGCATCCTGTACCAGCCGCACCCGGCCTTCGCGAAGGACGAGCAAGGGCCACTACCTCTACCACGCGCTGAAGCCGGGCGAGCTCGGCGACCGGCGCTCGCCGATGGACTTCGAGCACACCGGCACGCGCGAACTGGTGGCCGACGACTTCGTCTACGCGCTCAAGCGCCACGCCACGACGCGCATCGCGACGCCGATCTACGGCATCTTCTCCGAGTACGTGATCGGCCTGAAGGACTACGGCGAGCTGATCAAGCGCGAGGACGCGAAGCTGCGCGAGGGGCTCGACCCGGCGAGCCTGGACAAGCCCTTCCTCGACTTCCGCCGGTGGCCGCTGGCCGGCGCCACGCGCGCCCGACAAGCACCTGCTGCGCATCCGCATCAAGGGCAAGTACCCGCAGTGGAACTACTGGATGGCGATGACCTTCACTGGCGCCGGTGCCGTGGGAGGCCGACGCCTTCTACGCCCAGCCGGGCATGGCCGAGCGCGGCCTGACGCTCGACAGCTGGCCGGTCGGCACCGGCCCGTTCATGATGACCGAGTTCGAGCAAGGACCGGCGCATCGTGATGAAGCGCAACCCGAACTACCGCGGCGAGCCCTATCCCTGCGAAGGCATGCCCGGCGACAAGGAGGCGGGCCTGCTCGACGACTGCGGCAAGACGACGCCCTTCGTCGACACGCTCGTCTTCACCGTCGAGCGCGAGGGCACGCCGCAGCGCAACAAGTTCCGCCAGGGCTATCTACGACGTCGAGGTCTTCGAGCGCACCGACACGGGCATCGACTACCTGCGTCGAGATGCAGGACTCCGACGAGGTGCGCGCCGATTACGAGGAGCAAGGGCTTCCACTTCCCGCAGTAGCGCCGACGTCAACAGCTACATCTCGGCTTCAACATGCTCGACCCGGTGATCGGCAAGGGCGACACGCCGGAGCAGCGCGAGCGCAACCGCAAGCTGCGCCAGGCGATCTCGATCGCGATCGACTGGGAGGAGTACTCGAAGATCTTCCCGAAGAAGGCCGGCGAGACGGCGATGAGCCCGCTGCCCGCAGGGCATCTTCGGCTCGCGCGAAGGCACGCCCGAGGGCATCAACCCGGTCACGCACCGCTGGTCGACGGCAAGGTGGTGCGCCGCTCGATCGACGACGCCAAGCAGCTGCTGGCCGAGGCCGGCTATCCCGACGGCCGCGACGCCAAGACCGGCAAGCCGCTGGTGCTGAACTACGACTTCTAGCGCCGCCCACGCCGGAGCGCAAGCCCGAGATCGACTGGATGGTGCGCCAGTTCGCCAAGCTCGACATCCAGCTCGAGGTGCGCGCCACCGACAACAACCAGTTCCAGGACAAGATGCGCAAGGGCAAGCACCAGATCTTCTGGGCGGCTGGCTCGCCGACTACCCCGACGCCGAGAACTTCCTGTTCCTGCTCTACGGCCCGAACGCCAAGAGCGAGTCCGACGGCGAGAACACCGCCAACTACGAGAACCCCGAGTACGACAAGCTGTTCACGCAGCTGAAGATCGCTCGACGACGGCCCGCGAGAAGCAGGCGGTGATCGACGAGATGGTGACCATCGCTGCAGCAGGACGCGCCGTGGTGCTTCGGCTACTATCCCGTGGGCGTCGGCGGCCGTCCAGCAGCTGGGTCAACAACTGCAAGCCGGCGATCCTGATCCGCGACATGGCCGCTACCTGCGCGCTCGACCCGCAGGCCGCGCGTGCGCCAGGCAGGCCGAGTGGAACAAGCCGATCTGGTGGCCGATCGTGCTGCTGGTGCTCGCGCTGGCGCTGGCCGGTGCTGGTGCTGTGCGCCGCGCGCAGCCTGCGCCGGCGCGAGCGCATGAACGCGCGCGGCGCAGCTGCTGGCCGACGCGCCTGACGCCCATGCTGAACTACATCGTCCGCCGCGTCGCTCTACGGCGTGCTGATCCTGATCGGCGTCAACCTCGCTGACCTTCTTCCTGTTCTTCACCGTCAACACGCCCGACGACATGGCGCGCCTGAACATCGGCGGCAAGCGCGTGACGCAGGAGCTGATCGAGAAGTGGAAGGCCGAGCGCGGCTACGACAAGCCGCTGTACTGGAACGCGCCCGAGGAGGGCACCGAGCAAGCTCACCGACACCATCTTCTGGGAGCGCTCGGTGTCGCTGTTCGCGCTGCGACTTCGGCCGCGCCGACTCGAGAGCGCCGGCGACATCGGCCACGAGGTCGGCACGCCGCATGTGGGTCAGCATGCAGCTGGCGCTGCCGCTGTTCATCCTGCAGGTGATCGCCAGCACGGCGTTCGCGCTGCTGCTGGTGATGTTCCGCCACACGCAGCTCGACTTCTGGGGCGTGGTGCTGTGCGTGCTGATGCTGTCGATCTCGAGCCTGTTCTACATCATCGTCGGCCAGTTCCTGTTCTCGCGCGTGCTCAGGCTGGTGCCGATCTCGGGCTACGCCGGCGGGCTCGACGCGGTGCGCTTCCTGGTGCTGCCGGTGGTCCTGTCGCTGCTGGCGCGCCTGGGCACCGAGGCGCGGCTGTACCGCGCGATGTTCCTCGAGGAGATCGGCAAGGACTACGTGCGCACCGCGCGCGCCAAGGGCCTGTCGGAGACGCGTCGTGCTGTTCCGCCACGTGCTGCGCAACGCGCTGATCCCGATCATCACCAGCGCCGGCTCGCTACCTGCCGTACGTGTTCCTCGGCAGCCTGGTGTTCGAGAGCTTCTTCGGCATCCCGGGCCTCGGGCGCCTACGTGATCGAGGCCATCGGCGGCCAGGACTTCGCGATCGTGCGCACGATGGTCTTCCTCGGCTCGCTGCTCTG
>CAVZYL010000020.1:0-54472 GCA_963779435.1 uncultured beta proteobacterium | reverse complement strand
CTGTCCAGCGTACTGGCGGCGCCGGAGATTTCGCTGCTCGGCCTGCTCGAAGTCATCTTCGGCGTGCTGCTGGCCTGGGTCGGCGCCGGCGAAACGCCGGCCGCGGCGGCCTTCACCGGCGGCGCGCTGGTGCTCGTGGCCCTGGTCGGCAATGAATGGTGGGCCCTTCGCGCACGATCATTGGACTAGGGTGATCACCGGTCCGGCGCCGGCGCTGCCCGCCATAGCATGCGACGCATGAAGCGCCTGTCGGGCCTCGACGCAAGTTTCCTTTACCTCGAAACGCCCGAGATGCCGATGCATGTCGGCGCGTTGCACTTGTTCGAGTTGCCCGCCGGCAGCCGTGGCAGCTTCGTCCATGTGTTGCGCAAGCACATGGCCGAGCGGCTGCCGTTGGCGCCCGCGCTGCGGCGGCGCATCTGGCAGATGCCGCTGAACATGGCCAATCCGGTCTGGCTCGATGCCGTGCCCGACCTGAAGCAGCACATCGTCGCCGTCAAGCTGCCGGCCGCCGCGCGTGGCCGGTCCAGCGAGATGGCGCGCCTTGAAGACCTGGTCGGCCAGTTGCACACCCGGCTGCTCGACCGCAACCTGCCGCTGTGGAAGTTCCACGTCATAGAGGGCCTGACCACGGGCGAGGGCGGGAGGAAAAGGGTCGCGATGTACACCCAGCTGCATCACGCCGCTGTCGACGGCCAGGCCGCCGTGGCGCTGGCCAATGCCATCCTCGACCTGAGTCCGCATCCACCGCCCGTGGAGGCGCGCACCTCGGGCCGCGTCAAGCGCTTCGAGATCGGCCTGGTGGAGATGATCTCGGCGCGATCGGCAGCGAAGTGCAGCAGATCACGCACCTGATTCGCGCCTTGCCTGGTGCGGTCGGCTCACTGTCGTCGGCGGCCACGCAGATGGCCGCGCGCAGCGAGTTCGTCAGCGGCAGGAAGCGTAGCGGCAGTCTGGGCCTGGCCCCGCGCACCCGGCTCAACGCCTCGGTGACGGCCGGCCGCGCCTTTGCCGCAGTCTCGTTGCCGCTGCCCGAACTCAAGACGCTGGGCCGCCTGCACGACGCCACGCTCAACGACATGGTGCTGATGCTGTGCAGCAGCGCGTTGCGCGCACACTTCCGCAGCCATGGGCCGCTGCCGCGCAAGTCGATGGTGGCCGCCGTGCCGGTGTCACTGCGCGCCAAGGGCAACACCAATGCCGACAACCAGGCTTCGATGACCCTGATCAGCCTGGGCACCCAGATCGCCGATCCGCGGCGCCGGCTGGCGCACATCAAGGCCGCGACGCGCTCGATGAAGAGCACGCTCGCAGGCGTGAAGGACATCCTTCCGACCGACTTCCCGTCGATCGGTGTGCCGTGGCTGATGTCGGCGGCCACCGCGCTGTATCAGCGCGCCAAGGTCGCCGACAAGCTGCCACCGGTGGCCAACGTCGTCATCTCGAACGTGCCCGGCCCGCCGGTGCCGCTGTACATGGCGGGCGCCAGGATGCTGACAAACTACCCGTGCTCGATCGTCGTACACGGCGTCGCGCTGAACATCACGGTGCAGAGCTATGACCAATCGCTCGACTTCGGCCTGATGGCCGACGCCGCAGCGATGCCCGAAGTGCGTGAGCTGGGTGCACGGCTGCGCGTGGCATTCGACGAGTTGCGCACCATGGCGGTCGACGAAGCCGATCCCGAAGCCGCTGCCAGTGCAGTGCGAACGCCCAAGGCGGTCTCGCGCAAGCGCCGGACCGGCCGTTGAGTGCGGCGCGTGACCTGTCGCACGGCCAAGCGCGCGGCAATCCCGCCGTGCGCGGACGGCCTGACCGGTACCCGATACGATGGTGGCCAATGAGGTCACGCCGCACATTGCAAGCGCCACCCTTGCTGCACCCCGCCGACCTGAGGGCCCCGCCGCCGTGGCTGTGGTTGATGGAGGGCCGTGCACCGTGGGAATACGCCGCGCTGCTGATGTCGATGCCCTGGCTCAGGCGCCTGCCGCCGGGCGACGGCCATCCGGTGATCGTGTTCCCCGGCCTCGGCGCCGCCGACATGACGACGGCGCCACTGCGCGGCCTGCTCGAAACGCTGGGTTACAGCGCCTATCCGTGGAAGCAGGGCTTCAATTTCGGACCGCGCGATGGTGTGCTCGAAGCCTGCCGGCACCACCTTCGCCGCACCGCCGACCGGCATGGCTGCAAGGTCAGCCTGATCGGCTGGAGCCTGGGCGGCCTCTACGCGCGTGAGTTGGCCAAGGAGATGCCCGCACTGTCGCGCTGCGTCATCACCCTGGGCACACCCTTCACCGGCCATCCACGGGCAACCAATGCCTGGCGCTTCTACGAGATGGTCAGCGGCCAGGACGTGCACGACCCGGCCCTGATCGAACAGATTCGAGGCACGCCGCCGGTGCCGACGACCTCGATCTTCTCCAAGACCGATGGCGTTGTGGCCTGGCAGTGCAGCATCAACGCGGCCGCGCCGCAGGTCGAGAACATCGAAGTTCACGCCAGCCACATTGGCATGGGGATGAATCCCTTGGCCCTGTATGCGATTGCCGATCGACTGCAGCAGGATCCTCTGCATTGGCATCCGTTTGATGCGCGTGGTGCGCGACGCTGGTTCTACAAGACGACCGGCCACGCACCGCTGCAGGCGGCGAGCGGATTCTGAACGTGCAATTGGTCGCCAACGGCCTGGCCATCGAGGTCGACGACCAAGGCCCCCCTGGCGGCGTGCCGCTGCTGATGATCATGGGCCTGGGCATGCAGCTCACGGCCTGGCCCGACGAACTGGTGCACCTGCTGGTGGTGCGCGGCTTTCGCGTCATCCGCTTCGACAACCGCGATGCCGGCCTGAGTCAGGGTTTCGACGCTAGCGGCACGCCGAACCTGGCCTGGGCGCTGCTGCGCTACATGCTGCACCTGCCGGTCGCGGCGCCCTACACACTTGCCGACATGGCCGGCGATGCCTTGGGTGTACTCGACGCCCTGGGCATCGCGCAGGCCCATGTCTGCGGCGCGTCGATGGGCGGCATGGTTGCCCAGCACATGGCGGCCGGCCGGCCCGAGCGCGTATCGCGGCTGACCCTGATCATGACGACCTCGGGCTCGCGCCACTTGCCACAGGCCAGTGCGAAGGTCCGCGCGACGCTGCTCGACCGCCGCGGCGGCGGCGACGTCGGCAGTGCCATCGCACGCCTGGAGCGCCTGTTCTCCGTCATCGGCAGCCCGGCCTATCCGCCCGATCCTGCGGAACTGCATGAACGGCTGGCGTTGGCGGTTCGCAGGGCGTGGCGTCCGGGCGGTGTCGTGCGTCAGATCGCCGCCATCGCCGCCGACGGTGACCGCACGCCGATGCTGGCGCGCATCACCTCGCCCACGCACATCGTGCATGGCGTCGCTGACCGGCTGGTGCCGGTGCCTGCAGCGCATGACCTGCACGCCTGCATCGGCGGCTCGACGCTCGAGATCATCCCCGGCATGGGCCACGACCTGCCGGCGGCGCTGTGGCCCCGCCTGGCACAGGCGATCGCACGAGCCTGACGGCAGCACTGCAGGGCGTGCCTGTTCTTGGTGCGCGGGGCGAAAGGCGCCCGCCGCGATGCGTGCGCGCAACGGCGGGAAGATCGACGTTCAAGTGCGCGCACCGGAAGTGACCCAAGACAAGGCAGGGTGGGTGCGACGGGTCGAATATAGGCTCATCATGCGCGTGTGCCCATGACCGCTTCCGCTCGAGAACGCAGCCTGCGCGTGCTGCACCTGGAAGACTCCGAGGTCGACCACGAACTCGCCCTGGCCCATCTGCGACAGGGCGGCCGCCTCGTGCAGACGCTGCGGGTCGACAGCGAGTCAGGCTTTCGCGCCGCGCTGGACGAAGACTGGGACGCGATTCTGTCGGACTACAACATGCCCGGGTTCTCCGGCCTGGAGGCGCTGGAGATTCTCAAGGCCAGCGGTCGCCTGTTGCCGTTCATCATCGTCTCTGGCGAGATCGGCGAAGAGACCGCCGTGCAGGCCATGCGCAACGGCGCCGGTGATTACCTGCTCAAGAGCAACCTGGCACGCCTGTCGCCCGCGCTCGACCTCGCCATCGAGGCCAATGAAACCCGGCGTGCGCGGCTGGCTGCGGATCGCGAGCTGGCGGCGTCGCGGCAACAGTTGTCCGCGCTGGCGCAGCATTTGCAGACCAGCGTCGAGCGCGAGCGTGCAGCGATCGCTCGCGAGATCCACGACGATGTCGGCGGCGCCTTGGCGGCGCTCAATTTCGACCTGGCCTGGATCGCGCGCCACAGCGACACTCCGGCGTTGCAGCAAAAGGTGCAGTCGGCGATCGAGATGACTGCACTTGCCATCGAGGCCACGCAGCGCCTGATGCGCAACCTGCGCCCGGCGATCCTGGAACAAGGCCTGGTTACCGCGCTGCAGTGGATGGCACAGGGCTTCGAGAAGCGCACCGGTATCGAATGCGTGTTTCGCAGTAGCCACGAAAACCTCGAACTACCGACCGGCGTGCCCCTGGTGGCATACCGGGTGGTGCAGGAGGCGCTGACCAATGTCACCAAGCACTCGCAGGCGAGCAAAGTGGTGATCGACGTCTCGCTGGCGCGCGGCGTGCTGTCGATCGAAGTCGCCGACAACGGTCGCGGCATGTCGGCCGATGATCTGGCCAAGAGCGGTAGCTTCGGCATCCGTGGTCTGCGCGAGCGCGTCGACACCTTCGGTGGATGGGCCGATCTGTCCAGCGACGCCAGTGGCACGACCTTGATCGTGTCGATGCCGGCCGGCAGTGGCGAGCGCGACCGGTCCGCTGGCGGCACGGGACTCGGTGACGCCGGGCCGGATCTGCGCAGCCACGCCACCACGGTTTGGGCCGACCCATGATCGACGTGATCCTGTGCGACGACCATGCGCTGGTCCGGCGCGGCATTCGCGATACGCTGTCCGACGCGGTCGACATTCGCGTCGTCGGCGAAGCCGCAGACTACGGCGAGTTGCGCGATCTGATGCGCGACACGCGCTGTGACGTCCTGGTGCTCGATATCAACCTGCCCGGACGCAGCGGCCTGGACGTGCTGCACGTGCTCAAGGACGAGTCCAGCCCGGTCAAGGTGCTGGTCGTCAGCATGTTCGCGGTCGACCAGTACGCGATCCGGGCCCTGCGCGGCGGTGCTTACGGCTATGTCAACAAGGCCGGGGACCCGCAGGCCATCGTGCAGGCGGTGCGCACCGTGGCCCAGGGCCGCAAGTATGTGACGCCGGAGATCGCCCAGATGCTGGTCGAGAGCCTGACTGCGGTGTCGCCTGAACATGCCTTCGACAGCCTGTCGGATCGGGAACTGCAGACCTTGACCATGATCGCGTCGGGCAAACGTCTGTCCGATATCGCCGCGGAATTGACCCTGTCGCCGAAGACAGTGTCTGTCTACCGCGCGCGGGTGCTGCAAAAGCTCGGCCTCAGCAACAACTCCGAACTGACTGTGTACGCGATCCGGCAGGGTCTGGTCGGCGAGTAGTCCGGGTCCATCGGCACCGGCACGAATTCGCGCGCCCGCCGGGTTCGCCTGGCCCGCCACGTCACATGAAGTGCGCCAGCATACGTTCGAGCGCCATCGTGAACGGCCGCTGCATCATCGGCAACGTCAGCAGCACACCGACCAGGCCGACGCCGAGCGTGACTGGAAAACCGATCGCAAAGACGTTCATTTGCGGCGCCACGCGCGAGATCACGCCGAGCACGAGATTGACGAACAACAGCATCGCCACCAGCGGCAATGCAATCCACAGGCCAAGGGCGAAGATCTCCGCGCCCCAGGCCTGCGGCTGCAGGGCCCGCAGGAATGCGAACGGCTCGGCGGCGACCGGAAAAGCATGAAAACTCTGCACCACCGCGGCCACCACCAGCAGGTGCCCGTTGATGACGATGAACAACAGGCCGACGATGGTGCCGAAGAAGCGGCTGGTCGCAGTGCCCTGGGCGCCGCTGGCGGGATCGAAGAAGCCGGCGTAGTTCAGGCCCATCTGCAGGCCGATCAGCTCGCCGGCGAGTTCGACCGCGGCAAAGACGATGCGCACCGCGAAGCCCAGGGCCAGACCGATCAGCAGGTTCTGCACGATCAGGATCACGGCCAGCGGCGAATCGAGGGCGACCTGCGGCATCGCGGGCAGCGACGGCTGGGCAGCGATCACGATCAGTGCGGCCAAGGCGACCCGCACGCGCATCGGTACCATGCGCTGACCCAGCAGCGGCAGTGACGAAAACAGCGCCAGCACGCGAATGAAGGGCCAGAACAGCGGGGCCAGCCAGGCCATCAGCTCGGCTTCCGTGAACGTGATCACGATCGCAAGCTAGCCGACTGCGCCCGGGATCGCCAGCAACGTGCGCTGCATGTAGTCGACCAAGGTGCTCATCATCCACGGACCGGCCACGACCAGCACCGCCATCGCGGCAACGAGCTTGGGCACGAACGACAAGGTCGCTTCATTGATCTGCGTGGCGGCCTGGAACATGCTGACCACCAGGCCGACCACCAGACTGCGATCAGCAGCAGCGGCGACGGACCATCAGCAGCACGTACAGGCGCCTGCTGGCCGATGGTGAAGACCGTTGTGCGTTCATTGACTTGGGCCTTACGTGCGCGAAGACTCGCGGCGAGCGAGCCGATCAGCAAGTTCCAGCCGTCGACCAGCACGAACAGCATCAGCTTGAAGGGCAGCGAAATCATCACCGGCGACAGCATCATCATGCCCATCGACATCAGCACGCTGGCCACCACCATGTCGATGATCAGGAACGGGATGAAGACCATGAAGCCGATCTGGAACGCGGTCTTCAGTTCGCTGGTGACGAAGGCCGGCATCAGCACCTGCAGCGGCACGTGCCTCGCGCCTTGACGTCGGCCGGCAGCTTGGCCAGCTTGGCGAACAGCGCGAGATCGGTCTGGCGCGTCTGCTTGAGCATGAAGGCCCGCAGCGGCAGCTCGCCGCGCTGTCAGGGCCTCGTCGAAGGCGATCGATTCTCGCGCGAAGGGCAGGTAGGCATCGGCGTAGATCCGGTCGAGCATCGGGCCCATCACGAACAAGCGTCAGGAACAGCGACAGGCCGATCGATCACCTGGTTGGGCGGCGACAGCCTGCGTGCCGAGCGCCTGGCGCAGCAGCGACAGCACGATGACGATGCGGGTGAAGCCGGTCATCATCAGCAGCACCGCCGGCAGGAAGGACAGCGCGGTGAAGAACAGCAGCGTCTGGATCGGCACCGAGTAACTGGTGCCGCCGGCGCCTTGCGCCATCACCAGTGGCAGGCTGTTGCCGCTGGCCTGCTGCGCCAGGGCCTGGGCGGGCAGGGCGCACAGCAGGCCCAGCGCCAGGGTGTGCGCAAAGCGTCGGCGCGGCCTGCCGGCAACGGCATCGCGCTCAGGGTGCGTCATGGTCTGACTTGCGTTCGTACAGACGGGCCAGCAGTTGCGAGAACGTCGTTGCCGTGGGCGTGGCGCCGGGTGCGTCGTCTTGGCGGCGCCATCTCGTGCAGCGTGGTGATGCTCTGCGCGGTGACGCCGAGCAGCAACCAGCGGCGCGCCGGTCCGTGACCGACCTCGACTGTCACCAGACGCTGATTGGGAGCCAGCGATAGCACGGCCACGCTGCGCATGACGCCGTTCGCACTGCCACCTCCGGCGGGCGTGCGCCTGAGCAGCCACAACGCCAGCGGGATCAACGCCACGATGGCGATGAACCAGGCCAGAGACGAGACAAGCGAACCGGTTGACATCGAGGTGCCGTTTCGACTCAGTGCTTGCTCAAGCGGCGCACACGCTCGCTGGGCGTCACGATGTCCGTCAAGCGGATGCCGAACTTGTCGTTCACGACCACCACCTCGCCCTGGGCGATCAGGTAGCCGTTGACCAGCACGTCCATCGGCTCGCCGGCCAGCGTCTCCAGTTCGACCACCGAACCCTGCGCCAGTTGCAGGATGTGCTTGATCGAGATCCGCGTGCGGCCCAGTTCGACGGTCAACTGCACCGGGATGTCCAGGATCATGTTCAGGTCGTTGCCCGCAGCGGGCGTACCCGCAGCATCGCCGGCCAGACTGGCAAAAGGCACTGGTACAGCCTGTTCCACTGCGGTGCTCACCTGACTGGTGGCCGCGGGCCGGGTTTGCTCGAGCGCGGCAGCCCATTCGGCGGCCATGGCGTCTTCGGCCGGGGCGGGACTGTCAAGCGACATTCGAGACTCCCAGACGGTTCAGGCCGCCACCGGCAAGCAGACGTTCAATCCCGGCAGCGTGAGCAGGCACCGGACTTGCACCCCTGATGCCGTGCGGCAGTACTTGATCTGTCTCTGGCGGGCGGCATTGGCGCATTCGGATGGGCAAAACGGATTGGGGCACATGCATCACGCACGGGGTTCGATACGGATTTTCACCAGCCACCTGTGGCCAGATCGGTCGAATAGCACCGCAGATCACACCCTGTTCGACTCCGCCGTGCGAGGCGCGCGGCACCCGGTCATTGCCCTCAAGTTCTATTGCCGGCCGTCGATAAGGTCCTCAACGCGTTCGAGCAAGGGTCGAAATGAGCGACACCACCAACCTGAAATTCCTGATCGTCGATGATTTTTCTACGATGCGCCGCATCATCCGTGGCTTGCTCAAGGAGATGGGCTGCAACAACGCGGACGAGGCCGAAGACGGCGTGGTCGCACTCGACATGCTGAAAGTGCAGAAATTCGACTTCGTCGTCTCCGACATCAACATGCCGAACATGAACGGCTTCGAGCTTCTCAAGGCGATCAAGGCAGACGATTCGCTGAAACACCTGCCGGTGCTGATGGTCACCGCCGAGGCCCGCAAGGAGGACATCGTGCTCGCGGCCCAGACCGGCGCGGCCGGCTACATCGTCAAACCGTTCACCAAGGCCACGCTGGAAGAGAAGGTGCAGAAGATCATGCAAAAACTGGCGACGACCGCCTGACGACATGTCGAGGACTGCAACATGAACCTCCACGACATGCCCGCGCCGGCCTCGTTGACGTCTGCCGCCGCGTCTCCGGAGGTGTTCCACCAACTCGGCCTGATTACGCGTCAGTTGCATGACACCCTGACTCAACTCGGTGTCATGTCCAGGCTGCAGCAAGCCGCAGACGATCTGCCCGATGCGCGCAGCCGGCTGACCTACATCGCCAAGAAGACCGGTGAAGCCGCCGACAAGGTGCTGAATTCGGTCGACCAGGCCAAGCTGGAACACCGCAACATTGCCGGCGCCACCAGGCGATTGGCCGATTTCCTCATCACTGACCCGGTCAAGGCCGTTGCGTCGGGCGCGGTGTTGAACTTCGTCGGCGATGTCGACGACGCCACCTCACGTATCGACGCGCACCTGACCGACATCATGCTGGCGCAGGACTTTCACGACCTCACCGGTCAGGTGGTGGCCAAGGTGGTGGCGCTGGCCACCGACCTGGAAGCCAGCCTGGTCAAGCTGCTGGTACAGGTCGCGCCGCCAGAGCAGGTGCACAAGGTCGATGCCGGCGGCCCCAGCGGGCCGGTCATCAGCCCCGAAGGAAGGACCGATGTAGTCGCCAACCAGGGCGAGGTCGACGACCTGCTGGCAAGCCTGGGGTTCTGAGCGCCGCCATTCGCGCGTCGTTGGCCTTGGCCACAGAACAGCAGGCCATTCGGCCGCTTGCACTGGCCTTTGCAATACCTCGGATCGGCCACCATTCAAGCATGTCGAAGCCCGCGATGCTCCAACGCCCGACCGGCGCCGCCGCCAGTTCGCCCCGGTTGGAGCAACTCAAGGCAACCCGGCGCAAACCCGGTGAAGCATCGTTCTTCTGGTTCGAAACCCAGTTCCAGTGTGAGGCGGTGAAGGTGCTGCCGGGCGAATACTTCGTCGACAGCGACGAACTGCTGATCATGACCACGCTCGGCTCCTGCATCGCTGTGTGCCTGTGGGATCGCACTGCCCGCGTCGGCGGTCTGAACCACTTCATGCTGCCCGACGGCGACGAGGACAGCGGCCGTTATGGCTCGTACGCGATGGAACTGTTGATCAACGAGATGCTCAAGCGCGGCGCAGGGCACTTGTCGCTCGAGGCCAAAGTCTTTGGCGGCGGCCAGGTGGTCGCCGGTATGGACAGCCTGAACGTCGGCGAGCGCAACACGCGATTCGTGCTGAATTACCTCAAGACCGAGCGCATTCCGGTCGTCAGCAAGGACGTGCTCGACATCTACCCGCGCAAGGTGTGCTTTCTTCCTGCGAGCGGCAAGGCGATGGTCAAGCGCCTGGCCGCGACCCAGGCCGCGGCATTGCACGCGCAGGAGCGCGTCGCGGCACAGCAGGCCATGCCGGCCGCCATCGGCGGCGGTTCGGTCGAGTTGTTCTGAACTGCACTCGACTCGCGCCGGGATCAAGGACATATCGACATGCCCAAGACGCGCGTGCTGGTGGTCGACGATTCAGCCCTGGTGCGCAGCCTGCTCACCGAGATCATCAACCGTCAGCCCGACATGCAATGCGTCGGCGCGGCGGCCGACCCGTTGGTCGCACGCGAAATGATCCGCGCGCTCGACCCCGACGTGATCACGCTGGACGTCGAGATGCCGCGCATGGACGGCATCGACTTCCTGGCCAAGCTGATGCGCTTGCGGCCGATGCCGGTGGTCATGGTCTCCACGTTGACCGAGCGCGGTGCCGACGTGACCTTGCGTGCGCTCGAACTGGGGGCCATCGACTTCGTTGCCAAGCCCAAGCTGGGCGTGGCGGATGGCCTGCGGCTGCTGTCCGAGGACATCACCGACAAGGTCCGAATTGCCGCCACGGCGCAGGTCTTCAGGCGGGTTGCCAGAGATCTGGCGGGCAGCGAGGACTCGGCATCGTCCGTGGCGCGGCCGACTGCGCCCGTCGCCAGGCTCGGCCGGCTCTCGACGGAGAAGGTCATCTTCATCGGTGCGTCCACTGGGGGCACCGAAGCCACCAAGGAAGTCTTGATGGCACTGCCGGCCGACGCGCCCGCGGTGATGATCGCGCAGCACATGCCATCGGGATTCACCAAGAGCTATGCCGCGCGTCTGGATGGCCTGTGCCGGATCGGCGTCAAGGAGGCCAGTGATGGCGAGCGCGTCCTTCCCGGCCATGCCTACATCGCGCCGGGCGGGTTGCACCTGAGCGTCGAGCGATCGGGGGCCAGCTACATCGCCCGCGTGCGTGACGGCGAACCGGTCAACCGTCACAAACCGTCGGTGGAGGTGCTGTTTCTGTCGGCTGCGCGCGCCGTCGGGCCCAACGCGCTGGGCGTGATGCTGACGGGGATGGGCGCCGACGGTTCGCGGGCCATGAAGGAACTGCGCGATGCGGGCAGCTGGAACCTGGTCCAGGACGAAGCCACCTGCGTTGTCTTTGGCATGCCAAAGGAAGCCATTGCCGCCGGTGCTGCAAACGAGGTCCTACCGCTGAACGCAATCGCCCACCGCTTGCTTGAACGGCTGCGCAGCACCGCGGGCCTGTCGACCGATCGCCTCTGACGCCATCCACACCATGAACGAATTCGCCCCGCTGCGTGCCGACCCCATCGCCTTTGGCGTCGCGGCCGATCTGCAAGAGAGCCTGTTGACGTCCACCAATGACCTCGAGCGGCTGCAAACCTTGCTCGACGACAGCCACCACACCTTGCAGGCCGGCTTCTTCGAGACCTTGCAGGTGTTGCAGCAGCTGCACGATGCAGGGCACTTGGACCTCGCGGCGCTGGTTCGAGTCAGGAGTGAACTGACTTGTGCCGTCAAGGCACTGCAGTTCCAGGACCTGGCCTCGCAGCTGATCGCCCACACCGGTCGGCGCCTGCGCAATTGTGCCGATCGACTGGCGCGCGACACCTTGGTCGGTGACGAAGACGGTGAGTCCGTGGTCGAGGACGCACCGTTGCGCCCCAATCCGGTGACTCAGTCCGAAATGGACACCGGCTTCGTCGAACTCTTCTAAAGCAACGCCGTTCCGCGCCCGATAACGACTAACGCCAGACCCCGGAGAAACCGACATGCATTCCATACTCGCTGTGGACGACTCGGCCTCGATGCGCCAGATGGTGTCCTTCACGCTGAAGAACGCCGGCTTCAACGTGGTCGAGGCCGTGGACGGCCAGGATGGTTACGAGAAGGCCAGCAGCCAGGACTTCCAGCTCGTGCTGACCGACCAGAACATGCCGCGCATGGACGGCATCTCGTTGACCAGGCAGTTGCGCCAGCACCCGAAGTTCAAGAGCACGCCAATCCTGATCCTGACCACCGAGTCGAGCGATCAGATGAAGCAGGCTGGCCGCGCGGCCGGCGCCACGGGCTGGCTGGTCAAGCCATTCGACCCCGCCAAGCTGATCGAAGTGATCGGCAAGGTCATCCGCTGAGCGGCGCAGGTGGAGTACACAACATGGCCGTAAGCCCGACCGGGTCCTCGAATGTCGATGCCGGCATCGACCTGACCCAGTTCTACCAGGTCTTCTTCGAGGAGGCCGGCGAGAACCTGGACACGATGGAGCAAAAGCTGCTGGCCTTCGACCTCGAGGCGGCTGACGACGAAGCGCTGAACGCCATCTTCCGTTGCGCGCATTCGGTCAAGGGCGGCGCTGCCACATTCGGCTTTGCCGACGTGGCTGAACTGACGCACCAGATGGAGACCTTGCTCGACAAGCTGCGCCGCCACGAACTCGTGCCCACGCCGGCGATGGTCGACGGGCTGCTGCAGGCCGGCGACGCCCTGCGTGCGCAGCTGGCACGGCACCAGCACGGCGGCGCGGGCAGCGCTGTCGACACGACAGTGCTGCTGGCCAGCATCCGAGCCCTGTCGGCCGGCGCACCGCCGCTGCATGCGGCCACGCCGCGGGCTGCCGCAGCGGCAACTGGCGCAGCGCACGGCGGTACGCGGGCGCTCGAACTGGTGGTCGGCCCGCTCGACGCCCCCGACGCGGCTGACAACCTGATCGAGCTGTTCTCCGAGGTCGTCGGCCTCGGCACGATCGAGGCGCTGGACGGCGGCCAGGCAGCCGATGGCCTGCGCCGCTTCAAGATCGTCACTGCCAGCAGTGACAGCGACCTGCTGGACCTGTTCACCTTCCACGTCGCGCGCGAACATGTGAAGTTGCTGCCGCTGGGCGCGGGCTACGGCTTCCACGCCGGCGCGCCGGGTGCGCCGGCCGTGCCGGGCGCCGAGGCCGGCTTCGGCTTCTTCGACCAGGCCCCCGGGGCCCCGCCAGCAGCCGAATCGCCCGCACCGCCGGCCGATGTCGGCCGAAACAAGGCGCCGGCCAAGGCCGCTGCCATGCCGTCCGCCGCCGAGGCGTCGACGTTGCGCGTCTCGGTAGACAAGGTCGATCAGCTGATCAACCTGGTGGGCGAACTGGTGATCACCCAGGCCATGCTGGCGCAGACCAGCGCCAAGGTGGACCCGGCGCTGTACCAGCAGCTGGCCGCCGGCCTGGCCGACCTCGATCGCAACACGCGCGACCTGCAAGAGTCGGTGATGTCGATCCGCATGATCCCGATGTCGATGGTCTTCAGCCGCTTCCCGCGCATGCTGCGCGACCTGGCCGCCAAGCTCGGCAAGAAGGTCGAATTCGCGACCCTGGGCGAAGCGACCGAGCTGGACAAGGGCCTGGTCGAGAAGATCACCGACCCGCTGACCCACCTGGTGCGCAACAGCTGTGACCATGGCATCGAACTTCCCGCCGAGCGGCGTGCCAAGGGCAAGCCCGAGACCGGCACCATCACGCTGGCGGCGTCGCACCAGGGCGGCAGCATCGTCATCGAGGTTCGCGACGACGGCAAGGGCCTGAACCGCGAGAAGCTCATCAGCAAGGCCCGCGAGCGCGGCCTCGATGCGCCAGATTCGATGACCGACAGCGAGGTCTGGGGCCTGATCTTTGCGCCGGGCTTCTCGACGGCCGAGGTCGTGACCGACGTGTCGGGCCGCGGCGTGGGCATGGACGTGGTCAAGAGGAACATCACTGCGCTGGGCGGCACGGTCGAGATCGACTCGGCCGAAGGCCACGGCATGAGTGTCAAGGTGCGCCTGCCGCTGACATTGGCGATCATGGACGGCATGAGCGTGGGCGTCGGCGGCGAGTGCTACATCCTGCCGTTGGCCTCGGTCGTCGAGTCGTTCCAGGTCACGTCCGACAGCGTCAAGAGCATTGGCGGCTCGGGCCGCGTGGTCCAGGTGCGCGACGAATACATGCCGGTGGTCGATCTCGAACAAGTGTTCGATGTGCCGCGTCCGGGGCAGGGCGAAGGCAGCGGCATCATGGTCGTGGTCGAGGCCGAGGGCCAGCGCGCTGCGCTGATGGTCGATGTGTTGCTCGGCCAGCAGCAGGTGGTGGTGAAGAACCTCGAGGCCAACTACCGCCGCGTCAGCGACGTTTCCGGCGCCACCATCATGGGCGACGGCCGTGTCGCGCTGATCCTCGATGTCGCTGCGCTGACGCGGCGCGTGCGTCATTGAGCCCGAACCAACCCCTCATGCCGCGTTGAACCCATCACCCTGCGCTAGTTCCGGCCGGACTTGGCCGCACGAAAGGACTGTTCATGAACCCGAGTACCACCACCGCACACACCGGGACTGCCGCCCGCAACGCCAATGGAGCGGCCGCGGCCCCCACCTCGCTGCGTGAGTTCCTGGCCTTCAAGCTGGGTGCCGAGGAATACGGCATCGACATCCTGCGCGTGCAGGAGATTCGCTCCTACGAAGAGCCGACACGCATCGCCAATGCGCCGGCCTTCATCAAAGGCGTGGTCAATCTGCGCGGCGTGATCGTGCCGATCGTCGACATGCGGCTGAAGTTCAAGCTCGATGAGGTCAAGTACGACAGCTTCACGGTGGTGATCGTGCTCAACATCGGCAGCCGCGTGGTGGGGATGGTGGTGGATGCTGTGTCGGACGTGATCACGCTCACCGCCGAGCAACTGCACCCGGTTCCTGAGTTCAGCTCGGCGATCCAGAGCGACCATTTGCTGGCCATCGGCGCGGTGCAGGAGCGCATGCTGATTCTGGTGGATATCGAAAAGCTCATGACCGGCGCCGACATGGGCCTGGTCGAGCAATCGCTGCAGTAGACAGGCCCGAATCGCATGCATCAAAGGCCTGCCGTCGACGGTCCATTGACAGCGTTGGCACCGCAGTCGATCGCCATGTGCCTTGCCCTCAAACGCTAGAGACACACCATGAGACTCATTGACTACAAGATAGGAACCCGACTGGCACTCGCCTTCGCGCTGGTGGTGGTTGTGTCAGTCGCATCGGCCGGCCTGGCACTGAGCAAGCTGGCTGCTGTCGAGGCCGAACTGGACGATGTGGTCAATGACAACAACGTCAAGATCCAACTCGCCAACGAACTTGCGGTCGCGACACATGTCGCGTCGCTCACCGTCAACACCATCGTCATTCTCGAAGACAGGTCTGCGATGGAACAGGAGAGAGTCAAGGTCACAAAGGCCCGTGCCGACTACGCCAAGGCCTGGGAAGCACTGAAGAAGATGCCCGACAGCGCGGAGGGCAAGGCCCTTCAGGACAAGATCGAGCAGGCTCAGGTGGTTGCCGCGCCCTTGAACGAAAAGGTACTTGACATGGCGCTGGCCAACCGGCCCACGGACGCCGCGCAGGTGCTGATCAAGCAGGCCAACCCAGCCACCGCCAAGTGGCAACAGGCCATCGACGAGAACTCCAAGCTCCAGGAGAGGAACACCAAGACGCAATACGCCGGCGCGGTGAGCAACTACGAACAGGCGCGCACGCTGCTGATTGGCGCCAATCTGTTGTGCGTGGGCTTGGGCGTGCTGTTCGCATGGATCGTCACGCGCTCGGTCACGGCACCGATGAACGCGGCGAAGGATGCGGCGACCCGTGTCGCCGACGGCGACCTGACCGTGGAGTTGCACGTCGAGGGCAAGGACGAGACGGCCCAACTGGTTGGCGCGCTTCTAAGTATGAAGAACAACCTGACCCGCATCGTCGACGGCGTGCGCCGCGGCGCCGACGGCGTGGCAGCAGCCAGTGCGCAGATTGCGCACGGCAATGCCGATCTGAGCCAGCGGACCGAAGAGCAGGCCAGTGCGCTGGAGGAGACGGCGGCGTCGATGGAGCAGTTGAGTTCGACGGTCAAGCAAAACGCCGACAACGCCAGGCAGGCCAATCAGCTGGCGCTGGGTGCGAGCACGGTGGCGATCAAGGGAGGCGAAGTGGTGGGGCAGGTGGTGCAGACGATGAAAGGCATCAACGACAGCTCGCGGAAGATTGCCGACATCATCAGCGTGATCGATGGCATTGCGTTCCAGACCAACATCCTGGCGCTGAACGCGGCGGTGGAGGCTGCGCGAGCGGGCGAGCAGGGGCGGGGCTTTGCGGTGGTGGCCTCCGAGGTGCGAGGTCTGGCCGGGCGCAGTGCGGATGCGGCCAAGGAGATCAAGAGCCTGATCAACGCCAGCGTCGAGCGTGTCGAGCAGGGCACGGCGCTGGTCGACCAGGCGGGTGCGACGATGACCGAAGTGGTCAGCTCGATCAAGCGGGTGACCGACATCATGGGCGAGATCAGCGCGGCCAGTACCGAGCAGAGCGCGGGAGTGGCGCAGGTGGGCGAAGCGGTGAGCCAGATGGACCGGGCCACGCAGCAAAACGCCGCGCTGGTCGAGCAGAGTGCGGCTGCGGCCGAGAGTCTGAAGGATCAGGCGCAAGCGCTGGTGCAGGCGGTGGCGGTGTTCAAGCTTGGTGCGGGCGAGGCGGTGCCCAGTGCAGCCCCTGCGCCCGTACCGAACCCCACTGCGGTCGAGCGGCGCGGGCCGGACCGGGCCAGGAACGTGACGCGGCCCCGCTTCGGCGCCCAGGTCAAGGCCGGGCGCACGGCGCAGGCGCCCACGCCGAGCGCCGAACCCGCACCGGGGCGCACCGGCACCGACGACGAATGGACGTCCTTCTGAGCAAGACCACCGTCAGGCCGCGATGCGACACCATGCCGCGGACTTGGGGGTCCAAGGTGACATTCTGACCAACCGAACTTATTGGATGATGCTATGAAGCTGCGTACCCAGATCCTTGCCGTCGGGTTGACTGGCACCCTCTTTGTCGGCATCGTCGGTGCCATCGGGCTGGTGACCACGTCCCGGCTCGGCAGCGACATCGAGAAAACCATCCTGGCGGCGCAGGCACTGCAAACCAGTCAGTCCGCCGACATGATGCACGATGCGGTTCGCGGCGACAGCCAGCTGGCATTGCTCGGGGCGTCCGAAGGCGACCCGGCACGGATTGCCGAAGCGGCGAAGGCGCTGAAGTCCCATGCGGACACATTCAACGAAGAGCTGGCCAAGCTACAGACCCTGCCGCTCTCGGACGCGAGCCGCGCGGCATTGGCCGCAGCGCAGCCAGTGGTCAAGCGCTACCTCGAGGCCGCGGAGCAGGCGATCAAGAACGCGAGTGGCACGAAACGCGCAGCGCAGGAGTCGGCCATGACCGTGCAAACGGTATTCGCCGAACTCGAGACCATGTTGGCGGCGCTATCTGATTCGATCGAAAAGGCGGGTGACGAGCAGAGTGCGCGGGCCAAGGCTGGCGTTGCGCAGGCCGCCGTGGCGATCGGCATTGCCCTGCTCTTGGCCACGATACTGACAGTCACCGTTGCGCTGTGGATGGCACGCCGAATGAGTCGACCGATGACCGAAGCGGTCAAGACGGCCGAGCGCCTGGCACAGGGCGATCTGACGGTCGAGATCCGTTCGACTGGCAACGATGAGACGGTGCACCTGCTGGACGCCCTGGCGCGCATGCGTGACGGCTTCGTGCGCATCGTGCACGACGTGAAGTCCAATGCCGACGGCATGGCCAGCGCCAGCCACCACATCGCCCAGGGCAATGCCGATCTGAGCCAGCGGACCGAAGAGCAGGCCAGTGCGCTGGAGGAGACGGCGGCGTCGATGGAGCAGTTGAGTTCGACGGTCAAGCAAAACGCCGACAACGCCAGGCAGGCCAATCAGCTGGCGCTGGGTGCGAGCACGGTGGCGATCAAGGGAGGCGAAGTGGTGGGGCAGGTGGTGCAGACGATGAAAGGCATCAACGACAGCTCGCGGAAGATTGCCGACATCATCAGCGTGATCGATGGCATTGCGTTCCAGACCAACATCCTGGCGCTGAACGCGGCGGTGGAGGCTGCGCGAGCGGGCGAGCAGGGGCGGGGCTTTGCGGTGGTGGCCTCCGAGGTGCGAGGTCTGGCCGGGCGCAGTGCGGATGCGGCCAAGGAGATCAAGAGCCTGATCAACGCCAGCGTCGAGCGTGTCGAGCAGGGCACGGCGCTGGTCGACCAGGCGGGTGCGACGATGACCGAAGTGGTCAGCTCGATCAAGCGGGTGACCGACATCATGGGCGAGATCAGCGCGGCCAGTACCGAGCAGAGCGCGGGAGTGGCGCAGGTGGGCGAAGCGGTGACGCCAGATGGACCAGGCCACGCAGCAAAACGCCGCGCTGGTCGAGCAGAGTGCGGCTGCGGCCGAGAGTCTGAAGGATCAGGCGCAAGCGCTGGTGCAGGCGGTGGCGGTGTTCAAGCTTGGTGCGGGCGAGGCGGTGCCCAGTGCAGCCCCTGCGCCCGTACCGAACCCCACTGCGGTCGAGCGGCGCGGGCCGGACCGGGCCAGGAACGTGACGCGGCCCCGCTTCGGCGCCCAGGTCAAGGCCGGGCGCACGGCGCAGGCGCCCACGCCGAGCGCCGAACCCGCACCGGGGCGCACCGGCACCGACGACGAATGGACGTCCTTCTGAGCGCGCCTTTCGACCTAAGTCTCAAGCCATTCGAACGGGTCGATCCTGCGGCACTTTGCGCGATTGATGGCCGAGCTTTCTGAGCGACTCGGGCGCACAACACGCTGGAGGCGTGGCCGACGTGTTTGTGCCGGGACAAGGCGCTGACCGGTGAGTGCCCACGGAGTGCGTTGACGCGTGCGTCGTCGACCCGATGGACTCGGTGATCGTTCCCGGCTACAGGACTGGCCGGAATCGGACTGCAATTCTCGAACACTACGGCTGCAGGTCGCTAGCAAACTGCCGATAACGAAGAGACGTATTCGTCGCACCCCAATAGCTCACTCGCAAACCCTGAAACACGATAGGAGTCCATATGAAGCTGCATGCCATTGCCGTGACCGCCGCCATGATGTTGTGTGCCGTCACAGCAGCCCACGCCTACGACCCCAAGGAAACCATCGCCGACCTCGACGCGCGGCTGGCCAAGATCGGCGCGCCGACGATCGACGGCACCGACGAGGTGGCCGACAAGACCGTGCCCGGCGCTGTACTTCGGCGAGCGCAAGATCAACAACAACTTCGACGTCGTCGACGCCGTGCGCAAGGCGCACAACGCCACCGCCACCGTGTTCGTGAAGGACGGCGACGAGTTCGTGCGCGTCAGCACCAACGTGCTGACGCCCGAAGGCAAGCGCGGCATCGGCACGCAGCTGGCGCGCAACAAGGCCTACGAGGCCGTGACCAAGGGCCAGCAGTACTGCGGCCCGATCGACGTGCTGGGCACCGCGTTCGACGCCTGCTACAACCCGATCAACGACGCCGGCGGCAAGATCATCGGCGTGAGCTACATCGGCCACAAGAAGTAGGACGAGTCCGGCCTCGACCGGGCTGACGGCGACTGCCAGGCGGATGAACCAGCCCGCAGTCATCCCGGAGATTCGCATGAGGCTATGTCATCAGCGCCGACGCAGTCGAGCCGGCTGCGCGTCGGCCAGCAGCTGTACGGCGCGTTCGCGGCGGTGCTGCTGCTGACGGCGTTGGTGGGCGGTGGTGGCCGTCCTGGCCTGGCCCGCCTCGACAGCGAGGCCGAAGCGCTGGCCGACAAGTGGCTGCGAGGCGTGGGCCAGCTGGCAGACGCGCGCAGCGGCGCTGCGTCGAGGCGCGCGAGTTCGAAATCAAGCACAGCCGCACCGGCGACCGCAGCTACCACTGCGAATACGAAGAGAAGATGGCCGATGCCGGCCAAGGCCGGCGGCGAGGCGATGGCCGTCTACGAACGCGCGTGGACGATCGACGCCGAACGGCACTGCTCGGCGACGTTCGCCAAGGCCTGGGACGGCCTACCAGCAGGCGAACAGACAGCGTGGTCGCGCTCGGCCGCGACAAGAAGCAGCAGGACGCCGCCGACATCAGCGACGGCGCTGGCCAGCATGGCCATTCGACGAGACCACTCGGCGCGCTGGACGCGCTTGACGAAGTTCAACTTCGAGCGGTGGCGGTGCAGCCGCGGCGCAGCCGCACGCCGTGTATGCCCAGGCCGAGCGCATGATGCTCGGCCTGCTGGCGGCCGCGCTGCTGCTCGGGCTCGGACTGGTGCTGCGTCATCACGCGGCACCTGCTGGGCGCACTGGGCGGTGAGCCGGCTGCAGCGGTGGCAGACTGGCACGCGCGGTGGCCGCAAGGTGACCTGACGACGCGGATCGACCTCAAGCCGGGCGACAGCCAGAGCCTGATGGCCGGCTTGAACGCCATGCAGCGCGAGCTCTGGCCGAGGCCGGTCACCGAAGGTGCGCCAAGGCTCCGAGACCGTGGCCACCGCCAGCGCGCAGATCGCGCACGGCAACCAGGACCTGAGCGAGCCGCACCGAAGCAGCAGGCCAGCGCGCTGGAGGAGACCGCCGCGTCGATGGAGGAGCTGAGCTCCACCGTGAAGCAGAACGCCGACAACGCCAGGCAGGCCAATCAGCTGGCGCTGGGCGCGAGCACGGTGGCGGTCAAGGGCGGCGAGGTGGTGGGCCAGGTGGTGGAGACCATGAAAGGCATCAACGACAGCTCGCAGGAAGATCGCCGACATCATCAGCGTGATCGACGGCATTGCGTTCCAGACCAACATCCTGGCGCTGAACGCGGCGGTGGAAGCGGCGCGCGCGGGCGAGCAGGGGCGCGGCTTTGCGGTGGTGGCCGCCGAGGTGCGCAGCCTGGCGCAGCGCAGCGCCGAGGCGGCCAAGGAGATCAAGAGCCTGATCGGCGCCAGCGTCGAGCGTGTCGAGCAGGGCACGCGCGCTGGTCGACGAGGCGGGCGCGACGATGACCGAAGATCGTCAGCTCGATCAAGCGGGTGACCGACATCATGGGCGAGATCAGCGCGGCCAGTACCGAGCAGAGCGCGGGCGTGGCGCAGGTGGGCGAGGCGGTCACCCAGATGGACCAGGCGACGCAGCAGAACGCGGCGCTGGTCGAGCAGAGTGCGGCTGCGGCCGAGAGCCTGAAGGAGCAGGCGCAGCGCTGGTGCAGGCGGTGGCGGTGTTCAAGCTTGGTGCGGGCGAGGCGGTGCCCAGTGCAGCCCCTGCGCCCGTACCGAACCCCACTGCGGTCGAGCGGCGCGGGCCGGACCGGGCCAGGAACGTGACGCGGCCCCGCTTCGGCGCCCAGGTCAAGGCCGGGCGCACGGCGCAGGCGCCCACGCCGAGCGCCGAACCCGCACCGGGGCGCACCGGCACCGACGACGAATGGACGAACTACTGACCCGGCTCACGGCGCCGGCGCGACCAGGCGCAGCGCTGCCATGTCACGTACGAGCCCGCGGTCGGTCCAGAAATCGATCAGTTTGGACGCCGCACCGCCACTAGACATTGCATTCGCCGGGCGCTCTCGGGTTCGCCCGCCAGCCACCGGACCCAGCCCAACGAGACCCCACCCGATGTGCGCCATGCCGTCAATTCGCGAGACGCTCGAGTCCGGTTGCGAGGGCGAGTTCAGCTTCGCCGGCGCCGACTTCGAACGCGTGCGCCAGTTGATCTACCAGCGCGCCGGCATAAACCTGCACGCCGGGAAGCGGGCCATGGTCTACAGCCGCCTGTCCCGCCGGCTGCGCGATCGCGGGCACCGTTCGGTCGGCAGCTACCTGCAATGGCTGCAGCGAGCCACGGGTGCCGAGGCCGATCGGGAGTGGCAGGAGTTCGTCAATTGCCTGACCACCAACCTCACGGCGTTCTTCCGCGAAGAGCATCATTTCCCTGTCCTGGCTGCCGAGCTCCTGCGCCACAGCGGGCGCAGGCCGCGCCTGTGGTGCAACGCTGCCTCGACCGGTGAAGAACCTTACTCGCTGGCGATGACGGCGATCGAAGCGCTGGGCGCGAAGGCCGACGTGACGATTGTCTGCAGCGACATCGATACCAAGGTTCTGGCCACCGCCGAACGCGGCATCTATGCGGCGGACGCGCGCGGCCTGTCTGCGCAACGGCTGCGCCAGCACTTCCTGCGCGGCATAGGCGCCAATGCTGGCTTGATCCGCGTGCGCCCCGAACTGGCGCGTCTGGTCGAGTTTCGCCCGCACAACCTGATGGACGAAGGCTGGTCGCTGGGGGGGCCTTTCGACATCGTGTTCTGCCGCAACGTCATGATCTACTTCGACGCCCCGACACAACGTCGTGTGCTCGAGCGCATGCACGGCGTGATGCATCCGCACGGCCTGCTGTTCGCCGGCCATTCTGAGAACTTCAACGAATCGAAGGACCTGTTCCGCCTGCGCGGCAAGACGGTCTACGAACGCCTGTAAGGCCGCCCAGCCGGGCGTACCTTCGAATCGATCGACGCAGCCGCACCCCGTCAGCGTTTGCTCAAGCGGCGCACGCGCTCGCTCGGAGTCACGATGTCGGTCAGGCGGATGCCGAACTTGTCGTTCACGACCACCACTTCGCCTTGCGCGATCAGAAAGCCATTGACCAGCACGTCCATCGGTTCGCCGGCCAGCGTTTCGAGCTCGACCACCGAGCCCTGGGCCAGCTGCAGGATGTGCTTGATCGGGATTCGCGTGCGGCCCAGCTCGACGGTCAACTGAACCGGGATGTCGAGGACCATTTCGACATCGTGGCCGGTGCCGGTGAGCACTGGCGCGGCCGCCGCGAAGTTGGCAAACGACGCCGGGGCCGCCTGCTCGACGGCAGTGGCCACCGTGCTGGCGGTTTCGGGCTTGCTTTCGGCCGGCGCGGCGGCCCATTCGGCGGCCGTCGAATCGTCGGTGCTGGCTGTGGCGGCAGTGGCGTCAGACGACATCCGTGGCTCCCAACCAGCTGACTTTGTGGCTGGCAATGAGGTGATCGACCTTGAGGGCATAGCGGCCGTTGGCCGTGCCGTAATGGCAGTCGAGCACCGGCACGCCGTCGACCTTGGCCTGGATGGCAGGGTCGAGGTCGAGCTCGATGAAATCGCCAGGCTTGAATGCCAGCAACTGTTCGACGGTGGCCGGCGCGGTGGCCAGCTCGGCCACGAGTTCGACCTCGGCGGCCTGGATCTGCGTCTTCAGCAGGTTGATCCAGCGCCGATCGGGTTCGGTCGAGTCGCCCTGCACGGTGCTGTAGAGCACATCGCGAATCGGCTCCAGCGTCGAGTAGGGAATGCAGAAGTGCATCGTGCCCGCGGTTTCGCCGATCTCCAGGGTGAAACTGGTGGCGACGACGATCTCGCTTGGCGTGGCGATGTTGGCGAACTGCGGTTGCATCTCCGAGCGCTGGAACTCGAGCTCAAGAGGGTAGATGCCATGCCAGGCCTTGTTGAAGTCGGCGCAGATCAGCTCGATCAGGCGCATGATCACGCGCAGCTCGGTCTGGCTGAAATCGCGGCCCTCGATGCGGGTGTGGAACTTGCCGGCGCCGCCGAACAGAGCGTCGATGACCGAGAACACCAGACTCGGATCGCAGATGATCAGGCCCGACCCGCGTAGCGGCTTCACGCTGACGATATTGAAATTGGTCGGCACCACGATCTCGCGCAGGAAGGCGCTGTACTTCTGCACCTTGATGCCGCCGATCGAGACTTCCGGGCTCTTGCGAATGAGGTTGAACAGTCCGAGCCGGATGTTGCGGGCAAAACGCTCGTTGACGATCTCCATCGTGGGCATGCGCCCACGCACGATGCGCTCCTGGCTGGCGAGGTCGTACGTGCGGACCGCCCCTTGTGGCACCTCTTCATGCTCGAGCTTCTGACTCTCGCCGGTGATGCCTTGCAACAGCGCGTCGACTTCGTCTTGCGAGAGGACCTGCTGGTTCATTGCCGCACCGCGCTCATTGAATGATGAAGTTGGTGAAATGCACAGCGCGGATCGGGACGTCTTCGTCCTTGGCGGCAGCTGTCGCGGTCTTCGCGCCCTCGCTTGAGTCTGCGGGAGCCGGCATGGCGATGTCGTAGCCGAGCGGGCGCAGCGCTTCGCGTCGGATCTCTGTGGCCAGGCGCACCTTGCCGTCGCGCTCCATCAGCTGCGCCGCGGTCTTGCTGCCCAACGCGAGCAGGATGTTGTTGCGGATCGCCGGCATGTAGGCGGTGAGCAGTTCGCCCGCCTTGGCGTCGGTCAACTCGAGGCTGACGCCGACCTGGGCAAACCGTTCGCTCTCGCGGTCGGCGAGGTTGACGGTGAACGGGTCGAGCGGCACGAAGGTCGGTGCATGCTTGAGGTTGGCGCGGACGGGTTTGGCCTCGGCGACTGCGGGTGCCGCACCTTCCTCGCCCTTGCTGTCGGTTTCACCATCGGCGGCTGCGGCGGCTGGTGGTGCCGTGCGCTCGTTCATGAACCATGCGGCGCCGCCGCCGGCGAGCAGCACGGACAGCATGGCCGCGATCACGATCAACTTCTTCTTCCGACCGGGTTTTGCCGGGGCGGCGTCGGTTGCTTCGGGGACGGCGGCGACTGGGGCAGCGGGCATGCAGGGCTCCTGGATTGGCGGGCCCGCAGCGCGACACGCCCGCCGCGGGGTACATAGAGCCCGATTATTGAAAGCCCTGGGTTCACGAAAGGCTCGATAAGCGGGTGCTTAGGGCGCTTGCTCCGGCCGCCGGCGCTCTGTCGCCTGTAGTGCCGATGGGCGCTAAGCAATCAGGTCAACCAGGCCACGCGCCGCACGCTGGGGCAAGACCGGGGCCGCTTCACGTGGCAAAGCCGATGGCGTGCCGGGCGTTGCGGGTCGACGCGCAGCCTGATCCTGCTGCGCGCCAGGGCGCGGCTGCCCGTCGAAGACTCCGCCACCGGCCAAGGTCAACCCGCTTTCATGCAAGGCCGCGGCCAGTACCGGCAGGCTGGCCTCGATGGCACTGCGGGTAACGGCCATGTCGGCGCTGAAGTCGACGCGGGCATGGTTGCCGTCGACCATGATCTTCACCGTCAACGGGCCCAGCTCGGCGGGGTTGAGCGTCAGCCGAGCATGCTGGTGGCCTTCGTGGATCAGCCAGGTGACGTGGTTGGCCAATGCCGGCGCAAAGGCCGGCGAGTCGAGCGCGGCGGCCACGTGGGCCTCGACCGGCGGTCCGACAGCGGGCTGCAGGGACTGTGCGGCACCCAGCAGGGGCGGGGCCGACGACGCCAGCGCCGCGGTCACCGTTGGGTCACCGACCATCTTGGCGCGAATCGGTTCCACCGCCTCGGCCGACGCTGCCGCCGTCGCTTGACTTGGCACCGCACGTGGCCGATCCAATGGCGTTGCTGCCACTCCGGGTGGCGCCTGCGTTGCCGTTGCAATACTCGGGGTCACCGGTGCGGCCATTGCCGCATTCGGCGTTACAGGCATTGCGGCTGGCGCTAGCGATGCGATGGCTCGCGCTTGGCCGCGGGCGGCGAGCGCGGTGGATGTGGCTTGCACAGTGGCTGCAACGGCGGCGTCGGGTTTCGCCCGTGCGGCGCGCGCAGTGGCGCCGGCCAACGCAACCAACGTGGCGACGTCGCCGGGCACATTGTCCGTGCTGGCGGCTGTCGATGCCGACGGTTCATTGATCGGTGCCGCCTCGACCAATGCAGGCCAGCCCAGCGGCGGCAACGGCAGTGGCAGCGCCAGCGTCAGGTCGGACCCACGCAGGTCAGCGTCGGGCTCGTCGTCGGCCAAGGCTTGGTCGGTCTGCGCGGCCTGGCTGGTGCTTGTCTTGGCTCGCGATGTGGTGCCATCACCGCGTGAAGGCAGGGTCTTCGCGTTGGCGGGCGCAGGTTCGCACGCCACGTCGAGTGCCGCTGCAAAGTCACCGGCATTGCCATCGCGGGCGGTGTCGTCGGGCGGTGCTGCCGCGGCCCGCACCGGTGTCGGCGTCAACGCTGCGAGTGCATTCATGCCCGCATCCCGCTGCGACCGAGGCCGGCACTGGCGCGCACCAGCGCCGAACGCGTCGAGCCTTCGTCGTCGTCGCGCCGCTCGCGGCGCTCGTTGACCTGGCGCTGGGCCTCCTGGCGGCGCTCGATCAGCTTGCGCACCGAGGCCACCCGCAGTTCGTGCGCGCTCAGTGTGTCGCTGGCCCGGGCCTGCGCAGCGTGGCATTGGATCAACACCTGCTCCTGCTGGGCAATCGCGGTTTCGAGCCGGTCGGCAAAGCTCTGGTAGCAGCGCACGATCTCGAGCGCTGCGCCGCGGGCAAACTGGGAGCTCCAGCGAAGCCGGTAATCGGCACGGTAGGTATCGAGCTGCGCGGCCTGAAGCCTGCTTGCGTCGCAGTGCGCTCGGGCCCGGTTGAAAGCGGCCAGGGCCTGGTTGCGTTCGGCTTCAGCATGTTCGAGCAGCGCCTTGAGGGTGTCCATGGGCAATGTGGTGTCCGGAATCAGGCTGCACTTACGCTGGCGGCCAGCTGTTGCAGGCTTTCGGCAAGGGTGGAAGACTGGTGCATGTCTTGTTGCAGCATTGCCGTCAGCGCGGGTTGCGCACGCACCGCGGCGTCGAGTTCGCTGTCGTGGCCGGGTGCATAGGCACCCAGTTGAATCAGGTCACGGGCCTTGCTGAGTTTGGCCAGCAGGGTGCGTGCGCGCCGCGCGGCCTGCACATGCTCCTTGTCGGCCACGCTGGTCATGACCCGCGAGACCGACTTCTCGATATCGATGGCCGGGTAGTGGCCGGCCTCGGCCAGCTCGCGCGAGAGCACGATGTGCCCGTCGAGGATGCCGCGCGCGGCGTCGGCGATCGGGTCTTGCTGGTCGTCGCCTTCGGACAGCACCGTGTAGAACGCCGTGATCGAGCCGCAACCGTCGCGACCGTTGCCGCTGCGCTCGACGAGTTTGGGCAATTTGGCAAAGCAGCTCGGCGGGTAGCCCTTGGTGGCCGGTGGCTCGCCGATGGCCAGCGCGATTTCGCGTTGCGCCATCGCGTAGCGGGTCAAGCTGTCCATCAGCAGCAACACATGGCGGCCGCGGTCGCGGTAGGACTCGGCGATGGCGGTGGCGTAGGTCGCGCCCTGCATGCGCACCAAGGGCGCCGAGTCGGCCGGTGCGGCAACGACGATGCTGCGCTGCATGCCCTCCGGGCCGAGGATGTCTTCGATGAATTCCTTGACCTCGCGGCCTCGTTCACCGATCAGCCCGACCACGATCACGTCGGCCTCGGTATAGCGCGCCATCATGCCCAACAGCACGGACTTGCCGACGCCGGTGCCGGCGAACAAGCCGATGCGCTGGCCGCGGCCAACGGTGAGCATGGCGTTGATCGCGCGCACGCCGGTGTCCAGAGGGCGGCGCACCGGGTCGCGGTCCATGGCGTTGATCGGGCGGCGGATCATCGGTGCGGCGTGCACGTTGTCGATCGGGCCTGCGCGGTCCATTGGTTCGCCGTGCGGATCGACGACGCGGCCGAGCAGGCCATCGCCGACGGGCAGGTGCAAGCCGCGGTCGTCGCTGCGCCGCCAGGGGTGGTTCTCGGCGCCCAGGCGCGGCGGCACGGCCGGTGCCGGGCACGGCAGCACGCGCGCGCCGCTGGCCAGGCCATGGACCTCGCCGGTGGGCATCAGGAACGCGCGATCAGAGTCGAAGCCGACCACCTCGGCCTGCACTGGCGGGCCGCTGCTGCCATGCACTTCGCAGACCGCACCGACCGGAGCACGGATGCCGGTGGCCTCGAGGACGAGGCCGGCCACGCGCACCAGCGAGCCTTCGGTTGCCAGTGGCAGCGGAATTGCTGCATAGGTCTCGAGGTCGGCCAGGTAGCGTTGCCAGCGCTGGATGCGCGGCCCTGCGGGCATGCCGGTCATGATGCTTCGCCCACATCGGCCAGTGGCAGCTCCTGGCCGAGCGTGGCTGCGGCCTGGGCCCAGAGGACCTCGACGCGCGCATCGACACTGCCCAGATCGGATTCGACGCGGCAGCCGCCGCGCGAAAGGCCCGCATCGCCGAGCAGCTGTCCACCGCGCGCGGCCAGTGCCTCGGCGGCACCGGCCTTGACCAGTGCGAGGTCGTCGGGGTGGACAAAGACGCGGATGTGACGGGCCGAGAGCAGCACCGCGTTGACCGCTTCGCTGGCCACCTGTGCTACCAGCCCGGGGCGTGCCACCAGCTCACTGCGCACGACTTGGCGCGCGAGCGCGGTGGCGGTGCGCGCGACACTGTCGGCAATTTGCGACTCGAGTTCGTGCAGGGCCTGGTCGAAGCCGCTTACCAGCGGCACCAGCTGTGCAGCGAGTTGTTGCGCAATGCTGAGCTTGAAGCTCTCCAGCGCGACCAGGCCGTCGCGGTAGCCGTCCTGGTAGCCGGCCTGGCGCACGGCCTGCTGCTCGGTGCCGCGCTGGGTCTCGGTGGCGGGCCGCGTTGCGGCGCCGTTGCCGAATTCGTTCGGGCGCCAGGCCGCGAAACCCTCGAGCTCCTCGCGCGGAACGAAGCGCGCGTAGGCGCTCGGCGCGGCGCCGCGGTCAGACGAACGCGTCATCGCTGCCACCGCCGATCACGATCTGACCCTCGTCGGCCAGGCGACGGACAATCTTGAGCATTTCCTTCTGTTCGGCCTCGACCTCCGACAACCTGACCGGGCCGCGCGACTCCAGATCTTCGCGCAGCGTCTCGGCCGCGCGGGTGCTCATGTTCTTGAAGATCTTCTCGCGCAGCTCGGTCGTGGTGCCCTTGAGCGCGACGACGAGCGATTCGCTCTGTACGTCCTTCAACACCGCTTGAATGCCCTTGTCGTCGAGCTTGTCGAGATCGTCGAAGGTGAACATGTTGTCCATGATCTTCTGCGCCAGGTCGCCATCGACGTCGCGGATGTAGTCGAGGACCGCGGTTTCGATCGAGCCGCCGAGCAGATTGATGATCTCGGCCGCCGGCTTGATGCCGCCGAGTGACGTCTTGCGCATCTTCTCGCCGCCGGCGAGTACTTTGCTCATGACTTCGTTGAGATCCTTCAGCGCACTGGGCTGAATCCCGTCGAGGGTCGCGATGCGCACGAGCACCTCGTTGCGCGGGCGCTCCGGCAGGCATTTGAGTATCGAACTGGCGTGATCGGGTTCCAGGTGCACCAGGATCGCGGCCACGATCTGCGGGTGTTCGCTGCGCAGCAATTCGGCGACCGAGGCCGCGTCCATCCACTTCAAGGTTTCGATACCCGAGATGTCGCTGCCCCGCAGGATGCGATCGATCAGCAGGTCTGCCTTGTCCTCGCCCAGCGCCTTGCGCAAGACGGTCTTGACGTACTCGTCGTTGTCGGCCACCAGAATGCTCTGCTCGGAGGCCACACTGGTAAAGCGCTGGAGAACGCCGTCGACCTTCTCGTGTGAGATCGACTTCATCTTGGCAATGGTTTCACCCAGGCGCTGCACCTCCTTGGGTTCGAGGTGGCGAAATACGTCGGCCGCCTGCTCCTCGCCCAGTGACATCAGCAGGATGGCAGCGTCTTCCAGACCTTGCTCGACCATGCCCGAGCTCATGTCGACTCCCCGTTGACCCAGCCGCGCACGATGCCAGCGACGGCCGCCGGGTTCTGCTTGGCCACCGCGCGCGCGCTGTCCAGGCGCTGCGTGCTGCGCGGCGCAGGCAACGCAATCGGTTCGCGGCCGGCTGCGGCGGGCAGCAAGGACTCGTCGGCGACGACGTGCAGGGGCGCGCCGCGGCCCGGGTGAGTCAAGATGGCCTTGAGGGCCGGACGCACCAGGCCCAGGACGATCAACAGGGCAACCAGGGCCAGCGCCGCGGGCGTGGCGCCGGCGCGTATCAAGTCGATCAACCAGTCCTGTTTCCAAAGCGGCGTTGCCTCGGCCACAGGTTGGCTGTCGACGCGAAACGGTGCGTTGATCACTTTGACCGAATCGCCGCGCTCCTTGGAAAAGCCGATGCTTTCCTGCACCAGCGCCGTCAGCTTCGCGATCTCGTCGTCCGTCAGTGGTGTGCTGGTGGTCTTGCCTTTGGGCGTGGTGGTGACACGGTGATTGATCACGACCGCTGCGGCGAGGCGCTTGACGTTGCCGGTGGCGTTGCGCGTCACGCGCACCGTCTTGTCGACCTCGTAGTTGGTGAGATTGTCGCGGCGTTGGCTGGCGTTGCCAGCGGCGCTACCGGTCGCGGCGGTGTGCAGCGCCGAGGACGCCGCCGTCAGCGGTGCGGTGGCGACCTGCGGCGGCTGATTCGACGTCGCGCCGGGTACGCCGCTGGGCGTGGCTTGCGCCGCGCTGCCGCTTTCGGTGGTCTGCAGGCTGCGCACGGCAGCCGGCTCTGCGCCCTGATTCGGCTTGAAGGACTCGGAGGTCGCTTCGGTCTGCGAGAAGTCGATGTCGGCTGCGACCGTGGCGCGCAGATTCTCGCGGCCGACCACCGGCTCGAGGATCTCGATCACCCGCTTGACGTAGCTGGCCTCGACCTGGGCCAGGTACTGAAGTTGTTGGGCATCGAGCCCCTGCCCAGACGTGGGTTCGGCGGGCCCCGAAAGCAGCGCGCCGGTCTGGTCGAGAACGCTCACCGCCTTCGGGTTCAGTTCGGGCACCGAGGCCGATACCAGGTGCACGATGCCGGCGATCTGGCCGCGATCCAATGTGCGTCCGGGGTGCAGGGTCAGCAGAACCGAGGCCGAGGGCTTCTGTTGTTCACGGAAGAATCCATTCTGGTTCGGCAATGCCAGGTGCACGCGCGCGGCCTGCACCGAACCGAGTGCGCCGATCGAGCGCGTCAACTCGCCTTCCAGGCCACGCTGGAAGGTCAGACGTTCCTGGAACTGGGTCTGCCCGAAGCGCGCGTTGTCCATCAGCTCGAAGCCGACGATGCTGCCCTTGGGCAGGCCGGCCGAGGCCAGCTTCAATCGCGCGTCGTGCACTTGCGAGGCGGGCACCAGGATCGCGTTGCCACCATCGGCATGGCGGTACGGCACGTTCATCTGCGACAGCTGCGCAATGATGGCACCACCGTCCTTTTCGCTGAGATTGGCATACAGCACCTTGTAGTCGCCCTTCTGGCTCCACAGCGCGAGCGCAACCACCACGGCGACCAAACCGGCGATACCGAGGGCCAGCATCAGTTTGGCCTTGGCCGGCATGGCCGTCAGTGCCGACGCTGGGGCGATAGCAGAACGGGTTTCGGCGATAGCGTTGTCCATCGGGTGGCGGTTGGAGTGTGTAGCGGCGCAGCTTGGCAGGACATGTCTGCTCGGACCCGCGCTGTTGAGGCCCATTGTTCGGTGCCGGCCGTCACAGCCATAGAGTGAACAGTCGGCGAAACCGGCTTCAGTTCAAATCACTGCACGTCGATATTGGCCGCTAGAGTGCGGCTGTCCTGTGGTTCTTGATGGCGCGCGTGTGAGTTGCGTCACGAACGCTTGACCGGTCCGGCGCGCACCGCTTCGATTCGCGCAATCGAGCACGAACAGGGTGTAGGAAGCGGACCTACCTCGTGCACAGAAAAAGTCGGACTTCAGTGATGGCATCGCGCCGCTGTTCGAGCGATCGACACGCGCCTAGAGTTGAACGCATACCAAGTCCATCGTTCAACCCCGGAGTAGCGCAGTCCATGAACACCGAACAGATCCTTGCCGAGATCCGCGAAGCCAACCTGTCGTACCTGATGCTGGCGCAGACGCTGATTCGCAGCGACCGCGAGCAGGCCCTGTATCGGCTTGGCGTGAGCGAAGAGACAGCGCACCGCTGATCGCATGCCTGACACCCGGCACAGATGATGAAGATCGCATCGAGCAACACCTTGCTGTGCCGCTTGCGCTGGACGACGAACATGGTCTGGAGCCTGCTCACCAGCCACGGCAAGCGGCCGCCAACGACAGCGTCGTCGCGCCTGCATGCCTCGATCCTGATGGCCGGCCGCCACCAAGAAGCGGCCTCCGACCGTCAGCACCGCTGGAGCAACGAGCCATGCGAGTCAAAAGCATCCTGACCGAAGCCAGGCAGATCGAGCGCGCCGTCACGCTGATCCAGCTGGGCGCGCGCCTGCAGGTGCTCGAGAGCGAAACCGACCTCAGCTACGAGCGCCTGCTGCGCCTGTACAAGGAAGTGGCGGGCAAGAGCCCGAGCAAGGGCCAGCTGCCGTTCTCGACCGACTGGTTCATGACCTGGCAGCCCAACATCCACGCCTGCCTGTTCCTGAACATCCACGAGTACCTGAACAAGGTCAGCCGAGCTCGACGAGATCGACGTCGTCATCAAGGCCTACCAGCTCTACCTCGAGCAGATCCAGGCCCAGGGCCTGGAGCCGCATGCTGTCGGTCACGCGCGCCTGGCGGCTGGTGAAGTTCGTCGACAACGGCATGCTGACGATGACGACGTGCTCCAACTGCGGTGGCCACTTCGTGACCCATCCGCACGAGATCGCCCAGCACTACGTGTGCGGCCTGTGCAAGCCGCCGGCGCGCGCCGGCAAGGGCAAGGCGGGGTGCCCTGCAGCTCGACGCCGGTGCGCGCCACCTCGGCGCCGCGACGACCCACTGAAGTTCTCCTGCGCCGCGCCGATAACCGGGCGATAGGCGACGCATTCCCGCTGGTCTCCTCCTGGTACGGGCCACCGTGCCTTCGCGCGGCTCCAACGAGCCGCCGCTTTCTTCTTCGGCCGGCCAGGCCTCAGGCCTGCGCAACGCTGCGAGGCGGGCAGGGTGGCCGAACCGGCTCAAGCGGCCGCCGGGCGCGCCGATAACTTGGGCAGCACCTCCGCCTGCCTTTCACTCCACATGTTCGTCACTCATCGGTTGGCTCGTCGCGCTGGGCTGCGTCTTCGGCGTGTTCATCGCTCACGGCGGCAACATCGCGTCGTGCTGCATGCGCTGCCGTTCGAGATGGCCACCATCGGCGGTGCGGCCCTCGGCGCCTTCGTGGTCAACAACCAGCTCAAGGTGCTCAAGGCCACGGCCAAGGGCCTGGTCCAGTGCTTCAAGGGCAGCAAGTACACCAAGGCGCGCTACATGGAGCTGATGGCGCTGCTCTACGACATCCTGCAAAAGGCGCGCAAGGAAGGCCTGATGTCGATCGAGAAGGACGTCGAGGACCCGCACGAATCGCCGCTGTTCCAGAAGTACCCGACGCGTCGGCAGCGACCACCACGTGATCGAGTTCATCACCGACTACCTGCGCATGATGGTCTCGGGCAACCTGAACGCGCACGAGATCGAGAGCCTGATGGACAGCGAGATCGAGACCCACCACCACGAAGCGCATGCGCCGGTCGGCGCGCTGCAGCGCCTGGCCGGCGGCCTGCCGGCCTTCGGCATCGTCGCCGCGGTGCTCGGCGTGGTCAACACGATGGGCTCGGTCGGCCAGCCGCCGGCCGGTGCTGGGCGGCATGATCGGCTCGGCGCTGGTCGGCACCTTCCTCGGCATCCTGCTGGCCTACGGCTTCGTCGAGCCGCTGGCCGGCCTGCTGGAGCAGAAGGTCGACGAGGCCAGCAAGGAACTGCAGTGCATCAAGACCACGCTGCTGGCCTGCATGCAGGGCTACGCGCCGCAGGTGGCGGTCGAGTTCGGCCGCAAGGTGCTGTACTCGACCGAGCGGCCGACCTTCATCGAGCTCGAGAGCCACGTGAAGGGCAAGAAGTGACCGATGGCGCAATGATCGCGGCCTGTGGGCCCGGGCCACGACCGGAGTCGGCACATGGCCGGTGACGCGAAGAAGCTCCAGCCGATCATCATCAAGCGGATCAAGAAGGGCGGCCACGGCCACCATGGCGGCGCGTGGAAGATCGCCTACGCCGACTTCGTGACCGCGATGATGGCGTTCTTCCTGCTGATGTGGCTGCTCGGCTCGACCACCGAGGGCGACAAGAAGGGCATCGCCGACTACTTCCAGTCGCCGCTCAAGGTGGCGCTGCTCGGCGGCTCGGGCTCGGGCGACTCGTCGCACGTCGTCAAGGGCGGCGGCCAGGACCTGACGCGCACCACCGGCCAGGTCAAGCGCGGCGATGTCGAGTCGCAGCGCGCCAGCGTCAACCTGCAGGCGCTGAAGGCCGAACAGGTGCGCGCCGAGAGTCGCGCGCCTGGAGGACGCTGAAGAAGAAGGTCGAGCAGGCGATTGCCACGAGTCCCAAGCTGGCCGCGATGGCGTCGCAGATCCAGCTCGACATGACGCGCGACGGCCTGCGCATCCAGATCGTCGACGAGCAGAACCGGCCGATGTTCGACAGCGGGCAGCGCAGATGCAAGCCCTACATGCGCGAGCTGCTGCGCGAGATCGGCGAGGTGCTGGCGGAGGTGCCGAACCGCCTGACGCTCGAGGGCCACACCGACGCGCAGCCGTTCTGCCGGCGGCGAGCGCGGCTACAGCAACTGGGAGCTCTCGGCCGACCGTGCCAACGCCTCGCGGCGCGAGCTGCTGGCCGGCGGCCTGCCCGACGACCGCGTGCTGCGCGTCCAGGGCCTGGCCTCGAGCATGCTGTTCGACGCGCAGGCCCCGCTCGCCGCCAGCAACCGGCGCATCAGCATCATCGTGATGAACCGCGACGCCGAAGACCGGATGTTGCGCACGGCGCCGGAACTGGCGCAATCGCTGAGCCCCGAGGAGCCGGCGGCGGCGGCCTCGAGCCGACGTCGGGCGCCCAGTAACGCCGCCCGGGCCTGGCGCGACGGTGGGCGGACCGCTGCGCTGACCGACGTCGGTTCGTTCGACGAGCGGGGGCGGCCGCAAGGCCGCGCAGATGACCCCGATTTGCCCCGCTTATCGGACTTAAGTTCCGGACTGCGGCAAGCACCATGGGCACAGCATGGCCGACTCAGCCCAGGACCGCATCTTCCCGCCTCGCCGCGCAAGATCAGCAAGGCGCGCGAAGACGGCCAGGTCGCGCGCTCGCGCGACCTGTCGCACTTCGCCGCCATTGCCGCCGGCGGCGCATTGCTGGCGGTGTCGGCCCCCGAGCTGGTCGGTTGGCTGCAGAACCTGGTCACGGCCGGGTTGCAGTTCGACGCGCACCTTGCTCGCCGAACCCGACGTCATGACCGCCCGGCTCGGCCGGCGGGGCTCAAGCTGATCTTGGCCGTGCTGCTGCTCGGCGGGCACGATGCTTGCCGTGGCCCTGGCGGCAGCGTCATCAGCGGTGGCTGGAACTGGACCTTGAAGCCGCTGGTGCCCAAGTTCGGCAAGCTCAATCCGATTGCCGGGCTGGGGCGCATGTTCTCCAAGCAGCAGCTCGGCGACACGCGAAGGCGAGCCTGCTGGCGCTGGTGCTGGGCAGCATCGGCGCGTTCTGCCTGCGCGCGCCACTGTCGGCATTCGCCGGCGTCCTGGCGATGCCGCTGCCCGCCGCGCTGGCGCACGCCGGGTCCACGCTGCAGGCGTGGCTTGGTGCTGCTGCTGCTCGCCCTGGCGCTGTTCGCCGCCATCGACGTGCCGCTGCAGCGAAGTGGCTGCAGGCGCCTGAAGATGAGCCACCAGGAAGTCAAGCAGGAGCACAAGGAGCTCGAGGGCAACGTCGAGGTCAAGGGCAAGGTGCAGGCGCGCATGCGCGAGATGACGCAAGCGCCGCATGATGGCCGCGGTGCCCAAGGCCGACCTGGTGGTGATGAACCCGACCCACTACGCGGTCGCGCTCAAGTACGACGACGCCGACGATGGCCGCGCCGCGCGTCGTCGCCAAGGGCGCCGACCTGATGGCGCTGCGCATCCGCGACATCGCCAGGGGCGCGAGCGTGCCGGTGCTGCAGGCGCCGCTGCTGGCGCGTGCGCTGTACGCACATGCCGAGCTCGACCGCGAGATTCCGGCCGCGCTGTTCGCCGCCGTGGCGCAGGTGCTGGCCTACGTCTACCAGCTGCGCGCGGCGCTGCGCGGTCGCAGGTGCCGATGCCGGGCGAGCTGCCGGCCGCTGCCGGTGCCCGCCGAGCTCGACCCGCATGCACGGCGCCGCGCGCACAGGCGAGCTGACGCATGAACGATCTGATGCAACGCCTGGATGCGCTGGCTCGGGCCGAACGCCGGCGGTGATCAAGGCGCTGATGGCGCCGCTGTTCATCGTCATGATCCTGGCGATGATGGTGCTGCCGCTGCCGCCGTTCGCGCTCGACCTGCTGTTCACCTTCAACATCGCGATGGCGCTGATGGTGATGATGGTCGCGGCCTACATGGTGCGGCCGCTCGACTTCGCGGCGTTCCCGGCGGTGCTCCTGCTGACCACGCTGCTGCGCCTGTCGCTCAACGTCGCCTCGACCCGCGTCGTGCTGCTCGAAGGCCACACCGGCGCCGGCGGCCGCGGGCAAGGTGATCGAGTCGTTCGGCCACTTCCTGATCGGCGGCAACTTCGCGGTCGGCCTGATCGTGTTCGCGATCCTGGTGGTGATCAACTTCATCGTCGTCACCAAGGGCGCCGAGCGCATCGCCGAGGTCGGCGCGCGCTTCACCCTCGACGCGATGCCCGGCAAGCAGATGGCGATCGACGCCGACCTGAACGCCGGCCTGATCGACGAGAAGGAGGCCAAGCGGCGCCGCGCCGAAGTCGGCGAGGAGGCCGAGTTCTTCGGCTCGATGGACGGCGCCGTCAAGTTCGTGCGCGGCGACGCGATGGCCGGCATCCTGATCCTGTTCATCAACATCATCGGCGGCTTCGTCATCGGCGTCGTCGCAGCACGACCTGTCGGCGGCGCAGGCGGCCGACAGCTACATCCTGCTGGCGGTCGGCGACGCGCTGGTGGCGCAGATCCCGGCGCTGCTGATCTCGGTCGCCGCGGCGATGGTCGTCTCGCGCGTCGGCAAGGAGCACGACGTCGGCAGCCAGATCGGCGCGCAGATGTTCGCCTCGCCGCGCTCGCTGGCGGTCGACGCCGGCGTCATCGGCGCTGCTGGGCCTGATCCCGGGCATGCCGCACATCGTCTTCCTGCTGATCGCGCGGCGGCCTCGGCTGGCGGCGCCTGGGCGTGCGCGAGCGCGACAGCAGGCGCGCCGGCCCAACGCCAAGAGCCGCGCGAGCGGCGCCGAGGCCAATCGCCGAAGCGAGCTGGGACGACCTGCAGCCGGTCGACACGCTCGGCCTCGAGGTCGGCTACCGCCTGATCGCGCTGGTCGACAAGGCGCGCCAGGGCGACCTGCTCGCGCGCATCAAGGGCGTGCGCAAGCAAGTTCGCGCAGGACGTCGGCTTCCTGCCGCCGCCGGTGCACATCCGCGACAACCTCGAGCTCAAGCCGAGCGCCTACCGCATCACGCTGCGCGGCGCGGTGATCGGCGAGGGCGAGGCCTTCCCCGGCATGTGGCTGGCGATCAACCCGGGCGGCGCGACCAGCAGCTGCTCGGCACGCGCGACCACCGACCCGGCCTTCGGCCTGCCCGCGGTCTGGATCGAGGAGCGCCAGCGCGAGATGGCGCAAATGGCCGGATTTACGGTCGTTGATTGCGCGACCGTCGTGGCCACCCACCTCTCACACTTGATGCAAGTGCACGCCGCCGCGTCTGCTCGGCCGTGTCGAGACGCAGCAGCTGGTCGAGCACGTGACCAAGCTGGCACCCAAACTGATCGAAGACGTGATTCCCAAGATGGTCGGCATCGCCACGCTGCAGAAGGTGCTGCAGCTGCTGCTGGAGGAAGGCGTGCACATCCGCGACATGCGCTCGATCGTCGAGTGCCTGGCCGAGCACGCCGCCACCGTCACCGACCCGGCCGAGCTGGCGCGGCGCATCCGCGTGCACCTGGCGCCGGCGATCGTGCAGCAGATCTACGGCCCGACGCGCGAGCTCGACGTGATCGCGCTCGAGCCCGACGCTCGAGCGGATGGTGACGCAGGCGCTGAACTCGCCGCACGGCGCGGCGCTCGACCCGGGCGTCGCCGACACGCTGCGCGAAGAGCGCGGCCGACTCGGCCAAGCGCCAGGAAGACCTCGGCCAGCCGGCCTGCCTGCTGGTGCCCGACCTGATCCGCGCGCCGATGGCGCGCCTGCTCAAGCGCGCCGCGCCGCGCCTGCAGGTGCTCGCGCACAGCGAAATTCCTGAAACCCACTCGATCCGCATCGGCTCGATCATCGGAGGCACTGCATGAGAACCCGCTCACGTTCGTTCGCGGCCGCAGGCTGGCACAGCCGGCGCCGGCGGGCGCGCCGCCGGTGCGCTGACTGTGCAGGACGCATCATGAACGTCAAACGCTTCACCGCGCGCACCTCGCGCGAAGCCCTGCCCCTGGTGCGCGAGGCGCTCGGCGACGACGCGGTGGTGCTCTCGACGAAGCCCTGCGGCCGAGGGCGTCGAGGTGCTGGCGATGGCGCCCGAGAGCCTGGCGATGTCGAGCAGGTGCGCGCCAGCGCGCCGATGGCAGCCGCCTGCCGAGCCGCGCCGCGCCGGCCACCGACGTGCGAGCAGGACGTCGAGCAGCTCTCGATGAGCACGCTGTCGTTCCAGGACTACGTGCGCGAACGCATGCTGAAGCGCCGCCAGGCCGCGATCGCGCAGCCCGCATCGGCGGCGCGCCCTGCGCCGGCGGCGCCAGCCGCGTGAGCCCGCGCACACGGCGCCCGTGCTCGCAAGACCTGGCCACCGGCTGCACACCGGCGCGCCGTCGCCGCGCCGGTGGCGCGCGAGGCGGTCCGCTGCGACCCGGCGCCGTCGCCGGCACGACGCCCGACAGCGCCGAGGGTGCGCGTCGCGAGCAACCTGCTCACCGAACTGCGCGCGTCAAGGGCTTGATCGAAGAGCGCTTCGGCGCGCTCGCGTTCATGGAAAAGCTGCAGCGCAGCCCGCAAGGCGCGCCTGACGCAACGCCTGCTCGATGCCGGCTTCTCGCCGATGCTGGTGCGCAAGATGGTCGACGGCCTGCCGCGGCCGGCGGACGAGACCGCGTGGGCACGGCGTCCTCGAGCGCAACCTGCGCACCGCCGAGAGCGAACGGCCGATCGAAGACCTGGGGCGGCGTGTTCGCGCTGATCGGCGCCACCGGCGTCGGCAAGACCACCAGCACGGCCAAGATCGCCGCCGCCTTCGCCGCGCGCCACGGCGTCGCCAACCTCGGCCTGATCACGCTCGACGCCTACCGCGTCGGCGCGCACGAGCAGCTGCGCGCCTACGGCCGCATCCTCGGCGTGCCGGTGCACACCGCGCACGACCGCGCCTCGCTCGAAGACCTGCTCGAGCTGCTGTCGGCCAAGAAGCATGGTGCTGATCGACACCGCCGGCATGGCGCAGCGCGACGCGCGCACGCGCGAGCTGCTCGACATGCTCGCCACCGCACGATCCAGCGCCTGCTCGTCGTCAACGCCGCGGCGCAGGGCGAGACGATCGAGGACGTGATGGTCGCCTACCACGCCGCCAGCTGCCCCGGCATGGTGCTGTCCAAGATCGACGAAGCGGTCAAGCTCGGCCCGGCGCTCGACGCCGCGATCCGCCACAAGCTCAAGGTCGTCGGCGTCGCCAACGGCCAGCGCGTGCCCGAAGACTGGCACCGCCTGTCGGTCGCACGCGCTGGTGCAGCGCGCGCTGCGCGGCGGCAATCCGCCTCGCGCTGGAGCCTCGACGCCGACGAAGTGAACCTGGTCTTCGCCGGTCGCACCACAGCGCGGCCTCCAAGCCGGCGGCGCGGCCTTGCACGCCTGAACACCGCGATGCACGGTTTGCTCACCACCGCCGCAGTGCGACCGCGCGGCAGCCCTCATGCCGATCGCGGCTGCCGACCGACCAGGCCGACGGCCTGCGCCGGCTGTTCGGTGACCAGCGCGCGCTTCGTGGCCGTGGTCGCGAACCCGCACATGGCGTTCTCGGGCCTGGTGCTCGAGCGCTTGGCCAGCGCCTGCGCACCGGCGGCGCACACGTTGGTGGTCGACGCCGGCGAGCGCGCCGGCGGCGCACGAGATGGCGCTGATCGACCTGGCGACCGGCGTCCGGCGCTCGCCCCGGGTCTGGCTACCTGGCCGCGCGCGGTCTGCCGATCCGCTTCGTCGACGCCGCGGCTCGTCGCCGCGTTTCCTGCAAGCCGTCGGCGAAGCCGCGCCGCTGGCCGACGTCGTGCTCGTGCACGCCGGAGCGGCCGAGCTGGGGCGGCTGTTCGCCGGCCGCACCGTGCGCCCATTGCTGCTGGCGGCGATCATCCGGCGAGCGTCACCCAGGCCTACGCGGCGACTCAAGCTGCTGGCGCAGCGCGCCGGCCTGATGGTCGCCGACCTGCTGCTCGCGGCCGCGCCGGAGCAATCGCCGCGCGCCGAGCGGATCGCCGCCAAGCTGGCGCACGACTGCGCCGACCCCTTCTTCGGCGCGCCCTGCGCGACTGGGCCCGCATCGATCCGCCGGCGACCCGACGAGCAGCGTGCCGGCGTGCGCTGGCTCGCCTGGCTGCGACGCGCCGCTGGCACCTCGCAGCACAGAACATGAACCTGCCCGGAGCCAGTGAAAACAATGTACACCGCCAAAGGCCAGCTCGACAACAACGCGACGCTCAAGCAGTACAGCCCGCTGGTGCGTCGGCTGGCGCACCAGATGATCGCCAAGCTGCCGGCCAACGTCGAGATCGACGACCTGATCCAGGTCGGCATGATCGGCCTGACCGACGCGCTGTCGCGCTTCGACGCCGCCCAGGGCGTGCAGTTCGAGACCTTCGCCACCCAGCGCATCCGCGGCGCGATGCTCGACGAGCTGCGCGGCAACGACTAGATGCGCGCGCGGCACCGCAAGCACCAGCGCTCGATCGAATCGGCGGTGCACAAGCTCGAGCAGCAGCTCGGCCGCGCGCCGCAGGAGAGCGAGATCGCCACGGAGATGGGCATGACGCTGGCCGACTACCAGGAGCTGCTCGGCAAGGTGCGCGGCACCCAGCTCGTCTACCTCGAAGACATGTCGGGCGCCGACGGCGACGCGACTTCCTCGACCGCCACGTCGCCGACGAAGAGGCCAATCCGCTGGCGCATGCTGCAGGACCAGCGCATGCGCGAGGCGCTGGTCGAGGCGATCAAGGTCCTGCCCGAGCGCGAGCAGTACGTGATGAGCATGTACTACGAGCACGACATGAATCTGAAGGAGATCGCCGCCGTGCTCGAAGCGTCACCGAGTCGCGCGTCTGCCAGCTGCACAGCCAGTCGATCGCGCGCCTGCGCGTCAAGCTGCGCGCCTACTAGGGCGGCGCACGCGAACTCGAGCCGGCGCCAGAGCGCGTCGATCCGCCCGCAACGGCTCGCGCGGGCGATCCGGTCGGGCGGTCGTCAAGAGCGGGATGGGGCCAGTGGGCCCGCGGCCCACCGGCATGCCGCGCCTCAGGCGCGCAAGGAGCCGCTGCTGGCCGTGCGTTCGCTGTGACCGGCGGTGTCGTACAGCGGCGATGTCAGTGCCTCTGGAATCAACACATTGATCGCGCGGTCGAGCGAGGCCGTGGCCCGGGCCAAGCTCTCACGCAGAGCGGCCACATGGCCCCCCGCCACGGCCAGGCGTTGGCGCAGTGCGCGCGGAACGCCGTCGGGCTGGTGCAAGGCCTGGCCGAACCCGAACACGGCAGCCGCCAGCGCGCGCTGCAGCGCGCTGGCACCTCGCTCGATGGCCGCGGCGTCGCCGTCACGCAGGGCGCAGCCGAGCGCGGAAAGTTGCCGCTCGACGGCTTCGAGCAGCGTAGTAAGTGCCGCGGCCGGTCGGGCGGCGCCAAGGGTGTCGGCGTAAAGCGCGTTCATCGATCGGTCAAGGCTGCCGGCCGCTGAGCAATTCGACGCTGTTGGCAATCAGCCGCGCAGCGATCGCTTCGGCATTGACTTTGAACTTGCCGCTCTGGATCGCCTGCGAGATCCGTGCCACCTTCTCGGCATCGAAGTCGGCACTGCCGTCATCGACGAGCAGCGACGCGGCCGCAGACAGGGCGACCTTGGTGCTGGCGTCCGGTACCGGGGCCTCCGCGGGCGGCTGCGACGCCGCGGCGGGCGAGGCGGCACCGTTGGCCGGCGCAGGAAGCTTGTTGTGGTTGTCGAACGATCCGATCTTCATGGTCGAACTCCTGATGCCGGCGGCCCGCCAGATTGCGGGTCGGTCGGAATTGCGCATATGCGAGTGCTATCGGTGCAGTGGCGCAAGACTTTAGGCCTTTTCTCATCGTTGCCGCAAAAAACTCGTCCCCTGGGTCGAGCAGTAACGCAAGCGTGGGCGTGGTTCGGTCGCATCGCGCAGCTCAAAGTGCCACCTCGACCAGCCGTTCGGCCACCGCCACGCCGCTGACAACCCGTCCCGACTCGGTTCGCACGCGCACGCTCTGGCCTTCGACGCCAGGGGCCAGCGCCTGGCCTTCGCCGCGGATGTGCCAGCCACTGCCGACAGCCACCAGGTGCACGCTGTCGCCGGCGGCGAACCACTGCCGTGCGCGCAGGTCGGCTTCGCGCAGTGAATCACCGGCGGCCAGCGGACGCGCCAGTGTGCGACCGACCGCGACATCGCGGCGCGTGACGGCGGCCGAGCGGGTTGCGGTCAGGTTGATCTCGGCGCTGCGCAGGTCGTCGGCGACGAGCACGCGGCCGGCAGCCAGCGGTGCATTGGCCACCAGCGCGGGCCCGTACACCTCGACGTTGATCGGAAGGAATACGTTCCAGCGCACCGCCGGATCCGTGCAGCGCAGGCCGATACGGGCGGGACCCCAGAGCCGGGTGCCGGAGGGCAGGTAGGCTTGCACCGCGACGCATGGGGCGAGTCGCAAGCGCGGGTCGAGCTGGCCGACGCGCACCTGTACGCGCAGCCCTGGACTGTTGACCGCGCGCGTGGCGTCGAGCGCAAACTGCTGAGCCTGGGTTGCCAGGGCGCCTTCGACAGCTTGCGCGCCAGCCGGCAGTGCGGCTGTCAGCAGCGCGGCGAAAAGACAGCGCAGGCGCATGACGTGAGCTTGATACACGAACCCGACTGTAGGCAGTGCGCCGCGCGCCGGTGCATCGAATTGACCTGTCTTGACCCGCCTTATCGCGCTAATGTTTTTGCCGGCTGCTGGCCACAATCCGCCGCAAGTCCCGTCCAGGGAGCGCACGAGGCCAACCGATGATCAACCGCCTGACCGACACGCTGAACTTTCAGGCCGAAGCGCTCGTCCTGCGCTCGGAGCGCCAACGTCTGATTGCCAGCAACATTGCCAACGCCGATACGCCGGGGTACGTGGCGCGCGACATGGATTTTGCTTCCGCGCTGCGCCAGGCCACCGGCGGACAGACGACGTCCGGCCAGCTCAACACCTCGGCCGCCGCTCACCTGCAGCCGCTGCACGGCCTGCGCGGCGATGCCGACCTGCGCTACGCCACACCGAGTCAGACCAACCTGGACCGCAACACCGTGGACATGGACCGCGAGCGTGCCAGTTTCGCCGACAACAGCGTGAAGTACGAGGCCACGCTGCGCTTCATCAACAGCCACCTGCACACGATGCTCGAAGCCATCAAGGGCCAGGCCCAGTAACCCGCTGACAGGAGTCAACCATGTCGATGTTCCAGATTTTCAGTGTGGCCGGCAGCGCGGTCTCGGCGCAGAGTCAGCGCCTGAACGTGGTGGCCAGCAACCTGGCCAATGCCGACACCGTGGCCGGCCCCGACGGCGGTGCCTACAAGGCGCGCCAGGTCGTATTCCAGACCGAACTGATGGGCGCGCAGGGCGCCGCGGGCGTGCGCGTGTCGACGATCAGCGAGGACCAGACGCGCTGGCCGCCGCGTGCACGATCCCAAGCACCCGGCTGCCGACGCCGCGGGCTATGTGACCTACAGCAACGTCAACGCGGTCGAGGAGATGGTCAACATGATCTCGGCCTCACGCTCGTACCAGAACAACATCGAAGTCATGAACACGGCCAAGTCCCTGCTGCAGAAGACCCTGCAACTGGGCCAGGGTTGAGGCGGCGCTGAATCATGGCTGCCATCAACGCTTTCACCGCCATCAACCAAAACCTTCCCGCAAACGCGGTCAAGACGCAGAACGACGCGGGCAGCGAGGACCGTTTCCTGAAGCTGCTGGTGGCGCAGATGAAGAACCAGGATCCGATGAACCCGATGGACAACGCCCAGGTGACGAGCCAGATGGCGCAGATCAGCACGGTCAGCGGCATCGACAAGCTCAACACCACGGTGCAGGGGCTGAACCAGCAATTCGTCCAGATGCAGGCGCTGCAAGGGGCTTCGTTGGTCGGCCGTGACGTGATCCTGCCCGGTGACCGTCTGTCGCCTAACGATGCCGGCCTGGTGCAAGGCGGCTTCGAGTTGGCCGCACCCGCCGACGGCGTCAAGATCGAAGTCCTCAACGCGGGCGGTCGGGTCATCGACAGCATCGATCTCGGTGCCGAAGGCAGCGGCCGTCACGGTTTCGAATGGACGCCGGCGGCCGGGGTCGACCCTGCGCTGGGCGCGCGTTTTCGTGTCGTCGCCAAGAGCGGCAGCGCCGCCGTGGCCACCACCCCGCTGATGCGCGATCGGGTCGATGCGGTTGCCACCGGCGGCGATTCGCTGACGCTCGAGTTGCGCCTGAGCGGCACGGTATCGTATTCGCAGATCAGAGCCTTCAACTAAACAAGGACACACCATGAGCTTCCAGCAGGGCCTGTCAGGCTTGAACGCCTCGAGCAAGAACCTCGAGATCATCGGCAACAACATCGCCAACTCCAACACCTTCGGTGCCAAGGTCTCGCGCGGCGAATTCAGCGACGTGTACGCCAATGCGCTGAACGGGTCGGGCACCAGCTCGGTGGGCATCGGCACCACGCTGGCCGCGGTGTCGCAACAGTTCACGCAGGGCAACATCACCGCCACCGACAACCCGATGGACCTGGCCATCAACGGCGCCGGCTTCTTTCAGGTGACCGATGGCCGCAGCCCGACGATGTACGCCCGCAACGGCCAGTTCAAGGTCAATCGCGAAGGCTACATTGTCAACAATGACGCGCTGCGACTGATGGGCTACCCGGCCAACGGCGCCGGCGTGATCCAGCCGGGCAATGCGACGCCGCTGCAGTTGCCGAGCGCCGGCATCGATCCGCAGGCCACCGGCCAGGTGCTGATCGAAATGAACCTCGATGCGCGCACGGCCAGCACCGCACCGGTGGCAGGACCGGCGATCGACTTCAACGACCCGACGACCTACAACAACGTCACCTCGGTCACGGTCTACGACGCCAAGGGCCAGGACGTGGCGCTGACCTACTACTTCCAGAAGTCGGCCACCGACACCTGGAACGTATTCGTCACCGCCAATGGCGCCCCGGTCAACGGCACCCCGGCCAATCCAGTCGCCACCACGACCATCAACTTCCCGGCCAACGGCGGCACGCCGACCGCGCCGGTGGGCCCGGTGGCGTTCGATATCCCGGCCTCGGTGAATACCGTGGGCGCGCAGACACTGCCCATTACCGGCGTGCTGCTCGACCTCAGCGGCGCGACGCAGTACGGCGCCGGCTTCGGCGTCACCAACATGACGCAGAACGGCTATGCGCCGGGCCAGCTGACAGGCATCTCGATCGAGGCCAACGGCATCCTGATGGCACGCTACAGCAACGGCCAGAGCAAGCCGGCCGGGCCAGGTCGAACTGGCCAACTTCCGCAACCCTCAGGGCCTGCAATCGCAGGGCGGCAACGTCTGGGCCCGCACCTATGCCTCGGGCGACCCGATCGTGGGCGTGGCCGGCGACGGCAACCTGGGCGTGCTGCAGGCAGGCGCGCTGGAGGAGAGCAACGTCGACCTGACCGCCGAACTGGTGTCCATGATCACTGCTCAACGCGTCTACCAGGCCAACGCGCAGACGATCAAGACGCAGGACCAGGTCTTGCAGACATTGGTCAACCTGCGCTGACGGGAGCGCCCGCGGCGCCAGGCCCGAGCCAGATCAATCAACGTTCACTGAGAGCCCACCATGGATCGCATGATCTACCTGTCGATGTCGGGCGCCAAGGCGGCACTGCAGCGTCAGGACGTGCTGGCCAACAACCTGGCCAACGTGTCGACAGTCGGCTTTCGCGCCGAACTGGCGGCATTTCGCGCCGTACCAGTCGAGGGCAGCGGAGCATCGACGCGAGTCTATGCACTGGAGTCGACGGTCGGGGCCAATCAGGAGCCCGGCGCGGTCCAGGCCACCGGCCGCAATCTCGACGTGGCCATGAAGGGCAACGCCTGGTTGGCGGTGCAGGGCCTCGACGGCACCGAGGCCTACACCCGTGGTGGCGCGCTCGATGTCGATACGGAAGGGCAGCTGGTGACCAAGGGCGGATTGCTCGTGCTCGGCGACGGCGGTCCGATCACCGTGCCTGCCGACAACGAAGTCAGCATTGCCGGCGATGGCACGGTCAGCGCGAAGGCCGCCAACGGCCGATCGTCGACGCTGGGCCGGCTCAAGCTGGTGACCCCGGAGTCAGCGACCGCGCTGGTACGCGGGGCCGACGGCCTGTTCCGTGCCGGCGAGGGCGACCTGGCGGCCGACACGACCGCACGCGTGCAGGACGGTGCCCTGGAAGGATCCAATGTCAGTGCGGTTGAAACCATGGTCGCGATGATTGCCGCCGGCCGTCAGTTCGAACAGCAGATGAAGCTGTTGCAGACAGCGGAGCGGCAGGAGCAGTCGGCGTCGAAACTGCTGTCAGTCAATGGCGCGTAGCCGGGATCACCGGTTCGCCGGTCGACCGTCCCGTGGACGAACGCAAGTCAACCGGCCGTGATCCATGTACATCCACTGGGATCGAACCTATGAGACCGGCCAGCCGCTGATCGATGCCGAGCATCGCCTGCTGGTGATGCTGTTCCGCAAGCTCGATGTCGCCGTCAAGCTCAAGCTGTCCGGCATCACGATCGCCCGCATCGTGGTCGAGGTGCAGCGCTTCGTCGAGTTCCACTTCACCAGCGAAGAGAACTTGATGGTCGAGACCGAGTACCCCGGCCTCGATGCCCATCGCGCTGCGCATCGCGGCTTGCTGGCGGAGTTCAAGAAGATGACGGCCAATCTGGCCTTCCATCGTGAGTACCCGGAAGACTTGCTGTATTTCATGGTCAATTGGCTGATCGGACACATCGCCAAAGAAGACCAGAAAGTCGCCCGGCACACCCTGAATTCACCCGCCCGTCCGGTGGCGGAGTTGATCTATGCCGAGTACCTGGCGCCAGCCCTGGCCAGGACCGAGGCGGACCACGCCGGCACCACCTAGGCATCGGCGACGGGGTCGCGGGCCGGCGTGGCGCGGAGAACCGACCGATTCAGACCGCTTATTCGCGCCTTGCAGGATGCGAGCTCGCCAGATGATCGGCGTATCCCCGCAAGGAGCGCGCACATGATCCGTTCACTTTGGATCGCCAAGACCGGCATGGAAGCCCAGCAGATGCAGCTGGACACCATCTCGCACAACCTGGCCAACGTCAGCACCAATGGCTTCAAACGCGGCCACGTCGTGTTCGAAGACCTGATTTATCAGAACCTGCGCCAGGCGGGCGCCGCAAGCAGCGACCAGACCACGCTGCCGACGGGCTTGCAGGTCGGCCTGGGCGTGCGCTCGGTGGCCACCTCGCGCAACTTCACGCCAGGGCAACCTGCAGCAGACCGGCAACAACCTCGACCTGGCGATCAAGGGCAACGGGTTCTTCCAGATCCAGATGCCCGACGGCACGACGGGCTACACCCGCGACGGTTCGCTCCAGGTCGACGGTGCAGGGCCAGCTGGTCACCAACAACGGCTACGCCGTGCAGCCCGGCATCACCATCCCGCCAATGCGCAGAGCGTCACGATCGCCGCCGACGGCACCGTCAACGTCGCACTGCCGGGCCAGGCCGACGCCGCAGCCGGTCGGCCAGCTGCATCTGGCCACGTTCGTCAACCCGGCCGGCCTCGAGCCCAAGGGTCAGAACCTGTGCGCCGAGACCGCCGCCTCGGGCACGCCCGAACGCAGGTGCACCGGGCAGCAACGGGCTTGGCTTGCTGCAGCAGGGCTACGTCGAAACCAGCAACGTCAACGTGGTCGAGGAGCTCGTGGCGATGATCGCCGACCCAGCGCGCCTACGAGATGAATTCCAAGGCGATCCAGACCTCCGACCAGATGCTGCAGAAGCTGGGGCAGTTGTGAACATGAGCCACCCCCCCGTGCGGCTTCGCCAGCTGGCTGGCCGGACTGTCGCTGGCCCTGCTGGGCGCGCTGTGCGACGGTCGAGGAGTACCGCGTGCCGCCGGTCGGCGTCGGCGCGCCGTCGCCGGTGGTTGCCGACACGCTGCCAGCGTCCGTCGCTGCCAACGGCGCCATCTACCAGGCGACGGCTTACCGGCCGCTGTTCGAGGACCACCGCGCACGCCTGGTCGGTGACACGCTGACGGTGCTGATCGTCGAGAAGGTCAACGCCAGCCAGAAGTCGACCTGTCGATCGACAAGAGCGGCGACCTCGAGCGGCTCGGTCAGCGCGCTGCCCGGGCTATCGGCCAAGGCCTTCAACCGCGCGTCGGTCGGCCGGGACCAGCAGCAACACCTTCGGCGGCAAGGGCGACACCGAGAGCAGCAACGACTTCACGCGGCACGATCACCGTGCTGGTCACCGGCGTGCTGCCCAACGGCCACCTGTTGATCCAGGGCGAGAAGCAGATCGGCGTCAACGCCAACGTCGACGTGCTGCGCTTCTCGGGCCAGGTCGACCCGCGCGCGATCCAGGCCGGCAACAGCGTGCCCAGCGCGCAGGTTGCCAACGTGCGTGTCGAACACCGCAGCCGCGGCCAGCAGGCCGATGCGCAGGTGATCGGCCTGCTGTCGCGCTTCTTCCTCAATGTGATGCCCATATGAACCACATCCGCGGCGCCTTCGGTGCTCCCCCCGTGGACCGCAACCGGCCACCGGGTGGCCCTTGCAGCATCGCCGGTGGATCGGCAAAGCCGGATCCGCGGCGCTTGCTGGGTCGCCTGCTGTTGTGCGCCGCCCTGGCGATCGTTCAAGACGCCACTGCCGCGACGCGGATCAAGGAAGTCGCCAGCGTGCAGGGTGTGCGCAGCAACCAGTTGGTCGGTTACGGCTTGGTCGTCGGCCTGGACGGCAGTGGCGACCAATCCAGTGGCGCGCCGTTCACGGCCCAGAGTCTGGCCGCAATGCTGCAGCAGATGGGTGTCACCGTGCCGCCCGGCGTACAGATGCAGCCGAAGAATGTCGCCGCGGTGATGGTCACCGCCGTGCTGCCGGCCTTTGCCCAGCCGGGCCAGGTGATCGACGTCAACGTTTCGTCGCTCGGCAATGCCAAGAGCCTGCGCGGCGGCACCCTGATCGCCACGCCGCTCAAGGGCGCCGATGGCGCGCTCTACGCAATGGCGCAGGGCAACCTGATTGTCGGCGGTGCCGGCGCCGCCGCGGCCGGCTCGAAGGTCGTGATCAACCACCTCTCGGCGGGGCGGGTGCCGCAGGGGGCCACCGTCGAGCGCGCGGTGCCGACGCCGCTGGCGCAGGGCGAATTCCTGCAACTCGATCTCGGCAGCAACGACTTCGCGACCGCACGCGATGTGGCGCGTGCGATCAACCAGGCCAAGGGCGAGGGCACGGCCTTCGCGCTCGACGGCCGCGTCGTGCGCGTGCGTGCGCCGGCGGCGATCGACGACCGCGTCGCCTTCCTGGCCGACATCGAAAACCTGCCGCTCGAGCTGGCCAAGCCGGCCGCGCGCATCGTGCTCAATGCCCGTACCGGCTCGGTGGTCATGAACGATGCCGTTACGCTGGCGGCCTGCGCCGTCGCCCATGGCGCGCTGTCGGTGACGATCAGCTCGTCGCCGATGGTCAGCCAGCCCAATGCGTTCGGGCAGGGGCGGACGGTCGAGAGCGAGCGCGCCGATATCACCATCACCGCGCAAAGCGGCGCGATCATGCAGATGCCGGCCGGCGCCAAGCTGGCCGACGTCGTCAAGGCCCTCAATGCGCTCGGGGCCACGCCGCAGGACCTGCTGGCCATTCTTCAGGCGATGAAGAGCGCGGGCGCCCTGAACGCCGAGATCGAGGTGATTTGAGATGGCCGCGATCGCGAGCTTGCAAGCCGATTCACTGGGCGCGCTGCGCAACACGGCCGCGCGTGACCCCAGGGCGGCGATCAAGGAGGCCGCCAAACAATTCGAAGGCCTGTTCATGCAGGAGCTATTGAAGTCGATGCGTCAGGCCACGCTGGCCAGCGGCATGCTCGACAACGAGGGCACCCAGCTCGGCACCGAAATGCTGGACACCCAGTTCGCGGCCAAGATGACCGGGCTCAAGGGCGGTTTGTCCGAAGCGATCGCGCGCCAGCTCGAGCGCCAGATGGGCCCACCCGCTGACAGCAAAGCGACCAGCGCGCAGCTCAACACCGTGACACAGCGCACGCCGCTGCGTCCGCCGGCCAGCGCGCAGGAGTTCGTCGCACCTGCACAGCGAGGCGGCGAAGAAGGCCGAAGGCGCCAGCGGCATCCCGGCATCGTTCATGGTCGCCCAGGCGGCGCACGAGACCGGCTGGGGCAAGCAGAGCATCCGCATGGCCGACGGCTCCAACTCGTTCAACCTGTTCGGCATCAAGGCCGGCGCCGACTGGAAGGGGGCCAGCACCCAGGTGGTTACGACGGAGTACGTTGACGGCCTGCCGAAGAAGCTGACCCAGCGCTTTCGCGCCTATTCGAGCTACGACGAATCGTTTGCCGACTATGCGCGGCTGATGCAGACCAGCCCGCGCTACCACAAGGTGCTGGCCCATGCCGACAGCGCCCAGGCATTCGCGCAGGGGTTGCAGCACGCCGGCTATGCCAGCGACCCGGCCTACGCCGACAAGCTGGGTCGCATCATCAACACCACGCTGCGCCTGCAGCGCACGCAGGCCTGAAGGACTGACACGCCATGGCAGCTTCCACCCTGATGTCGATCGGCGCGCGTGCGATGGTCGCCAAGCTTTGCCGCCCTGCAGACCACTGGTCACAACATCGCGAACGCCAACGTGGCGGGCTATTCGCGCCAGCAGGTCGAGCTCGAGTCGGCCGGCGGGCAGTACACGGGCGCGGGCTTCTTCGGACGCGGGGTCGACGTGGCCACGGTCACGCGCTCGCACAATGAATTCCTGACCCATGAAGCGGCCGCTGCCGCGTCGATGGCCGCCGGCGACCAGGCCCGGCTCGAACAACTCACGCGACTCGAACAGGCATTCCCGCTCGGCGAACAGGGCCTGGGCTACGCCGCCGGCCAACTGCTCAACTCGATGGCCGATCTGGCCAGCCGGCCGCAGGATCCGTCGACGCGCGAAGTCGTGCTGGCACGCGCGCAGGATGTCGCGTCGCGCTTCGCAGCCACCGGTGCGCAACTCGACGCTCTGCAAGGCGGTGTCACGCAAGACCTGCAGAACAGCGTCGCGGCGGCCAACCAGTTGACCCAGCGCATCGCCGACGTCAACCAGCAGATCGCACGCTCGGCCGGTACGGGCCAGCCGGCCAATGACCTGCTCGACCAGCGCGACCAGCTTCTCTCTGCCTTGAGTGGCTATGTGCAGGTGACGACGATCGCGGCCGACGACGGCACGCTCGGCGTGTTCATCGCAAGCGGTCAGCGTCTGGTGCTCGGCAATTCCGTGACCCAGCTCGCCGTGGTGCCCGACAGCTTCGATTCGACGCGTCAGGCGGTGGGCATCGTCGACGGCGGCGTTGCCCGGGCCTTGCCTCAGGCCTTGATGGGTGCCGGCAGCCTGGGTGGCCTGCTGCGCTTCCAGAACGAGGACCTGGCCAACGCGCGCAACCTGGTCGGTCAACTGGCCACCGCACTGGCCACCCGCATGAACGAACAGCAAGCGCTGGGCCTGGACCTGCGTACACCACCGGGCAGCGGCGCGCCATTGTTCGCGACCAGCGCCCCGCTTGCACTGCCGGCGGCCAGCAACGGCCGCGATGCGGTCGGCAACTTCATCGCCTCCGTGAGCATGACGGTGACCGACGCCAGCCAGCTGCAGGCCAGCGAATACGAGCTGCGTACCGACCCGGCCAACGCCGGCCAGTACCTGCTGACGCGACTGGTGGACGGTGTGCAACGCAGCATCGCCAGCGGCGACGTCGTCGACGGCCTGACCATCACGGTCGGCGTTCCGCCACCGGTGGCGACGGATCGCTTTCTATTGCAGCCGATGACGCGCGCGGCCAACGACTTGCGCCGCGTGCTCGTCGACCCGCGAGGCCTGGCCGCGGCCTCGCCGCTGGAGGCCGTGCGCGGCATTGCCAACACCGGCACCGCGAGCGTGGCCGCGTTGACCGTCGTCGACCCCAGCGCCAACCCGCAAAACACGGCGACCATCGCCTTTACCGACAGCAACGGCAGCTATGTCTGGGAGCTGCGCGACCGCAGCAGCAACGCGCTTGTCGGTAGCGGTACGGGTACTTGGACGGCCGGTGCGTCGATCGCGCTCAACGGCTTCGAGCTGCAGCTCGATGGCGTTCCGGCCAGCGGCGACAACTTCACGGTGGCGATGACCGCACAGCCGGCTGCCAGCAATGGCAATGCGCTGGCCATGGTCGCGCTGCGCGATGAGCACATGGTCGCGGGCCAGACGATCACGGATGCCTACGCCAGCGCCATAGCGCGCATCGGCGTGCGGGTGCAGGGTGCCCGTTCGGCATCCGACATCTCGCAGGGAGTGGCCGCCAACGCCGAGGCCCAGCGCGCTTCGCAAACCGGTGTCAACCTCGACGAAGAGGCCGCCCGGTTGATTCAATTCCAGCAGAGCTACCAAGCGGCGGCCAGGGTGCTGCAAGTGGCGCAAAACTTGTTCGACACATTGCTGCAAGCAGCCGGCGGCTGACCGAAAGTTGAGTATGTTGCGTATCACCACCGCCCAATCCTTCGACACGGGTGTCGAGCGCCTGCAGCAGCGCCAGCGCGATCTGGCCGACGCTCAGGAGCGGCTGACCAGCGGCAAGCGCGTGACCAAGGCCAGCGACGACCCGACCGCAGCGGCACGCGCCGAGCGTGCGCTGGCCAGCCAGTCCCGCAGCGAAGCCAGCCAGCGTGCACTCGAGGCCAGCCGCAACGCCATGACGCAGACGGAAGGCGCGCTGGCCGACGCCGGCGAATTGATGCAGCAGGCGCACGAGGCGCTGATCGCTGCCGGCAACGGCAGCTACAGCGACGCCGAGCGTGCGGGCGTGGCCGACCAGCTCAAAGGCATTCGCCAACAACTGCTGGCACTGGCCAACCGCGGTGACGGCGAGGGCGGCTTCGTGTTCGGCGGCCAGGGCGCGAGCCAGCCGCCTTTCGTCGACGCCATTGGCGGTGTGCGCTTTAGCGGCACGGCCGGCGAGGTGCACGTCGCCAGCGACGAGGTGCTGCCGCGCAGCATCGACGGCAAAGCCGCGTGGCTGACATCACCGTCAGGCAATGGCCTGTTCGCGACGCGCAACGCGGCCGCCGCCCCCGATACCAGCGGGGCCTGGATCGACAGCGGCCATGTCACCGACCCGCAGGCGTTCTTCGCTGCGACGTCGCCACCAGCGGTGGCCGACCCGGCGGCGCTGACCTACCGCGTCGACTTTGCGACCACCGCGGCGGGCACCACTTACACCATCACCAAGGACGGTGCCGCCACCGGCGCGACCGGCGTGCCCTATGCCAGCGGCCAGGCGATGCAAGTCGACGGCATGGCCTTCACCGTCAACGGGCAACCGCAGCCCGGCGACGCCTTCGAGGTCACGCTGGCAGCACCGTCGCTGAGCGTCTTCGACACGCTGGACCGCGCGATTGCGCAACTGAACACGCCGCTGCGCTCGACGGCCGCCGTGGCGCAGACCGTGCAGCGCTCGTTGTCGGACATCGACGGCTCGATGAGCGCGTTGCAATCGTTGCGCAGCCGTGTCGGTGAAGTGCTCAACCGCACCGACATGGTCGAAGGCCGTATCAGCGCGCAGGCACTGGCCGCCAAGACGGAGCGCTCACAGGCCGAAGATCTGGACATGGTCAAGGCCATTTCCGACTTCCAGAACCAGCAAACAGGCTACGAGGCGGCGCTGAAGACCTACTCCACGGTCCAGCGCATGTCCCTGTTCCAGTTCCTCAATCCATAGGCATCGGCGGTGCCGCTGACGCCGCAGGACGTCTCGATCCTGGCGGCGCTCGTCGGCCACCATGCACCTTTGCGGCGCAGCGTGCGCGCCTCGCACTCCGGGCCGGCAGATCACACCAAGAGGGCAGCAGGCGAACGCCTTGTTCGTGGCAAACGCCACGTTACAACATCAGCCCTCGAGTCACTCATGGACCCGTACGGTTCAGTTGCGGCTCCAATCGGCCGATTCTGTCGCTATGGTTTCCTTGCGATGTCCACCGTGACCCTGCCCACGCCGATCGAGCCCAACGTCAACGTGAAAGCGTTGGCAGGGCAGGGTGTGCTCGACGCCGATGCCCTTGCGCGGATGCAGCTTCTCGACCCCAACGGCAGTGCCGGTCTGGTGCCGCGTGTGTTGGCGCTCTATACCCAGTCACTCGAGC
>CAVZYL010000019.1:0-39449 GCA_963779435.1 uncultured beta proteobacterium | reverse complement strand
TCCGATCCTCGACCGGAGTGCCGAACGATGACGATTCGCGAGATCTTGAAATGGGGGCTGTTCGTTTGCTGCGCATGGCCGAACCGGTTCGCGCCTTCGACACGCCCGCGCTGAATACCCTGATCGCCGACATGTTCGACACCATGCATGCCGCCGACGGGGCCGGACTCGCGGCGCCGCAGATCGGCGAGAACCTGCAATTGGTGATCTTTGGCTTCTCGACCAACGCGCGCTACCCCGACGCGCCGCCGGTGCCGCGAACCGTGCTCATCAACCCGTTGGTCCTGCCGCTGGGCGCCGACGAGGAGGAGGGCTGGGAGGGCGCCTGTCGGTGCCCGGCCTGCGCGGCCTGGTGCCGCGTTACTCGCGCATCCGCTACCGTGGCGTCGACCCGAAGGGCCAGCCGATCGAGCGCGAGGCGGAAGGATTTCACGCTCGCGTCGTGCAGCACGAGGTCGACCACCTGATCGGCCGCCTGTACCCGACCCGCATGCGCGACCTGACGCAGTTCGGATTCACCAGCGTGCTGTTCCCCGATCTCGATCCGGCACAGTCGGCCGAGGATTGAAGCTGTAAAGCGATGTGAAGCGGTCAGCCCCCGTGCAGCCTGGGGCGTTGTACTGGCACGCAGGCTCCGCACACGCGGTGCCTGTCCTGGAGACCGACCATGCTGAATTTGTCGACCATGATGCTGGCCCGCAGGCAACCGCTCGCCCGTGTCCTCTTCAACCACCTGGCGCTGTTCAGCCTGGCCGCCGCCGCGCTGCTGTCCAGTGCTTCGGCCTGGGCTGACCCGCCGGGCCGCGTCGGCCGCGTCGCGCAGATCTACGGCTCGGTGTGGATCTTCGATGCCGAACAGGGCGAGTGGATTGCCGCGCAGCCCAATCTCCCCCTGACCGCCGGTGACCGCCTTTCGAGCGAGCGTGACGCTCGCGCCGAGTTGCAGATCGGTTCGGCCACCTTGCGCCTGGATGGCGGCAGTGAACTGGAGGTCGGCGAACTCAACGACAGCCAGGTCGCGCTGCACCTGCATCACGGCAGCCTGGCGCTGCGACTGCACCGCAGCGAATCGGCGCGCGAGTTCGTCGTGACCACGGCCGAAGGCCGCTTCGCGCCTCTGGGTGCCGGCCACTACCGGATCGACCAGGAAAACAGCGGCAGCTTCGCCGGCGCGCTTGTCGGCGCGCTGCACTTCGAGGCCGCCGACAGCGCGCTCGATATCTACGCCGGCCAGCGTGCCGAGTTCTGGCTCGAACAGGGCACGACCCACTACAGCTGGTCGACAGCGGCGAATGATCGCTTCTCCAACTGGATCGCGCAGCAGGATCGCGAGGAGGAACGCGTTGCGCCGCGCAGCCCCTATGTCTCGCCCGAAATGACCGGCGCCGGCGATCTGGACCGGTACGGCGAATGGGACCGCCATCCCGAATACGGCGCGGTCTGGTACCCGGCCGGTGTCGATGCCGGTTGGGCCCCGTACCGCTACGGCCATTGGGCCTATGTGCAGCCCTGGGGCTGGACCTGGGTCGACGATGCGCCGTGGGGCTTTGCGCCGTTCCACTACGGCCGCTGGATCTCCTGGCGCGGCCGCTGGGCCTGGTGCCCGGGCCAGTACGTCGCGCGCCCGGTGTATGCGCCGGCGCTGGTGGCTTGGATCGGCGGCCCGCATCTGAGCATCGGCATCAACCTCGGCGGCCCGGCCGTGGGCTGGGTGCCGTTGTCGCCGCGCGAGGTCTACCACCCGAGCTACAACGTGACCAACGTCTACATCACGAACATCAACAATGCGCATCGGCGCTGGCAGCCGCCACAGCGACCGAACCAGCCCGTGCCCACCGGCCCGATCATGTACAGCAACCAGGGCGTGCCGGGCGGCGTGACCGTGGTGTCGCAGAACGCGCTGCGCGAGCGCAAGCCGATCGGCAAGGCCGTGATCACGCCGGTCGACCAGGGCACGATCCGCCGCTGGCAGACGATGCCGTTGCAGCCAGCCGCGCGCAACAACGACCAGCGACCTGGCAATGCCGCACCCCCGGCTCCGCCAGCCGCGCCCTCGCGCGTGATTGCCGTACCGGGCGGCGCGGTGCCGGCCGTGCCGCCCGCGCCGGGCGGCGCGCACACCACGCCGTGGGGCAGGGTGACGCCGGCGTCACCATTGGTGGTGTCGCCAGGCACTACGGCAGCGCGGGGTGACGGCGGGCAGGCTCCACGCGGCCAGCCGCCCGCGGCCGAATCGCACACCACAACGGCTCCAGGCCGCGCCGCGCCGCCGCAAGCTCCGTCGCGCGAAGCGTCCGACCGACGCACGCCCCCGCCCGGCCAGACCAAACCGCATGGCGAGCCGCAGCGCATCGCGCCGCCACAGGCGGTGCAACCGGCGCCGCCGCCGGTGCAGGGCGTGCGACCCACGCCGGCGCCGCAGGCGCCCGCCGCGCAGCCGGCGCCGCCCGCGCGCGGGCCCAACGCCGACGAACGGGACGAGCGCCAACCGCCGGCGCAGGAGCGACGCCGCGAGCCGCGTCCCGGCCAGCAGAACCAGTGACGCCGGCGCCGCGCAAGGCGCGGCAGTTCGAGGCTCGGCTACGCTGTGGGTTGTCGCCACCGGGAGGACCGCCATGCCTGAACTGCCGACCTACGACGATGTCGCCGCCGCCGCGCGCCGCCTCGCGGGCCACGCCCACCGCACGCCGGTGCTGACCTCGCGTACGGCGGATGCCGAACTCGGCGCCAGCCTGTACTTCAAGTGCGAGAACTTCCAGCGCATGGGCGCCTTCAAGTTCCGCGGCGCATTCAATGCACTGTCGTGCTTCGACGCGCGCCAACGCCGCGCCGGCGTGGTGGCCTTCTCGTCGGGCAACCACGCCCAGGCCATTGCATTGGCGGCACGCTTGCTCGGCATGCCGGCGACGATCGTCATGCCGCACGACGCACCCCAAGCCAAGGTCGCGGCGACAAAGGGCTACGGCGGCGAGGTCGTGTTCTACGACCGCTACAGCGAAGACCGCGAGGCGATCGGCGCGCGCCTGGCCGAACAGCACGGCATGACCCTGGTGCCGCCATACGACCACGCCGGCGTCATCGCCGGCCAGGGCACGGCGGCCAAGGAACTCATCGACGAGGTCGGCCCGCTCGACGCGCTGTTCGTCTGCCTCGGGGGCGGGGGCCTGCTCAGCGGCAGCGCGCTGGCGGCGCGGGCCTTGTCGCCGACCACCAAGCTGTACGGCGTCGAGCCCGAAGCCGGCAACGACGGCCAGCAATCGCTGCGCAGCGGCGCCATCGTGCACATCGACACACCCAAGACGATTGCCGACGGCGCGCAGACCCAGCACCTGGGCCGGCTCACGTTCGAGATCATCCGTCGCGACGTGGACGACATACTCACTGCCAGCGATACCGAATTGGTGGCCTGCATGCGCTTCTTCGCCGAGCGCATGAAGGTCATCGTCGAGCCCACCGGTTGCCTGGGCTTTGCCGCGGCGCGCAAGCACGGGCTGAAGGGGCAGCGCGTGGGCGTGATCGTCAGCGGCGGCAATGTCGACATGCCGCGTTTCGCTGCCCTGCTGGCGGCCTGAGCCGGGCCCGGCTCGGCCGGCGCCTGCAAGCCGCACCCGCTGAGCGCGCGCGTGAAGCGGGTGCCTCAGCGTGACGCCGCGTCGCGCTTGAGGAGCACGACCGTGATGTCGTCCTGCTGTGGCGTGTTTCCGGCGAAGTCCTTGACCTCGGCCAGCAGGGTGGCTGCCAGGCCGGCCATGCTCGAGCACGCGTGCGCGGTCACGAGCTGGCAGACGCGGGCCTCGCCGAACATCTCGCCGCTTTCACCCTGCTGTTCGTAGACGCCGTCGGAGACGAGCAGCAGCAGGTCGCCCGGCTGCAGCTCGAGCGTGCTCGCCGGCCGTGGCCCGGGCAGGCGCATGGCCCCGAGTGGGAAACTGGTCGGTGGCAGCGACTCGAACTGGCCATCGGCTGCCCGCCGGTGCAGCACCGGCCCCTGCCCGGCGCAGACGTAGTGCAGCCGGTGGTTGACCGGGTCGAGCAGACCGATGAAGGCGGTGATGAAGCGCCCGTCGGGCAAGGTGTCGGCGAGCTGGTCATTGAGCTGCGCGAATGCGGTTTCCAGGTCGGCGCCCAGGCGCAGCGCCATGCGCAGCATCGCGTGCATCTGCGTCACCGACAGCGCCGGCGCGATGCCGTGGCCGGTGGCATCGCCGAGCACGACCAGCAATTTGCCGCCCGTCAGTGCCAGATCGCAGGTGTCGCCGCCGGTCTGCTCCGCAGGCTGAAAGGCCGTGAACGCGTCGTACCCCGGCAGGCTGGGCATCACCTGCGGCAGTGTGCTCATCTGCACCTGGCGTGCCATCTCGAGCCCATAGCGCAGGCGCTCGCCCTCGACCAGCGCCTCGATCGCCTGCACGCGCTGCAGGGCCACCGCGCACTGCGCGGCGAGCGCGGCGGCCAGCGGCTCGTCCGCGCTGCCGAACACACCGTCGATGCGATTGAGCAGTTGCATCACGCCCACCAACCCGTCGCGGTGGTCGATCAGCGGCAGCGTCAGCGAGCAACGCGTGTGAAAGCCCGAGTTGCGGTCGACTTGCGAGTCGAAGCGCGGGTCGGCATAGCAGTCGGGCACGTTGATGATCTCGCGGTCACGCGCACAGGCGCCGACCAGCCCGGTGCCGACGGCTATCCGCACGTCGTGAATGTCGCTGGCCACCTTGAGTACGAGATCGGCACCGGCCGCGTCGCGCAGCCAGACCGAACAGCGCTCGGCCCGCAGCACCTGGCGCGCTGCGCCCGTCACTTCGGTAAGCATGGTGTCGAGTTCGAACGGTGCCGCCAGCCGGCGCGTGATCTCCAGGATCACCGCCATGTCCCGCGTCGACAGCAGGTCGTGCTGCACTTCGCTCATCAGGCAACCTCCGCGCTGCGCGTGCCGGACTTCGCCTTGCGGACGACGGGGCAGTCGCATCGGAGGGCAATGTACCTTGCGCGCAGCGCGGACGCTGTCGCGGTCGCAGCCTCATACTCGCCTGTTCGCGACTCCATTTGGTCCTTGCACAGAGGCCCCACGTCCCGACAGATGCCCGGCTACCAGACCAAGCGAGAGCAGATCAGCATTGCCGGTGTCGACGACCTGCTGGTCTGTTCACTGCTCGACCGCCAACAGTTCGCCGACCCGCTCGGCGCAGCGGGTCGACTCGGCATCTCGTCGGCCGCATGGCCAATGTTCGGCTTGCTGTGGCCTTCGGGCGCGCAGTTGGCGGCGTGTCTTGCGGCGCGGCCGGTGCGGGCTGGCGAGCGCATTCTCGAGATCGGTTGCGGCCTCGGATTGGCCAGCCTGGTCGGTCATCGCCGCGGCGCTGACGTCACGGCCAGCGACAACCATCCGCTGGCCGGCCCGTTCATGGCCGAGAACATTCGCCTGAACGCGTTGGCCCCGATCAGGTACCGCCATGGTCACTGGAGCGCGTCGGCAGCGCAGCGGCAGGACGCCAACGACGGTGGCCTGCATGTATTGCGCGGGCGCTTCGACCTGATCATCGGCAGCGACCTGCTGTACGAACGCGATGAGGGTGGCCGCCTGGCCGCCTTCATCGGCCGCCATGCCGCGCCCGGCGCGCTGGTGTGGGTCGTCGATCCCGATCGCGGCAACCGCGCGGCGTTCAATCGGCACATGGCGGCGCAAGGCTTTGCCATGCACGAGGAGCGGCTCGACCGGCCCGCCGCAGCCGGCCGTCAGGCCTTCAAAGGCCGCCTGTTGAGCTACCGCAGCCAGGCTGCGCTGCAGTGACCGGGACCGCGCGATCGACGGCGCGGCGTTGTCGACTCAACGCAGCAGCGGTCGCAAGACCGGCCAGACATTGCCGAGCATGATCGGGTGCGCCGCCTCCTTCGGGTGGATGCGGTCGGGCTGGAACATTGCGTCGGCATCCGGGTTGTCGGCCACACCCTTGAGCAGGAACGGCACCAGGGCCGTGCCTTCGCTGCGCGCGACAGTCACGAACACGGCCGCGAAGTCATCGCTGTACTTGCGGCCATAGTTCGGCGGCACTTGCATGCCGACCAGCACGACGCGTGCGCCGCCGGCCTTGGCCGCGCGGGCCATCGCGGCCAGGTTGGCCTCGGTTTGCGCCGTTGCCAGCCCGCGCAGCGCGTCGTTGCCACCGAGTTCGAGGATCACGTGCGTGGGTTTGTGCGTGGCCAGCAGCGCCGGCAGGCGCGAGCGCCCACCCGAAGTGGTGTCGCCCGTGATGCTGGCATTGACCACCCTGGCGGCGACATGCTCCTGGGCCAGGCGTTGTTCGAGCAGTGCGACCCAGCCGCTGCCGCGCGCCAGGCCGTATTCAGCCGAAAGGCTGTCGCCGACAACCAGGATCAGCGGCGTCCCGGCGCTCGCGGGCATCGCGGCGGCAAGGGCCGCCGCGATCACGATCACGCTACAGTGCGTCCGGCGCCACAGCCACAACAACACGCCATCCTTCATGCCGTCATCATCCCTGATCGAAGTCGAGCACGTCACCAAGCAGGTCAGCGATTCCACCGGTGTGCTGACCATTCTCGACGACATTCATTTTTCGTTGCGCGAGCGCGAATCGGTGGCCATCGTCGGCGCATCCGGCTCGGGCAAGAGCACCTTGCTGTCGATCGTGGCCGGGCTGGACGTGCCGACCAGCGGCACGGTACGTCTGGCCGGCATCGACATTTTCAAGCTCGACGAAGACCGGCGCGCCGCGGTGCGTGCCGAACGGCTGGGCTTCGTGTTCCAGAGTTTTCAATTGCTGGGCAATCTGAACGCGCTGGAAAACGTCATGCTGCCGCTCGAGTTGCAGGGCCACAGCGAGGCGCGCACGCTGGCGCGCGAGATGCTTGTCCGCGTTGGCCTGGGCGAACGCCTGTCACACTATCCGAAGGTGCTTTCGGGCGGCGAGCAGCAGCGTGTGGCACTGGCGCGGGCCTTCGTCGTCCAGCCCTCGGTGTTGCTTGCCGATGAACCCACCGGCAGCCTGGACTTCGCCACCGGCGAGACCGTGATGAAGCTGATCTTCGACTTGAACCGCGAGGCCGGCACGACGCTGCTGCTGGTCACCCACGACGACGCGCTCGCGGCGCGCTGCGAGCGCCAGCTTCGCATCGAAGCCGGCCGCATCGCGAGCGGTTGACGGTCAGGACGGCAGGAAGTCGACTGGCCAGCTGACGACCATCACGTCGACGTCCTTGGCGCCGAAGTCGAACTGGCGGATGCGCGCGAGCAGCTTCTGCTCGAGCTCGGGCGTCTTCAACTCGGTCGACAGGACGCGACAGCCGACGACTTCGCCACCGGGCGCGATCTTCAGTTCGACCACCACTTTGCCCTGTAGCGATGGCTCTTCGCGCAGCGCGCGGTTGTAAAGGGCGTAGATCGCGCCCTTGTTGCGCTCGAACACGAGCTTGATCTCTTCGATCGAACGCGAGGCCTTGCCGCTGCCGCTCTTGCGCAGAACGCCGCCGGCACCATCGCCACCGGCGCCCCCGCCGCGCGCGCCGCCGCCGCCGTAGCCGCCGCCACCGCCGCCGCCGGCGACACCCTCGACCAAGGTGGTCGCGCGGCCGGCGAGGCCGCCGCCGCCGGTGTTGCGGCTGTAGGAGGCGGTGTTGATGCCGCCCGAGCCGCCGCTGAGATTGGACGTGATCAGCGCGCGCGCCGGCAGGCCAGCCTCGTTGCCCGCGCCGACGCCCGGTCCGACGCCGCTGCCGACACCGGGGCCGGGTTTGATGTCCTGCTTCAACTGCACGGCAACCGGTGCGCCACGCAATTCGGCCAACTGGTCTTTCATCGCCAGCAGGCCGACGCCGGCGGCCTTGCGCCGCGCATTCTCGATCTCGCCCGGCGGCTTGTTCGGTTGAGGCTGACGGGCCTCGGGCACGAGGACCTGCTTGATCGGCTCCTGCTTGGGCGCGGGGATGTCGGCCTTGGCCAGGTTCTGCGCAACCTCGGGGGCCTTCTTGGGCATCTGCAGCGGTTCGCGCTCGAGCACCAGCTTGGCCAGCCGTGGCGGCAGTTCTTCGGGCTTGGCGCGATCCTCGTGTGGGCGCGGCATCAGCGAGAACACCAGGCAAGCCAGCGCCGCCACACCGACGACGCGCCGCAGGATGCGCTTGAACCGCGCTTCGTCGTCGAAGGCGATCGCCCAGGCGATGACCGGCGCGCGAAACGAGACGGTTGCGGCGCTCATCAGACAACCTCCGTGCTGCGCGCTGCGCTGTAATCGCCCTTCGGGCGGCCGTGCGGGCTCATGTCTTGACCGCCTTTCGTGTGACCGCAAACGACACGTCGTTGAAGTCGGCGCGCGCGGCGGTGACCATCACCTTGCGCAGCAGGCTGTATGGAATGTCCTTGTCACCCATGATCGTGACGGTCTTGCCCTGGGTCTGATTCTCGGGGCGGAGGGTCTGCCGCTTGGCCTGCAGATCGAGTTCGTCCTTCAGGCCGGCAATCAGGTCGCCATCGGTCGCCAGCGCGTCCTTGACCGTGGCCACGCGCCGACCTTCGACCAGGATGTCGGGCCCGCTGACGGTGATGACGAGGGTTTCGCGCGGTGGCTTGTCGGCACTCGACTGCGGCAAGGTCACGGCTTTGCCCGGGGTCAGGATTTCGACCCCGGCGGCGCTCGACATCAGGAAGAAGATCAGGATCGTGAAGATGTCGATCAGCGACACCAGGTTCATGTCCAGGCCGGTCTTGTTGCGCTCCTTGCGGGCGGCGCGCTTTTCCAGCGGCGTCAGCTTCATCGGCTTGCCCCTCAGGTTCTGGTGGCGATCGGCGCGTCGCCGATCGAGATGTCGGGGAACAGCGGCACCGGCTTGGACTTGGCGGCAGTACCGGCGGGCACCTCGCGCACGGCGTCCATCAGCTGGATCAGCGTGTCGTAGGACGTGTTGGGCTGGGCCAGCAGGGTTGCCGTGGCGGTGTCCGGGAACTTGGCCTTGATCTGCTGCATCAGCAGCGACAAGGTGGCCAGGTCGTAGACGCCGGCGGTGCTGTTCGGGATACGCTGGATCAGGCCGCCGATGCGGTCGCCGACCTCGAGTGCGTCGGGACGCAGCACGATCTCGAGCTTGAGGTCATTGACTTTCAGCTGCTCGACCGCGTTGGAGGACTTGGCCGGCAATGACAGGTCGATCACCGACAGCCGCGTGAAGACCGCGGTCGACAGCAGGAACGGCACCAGCACCACGATCAGGTTGATGAAGGCCGTCACGTCCAACTCGGCGGTGTGGCGGCGGATGCGGCGGGAGCGCATGGCAGGGCCTTTGTCGTCGGGGGATTTAGCGCGCCGCGGGTGAGGCGCCGGCCTCGGACTTGAGCCGCTGCGTGACGTTGAGGAAGCTGATCTTGGCGGCCTCCAGCCCGTCGACGATCTCGGCCGTGCGTGCCTGCAGGAAGGCGTGGATCAGCAGGAACGGGATCGCCACGGTGAGCGCGAACGCGGTGTTGTTCATCGCGATCGAGATCGACGCCGACAGCAGCTCGGCCTTCTCGGCCGGGTTGACCTGCGACACCGCGGTGAAGCCTTTGATCAGGCCGATGATGGTGCCCAGCAGGCCGACCAGGGTGATGACGTTGGCGAAGGTGGCGATGTAGTGGGTCCGCTTTTCCAGCCGCGGCACGATTTCCATCATGCCTTCCTCCATCGCCGCGTCGATGTCTTCGCGGCGGGCCGGGCTTTGCATGCGCTGCAGTCCGTTGCTGACGATCTTGCCGACAGCAGCGTCGGAATTGGAGGCTGCGTTCTGCACTTCCTTCAGCCGCCCGCCCTGGAGCATCGGCAGCAGGTGCGCCCACAGCTTGCGGTTTTCGGCGCCGGCGCGCTTGAGGAAGATGAAGCGTTCGACGGCGATGGCCAGGCCGACAGCCATGATCAGGATGCTGGGGTAGATGGCCAGGCCGCTGTCCTGGAAGAACTTGACGGAGGTGTCGATGAGGGTCATGGTGGGGCTCCTTGGGGCAGGTTCGGTCGGGTTTGGAACGGATTTGTCGAGTGTCAGCGCGCCGCGGCTGGCGTGGCAATCGGATCGGCGTTTGGCGCGTGGAGTTGCTGGTCGTAGTTCACATGGCGGCGGAACACGTCGCGATCGACCGGTGTCATCAGACCGTCGAGCACGCTGTTGATGGGCTTGCCGGAGAGCTCGCCCGGCAACGGTTTCTTCCACGGCACGATGTAGAGCACCTTGGGCAGTTCGCGGTTGCCGATGACCTGGGTGCGTTCCAGGTCGGCGCGGTCCTGCGCCAGGCTGGCGCCGGCCAGCAGCGCCAGCGTGGCCATGATCACGGCAGGCAGCTTCATGGCGTCTCCTTGCCGCCCTTGGCGACCTGGACATTGATCGCGCTTTGCGGCGCAGGCTTGCGCTGACGCAAGTCGGCCGCCCACTTGGTGACCGCTGCATCGCCGGCCGGTGCCAGCGCGAGGTAGCGGTCGTAGAGCTCGAGCGCCTTCGCACCATCGCCGAGATAGAGGTCGTACAGGATGCCCAGATTGAGGGTCGCGGCCGCGTAGCCGGCGTCCAGTTCGAGCGCGCGTTCGTAAGCCTCGCGCGCCTTGGCGAACTGGCCGCCGATGCGGTAGGCGATGCCGAGTTCATTCAAGTACAGCGGTTGTTCCGGGCTGGCCTGCACCGCGCGCTCGAGCGCAGCCATGGCCTCTTCGTTGCGTCCGGCCTTGCGCAGGATCAGGCCGAGATTGGCGTGCACGCCGCCGAGTTCGGGATGGGCCAGTGCCAGCGCGCGCAGGGCGCGCTCGGCCTCGTCGCTGCGACCGGCGCGCTGCGCTTGCAGTGCCTGTTCGAACTGCGCCTGCACCGCGGCCGGAACACGCGGCGGTGGCGGGGTCGTCGGCGGGGCTGCGACAGGCGCTGCCGCCGGCGCCGAGGCAGGCGCCGGGGCAGGTGCGGCAGCGGCGACCACGGCCGGCGCCACCGGCGCGGGCGGGGCTGGCGTGTCCAGCGTGGCGCAGCCGCCGAGCATGGCCACCAGCGCCGGCATCAGCGCGTGCGTCAGGCAACGTTCAGCGGATCGCATCGATCGCTCCTTCACTGCGCTCGTTCTTGCCGTAGCGCACCGGGCGCAGCTCGCGCAGCGCGACGAAACTCTTCTTCACCCATTCGTCGTACACGCCGGCCGCGGCGCGGCGTGCGTTGGCCTCATGCAGCTCGGTGGCCTTTTCCTCGAACGGGAAGGCCTGCTCTTCGAGCATCACGTCGTATTGCTCGAGGGCCGCGCCCTTGAGCCCCTTGGGCCGCTGCGACTGCAGCAACGCCTTGCCGAAATCCTGGTACAGCGCGGCGGTGTGGAAGGTGGCCGAGGTCACGACCTCGGCGCTGCCATTGCCCGATGCCTGGGCGTAGGCCTGCAGCAGGGTCTCCATCTTGGCTTTCTTCAGTTTCAACTGTTTTGCCAGCGGCTCGACCAACGCCACCTTGCGGTAGTCGTCGAGCAGCGGTTGTGTCAGCGCCAGCGCGGCCAGGCCACCGACCGCGCGTGTGCGCTCGGTGCGGGCCGCACCGGCGCGCAGGTCGGCGTCGCGGATCTCGCGCAGTTGCGTGCCCTCGCGTGCGACGACCTGCGCGCCGGTGCGGCCCGCACCGAGCGCACACGCACGGTCGGTGGCCTGGCCGCGCTGGCGCTGACACAACCGCTGCTCGACGACTACCGCAAGGTGGCGTTGGTCGAGCCGCTGCAGAAACAGTTGAAACTGAAGAAAGCCAAGATGGAGACGTACTGCCAGGCCTACGCCCAGGCATCGGGCAATGGCAGCGCGAGGTCGTGACCTCGGCCACCTTCCACACCGCCGCGCTGTACCAGGATTTCGGCAAGGCGTTGCTGCAGTCGCAGCGGCCCAAGGGGCTCAAGAGGCGCGGCCCTCAAGCAATACGAGGACATGCTCGAAGAGCAGGCCTTCCCGTTCGAGGAAAAGGCCACCGAGCTGCATGAGGCCAACGCACGCCGCGCCGCACCACGTGTGCGAGCGAATCAGGTAAGAAGAGTTTCGTCGCGCTGCGCGAGCTGCGCCCGGTGCGCTACGGCAAGAACGAGCGCAGTGAAGGAGCGATCGATGCGATCGTGAACGCTCCTGACGCACGCGCTGATGCCGGCGCTGGTGGCCATGCTCGGCGGCTGCGCCACACTGGACGCCCCGCCCGCGCCGGTGGCGCCGGCCGTGGTCGCCGCTGCCGCACCTGCCCCGGCGCCGCGCCTGTCAGCCCCACCGACGACCCGCCACCGCCGTGTTCCGGCCGCGGTTGCAGGCGCAGTTCGAACAGGCACTGCAAGCGCAGCGCGCCGGTCGCAGCGACGAGGCCAAGCGCGCCCTGCGCGCTGGCACTGGCCCATCCCGAACTCGGCGGCGTGCACGCCAATCTCGGCCTGATCCTGCGCAAGGCCGGACAACGAAGGGCCATGGCTGCGCTCGAGGGGCCGGGCGGTGCAGGCCACCCCGGAACAACCGCTGTACTTGAATGAACTCGGCATCGCCTACCGCATCGGCGGCCAGTTCGCCAAGGCGCGCGAGGCTTCCGAACGCGCGCTCGAAGCGACACCGGCTACGCGGCCGCGACCCTCAATCTGGGCATCCTGTACGACCTCTATCTCGGCGACAGGGGCTGGACCTCTACGACCGCTACCTCGCGCTGGCACCGGCCGGCGATGCAGCGGTCGTGGGCGGCCGACTTGCGTCAGCGCAAGCCTGCGCCGCAAAGCGCGATCAATGTCCAGGTCGCCAAGGGCGGCAAGGAGACGCCATGAAGCTGCCTGCCGTGATCATGGCCACGCTGGCGCTGCTGGCCGGCGCCAGCCTGGCGCAGGACCGCGCCGACCTGGAACGCACCCAGGTCATCGGCAACCGCGAACTGCCCAAGGTGCTCTACATCGTGCCGTGGAAGAAACCGTACCACGGTCTCCGGCAAGCCCATCAACAGCGTGCTCGACGGTCTAATGACGCCGGTCATCGCGACGTGTTTCGCCGCCATGTGAACTACGACCAGCAACTGCACGCGCCAAACGCCGATCCAATTGCCACGCCAGCCGCGGCGCGCTGACACTCGACAAATCCGTCCAAACCCGACCCCGAACCTGCCCCAAGGAGCCCCACCATGACCCTCATCGACACCTCCGTCAAGTTCTTCCAGGACAGCGGCCTGGCCATCTACCCCAGCATCCTGATCATGGCTGTCGGCCTGGCCATCGCCGTCGAACGCTTCATCTTCCTCAACGGCACCGGCGCCGAAAACCGCAAGCTGTGGGCGCACCTGCTGCCGAATGTCCGGGTGGGCGGCTGAAGGAAGTGCAGAACGCAGCCTCGTCCGACGCTGCTGTCGGCATCGTCAGCAACGGACTGAGCGCCGTGCAAAGCCCGGCCCGCCGCGAAGACATCGACGCGGCGATGGAGGAAGGCATGATGAAGAAATTCGATCCGCGCGCTGGACCACGAGACCTACATCGCCACCTTCGCCAACGTCATCACCCTGGTCGGCCTGCTGGGCGCCGTCGTCGGCCTGATCAAAGGCTTCACCGCGGTGCGCGGCCGACTCAGCGAGAAGGCCGAGCTGCCTGTCGGCGTCGATCTCGATCGCGATGAACAACACCGCGTTCGCGTGGCGATCCCGTTCCTGCTGATCCACGCCTTCCGGCGCGCGCAGGCCGAGATCGTCGACGGGCTGGAGGCCGCCAAGATCAGCTTGCTCAACGTCACGCAGCGGCTCAAGTCCGAGGGGCCGCAGCACGCCCCGACGACAAAGGCCTTGCCATGCGCTCCCGCCGCCGAATGCACAGCCACACCGCCCATTGAACGTGACCGACCTGATGAGGTGCTGGTGCCGTTCCTGCTGTCGACCGCGGTCTTCACGCGGCTGTCGGTGATCGACCTGTCATTGCCGGCCAGTCCCTCCAACGCGGTCGGCCGCTGAAAGTCAATGACCTCAAGCTCGATGGTGGTTTGCGTCCCCAACGCACTCGAGGTCGGCGGATCATCAGCAGCCTGATCCAGCGTATCCGAACAGCACCGCTGCGCGTCTACGACCTGGCCACCTTGTCGCTGCCTGATGCAGCAGATCAAGGCCAAGTTCCGGACACCGCCACGAACTGCTGTGCCACCAGCCCAACACGTCCCTACGACACGCTGATCCAGCTGATGGACGCCGTCGCGCGAGGTACCGCGGGTCCTGCCGCCAAGTCCAAGCCGGTGCCGCTGTTCCCCGACATCTCGATCGGCGACGCGCCGATCGGCCCAGAACCTGAGGGGCAAGCCATGAGAAGCTGACGCCGCTGGAAAAGCGCGCGGCTTCCGCAACAAGAGCCCAGCCTGGACATGAACCTGGTGTCGGCTGATCGACGTCTTCACGATCCTGATCTTCTTCCTGATGTTCGAGCACCGCCGGTCGAAATCCTGACCCCGGGCAAAGCCGTGACCTTCCGCAGTCGAGTGCCGACAAGCCACCGCGAAACCCTCGTCATCACCGTCAGCGGCACATCCTGGTCGAAGGTCGGCGCGTCGGCCACGGTAGAGGACACGCTGGCGACCTGATTGCCGGCCTGAAGGACGAACTCGATCTGCAGGCCAAGCGGCGAGACCCTGCCCGCCCCGAGAATCAGACCCAGGGCAGACCGTCACGATCATGGGTGACAAGGACATTCCATACAGCCTGCTGGCGAGGGTGATGGTCACCGCCGCGCGCGCCGACTTCGACGACGTGTGGTTTGCGGTGCACGCGAAAGGCGGTCAAGACATGAGCCCGCGCGGCCGCCCGAAGGGCGATTACAGCGCAGCGCGCAGCACGGAGTATCTGATGAGCCGCAACCGTCTCGTTTCGCGCGCCGGTTCATCGCCTGGGCGATCGCCTTCGACGACGAAGCGCGGTTCAAGCGCATCCTGCGGCGCGTCGTCGGTGTGGCGGCGCTGGCTTGCCTGGTGTTCTCGCTGATGCCGCGCCCACACGAGGATCGCGCCAAGCCCGAAGAACTGCCGCCACGGCTGGCCAAGCTGGTGCTCGAGCGCGAACCGCTGCAGATGCCGAGAAGGCCCCCGAGGTTGCGCAGAACCTGGCCAAGGCCGACATCCGCGCGCCGATCAGCGGGTCCTCGTCCGAGGCCCATCCAGCCTCAACCGAACAAGCCGCCGGGCGAGATCGAGAATGCGCGGCGCTACGGCCTGCTGGCGATGAAGGACCAGGTTCAGGCCGATTGCGTGGCGCACCGGTTGCCGTGCAGTTGAAGCAGGACATCAAACCCGGCCCCGGTGTCGGCAGCGGCGTCGGACCGGGCATAAGCACGGCAACGAGGCTGGCCTGCCGGCGCGCGCTGATCACCTCAGCGGCGGCTGGGGCCGCATCGACACCACCTCCTACAGCCGCAACGCCGGCGGCGGCTTGGTCGAGGGTGTCGCCGGCGGGCATGACTGCGCAGCAGCGGCGCGCGCACGGTGGCGATGGTGCCGGCCCCTGCGCAAGAGCGGCAGCGGCAAGGCCGCGTTCGATCGAAGAGATCAAGCTCGTGCAAGAGCGCGACAAGGGCGCAATCTACGCCCTTTACAACCGCGCGCTGCGCGAAGAGCCATCGCTACAGGGCAAAGTGGCAACTGAAGATCGCGCCCGGTGGCGAAGTCGTCGGCTGTCGCGTCCTGTCGACCGAGTTGAAGACGCCCGAGCTCGAGCAGAAGCTGCTCGCGCGCATCCGCCAGTTCGACTTCGGCGCCAAGGACGTCGACGTGATGGTCGTCAGCTGGCCGGTGAACCTCCTGCCGTCCTGACCGTCAACCGCTCGCGATGCGGCCGGCTTGCGAAGCTGGCGCTCGCAGCGCGCGGCGAGCGCGTCGTCGTGGGTGATCTGCATGCCGGCCTCGCGGTTCCTCGTCGAAGATCAGCTTCATCACGGTCTCGCCGGTGGCGAAGTCCAGGCTGCCGGTGGGTTCGCCATCGGCAAGACGACGCCGAGGGCTGGACGACGAAGGCCCGCGCCAGTGCCACACGCTGCTGCTCGCCGCCCGCCTTCGGATAGTGTGACAGGCGTTCGCCCAGGCCAACGCGGACAAGCATCTCGCGCGCCAGCGTGCGCGCCTCGCTGTGGCCCTGCAACTCGAGCGGCAGCCGCTGAGACTCCAGCGCGTTCGGCCCAGCAATTGAAAACTCTGGAACACGAAAGCCCAGCCGTTCGCACGCGCCGCGGCGCGCCGGTCTTCGTCGAGCTTGAAAATGTCGATGCCGGCCAGACGTACCGTGCCGCTGGTCGGCACGTCCAGCCCGGCCACGATGGTGCTCTTGCCCGAGCCGGATGCGCCAACAATGGCCACCGATTCGCGCTCAGCGCGCAACGAAAAATGAATGTCGTCGAGAATGGTCAGCACACCGGTGGAATCGCTGACCTGCTTGGTGACGTGCTCGACTTCGATCAGGGATGATGACGGCATGAAGGATGGCGTGTTGTTGTGGCTGTGGCGCCGGACACGTGTAGCGTGATCGTGATCGCGGCGGCCCTTGCCGCCGCCGATGCCTACGCCGGACGCCGCTGATCCTGGTTGTCGGCGACAGCCTTTCGGCTGAAATTGGCAGCGGCTGGGTCGCACTGCTCGAACAACGCCTGGCCCAGAAGCAGTTCGCCGCCAGGGTGGTCAATGCCAGCGTCACGGGCGACACCACTTCGGGTGGGCGCTCGCGCCTGCCGGCGCTGCTGGCCACGCACAGGCCACCCACGCACGTGATCCTCGAACTCGGTGGCAACGACGCGCTGCGCGGGCTGGCAACGGCGCAAACCGAGGCCAACCTGGCCGCGATGGCCCGCGCGGCCAAGGCCGGCGGCGCGTCGTGCTGGTCGGCATGCAAGTGCCGCCGAACTATGGCCGCAAGTACAGCGATGACTTCGCGGGCGTGTTCGTGACTGTCGCGCGCAGCGAAGGCACGGCCCTGGTGCCGTTCCTGCTCAAGGGTGTGGCCGACAACCAGGATGCCAACACAATGTTCCAGCCCGACCGCATCCACCCGAAGGAGGCGGCGCACCCGATCATGCTCGGCAATGTCTCGGCCGGTCTTGCGACCGCTGCTGCGTTGAGTCGACAACGCCGCGCCGTCGATCGCGCGGTCCCGGTCACTGCAGCGCAGCCTGGCTGCGGTAGCTCAACAGGCGGCCTTTGAAGGCCTGACGGCCGGCTGCGGCGGGCCGGTCGACCGTTCCTCGCGCACCAGAAAGCCCTGGGCCGCCATGTGCCGATTGAAGGCCGGCCGGTTGCCGCGATCGGGATCGATGATCCACACCTCTCCTTCAGGCGCCGAGTGGCGGGCAATGAAGGCGGGCGAGGGCGGCACTTGCATCGCGGTCGTACAGCAGGTCGCTGCCGATGATCAGGTCGTATTGGCCGCGGAATCACGGTGCAGCCGCCCCCGGTGCTGGCGGCAGCTGCCGGGCGCTCCAGTGCCCGTGCCGGTACTTCATCGGCGCCAGATCGTTCAGGCGCAGGTTCTCGTCGAGAAAGCGCCCGCCAGCGGGTGGTAGTCGCTCGCGGTGACGTCAGCGCCCCGGCGATGACCGACGAGGCTCGCCAGTGCGAGCCCGCAACCGATCTCCAGGATCCGTTCGGTCGAGCAAACCGGCCTGAGCGCCATACGCGCCGCCAACTGCGCGCCGGACGGCCACAGCAGACCGAACAATGGCCACGCGGCCGACGAGATGCCCAGGCGATCCGCTTCACCGAGCGGATCGAAGAACTGTTGGCGGTCGAGCAGCGAACGAATGACGAGATCGTCGACGCCGGCGATCGCGACGCGCTCTCGCTTGGTCTGGTAGCCGGGCATCTGTCGGGACGTGGGGCCTCTGTGCAAGGACCAAATGGAGTCGCGAACAGGCGGAGTATGAGGCTGCGACCGCGACAGCGTCCGCGCTGCGCGCAAGGTACAGTGCCCTCCGATGCGACTGCCCCCAGTACCGGCGTCCGCAAGGCGAAGTCCGGCACGCGCAGCGCGGAGGTTGCCTGATGAGCGAAGTGCAGCACGACCTGCTGTCGACGCGGGACATGGCGGTGATCCTGGAGATCACGCGCCGCTGGCGGCACCGTTCGAACTCGACACCATGCTTACCGAAGTGACGGGCGCAGCGCGCCAGGTGCTGCGGGCCGAGCGCTGTTCGGTCTGGCAGCGCGACGCGGCCGGTGCCGACCTCGTACTCAAGGTGGCCAGCGACATTCACGACGTGCGGATAGCCGTCGGCACCGGGCTGGTCGGCGCCTGTGCGCGTGACCGCGAGATCATCAACGTGCCCGACTGCTATGCCGACCCGCGCTTCGACTCGCAAGTCGACCGCAACTCGGGCTTTCACACGCGTTGCTCGCTGACGCTGCCGCTGATCGACCACCGCGACGGGTTGGTGGGCGTGATGCAACTGCCAATCGCATCGACGGTGTGTTCGGCAGCGCGGACGAGCCGCTGGCCGCCGCGCTCGCCGCGCAGTGCGCGGTGGCCCTGCAGCGCGTGCAGGCGATCGAGGCGCTGGTCGAGGGCGAGCGCCTGCGCTATGGGCTCGAGATGGCACGCCAGGTGCAGATGACGCACACTGCCGCAGGTGATGCCCAGCCTGCCGGGGTACTACGCGTTCACGGCCTTTCACGCCTCGGAGCAGACCGGCGGCGACACCTGCGATCGGCACTGACGGGCGGCAATTGCTGGTCGTGCTCGGTGATGCCACCGGCCACGGCATCGCGCCGGCGCTGTCGGTGACGCAGATGCACGCGATGCTGCGCATGGCGCCGCGCCTGGGCGCCGACCTGGAAACCGCATTCGCGCAGCTCAATGACCAGCTCGCCGACACCTTGCCCGACGGGCGCTTCATCACCGCCTTCATCGGTCTGCTCGACCCGGTCAACCACCGGCTGCACTACGTCTGCGCCGGGCAGGGGCCGGTGCTGCACCGGCGGGCAGCCGATGGCCAGTTCGAGTCGCTGCCACCGACCAGTTTCCCACTCGGGGCCATGCGCCTGCCCGGGCCACGGCCGGCGAGCACGCTCGAGCTGCAGCCGGGCGACCTGCTGCTGCTCGTCTCCGACGGCGCTACGAACAGCAGGGTGAAAGCGGCGAGATGTTCGGCGAGGCCCGCGTCTGCCAGGCTCGTGACAGCGCACGCGTGCTCGAGCATGGCCGGCCTGGCAGCCACCCTGCTGGCCGAGGTCAAGGACTTCGCCGAAACACGCCACAGCAGGACGACATCACGGTGCGTGCTCCTCAAGCGCGACGCGGCGTCACGCTGAGGCGCCCGCTTCACGCGCGCGCTCAGCGGCCGCGGCCTGCAGGCGCCGGCCGAGCCGGGCCCGGCTCAGGCCGCCAGCAGGGCAGCGAAACGCTGCATGTCGACATTGCCGCCGCTGACGATCACGCCCACGCGCTGCCCCTTCAGCCCGTGCTTGCGCGCCGCGGCAAAGCCCAGGCAACCGGTGGGCTCGACGATGACCTTCATGCGCTCGGCGAAGAAGCGCATGCAGGCGACCAATTCCGTATCGCTGGCAGTGAGTATGTCGTCCACGTCGCGACGGATGATCTCGAACGTGATGCCGGCCCAGGTGCTGGGTCTGCGCGCCGTCGGCAATCGTCTTGGGTGTGTCGATGTGCACGATGGCGCCGCTGCGCAGCGACTGCTGGCCGTCGTTGCCGGCTTCGGGCTCGACGCCGTACAGCTTGGTAGTCGGCGACAAGCGCGCGCGCCGCCAGCGCGGAGCCGGAGACAGGCCGCCGCCCCCGAGGAACGAACAGCGCGTCGAGCGGGCCGACTTCGTCGAAGCAGTTCCAGCGCCGCCGTGCCCTGGCCCGCGATGACGTCGGGTGATCGTAAGGTGGAATCAGGGTCATGCCGTCTGTTCGGCCAGGCGTCGGCCGATCGCTTCGCGGTCTTCGCTGTAGCGGTCGTAGAAGACGACCTCGCCGCCGTAGCCCTGGTCGCCGCGACCTTGGCGGCGGGGGCGTCGTGCGGCATGACGATCGTCGCCGGCATGCCGAGCAGCGTGCCGCCAGCGCGATGGCCTGGGCGTGGTTGCCCGACGAGAAGGTGACCACGCCGGCGCGGCGTTGGCGCGCGTCGAAGCGCGACAGCGCGTTGAAGGCGCCGCGGAACTTGAAGGCGCCCATGCGCTGGAAGTTCTCGCACTTGAAGAACAGGCTCAGCGCCGAGTTCGGCGTCCGCCGTACGCGAGGTCAGCACCGGCGTGCGGTGGGCGTGGCCTGCGATGCGCGCGCGCGGCGGCGGCGACATCGTCGTAGGTCGGCAGAGTCAGGCATGGCGGTCCTCCCGGTGGCGACAACCCACAGCGTAGCCGAGCCTCTGAACTCCCGCGCCTTGCGCGGCGCCGGCGTCACTGGTTCTGCTGGCCGGGACGCGGCTCGCGGCGTCGCTCCTGCGCCGGCGGTTGGCGCTCGTCTCGTTCGTCGGCGTTGGGCCCGCGCGCGGGCGGCGCCGGCTGCGCGGCGGGCGCCTGCGGCGCCGGCGTGGGTCGCACGCCCTGCACCGGCGGCGGCGCCGGTTGCACCGCCTGTGGCGGCGCGATGCGCTGCGGCTCGCCATGCGGTTTGGTCTGGCCGGGCGGGGCGTGCGTCGGTCGGACGCTTCGCGCGACGGAGGCTTGCGGCGCGCGGCGCGGCCTGGAGCCGTTGTGGTGTGCGATTCGGCCGCGGGCGGCTGGCCGCGTGGAGCCTGCCCGCCGTCACCCCGCGCTGCCGTAGTGCCTGGCGACACCACCAATGGTGACGCCGGCGTCACCCTGCCCCACGGCGTGGTGTGCGCGCCGCCCGGCGCGGGCGGCACGGCCGGCACCGCGCCGCCCGGTACGGCAATCACGCGCGAGGGCGCGGCTGGCGGAGCCGGGGGTGCGGCATTGCCAGGTCGCTGGTCGTTGTTGCGCGCGGCTGGCTGCAACGGCATCGTCTGCCAGCGGCGGATCGTGCCCTGGTCGACCGGCGTGATCACGGCCTTGCCGATCGGCTTGCGCTCGCGCAGCGCGTTCTGCGACACCACGGTCACGCCGCCCGGCACGCCCTGGTTGCTGTACATGATCGGGCCGGTGGGCACGGGCTGGTTCGGTCGCTGTGGCGGCTGCCAGCGCCGATGCGCATTGTTGATGTTCGTGATGTAGACGTTGGTCACGTTGTAGCTGGGGTGGTAGACCTCGCGCGGCGACAGCGGCACCCAGCCCACGGCCGGGCCGCCGAGGTTGATGCCGATGCGTCAGATGCGGGCCGCCGATCCAGGCCACCAGCGCCGGCGCATACACCGGCCGCGCGACGTACTGGCCCGGGCACCAGGCCCAGCGGCTGCGCCAGGAGATCCAGCGGCCGTAGTGGAACGGCGCAAAGCCCCACGGCGCGTCGTCGACCCAGGTCCAGCCCCAGGGCTGCACATAGGCCCAATGGCCGTAGCGGTACGGGGCCCAACCGGCATCGACACCGGCCGGGTACCAGACCGCGCCGTATTCGGGATGGCGGTCCCATTCGCCGTACCGGTCCAGATCGCCGGCGCCGGTCATTTCGGGCGAGACATAGGGGCTGCGCGGCGCAACGCGTTCCTCCTCGCGATCCTGCTGCGCGATCCAGTTGGAGAAGCGATCATTCGCCGCTGTCGACCAGCTGTAGTGGGTCGTGCCCTGTTCGAGCCAGAACTCGGCACGCTGGCCGGCGTAGATATCGAGCGCGCTGTCGGCGGCCTCGAAGTGCAGCGCGCCGACAAGCGCGCCGGCGAAGCTGCCGCTGTTTTCCTGGTCGATCCGGTAGTGGCCGGCACCCAGAGGCGCGAAGCGGCCTTCGGCCGTGGTCACGACGAACTCGCGCGCCGATTCGCTGCGGTGCAGTCGCAGTGCCAGGCTGCCGTGATGCAGGTGCAGCGCGACCTGGCTGTCGTTGAGTTCGCCGACCTCCAGTTCACTGCCGCCATCCAGGCGCAAGGTGGCCGAACCGATCTGCAACTCGGCGCGAGCGTCACGCTCGCTCGAAAGGCGGTCACCGGCGGTCAGGGGGAGATTGGGCTGCGCGGCAATCCACTCGCCCTGTTCGGCATCGAAGATCCACACCGAGCCGTAGATCTGCGCGACGCGGCCGACGCGGCCCGGCGGGTCAGCCCAGGCCGAAGCACTGGACAGCAGCGCGGCGGCGGCCAGGCTGAACAGCGCCAGGTGGTTGAAGAGGACACGGGCGAGCGGTTGCCTGCGGGCCAGCATCATGGTCGACAAATTCAGCATGGTCGGTCTCCAGGACAGGCACCGCGTGTGCGGAGCCTGCGTGCCAGTACAACGCCCCAGGCTGCACGGGGGCTGACCGCTTCACATCGCTTTACAGCTTCAATCCTCGGCCGACTGTGCCGGATCGAGATCGGGGAACAGCACGCTGGTGAATCCGAACTGCGTCAGATCGCGCATGCGGGTCGGGTACAGGCGGCCGATCAGGTGGTCGACCTCGTGCTGCACGACGCGAGCGTGAAATCCTTCCGCCTCGCGCTCGATCGGCTGGCCCTTCGGGTCGACGCCACGGTAGCGGATGCGCGAGTAACGCGGCACCAGGCCGCGCAGGCCGGGCACCGACAGGCAGCCCTCCCAGCCCTCCTCCTCGTCGGCGCCCAGCGGCAGGACCAACGGGTTGATGAGCACGGTTCGCGGCACCGGCGGCGCGTCGGGGTAGCGCGCGTTGGTCGAAAAGCCAAAGATCACCAATTGCAGGTTCTCGCCGATCTGCGGCGCCGCGAGTCCGGCCCCGTCGGCGGCATGCATGGTGTCGAACATGTCGGCGATCAGGGCATTCAGCGCGGGCGTGTCGAAGGCGCGAACCGGTTCGGCCATGCGCAGCAAACGAGGGTCCCCCATCTTCAAGATCTCGCGAATCGTCATCGTTCGGCACTCCGGTCGAGGATCGGATTGTCGACGCAATGAGCCATCGCTGCCGCGGGCGGCCAAGCCATCGGAGCGCTCACTGGCGCCACAGCCACGCCGCGCCGCGCACGCCCGACGAATCGCCGTGCACCGCGGCGCGCAGCGGCGTGGTGACCACATCGGAAAAGACGTGCGGTGCCCAGCGCTGCGGCACGATGTCGTACAAGGCCGAGATGTTGCTCAAGCCGCCGCCGAGCACGATGACATCCGGGTCGAGCAGATTGATGACCTGCGCCAGCGCGCGCGCCAGGCGCTCGGCATAGCGATCCAGCGTGTCCAGCGCGGCCGCGTTGCCATCGCCCGCGGCGCCGGCGATCGCCCGTGCGTCGAGCATCGCGCCGCCGTGTCGCAGGTGATCGGCGGCCAGGCCGGGGCCGCTGAGCACGGTTTCGACGCAGGCGCCGCGACCGCACCAGCAATGGGTCGCCGCGGCGCCGCGGTCTTCGCTCAGCCGCGGTGCGGGGTTGTGCCCCCATTCACCGGCGATGCCATGGGCCCCCGCCCAGGACTGGCCCTTGAACGCGATGCCTGCGCCAACCCCAGTGCCGAGAATTGCGGCAAAGACCATGCGCGCGCCGGCCCCGGCACCGTCGACCGCCTCGCTGACGGCCAGGCAGTTGGCGTCGTTCTCGATACGCACCGGGCGCGCGAGCACGCGCGCCAGGTCGCGGTCCAGGGCACGGCCGTTGAGCGCGATCGTATTGGCACCCTTGACCAGCCCGCTGGCCGGCGAGACGCAGCCGGGGATACCGACGCCAACCGGCAAGCCCCGCACGCCGAGCTGAGCTTCGGCGCGATGGATCAGGTCGCCGACGGTCCACAGCAAGGCGTCGTAGCCGCCCGCAGGTGTGGCCACGCGCTCGCGCAGGAGGAAGCGGCCGTCGTCGGGCGCCAAGGCCGCGACTTCGATCTTCGTGCCACCAAGGTCGATGCCGAGCAGGGGTTGGTTCATGTGGCTGCAAGCATTGCACGCAATGCGTCCTCGTCGATGACGGTCACTCCGAGTTCACGCGCCTTGTCGAGCTTGCTGCCCGCCTCATCGCCAGCGACGACGAAGTGCGTCTTCTTCGACACCGAGCCGGCGACCTTGCCACCCGCGGCTTCGATCATGGCCTTGGCCTCGTCGCGCGGCAGCGTGGGCAGCGTGCCGGTGAGCACGAAAGTCCGGCCGGCCAGTGGCAGCGGTCGGTGATCGGCACTGCCGGCGTGCTCGGGCCAGGTGATGCCGACCGCGCGCAGTTGCTCGACCACCTCGCGGTTGTGCGGCTGGTCGAAGAAGGTGTGGATGCTCTGCGCAACCACCGGGCCGACATCGTCGACTGCCAGCAGTTGTTCGAGGCTGGCGTCCATCAGGCGCTCGAGCGTACCGAAGTGCCGGGCCAGATCCTTGGCCGTGGTCTCGCCGACGTGGCGGATGCCGAGGCCGTAGAGAAAGCGCGCCAGCGTGGTTTGCTCGGCTCTTGTCAAGCGCCGCCAGCAGATTGGCCGCACTCTTGTCGGCCATCCGCTCGAGTGCCGCGAGCGCGGCCAGCGTCGAGCCGGTACAGCTCGGGCAGCGTGCGGATCACGCCGCCGTCGACCAGTTGCTCGACCAGCTTGTCGCCCAGGCCCTCGATGTCCATCGCCCGCCGGCCGGCGAAGTGCAGGATCGCCTGCTTGCGCTGCGCGGCACAGAACAGGCCGCCGCTGCAACGGTGATCGATGCCGCCCTTCTCGCGCACCACGGCACTGCCGCAGACCGGGCATTGGCGTGGCATGCGAAAGTTCGCGCACGTAACTGTCGCGCCGGCGCTCGACGCGGCCGACGACTTCCGGAATCACGTCGCCGGCGCGGCGCACGATCACCGTGTCGCCGACCCGCACGTCCTTGCGGCGCAGCTCGAACACGTTGTGCAGCGTGGCGTTGCTGACCGTCGTGCCGCCGACGAACACCGGCTCGAGCTTGGCCACCGGCGTCAGCTTGCCGGTGCGGCCGACCTGGATCTCGATGCCGTTCAGCCGCGTCGTGCTGCTCCTGCGCCGGGTACTTGTGCGCCACCGCCCAGCGCGGCTCGCGCGTGACGAAGCCGAGCCGCTCCTGCAGGGCACGGCTGTCGACCTTGTAGACCACGCCGTCGATGTCGAATGGCAAGGCGTCGCGCTGCTCGGCGATGCGGCTGGTGAAATGCGACCAGGCCCGCCGCGCCCTGGACCACGCGCCGTTCATGCGTTGCACCGGCAGCCCCATCGCCGCCAGCGCGTCGAGCAGCGCGCTGTGCGTGGCCGGCACCGCCCAGCCCTGTACTTCGCCCAGGCCGTAGGCGAAGAAGCTCAGCGGCCGCTGCGCGGCGATGGCCGGGTCGAGCTGGCGCACCGCGCCGGCGGCGGCATTGCGCGGGTTGACGAAGGTCTTCTCGCCCTTCTTCGCGTTCTGGCGCGCATTCAGTGCCTCGAAGTCGTCGCGGCGCATGATAGACCTCGCCGCGCACTTCGAGCACTGGCGGCCTCGCAGGCGATCAAGCGCAAGGGAATGGCGCCGATGGTGCGGATGTTCTGCGTCACGTCCTCGCCGGTCTCGCCGTCGCCACGCGTCGCCGCCTGCACCAGCACCCCGTGCTCGTAGCGCAGGTTGATCGCCAGGCCGTCGAACTTGAGCTCGCAGGCGTAGCTCGAGCGGCAGCGCCTCTCGGTGCGAGCCCGAGTTCGCGGCGCACGCGGGCGTCGAAGGCCTCGGCACCGCCGGCCGTGGTGTCGGTCTCGGTGCGGATCGACAGCATCGGCACGGCATGGCGCACCGGCGCGAAGCCGGCCAGCACGCGACCGATCACGCGTTGCGTCGGCGAGTCGGCGCTCAGCAGTTCGGGATGCGCGGCCTCGATCGCCTGCAGCTCCTGGAACAGCTTGTCGTACTCGGCGTCCGGCAATCTCCGGCGCGTCGAGCACGTAGTAGCGATGGGCGTGATGATTGCAGCTGCGTCGCGCAACTCGGCCGCACGCGCTGCCGGGTCGATCGCTGCCCGCTGGGCCGACATGCCGGCCTGCCTACTGGAACAAGCGCCGCGCCACCGCCGATCCGGCGGCCAGGTCGTGCGACTCGAGGGCGCGGTAGAGCTTGTTCAGCTCCTCGGCGATCGACGTCGAAGTGCTGCAGCGTGAGCGGGCGGCCGTGGTCGTCGACGGCGCTGGCGTCCATGTCGTCGACCAGCGCGTTGATGGCCTGGTGCCAGGTGGCGAACGGCTCGACCTCCTGCGGCGTTTGCGCCACGTCGAGCACCAGGCTGAGTTCGCGCACGGCGCCGAAGCCGGGTCGTCGGCCAGCGCGGCCTGGGCGTCGAAGGTCAGCACCAGCACCGGCGGCGCCCCTTCCTCCGCCGCGGGCAGCACCAGCCGGCCGGCCGTCGCGCCGGCCACGAAACCATGGCGCGAGGCGCACTGCTGGATATAGCCGACCGACCAGGCCGCCGAGTTGGCGCGCAGCGTGCACCGACAGCTGTGGCGTCGTGCGGACTGGCGAAGGTATCGAGTTCGCGTGCGCGCGCCACCACGTCGAGCATGTCGGGAAAGTCGGGCACCGCGCCGATGGCGTCGGCAATCGCCTGCAGCTTCTGCACGAACTCGGAATACTCGATCTCGTTGAGTGCCCCGCTGCGGTTGGCCAGTTGCACGCCGGCCTGCAGTTCGCCATAGCGCTGGCCCAGCGACAGGGCTCCCACTCACCGCTGGCGGCGTTCAGGCCCTCGATCTGGAACGGCTTGCCGCCAGCACGGCGCGAGGCTGGCAGGTGCGCCAGCAGCATTTCGCCGCTGACGGGTGCCTCGAGCGTCAGCGTGGCAATCGCATCGATCAAGGCATCGATTCGCGCGCCGCTGCGGCGCGCGGCGCCGGGCAACGTGGGCGCAGCGGAACCAGACGCCGCGGGCAGCACGCCGAGCGACGGCTCGACGCGTTCAGCGGCACCAGTTGTCGGTCCTGCCTCCGGCACGGCGCGCCGTGGCCGGGCCCGGCGCATGCTCCACAGGCCGTGCCCGGCCAGCACGCCAAGCAGCACGACGGCAAGCAGGATCAGCGCCGTCGTGAGGCTCACGGCCGCGGCCCCGTGCAGGGTGGGCACGTCAGACGCAGTGCAGCCATTCAGGCCGCCTCGGCCAATGTGACCGCCGTGTCCATGTCCACCGCCACGATACGCGACACGCCCTGTTCCTGCATCGTCACGCCGATCAGTTGCGCGGCCATTTCCATGGCGATCTTGTTGTGGCTGATGAAGAGGAACTGGGTGGCCTGGCTCATCTCGGTCACGAGTTTGGCATAGCGCTCGGTATTGGCGTCGTCGAGCGGCGCGTCGACTTCGTCGAGCAGGCAGAACGGCGCCGGGTTCAACTGGAAGATCGCGAACACCAGCGCGATCGCGGTCAGTGCCTTCTCGCCGCCCGACAGCAGGTGAATCGTGCTGTTCTTCTTGCCCGGTGGCTGTGCCATGACCTGCACGCCGGCATCGAGGATTTCGTCGCCGGTCATCACGAGGCGTGCGGTGCCGCCACCGAACAAGGTCGGGAACATGCGGCCGAAATGTTCGTTGACCTGGTTGAAAGTGCTGCGCCAGCAACTCGCGGGTTTCGAGGTCGATCTTGTGGATCGCGCCTTCGAGCGTCGCGATCGCCTCGGTCAGGTCGGCGTTCTGCGCGTCGAGGAAGGCCTTGCGCTCGCGTGCGCTGGTCAGCTCTTCGAGTGCGGCCAGGTTGACGGCGCCCAGCGCGGCGATTTCGCTGCTGGATGCGGTCGATCTCGCCCTGCAGGCCTTGCAGCCTGACGCCCGCGTCGCTGATCGATTGCTCCAATGCGGCCAGATCGACCGCCGCCACGCTGAGTTGCTCGAGGTATTGCGCGCCGCCCAGCGACGCGGCCTGTTGTTCGAGCTGGAGCTTGGTGATGCGCTCGCGCAGCGGCTCGAGGCTGCGCTCGGCCGTGAGGCGCTGCTCGTCGCAGCGCGCGCAGCTTGCGCGGTCAGATCGTCGTACTGGCTGCGCTGCGCAGCCAGCGCGGTTTCGCGCTCGAGCTTCACGGACAGCGCGGCCTGCAGCCCGGTCTGGGCCATCGCGTCGTCGAGCGCGCCCAGCTCGACGTTGATCTGCGCCGCCGCCTGCGCGTTGGCCGCCACCTGCTCGGCCGCGGTGTCGATGGCGCGCTGCAGTTCGGCGCGGCGTGCGGCCAGCGTGCGTGACTCGAACTGCGCTTCCTGCGCCTGGCGCTCCAGCGCGCGGCCCTGTCGCGCGCGGCGGCCAGCGCGCGTTCGGCGTCAATCACCGCCTCGTCGAGTTCGGCATGCCGTTCCTGGGTCGCCGCCAGCTGGAGATCGAACTCTTCGAAGCGCGCCTCGCCGCTGGCACGGCGCTCGGCCAGGACTTGCAGCCGCGCGTCGATCTCCGTCACTTCGTCGTCGAGCTGGGTGCCACGGGCCCGCGTCGCCTCGACCAGTTGCGTCAGGCGCATCAACTCGACCTGCAGCTGGTGTGCACGGGTCTGCGCGTCGCCGGCCTCCCGGCGCACTCGGGCCAGCTTGATCGACGCTTCGGTGTAGGCCGCTTCGGCCCGCACCAGCGCGCTGCGGGCCTCGTCGGCGATCAGGGCCTGGGCCCGCTGCTGGCGTTCGAGATTCTCGATCTCCTGCGCCCGCGCCAGCATGCCGGCCTGCTCGCTGTCGGGGGCATAAAAGGCGACCGCGAACTGCGATACCGCATGGCCATCACGGGTCATGATGACCTCGCCATGCGTCAACTGTGCCGCGGGCGGCGAGCGCCTCGTCGAGGCTGGCCGCGGTATACACGCCTTCCAGCCAATCGCCCAGCAGCGCCTTCAGGCCGGCGTCACCCAGGCGCAACATGTCCGACAGCCGGGGCAGTGCTTGATGCGTGCCTGTGATCGCCGCCACCGGCTTGGTGTAGAAGGCCAGCCTGGCCGGCGGCGCGTCGCCGGCAAAGGCGCGCACGCTTTCCAAGCGGCCGACTTCGAGCGCGTTCAGTCGCTCGCGCAATGCCGCCTCGAGCGCAGGCTCCCAACCGGTCTCGATGTGGACCTGGGTCCACAGACCTTGCAACCCGTCCAGACCGTGCTTGCCCAGCCAGGGTTTCAGCTTGCCTTCGGTCTGGACCTTTTCCTGCAGTGCGCGCAATGCGTCGAGCCGCGCACTGATATCGGCCTGCCGGCCCGACTCGCGGTTGGTGACCTCCTGCTGCGTGCGCCGGTTCGCGTCGAGCGTCGGCACTTCGTCGCTGAGCGCTGCGAGCTGGGCATCGAGCAGCGCATGGGCTTCGACCGCCTGGCCGCTCGACAATTCGAGCGCCGTCAAGCGCGCACTGTCGGGTGCACTCAGTCCCTGACGCTCGCCAGCCAGCTTCTCGCGCCGGTCGCGCAGTGAGCGCACCTGCTCGTCGATGTTGCGGCTGTCGGCGGCCAGCAGTCCGATCTGCTGCTGCACCTCAGCCACCCGGTCGCGTTGCTCGTTGCTGCGCGCCTGCGCAGTGCGCAGCGCGTCGTCCAACGCCGGTTGTTGGTGCGCGTGTGCCTGGGCCTGTGCCGCCAGCCTTTCGGCCTGCTCGTCGGCGGCCGCAATGCGCACGCCAGCAGCGGCCAGTTCGGCGGCTGCGTCGGCGCTGCGCTGCTGCCAGGTCGTGTCCTGGGCCTTCAATTCCTCGAGCCGCTGCAGGCCGCGCTGCCGGCTCTCGACCACGTAGCGGATGCGCTCCTCGAGCCGGCTGACGTCGAGCGCCGCCTCGGCCAGCAGGCCCTGCGCGCCGTGCAGGTCGTCGCCGGCCTGATAGTGCGCCTGGCGTACGGTTTCCAGATCGGCCTCGACCTGGCGCAACTGCGCCACGCGTTCATCGAGCGCAGTGACCGCGGTGGTGGCGGCCTTCTTGACGCGCTCTTCTTCCCTGGCCGCGTCGCGATGCTTGAGAAACCACAGCTGGTGCTGCTTGAGCGCGCCCTCGTCCTGCAGCGCACGGAATTGCTGCGCGACCACGGCCTGGCCCTCGAGTTTGTCCAGGTTGGCGTTCAGCTCGCGCAGGATGTCTTCGACGCGGGTGATGTTCTCGCGCGTGTCCTTCAGCCGGCTCTCCGTTTCGCGGCGCCGCTCCTTGTACTTCGAAACGCCGGCGGCCTCCTCGAGAAACAGGCGCAACTCCTCGGGCTTGCTCTCGATGATGCGGCTGATCGTGCCCTGGCCGATGATGGCGTAGGCACGCGGGCCCAGGCCGGTGCCGAGGAATACATCCTGCACGTCGCGGCGCCGGACCGGCTGGTTGTTGATGTAGTAGCCCGACGAACCGTCCCGCGTCAGCACGCGTTTGACGGCGATTTCGCCAAACGCATTCCATTGGCCGCCCGCACGTGCATCCGCGTTGTCGAACACCAACTCGACACTGGCCCGGCTGGCGGGCTTTCTCTGGCCCGAGCCGTTGAAGATCACGTCCTGCATCGACTCGCCGCGCAGTTCGCTGGCCTTGGACTCACCGAGCACCCAACGCACGGCATCCATGACGTTGGACTTGCCGCAGCCGTTGGGCCCGACCACCCCGACCAACTGGCCCGGAAGTTCGAACGTGGTGGGATCGGCGAAGGACTTGAAGCCCGAGAGTTTGATCGAATTCAGGCGCATGGACGGGCCGCAAAGGGCAACGGCGACGAGAGCCGCCGCCGTTCCCAAGTGATTGATTCGTAAGGCAAAACTCGCTGCGCTGGGGCGTCGCGAAGTGGCCGGATGATAGCATCGCGGCCTCACGAATTCCGCCCTCACCGCGCCCCGCCCGATGGCCAAGTCCGCCCCCAAGCAACGCCTCGCCCCGGCCACCGCACCCAGCGCACCGAGCAAGCAGCTGCACGCCTTCCCCAACCCGGCGCCCGGACGCGACTACACGATCCGCTTCGCGATCGACGAGTTCACCTGCCTGTGCCCGCTGACCGGCCAGCCCGACTTCGCGCGCTTTCGCATCGAGATGGTGTGCGACAAGCTGTGCGTCGAGTTGAAGAGCCTGAAGATGTACTTCTGGAGCTACCGCAACGAGGGCGCGTTCCACGAGAAGGTGACCAACACCATCCTCGACGACATCGTCTCGGCGACCCGACCACGCTTTGCGCGCATCGTCGCCGACTGGAACGTGCGCGGCGGCATTCACACCGAGGTTCTTGCCGAGTACCGCAAGAAGGGCTGGCGGCCCGCGCCGCGCGTCGCGCTGCCGCCGGGCCACGTCGATGCCTGAGGCGGCGCCGCGGCCGAGCTACCAGAAGTTCGCCGTCGACGTCGCACCCAGCCCGATCGATGGCCAGGGCGCGTTTGCCGCCGAGGCGATCCCGCAGCGCCTGAAGATCGGCGAGATCCGCGGCCAGTCGCTCAGCGTGGCCGACGCGCGCATCCGCGCGACGCGGGTCGAGCGAATCATGATCGTCGAGGTCTCGCCGCGCAAAGCGATCGACTTTTCCGGATCGACCGACCCGATGCGCTTCACGAATCACAGCTGCCGGCCCAACGCCCGGCTGTGCATTCGCCAGGGTCGGGTCGAGTTCTACGCGCTACGCGCCATCGCGGCGGGCGAAGAGATCACCGTCAACTACGGCGAAACCCATCACAAGGGCACGCTGGTGTGCCGATGCGGAGCGCCTGGCTGCGTCGGACGCCTGTAGCAGAGTGCGCTTCCAGATGCGCGCCAGCGCTGGGCGCCGATGGCGGCCGCCATGCCAGTCTTTCGTTATATCCGACTGATCTAGTCGGCAAATTGCTTGCGTGTTTCGCACTATTTGGGCAAAATTTCCCAAATGGACGCCGAAATCAACATCCTCCGCACGTTGAACACCGCCATCACGCGGCTGCTTCGGCCGCTGTTCCGCGTGCTGTTGCGACACAACGTCTCGTTCGGCGCGTTCGAAGAGTTGGCCAAACGTGCCTACATCGATGTCGTGATCAGTGATTTCGGCATTCCTGGCAAGAAGCCCTCCATCTCGCGCGCGTCGGTCGTGTCAGGGCTGACCCGCAAGGAAGTCCAGCGCCTGCTGTCCGTATCGAGAGACGCCGCAACACCCGACAGCGAGCGATACAACCGCGCCGCGCGGGTCCTCACAGCGTGGACACGTGATCCGGACTTCCTCGGTACCAACGGCGAGCCGCTGGCCCTCGACCTGCAGGAGAACGCGACCAACTTTGCGTCGCTGGTGCGACGCCACAGCGGTGACGTGCCGGCACGCGCGGTGCTGGACGAGTTGCTGCGTGTCGGTGCAGTGCGCCGGCGCGAGGATGGGCGGCTCGAACTGGCGGTGCGCGCCTACGTGCCGCAGCGCAGCGCTGCGGACAAGGTCGAGATCCTCGGCACCGACGTTGCCGATCTGATCAACACGATCGACCACAACATCCAGCACGGCGGCACCGACCCGCGCTTTCAGCGCAAGGTCATGTACCGCAACGTTCCGATCGCCGCGCTGCCGGAGTTCCGAAATCTCAGTGGCGCGCAGGCGCAGGCCCTGCTCGAACAACTCGACAAATGGCTGGCCGCGCAGCAATTCCCAGATTCACCCGAGCAACCGGACCCGCCCCGCGCACGCGTCGGCATGGGCATCTTCTATTTCGAGGAACAACTCGAATCCGACTCTCCAAAGGAGAAATGAAATGAATCTCTCTATCTTTCGGGCCCTCACCGCCGGCGCGATCGCGCTGGTCGTCTCGGGCTGCGGCGGCGGCGGTGCTGACGGCGGCATCGGTGGCACGGGAGGCGGCGGCGCCGGCACCGCGGCCGATGTGTCGGTCGGCGCGATAACCGCGTTCGGCAGCGTGTGGGTCAATGGCGTGGAGTTCAAGTCGAACACAGCAACGATCAAGATCGACGACAACCCGCATCCGGAGTCCGATCTGCGCGTGGGCATGATTGCCCGTGTCGACGGCTCCATCTCTGGCGCCAGCGCCACCACGATCAGCGTGAGCAGCGCAGCCAAGGGCTACGTCGAGTCGGTCAACGGCAATCAAATGGTAGTCATGGGCCAGACCGTCATCAGCGACGGTGCGACGACGATCAGCGGTGGGCCGATTGCCGCCGGCAATTACGTCGAGGTGCACGGCCTGGTGGTGTCCGACGGCACGATCTCGGCCAGCTATGTCGAGAAGAAGACTGCCCTGGCGAGCCCGCCGTTCGCGGTGAAGGGCTTCGTCAAGTCGCACAACACAGCCACCAATGCATTCACCATCGGCGCACTCAATATCACGATGGGAGCGAGTCCGACGCTCAGCGACATGCCGGCAGGACCGTGGAACGGGCTGCAAGTGGAGGTCAAGGGCACTGTATGTGCCGGCAACCCGCCCGCCAGCAACGTCTGCGGCACGCTGACCGCAAGCAAGGTCGAGCCCCACGGTCCCCGCGGTACCGTTGCGAGGGTGGAGGTCGAGGGCTTCGTCACCAGCTTCGCCTCGATCAGCAGTTTCACCGTCGGCAACCAGGCGGTCGCCACCACGACCAACACCGTGTTCCAGGGTGGACTGGCAGCCGACCTGATCGCCGGCACCAAGGTCGAGGTCGAAGGCTCGCTCAGTGCCGGCATCCTCACCGCTACCAAGGTGTCATTCCGCGAGAACATCCGCTTCGAGGCCAACATCGCGGGCCTCAATGCAGGCACCAATACGCTCACGCTGACAGGGCTGACCGGCATCACGATCGAGACCAACTCGCTGACGCGATTCAAGAACGTTGCCTTCAACGGGTTGGCCGTCGGCAACAACCTGAAGATCCGCGGGCGCCCGGGCAGCAACGGCATCGTGATTGCCACAGAGATCGAGCAGAAGAGCGTGTCACCCGACACTCGCGTGATCATGCAGGCTGTGGCTTCCGCAGTAGCAGCGCCCCATGTGACGCTGTTGGGCATCGTTGTCGACACGAGCCCCATTTCCAACAACAGCTTCAAGGATGTCAACGACGCGATCATCGGGCGGACCGCCTTCTTCGCCGCTGCCGCACCCGGCAAGCTGATCAAGGTGCGCGGCACCCTCAATGCCAGCACGGTAACCTGGGACCAGGAGATCCAGTTCGAGGACTGAGCCGTCGCGTGGGGCTTGATTCGCCCCGGTCCTGGCTACAGCAGCCCGCCATACGGCGGGCTGCCCATCACGGGCGGCTGCACCTTGGTTTCACGCGGGCGCCGACGTTCGACCCGTCGTTCAAGTCGCGCGCAGATGGACAATCGACCGCCGCGTGTCGCCTATGATGGCCCGCATGAATCCGCTGCTGGCGCGCCTGCACCCCTACCCGTTCGAGCGCTGGCGCACCTTGAGCGCCGGCGTCGTCCCCTCGCCCGGCACACCGCCCGATCAGCCTGGGCATCGGCGAGCCGCGTCACGCCACGCCGCACTGATCGAGCAGGCGCTGATCGCCGGCTTGAGCGGCCTGTCCAGCTACCCCGCCACCGCCGGCGACGCCGCTGCTGCGCGAGGCGATCGCCGGCTGGGTGCAGCGCCGCTACGGCGTCACGCTCGATGCCGGCACGCAGGTGCTGCCGGTCAACGGCTCGCGCGAGGCGCTGTTCGCGCTGGCGCAGACCGTGATCGACCCGACCCGGCCCGGCGCCACGGTCGTCTGCCCCAATCCGTTCTATCAGATCTACGAAGGCGCGGCGCTGCTGGCCGGTGCGCAGACCGTATTACGCCAACAGCGACCCGGCCCGCAATTTCGCGGTCGACTGGGCGCAGCGTCGACGCGGCCGACCTGGGCCCGCACGCAGCTGCTGTATGTCTGCTCGCCGGGCAACCCGACCGGCGCGGTGATGCCGCTGGCCGAGTGGAAGCATGCTGTTCGAGCTGTCGCGACCGCCACGGCTTCGTCATCGCCTCCGACGAGTGCTACAGCGAGATCTACTTCCGCGACGAAGCCGCCGCTGGGCGGCCTGCGAGGCGGCCGCGCGGCTGGGCCGCGACGACTTCCGGAACCTGGTCGCCCTCACCAGCCTGTCCAAGCGCAGCAACGTGCCCGGCATGCGCAGCGGCTTCGTGGCCGGCGACGCGGCGCTCCTCAAGCACTTCCTGCTCTACCGCACCTACCACGGCAGCGCGATGAGCCCGGTGGTGCAGGCCGCCAGCATCGCGGCCTGGAACGACGAGGCGCACGTGATCGACAACCGCGCGCTGTACCGCGCCAAGTTCGCCCAGGTCACGCCGCTGCTGGCCGGCGTGCTGGACGTGCGCGCTGCCCGACGCCGGCTTCTACCTGTGGGCCGGCGGTACGCCGGGCGGCGACGACGTCGCCTTCGCGCGCGACCTGCTGGCTCAATACAATGTCACGGTGCTGCCCGGCAGCTTGCTCGGCGCGCGAGGCGCAGGCGGCAATCCCGGCGCGCGGCCGCATCCGCATGGCGCTGGTGGCCGAGACCGACGAATGCGTCGAAGCCGCGCAGCGCATCGTCAATTCGTCCAATCCAGAAGCCCAGATACATGACCCAACAACTGCAAGCAGATCATCGACCTGGCGTGGGAGGACCGCGCCAACATCTCCGCCGCCAACGTCGCCCGAGGTGCGCGACGCCGTCGAGCACGTGATCGCCGAACTCAACAACGGGCCGCCTGCGCGTCGCCGACACGCCAGGGCGTGGGCCAGTGGACGGTGCACCAGTGGATCAAGAAGGCGGTGCTGCTGTCGCTTCCGCCTGAACGACAACGAGGTGATGCGCGCCGGCGACCTGGGCTTCTACGACAAGGTGCCGACCAAGTTCGCCCACCTCGACGAGGCGCAGATGCGCGCCAGCCGGCGTGCGCGTCGTGCCGCCCGCCGTGGCGCGGCGCGGCAGCTACATCGCCAAGGGCGTGATCCTGATGCCGAGCTTACGTCAACATCGGCGCCTATGTCGACGAAGGCACCATGGTCGACACCTGGGCCACCGTCGGCTCCTGCGCCCAGATCGGCAAGAACGTGCACCTGTCCGGCGGCGTCGGCATCGGCGGCGTGCTGGAGCCGCTGCAGGCCAACCCGACCATCATCGAGGACAACTGCTTCATCGGCGCGCGCTCCGAAGTGGTCGAAGGCGTGATCGTCGAAGAGAACTCGGTGATCTCGATGGGCGTCTACATCGGCCAGAGCACCAAGATCTACGACCGCGCCACCGGCGAAGTGAGCTATGGCCGCATCCCGGCCGGCTCGGTCGTGGTCTCGCGGCAACCTGCCCAGCGCCGACGGCAAGTACAGCCTGTACTGCGCCGTGATCGTCAAGCGCGTCGACGCGCAGACCCGCGCCAAGACCAGCATCAACGACCTGCTGCGCGACTGAAGCTGCGCGGCGCGACCCAGGAGCGGCAAGACATGAGCGGCGGCAATATGGTGGGCGACGGTAGCAGCGGCAGCCATGGAGCGCATGCTTCGCCTGATGGCGGAAAAGGGCGCGTCGGACGTCTATCTGTCGGCCCACTCGCCGATCGCTGATCAAGATCAACGGCCAGATGCCTGCCGATCAACAACCAGCTGTCGCCACCCGCAGCCACGCCAGTCTGCTGGCCGAGGTGCTGACGCCGCAACAGCTCGAGGAGCTCGACGACACCGGCGAACTGAACATGGGCGTCGCGCTCAGCGGCGTCGGCAGCTTCCGCCTGTCGGCGTTCCGCCAGCGCGGCTCCTTTGCCGCGGTGATCCGCTACATCCCCATCGATGATCCCGACGCTGGCAGTCGCTCAACGTTGCCGACGATCCTGGGCGACCTGATCATGGAAAAGCGCGGCCTGATCCTGATGGTGGGCGCCACCGGCACCGGCAAGAGCACCACGCTGGCGTCGATGATCGACTACCGCAACGAGCAAATGGCAGGCCACATCCTGACGATTGAGGACCCGATCGAATTCCTGTTCACGAACAAGAAGTCGGTGGTCAACCAGCGCGAGGTCGGACGCGACACCGACGTCCTGCAGATCGCGCTGAAGAACGCGCTGCGCCAGGCCCCCGACGTGATCCTGATCGGCGAGATCCGCGACCGCGAAACCATGTCGGCCGGCGATCGCCTACGCGCAATCGGGCCACCTGTGCTGGCCACCATGCACGCCAACAACAGCTACCAGGCGCTGAACCGCATCCTGAGCTTCTACCCGGCGGAGTGCGCCCGACCCTGCTGGCCGACCTGGCCTCGGCGCTGCGCGCGATCGTGTCGCAGCGCCTGCTGCGCACGGCGCAGCCGGGCGGCCGCATGCCCGCCGTGGAGGTGCTGCTGAACACCAAACTGATCGCCGAGCTGATCGAAAAAGGCGACTTCTCCGGCGTCAAGGAGGCGATGGAACAGTCGATGGCCGAGGGCTCGCAGACCTTCGAGCAGGACATCGCCCGCCTGATCGTGGAAGGCCTCGTCGACCCGCGAGGAAGGCCTGGCCTTCGCCGATTCGCCGACCAATCTGATGTGGCGGCTGCAGAACGAATTCACCGGCAAGACCGGAGCGCGACGACGAAGCCGCCTCGGAGGCCGATGAGTCCGAGCCGCCGTCGTTCACCGAGATCACGCTCGACGTGCAACCGGTCACGAGCAAGGGCGCGCGGCCAATTTCGATCGCTTGCCTGATGCCCCGGCCTGCAGCTCGCCGAACAACTGATCTCGCGGCCCTCGGTCACCCCCGACGACGCGGCTGCCAGGCATTGCTCGGCGAGCGGCTGGCGCCGCTGGGCTTCGTCGGCGAAACCATCGAAAGCGGGCCGAGCGACTTTCGGGTCACCAACCTGTGGGCCAGGCGCCCGGCCGGCCGCCGGGGCCGACACGGTGGTGTTCGCCGGCCACACCGACGTGGTGCCGACCGGTCCGCTGGAGCAGTGGACCAGCGACCCGTTCATGCCCACCCATCGCGACGGCAAGCTGTACGGCCGCGGTGCCGGCGACATGAAGACCTCGATGGCCGCCTTCGTGGTGGCGGTCGAGGAGTTCCTGCGCGCCGCGCCCGACCACGCCGGCTGTCGATCGCGCTGCTGCTCACCAGCGACGAGGAAGGCCCTGTCGTCGACGGCACGGCCGTCGTCTGCAACGCGCTGCAGCAGCGCGGCGAACGGCTCGACTACTGCATCGTCGGTGAGCCGACCTCGGTCGAGCGCGTCGGCGACATGATCAAGAACGGCCGGCGCGGCACGCTGAGCGGCCAGCTGACCGTCAAGGGCGTGCAGGGCCACATCGCCTATCCGCACCTGGCCAAGAACCCGATCCACCGGCTTCGCGCCGGCGCTGGCCGAACTGGTCGGCACCGAATGGGACCGCGGCAACGATTTCTTTCCCGCCACCACCTGGCAGATCAGCAACATCCACGGCGGTACCGGCGCCGGCAACGTGATCCCGGGCGCGGTGGTGATCGATTTCAATTTCCGCTTCTCGCACCGAATCCACGCCCGAAGGCCTGCAAGGCGCCGCGTGAGGCGGTGCTGGACCGCCATGGCTCGACTACGAACTGGCCTGGGTGGTGGGCGGCCTGCCGTTCCTCACCACGCCGGGCGACGCTGGTCGAGCGCGTCCAGCGCCGCGATCCGCGACGAGACCGGCCTGGACACCCGAACTGTCCACCACCGGCGGCACCAGCGACGGCCGCTTCATCTCGCGACATCTGCCCGCAGGTGATCGAGCTCGGGCCCGTGCAACGCCAGCATCCACAAGATCGACGAACACTCGCGGTGGCCGACATCGAGCCGCTGAAGAACATCTACCGCGCGTGACTGGAACGACTGTTGACGTGACATTGATCGAACGTCGAGCGCCGACCGCCCGCCTCACGCAAGCCGGCGTGGCCTTCGGCCATGGCACCACCAACGCCTTCGACGAGGCGGCCTGGCTGGTGTTGTGGCACCTGGGCCTGCCGCTGGACGAGCTCGACGACGTGGCGAGCGCGAACTCGTGTGCCGCCGAAAGCGCGGCATCGGCGCTGGTCGAGCAACGCATCGCCACCCGCAAGCCCGCCGCCTACCTGACCCGCGAGGCCTGGCTGCAGGGCGTGCCCTTCTACGTCGACGAGCGCGCCATCGTGCCGCGCTCGCTTCATCGCCGAGCTGATCGTCGATGGCACCGTCGACTCCTGGCTGACGATCCCACCCGCCGGGTGCTCGACCTGTGCACCGGCAACGGCAGCCTCGCGGTGCTGGCGGCCCTGACCTGGCCCGAGGTGACCGTCGACGCGGCCGATCTCGCGCCGATGCGCTCGAGGTCGCGCGCATCAATGTCGACAAGCACGACTGGCCGCGCATCACGCTCTGTCGCCCGACGGCCTGGCCGCCGTGCCGGGGCGCTACGACCTCATCCTGTGCAATCCGCCGTACGTCAACGCGCCAAGCATGGCGCACTGCCCGCCGAATACCAGGCCGAGCCGCGCTGGCGCTGGCCGGCGGCGTCGACGGCATGGACTTCATGCGCAGGCTGCTGCCCGCGCCCCGGCCCACCTGAGCGAGCACGGCGTGCTGGTGCTGGAAATCGGCAACGAGCGCGCCCACTTCGAGGCGGCCTTTCCCGCGCTCGAAGCGTCTGGCTGGAAACCAGCGCCGGCGAGGACCAGGTGCTGCTGCTCACCCGCGAGGCGCTCGTCCTCGCAGCAGGGACAATCCGAGC
>CAVZYL010000018.1:0-205290 GCA_963779435.1 uncultured beta proteobacterium | reverse complement strand
TGGTGGTTTCCTTCAATGCGCCGAAGCGATCGGGATGAACGTCGGGTGCCCCGCGCCGACGCCTGAGATGCGCTTTTGCTTGACCATCTGGAAGTAGCTCTCCAGGCGGTTCTTCACGTTGGCGGCCGAGAAGTAGCGTGGGTCGACGAGGTCGGTCTCGATGAAGGCGGCCGGTTTGCCGGTGCGCTTTTCCACTTCGCGCAGGATCAGCAGCTGGCCGGCCGAGAAACTATTGCAGCTCTTGATCGAATTGATCAGCAGGCCATCGGCCTGGTACTCGTCGATGTACTTGCAGATCATGTCGATGCGCGACGGCAGGTTGAGGTTGGTGTAGCAGCCCAGGCAGTAGTCGGCCAGCGATTCGAGCGGGTGCTCCGGGTCGTGGCGGAAGCCGAAGTCGTACAGGCCGCCGACCTTGGCGTAGGTCGACGACACCACCACCGCGCCCTCGTCGTAGAACATCTTCCAGAACTCGCGAAAGCTGGTCCAGTTCGGCGGGCCTTCGACGATCAGGCGGTACTTCTCCTCGCCCATCTCGCCTTCGGGCGTGATCGGGCCCAGGCCCAGGCGCACGCGCTCCTCGATCTCGCCGCGCAGCACGCGGTAGAACTCGCTGGCCTCGGGCGTGCCGCGGAAGGCGGTGAAGATCGGGCCGATGTAGTACACCGCGCCGAAATAGCCGTCGATCGGCGAGGGCCGGTTCTTGGCCGACTGCAGCACCGCCACCAGGTCTTCCTCGGCCTTGACCGACTCGCGCATGTACTGGCGCAGGCGGTCGATGTCGAACTTGATGCCCGAGATGCGCTCGAGCGTCGGGATCACCGTCTCCTTCAGCTGCTTGACCACGTACTCGCGCATGTTCGGTGCGATGCGGCCCTCGCCCTGGTAGGGCACGTGCAGCATCACCGTCTCGCAGCCGTACTTGTGGCGGATCAGCTCGAACCACTTCATGAAGGTGAAGCAGCCGGTGTAGGACAGCAGCAGGATGTCGGGCCGCGGCAGCGGGTCGCCGGTGGGGCCGATCTCGCCGCCCATCATCGCGCCCAGGTCGGCCTTGACGTAGGTGCAGACGTCTTCGCTCTGGCCGTCGCGCTCGGCGTCCATGATCATCTTGCCGCTCTTCTTGCGCATGCCGTTCTGCAGCGCGTTGGTCTCGGGCAGGCTGCGCGCGAAGTCGAAGCACATCAGCAATTCGTTCAGATTGCCGGGCACGAAGGTGGCCGAGACCTTGCGGTTGTTGGCCCGCGCGGTGGCCAGCTCCATGTAGTTCTGGTTGATCAGCTCCTTCTGCAGCCACATCGCGTCCTCTTTCTGGACCTCGGGCTTGATCTTCGGCTTGCCGATCGGGCTCGGCATGGCAATGGTCGAGTCACTCATGCGGCACTCCACAATTTGATCGAATCGGCGAAAGTGCCGGACTGCTCCCGGATCGGCGCCATCTGGCCGGTGTTCTCGGCGAACTTGAACGCCGTGTGCGGGATCTTGTGTTTGGTCAGCACGTCCTGCAGCATCGGGCGCTCCAGGAGCGCCGGGTCGCAGAACGAGGGCGCGGCGAAGATCACGCCCTCGGCGCCGCGGGTCTTGCACCTGCTTCATCAGGAACACGCCCTTCTCTTCGCGCGTGGCCTCGTACTTGGCCGCGGTGGTGGCCGAGCGGTGCAGAAAGGCCTTGGACAGCTCCTGCATCGGGTTGCCGTCGGCCGGCACCTCGTCGAGCAGCCAGCGTGTGACGAGCATGAAGTCGTCGTCGACGATGTAGCAGCCCGACATCTCGATCGACTTGATCAGCGCCAGCGGCGGCTGCTCGCAGAACGAGCCGTTGATGACCACCCGGGCGTTGTCGCGCTTGGGCCTGGCCACCGTATCGACGACGGCCAGGTACTCGCGGATGAGCTGGGTGTGCTCTTCGGGCGGCAGCACCATGCCGGCGCGCAGCAGCAGGTAGACCTCGGCGGTCGGCGCCTGCCAGGGCTTGGCGGCGCGGTAGGTGTAGAGCTCGCGCACCGCGGCGCGGTTGTCGTTGTAGACCGCGATCGAAGCGTTCAACTCGGCATCGGTGATCGGCTTGCCGCGCAGCCTGCCCAGGTCCTCGCGCAGCAGCTCCATCTCCTGGATGTAGAAGGTGCCGCCGATCGAGTCGACGTAGTTCTGCGGCACGTCGACATACTTGACGTACTTGTCCTTGAACAGGATCTGCCACATGCCCGACAGGTTGCGGATCACGTCGCAGATCGACGGGAACAGCATGCCGTCCAGACAGTCCAGGCGCCCGGTCAGGCCGAGCTCGATGGTCGAGCGCGGGATGCGGCAGATGTAGCTCTGGTAGTAGGCGTCGCCCTGGATCACTTCGAGCTGGTCGCCGCCGCCCAGGATGCCCACCGACAGCATGCCCGCGGCATGGATCAGCTCGCGCGGCACGTAGACCGGCATGTAGCCGATGGCCTTGCGGCCCGGCACAGCGGCCTTCCAGGCCTTGACGGCGTTGAAGTCGAGATCGTCGAACAGTTGCTGGCAGCGCTCGATGATGGGTACGACAGGTGAGATCGCGATCGTGTTCATCAACGGTGCTCCCATTGCGGTGGACGTTTGGCCAGGAAGGCGACCAGGCCTTCGTTGGCGTCGCGGGTGGCCATCAGCTTGTCGAGGTACAGGCGCTCGACTTCGGCCAGCCGGTGCTTGCAGCTCGCGCAACATCGGCGCGCGCGCCGCCGTCAATGCGCAGGCGAGCGATGCCGCGCTCTTGTCGGCCAGGTGCTGGCTGAAGTAGGCCAGCGCCGCGGTCTCGGGGTCGTCGAACAGGGTATGCACCAGGCCGATGGTCTGCGCGTGCGCCGCGCTGATCGAGCGCCCCGAGAACAGCAGGTCTTCGGCGTGGCTCTGGTTGACACGGTAGGGCAGCAGGCACGACGCGGCCGGTGCAAACACGCCGAGCTTCATCTCGGGCTGGCCGAATTGCGCCTGCGGCGCGGCGAAGATCGGGCCGCCGGCCAGCGCGACCTCGAGCCCGCCGCCCAGGCATTGGCCGCGCACCGCGACCAGGATCGGCACCGGGAACTCGACCATCGCGATGATCAGGGCGTGCAACGAGGCCAGCATCGCGGCGCAACTGGCCGGCAGGTGTTCCTCGACGCTGGCGCCGAAGCTGAAGTGCGGGCCCTCGGCGTCGAGCAGCACGCCGCGCAACTGCGTCTGCGTGCGGTAGGCCATCAGCACGCCGTGCAGCGCCGCGATCATGGCCGCGTCGACGATGTTGGCCTTCGGTCGATTCAGGCGCAGGCGCAGCAGCGCGCCGTCGTGCTCGAGCCAGATCCCTGACCGGGCTCGACGTCGCTCATGCCGACGCGCCTGTTCTTCGGCTGGATCGAATCGTGCAGCGGACCGACCCAGCTCTCGCCGGCGGCGAGTTTCTGGCGCAGCAGCACGAAGTCGGCCTCGCGGTCGTCCTTGGTGCCTTCGTTGAAGGCGGTGAAACCGGCGCGGCCCTCGGTCATCATGTTCAGCGCCAGCCAGGCGCGCGAATCTTCCTTGTTGCGGTTCCAGGCTTCGAGCTTGGGCTTGCGCAGCTCTTCCAGCGTGCGCGTCGTGCAATCGGGGAAGGTCAGCAGGATCTTGGCGCACAGCTCCTCGACCTTGGCGTCGAGCAGCGACAGGTCGACCTTGCCGCTGGCCAGCACCGGCCTTGGCCTCCTTGGCCGCGGCGCCGGTCTTGGCCTCGCCGTAGACGTTGCGGCCGAACTCGTCGACCATGCGCTGCGTCTCGACCAGCGGGTTGGCGACGAACTTGCCGTCGACCTTGAGCGCCGGCACGATGTCGGTGAGGATGCCCATCTGGTAGGCCTTGTGCGCCGAGAACGGCTCGCACAGCACGCAGGCGGCCATCGCGCGCTCGGCCCCGACCATCACCGGCAGGAAGTCGGTCGCGCCGCCGATCGGCGCCGAACCGTGCTTGGGGCCGGCCTGGCCGAAGCGCGCCAGGTCCTGCGCGACGGAGAAGTCGCAGGCCATGCCGATCTCCTGGCCGCCGCCGATGCGCATGCCGTTGACGCGGCAGATGACCGGCTTGTCGCAGGCCATGATCGCCGACACCATGTCGTTGAACAGGCGCATGTACTGGCGGTACTCCTGCGGGTGGCCGGCGTAGTACTCGGCGTACTCCTTGGTGTTGCCGCCGGTGCAGAAGGCCTTGTCGCCGACGCCGGTGAAGACCACGCAGTTGACGTCGCGCGCGTTGCTCGCGGCGCGAAAGGCCAGGATCGCGCCCTTGACCATGTCGGTCGTGTAGGAGTTGAACTGCGCCGGGTTGTCGAGCGTGATCCAGGCGTTGAACAGGCCCGGCACGGTCGAGCCATCGGGCTTGGTGGCCGGGCGCTTTTCATAGCGGATGCCGGGCTTGCTGGTGTCGTCGACGAGGTCGTGGTTCTTGAAGTCGCGCATGGGGGTTCCTGTTCAGTGAGGGACGAGCACGGCCCGTTTCTTGATGTCGTGGCGGTGCACCGCGGCGAACACCTGGTTGATGTCGGCCAGCGGATGGGTTTCGACGAAGGGCTTGATCTGCACCTTGCCGTCGAGCACCAGCGCCAGGGCGGCCGGGTAGGCCTCGGGCGGGCAACCCCAGTTGCCGATCGCACGCGCGTCGAAGGCCATCAGGTTGGACAGGCGCAACTCGACCTTGTCCATCGTGAAGCCGACCACCGACAGCGTCGCGCCGTGCACCAGCAGGCCGTAGGCCGTGAGCTGGCCGGGCGCGCTGCCCGAGCACTCGAAGATGAACCACTCGGTGTCGCGCAGGCCCTGCTGCTTGGCAAACGCCAGCACGGCGGCCTTGATCGCCTTGGCGTCGAGCTTGCGGCTGTTCAGCGTCAGCGCCGCGCCATGCGGCGCGACGGCGGCCAGCTTGGCGTCGTCGACATCGATCGCCACCACCTGGGCACCGAAGGCGCGCGCCACCTGCACGCAATAGCCGCCGACGCCGCCGACGCCGACGACGATGGCCAGGCTGCCGGGGACCGACGCCGGCACGCTGCACCGCCTGGTACGGCGTGGTCAGCGCATCGGCGACGATCGAGACTTCGGCCAGCGTCAGGCCGGCTCGGGCCAGGCGCGCTTCGTCGACCTCGCACAGGCCGCGCGCCGGGACCACGATGTGGCTGGCGAAACCGCCCTGGATGTCGTTGCCCGGCATCTTCTGCGCCCGGCAGATGGTGGCCAGGCCGCGCTGGCACAGGTCGCACTCGCCGCAGGGCAGCACCGCCGGCACGATGACCGCCTTGCCGATCCAGGCCTCGGCGCCGGCGCCGGCGCCCAGCACCCGGCCGCTGATCTCGTGGCCGAGCGCCAGCGGCAGCGCATGCTTGGTGCGCACCGCGTCGTAGTAGTAGCCGAGGTCGGTGTGGCAGACGCCGCAGCCGGCGATGCGCGATCACGACCTCGCCCGGGCCCGGCTCGGCTTCGAAATCGCTGCGCACCAACGGCGCCTGGGCGGCCGTCATCTGCCAGCGGTGGGCCATGCATTGGCATCGAATTCGTCCTCTCGCCGGGGTTAATGTTGCAATGCGGTACCGAAATACCTGTTTTCGCGATTCTGGGTGTGGCGAGATGGCCTGGAATTGATCTACATCAGATGCGCAACAGGTGCCAGCCGTTTCACTTGCAACACCCCACGAGCAGGAACCTGAGCCATGCAAACCCTTGCGACTGCCGAATCACGCGCCGCGGGCCGATCGGTGTCGATCGCCATCGCCGGCAGCGGCGGCAGCGGCGTGATGACCGCCGGCACGATGCTGCTCGATGCCGCCGCACGCGCCGGCCTGTACGGCCTGATGGTGCGCACCAGCGGGCCGCAGATCCGCGGCGGCGAGGCCGCGGCGCTGCTGCGCCTGGCGCAGCAGCCGATCGAATCGCTGGACGACGGCTTCGACCTGCTGCTGGCCATGGACTGGCAGAACGTCAACCGCTTCGCCGACGAGATCCGCCTGCACGCCGGCAGCCTGGTCATCGGCGACGCCGACGAGGGCGAAACGCCCGAGGTCTTCGCCCGCAGCGGCGCGCGCTGCCTGGCCCTGCCGCTGAAGAAGCGGGCCAAGGCGATCGCCGGCAGCTGGTCCAACATGCTGGTGCTGGGCCTGGTCGGCGGCCTGGTCGGCCTGCCGACGTCGGCGCTCGAAGCCGCGCTGCGTGCGGCCTGGAAGCGCAGCGACGCCGGCCTGCAGGCCAACCTGACGGCACTGCACGCAGGGCATCGCCGAGGCGGCCACCATCGGCGGCCGGCGCGAGCATCGCCCGTCTCGAAAGCCTGGTCGCCGCAGGCGCATCGCGCTGGCTGATCAGCGGCAACGAAGCCGCCGGCTACGGCGCCATTCGCGGCGGCGTGCGCTTCGTCGCCGCCTACCCGATCACACCGGCCACCGAACTGCTGGAATGGATGGCGCCGGCGCTGGCCAAGGTCGGCGGCACGCTGTTGCAGGCCGAAGACGAACTGGCCTCGGCCAACATGATCATCGGCGCATCGTTCGGCGGCGTACCGTCGCTCACCGCCACCGCCGGCCCCGGCCTGGCGCTGATGACCGAAGCCATCGGCCTGGCCGTCGCCGCCGAAGTGCCGATCGTGGTCGTCGACGTGATGCGCGGCGGCCCGTCCACCGGCATCCCGGCCAAGAGCGAGCAAAGCGACCTGTCGTTCGCCGTCAGCGGCCTGCACGGCGACGCGCCGCGCCTGGTGCTGGCGCCGAACTCGATCGCCGACTGCATGGCGACGACGCAATGGGCAGTGCAGCTGGCCGAGGCGCTGCAGGCGCCGGCCATCGTGCTGTCGGACCAGTTCATGGGCCAGTCGCGCGCCATCATCGACCGCCCGGCCGATGATGCGCGGCAGCGACGGCCCGCCTGACCGCCGCGGCCGATACGCCGGACTACAAGCGCTACCGCGACACCGCATCGGGCGTCTCGCCGATGGCCATTCCGGGCACGCCCGGCATCGTCTACACCGCCGACGGCCTGGAGCACAGCGAGGCCGGCATCCCGAGCAGCCAGTCGCGCGACCACTGCCTGCAGCTCGACAAGCGCGAGCGCAAACTGGCGCGGCACGACTACGGACGGCGCTGGGCCGACATCGAAGGCGACGGCGACGCCGCGGTGATCACCTTCGGCTCGGTCACCGGCACGGTGCGCGAGGCGGTCGCCCGCGCCGCCGCGCAGGGCGTGCGCGATGCGCCTGATCTCGCTGCGCCTGCTGGCGCCGGCGCAGCCCGGGCAGATGGCGCAGGCGCTTGGCCGGCGTGACGCGGGTGCTGGTGGTCGAGCAGAACCACGGCGCCCAGCTCTACCGCTACCTGCGCTCGATGTACGACCTGCCGCGCCGGCCCGCGAGCTTTCACCGCCCCGGGCCGCTGCCGTTGCGACCGGCCGAGCTGACCCAGGCGATCGTCGATTGGCAGCGCGCCGACGGCACCCGCCCTGGAGGCCGCATGAACGATCTGGTGACTCCTCAGGCCGTGGCGCTGACCGCGGCGAGCTACAAGTCGGCGGCCAAGCCGATCTGGTGCCCGGGCTGCGGCGACTTCACCGTGCTCAGCGCGATCACCAAGGCGCTGGCGATGATGCAGCTGCCGCCGCACGAAGTGGCGGTCGTGTCGGGCATCGGCTGCTCGTCGCGCATCCCGGCCTACACCAACTGCTACGGCTTTCACGGCGTGCACGGCCGCGCGCTGGCGGCGGGCACCGGCCTGAAGGTGGCGCGGCCCGACCTGACGGTGCTGGTCACCGGCGGCGACGGCGACGGCTACTCGATCGGCGGCAACCACTTCATGCACGCCTGCCGGCGCAACGTCGACCTGACCTACATCGTGATGGACAACCATGTCTACGGCATGACCAAGGGCCAGGCCTCGCCGACCACCGAGCCCGACTGGGACAACAAGCTGTCGCCCGGCGGCACCGGCATCCGCTCGTTCCACCCGCTGGTGATCGCGCTGGCCTCGGGTGCCAGCTTCGTCGCCCGCGCCTTCTCGGGCGACCCGAACGGCACCGCCGACATCATCGCGCAGGGCATCCGCCACCCGGGCTTCGCCTTCATCGAGGTGCTGAGCCCGTGCGTCACGTTCCGGCCCGAGCAACGCGAGTGGAAGCAGCATGCGCACGCCGGCGCCCGTGGCGCCGACCGACGATCCGGCCCGCGCCGCGCGCCGCATCATGACCGACGACGGTTTCAACATCGGCGTGCTCTACGCCGGCAACCGCACGCCCTATCCGGCGCAACGCCGCCAGGCCACGCATTCGGTGGCCGAACTCGAAGCGGAGTTCCAGCTCATGAGCGTCCCTGTCGCACCCCGCACCCTGGAAGTCTTCATGGCCATGGCCTACGCGATGGAGCGCGAGGCCGTCGAGCGCTACACCGAGTTCGCCGATGCGATGGAGATGCACAACAACCGCGAGGTCGCGGCCATGTTTCGCACCATGGCGTCGCTACGAGGCCAAGCACGCCGAGCAGATCATGGCCGAGATGGGCTGGACAACAGCCGCCCGAGCCGCCGACCGGCAGCTTCGGCTGGCCGGGCCACGAGGCGCCCGAGACGGTGCCGATCGACGAGGTGCATTACCTGATGCAGCCCTGGCACGCGCTGCAGATGGCGCTGGCCGCCGAGCAGCGCGCCGAGGCCTTCTTCGGCGAACTCGCCGCAGCGACGACCAGCCAGACCGTGCGCCACGCCGCGCTCGAGTTGCAGGCCGAGGAGCACGAGCATGTCGAGCTGGTGCGCGCGTGGCTGACCAAGGTGCCGGTGCCCGACCGCGACTGGGCCAACGACCCCGACCCGCCGCGCTACCCCGAATGACGATCGACGTATCTGTCTGCCCGACCCGGCTGGGCGGCGCCGATCGGCTACGCCAACGGCGTCGTCGTGCCGGCCGGGCGCATCGTCTTCGTCGCCGGCCAGGTCGGATGGAATGCGCAGCAGGTGTTCGAATCCGCCGAACTGGTGCCGCAGTTCGAACAGGCGCTGAAGAACGTGCTCGCCGTGCTCGCCAGGCCGGCGGCCAAGCGCGGCACATCTGCCGCATGACGGCGTATTGCTGCGACAAGCCGGCCTACCTTGCTGCGCGCCGCGCGCTCGGCGCCATCTGGCGCGAGCAGATGGGAGCGCATTACCCGGCGATGAGCATGATCTTCGTCGCCGACCTGCTCGACCACCCGGGCAAGATCGAGCTCGAGGCCACGGCGGTCTTGCCGGCCTAGCGGGCGCCAGGAGTCACGGCCCGACCGCGAGCCTGGGAATCCAGGTCGTCAGCGCCGGTACATACGTGATCAGCAGCAGCGTGATGCCCAGCGGCACATAGTAGGGCAGCATCTCGCGCAGCACGTCCTTCATCGTCACCTTTGCGATGTCGGCGACAAGGAACAGCGCCAGCCCCATCGGCGGCGTCAGCAGGCCGACCATCAGGTTGAACACCACGACCATGCCCAGGTGCACCGGATCGACCCCCGCCGCAACCAGCGGCTTGGCGATGATCGGCGCAATGACCAGGATGGCCGTCGTACTGTCGAGGAACATGCCGACGACGATCAGCAGCACATTCACGATCAACAGCAGCACGTAGGGGTTGCTCGAGATCGACAGCATCAGGCCCGTCAACTGCTGCGGCACCTGCTCGACCGAAAGGATCCAGCCGAACAGCGCCGCCACCGCGACGATCAGCAGGATGCCGGCCGAGGCGCGAATCGTTTCGAAGGCGGCATGGACCACGCCCTGCCAGGTCAGCTCGCGATAGAACAGGCTGCTGATCAGCACCGCATAGAGCACCGTCACCGACGCGATCTCGGTCGGCGTGAAGAACCCGGCCAGCATGCCGACGATCAGGATCACCGGCGCCAGGATCGCGGGCAGCGCGGGCTTGAAATCGCGCCACAGCTCGGCGCGCGTCGGCCAACGTTCGGTGCGCGGGTAGTTGCGGCGCTTGGCCAGCCAGCCGGTCATCAGCATCAGCATCGCGACGCAGAGCAGGCCCGGCACGATACCGCCGAGCAGCAGCTGGATCACCGACACACCGGTCACGGTGCCGTAGATGATCAGCGGGATCGAGGGCGGAAAGATCGGCCCGACGATGGCCGAGGCGCTGGTCACCGCCGCCGCGAACGGGGCCGTGAAGCCCTTGCCGCGCATGGCGTCGATCTCGATCCGCCCCAGGCCGCCGATGTCGGCCAGCGCCGAGCCCGACATGCCGGCGAAGATCAGGCTGCCGAAGATGTTGACCTGCGCCAGGCCGCCGGGCAGGCGGCCGGTGGCGGTGTCGGCGAACTTGTAGATGTAGCGCGAAATGCCGGCGCTGTTCATCAGGCTGCCGACGAACAGGAACACCGGCACGGCGACGAGCGGAAACGAATCGAGCGCGTACAGCGTGCGCTGGGCCACCAGATCAATCGGCAGCCCCTGCAGGAACATGTAGACCATGCACGGGATGCCAATCGCCAGCACGACCGGAAAGCCCAGCACGAACAGCGCCAGGAAACTCAGCACGACGACGAATCCCGTCACTGCGAACCCTTCAGGTCAGAACCGTGTGTTTGTCTTCGGGGCGGCGCCGGCGCAGCGTGTGCAGGAACATCGCCAGGGTCTCGATCGTCAGCAGCAGCGAGCCGACCGCCAGCGGGCCCATGAAGAGCCAGAACGGCATCTCCAACGTCGCGGTCTGGTTGGCCAGGTTCTTGCCGATCGTGACGACGCCGGCGACGCACATCGTCGCGAACATGGCCACGCCGGCCAGCTCGATGCCCAACTGCAGGAACCAGCGCGGCCGCGGTGGCAGCAGGCCCTGGAACTCCTCCATCCGGATCTGCCCGCCTTGCTGCGTCACGTAGGACGCGGCGATGAAGCTCAGGCAGATCAGGAAGTAGCGCGCGAGCTCCTCGGCGCCCGACATCGGCACGTTGAAGACCCCGCGCATCACGACCTGGGCCAGCGGCGTGGCCACCAGCAAGGCCAGCAGCACGAAGCTGATCCAGCGCACCGCCTTGCGTGTGCCGCCGAGCATGCCCGCCAGCGGCGAACTCATTTGACGGCGCGGATCTGCTCGATGTAGCCGGTCCAGTCGGGGAAGTCCTTGCCGACCTGCGTCAGCACCGCCTTGCGAAAGCCCTCGACGTCCAGGCCGTCCTTCTCCTCGACGAAGACCATGCCCTTGGCTTCGAGGTCCTTGCGGTACTTGGCGGCGGTGTCGCGATCCCAGTCGAGCGTCTTCTTGCCGACTTCGGCCATCGTGTCCTCGAGGATCTTGCGGTCGGCGGCGGGAATGGATTGCCATACGCCTTCGTTGATGAACACGGCCAGCACCGACTGCATGTGGTTGGTCATCATCACGTACTTCTGCACCTCGTACAGCTTCAGGTTGTAGATGTTGGGCAGCGGGTTCTCCTGCCCGACCACCAGGCCGGTGGCCAGCGCGGTCGCGAGCTCGGAGACCTCGACCGGGGTGGCGACGGCGCCCATGCCGGTCAGCATCGACGACCACAGCTTGATCGGCACGCCGCGGTACTTCTTGCCCTGCATGTCCTTGGTCGACAGCACCTTCTCCTTGGACGTCAGCTCGCGCGTGCCCTGGAAGAAGCTGCCGACGATGCGCATGCCGCCCTTCTCGACCAGTTGCTGGTTGATCTCGCGCAGCGCGGGCGAGATGCGCGCATCGGTCGCGCGCAGACTGTGCTCGGCGTCGCGGTAGACGAACGGTGTGTTGAAGACCGCAGTCGTCGACACGATCTTGCCCAGCGACGCGAAATCATGGTGGCCCATCGAGATGGCGCCCGACTTGACGCCATCGACCAGTTCGCCGACACCGCCGAGCTGCGAGTTCGGGAACACCGTGATCTCGATGCGGCCGTTGGTGCGCTCCTTCACCAGCTTTGCGACCTCGTCGGCGTACAGCGTCTGCGGCGCGTTGGCCACGCCGACGTGGGCATAGCGCAGCTTGACCTGCGCCTGCGCCAGCGGTGACGCCAGCAGCGTGGCCGCGACGACGAACGCCGTCGCCGTCAGGAAGGTGCGGACAGAAAGATTCATGGTGTCTCCTCTTTCGGGTAATGGGCAGGGGCCCGTTGTGATGTTGTGAGTGTGTTCGGGCTACTTCTGCGCGTCGGGCTCATAGAGCTTGAACACGGCCGCGGTGTCGAGTTCGGCATGGCCGCGATGCACCAGCATACGGTACAGCGACAGCGCCAGCCCGCTCATCGGCAGCGGCGCCTTCATGCCGCCTGCAAAGGTGTTGAGCATCTCGAGATCCTTCAACAACTGGCGCGCGTAGCCCTGCGGCGCGAAGTCGCGCGCGACCATGCGCGGGTAGAGCTTTTGCAGCAGGGTGCCATCGGCGTGGCCGCCGGCCAGGCACTCCGGGATGCGCGCCGCGTCGATGCCGGCCGCCTCGGCCAGCACCAGCGCTTCGGCCATCACCGCGTGCGTGCAGCCGACGATCAGCTGGTTGATCATCTTCGCCGCCAGCCCGCTGCCGCTGGGCCCCATGTGCGTGCAGCGCGCGGCGATGTCGTTCATCAGCGGTGCCAGGCGGGCGATGTCACCCGCCTCGCCACCGGCCATCACGGTCAGCGTTCCGGCGCCCGATGCCGGCGGACCACCTGAGACCGGCGCGTCGACCCAGCCGCAACCCGTACCCTCGCGCAGCCGCGCCGCAAAGGCCCGGCCCTGCTCGACCTTGACGGTCGAGAAGTCGATCACCAGCTGCGGGGCCGTCACCGCGCTCGCCACGCCCGCTTCGCCGAACACCGCGGCCTCGACCGCCTCGGTGGTCGGCAGGTTCAGCAGCACGAAGTCGGCGTCGCGCGCGGCACCTGCCGGGTTGCTCGCGACCTGTGCCCCCGCTGCGCGCGCCGCGTCGTTCTGCCGCGGCAGCAGGTCGTAGGCCGACACCGGGTAGCCGAGCGAGACCAGGCGCTTGACCATCGGCAGGCCCATCAAGCCGACGCCGACATAGGCGATGTGTGGATGACTCATGTGACCTGGTCCATGCCATAGATGCGGATCGCGTTGTCACGAAAGAGCGCGCGCTGCTCGGTGGCCGAGAAGTCGCGCACGATCTCGCGCCAGCCATTGAAGATGGTGCCGAAACTCGCGCACAGGCTGTCAACGGGGAAGTTGCTCGCAAACATGCAGCGCGCGGACCCGAAGAGTTCGATCAGCGTGCGCACGATGTCGCCGTTGGCGGCAACGGTCCATGCCTGGCCGGGCTGGCCCAGGCCCGAGATCTTGACCGCCACGTTCGGGCAGGCCGCGAGGGCCCGCATCGCCCGCGACCAGCCCGCCAGGCCCTCGGCGCTGCGATCGGCCGGCAGCCCGGTGTGGTTGAGGATGATCTGCGTGGCCGGGAAGTCGGCGGCCAGCCGGGCCGCCTCCGCCAGATGCCACCACGGCGTCTGCAGATCGAAGCGCAGGCCCAGGCGCGCGAGTCGGGCGTATCCGCTGCGCCAGCGCGCATCGTCCATGCCGCCCGGCGCCGCCTCCAACGGCGAGCGGTTCGCGCGCGGCTTGTGCCGGACGCTGCGCACGAACGAAAACGCCGCTTGTTGCTCGAGCACCGATGCGGCGTCGTCGGCATCGAGCCAGGCCTGCGCCACCGCCACCGTCGGCAGGCCGTATTCGCGGCGCAGGGTGTCGATGTAGCGCATCTCGCCGACCGGATCGGCCGGGTTCCATTCCGCCTCGACATAGACCGATTTCTCGACCACGATCGGCGCGGCATCGGCACGGTAATCCGGTGGCAGGTAGGTGCGCCGGATCGCCCGGTAGTCGCCATAGCGAAACGCAACCGGCGGCTCGTCGCAGAGCCACGGGTAGTAGTGCCGCGACGGATCCCAGAAATGTTGATGCGCGTCGACGATCGTCAGCGCAGCTTGCATCTCGCCGGTGGCATGAGCCAGCACCGTGCCGCTAGTCGATCGTCCTTGCATGCACTCCTCAGATTGGTCGAGGTTCGTTGTGCCGGGGCCGCAACCGAGCGTCCGCATTCGCTCCGCGCCGATGCTACACGAGCACCGTGCGCGGTCAGCACCGCGCGCGAGTCAGGTCACCAGCGCGGTGGACCACGCGATCCTCGATCAGCGCCAACCGCACAGGGGTCGTCACGCCAGCGATCCGCGCCGGCGCAGCACGGCCAACACCCCACTCAGCCGTTCACGCTGCACGGCATCGAGTGCGCCGCGACGCAGCAACTCGCCGAGCCAATGCTGTGGCGTGGCACTCGTCGCAGCGGAGCGGCGCGTCTCGAGCGCTGCCTTCATCGCCTGCAACTTGAGCAGGCGCCGTGCCGACTCGAAAGCCGCTGGCGAGTCCAACCCCCAGGCGTCCTCGAGTTGCAGCAGCAACTCGTCGGTCGATGCCGTGACGCGTTCGTCACGACCCTGCGCGTTCGCGTCGATCAGGCCCGCTCGCTGCGCCAGTGCCCGCTCCAGCGGTTGTGGCAACACGGGCAGCGCCGACCAGCGCACCGCGAGGTCGGCCTTGGCGGTGGCGGGGTCCGCGCTGCCACCGACTTCGTCGCACAGCGCGAGCTTGGCCTGCAGCGCATCGCAGGTGACGTACCAGGATCGGCCGGCGCTCTCGGCCAGCCACCGGCGCGCGCTGTCGCGTGCCTTGTGGAATCGCGCGTCCAGCGCCTGCGCCTGGCTGCGCGGCGCCGGCCCGGTGCGCTGCCACAGCGCGTCGACCTCGCTCAAGGTGCGCTTGAGTTCGGCGGGCGGCGTGTCTGCGGCCAGTGCCTGCAGCCGTTCGATCAGCGCCGCGCGCTCGGCGCCATGGGCGCTGAACTCTGCTTCGCGGGCCTGGAAGGCGGCCTCGCGGGCACTGAAGGCGCCGTCGATCGCGGCCTTGAAATCCAGCCACAGCGCGTTCTCGTCGGCGCGCGCCAGCGGCAGCGCGCGCGCCTGCAGCTGCCACTGCCCCTGCAAGTCCCGCACCTTGTCGACCAGTTCGCGCCCGGGGGCTTCTGCAGCCAGCGCACGCGCGCGTTCGAGCAGTCGTTCGCGCTGCAGGCGCGCGACGCGCCGGGCCTCCTGCAGCGGCGCCTCGAGCCGTTGCACGGCTGTGTTCATGCGTTCAAGGAGCGCGGCGCGCGCCTTGTGTGGCACCGTGTGTTCGATCGGCCCCAGCTTGCGCCACGCGAGCCCGAAGCGATCGAGAAACTCACCCAGCGCACGCCAGTCGGGCGCTGGCGCACCCTCGCCTGCCATCGGCGCCGGCGCGGCCTCCAGCTCGTCGAGCAGCCCCTCGCGCGCCTGCAGGTTCTGCTCGCGCGCAGCCCGCTGCACCGCCACCTGCCGCGCGACCGGCTCGTAGGCCGCCTTAAGCGCGGCATCGAAGCGCTGCCAGAGCGAGCGGCTGGTGGCGCCGCCAAGGTGATCCAGCTCCTTCCAGCGCGCGCGCATCTCGTCGATGACCTCGGCCTGCTGCTTGGTCGACAGCTTGATCGCCTGCGCCGCCGCAGTGCCGTTGTCGCTCGCCGCGGCCAATGCCTCGGCCTGCTGCACCAGTTCGTCGCGTGCACGTCCTCCGGCCCAATGCTGCCAGCCCTTGAGCTGCGCGTACTGGGCCTGCAAGGCGTCGATGCGCGGGCCGAGTGCGCCCACCGGCGCACCCCCGGCCAGCAGCTTGTCGATCGCGATCAAGTGACCGTGGGTCGGCGCCAGTTGGCCGGCCGCCAGCGCGGCCTCGGCAAGCTCCAGCACCGAGGCCAGCGCCTGCGCGTGCTGCTCGCGCAGTACCTGCCGGCGCTGCTGGGTCTGCTCGCGTTGCTCGGCGCGGTGCTGATCGCGAACCTGCTGCCGCGCTTGCTGCCAGCGCACGAAGCGTACCTGCAGCAGCGCGTCGAGTGCAGCATCGGGCAGCGGCTCGAATTGTGCCCAGCGCTCGGCCAGGCCCGTCGCCTCACTCTCCAGCACGGCCATGCGCTCGTCGAGCGCGGGACACAGACCGAGGCTGCGGGCCAGTTCGCCCTGCAGCGTCGAGCCGACCGACTCCGGCGGCGCCGCATCGACGACGACCTGCACCGCGGCCGCAGCGGCCGCGAGCTGCTGGCGATCCTGGGTGCCGGAAGCCGCCGCGGCGCAGGCCGTCTGCAGACTCGCCAGCGCCTCGCGCGCCTGCCCCATCCAGCGCTTGAGCTTGGCCGGCTGGTCGGCACGCTCTCGCGTCGTGTCTGCCATCTGCGCCATCAGCGCGGCGTACTCGGTGCGTTGTTCGGCCTCGAGCAATTGGACGTCCAGTGCTGTCCAGGCGCGGTCGATGTCCACCAGCCGGTTCAGCGGAATCAGCGCTTCCAGCGACAACGCCCTCGCCTCGTCGATCAATCCGGCAGCGCGGGTGCGGGCCTCGCGTTGCGCCACGGCCTGCGTGTAACGTTGCTTGGCCAGCCGATGGGCACGGCGGTCGTGGTCGCGCAATTCGCGCTCGGCCAATTTCAGCGCCTCCTCGCTGGTTAGTGCGGCAACGGCGGCCAGCTTGACTTCGATGGGCGACGCCTCGCGCACCAGGGCCAGCAGCGCCGCATCGTCGCCGCCGGCGGTTTGCAGCCTGTGCGACCAGTCGCCAGGACCGGGTCCGGCAGCGTCGGCGGCCGCGCCGACGCTTGCGCCGGCAGCAGGCGCCTGGCGAGAGTTGAAATCGAAAAACCGTTTGCTCATGGTGGCGCAGTTTTCGTCAGCGAGGTTCGCGACGACCCCCGCATTCTGCTGTGTAGGCCATTTGTGGGGCCCAGGGGCCCTGCAACGCGGCCGGCGCGAGCAACATACCGAATCAGTCCAATATTTCCGTGATTGTGGAAATATGGATATACTGCGGGCATGAGCAAGCCTGTCCGCAACCTGGACAAATCGACCGCCGCCTTTGCCCGACATGTTGTCCGCCATGGGCACCGAGCCGCGGCTGCGGATCGTTCGCCTGCTATTGAAGCGCACATCCGCAGGGCTTGGTGGTCGGCGACATCGCCGCCGAATTGGAGATCGCGAATTCGACCCTGTCGCACCACCTGGACAAGCTGAAGAAGCGAAGGCCTGGTCAAGGTCCGCCGCGAGGGCACGTTTCTCTGGTACTCGGCCGATACACGGGGCCTTGCAGGACCTGCTCGGAGTTCCTGTATGCGGAGTGCTGCACCCGCAACAAGGCCATCGAACCGCAGAAGATCGTCTGCTGCAGTTGAACCTATGGAGACGAGCATGAACGCACAAACCGATGTCAAGGACATCGTCAAGCAGAAGTACGGCGCAGGCCGCGAGCGCGCGTCGCGCAGGGCGCGGCCAACTCGCTGCTGCGGCGGCGCGTCCGGCGCATTGGCCGGCTGCGACCCGATCACCTCGAATCTCTACGACGCGCTGCAGGCCGGCGACGTGCCGGAGAAGGCGCTGCTGGCCTCGCTGGGCTGCGGCAACCCGACCGCGCTGGCCGAACTCAAGGCCGGCGAGACCGTGCTCGACCTGGGCTCGGGCGGCGGCATCGACGTGCTGCTGTCGGCCAAGCGCGTCGGCCCGACCGGCAAGGCCTTCGGCCTGGACATGACCGACCAGATGCTGGCGCTGGCCGAAGAGAACAAGCGCAAGAGCGGCCTCGACCAACGTGCACTTCCTCAAGGGCGAGATCGAGCACATCCCGCTGCCGGACAACTCGGTCGACGTCATCATCTCCAACTGCGTCATCAACCTGTCGGGCGACAAGGACCGCGTCCTGCGCGAAGCGTTCCGCGTGCTCAAGCCCGGCGGACGCTTCGCCGTCTCCGACGTCGTCGTGCGCGGCGACGTGCCGCCGGCGATCCGCAAGAACATGGAGCTGTGGGTCGGCTGCGTGGCCGGCGCGCTGTCCGATACGGAGTACCTGGCCAAGCTCGCCGCTGCCGGGTTTGAGAATGCGGCCATCGAGGTCACGCGCGTCTACACGGTCGAAGACGCGCAGGAATTCCTGGCCGGCCAAGGTGAAGACATCGCGCAACTTGCCCAGCAGGTCGACGGCAAGTTCGTCAGTGGCTTCATCCGCGCGGTCAAGCCGCCCATCGGCCCCCTCACGGCCGCCACGGGCCCAGCCACCACCAGCACGCCGGCGGCCAAGGCCGCCTGCTGTGGCGCCGACTGCTGCGGTCGTTGAAGTTCGGACCCTGTCGGCCCCAGTGCGGCGCCTCACCGAATTCGTCTTGAGCAAGACTTGCCATTCGGGCCCATGAGCGCCGTCGACGAAGAAGCTGTCGTTCCTCGACCGCTACCTGACGGTCTGGATCTTTGCGGCGATGGCGCTCGGCGTCGGCGCTGGGCTACTTCGTCCCGGGCGTCGAGGCGTTCATCAACTCGCTTCCAGGTCGGGCACGACCAACATCCCGATCGCGCATCGGCCTGATCCTGATGATGTACCCGCCGTTCGCCAAGGTGCGGTACGAGGAACTGGCCGACGTCTTCCGCGACCGCAAGGTGCTCGGCCTGTCGCTGGTGCAGAACTGGATCATCGGGCCGGTGCTGATGTTCGCGCTGGCGGTCATCTTCCTGCACGACAAGCCCGAATACATGGTCGGCCTGATCATGATCGGCCTGGCCCGCTGCATCGCGATGGTGATCGTCTGGAACGAACTGGCCAAGGGCTCCACCGAGTACGCCGCCGGCCTGGTGGCCTTCAACACGATCTTCCAGGTGCTGTTCTACAGCGTCTATGCCTGGTTCTTCATCACCGTGCTGCCGCCGCTGTTCGGGCTTGCCGGGCTCGGTGGTCGACGTCTCGATCGGCCAGATCGCCGAGAGCGTGTTCATCTACCTGGGCATCCCGTGCCTCGCCGGCGTGCTGACGCGCGTGGTCCTGCTGCGCTTCGTCTCCAAGGCAGTGGTACCACGAGCGCTTCGTGCCGAAGATCAGCCCGATCACGCTGATCGCGCTGCTCTTCACCATCGTGGTGATGTTCAGCCTGAAGGGCAAGCTGATCGTCAGCATCCCGCTGGACGTGGTGCGCATCGCCATTCCGCTGCTGATCTACTTCGTGGTGATGTTCCTGGTTCTCGTTCTTCATGAGCCGCAAGGTGGGCGCCGACTACGCCAAGATGCGCGACGCTGTCCTTCACCGCCGCCAGCAACAATTTCGAGCTGGCGATCGCCGTGGCGGTGGCGGTCTTTGGCATCAATTCCGGGGCCGCCTTCGCCGCGGTCATCGGGCCGCTGGTCGAGGTGCCGGTGATGATCGGGCTGGTCAACGTGTCGCTGTGGCTGCGGCAACGTTACTTCGAGCCGGCACCGCGACGAAGCGCAAGCGCGTGATCTCCGATGGCGCACCCAGGCGCAGCGGCGGTCCCCAATAGCCGGTACCGCGACTGGTGTAGACCCACAGCCTGCGAAGCCGGTGCAAGCCGGCAGTGAACGGCTGCTGCAGGCCGACGCAGCAGGGTCCAGGGCCAGAACTGACCACCGTGCGTGTGGCCCGACAACTGCACGTCGAAGCCCGCGTCGGCCGCCGTCGGCGCGCTGCGCGGTTGATGCGCCAGCAAGACCTTCAGACCGACGTCGGCCGGCGCGCCCGCCAAGGCACGTTGCGGATCGCTGCGGTGGCTGGCATCGAAATGGGCGGCGCCATAGTCCGCGACGCCGGCCATCACGAGACGTGCTCCATCGTGTTCGAGTACGACATGCTCGTTGAGCAGCACGCGCAGGCCCATCGCACGCAGCGCGGTCAGCCACTCGTCGGCCCCGCTGTAGTACTCGTGGTTGCCGGTGACGAAGAACGTGCCGTGGCGCGAGCGCAGGTCGGCCAGTGGGGTGACGTCGTGCTGCAGGTCGGCGACGCGGCCGTCGACCAGATCACCGGTGACGGCCACGGCGTCGGCGCCGCAGCCGGTTCACGGCGTCGACGATCGACTGCACGTACGGCCGCTTGACCGTCGGGCCGACATGGATGTCGCTGATCTGGACGATCGTGAAGCCGTGCAGCGCTGCCGGCAGACCGTCGATCGGCACATCGACATGGCGCACCGACGCGGTGCGGCGTGCAGCGACCACGCCGTAAAGCAGGCTGGCCAGCGCGAGCAGCGGAACCACGGCCGCCGTCGGCGCAGCAAGCGGCGGCAGCCCAAACGGCCAGGCCAGCAGCAAGAGCACATCGCGCATCAAGGTCAACGTCAGCAGCAGCGAGAAGGCGCCGAGCGCCACCATGCCGGCCCAGGTCCAGCGATCGGCGACAGCGTGATCGTGCGCGCGCCGGCCCCAGATGGCTGCCGGGATCAGCAGGGTCGAGATCACCAGCATCGCAACGAGCGCGGCCGCGGCCAGCGACCCTGGAAGCTGCGGCGCGATGCGCCAGGCGATGTAGAGGTGCAAGAGCACCAGCAACCAGAGTGCAGGCATCGACCCCAGATGGTGTCGGCGGGGCCGGCTTCAAGTGGCCGTGCAGGTCAAGCGCTCAAGGCCGCCAGGTTCAAGGCATGGGACTTGCCCAGCCACAACGCAGCGTCGCGATGGTCGCGCATTTCGTCGCCGGTGTTCGGATGGATGAACACGTCGAGCGCACCGTGGTTGAGGGCGAGCCAGCCAACGATCTGCGTGAAGCCCGTTGCAGCGAAGGCCAGTTGGTAACTCCACATCGGGTGTGGGCCCACGGGCATCTCGTGAAAGCGCCCCATCACCATCTGGCCGGCCAACTCGGAGTTGATGGTCTCGCGCAGGCGCCAGGCCGCCTCGCGGCTCGACCCATCGAAGTACACATGGGCGTGCCAGCTGTCGATGATGGAAGGATCTACACAGTCCATGGTCCCGCTCCCAATGGTCGTTGACAGCATGCTACTCAACCGCGGGGTACCTTGCAGCGACGCCGGCAGAGGATTCGCGAACGATCGGTTCGCCGGCAACGGCCGCGTCGTGCAGGTCAGCGCAAACATGCGGGCCATGGCGGGCCTATGATTCCCGCGTTCAGCGCTCCCGAGCACGCCATGAGGGCCAACTTGACCGATGCGACGGCCGGTTGTTCGCGACGCCAAGTGCTTGGCGCGACACTGAGCTTTGCTGCCGCACCGCTGTCCGGCTGCGGCAGTGGCGATGCGGGGCAGACGCCTTCCCCGAGCGCACTCACACGCAGTTGGAAGATGGGCTTCTCGCCGAACCCGCCGCGCTATACCGTGGCCGCCGTTCTGCAGGGAATCGACCTCTGGAGCCGGCGCGCCGAGTTGGCCATCATTCACGAAGAGCTGCCGTGGACCGACCTGCTCGCCGGCATGACGCCCGACGCCATCCTCGACCGTGACAAGGTCCAGCTGGTGCAGTACCTGCGCTCCAAGGGGCTGCTGCTGATCGTCATGGGTGACCTGAACGACGGCCTGGCGCGCGAGCAGGACGCGCCGCAGCTTCGTGCGCTTGGCCGCAGCATCGTCGAGCCTGCGGTGCAGCAGCTGTACCGTAGCTACATGCTTGCGGTGGACCGCAAGCTCACGCCGCAAGTGCTGGGCCTGGTCGCCGAGTGCAACCTGATTCGCGCGGCCGCATCGAACCTTTATCCTGCCGTGAGGCAGGCCGCCAACGACGCCGCGGCCGATCTTCGCGCGGCCGGCAGCCGCACCACCCTGATGGCCAGTGTGCAGGTCGAGACCGCCTGGGGCCGCCTCGGCGGCAACGGCGCCTATGTCGGCATCGAGACCGATTTCGCCGACTTTCCGTTCGTCGAAACGCTTGGCTTGTCGTCGTACCCCTACTTCGGCTGGAGTGCGCCGGAGGACATCCCGCTGGACTACTACCGGCGCTTGCTGGCGGGCCGCAGCCTACCGGCGATGGTTGTCGAAGGCGGCTGGCCCAGCGCCGGCGCCGGCGCCATTGCGTCGTCTGCGGACACGCAGGCGCGTTACATCGCGCGTCACGCCGATCTGCTGGACCAGGTGGGCGCCAAGGCCTGGCTGCAACTGCAGTTCGCCGATATCGACCTGGCTGCACTGCCACCGCCGCTGCCACCCAATCTGCCGCTGTTCGCGAGCATTGGCCTGGCGGACAGCGACTTCATCGCCAAACCGGCGCTGGCCACCTGGGACACCCTGTTCGCGCGCAAGCTCGTCGCTTAGCGCTTTCGCGATCGGCACCACAAGACCACTGGCCTGCCGGCAACGCAGCGCTTGCCATGCGCAAGCCAGGCGCGATGGCCGGTTACGCTAGCGTTCGTGCAGATTCATGTTCCCGACCCGAACTACACCGATTCCGCGCCGACGCGCGCGCACTTCCGCCTCGCGCTGAAGCTCGCTGCCGGATTCGTCGGCATCCTTTGCCTCGCCTACCTGATGACCACGGGGCTGGGCCAGGAGCCAGACGCGTTCGGCATCCGTCCGCGACGCTTGATCGGCCTGCCCGGGATCCTCTATGCGCCGTTGGTGCACAGCGACTTCGGCCACTTGATTTCCAACCTGGGGCCGTTGCTGGTGTTGGGCACGGCGATCTTGTTTCTCTATCCGCTCTCCGCCTTGCGCGTCTTGCCGGCGGTCTACTTTGGAACCGGGATCGTCGTGTGGCTGTTCGGCAGAGACTCGGTGCACATTGGCGCCAGTGGACTGGTCTACGGCCTGGTCAGCTACATCTTCCTGGCGGGTGTGCTGCGACGCGACCGGCGCGCCGTTGCAACGTCCCTCGTGGTTTGCTTCATGTACGGCTCGCTGGTCTGGGGCGTGTTGCCGATGCAGCCCGGCATTTCCTGGGAGACGCACCTGGCAGCCGCGTTGATCGGCGTCGTGCTTGCGATTGCGCTGCGCCGGCTCGACGTGCCGCCGCGCAAGCAATACGCCTGGGAGGGCAAGACCGATGACGACGAAGTCGACGACGAGGATTCACCTACGCGCCCGGGCCTCGACGACCCGGATCGGCCTGCCGCCTAGCGACCGACAACGTCGCGGAAGAAGGCGCTGAGCTATGTATTGCGGCGCGCCAAGGCAAGGAAGACGCCCAGGCCCAGCATCGTCGCGCCCGACACGCGCGTCATCATGCGGGCGCGCGCCACCCTTGCGGCCCTCGACTCGAGCAGCCTGTGCGCGGCAAAGACCGCCGCCACATCGACGAGCGTGTTGAGCGCCACGCAGATGCTGCCCAGCAGCGCGAGCTGCGGAACGAGGGGCGCGTTCGACGAGGTGAACTGCGGCAGGAACGCCAGGAAGAAAAGCGCCGTCTTGACGTTCAGGGCCTCGACCGCGATGCCCTCGAACAGCGCGCGTCGTGCGCCCTGCGACGCGATGGCCTCGACACTGAACGCATACTCGTTTCGCAGCAGCATTCGAAGGCCCAGGTACACCAGATAGGCCGCGCCCAGGTACTTGACCACATTGAATGCGACGGCAGACTGCGCAACCAGGAGCGACAGACCGATCGCCGCGGCGAGCACATGCAGCAGTCCGCCGATGCCGGTGCCGATGCAGGAGGCCAAGCCCTCGAATCGACCGCCCGCGACGGTGCGCGCCACCACATAGGCGATGCCGGGCCCCGGGGTGATCGCGAGGACGACCGCGGCGACAAGGAAGGCGAGGAATGACATGGTGTCCGCCCGCTCAGGGTTTGGATTCCGCGTGGCCGAATGCAGGCTGAGTCACGCCGCTCAAGGGATGGGAGATCCCCCCATCGCCATAGCAGCCGACCACTTGGGCGATGACGACCTGGTAGCCGGCAAGCCATTGTCGCTGACGCTGCTTGGCAGCGACATGGGCCGGATGATTCATCAGCGACTGCAACGATTCCATCGCGTCCCAGTAGTACACGTTCGAGACGAGCCCGTTGGACGGACTCTCCCAACTCTCTTCACCGAGGTAGCCCGGGGTTGATCTGGCGACCTGGGCAATCACATGGTCCAGTGCGTGGAATTCGTCGTCGAACTCGCGTATGGCGAAGGTGAACGTGGACGTGTACATGGGCACCTTGTGGGCAGAGCTCCCGCAGTTTGACTCACAACCGCACGCAGGCCGAGCCAGCGGTCAGGCGACGCGCTTGGTCCGAAAAGGAATCCACGAGGCGCCCGCGTCGAGTTCGCGCGTCTTGACGTACCAGAACGCACTGAATGCCCACACGCCGACGGCCTCGAACCAGAACACGGCGCTGCGCTCGCACAGGGCCAGAGCGAAGTCCCCCGGAAGCAGGCGTGACGCGACGGCGATCGCAATGCTGCCGACCATGATGCCCGAGCACGTGCGGTAAGCGTTGCGGAACCGCGCTCGCAGTGCCAGGTCTTGAATCTGCCGCAGTGACTTCTCTGACATGAAGATGCAGACGTAGAAGATGCAAGCAAAGAAGAGCACCGCGAAGACGCCATGGATCGAGGCGCCCTTGCCCGCACAATCACCGGCCCGGTCCATCGGAAAGAATGCGATCCCCACCGCAGAGGCGCCGGCAACATCGAGGACCCGGTCCTCGACCCAGGTGTAGCCCTTGTACAGGAGCAGGAACACCCCGATCGCGCACAGCGTACCGACGAAGACGTTTCGCTCCAGGTCGCGGGTCCAGTAGTAGGCACTGATCGACGTCTGGAACTCGGTGCGATGCAGCACGAAGCTGGAGACCAGAAACGCGACGGGGAACAGCGCGGCCAGCACGGCCATGCCCCTGCGTTGCTCGAGAAACGCCTGCTCCAGTTGAACCATCGGCCGAGGCAAGTCGTTCATGTGTCCTCCGGCTCAAAGCATTGCCAACGCGTTACGGCGACAGCAGCGCGACGGTGCGCTCGTCGCACACGCCCTTGTAGTACTTGTCCAGCAGATGCATGAATACGGGTTCACCCTCGACCGAGGTCGCGAACAGGGTCATGGACGATCGCAGCTTCAGATCGTCCGGTGAGCCGAAGATCTGATCGGCAGTGCGCCCGTGCACGGCCAGCACCAGCGCAGATCAGGCGGCTGAGACACGCCCGCCGTAGCAAGCCGGACGGCGCGGCGGCAGAGCGGCAATACGACACGCTCGCTGTTCACGCGAAACCGAACGGCTCAAGTCCTGCCAAGCGCACGACGAAGACCTGTGCATCAGGATTCTTCTCGTGTGGAAACCCATCACTGCGTTCGCGGCAGCACTGCTGGCTCTACCTGCATGCCTCGCCGCCGACTTGACCCCGACCGAAATGCGGTGGCTGCGCGGCACCTGGCCGGTCATCGCCTTCGTCAGGAATGTGAACCTGCCGCTCGACATCGTCGTGCAGCCGCAGGACAGCCCCGGCGCCGCACCGCTGGCGTTGGCCTTCGTGGACGGCCGTTGCAAGCTCGTGCTCTCGATGCGAGGCAACGCACAAGCAGAGGCTACGCTCGAACGCATCGAGCCGGACATTCTCGACGTCACGCTCGAACTCATGGCCGCGCATGAGCTGGGCCATTGCCGGCGCTACCTCGACGGCGCCTGGTACGGACTGCCCGCCGGCTTCAACGCCACGCTACCGGAAGCGCTGCGCCCGGAATTGCGCACTGACTACGTGAACATGAAGGCGGCCCGCCGCGAAGAGGGATACGGCGACCTGGTCGGCCTTGCCTGGGCACAGCAGCAGCATCCTCGGCAGTACGCCAGACTGCATGCGTGGCTGGTGAGCGAACGATCGCGCGACTTGCTACCCGGCAGTCACCACGACACGCTGGCATGGGTGCGCCTGGCCCAAGACGGTGGCTCGCTGGCGGGTCCATCGATCTTCGCGGCGGCCGACCGCCTCTGGGCGGTCGGGCTCGCTGTCGGGGAATAGAGGCGCGTCAGTTCCTCCTGCCACCGCGCAAGAGCGCGCCCGGGCAGTGCCAGCTGGATCACCTTGAGAACAGAGAGCATCGGCGGGCGGCGAATGGCGCGGCACGCCTGCAGGCGCAGGATCGCCCGGCCTGTTTGCGCCAGCGCAAACCAGTGCAAAATTCTTTGCGCAGGATTGCTCCCGCATCACGTGCCTTTCCGGCAGTGGTTCAGAATGTTGCAGCGCAACACAAACTGTCGGAGGCTCCATGGAATTCCTGAACAGGGTCGCAGTCATCACCGGTGGCGGCAGCGGCATCGGCCGCGCGGTGGCCGCCGCGATGGCGCGGCGCGACGTGACCGCCATGGCGCTCGTCGACGTGAGCGAGGCGGTCGAAGACGTCGCCGACAAGCTCAATGCCGAAGCCGGCCGCACGGTCGCGATCCCCTTCCAGGGCGACACGACCGACGAGAAGTTTCGTGCCATCGGTCTTCGATGCGATCAGCGCGCAAGTACGGCCGCGGTGTCGCTGTGCGTGCCGGCCGCGGGCATCACCCGTGACGACCTGGCCGTACGCGTCGACAAGAACACCGGCAAGGCGCGCATCTATCCGCTCGAGCAGTTCAAGCTCGTCGTCGACGTCAACCTCATCGCGCCGGTGTACTGGGCGCTGGAGATGATCGGGCGCATCGCCGAAGACCGTGCCGCCAAGGGCCTGAAGCGCTGGACGCCCGACGAGGGCATGCAAGGCTCGGTGGTCTTCATCGGCTCGATCTCGTCGCAGGGCAACCGTGGCCAGATCTCCTACGCCAGCACCAAGGCCGGCCTGGAGGGCGCCGCAGCGACGATCATGAAGGAGGCGATGTACTACGGCGTGCGCTGCAGCGTCATCCACCCCGGCTTCACCGACACGCCGATGGTGCGCGCGATGGGCGCCGACTACGTGGCCAAGAACATCCTGCCGTACACGCAGCTCGGTCGGCTGATCCAGCCGGCCGAGATCGCCGACGCCATCTGCTTCATGCTCGCCAACTCGGCCGTCAGTGGCGAGCTGTGGGTCGACGCCGGCTGGCACGCACCGGCGTAGCGCGCGCAACGGCGACGAGATCACACGGAAACGACTTCACCCCCGCATCGAGGTGCAGTCATGAACGAGGCACACAAGCCGGCCCCCACCACGCAGAGACGTCGATCGCGAGTTCCGCGCCCAGGTGGCGCAGATGACCGCCGGACTCGCGCCGACGGCGTTCACCACCGCGTGGGCAGACTGGGTCGTCGCACCTGGCCCTGTCGCCGGCCAAGCAGACGTGAACTGCAACGCAACGCCGCGGTGCGGGCGGGCGACACCTGGACGTTTGCGCTTCGCGCGCTTGGCCGGGGCGCCGGTGTCGCCCGCAGAGGGCCTGGACGGCGACGCCGATCGACGCTTCGCAGCCGAGGCCTGGTCGCAGTTTCCGTTCAACGTCTACGCGCGCGCGTACCAGAACAACGTGGCGCTGATGAACGAAGCCGTGCGCGACGTCAGTGGCGTCACCGACTACCACGCCCAGCTGCTGGAGTTCGCGGTGCGCATGCTGCTCGATTCGACATCGCCGTCGAACTAGCCTGGTGTCGAATCCCGAGCTGCTGGCGCTGACCCGGTCGGAGCAGGGACAGAACCTGGTGCGCGGGTTCAAGAACGTGGTCGAGGACCTCGGGCGCACGCTGAAGGGCAGCGCACCGGCGGGCGCCGAGGAATTCGAGGTCGGCAAGAACGTCGCCGTGACGCCGGGCAAGGTCGTGTTCCGCAACGAGTTGATCGAGCTGATCCAGTACGCGCCGGCGACGCCCGTCGGTGCTGCGCCGAGCCGGTGCTGATCGTGCCGGCCTGGATCATGAAGTACTACATCCTCGACCTGAGCCCGCGCAACTCGTTGGTCAAGTACCTCGTCGATCAGGGCCACACGGTGTTCATGATGTCGTGGAAGAACCCCGACGAGCGCGACCGCGACCTCGGCATGGACGACTATGTCGAGAAGGGCCTCGCGCCGCGCTCGACGCCGTCGCCGCGATCGTGCCCAAGCGCAAGATCCACGCCGTGGGCTACTGCATCGGCGGCACCTTGCTCGCCATCGGCGCGGCGGCGCTGGCGCGCGACAAGGACGAGCGGCTGGCCTCGATCACGATGTTCGCCGCGCAGACCGATTTCTCCGAGCCGGGCGAGCTGGCCTTCTTCATCAACCCGAGCCAGCTGGCGATGCTCGAAGCCACGATGCACCGCAAGGGCGTGCTCGAGAGCAAGCAGATGGGCGGCGCGTTCGCGATGCTGCGCGCGCGGGATCTGCTGTGGCAGCCGATCGTCAACCAGTACCTCAAGGGCCAGCGCGACCGCATGATCGACCTGATGGCCTGGAATGCCGACGGCACGCGCATGCCTTGGCGCATGCACTCCGAGTACCTCGTATCGGCTCTACCTCGACAACGAGCTGGCCACGAACCGCTTTCCGGTCGGCGGCAAGCTGGTCCGGCTGTCGGACATCGGCGTGCCGATGTTCGTGGTGGGCACCGAGGCCGATCACGTCGCGCCGTGGAAGTCGGTCTACAAGGTGGACAACCTCGTGCGCTCGGACGACCTCACGTTCCTGCTGACCGCCGGTGGCCACAACGCCGGCATCGTGGCCGGCCCCGTGCATCCCAAGCGCCACTACCGCATGCGCACGCGCCGCCTGGCCGACCCGCACCTGGCGCCGGAGGACTGGATGGAGGCGGCGCCGAAGTGCGACGGCTCCTGGTGGCCGGCCTGGCAGCAGTGGCTCGCGGCGCATTCCAGCGGCAAGGTCAAGCCGCCCGCGATGGGCGCTAGCGGGCAAGGGTTATCGCGTCGATCGAAGAGGCACCGGGACAATACGTCAGGCAGCGCTAGGGAGGATCGCGGGGTCTCGGACGCGGCCATGGCCGCGGCGTTGTTGGACATTCGCTTCGGGGCCGGCGCGTTGTCGCCGACCCTGGTGATCTGCCACCTCTAGAAGTGCCAGCATGTCATCGCAGAGCTCATTGTTTGAAGGCCTCGACCCGTATAGCCGGCAGCGCAAATGCGTCAACTCCAGAAGTGTGCATCTAGCGTGCCTCGGAGCAGATTGCTGATTTCGCGTCGACGAAGTAGATTACCCGGCATTCCCGTACCGGAGAAAAGACCATGACGACGAAGCTTCTCAGCGCGCTGCTCGCGCTCTCGCTCACTGCCCCCGCCATTGCGCTGGCCGCGATCACGGAGACACCGGTCACCTACAAGGATGGCGACACGACGCTGAGGGGCTTCGTCGTGGTCGACACAGCGAATAACACCAAACGCCCCGGAATCATCGTGGTGCACGAATGGTGGGGCATCACCAAGCATATGCACAACGAGGCGCGGCGCCTGGCGAGCCAGGGCTACGTCGCCTTGGTCGCAGACATGTACGGCGACGCGAAGACCGCCGACAATCCGGCAGATGCGGGCGCGCTCTCTGGCTCGGTGATGAAGAACCCGCAGGCGATGGAGTCTCGCTTCAACGCCGCGCGCGCCGAGCTCGCAAAGCAGCCGGCGGTCGACACCTCACGCATCGGAGCGATCGGCTACTGCTTCGGCGGGGCGGTGGTACTCAACATGGCGCGCGCGGGCGCCAATCTCTCTGGCGTCGCGGGCTTCCACGCCTCCCTCGGCCTGAACACGCCCGCGCCCGCACCCGGCACGGTCAAGGCAAAAATCCTCGTCCTCAACGGCGCCGACGACCCGTTCATCAAGAAGGAGCAGTACGTCCAGTTCGAGAGCGACCTACGGGCGGCGAAGGCCAATTTCAACGTGATCACGTATCCCGGCGCGGTGCACGCGTTCACGAACCCCGAGGCGACCGAACTCGGCAAGAAGTTCAACCTGCCGCTTCGCTACGACGCGAAGGTGAACGAGCAAGCCGAGGCCGAGGCGACCAAGTTCTTCGCCGAGATCTTCAAGAGGTAGCCCCCACGCTCTGGCGCGGCTACATGGGGACAGGAGTCCATTCGCGCCCACGCTCCGAAACACGGGCGGCGTCGGAGCGTGATTGGGGCCGCTATGCTCGCAGCGCCCACCAACCCTAGGCCGCACGCCGGGAACTGCCACCATGCCGTTGAAGCACGACACCCTGCAGCCACTGAATGCCGCGGTGATTTCGGACACGCTCGACAGCCTCGGGCTCATGCAGCAGGCGATGAAGCCCTTCATGCGCCCGCTGGACGACTCGCTACAACTCATTGGCCGCGCACGCACCGGCCTGTACATGCCGGTGTACGCACCGCCGGCCAAGGGCGAGAACCCCTACGAGGTGGAGATCGCGCTCGTCGATGACCTGGCGCCGGGCGACGTTGTCGTACTGGCCTGCGACGGCCCCACCGAGCGCATCGCACCCTGGGGCGAGTTGCTCTCCACGGCCAGCGTCGCGCGTGGCGCGACCGGCTGCGTCACCGACGGCCTCGTGCGCGACGTGAAGCAGATCCGCGAAATGCGCTTTCCAGTGTTCTGCGGCGGCATCGGGCCACTCGACACCAAGGGCCGCGCGCGCATGGTCGAGCGCGACGTGCCAGTGATATGCGCCGGCGTCACCGTACGCCGTGGCGACCTCGTGTTCGGCGACGTCGACGGCGTGGTCGTTGTCCCGCAAGAGGTGGAGCGGGAGGTCGTGCGTCGTGGCCTCGAGAAGGTCGCGGGCGAGAGCCAGTCGCGCGAAGCGTTGCAGCGAGGCGAAAAGCTGGCCAACGTGTTTCGGCGCCTCGGGATCCTGTAGCTGGCGTCGATCTGGACCTGCTTTGCCGAGTGGATCTGGGTCACCACACGCGTTGATGCAGAGGCCGTGACGGCGCCTTCGGGCCACGGTGGCCTGAACGGCGCGGGTTCGCGGCAAACAGAGAATGCGGCGAGCCACTGAGCGCCGCGTGGGACTGATCAAGAAGAAAGCCACCGCACTGCGGTGGCTTTGAATTGTTGGCGGTGGGCCGAGTCCGGCGCCGACCAGTATCTACACAACGCCTGTTAACAGGGAAATCTGCAGGGAATTTGCGCGTGGGTCGCGTGCAGCCACGTGACAGACCGCCCTCGCCCCCTCGGAAGACCGCGCTCTGGGCACTCGCAGGCCAACCGAGAATTGACTGGATCAGGGAAAGAACAGGGAATTGGCGGCCGATGTCGCCTTCACGGCGCTCAGTTTGGGCTGACTCGCGCGTGCACCCGACCCATTGCTGCTGTACGCGCATCCTTCTTCAATGACTGCAAGGTGCCGAATGCCGAAGTCCGAAGTAGATGGCGGAAGACAGCACTGCAGTCATCCATGCTCCCGCGGCCTATCGGGCCGGACGGCCGGTTTCAAGGTTCTGCTGACCGTCCTTCGCGCCGACACGTTGCGCCCGCCCACAATATTCCCCGCGTCCATTCGTCTACCTGGCATGGACGCCCTAGCCGGCCTGCCCCCGCCAGCCCACTTCACCATGCCCGCCAACGCCCCGCGCTTCACCGAAATCGTTGCGCGCGAGCGTTCGCGGCTGGGCAACTTCATCCGCGGCCAAGTGCGCGATGCGGCTGAGGCCGAAGACATCTTGCAAGACGTGTTGCTCGAGTTCTACGCCGCCACCGATGCCATCGAGCAAGCCGGCGCGTGGCTGTTTCGAGTGGCCAAGAACCGCATCATCGACCGCGCGCGCAAGAAGAAGGAAGAGCCGCTGCCGGCCGCTGATGATGAAGACGGCCGCAGCTGGCTCGAAGAGAACCTGCCCGACCCCGCCGCGGGCCCTGATGCTGCCTATGCCCGCTCGGTGTTGCTCGGCTCCATACAAGCCGCGCTGCAAACACTGCCGCCAGAGCAGCGCGACGTGTTTGTGGCGCACGAGATCGAAGGCATTTCGTTCGCCGACCTGTCCGCGCAATGGCGCGTGCCGCAGAACACCTTGCTCGCGCGCAAGCGCTACGCCGTGCTCGCCCTGCGCTTGCGGCTGCAGGCCGAATACGGCGACCTCATCGTCTAGCGCGCACGCGCCCCGGTCCTTTTTTGGAGAAAACCATGCGCATTTTTCCGCTCGCCCTCATCGCCATTGGCGTGTTTGGGGTGCTCAAGCACTATGGCCTCATCGACCCCGCGTTTGTGCATCTGTTCTGGCCCTTGCTTCTCATCGGCATCGGCGTGGCCATGCTTGCGCGCGGCCCGCGTTGGCGCGCGGACATGCGTGAACGCATGCAAGACCGCTGGGAGCGCCGCATGCACCGCCACTTTGGCCCCGGCTGGGCCAACCTGAGCGAAGAAGAGCGCGAGCGTTTTCGCGCGGGCATGCGGCAGTGGCACTTTCATGGTGGCGGTGGTGGCAATTCGTCCGCACCGACACCTGCAGGTGATGGCTCATCCCCGAAGTCGTCCGCTCAACCACCGCGCCCGGTGAGCAACGCTGACGCTTGCCTACTTCAATCCTTTCACACCAACCCTCTCAACTCAACCCGGAGCACATCATGAGAATCTTCCCCATCGCACTCATCGTCATTGGCTCGCTCGGCGTCGCCAAGCACCTTGGCCTCATCCCCATCGGCATGTTCCACCTCATCGGCCCGCTATTGCTGATCGCACTCGGCGTGGCCCTTCTCTTCCGCCGCCCGCGCCGTTGCCGCAACGATTGGCGCGCCCGCAATGGAGGTGGCAGCACAAACGCACCGCAGCCACCGTCCGCCGGGCTGGTTTGATGCATCGGCCACCTACGATTCGTAGCTCACGGTTCGCCCTGAGTCGCGTCCATCGTTCTAGGCCCTTCGTCGACCAGTGCCTCGAGCAAAAGCCGATGCCACGTCAATCGCCAGTTGAGAGAGCGCAAGGCTCTTGGCTGAGCCTGTTGACCTGCTCCGGCCTTTTCGAGCCAATCAATCCGGGAGGATGGCTCAGCCGTGGGACAGAATGACGACTTCATTAGTTGACCGTGTGAGGGAGCAGCACCATGACGTTTGTGGAGTCGATACGCGTGTGTTTTTCGAAGTACGCGACGTTTGCTGGTCGTGCGAGCCGATCGGAACTCTGGTGGTTCGTGTTGTTCATTGTCCTGGTGTCGGCTGCCTGTGGCGTCGTCAGTGACAAGTTATCGGCAGTGTTCTCGATTGCCACACTGGTGCCGGCTATTGCCGTCACGTCACGCCGCTTGCATGACGTTGACAAGAGCGGCTGGATGCAACTCATCGGGCTGATTCCGATCATTGGCTGGATCGTGGTCATTGTCTGGATGTGCCAAGAGGGGAAGGAGCCAAATCGGTTTGGGCCTGCCCCCGCCGGCGCTCTTCCTGCGCAACTGAACTGAGTCTGCGTGCCTCGGTATTCGCCGAGGTTGATTGCGTCGCTGCTCGTTGCAGGTTGCGCAGCAACACCACCGCAAACATCTACCCCGCCGGTCGAATCCGAGGTTCGTAGCGTCTTCTTGGGCCCGCGCGGGGCTGTCAATGATGACGTCACACAGGTAAATATCCAGCAGACGATCTGCGCCCCAGGATGGACCGCTACGGTACGGCCATCCACTTCGTATACCAACGGCGTGAAAGCGAAATTACTTCGGGAGCGGGGCTTGCCCCAGTCCGACTCAGCGAATTACGAACTCGACCATGCGATCCCTCTGGCCCTCGGCGGTCATCCGCGCAAGCTTGAGAACCTGTGGCTCCAACCATGGGATGGCGAATGGAGCGCCCGCGTCAAGGATCGGCTCGAAGTGAAATTGAAGGCCATGGTCTGCAATGGCGAGATCACATTGGAGCGTGCACGACGTGCGATTGCCACCGACTGGATCGCAGCCTTCAAGAGCTACGTGAACGCCCGAGATGCGAGCGTCGAATTGCTGGAGCCCGGTGACTGACGGAGTAGGCGCGAACAGCCCACTCGGTAGCGTCCAGGGCTGTCTAATAAGGTCTTACTTTGCCGGCGCAGGCTCACCTACGGCGTCCTGGACGCACTTCTTCTCGAAGCTGGTCTTGGCGGCACCGGAGAGTTTCTTCTCCTTCGATGCGGCCTGACACGTCGCCGTCGCGTCTTTCTCGCACTTCGTCAGGAACGAGGTCTTGGCTGCACCAGCAAGTTTCTTATCGGTAGCGGCTGCGTTGCAGGTCGGGCCTTCGGCCATTGCGGCGTTGGCCAGGGTCAGCGTCAGGACGGCAACGATCTGTTTGAGCACGTGGTTCTCCATGTGGGCCGAAATGCGGCGGCGGAATCTTACTGTAGGCGATCGTGTTGCCTGCATTGATCGAAGCCAAGGGCGGGTCACCGGACAACATCGGCACACCGCCAATAGCGCACTTCCACAATGAGTGTTGGGTAGAAAGCGCCCGCACATTTCGGTGATCCCTACGGCGTGTCATGCGACATCGACTTGAGCAAACGCAAGTAATCGACGAGACGTGAACCTATAGTCATTCTGGGGAGAAGCAACATATTCGACGGTGCGCGGTGACAGTCCGCGGAGATGGGTCAACTCCAACTCCAACCCTTGTCCGCAATGAACCGAACAAGTGGGAGAAAGAGAATGAAAGCGCTCCGTCTATTGCTGACAACGGCGGTGGCCGCCATTGCCGCGTTGGTGTTGGTGTCTCCAACTCGTGCGGACTACGTGGCGTCGCCCGAGGAGGTGCGAGCGCTGCGAGCGAAGCTCGCCCGGTCGCCGCCCAAACCGGCTGATTACGCGGCGCAACCCTACCCCGGCGCCAAATTCGATGCGGACTGTTCCGCCGAGCAAACAGCCCCCCGGCAACCGAGTGCGGCGGTCTACTGCTTCTATACCCGGGACTCGGTGGACACGGTGCGGGCCTTCGTCAAAGGGGCCGGAAAGCCGAAGAACGGGGTCTCGGTAACCGTCGAGGAGGGCTCCGTGTCCGTCGACGGGGTCGTCAAGATCAGCAACGTGACGGTGATCACGTACTGGACCAATCGGTCCACGATGGCCTTCTATGAGAGCTTCCCAGCCGATCCACCGCCCGCGGCGGATTTGATTGCCCCGCTCTACCCCGGAGCAACCTATGACAAGGAGTGCTCGGCCAAGAAGAACCTTGACGCGAAGGGCAATCCAAAATGGCGGCAAGTGTGGTGCTATGTCGCAGAGGCGCCTGCCCAGACCATAAACAAAGCATTCGACTCGGAGATCACATCGACGTCGAGGCGCGGTGTGCAGGTCGACCTGGTCGAGGTGAGCCGGACGCCGCCCGTCACGCAGATCCAGTACTGGCTGACAACGGCGCCGCCCAAAACCACTACTCCCGCTCAGTCCAATGGATCGTCGGTGGCCGTGACCTCACCCAAGCCCGATTCCGCTGCTGCTGCTGCCTCCGCTTCCACTTCCGCTTCCGCTTCCGCTTCCGCTTCCGCTTCCGCTCCCTCCCGCTCCCGCAGAGCAGGATGTCGCGAAGCAGACGAAGGACACCATCAACAAGCTGCGGGGTCTGTTTGGCAAATAGAATTGATTTCGCCCATTGGTCTTTACGTTCGCGGGTGGCCATGGAGGTACCCATGAAGTGTTCGAGACCTCGTCGGCCACCTGGCCAGAGTGATGCGCGACCGACCCGGGTGCTCGTGGTGGGACTTGTTGCTGCGCTCACCTCACCAGCGCTTTGCAGCGCCGACACCGTTGGTCCGATCACGGCCGTGCGGCAGTTTTCGGGACCGACCACTCAGACCAACCTCGGCAAGAGCATGAGTGACTTGCTGATCAAGGACCTGGCCAAGGTCCGCGAGCCATGCGAGATCACTGTTGCTGACACCCGCAAGCAGCAGGCGCCGGATGTATTTGTCGACGGGTCCGTTTCGATCACGGGCGACAGGGTCGCCTGGTCTGTGAAGTACTCGGACGCCGTGACGGGCGAGATTCTGGGCAACATGCAGGGAAACGCCGCTACCAACCAGTTCGTTGCGGGCACCGAAGCGTTCGCCAGGGAGCTTGCAGTTGATCTTTGCAGGACACGTCCGGGCTTCGTGCTCTCCGGCAGAATTGACGAGGCAACGATCAGCGGGCAGGTCTGCGGAGACCTAGCCAGGCCATTCTCGGCGAAGTCACCCGAGGTGGCCGCGATTTGGACGTTTACCCCGAATAGTATTAGCAGCGGAAAGTTTGTCTATACAGCTGCGAGTGTTGGCGGTGCTCCAGGAAAGGGCGCAGGCACGTACAAGATCGTGCCCGGTTCCGCAGAAACCCGCCTCATCCAACTTGCAGGCGCCGGTTCGATCACCAGCCCGGTCGGCACCTTCTCCGCCCCAATCACGGAGTCACTGACGCTGACGCCTACCGCTAACTGCAGGCGCGCCGGCAGTCGCTGACGGGTTGACCTGCTCGGTTTCTTCAGACCAGTAATTCCTGTGAAGATGTCGTTCGCGCAGTTCGAGCGCGAGGTCACCGGTGAGCGCATCCGCGACAAGATCGCGGCCTCCAAGAGGAAAGGCATGTGGATGGGCGGGTTCGCACCCATCGGTTATGTGCCGCATGAGCGCACCCGGGCGATCGATCCGGCACAGGCTGAACGGGTGCGAGAGATATTCCGGCTATACCTTGAGCTGGGCTGTGTGCCGCGCTTGAAGGCCGAGCTGGGCCAGCGGCAGTGGGTGACGCCAGCGCGCCAATTGCCGCGTCCGGGCGGTGGTCGGCCCTTTGCCCGTGGGCATCTATACCGGATGCTTGGCAACGCGATCTACATCGGGCAGATCGTGCACAAGGGCGTGCCCTACCCTGGACAACATCCAGCAATCATCGATGCAGACCTGTGGCAGGCCGTGCAGGAGCGGCTGGCGATCAACTTGCAGGGACACAGGAGCCGCACCAACGCCACCGAGCCGAGCTTGTTGGCCGGCCTGGTGTTCGACGATCAGGGGCAGCGGCTGTCGCCTTCCCATTCGACGAAGGGACCACGCCGATATCGGTACTACGTCGGGCCTGCGGATGCGGTCGGCGGTAATGCACGCACGCTCAGGATTCCGGCACACGAATTGGAGGATGCGGTGCTGGCTGCAATCGGCGGATTCTTGGGCGACGAGTCGCGGCTGATGGCGTTGATGGAGGGCATCGATGTTGCCATCGCTCGCAGTCGACTACAAGGTGCGGCGGCCTTGGCGCAGCGGTTGAGCGCAGGTGCGGACCAGATCGAGATCTTGAAGCAGTTGGTTGCGCGCATCGCGGTGGCGCAAAGCTCGATCGAGATCGGTGTGCGGGCGGAGGCGATCTGGCTGGGCGGTCCTGGCAAGGCCGAGGAAGAGTCGGTGACCACGATCGTGGTGCCGGTGCAATTGAAGCGCTGCGGGATGGCGGTGCGGCTGATCGTCAGGGCACCTTACGTCGGCAAACCCAGGACTCCGGATCCTCGGCTGGTGGCGTTGTTGGCCAAGGCCCAGCGCTGGTTTACGAGTCTGAGTTCGGGGCGCAGTGACAGCGTGCTATCGATCGCACAAGGGCACAGGCTGGCGAGTGCCGATGTGACGCGGGTGGTGTATCTGGCCTTCCTCGCGCCGGACATAGTGCAGAGGATCGTGCGTGGCGAGCAGCCGGTCGAGCTGAACGTCAAGAGGCTTCTGGCGATGGCGCCGCTGCCGATGGATTGGGTCGAGCAGCGACGGGTGCTCGGCTTCGAGAACTGACCTACACGATCACGACCATCACGGGGGCGCTGCGGCGCCCTGCGAGTCATTGGGCTTGGTGTCAGCCGCGGTGCTACTTGGCCAAGAAGACGGGTCGTCAATCGCGGCCACTGAGAATGGCCGCGCCTACGGGCGAAGATCGACCGAATTCGCGCCGCGGCCGCAAACAGAGAATGCGGCGACCCGCTGAGCGCCGCGCCGTGCGGGCCTGATCAAGAAAAAAGCCACCGCACTGCGGTGGCTTTGAATTGTTGGCGGAGTGGACGGGACTCGAACCCGCGACCCCCGGCGTGACAGGCCGGTATTCTAACCAACTGAACTACCACTCCATTCGCTGACGGCGTCGCCGGATCGCTCCGCAAGTGCCGCCTGACTTGTCCAACTTCGGTTGGCGTCCCCTAGGGGATTCGAACCCCTGTTACAACCGTGAAAGGGTCGTGTCCTAGGCCTCTAGACGAAGGGGACTTGTTGTTTCCTTCACCCCACCTGAACTGCGCGCCAGCCTTGACCCGTGACCTTGCGGTTTTGGTGGAGGTAAGCGGGATCGAACCGCTGACCTCTTGCATGCCATGCAAGCGCTCTCCCAGCTGAGCTATACCCCCTTCAAGGAGCGGCTGCGCCGTTCAAGCAAGACCGCGATTATAGACAGCTTTTTCATATCGGCTGGAGGCGCTCAAGCACCACATCGCGTGCGAAGAGCGCGAGCACGGCGTCGATCGACGGCGTTTGCGCTCGGCCGCAGACGAGCACGCGCAATGCGGGCGCAAGCTGCGGCATCTTCAGCTGGTGCGCGAGCAGCGTCTCCTTGATCGCGGCAGCGATCGCGGCCTTGTCCCAGGCGATGGCGGCGAAGCGGTCGCGCAGGCTGACCAGCGCCGGTCGCACCGCGTCGGTCACGTGCGCGGCGAGCTCTTCGGCGCTGGGCGTCACATGCGCGAAGTACATCTGCAGCCAGTCGGCCAGCTCGACGATGGTGTCGCAGCGGTCCTTGAACAGCGCGCAGGCACGCGCCAGGTGTTCGAGGTTGTCGGCAACCACGCCGCGCCGCGCGAGCTGGTCGCGCACCAGTGGCGCCAGCCGCGTGTCGTCGGCCAGCTTGATGTAGTGCGCGTTGACCCATGCCAGCTTGGCCGCGATCCCACTGCGCCGGGCTCTTGGCCAGGTGGCTGCCGTCGAACCACTGCGACCATCGTCTCGCGGCTGAACAGCTCGTCGTCGCCATGGCTCCAGCCCAGGCGCGCCAGGTAGTTGAGCATGGCCTCGGGCAGATAACCCGCGTCTTCGTAGGCCGTGACGCTGACGGCGCCGCGGCGCTTGGACAGCTTCTGGCCGTCGTCGCCGAGGATGATCGGGCAATGCCCGAAGCGCGGCAGCGGCGCACCCAGGGCGCGGAAGATGTTGATCTGCCACGGCGTGTTGTTCACATGCTCGTCGCCGCGAAAGACGTGCGTGATACGCATGTCCCAGTCGTCGACGACGACCGCGAAGTTGTAGGTCGGCACGCCATCGGGCCGCAGCGATGATCAGGTCGTCGATCTCGTGGTTGCTGATCGGATGCGCCCTTGACCAGGTCGTCCCAGATGACCTCGCCGTCGCTCGGGTTCTTGAAGCGCACCACCGGCGCCACGCTCGGCAGGAACGGGCGGCAAGGTCTTGCCCGGCTCGGGCCGCCAGCGGCCGTCGTAATGCGTCTTCTCGCCGCGCGCACGCTGCGTCTCGCGCATCGCGTCGAGCTCGGCCGGCGTGCAGTAGCAGCGGTAGGCCTGGCCATCGCGCGATCATCTGCTCCGCCACTTCCTGGTAGCGTGTCCAGGCGCTGCATCTGGTAGATCGGGCCTTCGTCGATAGTCGAGACCCAGCCAGCGCATCGCCGTCGAGGATCTGCTCGACCGACTCCTGCGTCGAACGTGCGACGTCGGTGTCTTCGATGCGCAGCACGAATTGCCCACCATGGTGGCGGGCATAGGCCCATGAGTACAGCGCGGTGCGCGCCGTGCCCAGGTGCAGAAAGCCGGTCGGCGACGGCGCGATACGGGTGCGAACCGTCATGTTCAGAGTTGCGACAGGCCGTGCAGCAGGTCGGCCTTCAGGTCGTCGACGTCCTCGAGCCCGACACGCCAGGCGGATCATCCCTTGCGTGATGCCTGCGGCCGCGCGTTGCGCTTCGGTCAGGCGGCCGTGCGAGGTCGCGAAGGGTGCGTGATGGTGGTCTTGGTGTCGCCGAGGTTCGCAGTGATCGAACAGATGCGTGTCGAGTCGATGACCTTGAACGCGCGCCGCCCGCTCGCCCTTGACGATGAAGGACACGACCGCCCCGCCCTGCCCCGACTGCTGGGCCATCGCGAGCCGGTGCTGCGGGTGTGACTCGAGGCTCGGGTAGTAGACACGCTCGACCTGCGGCTGCGCCTCGAGCCAGCGCGCCATCGCCAGCGCCCGCTCGCTTTGCGCGCGCACGCGCAGCGTCAGGGTCTCCATGCCCTTGAGAACGACCCAGGCGTTGAACGGAGACAGGCTCATGCCACCGCTGCGCATCACCGGGACCAGCTTCTCGTTGACCAGGGCTTCGCGGCCGCACAGTGCACCGGCGATCACGCGGCCCTGGCCATCGAGGTACTTGGTGCCCGAGTGCATCACGAAATCGGCGCCGAGCTTGATCGGCTGCTGCAACGCCGGCGAACAGAAACAGTTGTCGACGGTCAGCAGCGCGCCGGCGCGCTGCGCGATGTCTGCCAGCGCGGCGATGTCGCAGACCTCGGTGAGCGGGTTGGTGGGTGTCTCGGCGAACAGCAGCCGGGTGTTGGGCTGCACTGCGCCGCGCCATGCATCGATGTTCGACTGGGCCACGAACGAAGTCTGGATGCCGTACTTCGCGAAGTCCTGGAACAGCTTGATCGTCGAGCCGAACACCGACTGCGAGCACACCACGTGATCGCCGCCCTTGAGCGTGCCCAGTATCAACAGCAGGATCGCCGCCATGCCGCTGGCGGTACCGATCGCGGCCTCGCTGCCTTCCAGCGCGGCGAGCCGCCGCTCCATCATCGTGACGGTCGGATTCGAGAACCGGCTGTAGACGAAAGCCTCTTCCTCGTTGGCGAAGCGCGCCGCCGCGGTTGCGGCGTCGGGGTGCACGAACGAGCTGGTCAGGTACAGGGCCTCGGAGTTCTCGCCCCATTGCGATGGCGGCAAGCCTTCGCGCACGGCCAGCGTGTCGAGCCGCGCGTCCGGCGGCAGATTCACCCGCGGCAGCTTCTTTCCGGTCATGCTTTTTCCGCCACGCTTTGCAGCGCCAGGCGGCCGCGATCACCCGCTTCCTCCTCGTCGAACTGCAAGCGGCGCTGCGCCTCGAGGGCGGCAAAGTCGTCGTCGCTGACGTCGCCGGTGATGTAGCGGCCGTCGAAGCACGAGGCCTCGAAGCTCGTGATGCGTGGGTTCAACGCCGCCGACCACGCGCTTCATGGCGTCGACGTCCTGGTAGATCAGCGCATCGGCACCGATGAACTGGCGAATCTCTTCGATGCTGCGGCCGTGCGCGACCAGCTCTTCCTTGGTCGGCATGTCGATGCCGTAGACGTTCGGGATAACGCACCGGCGGCGCGGCCGAGGCCATGTAGACCTTGCGTGCACCGGCCTCGCGCGCCATCTGCACGATCTCCTTGCTGGTGGTGCCGCGCACGATCGAGTCGTCGACCAGCAGCACGTTGCGGCCCTTGAATTCGACGCCGATCGCGTTGAGCTTCTGCCGCACGCCCTTCTTGCGCACTGCCTGCCCGGGCATGATGAAGGTGCGGCCGACATAGCGGTTCTTGACGAAGCCCTCGCGGTACGGCTTGCCGATCTTCTGCGCCAGCTGCATCGCGCTCGGCCGGCTCGACTCGGGAATCGGAATCACGACGTCGATGTCCGACGGCGGCATGGTCGAGATCAGGCGCTGGGCCAGGCTCTCGCCGAGGTTCAGGCGCGCCTGGTAGACCGAAATGCCGTCCATCACCGAATCGGGCCGCGCCAGGTAGACGAACTCGAAGATGCACGGGTTGCAGCGTCGGCTTCTCGGCGCACTGGCGGGTGTGCAGGCGGCCCGCCAGGTCGATGAAGATCGCCTCGCCCGGCGCTACGTCGCGCGCCAGGCGGTGGCCCGTGCCTTCCAGCGCCACGCTCTCGCTGGCGACCATGATCTCGCCGTCCTTGTCCTGGCTGAAGACCAGCGGGCGAATGCCGAACGGATCGCGAAACGCCAGCAAGCCATGGCCGGCGATCAGCGCGATCACCGCGTACGAGCCCTTGATCCGACGGTGCACGGCGGCACGGCCTTGAAGATCGTCTCGGGCGTGAGCGGCAGGTCGCGCGCAGCGCCGTCGATCTCGTGCGCCAGCACATTGATCAGCACCTCGGTGTCGCTCTCGGTGTTGATGTGGCGGCGATCGATGGCGAATTGCTCGATCTTGAGCGCGTGCGCGTTGGTCAGGTTGCCGTTGTGCACAAGCACGATGCCGAACGGCGCATTGACGTAGAACGGCTGCGCCTCTTCCTCGCTGTAGGCGTTGCCCGCCGTCGGGTAGCGCACCTGGCCCAGGCCGACATTGCCCGGCAGTGCGCGCATGTTGCGGGTGCGAAAGACGTCGCGCACCATGCCACGCGCCTTCTGCATGAAACACTTGGTGCCCAGCATCGTGACGATGCCGGCCGCATCCTGCCCGCGATGCTGCAGCAGCAACAGGGCGTCGTAGATCAGCTGGTTGACGGGCGCTTTGGAGATCACGCCGACGATGCCGCACACGGAGACTTGTTTCCTTTCAGGCCGGCAGGTGCTGCGCCAGCGATTCGGGCAAGACCGGCTTCAAACCATGGAGCATGGCACCGAGCCAGGCTGCGCCCTGCGAATCCTGCCACGCCGGCGAGCGTGCCGCAGGCGTCAAGGTGATCACGGTGGCCAGGGCCAGCAGCAAGACCGCACCGCGCAGCAGGCCGAAACCGGCGCCGAGCGCGCGGTCGATTGCCTGCAAGGGCGTGGCATGGATCACCATGCGCAGCAGGCGCGAGGCCAGCGCCCAGACGATCAGCGCCAACACGAACAGGATCGCAAAGGTCGCGCCCAAGTTGAGTGCGCCGCCGGGCGCGCCGATCGGCAGCCACGGTGCGGCCGTCGCAACCAAGGCCTGCGCCGCGACATAGGCGGCCACCCAGCCCACCAACGACAAGATCTCGAATACCAGGCCGCGCCACAGGCCAACGACGATGGACAGCAGCAGCAACGCCAACAGCGCCCAATCGACCCATGCCAGTGCGGGCAGGGTCATAGGGTCAGCACCGCCGCTGGCAGGCCCGCCGCCTTGACCTTGGCGGCGACCTGCTCGGCCTCGTCGCGCGACGCGTACGGACCGACGCGTACGCGCGTGCGTTTGCCTTTGTCGGTGTCGATCGTCTGCGTGTAGGTGTGCAGGCCCAGTTTGTCGACCTTGGCCCGCGTCTCGCGCACACCATTGGCGTCGGCAAACGCGCCAAGCTGCACGACGAAGCGCCCCGGGCCCTCGGTGAGCGCCTTGGGTTCGACCGGCGCAGCTGGCTTGGCCTGCACCTTGACCTCGGCCACCTTGACCTCGGCCACCTTGACCTCGGCCACCTTGACTTCGGCCACCTTGGTCGCCGGCTGCGCGCTCGATGCTGCCACCGCAGGCGCGCTGGCCGGTGCAGCAACTGCGGCCGCCTTGGGTACAGCAACCTGTGACGCGACCGCTGCGGGTACGGATGCGGCCGCAACGGGGGCCGGCCGCGCCGGCGGTACCACCAGCGGCGGCACCGCATCCTTGCGCGGGATCTCGATCGGGATATCGACCGGGATCGGTCGCGGCTGCGTCTCGAACAGCAGCGGAAAGGCAATCACGCCGATGCCAAGCAGCACCACCGCGCCGACGAGACGCCGCTTGGCACGCGTGCGCGCAAGCGCGACGACCTGTGCCGCGTCGCCGCCCACCGCGGCGGGTGCGGCAGCGGGTCTTCGATTGAAGATGGAGAGCAGACCCATGCGTGCTTGGTCCTGGCGTGTATTGCGTATCAATGCCTGCGGTTGGCCAACCACCGGGGGCTGCTCGCCCGCGGCAGCCACTGAGCGCCTATGGCGCGTGTCTGCCTGCCAGGCGCGGCAGGCCCTGCCGCAGCACGCCACCCACCGTGAGGAACGAGCCGAAGACCAAAATTCTATCAGCCGGGTCGGCGTGCTCGACGGCGCGGGCCAGGGCCGCCGACGGGTCGGCATGCTGGCTGGTGACCGCGCGCGGTGCCAACGTGTGCGCGCGGGCCGCGAGTTGCGCGGCGCTCGCCGCGCGCGCCAGCGGCAGATCGGTGCAATACCAGGCATCGATCAGCGGTGCGATGCGTGCGATCACCGCGTCGATATCCTTGTCGGCCATCATGCCGAACACCGCGTGCGTGCGCGGATAGAAACCCATCTGGTCCAGGTTCACGGCCAGGGCCGCGACCGCATGCGGGTTGTGCGCGACATCGAGCACCAGCGTTGGCTGGCCGGGCACGATCTGGAAGCGACCAGGCAACTCGACAGCGGCCAGACCCTGACGCACCGCCTGGGCGGGGACCGGCAGGCGCTCGCGCAAGGCCTCGAACGCTGCCAGCACACCCGCTACGTTGAGCAGTTGATTGGCACCGCGCAGCGCCGGGTAGGCCAGCCCGTTGTAGCGCCGGCCACGGCCCGACCAACTCCACTGCTGGCGGTCGCCCGCATGGTTGAAGTCGCGGCCAACAAGCCACAGGTCGGCACCGATCACTTCGGCATGCGCCAACACCGATTGCGGCGGCACCGGATCGCTGACGATGGCCGGTTTGCCGGGACGCATGACATGCGCCTTCTCCAGGCCGATCGACTCGCGGTCCGGGCCGAGGTATTCGGTGTGGTCGAGCGCGATGCTGGTGATGATGGCGCAGTCGGTGTCGATCGCGTTGACCGCGTCGTAGCGGCCGCCGAGGCCGACTTCGAGGATCACCAGATCCAGCGGCGTGTGGGCCAGCAAGTGCGCAATGGCCAACGTGGTGAACTCGAACTTGGTCAGCGTGATGTCGCCGCGCGCGGCTTCGACGGCAGAAAAGTGCGGCAGCAGGGCCTCGGCCATGACGGCGCGCCCGCCGACACGGCAACGCTCCTCGAAATGCACCAGCTCGGGTTTCTGGTAGGTGCCGACGCGCCAGCCCGCAGCCAGCGCGATCGCCTCCAGCATTGCGCAGGTCGAGCCCTTGCCATTGGTGCCAGCCACCGTGATCACCGGCACGCCGAACTTCAGATCGAGGTTGTGCAAGACCCGGACCGTTCGCTCGAGCGAAAGGTCCATGGCGACAGGGTGCATGCGCTCGCAATGTGCGAGCCAGTCGGCGAGCGTTTGTGGCGTCACGCCACCGCGTCGGCACTCTGGCGTGTCAGCATCGCCAACGAACGCGCGATCACGCCGCGCAACTGGCGCCGATCGACGATCATGTCCAGTGCACCCTTGCCGATCAGAAACTCGCTGCGCTGAAATCCCTCGGGCAACTTCTCGCGCACGGTGTTCTCGATCACGCGCGGGCCGGCAAAACCGATCAGCGCCTTCGGCTCGGCAATCACCAAGTCGCCCATGAAGGCGAACCCGGCCGACACGCCGCCCATGGTCGGATCGGTCAGCACGCTGATGTAGGGCAGACCGGCCTTGGCCAGGCGGGTCAGCGCCGCATTGGTCTTGGCCATCTGCATCAGGCTGAGCAGGCCCTCCTGCATGCGTGCGCCGCCGGTGGCGGTAAAGCAGATGAACGGCACCTTCTGCTCGATCGCGGTGTGCACGCCGCGCACGAAGCGCTCGCCGACCACCGAGCCCATCGACCCGCCCATGAAATCGAACTCGAAGCAGGCGGTGACGATCGGAATGGTGTGCACCGCGCCGCCAACGACGACCAGCGCGTCCGTCTCGCCAGTGGCCTCGAGCGCATCGCGCAGGCGCTCGGGGTATTTCTTGCTGTCCTTGAACTTCAGCGCATCGACGGGCACCACTTCCTGACCGATCTCATAGCGGCCTTCGGGGTCGAGGAAAGCGTCGAGGCGGGCCCGCGCACCGATGCGGTGGTGGTGGTCGCACTTGGGGCAGACGTTCTGGTTCTGGTCGAGGTCGGTCTTGTACAACACGGTGTCGCACGAAGGACACTTGATCCACAGACCCTCCGGCACCGTGCGGCGCTCGCTCGGGTCGGTCGGTTGCATCTTCGGTGGCAGCAGTTTTTCGAGCCAGCTCATCGGGAGGTTCCTTCATCGAGCGCCGCGCGGATGTCGGCGATGAACGCCGCCGCGGTGGGGGCCAGAGTATGCCGCGTTTGCGCCTGCAGCAGTTGGACCAGCGCCGAACCGATCACGACCGCGTCGGCGCTGCGGGCAAGCGCCTTGGCCGTGGCCGCGTCGCGGATGCCGAAGCCGACGCCGAGCGGCACCTTCACGTGCTGTCGAATGCGCGGCAACACGCCGGCCACGGCCTCCGTATCGAGGTGGCCGGCGCCGGTCACGCCTTTCAACGACACATAGTACACATAGCCGCTGGCGATCCGGCCAACGTATTGCATGCGCTTTTCGGTCGAGGTGGGCGCGAGCAGAAAGATCGGGTCCATCGCTGCGGCCTTCAGGGCCGCGGCGAAGGACTCGGCCTCCTCGGGCGGGTAATCGACCACCAGCACGCCGTCGACACCGGCCGCCTTGGCATCGGCGATGAAGCGCGGGATGCCGTAATGCTCGATCGGATTGGCATAGCCCATCAAGACCACCGGCGTGGTCTGGTTGCGCTCGCGAAAGCCCTGCACGAAGGCCAGCACCTGCGTCATGCCGATGCCCTTGGCCAGCGCACGCTCGCTGGCCTTCTGGATCACGGGTCCGTCGGCCATCGGGTCGGAGAACGGCACGCCGAGCTCGATGATGTCGGCGCCGGCCTCGGCCATGGCCAGCATCACCTCGACCGTCGCCTCGGGCATTGGGTCGCCGGCGCAGATGTAGGGGATCAGCGCCGTGCGGCCCCGCCCGGCCAGCGCGCCGAAGGTCGCTGCGATGCGGCTCATCGCTTCACCGCCTGGCCCATGCACGACGGGCGGCAGAAGAACTCGGCGCCCGACAAATCGGCCACCGTGCCGATGTCCTTGTCGCCGCGTCCGGACAGGTTGACCAACAGGTGCTGGTCGGGGCGCATGGTCGCCGCGAGTGTCATCGCATGGGCAACGGCGTGGCTCGACTCCAGCGCCGGGATGATGCCTTCGGTGCGGCACAGACGATGAAACGCCGCCAGCGCCTGCTCGTCGGTGATGGTGACGTACTCGGCGCGGCCGATGTCCTTCAGGTACGCGTGCTCCGGGCCGACGCCGGGATAGTCCAGCCCGGCCGAGATCGAATGCGTTTCAGTGATCTGCCCGTTCGCGTCCTGCAGCAGGTAGGTGCGATTGCCGTGCAGCACGCCGGGCGAGCCGGCGGTCAGCGACGCCGAGTGCTTACCCGATGCCAGGCCCAGGCCGGCGGCCTCGACACCGATCAGGCGCACGCCCTCGTGCTCGATGTAAGGATAGAACATGCCCATTGCATTGCTGCCGCCGCCGACGCAGGCGATCACGGCATCGGGCTGGCGTCCGATCATCGCCGGCATCTGCGTCAGGCACTCGTCGCCGATGACGCGCTGGAAATCGCGCACCATCGTCGGATACGGGTGCGGCCCGGCCACGGTGCCGATGATGTAGAAGGTGTTCTCGACATTGGTGACCCAGTCGCGCAGGGCTTCGTTGAGCGCGTCCTTCAGCGTTCGTGAGCCGCTGTCCACCGGCACCACCTTTGCGCCGAGCAGGTGCATCCGATAGACATTGGGCGACTGCCGCTTGACGTCCTCGCTGCCCATATAGACCACGCAATCCAGTCCCCAGCGCGCCGCCACCGTCGCCGTGGCCACGCCATGCTGGCCGGCGCCTGTCTCGGCGATCACGCGCGGCTTGCCCATGCGACGGGCCAGCAGGGCCTGGCCGATGGTGTTGTTGATCTTGTGCGCGCCGGTGTGGTTCAGGTCTTCGCGCTTCAAGTGAATTTGCGCGCCGCCAATTTCCCGCGACAGGCGTGCCGCGTGATAGATCGGGCTCGGCCGGCCGACGAAGTGCGCGAGTTCGCTGCGAAACTCGGCGACGAACTCGGGGTCGTTGCGGTAATGCTCATAGGCGGCCTTCAGTTCGTCGAGCGCGTGGATCAGCGTCTCGGCAACGAAGGTTCCGCCGTAGGGACCGAAATGCCCGCGGGCATCGGGTTGGGCGTAGTTCAGCATGGGCAGACTATCCAATGGTCAAGTGGCGAGGTCGGCGAGGCGGGCATCCGCCTCTCGAACCGCTTCGCAGAACCGGCGCATCAGCGCGGCATCCTTGATGCCCTTGGCGCGCTCGACGCCGGAGCTCACGTCAACGGCACTGGGCCGCGCGTGCAACACCCCATCGATCACGTTTGCAGGATTCAACCCACCAGACAAAACGAGGCGAGAGCGAACGTCGGCAGGCAGGCCTGGAGCAATGAGCGACCAATCGAACACCTTGCCGCCACCGCCGTAACCGTCGACGGCGGCGTCGAGCAGCAGGGCCTGGGCGTTGGAAAAACGATGCAAGCAGTCTAGCAAATCGACGCCCGGGGCCATGCGCACGGCACGCAGGTAGGGCCGGCCTGCGGCGTCACACGCCGCGGCTGTCTCGTCGCCGTGGAATTGAAGCAGCGCGTGCGGCACTGCGGCCAGCCCGGCCGCAACCTCTGCCGGCGTGGCATTGACAAACAGGAGCACCGGGGTGACGAAGGGCGGCAGCAGGCTCGCCAGCGCCGCCGCCCGTTGCGGCTCGACGTGGCGCGGGCTGCCGGCATACAGCACGAAGCCTGCCGCGTCGGCGCCGGCATCGGCCGCCGCCGCCACGTCGACTTCACGTGTCAGGCCACAGATCTTGATCCGCGTTCGGGTGGTCATTCAAGACGGCAGCCAGTCAAAAGCCGGGGTCCGTTCGGGCAGTCCATGCAGGGCATCGTAGTACGGGCCGGCGAAATACAGGCCTGCGGCGTCGAAGGTCGGTGCGGCAGCGTCCCGGTTTCGGGCGGCAAGCACCTCGGCCAGCCAATCGGCGGGTCGGCCGCCCTGTCCGACTGCGACCAGACATCCCATCAGATTGCGCACCATGTGGTGGAGGAAGGCGACGCCGTCGAAATCGAAGCGCCAATAGGCGCCGTGGCGCGCAATCGAGATCGAATTCAGGCGCTTGATTGGCGTCGCAGCCTGGCAGTCGGCACTGCGAAACGACGAGAAGTCATGTTCGCCGATCACGTGCGCGGCGGCGGCGCGCATGGCAGCGGCGTCGAGCGCGCGAAAGACCCAACCGACGAGGCCGGTCTCGAGCGCTGGGCGCACTGCCGCTTCAAGCAGCAAGTAGACGTAGCGCCGGCCAAGCGCACTGTTGCGGGCATGAAAGCTGTCGGCCACCGGCTGACACCACTGCACAGCGATGTCGCTTGACAGGTACCGGTTGGTCCCGCGAACCCAGGAGAACGGTTCGCGATCCACCGGCGTATCGAGATGCACCACCTGGTTCAGCCCGTGCACGCCGGCGTCGGTGCGGCCCGCGCAATGAGTCAGCACAGGAGCGTTGGCAAACTGCGTCATGGCACGCTCGAGGTGGTCTTGGACGGTCCGGCCGTCAGGCTGGCTCTGCCAGCCGTGATAGGCTCCACCGCGGTAGGCCACGCCGAGCGCGAGACGCCGGCGCGGGGCCGGAACCTCGCGCCCGGATTCGTCAGGCAAGGCCGTCGAGCAGGCTCTGCGCGCGCGCCTTCATAGGCCCGCTGGCCTTGGCCACGACCTCTTCGAGCAGGTCGCGGGCGCCTTCCTTGTCACCGATCTGGCGGAACTCCTCGGCCAGTTCGAGTTTGCGCAACAAGGGATCCGACGGGTCGCCAGGCTTGGCCACGCTGTCGTCGAAGTCGGCCGGCATCGATGAGTAATCGAGCGCCGGCGTGCTGGAAGCCTTCTTGCCTGAAGAGCCCAGATCGAGCGAGATCGCACCGAAATCAAATGCCGCCGCCGTCGTGTCCGACGCCGCATTGGCGTCGCCCGTCGGCAACTGCAGGTCCGCCAGGCGTGCTGCCAGGTCGTTCTTGCGTGGCGTTGGCGCAAGCTCGATCGGTTGCGTATTCTCCAGCGGCTTGGCGGGCGGCGCCGTTGCGACAACTAGGTCGAGATCGAGATCGAGGTTGCTTGCCGCTGCGGGCATGTCGGTATCGTCGCCCTCCGAAGTCGCGAACTTCGTGGCCGGCGGCAACACCGACTGTGGCATCGTGCTGGCACCCAGCGGCTCGCCCGCCATTGCCGCACCGCCAGCCAGCGCCGCACTCGGGCGTCCGCCCTGCTTGTAGAGCGGGTTGTCGGGATCGATCTGCTGGCCCAGCTCCTGCGCCTTGTGCCAGTCGTCGCCCTCGCCCTTTGCCAGCGCGTACAACTGCGTCGCCAGCATCTCGAAGCCCTTGGTATCACGCCGCTTGGCATACACCTCGAGCAGCTTGGTCCGGATTGCGAGGCGGTCCGGGTTGCTGCGAAGGGCCTCCTTGAGGATCTCCTCGGCCTGCAGATCGCGACCGTAGGCCAGGTAGACGTCAGCCTCGGCGACCGGATCGACGTCGCCGATCGCGTCGAGCTGACTCAATGAGTAGCTCATCGACGACGAGGCTCCGCCGGCGTCGCGCGTGTCGATGCGCTGACCACCGCTGGCGCCGAAGAACGAGTCGGGCTGCAGGCGGCTCTCGAGGAACGAGGTCTCACCGCTCTCGGACCGGGCGCGGCTGCGCCAGCGGTAGACGCCCAGACCTGCCAACAGCGCCAGGACGACGCCGGCGCCGGGCAATACGAAGGGGTTGTCGAGCAAGCCAGCGACCAGGCCGGGCTCTTCCTCCGCCGGCGCGGCCGGCGGCTTGGCCGCGATGGTCGGCGCCGAGGCTCGTGACTCCGCCGCCGGCGCGGCCGCGACTGCCGTAGGTGCAGGCGCCGGAGCCGGAGCCGGCGCCGGTGCCGGAGCCGGAGCCGGCGCAGGCGCAGGTGCAGGCGCAGGTGCAGGCGCAGGTGCAGGTGCAGGTGCGGGTGCGGGCGCAGGTGCGGGTGCGGGTGCAGGTGCGGGTGCGGGTGCGGGTGCGGGTGCAGGTGCCTTGGCCGGCGGCGGCGGCGGCGCCGCAGGTGCTGCCGCGACGGTGACCGCCGGCCCGGGCTTAGTGGCCGATGCAGGCGCTGCGGGCTTCGCAGGCGCAGGCGCCGCCGCAACTGCGGGCTTCGAGGCCGCCAAGCCAGTACCTTCCTTGATCTTCTTCAGGTCTTCGACATTGCGCGCCAACTCGGCAACGCGCGCGGACTGTTCCTTCGTTTCGGCGTCCTTGGACACCTTGCTGGCGTCGGCGCCAGCCTTTACCGCCACCCTGCGACAGGGTGAGCCGGTCCGGGCTGGTTGCCGCGGCCACCTTCTTGTCTTCGACCTTGGCCTGGACCTTGCCGGTTGCCTGCCGCGCAGGCTCGCTGGTCTTGACCGCCGGCGCACCGCTGGCCAAACGCTGGCGGTAGGCTGCGAAATCGGCGCTCTGCGCTTGAATCAACTGCTTGGCCTCGGCGGCTTCGATCTCCTTGGCAGCCGCCGCGGACGGCACGTTCAACACTGCACCGGCCTTCAGCCGATTCATGTTGTTGCCGATGAACGCCTGCGAGTTGCCGCGCCACAGCGCGACAAGCATCTGGTCGAGCGAGGCGCCCGCGCGCTGCGTACGCGCTGCGATGCGCAACAGCGTATCGCCTTCATTGACGCGGTATTCGTCCCCCGACGCCGCGGCTGGGGGCGCCGGTCTCGGGCGCGGCAGGTACTGCCGCCGTGCGCGCTGCAGGTGTTGCCGGGCTGGCCGCTCGCGGCGCCTGCTCTGGCGAGGTTCTAGGTGCGGTCGCCGTTGCGGGCGCCGGTGCAGGTGTAATGACCGGCGAGACGGGCGCGGGCGCGGGAGTCGCTGCAGTTCGCGCCGACGGCGGATCGAGCAACATCGTGTACTCGCGCACCAGGCGGCCACTGGCCCAGGTCAACTCCAGGATCACGTCGACGAAGGGCTCCTGCACGACACGGTCGCTGACCACACGCAGGTATGGGCGTCCGTCGGCGCGGTTGGCCAAGGTGATCACGGTGCCCGGCAGCACGGCGCCGTAGTCCACGCCAGCAGCGCGGTACGCCTCGGGCGGCGCCACTCGTACGCGCAGCGACGCTGCTTCCTCTGCCGTGATGCTGGTGACGTCGATTTCGGCACGCAGGTTTTCGCCCAGCGCCGATTGCACCGCAAGGCGGCCCAAGCCGAGTGCCCAGCTGCCCGAAGAGGCAACAGCCAGCACGGCAACGGCGACCGCACGCAGCGCGAAGCCGGCACGGTGTATGGGGTGAGTCGAAGGCTTGTGGTTCAAGGCGTCTCCCAATGACCCGCGGCGGACAGCGATGATTGTCCGCCGCGAAACTGATGTTTCACGCAGTGCCAGCGGGCCGGTTTTCAAGCCGCCAGCGAGCGAAGGAAATATGTCGAAATCACAATAGCATCAAGCATATAGGGTGACAAGCTCATGCAAAGTGTGACCTGACCCGAAACCCCTTGTGACCGGGTGTAGTCGTGAACTTGTTGTCATGTGGCAACGTGGGCCGAAGCGCCTCAGGCATCGAGCAGGATCCTCAGCATGCGCCGCAGCGGCTCGGCCGCGCCCCACAACAGCTGGTCGCCGATGGTGAATGCGCCGAGGTATTCGGGGCCCATTGCCAGCTTGCGCAAGCGCCCGACGGGGATCGTCATCGTGCCCGTGACTGCCACCGGCGTGAGTTCTCGCACCGTCGCCGCGGCAGTGTTGGGTACCACCTTGACCCAGGCGTTGTCGGCGGCGATCAGTGCCTCGATATCGGCCAGCGGTACGTCCTTCTTCAACTTGAACGTCAGCGCTTGGCTGTGGCAGCGCATCGCACCCACGCGCACGCAAAAGCCGTCGATCGGGACCGCCACTGAATTGCCGAGAATCTTGTTGGCCTCGGCCATGCCCTTCCACTCTTCCCTGGACATGCCGTTGCCCAGGTCCTTGTCGATCCACGGGATCAGCGAGCCGCCCAGAGGGACGCCGAAATTGGCTGCCTCTTCTTTGCCCATCGAGCGCTGCCGGTCGATCACGCGGCGATCGATCTCGAGAATGGCGCTTTGTGGGTCGGCCAACAGGTCTCGCACGCAATCGTGCAGCGCGCCGTACTGAGTCAGCAACTCGCGCATGTGCTGCGCGCCGCCGCCCGAAGCAGCCTGGTAGGTCTGGGTGGTCATCCACTCGACGAGGCCGGCCTTGTACAGCGCGCCCACGCCCATCAGCATGCAGCTGACCGTGCAATTGCCGCCGATCCAATGGCGCCCGCCGCTGGCAAGCGCCTTCTTGATCACCGGCAGGTTGACCGGGTCGAGAATGATGACGGCGTCGTCGGCCATGCGCAGGGCCGACGCGGCGTCGATCCAGTGCCCGCCCCAGCCGGCGGCACGCAGTTTGGGCACGATTGCGTTCGTGTAGTCGCCGCCCTGCGCGCTGAGGATGATGTCGCAGCGCTTGAGCGCGCCGACGTCGAACGCATCGCGCAGCTTGGTTTCGTTCCTCGCCATCGAAGGCGCGCTGCTGCCCGCGGTCGACGTCGAGAAGAACACCGGCTCGATGAGCGCAAAGTCGCCCTCGGCCTGCATGCGCTGCAGCAACACGGAGCCGACCATGCCGCGCCAGCCGACCAATCCAACGAGTGCCATTTCAGTTCTACCTTGTTCGTCAATCCGGACCCCGCCTTGTCCCGGTTCGAATCGCCGGGGTCCAGTGTGGGGCGAGACGATCCGAGAGCCAGCTAGCTCTTGGTGGTAATGGTTTTGCCGGTCAGGGCCGCGACCACCGCGTCACCCATCCCGACGGTGCCGACCTTCTTCGTTCCTTCGCTCCAGATATCGGCCGTCCGCAGGCCGGCCGACAGCACGGCCTTCACCGCCGACTCGATACGGTCGGCGCTGTCGGGCTGGGCAAGCGAATAACGAAGCATCATGGCGGCAGACAGGATTGTAGCCAGCGGATTGGCGATGCCACGACCGGCGATGTCGGGCGCACTGCCGTGGCTGGGCTCGTACAGTCCCTTGTTGTGCTTGTCCAGTGAGGCCGATGGCAACATGCCGATCGAGCCGGTCAGCATGGCCGCCGCATCGGACAGGATGTCGCCGAACATGTTGCCGGTGACGACCACGTCGAAGGTCTTCGGCGCCTTGACCAGCTGCATCGCGGCGTTGTCGACGTACATGTGGTCGAGCTTCACGTCGGGGTAGGCGGCATGCACCTCGGTGACCACGTCTTTCCAGAACTGGAATGTCTCGAGGACGTTGGCCTTGTCGACGCTGGTCACCTTCTTGCCGCGCTTTCTGGCAGCCTGAAACGCGACATGGGCGATGCGCTCGATCTCGGGCCGGCTGTAGCGCATGGTGTCGAAGGCTTCCTCGGCACCGGGAAAGTGGCCGTCGACGGCAGTCCGGCGGCCACGCGGCTGGCCGAAGTAGATGTCGCCGGTCAGCTCGCGAATGATCAGGATGTCGAGCCCCGCGACCAGCTCGGGCTTCAGGCTGGATGCGCCAGTCAGCTGCTCGTAGCAAATGGCGGGCCGAAAGTTGGCGAACAGGCCGAGGTGCTTGCGCAGCCCGAGGATCGCCTGCTCGGGGCGCAGTGCGCGCTCGAGCTTGTCGTACTTCCAATCACCGACGGCGCCGAACAGCACCGCATCGGCGGCCTTGGCCAGCGCCAACGTTGCGTCGGGCAGCGGATGGCCATGCGCCTCGTAGGCCGCGCCGCCGACCAGCGCAGTCTCGAGTTCGAACGGCAGTCCGAGCACCCGCAGCACCTTGACCGCCTCGGCGATGATTTCGGTGCCGATGCCGTCGCCCGGCAAAACAGCGATCTTCATGGCTTGTCTTCCATTGATTCAGCGCGGCCGCGCACCTCGTTGTTGCGGCCTCAGAGCGGCCGATGGTCCAGCCACGGCATGCGCGTCAGGCGCTCGGTTTCAAAGGCCCGGATCTTGTCGGCGTGACGCAGGGTCAAGCCGATGTCGTCCCAGCCATTGAGCAGGCATTGCTTGCGAAAGGACTGGACCTCGAACGGCAACTCGAGCCCGTCGGGTTTGATCACCACCTGACGCGTCAGGTCGATCGTCAATGCGTAGCCCGGGAACGCAGCGACCTCATCGAACAAGCGCGTTACCTCGCGCTCGGGCAGCACGATCGGCAGCAGGCCGTTCTTGAAGCAATTGTTGAAGAAAATGTCGGCAAAGCTCGGCGCAATCAGGGCGCGAAAACCGAATTGGTCGAGTGCCCATGGCGCGTGCTCGCGGCTCGAGCCGCAGCCGAAATTCTTCGCTGCAACCAGTACCGATGCACCCCGATAGCGGGCCTGATTGAGCACGAAATCAGGGTTCGCCTTGCGCGTGGCCGGGTCCTGGCCCGGCTCGCCGCGGTCGAGGTAGCGCCATTCGTCGAACAGGTTGGGGCCGAAACCCGAACGCTTGATCGACTTCAGGAACTGCTTCGGGATGATCGCGTCGGTATCGACGTTGGCCCGATTCAGCGGCGCGACCAGCCCCTTGTGGACGGTGAATGCTTGCACGTCAGCTCACTTCTTCTTCGAGGCGTTCTCGATCGATTCGCCGGCCTTGGTGATGTCCTTGCCCAAACCCTCGAAGGTATTGCAGCCCACCAGCAGCAGCAGCACGCCGGTCACCAATCCCGCCAACAGCCTGTTCATCGTTGTCTCTCCTGGTTGCCTCAAGAAAATCGGCGCACATCGACGAAGTGCCCTTCGATGGCCGCCGCCGCCGCCATCGCCGGGCTGACCAGGTGGGTGCGGCCACCCGCACCTTGGCGGCCCTCGAAGTTGCGATTGCTGGTCGAGGCGCAGCGTTCGCCGGGCTCGAGCCGGTCGGCGTTCATCGCCAGGCACATCGAGCAGCCCGGTTCGCGCCAGTCGAAACCGGCGGCCTTGAACACCTCGTGCAGGCCCTCGCGCTCGGCCTGCGCCTTGACCAGACCCGAACCCGGCACCACCAACGCCAAACGCACGTTGGCGGCCACGCGCCGGCCCAGCCGCTTGACCACGGCGGCCGCTTCGCGCAGGTCTTCGATGCGGCTGTTGGTGCACGAACCGATGAAGACCTTGTCGATGCGGATGTCGGTGATGGCCTTGTTCGGCTCCAGACCCATGTAGGTCAGCGCGCGCTCGATGCCCTCGCGACGACCGGCATCCCTTTCACGCTCGGGATCGGGCACGCGACCGTCGACCGCCACCACCATCTCGGGGCTGGTGCCCCAGGTGACCTGTGGCCTGAGGGTACTGGCGTCAAGCTCGACTATGCGGTCCCACCTTGCATCGGCATCCGATTGCAGGCTGCGCCAATACTGGATCGCATGCTGCAACTCGACGCCGGTCGGCGCGAAGGGGCGGCCCTGCACGTAGGCGATGGTCTTATCGTCGACGGCCACCAGCCCGGCGCGTGCACCGGCCTCGATCGCCATATTGCAGACCGTCATGCGCCCTTCCATGCTGAGGGCGCGGATCGCGCTGCCGCCGAACTCGATCGTGCTGCCGCTGCCGCCGGCGGTGCCGATCTTGCCGATGATGGCCAGCACGATGTCCTTGGCGGTGCAGCCACGCGGCAAGGCGCCTTCGACCTTTATCAAGCAGGTTCTTCGCCTTCTTGGCGAGCAAGGTTTGCGTCGCCATCACGTGCTCGACCTCGCTGGTGCCGATGCCATGCGCCAGCGCGCCGAACGCGCCATGCGTGCGGGTGTGCGAGTCGCCGCAGACCACGGTCATGCCGGGCAGCGTGGCGCCCTGCTCGGGGCCGATCACGTGCACGATGCCCTGGCGCTTGTCGAGGAACGGGAAGTACGCCGCCGCGCCGAAGGCCTTGATGTTGGCGTCGAGCGTAGTGACCTGCTGGCGTGCTGATCGGATCGGTGATGCCGTCGTAGCCCTCTTCCCAGCCGGTGGTCGGCGTGTTGTGGTCGGCGGTGGCGACGATCGAACTTGCGCGCCAGACCTTGCGCCCGGCCAGGCGCAGACCCTCGAATGCCTGCGGGCTGGTGACCTCGTGCACCAGATGGCGGTCGATGTAGAGCACGGTCGTGCCGTCATCCTCGGTGTGGACGACGTGCTCGTCCCAGAGCTTGTCGTAAAGCGTGCGTGCGGTCATCGCTTCGGCTGGCAAGTCCAGCCCAGATTGTCGCGGAAAGCGCGCGCCCCCTGCTCGGCGCTGGTCATCGGCGGCTCAGCGCTGGCGCCGTCGCTGCTGCCAGGCCAGTAATTCGCCGACGATGCCGCGGCGAAAGGCCAGCACGCAGACGACGAAGATCGCACCGATGATGACCGTCACCCACGAACCGACCCGGTCGGCGAGGAAGTTCTGCAGCCCGATGATCGTCATGGCCCCGATCACCGGCCCGGCAAAGGTGCCCATCCCGCCAAGCAGGGTCATCAAAACGACTTCGCCGGACAGCGACCAGTGCACGTCGGACAGGGTGGCAAAACCCAGCACCAGCGTCTTCAGCGAGCCGGCCAGCCCCGCGATCGCCGTCGACAAGCACGAAGGCCAGCAGCTTGTAGCGGTCGACGTCGTAGCCCAGCGAGACGGCCCGCGGCTCGTTCTCGCGGATCGCCTTCAGGACCTGGCCGTACGGCGAGTGCACGATGCGGATGATGGCCGCGAACACGGCAACGAAGATCGCCAGCACGACGTAGTACAGCGTCAGATCGCTGTCCAGCGGCAGCAGGCCGAGCAGCTTGCCGCGCGGCACGCCCTGCAGGCCGTCCTCGCCGCCGGTGAACGGGGCCTGCAGGCAGACGAAGTACACCATCTGCGCCAGCGCCAGCGTGACCATCGCGAAGTAGATGCCCTGGCGGCGGATCGCCATCAAGCCGACGACGAGTCCCAGGGCGCCGGCGATCAGCATGCCGGCGAGCAAGCCGAGTTCGGGCGACCAGCCGGCACTGCGCACCAGCCAGCCGGTGGCATAGGCCGCCGACCCGATGAACGCAGCGTGACCGAACGAAAGCAGCCCGGTGTAGCCGAGCAGCAGGTTGAAGGCGCAGGCAAAGATGGCGAAGCACAGCACCTTCATCAGGAACACCGGGTAGACGCCGATGAACGGCGCGACCAGCAAGAAGACCAAGCCCGCGCCCCAGGCCCAGCGTGCCGGACCGGCATTCGAGAAGGTCATTGGTGCACCCTTCGGCCTTCGACCTGTCCCGCCGAGCGGGAGCATTCGCACTTGGGGCGGCCCGGCGTGCTCATCTCACTTCTCCTTGCCGAACAGGCCGGCCGGCCGGACCATCAGCACGATGGCCATGATGACGAAGACGACGATGTTGGAGGCCTCGGGGTAGAAGACCTTGGTCAGGCCCTCGACGAGGCCGAGCACCACGCCGGTCAGGATCGAGCCCAGGATCGAGCCCATGCCGCCGATCACCACCACCGCGAAGACCACGATGATCAGGTTGCTGCCCATCAGCGGCGTGATCTGGATCACCGGCGCGGCCAGCACGCCAGCGATGGCCGCCAGCGCCGCGCCGCCGGCATAGGTCAGCGTGACCATCAACGGCACGTTGATACCGAAGGCCTGCACCAGGGCCGGATTTTCGGTACCCGCGCGCAGGGTGGCCCCCAAGCGTGTCTTCTCGATCACGAACCAGGTCGCCAGACAGACACCAAGTGATGCAACCACGACCCAGGCGCGGTAGTTCGGCAGCACCATGAAGCCGAGGTTGGTCGCACCCTGCAACAACTCGGGCACCGGGTACTGCTGGCCGGAAACGCCGAACTGGTCGCGGAACACGCCTTCGGCGATCAGTGCCAGGCCGAACGTCAGCAGCAGGCTGTAGATCGGATCGACGCGGTAAAGCGGCTTGAGCAACGTGCGCTCGATGGCCACGCCGATTGCACCCACCACCAGCGGCGCGAGCAACAGCGCCACCCAGTAGTTGAGCCCGAACTTCTCCAGGCTCAGCCAGGCCACGTAGGCCCCGATCATGTACAGCGCGCCGTGGGCGAAATTGACAATCCCCAACAGGCCGAAGATCACGGCCAGGCCCAGACTGAGCATGGCGTAGAACGACCCATTGACCAAGCCGAGCATGAGCTGGCCCAGAAAAGCCTGCAGGGGAATGCCGAATATCTCCACGGTGCGCGCTTCAGCCGAGCATCACTTCCAGAGCGCGCACTTGCTGTCGGCTTTGGTCTGCCATGCCGCCTCGCCCTTGAACGTCTCGACGACCTTGTAGTAATCCCAGGGTTCCGTCGACTGCTCCGGCGTCTTGACCTGCATCAGGTACATGTCGTGGACCATGCGCCCGTCGTCGCGGATGAAGCCGCCCTTGGCGAAGACGTCGTTGATCTTGGTCTTCTTCATCTGTGCCAGCACCTTGTCGGCATCGTCGCTGCCGGTCGCCTTGACAGCAGACAGGTACTGCGACGTGGCAGAGTAGTCGGCGGCCTGCAACGACGAAGGCATGCGTTTCATCTTGTCGAAGAAGCGGCGCGCCCAGGCGCGGGTCTCGGCGTTCTGGTTCCAGTACCAGCTGTCGGTCAGGTACATGCCCTGGGTGGTCTTCAGACCCAGCGAGTGGATGTCGTTGATGAAGACCAGCAGGCCGGCCAGCTTCATCGTCTTGGTGACGCCGAATTCGTTGGCCGCCTTGATCGAGTTGATGGTGTCGCCACCGGCATTGGCCAGACCCAGGATCTGCGCCTTGCTCGACTGCGCCTGCAGCAGGAAGGACGAGAAATCGCTGGCGTTCAACGGCACCTTGACCGAGCCGACGACGGTGCCGCCGGCGGCCTTGACGACGGTGGACGTGTCGTTCTGCAACGCCGCGCCGAAGGCGTAGTCGGCGGTCAGGAAGTACCAGCTCTTGCCGCCGGCCTTGACCACTGCGTTGCCGGTGCCTTTGGCCAGCGCCACCGTGTCGTAGGCCCAATGCACGGTGTACGGCGTGCATTGCTCGTTGGTCAACGCCGACGACGCGGCACCGACGACGATGAACGGCTTCTTCTTCTCGGCCGCCACCTTGGCCATTGCCAGTGCGGTGCCCGAGTTGGTGCCGCCGACCAGCATGTCCAGCCCCTGCGTGTCGAACCACTCGCGCGCCTTGGCGGCGGCGATGTCGGCCTTGTTCTGGTGGTCGGCGAACATGACTTCGATCTTCTTGCCGTTGACGGCGCCACCGGCATCGGCGATCGCCATCTTGATGGCTTCGACGCCACCCTGGCCATCCAGGTCGGCATAGACGCTGGACATGTCGGTGATGATGCCGATGCGGATCACGTCACCCGAGACCTGCGCCTGTGCAGGCGCGGCAATGCCGAGCAGCGAGGCGCAGGCCAGGCTGCACAGGGCCGTGAGTTTCTTCAGTTTCATGTCGGACTCTCCGTGGTTGGATGGGGGAAGTAGAAAACCTGGGGCGCGTTCACACGCCCAGATACTCGTGCAGCCGCTCGATATTGGCGGGCAGCTGCGCTTGTGCAAATTCCTGCAGGACGCGGCCGTGCTCCATGACGAAGAAGCGGTCGGCCAGCGGCGCGGCAAAACGGAAGTTCTGCTCGACCATGACGATGGTGTAGCCCTGCTTGCGCAGCGCCAGCACCATCTCGGCCAGCTTGTGCACGATCACCGGGGCCAGGCCCTCGGAGATCTCGTCGAGCAGCAACAGCCGCGCGCCGGTGCGCAAGATGCGCGCCACTGCCAGCATCTGCTGCTCGCCGCCCGACAACCGCGTGCCCTGGCTGGCCGCCCGCTCGCGCAGATTCGGGAACATGGCGTAGATCTGCTCGACGCTCATGCCGCCCTTGGCCAGCTCGGGCGGCAACAGCAGGTTCTCCTCGGCCGACAGGCTGGAGAAGATGCCGCGCTCCTCGGGGCAGTAGCCGATGCCCAAGCGCGCAATGCCGTGCGTGGCCATGCCGATGGTCTCGTTGCCGCGCACGCGGACCGAGCCCTCGCGGCTGCCAGTCAGGCCCATGATCGCGCGCAGCGTGCTGGTGCGGCCGGCGCCGTTGCGGCCGAGCAGCGTCACCACCTCGCCCTCCTGCACGTCGAAGTTGACGCCGTGCAGCACATGCGACTCTCCGTACCAGGCGTGCAGGTCCTTGACCTCGAGCATGGCGGGCATCAATGCGGCCCCTTGAGCTCGGCGTCCGCGCTGCCCATGTAGGCTTCGACCACGGCCGGGTTCTTCGACACCACTTCGTACGGGCCTTCGGCCAGCGTGGCGCCACGCTGCAGCACGGTGATCGTGTCGGCAATGCTGGCCACCACGCTCATGTTGTGCTCGACCATCAATACCGTGCGCCGGGCCGCCACCTTCTTGATCAACTGGCGGATGCGATCGACGTCTTCCAGGCCCATCCCCTGGGTCGGCTCGTCGAGCAGCATCAATTCGGGATCCATCGCCAGCGTCGTCGCGATCTCGAGCGCGCGCTTGCGGCCGTAGCTCAGCTCCAAGGTGGGCGTGTCGGCGTAGTGGTCGAGGTCGACTTCGCGCAGCAACTCGTGCACGCGCGCATCAAGCGGCTGCAGGCTGGCCTCGGAGCGCCAGAAGTGAAACGAGGTGCCGAGCTTTCGCTGCAGCGCGACGCGCACGTTTTCAAGCACCGACAGGTGCGGGAACACGGCCGAGATCTGGAACGAGCGCACGATGCCACGACGTGCGATGTGGGCCGGAGCCTCGGCCGTGATGTCGGTGCCATTGAACAAGATCTGGCCGGATGTCGGCGTCAGGAATTTCGTCAGCAGGTTGAAGCAGGTCGTCTTGCCGGCGCCATTGGGGCCGATCAGCGCATGGATCGTGCCGCGACGCACTTTCAGATCGACCTCGTCGACCGCAACGAAGCCCTTGAACTCCTTGCTCAGGCGGCGCGTTTCGAGGATGACGTCGATGCTCATTGAGACGGAACAGGGGCTCGCACCCCGCCTGGGTCGGTCGCACAGTCTAAGCGCGATCGCGCCCATCGCAAGTGCGTCGTCGGCGCACCGGCGCCCGCGTCCGCACCACACCGGTGCCGACTTGACGACCGCACAGACCTTGCGGCCCAATCGCCAGCCTGGTTTCGCAGGAGACACCGATGCGGTCGACACACGCACCCCGGGCCTCATACATCGCGGCCGTGGTCCTGGCTGCGCTGGCATGCCTGTCATTCATCGCCTGCACCCAGCGCGACGCCCAGGCGCAAGTGCCGACGCCGTACCACGTCTTTGCCAGTCAACTGGACCAACCGCGTGGTCTGCTCTTCGCGCCCGACGGATCGATGTACGTCGCCGAGCAACATGGTGGCACTGTTGCGCGCATCGACGCCGCCGGCCATGTTTCGCGCATCGCCCGGGGGCTGCACAGTCCGCATGACCTGGCCTTGGACGCGGCGGGCAACTTGTACGTTGCCGAAACCGGCGCAGACCGGGTCGCGAAGATCGACCGCAACGGCGTGGTGAGCACCTTCATCGCCGACCTCGATTCGCCGGTCGACCTTGATTTCGCGCCCGATGGCGAGCTTTGGGTCTGCGAGCTCAGCGGCAAGGTGCGGGCGTTTTCGCCGCAAGGGAGGTCGCGGGTGGTCGCCGAACTGAAGGGCCCGCATGGTCTGGCATTTGGTGCCGCCGGGCTGACCTATATCAACGATTGGCGCGGCAATCGTGTCGTCAAGTGGCTGGCGGGCCAGGTCGTTGCCTTTGCCGACGTTGCCGGGCCCGTAGGTATCGCCATCGCCCGTTCCGGGGATGTGTTCGTGGCCCAGCCGCAGGCACGGCAGGTTTCACGCATCTCTGCGGAAGGCAAACGCAGTGACTTCGCAACGAATCTGGACGAGCCACGCGACCCTGCCTTCGACAGCCGCGGCAATCTGTACGTCGCCGAAACGCTCGCCGGCCGCATCCTGGTCTACGCCGGCAGCTTTTGAGCGGTCAAGCCAATGCCGCGATGACTTCCCGCGGGGCCTGCACCAGTTCGATCAGGACCCCCTCACCGCCCAGCGGGAATTCGTCGTTGCCCCTGGGATGGATGAAGCAGATGTCGTGGCCCGCCGCGCCCTTGCGGATGCCGCCGGGCGCAAAGCGCACGCCGTGCGCCGTCATCCACGCAACCGCGGCCGGCAGGTCGTCGACCCAGAGTCCGACATGGTTCAGCGGCGTGCTGTGCACGGCAGGCTTCTTCGCCGCATCGATCGGCTGCATGAGGTCGATCTCGACCGCGTGCACGCCCTCGCCCAAGGCACAGATGTCCTCGTCGACATTCTCCCGCTCGGAGACGAAACTGCTCTTGACCGTCAGGCCGAGCACGTCGACCCAGAGCGACTTCAGGCGCTGCTTGTCGGGCCCGCCGATCGCGATCTGCTGGATCCCGAGAATCCGGAACGGTTTGGCGCTCACGACGCGAAACTCAGGATTGGTTGGTCGACGGCCAGGCTCTCGCCGGCGCTGGCCAGCAGTTCGCTGACGACAGCCGTCGCGCGAAGCGGTCAGGATGTTTTCCATCTTCATCGCCTCGATCACGGCCAGGCGCTCGCCCGCCTGTACCGCCTGACCGGGCTTGACGGCAACGTTCACCAGCAGCCCGGGCATCGGCGAGAGCAGGAACTGACTCATGTCCGCGGGGCGCCTTGAACGGCATCACGCGCAGCAGGTCGGCGGCGCGCGGCGGCAGCACCAGGGTATCGATCGCGCATGCCGTTGTGCGCCACCCTCAGCCACAGGCCGTCGCGCTCGACCTGGGCCGTGAAGGGCTTGCCGTTGCAGGTGCCGCTGGCGCGAATGTTGCGGAAGGTGCCAGTCGTTGGCGATCGCGTATTGCCGATCACCGACGGTGACCGTCATCGATTGCGTCGGCCTGCACCTGGACCGGCCGGTGCATGTGCTCGCCGTTCTGTCCCCGGACGCACGACCACGAACGCGTTACCCACGCGCAGACTCGTGGCCCGGCAACTGGCCACTGATGCCCGCCGCACGCTGGCGATAGGTACGGTGCACGGCGGCCGCCAGCGCGACCAGGAAGTCGGGGTCGTCGTGCGGCACATCTTCCGCGCGAAAGCCGTGGCCATAGTGCTCGGCGATGAAGCCGGTGTTGAAGTCGCCGGCGACGAACTTCGGGTGCGCCAGCAGTGCCGCCTGGAACGGGATGTTGCTGGAGATGCCGCGGATCACGAAGCCGTTCAGCGCCTCGCGCATCTTGGCAATCGCATCATCGCGGTCGTTGCCGTGCACGATCAGCTTGGCGATCATCGAGTCGTAGTACATCGGGATCTCGCCGCCTTCGTAGACGCCGGTGTCCACGCGCACGCCGCCGCCTTCGGGCACCGGCGCCGCGGACTCCATGGTCTGCGGCGGCGGCTGGTAGCGCACCAGCCGGCCGGTCGATGGCAGGAAGTTGCGGAACGGGTCTTCGGCGTTGATGCGGCACTCGATGGCCCAGCCGTGGCGCTGCACGTCGGCCTGCGCGAAGGCGAGCTTCTCGCCGGCCGCGACGCGGATCATCAGCTCGACCAGATCGAGCCCGGTGATGCACTCGGTCACCGGGTGCTCGACCTGCAGCCGCGTGTTCATCTCCAGGAAGTAAAAGCTCTGGTCCTTGCCGACCACGAACTCCACCGTGCCGGCGCTCTGGTACTTCACCGCCTTGGCCAGCGCCACCGCCTGCTCGCCCATCGCCTTGCGGGTGGCGTCGCTGATGAAGGGCGACGGCGCTTCCTCGATCACCTTCTGGTGGCGGCGCTGGATCGAGCACTCGCGCTCGTTGAGGTAGACCACATTGCCGTGGCGTCGCCGAGCACCTGGATTTCGATGTGGCGCGGGCTCTCGACGAACTTCTCGATGAACACGCGGTCGTCGCCAAAGCTGTTGCGCGCCTCGTTGCGGCAGGAGGTGAAGCCCTCGAAGGCCTCCTTGTCGTTGATAGGCCACGCGCAGACCCTTGCCGCCGCCGCCGGCACTGGCCTTGATCATCACCGGGTAGCCGATGTCACTGGCGATCTCGACCGCGCGCTCGGGCGTCTCGATCGCCGCGTTCCAGCCCGGGATGGTGTTGACCTTGGCCTCCAGCGCGAGCTTCTTCGACGCGATCTTGTCGCCCATCGCGGCGATCGAGTAGTGCTTCGGGCCGATGAAGACGATGCCCTCTTCCTCGACGCGGCGGGCGAAGTCCTGCGTTCTCGCTCAGGAAGCCGTAGCCCGGGTGCACGGCCTGCGCGCCGGTCTGCTTGCAGGCCGCGATGATCTTGTCGGCCAGCAGGTACGACTCGCGGCTCGGCGCCGGGCCGATGTACACGCGCCTCGTCGGCGAGCGTCGACATGGCGCGCGTCGCGGTCGGCGTCAGAGTACACGGCCACCGTCTGGATGCCCATCTTGCGCGCGGTCTTGATGATGCGGCAGGCGATCTCGCCCCGGTTGGCAATCAATATTTTGGTGAACATGTCAGCCACGCGCTCCAGGTGTACCGCCCAGCAGGGGCCGCGGATCCGGCTTCGCCGGGCCGCGGGCGCCGCCCCCTTGAGGGGGAGCGGCGAAGCCGCTTCGGGGGTGTGTCAGAGCGGAATGTTGCCGTGCTTGCGCCACGGGTTGTCGAGCTTCTTGTCGCGCAGCATGGCCAGCGAGCGGCAGATGCGCTTGCGCGTCTCGTGCGGCTGGATCACGTCGTCGATGAAGCCGCGGCTGCCGGCGACGAAGGGGTTGGCGAAGCGCGCCTTGTACTCGGCCTCGCGCGCGGCCAGCTTGGCCGGGTCGCCCTTGTCTTCGCGGAAGATGATCTCCACCGCGCCCTTGGCGCCCATCACCGCGATCTCGGCGTTGGGCCAGGCGAAGTTGACGTCGCCGCGCAGGTGCTTGGAGCTCATCACGTCGTAGGCGCCGCCGTAGGCCTTGCGCGTGATCACGGTGACCTTGGGCACCGTGCACTCGGCATAGGCGTAGAGCAGCTTGGCGCCGTGCTTGATGATGCCGCCGTACTCCTGGCTGGTGCCCGGCATGAACCCGGGCACGTCGACGAAGGTCAACACCGGGATGTTGAACGCGTCGCAGAAGCGCACGAAGCGCGCGGCCTTGATGCTGCTCTTGATGTCCAGGCAACCGGCCAGCACCTGCGGGTTGTTGGCGACGATGCCCACCGTCGTGCCTTCCATGCGCGCCGAAGCCGACGACGATGTTCTTCGCGTAGTCGGGCTGCAGTTCGAAGAAGTCGCCGTCGTCGACGCACCTTGACGATCAACTCCTTCATGTCGTAGGGCTTGTTCGGGTTGTCCGGCACCAGCGTGTCGAGCGAGTGGTCGAGCCGTTCGGCAGGGTCGGCGCTCGGTGCCCGCCAGTCGCAAGGCGACTTCTCGCGGTTGTTCAGCGGCAGGTAGTTGTAGAAGCGGCGCAGCATCAGCAGCGCTTCGACGTCGTTGTCGAAAGCCAGGTCGGCCACGCCGCTGCGCGTGGTGTGCGTCGACGGCACCGCCGAGTTCCTCGGCCGTCACCTCTTCGTGCGTCACCGTCTTCACCACCTCGGGGCCGGTGACGAACATGTAGGAGCTGTCCTTGACCATGAAGATGAAGTCGGTCATCGCCGGCGAGTACACCGCGCCACCGGCGCACGGGCCCATGATCAGGCTGATCTGCGGGATCACGCCGACTGGCCATCACGTTGCGCTGGAACACGTCGGCATAGCCGCCGAGCGAGGCGACGCCCTCCTGGATGCGCGCGCCACCCGAATCGTTGAGCCCGATCACCGGCGCGCCGACCTTCATCGCCTGGTCCATCACCTTGCAGATCTTCTCGGCGTGCGCTTCCGAGAGCGCACCGCCGAAGACGGTGAAGTCCTGGCTGAAGACGAACACCAGCCGGCCATTGATCATGCCGTAGCCGGTGACGACGCCGTCGCCGGGCACCTTGTTGTCCTGCATGCCGAAGTCGGCGCAGCGATGCTCGACGAACATGTCCCATTCCTCGAAGGTGCCTTCGTCGAGCAGCAGTTCGAGGCGCTCGCGCGCGGTCAGCTTGCCCTTGCTTGTGCTGTGCGTCGATGCGCTTCTGGCCACCGCCCAGGCGTGCGGCGGCGCGCTTGTTCTCGAGCTTGTTCGATGATGTCGTGCATGTCAGTACCCGCCCGGCCGTCCGAAGGGTACTGGCGCCCCAAGGGCCACGAAGGGGCCCTCGACGGGCCCGGGGGGCCGCGAACGCAGTGAGCTTGGGGGCTTCATGTCGGTCTCCTTGTCAGTTCTTCTCGAACAGGTCGAGCAGCGCCCGCGCAGCCACCGTGGGTGCCGTGCGCGCCGCATCGACCTGGGCCAGCACGCGCGGCAGTGCCTCGCGCACGGCGTCGTTTTGCTCGAAGTCGGCGCGCAACCGTGCGTGCACGATGTCCCACAGCCAGGCTTGGCGCTGTGCCCGGCGGCGGGCCTCGAAGCTGCCGCTGGCGCGACGCCGCGCCGCCTCGGCCTCGACCGCCTGCCAGAACGCGTCGATACCCAGCGCCTTCAAGGCACTGAGCTTGAGCACCTGCACCGGCGCAGCGTCCGGCCTGCCGTGCGGGCCGAAGACGCGCACGGCACTCGTGATCTGCGCCATCGCGCGCGTCGCGGCGGCCTCGTCGAGGTCGGCCTTGTTGATGGCCACGACGTCGGCCAGTTCCATCACACCGCGCTTGATGGCCTGCAGGTCGTCGCCGGCATTGGGCAGTTGCAGCAGCACGAACAGATCGGTCATGCCGGCGACAGTGGTCTCGCTCTGGCCGACGCCGACGGTCTCGACGATCACGACGTCGAAACCCGCCGCCTCGCACACCAGCAGCGCCTCCCGGGTGTGTTCGGCCACGCCGCCGAGTGCCCCGGAGGTCGGACTCGGGCGGATGAAGGCGGCCGGCTGCTGCGACAGCCGCTCCATGCGCGTCTTGTCGCCGAGGATCGAGCCCCCGGACACGCTCGACGATGGGTCGACAGCCAGCACCGCGACGCGGTGGCCGCGCCCGATCAGAAACAGACCCAGAGCCTCGATGAAGGTGCTCTTGCCGACGCCGGGCGCGCCCGAGATGCCCAGCCGCAGCGACTTGCCGCTGGATGCCAATAGCGCGTCGAGCAGCGCATCGGCTTGCGCCCGGTGGTCGGCGCGCGTCGATTCGATCAGGGTGATGGCCTTGGCCAATGCGCGGCGATCGCCGCCGAGCACCGCCGCGGCGCCAGGCATCGCATTCACGCGCCGACCGCCTTCTTGATCTGCTCCAGCACGTCCTTCGCGCTGGCCGGGATTGGTGTGCCCGGGCCGAAGATTCCCTTGACGCCGGCCTGGTACAGGAATTCGTAATCCTGGCGTGGCACCACGCCGCCGACGAAGACGATGATCTCGCCGGCACCCTGGGCCTTGAGGGCATCGATGATCGCAGGCACGAGGGTCTTGTGGCCGGCGGCCAGCGTCGAGACACCGACCGCGTGCACATCGTTCTCGATCGCCTGGCGGGCACATTCCTCGGGCGTCTGGAACAGCGGGCCGATGTCGACGTCGAAGCCGAGATCGGCGAACGCGGTGGCCACCACCTTGGAGCCGCGGTCGTGCCCGTCCTGGCCGAGCTTGGCGATCATGACGCGCGGACGGCGGCCCTGCGTCTTTGCAAAGGCCGCGATCTCGGCCTTGAGCTGGTCCCATCCCTCGGCGCTGTCGTAGGCGGCTGCGTACACCCCGGTCACCTTTTGCGTATCGGCGCGGTGGCGCCCCCAGGCCTTTTCCAATGCATCGCTGACTTCGCCAACTGTAGCCCGCAGCCGCACCGCGTCGATGCTCAATGCCAGCAAGTTTCCCTCGCCCGTTTCGGCGCAGCGCGTCAGCGCGTCGAGCGCGGCCCGCACCCGGGCGCCATCGCGCGCCGCACGCAAGGCCTTCAGGCGCAGGATCTGGCCGTCGCGCACGGCGTGGTTGTCGATGTCGCGGAACTCGATCGCGTCCTGCGCGCTGCTGCGGTACTTGTTGACACCCACGATCACGTCGCGGCCGGCGTCGATGCGGGCCTGCTTCTCGGCCGCGCTGGCTTCGATCTTGAGCTTGGCCCAGCCGCTGTCGACGGCCTTGGTCATGCCGCCCAGGGCATCGACTTCTTCGATGATCTTCCACGCCGCGTCGGCCATGTCCTGCGTCAGGCGCTCCATCATGTAGCTGCCGGCCCAGGGGTCGACCACCTGTGGAATGTGGGTCTCCTCCTGCAGGATCAGTTGCGTGTTGCGCGCGATGCGGGCCGAAAACTCGGTCGGCAAGGCGATCGCCTCGTCGAAGCTGTTGGTGTGCAGGCTCTGCGTGCCGCCGAACACCGCTGCCATGGCCTCGATCGTGGTCCGAACGATGTTGTTGTACGGATCCTGCTCCGTGAGGCTCCAGCCCGAGGTCTGGCAATGCGTGCGCAGCATCAGGCTCTTCGGGCTCTTGGCATCGAAGCCCTGCATGATCCGGCACCAGAGCAGGCGCGCCGCGCGCATCTTGGCGATCTCGAGATAGAAGTTCATCCCGATGGCCCAGAAGAACGACAGCCGCCCGGCGAAGGCATCGACGTCGAGCCCCTTGGCGATCGCGGTCTTCACGTATTCCTTGCCATCGGCCAGCGTGAAGGCCAGCTCCAACGCCTGGTTCGCGCCGGCCTCCTGCATGTGGTAACCCGAGATCGAGATCGAGTTGAACTTCGGCATCTTCTCGGCCGTGTACGCGATGATGTCCGCCACCACCCGCATCGATGGCTCGGGCGGGTAGATGTAGGTGTTGCGGACCATGAACTCCTTGAGGATGTCGTTCTGGATCGTCCCCGAGAGCTTGTCCTGCGCCACGCCTTGCTCTTCGGCAGCGACGATGTAGCCGGCCAGCACCGGCAGCACTGCACCGTTCATCGTCATCGACACGGAGACCTTGTCGAGCGGGATGCCGTCGAACAGGGTCTTCATGTCCTCGACCGAGTCGATCGCCACCCCAGCCTTGCCCACGTCGCCGGTTACGCGCGGGTGATCGCTGTCGTAGCCGCGGTGTGTGGCCAGATCGAAGGCCACTGAGACACCCTGCCCGCCGCCGGCGAGCGCCTGGCGATAGAACGCGTTGCTGGCCTCGGCGGTGGAAAAGCCCGCGTACTGGCGCACCGTCCACGGCCGCACGGCGTACATCGTGGCCTGCGGCCCGCGCAAGTAGGGAGCGAAGCCCGGCAAGGTGTCTGCACTCGGCAGGCCGGCCAGGTCGGCCGCGGTGTACAGCGGCTTGACGGTCAAGCCCTCGGGCGTCACCCAGGCCAGCGCGCCGACATCACCGCCGGGCGCCGACTTGGCAGCGGCGCGCTGCCAGTCTTGCAGCGTGGGGGGGCGTGCGGGCATCGTCGTCTCCTCGGCCGGTCGGGTTGCGGCACTTGCATTATCCATAATTATGAATTCAAATCCAACACAGGCCTTACAAGGATCCCGCTCAGTCGTGCCCACTGCCTCAATCTCGGCCCCGCCCCGCTCGCTTTCGCCGCGCGCCCTGTACCAGGACGTGGCCGAGCGCCTGCGCTCGCAGATCTTCGCCCGCGAGCTCGAGCCCGGGGCCTGGATCGACGAGCAGAGGCTGGCCGTCGAGTACGGCATCAGCCGCACGCCGCTGCGCGAGGCGCTGAAGGTGCTGGCCGCAGAGGGCCTGGTCACGATGAAGGTGCGCCGCGGTGCCTACGTCACCGAAATGAGCCGCGACGACGTGACCCAGGTCTACCGCGTGTTGGCGCTGCTCGAATCCGACGCCGCCGGCGACGTGGCACGCCACGCCAGCGCGGCGCAGCTCGACGCTTTGCGTGCCCTGCACGCGCGCCTGGAAAAGCAGGTGCGTCAACGTGACGCCTTTTTCGCCACCAACGAGCGGTTCCACATGGCGCTGCTGGAGGTCGCCGGCAATCGCTGGCGCCTGCAGATCGTGGCCGATCTGCGCAAGGTAATGAAGCTCAACCGGCACCACTCGCTGCTCAAGCAGGGCCGGCTGGCCGATTCACTGGCCGAGCACCGCGCGCTGATGGCCGCGCTCGATGCGCGCGAGGCAGTCAAGGCGACGCGACTGATGCGCTCGCACTTCGAGAACGGTCTCGAGGCAGCGGCCTGAATCAGCGCCGCGGTTTCGCGGCCCGGCCGCTACCCAAAGCTCAGACCAGGCAGGGGCGCGCGGTCTCGAGTTCGATGATCAACTGGTCGACATGCGCCAGGAATTCCTCGCGGTTGGCATGCGGCGCGTGCGTGATCAGCGCTGAAGAATGCTCAGCCAAGCGCTCTGCCCCCGCCATGCGGGCCCAACGCCGGACCTCACAGTACGAGAGCAAGGCCAGCCGGCCGAGATCGCCGGTTCGACGTGCGTACCGAAGGTCACCGAGCAGGTCCTCGAGTGCCAGCTTCAGGTGTTGTGATGAAGCGCCCATGTCGTACTCGCCCGTGCGGCTCAGCCGCGCCCGCCCTTGGTCATGAGATTCCACTGAGCCGCGACGTTCGCCTGGTTCGCAGCAGTGAATGGTTCAGAGTTCAGCATGGAGCGCATCACGACCTTGAGTTGGAGTTAGGACCCCGTTTGCTGCACCGCAGCATGAGTATTACTCTACTCGCTGATCGACGCAAAGCAAGACATTTTTGCTGCGCTGCATCAATCTAGGGGCCGGTCCCTAGAAAGTGGTCCCGCACGGATCAGCGCCATGGCCGGTTGGGCGGGTTCGGGGCCCGCAGACAGCGCGCATTCGGTTCAGAACTGGACTGTTTGCTCTGCGTTGAATGCGGATCGACTCGAGTTGACGAGTTCGACTGCGCGCTGAAGACGACAGACCCGGCGACGCCTCGCCGGGTGTCCGTCGAACCGTCGCCGCTCAGAGCCGCTCGAACACCGCCGCGATGCCCTGCCCGCCGCCGATGCACATCGTCACCAGCGCGTAGCGCCCGCCGGTGCGCTGCAACTCGTAGACCGCCTTGGTGGCCAGGAAGGCACCCGAGCAGCCGATCGGGTGGCCGAGCGCGATCGCGCCGCCGTTCGGGTTGACCTTCTTCAGGTCGAGTTCGAGGCCGCGCGCGACCGCGATGGCCTGCGCCGCAAAGGCTTCGTTGCTCTCGATCACGTCCATCTGGTCGAGCGCAGACCGGCCTTCTTCAGCGCCAGCTTGGTCGCCGGAATCGGGCCCTCGCCCATGATCTCGTTGGGCACGCCGGCCACCGCGTACGACACCAGCCGGGCCATCGGCTTGTGGCCTGCCGCGGCGGCCACCGCGGCGTCGGCCAGCACGAAGAAGGCCGCGCCGTCGTTGATGCCCGAGGCATTGCCGGCGGTCACCGAGCCGTCCTTCTTGAACGCCGGCTTCATCTTGGCCAGCGTCTCCATCGTGGTCGCTGGCCTTGACGTGCTCGTCGGTGTCGAAGGTGACCTCGCCCTTTCGGGTCTGCTTGACGATCGCCACGATCTGCGACTTGAAGCGCCCCTCGGCGATCGCCGCGGCCGCGCGTGCGGTGCGACTCGACCGCCAGCGCGTCCTGCTCCTCGCGGGTGATGCCCCACTTGGTGACCAGGTTCTCGGCCGTGATGCCCATGTGGCCGACGCCGAACGGGTCGGTCAGCGTGGCGACCATCGTGTCGATCAGCTTGGTGTCGCCCATGCGCGCGCCGGTGCGCATCGCCGTCGACAGGTAGCCGCCGCGGCTCATCACCTCGACGCCGCCGCCGACGCCGTAGTCGCAATCGCCGAGCAGGATGTTCTGCGCCGTCGTCACGATGGCCTGCAGGCCCGACGAGCACAGCCGATTCACCGACATCGCCACCGAGTCCATCGGCAGCCCGGCCTGGATCGACGCCACCCGCGCCACGTAGGCGAAGCGGCTCTCGGTGGGAATCGTGTTGCCCACCGTCACGTAGTTGATCGCCTTCGGGTCGACGCCGGAGCGCTTGACGGCCTCCTTCATCACGGTGCCGGCCAGTTCGGCCGGCTCGATGTCGGCCAGCGAACCGCCGAAGGTGCCGATCGCCGAACGCGCCGCACCCAGAACCACCACATCACGCTTGCTCATGATCCAAATCTCCTTGAAAGGCACCCCGCCTAAACCCGCCAGTGGACTCCATCTGGCTGCCGTCGACCTTACGCCGAATCAAATTACGATCAAGCGCTTGCCGTCGGCGCGGGCGGCAGCCACCTCGCCGATCTCCGCCACCGTGCCAAAGCCATGGCGCTCGAAAATCGCGCGCACGGCGGGCACCGCCGCCGCGTCGCACGACACCAGCAGCCCCCCGCTGGTCTGCGGGTCGGTCAGCAGGGCCTTGTCTTCGGCGGCAAAGCCGGCCGGCAGGCCGACTTCGCTGCCGTAGCCCGCCCAGTTACGACCCGACGCGCCGGTCACATAGCCCTGCGTGGCAAGCGCGCGCACGCCCGTCAACAGCGGCACGCGAGCCCAGTCGATGACCACGGTGGCATTGGCGCCGCGCGCGACCTCGAGTGCATGTCCGGCCAGGCCGAAGCCGGTGACGTCGGTCAGCGCATGAACGCCGGGCAAAGCGGCCAGATCCGGCCCCGGCGTGTTGAGCTGGGTCGTGCAGGCGATCATCTGCGCGTAGCCCGTAGCGCTCAGTTGTTCCTTCTTCAGCGCTGCCGAGAGCACGCCCACGCCGAGCGGCTTGCCGAGCACGAGGTGATCCCCGACCCTGGCGTCGGCATTGCGCTTGACGTGTTGGGGGTGCACCAGGCCGAGGGCGACCAGGCCGTAGATGGCCTCGACCGAATCGATCGTATGGCCACCAGCGATCGGGATGCCGGCGGCGCGGCACACGCTATTGCCGCCTTCCAGGATCCTGCCGATGGTCGCCGGCGACAGCACGTTGATCGGCATGCCCACCAGCGCCAGCGCCATGATCGGCCGCCCGCCCATCGCATAGACATCGCTGATCGCGTTGGTGGCGGCAATACGGCCGAAGTCGAACGGGTCGTCGACGATCGGCATGAAGAAATCGGTGGTCGCGATCAGCGCCTGCTCGTCATTCAGGCGGTATACCGCGGCGTCGTCGGCGGTCTCGATGCCAACCAGCAATTCGGGCGGCACCGGCATCGTGCTGGTGCCCTTGAGTATCTCGGCCAGCGCGCCGGGCGCGATCTTGCAGCCGCAGCCGCCGCCGTGCGACAGCGACGTGAGGCGTGGCTCGGCACCGTTGGCAGCAGCGCTCACCGGGGTCCCTGCGTCAGCGCGCGCTCGACGGCGGCCGCCAATTCTGCGACCGTGTACGGCTTGTAGATCACCTCGTCGATGCCAAGCGCCAGTGCCTTGCGCACGCAGCTCATCGGTCACGAATCCCGAAGCCAGGGCGATCGGCAGATCGGGTCGCAGCCGCAGCACTCTCGCCGGCCACCTCCAGGCCCGACGCGCCGGGCATGTTGTAGTCGGTGACCAGCAGGTCGAAGTGCGCCGGATCGGCCCTCGAAGGCGGCCAGGGCCTGCTCCGCGTCTGCGTATGGTCGTCGTACCCGATAGCCCAGGCGCTCGAAGCATCGCCTTGGCCATCAGCACCAGGCATTCGTCGTCGTCGAGAAACAGGATCGGCTGGCCACCGCTGGCGCGTGGCGCCGAAGGCATGGCCGCCACCGTTGCATCGGCCGCGCCATCGGCGGCCGGAAAGTACAGACGAAAGGTGCTGCCCAGTCCGGGTTCGCTGTCGACCTTGATCGCGCCGTCATGCCCCTTGACGATGCCATCCACCACCGCCAGCCCCAGGCCTGTGCCCTCACCGGCCGGTTTGGTGGTGAAGAACGGATCGAAGATACGCTCGCGGGTCGCCGCATCCATGCCGGTGCCGGTGTCGCTGACGCTCAAGCGGGCATAGCGACCGGGCGACAGCGCGGCACGACTCGGCCTCGAGGATCAGTCCCTCCAACGCGATCTCGATGCGCCCTGCCGCTCCTCGCATCGCCTGCCAGGCGTTGTCCAAGGTTCATCAGCACCTGGTGCAGTTGCGTGCGGTCGGCGAGCACGTTGGGTGCGTCGGGCGCAAGGTCGTGACTCAGCTCGACGCCCGTCGGCAGGTCGGAGCGCAGCAGCCTGACCGCGTCCTGCACGAACTCGCTGCAAGTTGACGACGCGACGCTCGAGCGGGCTGGCGGCGGCTGAAGGTGAGGATCTGGCGCACCAGGTCGGTCGCGCGTTCGGCCGTGGCAACGATCTCGGCCAGGTTGCGCTGCAACGGGCTGTCGCGGCTTCGCATCCTGGCGCGCGAGCTCGACGTTGCCGACAGATCGCGGTCAGCATGTTGTTGAAATCGTGCGCGATCCCGCCGGCCAGCGTGCCCAGCGCTTCCATCTTCTGCGCCTGGCGCAACTGCGCTTCGAGACGCTGGCGCTCCTGGTCGGCGCGCTTGCGCTCGCTGATGTCACGGCCGACGCCGCGGTAGCCGAGAAACTTGCCACTCGCGTCGAACAAGGGCTCGCCGCTGGTGGAGATCCACACTTCGCCGTCGTCCGCATCCTGGCGCCGCAATTCGAGATCGTGAAATGGCAGGCGCGCCGCGAGATGCACCCTGTGCCTGTCCCAGTCTGCGGGCGTCATGTTCAATGCGGGCAGGTCCCAGCGTGTCTTGCCGACGTGATCGGTGGCGTTGAGACCGCCGCGTCCCTGTTGCGCACCCTCGATGGCGATGAAGCGAAAGTCGGCGTCCTGCTCCCAGTACCAATCCGCCGACAGGCCCGTCAGGCTGCGAAAGCGTGTCTCGCTCGTGGTCAGTTCACGTTGCCGACGCGACAAGCGGGCAAGCAGCACGAGGACCGCGAATCCGAGCGCGGCCAGCAGGCCCGACAGCACGCCGGCACTGACCCACTCGCGCCTGAAGCGGGCCTCCAGCGGTGCGAGAACCGTGCCGCCATCCAGTCCGACAACCGCCACCAGCGGCGTATCGCCCAGCCGCTGCCAGGCGAAGAAGCGGTCCGAACCGTCGTCGAACGAGGCGACGCGATAGGTTCCGCTTGGCGCCGCGCCAGCTTGCATGAACGGCCTGGCTGGCATCAGGGTCTTGCCCAAGTAAGTGTCGAACTCGCGGTTTCGCGCCAGAAACGTGCCGTCGCCGTCGGTCAATGCAATGGAGTCCTTCGACGCCAGCGCCAATGTCGAGAGAACCTGCGAGATGTACTGCGGCGAGATCATGACCACGACCACGCCATCGAAGCGGCCGGCGCGCAGCATCGGCCGCGAAAACGGAATCGCGGTTGCCGTCGACATACGCCCGGCCAGCGGCTTGCCAATGATCAGCCGGTCATTGCTGTCGCGGTGGCCGACGAAGTAATCACGGTCGGCCAGATTGGCAGCATAGGTCGGACCGCCACTGTGGTAGACCACCTTGCCGCCGACGTCGGTGATCGCGAAATCAAGCAGCGATCGTTCCGGAAAAGTGCTGACCAGTGACTCGGCAAGGACGCGAAAGGTGGCCTCACCGGTGCCGTAGTCGGTGCGCAACTCCTGCAGCACGAAATCCGTGCTGCGCACCAGCACGTCGATGCGGCCGGCGACCGCACTCGCGAGCTGGGCGGCACGCAGCTCGGTATCGCGGGTGACGTGGATCCGCTCGTCGTCGTGCGACATCCACAGTTGCCAGGATAGCCACCCGAGTGCAAGCAATACCAACGCGACGACCAGCGCGGCGGCAAGGCGAAATGGCGTGCTGGACTGCAGCTTGGCTTGCGGCGCGAGGTTCACGCTGGGCATTCTAGGTGGCGCCCACATTGACCCTGTTAGCGAGTCATGCCCCTGTACCTGCCAGAGAAAAACAATCGACCGCTGCGCCTTTGCCCTTGAATTCCACCAGGCCCAGGCCCTCGGTCGTGAAGCCCGCACCGAGTGCGGCCTGCGTCGCACCGTCGATCAGGATCGTGCGCCCGGCCGCCTTGGTGTGCGCTTCGAGGCGGGCCGCCAGGTTGACGGTATCGCCGACGCAGGTGTATGTGGCGCGTTGGTCGGTGCCGGTATAGCCGGCAATCACCGAGCCGGAGGCGATGCCGATACCGATCCGGATCGCGGTCTTGCCGGCGCGATCGGGCTCGCGGTTGAACAGATCGACCATCGCCACCATTTCCTGCGCCGCGCGCGCGGCACTGGCCCCAGGGTCGGCCAGCGGTAATGGCGCACCGAAGATCGCCATCAGGCCGTCACCGATCATCTGATTGACGACCCCACCCTGACCGCTGATGGCATCGAACATCAGGGTGTAGTAGGTGTTGAGCAGCTCGATCGTTTCTTCCGGCGGCAGCTGTTCAGACATCGCCGTGAATCCGCGGATGTCGCAGAACATCACCGTGGCCTGCACGCGGTGACCACCGAGCTGGAAACCCGACGCGGCCAGGTCGTCGGCCACTTCGCGGGTTGCGAAGCGCCGCACCAGCTCCTTCTGCTGGTCGCGCAGGCGCTTCTTCTCCAGGCTGGCTCCGATGCGCGCCTTCAGCAGGACCGGATTGACCGGCTTGGCAAGGTAGTCCTCCGCGCCGCACTCGATGCAGCGCACCACGCTGTCCATGCCCTCGACCGCGGAGGTCACGATCACCGGCAGGTCGCGCAGGCGCAGATCCTTCGTCAATACCTCGAGCACCTGAAACCCATCCATCTCGGGCATCGCGATGTCGAGCAGCAGCAGGTCGTACGGCTCACGCCGCAACATCTCGAGTGCAACGCGGCCGTTCTCGGCCAGGAAGACCTGGTGCCCCTGCAATTGCAGGCTGCGCTGCAACAACAGGCGGTTGACCTTGTTGTCATCGGCGACGAGCAGGCGCGCGGCTTGCTCAGCCATGGGTCAGCTCGGTGAGCGCTGCTGCAACGCGTGCATAGGCCGCATCCAGCGCATCGAGCGCTGCAGCATCCTGCGCCGGGTCGGCCGCGAGGCCTCGCAACTCGAGCTCGCGCGCCAGCGCGCCGAGGCCGAGTGCGCCGAAGGTATTGCAGTTGGACTTGAGCGAGTGCGCCCCGCGTCGGAAGCGCTCGTCGAGCGAAGCCGCCCGCGCCGTGCGCAATTCGGCCAGCATCTGCGGCGCCTCCTCGAGGAAGGTACCGACCAACTCGGCAACGAACTCCGCGCCGGCGGTCTCCTGCAATTCCGCGAACGTGCTCGCGTCGATAACGTCAGCAGCCATATCAGGCCTCCCCTCTGGACGGCGACTGGTACAGCGCCTCGATCAGTTGTTCCACGCGGATTGGCTTGGTGATGTAGTCGTCCATGCCCGCCTGCAGGCACATCTCGCGATCACCCTGCATCGCATTGGCCGTCATCGCCACGATGCGCGGACGGCCTTCCGGCGGCCATCTGGCCGTGATTTGGCGTGAAGCTTCGAGGCCGTCCATGTCAGGCATCTGCACATCCATCAGGACCACGTCGTAGACCTGGCGCTCGACGCTCTCCACCGCTTCGATGCCGTTGCTGGCCAGGTCGGCGCGGTAGCCCATCTGCTGCAGCAGCCGCAGTGCGAGCTTCTGATTCACGACGTTGTCCTCGGCCAGCAGGATGCGCAGCGGATGGTGCGCGGCCATCTCGCCGTTGATGCGTGGCCTGGCAGCCGCCGCTCTGGGTTGCACATCTCGAGCGAACAGGTTGGCCAGCGTATCGAACAATTGCGACTGGCGTACCGGCTTGGCCAGGAAGGCCGTGAACAGTCCTTCGCTGTCGCCGCTCTCGCGCCGTCCGAGCGAGCTGAACAGCACCAGCGGCAGCGCGGGGCGCAGTGCGCGGATGCGCCGGGCCAGCGTGAGGCCATCCATCTCGGGCATGTGCATGTCCAAGACCGCCAGGTCGAACGCCTCCTGCCCTTCGATCCACTGCAGGGCCTGCTGTGCTGATTCGGTGTCGCGCGCGGCCATGCCCCACTTGGCCGTCTGCAGCGAGAGCACCCGGCGGTTGGTGGCGTTGTCGTCGACGACCAGCACGCGGCGGCCGCGCAATTCAGGCTGGCTGCCGGTGTAGTCGCGGCGGCTTTGCGCCGGCATTTCGGCCACCGGCGCGAGGACCGTGAAACTGAACGTCGCGCCGCGGCCCGGCCCCTCGCTCTGGGCCCACATGCGCCCGCCCATCAGCTCGGCCAGCTTCTTGCTGATCGCCAGCCCGAGCCCGGTGCCGCCGTACTTGCGCGTGGTACTCGAATCGGCCTGCGAAAAGCTCTGGAACAGGCGACCCATGCCGGTCGGCCGTGAGGCCGATCCCGGTGTCGCGCACGGCAAACGTCAGCTCGACGCCCGGCGCCTTGGCCACGGCCGACACGCTGAGGACGATCTCGCCGTGCTCGGTGAACTTCACCGCATTGCTGAGCAGGTTGAGGATGATCTGGCGCAATCGCGTCACGTCGCCGCTGACGGCGGCCGGCACGTCGCCTTCGAACAGGTAGGCAATGTCCAGGCGCTTTTCGGCCACGCGCGTGCTGATGAGGTCGAGCGCGGATTCGACGCAATCGCGCAGGTCGAACGGATCGGCTTCGATGTCCATCCGCCCGGCCTCGATCTTGGAGAAGTCGAGGATGTCGTTGATGATCGTCAGCAGCGCGTCGCCGGAGTCGCGGATGGTCGCGGCGTAGTCGCGTTGCTCGTCGCTCAGGGCGGTGTCGAGCAACAGGCCGCTCATGCCGATCACCGCATTCATCGGCGTGCGGATCTCGTGGCTCATGGTCGCCAGGAAGCTGCTCTTGGCTTCGTTGGCAGCCTCGGCCTGGGCACGCGCCTCGCGCGCCTCGGCAAACAATTGCGCATTGCGGATCGCCACGCCGACGCCCGCGGCCATCGTTGCCAGCAAGTTCTGGTCGGCCAGCGTGAAGCGCCCTTCGAGTTGCGTGCTCTGCACGCTGATCACGCCGATGGCCCGGCCGCGCACGATGACCGGCACGCCGAGGTAGGAAGCCGCCTTGGTGCCGACCTGCGTCGCACCCAGCGCGCTCGCCGCCTCGTCGACCGACTTGTTGAGCAGCAGCGGCTGGCCCGTCTCGATGATCTTGCCGGTCAGGCCCTCGCCCGGCGGCAACGGCGTGAGGTCGTCGCCATGGGCATACGGGAAGCGGATCAGCTGCGCCGCTTCGTCGAGCAGCGCGACGTAGACGATGTCGGCGCGGAAGGTCTCGCGCATCTTCTCGCCCACAGTGCGGATCAGCTCGGGCAGATCGATCTTGGCCGACAACGCCTGCCCCAGCGTGTTGACGGTAGCCAGCTCGCCGGCACGCTGCTCGGCCTGCGCCAGAAGCACCTTGGTCTGCTCGAACAGGCGCGCGCTCTCCAGCGCGACGCTCACGCTGCCGGCCAGCGTGGTGAGCAGGCGCACGTCGGCCTCGTCGAAGGCATGCTCGCGGTCGACGTTGTCCAGACCGATCACGGCCACGACGCGGCCACTCGACAGGACCGGCACCCGCAGCAGACTCTTCGACGGCTCGGTGCCGGGGATCGTGGTCTGCACTACGCCCAGCTCGGCCATGCGCCGGTCCATCTCCTCGTTGATCAGCAGCGTCTGCGCGCTGTGCACGATGTGCCAGCCCAGGGTGGAGATCGGTGCATCGGCCACCTGATGCCGCTGGCCGCGCTCGAAGAGGAAGGCGTAGTGCCTGAGGTCGGCTTCGACATCAAAAGTGGCAATGCTGATGCCTTGCGAGTCGAACAGTTCGCGCAGCTTCTCGCCCACCAATTCGTAGATCGAGCGCGCGTCGAGCTTGTTGGCCAGGCCCTGCTGCACGCCGTTGATGATCGACAACTCGGCGGCGCGGGCATCGGTCTCCTTCAGCAGCCGCTGCGTCTCGTCAAATAGACGGGCGTTTTCCAGCGCCACGCCCATGCTTGCCGCAATCGTCGAGAGCAGCCGCAATTGAGCATCGCCGAAGGCGTGGTCGCGCTCGTGATCCTCGATGCCGATGTATCCGAGCAGGCGATCCGCGGCCAACAGCGGCACGGCCGCAATCGAACGGCTTCGGTCAGTGCCGGGCAACACCGGAACGCCCAAGCTCAATTGCTCCGCCTGCGAGTTGACGACGAACACGCGAGGCTGCCGCACCATCGAATCGAGCCATCCGCCGGGCTCGGGGGAACGCGGCGGTGCACTCAGCCGCACGCCGTGCTCATACGCGTACAGGCCATGGAGCAGGCGATGCTTCTCGTCCCACCAGTCGATGGTCATGTCGCCGGTCTTGAACACCTCGCGCAGCTTGTCGCCAACCAGATCCACGATGCCCTGGAAATCCAGCGACCCGGCCATGCCCTGCTGAATACTGTTGATCACCGCCAGCTCGGCATTGCGCTGCTCGGTTTCCTTCAGCAGCCGCTGCGTCTCGTCGAACAGACGTGCGTTTTCCAGCGCCACGCCCATGCTCGCGGCCACGGTGCCGAGCAGGCGAACCTCGGCCTCGCCGAAGGCGTTCTCGCGCTCATGGTTCTCGAGCAGGATGCGGCCGAGCACGCGATCGCTGCCGACGATCGGCACGCTTACCATGCACAGCGCCTGGTCGCTGCCTGGAACATTCTTGGAGCCGCTGGCCAGAATCTCGGCCAAGGTGTTCATGATCACCGGCTGGCGGTTTTCCGTCAGCTGGTTCCAGCGCTCGCCCGCGCCGATCACTGCGGTCGGAATCTCGAGCCGGACGCCGTGCTCGTACTCGTACAGGTAATGCACCCTGTAGGTCTTCGGGTCGTTCCAGCGGATGCCGATGTCGTCGGTCTTCAGCACCTCGCGCAGCTTGTCGCCGACCAGATTGACGATGGCCTGGAAGTTCAGCTCCGCGGCCATGCCCTGCTGGATGCTGTTGATCACCGCCATCTCGGCGGCACGCTGCTCGGTTTCCTTCAGCAGGCGCTGCGTCTCGTCGAACAGGCGGGCGCTTTGCAGGGCCACACTCATGCTTGCGACGACCGTCGCGAGCAGACGGACTTCGGCTTCGCCGTACGCATACTCGTGCTCGTAGTTCTCGATCACCACCGACCCCAGCACACCGTCGCTGCCGACAATCGGCACTGCCACCGACGAGAGACTCTGGTCGGTCCCCGGCGTCGTTGTGAATCCCTGCGCGGCGTAGTCCGCGACCGTGTTCACCACGATCGGCTCGCGCGCCTGCAGCACCTTGAGTCCCCCTCGCGAAGGCGGCATTGGATCGTCGTAGGTGCGCACGCCATGCTCATACTGATAGAGGAAATGCAGCAGGTTTGACTTCGAGTCGTACCAGCGGATCCCGATGTCGCCCGAGCGGAACACATCGCGCAGTTTGTCGCCCACCAGATCCACGATGCCCTGGAAATCCAGTGACCCGGCCATGCCCTGCTGCACGCTGTTGATGATCGACAGCTCGGCGGCGCGGGCGTCGGTTTCCTTGAGCAGGCGCTGCGTCTCGTCGAACAGGCGGGCGTTTTCCAGCGCCACGCTCATGCTGTTGGCCAGCGTCTGCAGCAGGCGCACGTCGGAGTCGCTGAATGCCTGCTCGTGGTCGGCATTCATGAGGTTGATCACCCCGCGCACCTGCTCGCCCGCAACCATCGGCACGAAGAGCGCCGACTTCTCCATCTTCGTTCCCGGCATGGTGTAACTGCCGTACTTGACCATCGCGTCGGCCATGTTCTCGTTGATGAGCAGAGGCTCCCGCGTGCGCATGACGTGCGGCCCGAAGCCGGTTGCGGCAATGGGCTCCGTTTCGATCGTGATGCGCTCGCCACCCTCATAGGTATAGGGGAAGTGCATCAGGCCCGTGTTCAGGTCGCAAATGCGGATGCCCAGGTCCGACCCGCGGAAGATCTCGCGGATCTTGTCGCCCACCGCGTCGTAGATGCCCTGAATGTTCAGCTCGGCGGCCAGCGCCGCCTGCACGCTGTTGATCACCGCCAGCTCGGCGTTGCGCTGCTCGGTTTCCTTCAGCAGCCGCTGCGTCTCGTCGAACAGCCGGGCGTTTTCCAGCGCCACGCCCATCGACGAAGCAAGCGTCGAGAGAAGGCGGACCTGCGCCTCGTCGAACGCGTCGTGGCTCTCGAAGCTCTCGATGACGATGTAGGCAATCAATCGCTCACCCACCAGCACCGGAACGAACGCCGCAGAAAGGCTGACGTCGGTGCCGGGCACGAAGACGATGCCCAAGGCATCGGCCTTGTCGCGTGAATTGACAACTACCGGTCGGCCCTCGCGCATCAAGCGCATGATCGGGCGCTCGGGGTCGTACGCGAAGTCGGTGTTGTCCAGCCGCCGACCGTGCTCGATGACGTACAGCGGGCGCGTCAGCATGGCCTCGCGATCGATCCATTGGATCGATAGGTCGCCGGTGCGAAAGCGCTCGCGCAAGGCATCCCCGACCAGGTCGACGATGCCCTGGAAGTCGAGCGAGCCGGACATGCCGTGCTGGATGCTGTTGATGACGGCCAACTCGGCCGCTCGCTGCTCGGCCTGCAGCTGCGCAGCGCGTGCCTCAGCTGTGCGTTCGACCACCTTGGCTTCCAGTCCCGCGCCAGCACGCAGGTTGGCCAGCGTGAGGGCCGCCTGCGCCGCGAGCATCGAGAGCAGCTGCGTGTCGCCATCGTGGAAGCGGCCGAACAGCCCCTCGATGTCGGCGTACAGAAAGCCGAGCAGCTCGCGCTGCGCAATCAGCGGCACCACCAGGCAGCTGCGCTGGTCGATCGGCTCGGCACCCCCGGGGCCGTGGCGCAGCGCCGCGCTGCGCGTGCGGCGCGCCTCGGCTAGCCAGGGTTGCACCGCGCGCAGCAGTCCGACCTCGGTCTCGCCGTGCGGCAGCAGCGAGCCGGCGACCTCCGTACCGCCGTCGCCGTCGAGCACCAGCAGCACGCGCTCGGCGCCCGAGAGTTCTGTCACTTCGTCGACCAGGAACTCGCGCAGCTCGGCCTCGCTCTTGATCTCGTTCAGGCGCAGGCCGGTATCGACGAGGCGCTCGAACGGCTCGCGCATATTGGCACTGCCAGCCAGGTGCGCCTCGCGCCGGTCCTTGGGCAGCTTGTGCTCGCGCGCGCGCGCCACCCAGGCCGCGAGCAACGCACGCAGCTCGTTCTTCTTGTTCAGGGCGTTTCGGCGCAGGCCTTCGTCGCCGATCTCGGCATTGCCCTTGCACAGGAAACGATAGGCCTGCACCAAGGCGTCGTCGGCCTTGGCGGGCAATCCGCCGGCATGCAGTGCGCGATTGATGTGCCACCACAGCACGGGGGCATCCACACCATCGAGGCTCGCAAGCTTCTTCGCGCGGTGCAGCGCCATGGCTTCGCGAGCCGCCGCCAGCGACTGGGCCACGTGACCGGCGAGCAGGTGGGCCTGCGCGGCGTCGGCAAGCACTTGCAACAGGCTGCCAGTGCTACCCTCGCTCTGCTCCTTGCGTGCCCGGTCGAACATGCGGGCCGCCTCGACGGCCTTCCCTTCGGCCAACGCCACCTTGCCCAGGGCCCACTCCGGGTAGCCGGCAAAACGCTTCATGCCCAGCGTGCGCACCAGCATGCTGGCCTCTTCTGCGGCGGAACGCGCGGCAGCGAGATGGCCCATGCCCCACTCGGCTTCGGCCAGATTGCTGCAGTTGACGGCCAGGGCCGCCTTGCTGCCGATGCGGCGGTGCATCGCATCGGCCTCGAGCAGGACGCGGCGCGCACGCCGGAACAGACCCATCGAGACCCATTGCGAGCCCAGATTGCCGATCATGATCGCCTGGCCGTGGATGTTTCCGGCGGCCGTTTGCGCCGCAAGCGCCTGCTGGCGCAGCCGCAACTGCTTGGCCTGGTCGTCCTCGAACCAGGCCAGCAGGTTCAAGGCCATCGCCTGGCCCGACAGGTCGCCGCATTCACGCGCCAGTGCAAGCGCGCGGGTAGATGCCTGGTTGGCCTCCCGCGGCTGCTCGAGGCCGACGTGGACATTGGAAAGCACCAGCCACGCCCGCCCCAGGAAGACCTTCGGACCCAGGCGCTCGAATATCGACACCGCCCTTCGCGCCAGCGCCGGGGCCGCCACGATATCCACGCGCGCCATGCTCGATGCAAAGGCCAGCATCGTGAGGGCGTGAGCGACGAGATCCTCGCGGCCGCTGCGCTCCGCCGCCGTTAGCGCGGCGCACGCCGAAGGTATTGCCACGGCGCCTTCGCCTCGGCGGATCAGAAGGAAGGCCTCGCGCCGCTTGGCAATGCTGAGCAGCGCGTCGCTGCGCTCGCGCTCGGCGAGCGCCAACAGTGCCTGCACGTCGTCGGCACAACGCTGCATCTCGCCGCGTGCAATCAGGTTCTCGGCGCGCAATTCGAGCAGCTCGGCCTGCGCCTCGGGGCTCAGCCCGTCGGCCTCGAGCGCCGCAGTGGCTCGCGCAATCGCGGCCTCGGGCTGGCCGGTCCACGTCAGGTCGCTGACCTCGGCCGCCATGCGGGTCGCGAGGGCGGCCGCCGGTCCGGCCGTCGCGGATGGGCTGCGGGCGGCATTGGATGTGCTCTGCGGTTCGGGCATGGGGCGGCAATCTCTCGACGTTTGTCCCGGGCGTTGCCGCCAGATCGGCCACCAGCCCTCACTGGGGAGGTGCCGCCATTCGTGACGCCTGCGATCCTCTGCGGCGCGGAATCCGAGGCGAGTCTAGCGGTGCCATTGACCCCGCGCCACCCACGCGTACCCGGGGATGCGAGTCGATGCGGCCGCACCCTGGCTGGATGTACATTCGAGCGCCATGGGCGCACGGGCATGTTGCTTGGTACGGCGCAGGCGCGAGGCGGTGCCGTGACGCTGAGCAGGTCCTTTCGGGCGCACTTGGACGCGTTGGCTGAACTGGTGGAGTTCACTGCCTCCGCGTTCGAGCAGGAAGACATCGATCACAGCCTGTTGACGGTGGTCGACTTCGCGCTGGAAGAGCTGTTCACCAATATCGTCAAGTACGGGCACAGCGTCGCCGACATTCAGGTCGAATTGCGGGCCATTCCTGGCGGCATCGAGGCTTGCATGACCGCAGATGGCGTCGCCGACTTCGACCCGACTCGAGCGGCGCCGCGGGACACGACGCTGCCGATCGAGCAGCGGCAGCCGGGCGGGCTGGGCGTGCAGCTGACGCGCCAGTTGGTGGATGCTATCGAGTACGAATACCAAGATACGCAGCGATGCAGCCGCGTTACATTCCGCAAAACCCTGGCCTGAACCCGGCGCCTGCCACAGCCACGGACCCGTGGAGAGCGATGCATGTTGAAGATCGATTTCGGCCCGCAGGGTGCCGTGGTTATCACAGGTCGCCTCGATGCCGCGCAAGCAGCGACGGCGCAGGTTTTTCTCGATGGTGTCGTGGGCGACGTGGTGCTGGACTGCACCGCGCTGGACTACCTTTCGAGCGCCGGCCTGGGCGTGTTGTTGAAGACGCAGAAGCGCCTCAAGTCGGGCGCCGGCCAATTGCGACTGGTGGGCGTCAACCGGCATGTCCACGACATCTTCCGCTATGCCGGCTTCGACCAGATCTTCGCGATCGTGCCGGCGCCGTAATCGCCCGACCAACTTTTCAGCCGCACGCGTGTACTTGTGGAGAGTGACGAAGATATTCAGTTGTTGCAGCGGTTCCGAAACGGCGACCGGGACGCCTTCACCGAACTGGTGATCCGCTATCAAAAGCCGATCTACAACGCTGCATTCTGGATCTTGCGCAAGTCCGAAGACGCCAGCGACGTCACGCAGACCGTGTTCCTGAAGGTGGTGGAGCGACTCGATGACTACGACCCGCAGTACAAGTTCTTCAGCTGGATCTACCGCATCGCGGTCAATGAATCGCTCAATCTGCAGCGGCGCAACGGGCGTGATGACGCGCTCGACGACGAGGCCGAGTTCGAGGCGTCGCAGAGCGGCACACCCGATTGGCAGTTCAGTGCAATCGAGTTGTCGCGGCGCGTCCGGGACGCCTTGATGCACATGTCAACCACCGACCGGATCGTGCTGACCTTGAGGCACTTCTCCGAATGCAGCTACGCGGAAGTCGCGCAGGTGCTCGAGATTGACGAAAAGACCGTGAAGTCACGACTGTTCGACGCGCGCAAGCGGCTGAGCGTCCTGCTCGCCGATCTGCGGGCGGACTGACATGAGCGCATCGACGACCACCGAGCTGATGCACGCCGTGCTCGATGGCGAAGCCACGCCGGCACAGGCCGCCGAATTGCAGCGCCTGCTCGCAACCGACGCCGCGGCGCAAGGCGAGTTCACCGCCCTGCAGGGCCTGTTTGCCAAGCTTGCCGACGTGCCGCAAGAAGTTCCGCCCGAGGGCCTGGTCGCCGCCGTGATGGCCGCGGTCGATCGGCCCGTAAACCGTTCGAGCCATCGCCGCCAACTTTCTTCCTGGTCCCGTGTAGTTAGTACAGCGCCTTGGGAATGGATCTCGAGGATCTCAACAAGCATCGTGAGGAGCATCGACATGAGCCAACAATCCAGCCCCTTTGCCAACCGTAAGCTGTGGATCGGCGGCGCGGTAGCTGCTGCTGCCGTCGTCGTCGTGGCCCAGTTCACCTTCGGCGGCAAGGCCAATGAAAAGGACGTGATCGGCACGATCGCGCCGGCCGACCGCTATCGCGCCCCGCAGCCGACAGGCGACGACATCAAAGGTTCTGGGCCGACGGCCGGCGGATCCGGGGCCGATATGCGCACGCCGGTTATTGACGGCGCTTCTCAGGGCACAGCGGCCACTCAAGGCATGACAACTCAGGGCACGGCTGCGGCTCAAGGCATGGCTACGCAGGGCACGGCTGCTACTCAAGGCATGGCCACTCAGGGCATGGCAGCCACCCAGGGCGCTGCGGCCACTCAAGGCTTGGCCGCTCAGGGCACCGCCGCAAATCAAGGCATGGCTACGCAGGGCATGGCTGCTACTCAAGGCATGGCCACTCAGGGCATGGCCGCCACCCAGGGCACTGCGGCCACTCAAGGCTTGGCCACTCAAGGCTTGGCCGCTCAGGGCACCGCCGCAAATCAAGGCATGGCCACTCAGGGCATGGCCGCCACCCAGGGCACTGCGGCCACTCAAGGCATGGCCGCTCAGGGCGCCGCTGCAAATCAGGGCATGGCCACTCAGGGCACGGCAGCCGCACAAGGCACCGCGGTACGCCAATAGACATAGGCGCTCGTACCGTCTTGTGACTATCGTGAGTTGACGTCCAATTCAGATTGACTCCAACCCAACTCTTACACCGCCGGCCCCTGGGCCGGCGGTTCCGTTTTGAGAATCCCAGCGCCATGCCCTTTGAACGCATGTTCTGGTATGCGACTCGCGTCCTGCACGCACTCTGCTGTGCACTGCTGCTATCGCTGCACTCGGCCCACGCCGGGAACGACGATCCGTATCGGATGTTCTACCTACAGACGAAGGACCTTCAGCTCATCTACTACCCGACGCTTGAGTACCTCGTACCGTATGCCACGAGCACCTTTGCCAACTCCCATGCCTGGCAACGCCGCAATTTCGGCTGGACGCCGTCACAGCGAACAGGAATCTTCCTAAAGGACTTTGCGGATTACGGAGGCGCGGCCGCATGGGCAGCGCCGTTCAATTCCGTGTCGATCGACGTGGCACCGCCGTCGCTGGCGTTCGAGAGTTCCTCGGCGGCCGAGCGCATGTATTCGACAATGAACCACGAACTCGTGCACGTGGCCACCAACGACGTGGCATCGCGGGACGACCTGTTCTGGCGCGGCGCATTCCTGGGCAAAGTCAGCCCGCAGGCACAGAACCCTGAGTCGTTGCTTTACTCTTACTTGACGGTACCCCGCTTTACGGCGCCGCGTTGGTATCTCGAAGGCGCGGCGGTCTTCTTCGAGACCTGGATGGGTGGCGGCCTCGGCCGTGCGCAAGGCGGCTACGACGAAATGGTGTTCCGCGCCATGGTGCGTGACGGTGCCCGCTTCTACGACCCGCTGGGTCTCGTGTCGCGTGGCGTGCTGGTCGACTTCCAGGTCGGTGTCAACGCGTACCTCTACGGCACCCGCTTCATCACCTGGCTGGCCCACACGCTATCGGCCCGACAAGGTGGTCGACCTGGTTGCGGCGCGACGAAGGCAGCCAGCGGCATTACGCCGACCAGTTTCAGCTTGTCTTTGGCAAGCCACTCGACGCCGCATGGAATGAGTGGATCGCCTTCGAAGGCGAGTTCCAGCGCGCCAACCTCGAGCGCGTGCGCACGTATCCGATCACGCCGCACCGCGTGCTCGGCGGCGCCGCGGTCGGTTCGGTCTCGCGCACTTATTTCGATGCGTCGAGCGGCATGCTCTACGGCGCTTTCCGCTCACCCGGCGTGCAGGAGCATGTCGGCGCGATCGACACGCGCGACGGCAGCTACCGCAAGCTCGGCGATATCCGGCGCGGCACGCTGTACCGCGTCGCTTCGCTTCGGGTTCGACGCCGAGCGTGGCACAGCCTTCTTCACCGACCGCAACCAAGCGTTTCGCGATCTGGTGTCGTTCGGACGTCGAAGACGGGCGAAGAGCAAGATCGTGTTCCCCAACTGCGCGCATTGGAGAGCTCGTCGTCAACCCACGTGACCACGTCGCTATGGGGTGTGCGCCATCGACCGCGGCCTGGCCACGCTGGTGCGGCTGCCGCCCCCCTACACCGACGTGGTTTGCAGGTGCACACTTTCCCTACGGCGTCGTGCCGTCCGACCTCGACATCTCGCCCGACGGCGTGCTGCTTTCGGCCTCGGTGGCCGAGATCAACGTCCGATCAGTTCGTGCGTGTCTGGTCGCATCGAGCGACTGCTCGCCGGTGACCTGAAGCCACGCGCCGAGTTCAGCTTCGGCCAGTCGGTGCCCGAGAGCTTCGTGTTCTCGCCGACGGCCGCTATCCTCTACGGCAGCACCTATTACACCGGTGTATCGAACATCTTTCGTTGCGAGCTGGCCAACGGCGCAATCGAGACCGTCTCCAACGCCGAGGTCGGCTTCTTCCGCCCTGCCGACATGCGGCGACGGGCAGCCTGTTCGTGCTGGCGTACACCGCACAAGGTCTTCGTGCCGGCGGTCATCGATGCCCGGCCGCTCGCAGGACGTCAGCAACATCAAGTTCCTGGGTACCGAAGTCGTCAATCGACATCCCGTCGTCGAAGACGTGGCAGGTGCCGGCGCCCAAATTGGCCGAGGCCGAACGCGAGATCACCGAGCGCGCGGTGTGTACGAACCCGTCAAGCAACTGCGGCTGGCGAACGCGTACCCCGTGCTGCAGGGGTACAAGAGTTCGGCCGGCGTCGGCTATCGCGTCAACTTCGAGGATCCGATCCGCTTCGCCAGCGTCAGTGCCGTCGCCGCCTGGACGCCGGGCAATGGCGACGATCCGGGTGGTCAGCAGGCTCACTTCGACGTGCAGGGCAGCTACCTGGGCTGGCGCGCCGAGTTGGCGTGGAACAAGTCGGACTTCTACGACCTGTTCGGCCCCACCAAGCGCAGCCGCAAGGGCTCGCAAGCCAAGCTCGGCTACGACTACTTCCTCGTCTACGACGATCCGCGCAAGCTGGTTTGGAGCAACGACGTCGCGCTTCTACAACAAGATCGACACGCTGCCGCAGGCGCAGAACGTGGAGTCGGGGTTCACGCGGCTGGCCACCGCGGAAACGCAACTCCAAGTACAGCGACATGCAACGCTCGCTCGGCGCCGTCGACGACGAGCGCGGCCTGAACTGGAACACCTCGCTGTACGTCGAGCCGCGCCGACACGCGCTACGCGTCGCGCCTGCGCGGCGGGATCGACCTCGGTTTCGCGCTGCCGTGGGCGCACTCGTCGCTGTGGTCGCGCACGGCCGTCGGCGCCGCGAGCGGAGACCTGGACAACCCCAACGCCAGTTTCTACTTCGGCGGCTTCGGCAACAACATCGTCGACAACGGTTCAGTCAAGCGTTACCGCGATTTCGGTTCGATGCCCGGCTTCGAAATCGACGAAATCGGCGGCCGGCGATTTGCCAAGCAGATGTTCGAATGGACCCTGCCGCCGTACGTGTTCGAGTCGGTCGGCACGCCAAGCGTGCACCTCAGCTGGATGCGGCCGGCAGTCTTTGCCGCAGCCCTCTCGGCCGACGCCGGCGGCGGTAGCGGGCGTCGCGACGTCGCCAGCGCGGGCGGACAGGTCGACTTCCGGATCTCGACCCTGTACTGGTACGAGATGGTGTTGTCGATCGGCTATGCCCGCGGCTTCGAACGCTCGCAAGCCGCGCGCACCGAGTGGATGGTTTCGCTCAAGGTCCTGTAGGGCGACACTGCGCGCATGCCGCTCGCCCTGCTGCTGCCGAGCCTGGTCGCCCTGCTGCCCGTGCTAGGCCTGCTCGTCGCCTTGCAATGGTTGGACAGCTTCAAGCTGGTCAGCCTGCGGGTGGTGCTGGCAACGGTCGCCGCGGGCGCTCTGGCGGCCGGCGCCAGCTACCTGCTCAATGGCCTGCTGCTCGGGCGCTCGGCCATCGACATCGGCAGCTTCTCACGCTACGTCTCGCCGCTGACCGAGGAGGTGCTCAAGGGCCTGCTCATCGTCGTGCTCGTGCGCAGCCACCGTATCGGCTTCCTGGTCGACGCGGCGATCTTCGGCTTTGCCGTCGGCACCGGTTTCGCGCTGGTCGAGAACATCCACTTCCTGCTGCTGCTGCCCAACGCCTCGATGTCGACCTGGGTCGTGCGCGGATTCGGCACCGCGATCATGCACGGCGGCACGACGGCGATCTTCGCGCTGATGGGCTTGACGATGCTCGAGCGCTCGGGTGGCGCCGCGCTGCGCTCGCTCGCTGCCGGGCTGGCGCTGGCCGTGCTGCTGCACTCGGCGTTCAACCACCTCAGCGCCACGCCGCAGGTGGCCACCCTAAGCGTGGTGGTCGCTCTGCCGCTGCTGTTCTTCGTCGTCTTCCAGCGCAGCGAAGCGGCCACCCGCGACTGGCTTGGTGCCGGCTTCGACTCCGATGTACAGATGCTCGAGCTGATCAATGCCGGGGTGATTGGCGACTCCCCGGTCGGCCGCTATCTCGGCACGTTGCGCGACCGCTTCGCAGGCCCGTTGCTGGCCGATGTGCTGTGCTATCTGCGCCTGTACACCGAGCTGTCGCTGCGCGCCAAGGGCTTGCTGATGATGCGCGAGGCGGGCTTTCAGACCGAGCTCGACGACGAGGCCAAGGCCAGCCTGGTCGAACTGCGCTACCTCGAGGGCAGCATCGGCAAGACCGGCCTGCGCGTGGTGCGCCCGCTGCTGCGCATGCGCCAGCAAGACCTGTGGCAGCTGTACATGCTCGAGGCGGCCTGAGCCGGGTCAGCGAGCGGCGCGGGCAGTCGCCTTGAGCAAGGCCTCGACCAGCGCATCGACGCGGATCGGCTTGGTCACGTAGTCGTCCATGCCGGCGGCCAGGCACTCCTCGCGGTCGCCCTGCATCGCGTTGGCGGTCATCGCGACGATGCGCGGGCGCTCGTCGGCCGGCCAGCGCGCGATGATGCGGCGCGGCTGGCCTCCAGCCCGTCCATCTCGGGCATCTGCACGTCCATCAGCACCACGTCGTAGGGCTGGCGCTCGACGCACTCGATGGCCTCGATGCCGTTGCTGGCCAGGTCGGCGCGGTAGCCCATCTGCTGCAGCAGGCGCAGCGCGAGCTTCTGGTTCACCACGTTGTCCTCGGCCAGCAGGATGCGCAGCGGGTGGCGCGCGGCCATCGCCGGCGTCCATCGTCGGCTTGGCCTGGCGGTGCCGCGGCGCCTGGCGTGCATCGTCGTGCGCCAGCAGCGTCATCAAGCGTGTCGAACAGCTGGCTCTGGCGCAGCGGCTTGGCCAGCGTGGCGGCGAACAGGCCGTCGGCTTCGGCCGCGGTTTCGCGGCGGCCGAGCGAGGTGAACAGCACCAGCGGCAGCGCGTGGTCGCGGCCGCGCGGATGCGCGCGGCCAGCGCGACGCCGTCCATGCCGGGCATGTGCATGTCGAGGATGGCCAGGTCGAACGGCTCGCCGCCCTGCGAGCCATTGCAGCGCCTGCGCGGGCGATTCGGTGTCCTGCGGCACCATGCCCCACTTGGCGGCCTGCAGCGCCAGGATGCGCCGGTTGGTGGCGTTGTCGTCGACCACCAGGATGCGCTTGCCCGTGAGCGCCGGCTGCTCGCCGATGAAGCTCGCGCCGCGTGGCTCGGCGGCAGCTCGGCGCGCGGCGCGCGGATCGTGAAGTGGAAGGTGCTGCCGTGTCCCGGGCCGGCGCTCTCGACCCACATCGTGCCGCCCATCAGTTCGGCCAGCAGCTTGCTGATCGCCAGGCCCAGGCCGGTGCCGCCGTACTTGCGCGTGGTGCTGCTGTCGGCCTGGCTGAAGCTCTGGAACAGCCGGCCATGCCCGCTTCGGTCAGGCCGATGCCGGTGTCGCGCACCGCGAAGTCGAGCAGCGGCTCGCCACTGTCGACCTTGCTCGTCGCCGGCACGCGTCAGCACGACCTCGCCCGTCTCGGTGAACTTGACCGCGTTGCTGAGCAGGTTGAGCAGGATCTGGCGCAGCCGCGTCACGTCGCCGACGATGGCCGCCGGCACCTCGCCCTCGAACACGTAGGCGAGGTCGAGGTGCTTCTCGGCCGCGCGCGCGCCGATCAGGTCGAGCGCCGACTCGACGCAGTCGCGCAGGTCGAACGGCTGCGACTCGATGTCCATCCGCCCGGCCTCGATCTTCGAGAAGTCGAGGATGTCGTTGATGATCGTCAGCAGCGCGTCGCCGCGAGTCGCGGATGGTGCCGGCGAAGTCGCGCTGCTCGTCGTTCAGCGGCGTGTCGAGCAGCAGGCCGCTCATGCCGATCACCGCGTTCATCGGCGTGCGGATCTCGTGGCTCATCGTCGCCAGGAAGGCGCTCTTGGCCTCGTTGGCGGCTCTCGGCCGGCGGCGCGGGCCTCCTGCGCCTCCTTGAACAGCCGCGCGTTCTGGATCGCGATCACGGCCTGGTCGGCGAAGGTCTGCAGCAGCGTGAGCTCCTTCTCGTCGAGGGCTTCGGTGGCTGGCGCACGACCATGATCGAGCCGATGCCTTGGCTCTTCCCAGATCATCGGCGCCCAGGTGGCGGAAAAGTTGCCGACCTGCGCCACGGTGCCCACCGCCCAGCGGCGACCGTCGGCGAGGTCGCGAGTTCCACGTCGGCCGCGACATCGGCGATCTGCTTGATCTGCCGCTCGCGGATGACGCGGCCCGTCGTGCTCTGATCGGCGGGAAGTGGCAGCGTGCGCGTCATCACGCTGACGATCGGGCCACGCACGGCAGCGGCGTGCACCATGCCATCGTCGCGTGCCACGACGATTCCCAGGTGCGCAGTGCCGAACAGGCGCTCGCAGCTGTCGAGGATCGCCTCGAACACCGGCCTGGTGTCAGCCACCGAGCTGCTGATGACCTGCAATACCTCGGCCGTTGCCGTCTGCTGCTCCAGCGCCTCCTTGGTCTCGTTGAACAAGCGCGCGTTCTGGATCGCGATCACGGCCTGGTCGGCGAAGGTCTTGAGCAGCGCGATTTCCTTGTCGCTGAACGGCTTCGGCGGCTGGCGCATGACGCAGATCGACCCGACGCCGCGATCCTCCCAGAGCATCGGCGCCCAGGCCACCGAGCAATTGCCGGTCAACTCGACGACACCGCGCACCGCCGCCGGCGGCTGGGCCATCGCCGCGGCGTCCGGCAAGTGGATGGTGCGGCGTTCGCGAATCACCTGCTCGGTGATCGTTTGGTCGAGCGGCTTCGGGAAGGTCCGCGAAATGCCGTCCAGGGCCGAGCCGCGCCACGCTGTGGCGTGCACCTGGCCGTCGTCGCCGACCAGGAAGATGCCCATCTGCTCGGTCGCAAACAGATGCTGCCCACTCTCCAGGATCTTGTCGAACACCGGCGCGGTATCGGCCACCGAACTGCTGATCACGCGCAGCACTTCGGCCGTGGCGGTCTGCTGCTCGAGCGCGTCGGTGGTCTCGTTGAACAGGCGCACGTTCTCGATTGCGACCACCGCCTGTCGGGCGAAGGTCTGCAGGAGTGCAATCTCCTTGGCGTCATACTGCCCGGTCTCGGCGCGGTTGACCGTGATCGCCCCGATGACCTGCTGGTCACGCAGCATCGGCACCGAAAGGCCGCTGCGAAAACCCGCCAATTCGCAGGCCCGCTTCATTGCCGGCGCGTACTCGGCGTCGGACAGCGCCAGCAGATCGGCCACGTTGACCACGTCGCGGCTGCGCATGGCGCGCGCCGCGATCGAGGTGCTGGTCTGCAGTGGCTGCGGCCAGGCCGCGCGCAGGGCGGCGGCACCGGCCTCGTTGACACCATGCAGGCTGACCAACTGCACGAGTTCACCCTCGAGCCGAGTCACAAGGCAAAAGCGTGCCGCGGTGAGCGACGCAGCGCGCTCGGCGATGATCTCGAATACCGGCTGCACGTCGGTCGGCGACTGGCTGATCACCTGCAGCACCTCGGAGGTGGCGGTCTGGCGCGCCAGCGCCTCCTGCGTCTGCTTGAACAGGCGCACGTTCTCGATCGCGATCACGGCCTGATCGGCGAAGGTCTCGAGCAGATCGATTTCGGCTACCGTGAAGGCACGCGCTTCCCTGCGCAGCAGCGAGATCACGCCCACGGCCTCACCGTCGCGCAGCAATGGCACGGCCAGCATGGCGTGCTGCTGGTACTTCTGCTGCATGGCACGCACGTCCGGGTATTCGGTGTCGATAAGGGGCACCAAATCAGGCAGGTGAATTGCACGTCGCTCGAGCACGCAGCGCCCGGCGACCGAGGTCGACCGCAGCGGCAACAGCGCGTCGCTCTGGTCGTCCCCGAATCCTGGTCCGTACGCGGTCATGCCACGCAAGTGAGTGCCCTGCACCAGCCAGACTCGCCCGCCGTCGGCCTTGCAGAGCAAGCGGGCCCGCTCGGCCACTGCATCGAACACCGGCTGCACGTCGCTCGGCGACTCGCTGATGATGCGAAGTATCTCGCTGGTCGCGGTTTGCCGCTCCAGCGCCTCCTTCGTTTCGTTGAACAGGCGCGCGTTCTCGATTGCAATCACGGCTTGATCGGCGAACGTCTGCGCAAGTGCAATCTCCTGCGCTCCGAAATCGCCAGCTGCCGCACGCAGGATGGCCAGGCAACCAATGGCCTTGGAATCGCGCAACAAGGGTACGAACAACGCCGAGTGATAGCCCAGCGCGATGGCCAGCTGGGGCATGCGTGGGAATCGGTCGACCGCCTTGTCCGTATCGGCAACCGCAACAAGGCGCGACTCCAGGATGCAGGTGCCGGCGCCGCTGCCGAGATCCAGCGGCCAGGGCTCCAGCAGCCCGCCGTCGCGCCTTGCCTTGCCGTCGCTGGCAAAGGCCACACTTTCGATCATCGATCCACGCGGCAACGCCAAGGCCACCGCCTTTCCGTCGAACAGGCGCCGGCAGCTCTGCACGATGGCATCGAACACCGGCTGCGTATTGGTGACCGAGCCGCTGATGACCTTCAGAATATCCGCGGTCGCGGTCTGCTGTTCCAGCGCCTCCTTGGTCTCGTTGAACAGGCGCACGTTCTCGATCGCGATCACGGCCTGGTCGACGAAGGACTGCATCAGCGCGACTTCCTTGTCGCTGAACGCACCGGCCGTCTCGCGCACGACGCCGATGGTGCCGACGCATTCGTCGCCACGCATGATCGGCAGCATCAGCGATGCGCGGTAGCCGCCCTGGTCATAGATGCGCTGCTCGTGCGGCGGCAACTCGATCGCCGACCAGTCCGGCAGGTGCAGCATCGACTTGCCGAGCATGACCCGTGATGGGAAATTGGCCTCTGCATCGAGGGGCACCACGGCCGCAGACGGCTCACCGGCGGGTTGACCCTTCTTCGCCAACGACATCAAGCGATAGCCGTTGCCCTCGCGGCGCATCACCACCGCCATCGCGACATCGAACAGCCGCAGTGCGGCGTCGACAATGGCGCGGAACACCGGCTGGATGTCGGTGGGTGACTCGCTGATGACCTTGAGAATTGCGGCCGTCGCCGTCTGCCGCTCGAGCGCCTCGTTGGTCTCATTGAACAGGTGCGCGTTCTGGATCGCGATCACGGCCTGGTCGGCGAAGGTCTGCAACTGCTCGACGATGCGCTCGGGGAACGGTCCCGGCTGCTGCCGGGTGACGCTGACGAGGCCGACGCAGGACCCGTCGCGCAACATGGGAACGACGACGATCGATCGATAGCCGCGCACGCGCGCGATGTCTCGCCACGCCTCGTCGAGAAGCGGCGCAGCTTCCGTGTCGGGCACGACCAGCGGCCGCAGCGTGATCGCCGGGCTCGCCAGGTAGGCCTCGCGCACCTCCATGTGGCCATGTGCGACCAGCGCATCGTCCGAATCGGTGCGCGTATGCGCGAGCAGCGTGCCCTGTCCGTCTTCGATCTGCCACAGGGTTGCCGTCTGGCCGCGTGCCAGCTCGCGGGCGCTGTACACGATGGCCTCCAGCACCGGCTGCACGTCGCCCCGCGCCTTTGCGATCGCGGCGAGGATCGCTGCCGTGGCGGTCTGCCGCTCCAGCGCCTCCCTCGTCTCGTTGAACAGCCGCACGTTCTCGATCGCGATCACGGCCTGGTCGGCGAAGCTCTGTGCCAGCGCGACGTCGGCGTCGCTGAAGGGCTCGGGCTGGTCGCGCTGGAAGATCAGCACACCCAGGCCGTCTGGATCGGGACCGCGCAGCAGCGGCAACATCAGCGACGACCGGCAGCCCGTCTGGCGATGGATGGTCTGCTCATGCTCGGGCAATTCAACGGCCAACCAGTCCGGGATGTGCAGCAAGGCGCGCGAGACGAGCGCGCGCGACGGGAAGTTCTGCGCCGGGTCCAAGGCGATCCGCTCGAACATGGCCGTCGCCACGCCACCGGCCGTGGCGGTTCGCATGGCGAACAGGAACCCGCCCTCGCGGCGCAGGAAGGCTGTGCGGTAGCAGCCCAGCAGCCGCCGCGCCGTGCTGACGATGACCTCGACCACCGGCATTACGTCGTTGGGTGACTGGCTGATGACGCGCAGGATGTCGGCGCTGGCGGTCTGGCGTTGCAGCGCGGCCTGGGTCTGGTCGAACAGGCGCGCGTTGTTGAGCGCGATCACGGCCTGCTGCGACAGGCCTTCCAGGAAGGCCAGCTCGCGCGGCTCGAAGGGCTTGCCGCCGCTGCGCCACACCGCCATCGCGCCCTGCACCTGCGTCGCCCGACTCGCAGCGGCACCACCATCAGGCGTTCGTCGGCGCGCGCGCTCGGTGCCAGCGATTTGCAGCGCACGCGGATCGGCCGCGCCTGTCGTTGATGAATTCGGCCTGACCGCTCTTGCATCAGGCTGCCGATGATGCCGACGCCTGGCTCGACGACCGCAGCCTTGAGCGCGTCGGCCAGGTCGCCCAGTGCGACGATGGCGCGGTAGGTCTTGCCATCCGTGTCGGGCAGGAAGATCGCGCTGCTCTCGCGCCGCGAGCAGTCCCTTGGCATGGCCGGCGATGCGGTCCATCACGGTGGCCAGGTCGAGCGTCGACGACGAGGTCGCGGCCGACGTCGGACAGCGCCGACGATTCGCGCGCGTTGCGCTGCGTCTCGTCGAACAGGCGCGCGTTCTGCAGCGCCACGCCCATGCTTGCGGCGATCGTGGTCAGCAGGTGCACTGCCGGTTCGTCGAACGCGTCCTCGCGTTCGAAGCTCTCGATCTGTATCGACGCACGCAGTCTCACCGGCGATGTGGATCGGGACGAAGACGACACTCAGGCACGCATCGGTGCCAGGCGTGGTCTTGATGCCGAAAGCGGCGATCGCTGCCTGACTGCCGAGAACCACCGACTGGCCGCCTACCAGCGCCTGCCCCAATTTCGAATTCGGTCTGTACGGCGACGGCGGGAAGGACAGGCGCTTGCCATGCTCGTAGGTGTAGAGATGGTGAATGAGGTCGGTCTGCTCGTCGCGCCAATTGATGCCGATGTCGCCGGTGCTGAACATCTCGCGCAGCTTGTCGCCGACCAAGTCGACGATGGCCTGGAAGTTCAGCTCCCGCGCCATACCCTGCTGGATGCTGTTGATGACCGCCAGTTCCGACGAACGGCGCTCGGTCTCCTTCAGCAGCCGCTGCGTCTCGTCGAACAGGCGCGCGTTCTCCAGTGCCGTGCCCATGCTGGCGGCCACGGTCGTGAGCAGTCGGATCTGAGCCTCGCCGAATGCGTTTTCGCGCTCGTAGTCCTCCAGGTCGATTTTTCCGAGCACGCGATCGCCCGCCAGGATGGGCACCTGGATCATCGCGAAGCTTTCAGACGTCCCAGGGATCGTTTGCACGCCGAGGGCAGCGATTTCGGCCCGTGTATTGGCCACGATGGGGCGCCGCGTCCTGACCATCACCTCCCAGGGCCCGCCGGGCGCGGGCGGATTTGGCGCGATTTCCAGCCTGACGCCGTGCTCGTATTCGTACAGGTAGCGGATCAAGTTGGCTTGGGTGTCGTACCAGCGAATGCCGACGCTTCCCGTGTGCAGGACCTCGCGCAGTTTGTCGCCCACCAGGTCGACGATGGCCTGGAAGTCGAGTGAACCCGACATGCCCTGCTGGATGCTGTTGATCACCGTGAGTTCGGTGGCACGCTGCTCTGTCTCCTGGAGCAGGCGCTGCGTCTCGTCGAACAGGCGCGCGTTCTCCAGTGCCGTACCCAGGCTCGACGCAACCGTCTCCAGCAGACGCACGGCCGCAGCGTCGAACGCGTCCTCGCGCTCGAAGCTCTCCATGCCCACCTGGCCGATGTAGCGCTCGCCGACCATCACCGGCACGTACACGCCCGAGGACGGCATGTCCGTGCCGGGCACCACGGCCATCTGATAGGCAGCAAATTCGGCCGCGTTGCGGGCGACCAACGTACGACCTGCGCGCACCTCGCGATACCAGACCTTGCTTTCGCTCGGCGCGAACGCGGAATGGTTCTGCCGCACGCCGTGCTCGACGGCGTAGGGCATATGCATCGTCTTGCCGTCGGCGTCGAGCAGGCCGACGTAGAGGTCCTTGCTGGCAAACACCTCGCGCAGCTTTTCGCCGACGACGTCGACGATGGCCTGAAATTCCAGCTTGGCGGCCATGCCCTGTTGGATGCTGTTGATAAGCGCCAACTCGCCGGCGCGCTGTTCGAGTCGCGCATCGCGTGCGGCCACCTTTTGCTCCAGCGCCACGGTCGCGCGAATATTGGCCAGCGCCATCGCGGCCTGTGAGGCGAGCACCGCAAGCAGGTCACGGTCGGCGGATTCAAAGCGGCCGAACTGGCCGTCGATGTCGGCGTACAGGCAGCCCAGCATGTCGTGCTGGGCGAGCAGCGGCACGACCAGGCATGAGCGCTGGTCAACCGCCGCGACACCTTGCGGGCCATGGCGCAAGCTGCCCAAACGGCTGCGACGCGCTTCGTCCAGCCAAGGCGAGACAGCCTGCAGCAGTGCCGCGGCGACCTCATATGGCGGCACGCTGGCGCCGGCGAGTTGCAAACCGTCCGGGCCTTCGAGCATCAGCAGCACACGTCTTGCGCCGCTGAGTTGGGTAGCCTCGTCGATCAGGGATCTGAGCCAGGCAGCCTCGCTGCGCACGTCACTCAGGCGCTGGCCGCTGCCGATCAGGTGCTCGAAGCGCCGCGTGCGCGCGGCGCCGGCAAGAACCGTCGTGCGTCTGGGCGCAGCTTGACGGGGAGCGATGCGGCGCTCTTTTCTCGTCGTACCCGGCATGAAGCGCTCGTTTCCCCCGCTGACAGTGCGCAGACGCTGGCACCGCCGTGCACCGTGCCAGCAACCGGCGGGCGCGTCAACAGGGCAAGCGTGTGCGTGGCGCGGCGCCGCGCGCGGGACACATCGATGAGCGTAACCGTTGCGAGCCCTTTAGGCCGGTGCTTGTTACGGTGTGCTCAGCGGCGCGGCGCGTGCGCCGCGGTCGACGGGTGCGGCGTCAGAAGCGCCGTTGCACTGGCGGCGGGCCGCCGCGGTCGAGGTGTCGGAACGTGATGCGACCCTTGCTCAGGTCGTAGGGCGAGAGTTCGAGCGAGACGCGGTCGCCGGCCAGGATGCGGATGTGGTGCTTGCGCATCTTGCCGCCGGTATAGGCCACCAGCTTGTGACCGTTCTCCAGCTTGACGCGAAAGCGCGAGTCGGGCAGCACCTCTTCGACGACGCCGTTGACTTCGATGAGTTCTTCCTTTGCCATGCAGGTGTCCTTCCCAGGTGCAATCTCGTTCAGAAACAAAAAAACCGCAGCCGGGGCTGCGGTTTGTTCACAGGCAGCGCCCGTGTGCGCCGTTCATCAGGCAGCAGTGATCGGCCGGATGTTGGCCGCTTGCGGACCCTTCTGGCCCTGCTTGACTTCGAACTCAACGCGCTGGCCTTCGGCCAAGGTCTTGAAGCCGGCACCCTGGATCTCGCTGAAGTGCGCGAACAGGTCCTTGCCGCCGCCGTCTTGGGCAATGAAGCCGAAGCCCTTGCCTTCGTCGAACCATTTGACGGCACCGGTTTGTGTGGTCTCAGTAGTCATGAAAATTCCTCTATGAAGTGAAAAAAATGCGCAGCACATGCCGTCGCAGTGCAGAGACACGCAAGAAAATCACCTTGGGAATTCAAACCGGCACCCGGCAGCCGCGAGGCTGCAGCGGGGATCAGACGAGACTTCTAGAAACGATGGTCTTGTGTAGTTCTACACCGCCATTGTACCTGAGTGCGGCGGCAGGTGTCGGCCCTGCCACCGCAAGCCCATCGGGTCAACGCTCCGCGACCGGCTTGACGTTGCGCGCCACGGCACCCGCGTAGAGCTGGCGCGGCCGGCCGATCTTGTATTCGGGATCGCCAATCATCTCGTTCAATTGCGCGATCCAGCCCACCGTGCGCGCCAGCGCGAAGATGGCCGTGAACAGGCCGACCGGAATACCGACCGCCCGCTGCACGATGCCCGAATAGAAATCGACGTTCGGGTACAGCTTGCGGGCGACGAAGTATTCGTCTTCGAGGGCGATCTTTTCCAGCGCCATCGCCAGCTTGAATAGCGGGTCGTCGTGCAGGCCGAGCGAATTCAGCACCTCGTGGCAGGTCTCGCGCATCAGCTTGGCGCGCGGGTCGTAGTTCTTGTAGACGCGATGCCCGAAACCCATCAGCTTGATGCCGCTGTTCTTGTCCTTCACCTGGCGGATGAAGTCGCCGATGCGCTCGACGCCGCCATTGCGCTGGATGTCTTCGAGCATGTTCAGCGCGGCCTCGTTGGCGCCGCCATGCGCCGGGCCCCACAGGCAGGCCACGCCGGCAGCGATCGCCGCAAACGGGTTGGTGCCCGAGCTGCCGCACAGGCGCACCGTGGACGTCGAGGCGTTCTGTTCGTGATCGGCGTGCAGGATGAAGATGCGATCCAGCGCGCGCACGACCACGTCGTTGGGCTCGTAGTCCTCGCACGGCGTGGCGAACATCATGCGTGTGAAGTTCGCGGTGTAGGACAGCGAGTTCTTCGGGTAGATATAGGGCTGGCCCAGGGCGTACTTGTAGGCCATCGCCACCATCGTCGGCATCTTGGCGATCAGGCGGATGGCGGCGATCTCACGATGGGTCGGGTTGTTGATGTCGGTGCTGTCGTGATAGAAGGCCGACATGCCACCGACCAGACCGGTCAGCACAGCCATCGGGTGCGCGTCGCGGCGAAAGCCGCGCAGGAAGAATTGCATCTGCTCGCTGACCATGGTGTGGTTGGTCACCAGCTTGACGAACGCGGCCTTCTGCACCGCATCGGGCAGCTCACCATGCAGCAGCAGGTAGCAGACTTCAAGGAAGTCGCATTTCGTCGCCAGTTGCTCGATCGGGTAGCCGCGGTAGAGCAATTCGCCCTTGTCGCCATCGATGTAGGTGATGGTCGAGTTGCAGGACGCGGTCGACAGAAAGCCCGGGTCGTAGGTGAACTTGCCGGTCTGCGCGTAGAGCTTTCGAATGTCGATCACGTCAGGGCCGACAGTGCCCTTGTAGATCGGCAGGTCCATGTTCGGGCTGCCGTCGGAAAATGACAAGGTGGCTTTGACGTCGGTGGGAGTCATCATGGTGGGCTTCCTTGGGTTCGCATCAGAGATAACACGTCACGCACAGCGGCGCAGTCGAGGGCTGCGTCAGGCTCGCTGCGCGCAAGCAACAGGTCGAGCAGGTCGTTGTCGGGCAGATCCATCAGCGCTTCGAGCCCCGAGGCCTGGCTCGCGGTCAAAGCGGCACCGTGCTTGCGGAAGAAGCGCTCGACGAACAGGTCGTTCTCGAGCATTCCGCGCCGACTGCGCCACTTCAGGCGATTGAGCGCGGTGGATTCGAGCATGATCGGATTTCAGACGGCGCGGCGCACCATCAGTTCCTTGATCTTGCCGATCGCCCGCGCCGGGTTGAGCCCCTTCGGACAGACGTCGACGCAGTTCATGATGGTGTGGCAGCGAAACAGGCGGTACGGGTCTTCGAGGTTGTCGAGGCGGGCTGCCGTGTCTTCATCGCGGCTGTCGGCAATGAAGCGGTAGGCCTGCAGCAGCCCAGCCGGGCCGACGAACTTGTCAGGGTTCCACCAGTAGCTCGGGCACGCGGTGGAACAACTCGCGCACAGGATGCACTCGTACAGGCCGTTCAGCTCTTCTCGTTCCTCGGGCGACTGCAGGCGCTCCTTCTCGGGCGCCAGCGTGTCGTTGACCAGGTATGGCTTGATCGAGTTGTATTGCTTGAAGAACTGCGTCATGTCGACGATCAGGTCGCGGATCACCGGCAGCCCGGGCAGAGGCTTCAAGGTCACCACGCCCGGCAGGGAACGCATGTTGGTCAGGCAGGCCAGGCCGTTCTTGCCATTGATGTTCATCGCGTCGGAGCCGCAAACGCCTTCGCGGCACGAGCGCCGGAACGACAGGCTCGGGTCGACGGCCTTCACCTTGCCCAGCGCGTCGAGCAGCATGCGTTCGCTGCCGTCGAGTTCGACTTCGAGCGTCTGCATGCGCGGCTTGGCGTCGGTGTCGGGGTCGTAGCGGTAGATCTGAAAGGTTCTCTTCGTCATGGTGCCAGCGCTCTCTCAGAAGCTACGAACCTTGGGTGGAATCGATTCGGCGGTCAACGGCTTCAACTGCACCGGCTTGTAGGCCAGCCGATCGCCCTGGCTGTACCACAGCGTGTGCTTGAGCCACTCCGTATCGTTGCGGCCGTTCGGATGCGCCGGCGTGTCACCGTAGTCGTCGACGCTGTGAGCCCCGCGGCTCTCGTGGCGGGCCGCCGCCGACGCGATCGTCGCGCGCGCCACCTCGATCAGGTTCTCGACCTCCAGCGCCTCGATGCGCGCGGTGTTGAAGACCTGGCTCTTGTCCTTCAACGCGATGTGCTTGACGCGCTCGGCGAGGGCAGCGATCTTGGTCACGCCCTGGTCGAGCAGGGCTTGGGTGCGGAACACACCGGCGTGCTGCTGCATCGTGTTGCGCAGGTCGTTGGCCACGTCTTGCGCGTACTCGCCCGCAACGCTGTTGTCCAGCCGCGCCAGGCGCGTCAGCGATCGATCGGCGGCATCGGCGGGCAGCGGCTTGTGGCTGCGCTGCTTCAAGCCCGCGCCGACGATGTGCATGCCCGCAGCGCGACCGAAGACCAGCAGGTCGAGCAGCGAATTGGTGCCCAGCCGGTTCGCGCCGTGCACGCTGACGCAGGCGCATTCGCCAACTGCGTAGAAGCCGTTCACGACGGCGTTCGGATTGCCGTCCTTGGGTGCGACCACCTGACCGTGGATGTTGGTCGGGATACCGCCCATCTGGTAGTGCAGCGTCGGCACCACGGGAATCGGCTCGCGCGTGATGTCGACGTTGGCGAAGTTGTGGCCGATCTCGAACACGCTGGGCAGGCGCTTCATGATCGTCTCGCCGCCCAGGTGAGTCATGTCCAGGTTGATGTAGTCCTTGTTCGGACCACAGCCCCGCCCTTCCTTGATCTCCTGGTCCATGCAACGGCTGACGAAGTCGCGCGGCGCCAGATCTTTCAGCGTTGGCGCGTAGCGCTCCATGAAACGCTCGCCGGCTGCATTACGCAGGATGGCGCCTTCACCGCGACAACCTTCGGTCAGCAACACGCCGGCGTTGTGCACGCCGGTGGGGTGGAACTGCCAGAACTCCATGTCTTCGAGCGGGATGCCGGCACGCGCAGCCAGACCCAGGCCGTCGCCGGTGTTGATGAAGGCGTTGGTGCTGGCGGCATAGATGCGCCCGGCACCACCGGTGGCAAACAGCGTGACCTTGCCCTCCACGATGTGCACCTCGCCGGTCTCCATCTCGAGCGCCGTCACGCCGAGCACGTCGCCATCGGCGTCGCAGATAAGGTCGAGTGCCATCCACTCGACGAAAAACGTCGTCCGCGCTTTCACGTTCTGCTGGTACAGCGTGTGCAGCATGGCGTGGCCGGTGCGGTCGGCGGCAGCGCAGGCCCGTTGCACCGGCTTCTCGCCGTAGTTGGCGGTGTGGCCGCCGAACGGGCGCTGGTAGATCGTGCCATCGGGGTTGCGGTCGAACGGCATGCCCATGTGCTCGAGCTCGTAAACCACCTTGGGCGCCTCGCGGCACATGTATTCGATCGCGTCCTGGTCACCCAGCCAGTCGCTGCCCTTGACGGTGTCAAAGAAATGGTAATGCCAGCTGTCTTCGCTCATGTTGCCGAGCGAGGCACCGATCCCGCCTTGCGCCGCCACCGTGTGCGAGCGCGTCGGAAACACCTTGGACAGGCAGGCCACGTGCAGGCCCGCCTGCGCCAGGCGCAACGCAGCCTGCATGCCGGAGCCGCCGGCACCGACGATCACGACATCGAATTTTCGTTTGGCAAGTGTTGCCATGGTTCCTACAGCCTCCACAACACTTGCACGGCCCAGCCGGCACAGCCGACGACCCAGGACAGCGTGAACACCTGCAGCACGAGCTTCACGCCGACCGGCTTGACGTAATCCATCCAGATGTCGCGCATGCCGATCCAGACGTGCAGCAGCAAGGCAACGATGATCACGAAGGTCAGCGCCTTCATCCACTGCGCCGAGAAGATCGCCGCCCAACGCTCATAACCCAGCTTGGCACCGAACAACAATTGCACGACCAGCACCAGGGTGAAAAGCGTCATCAATACAGCGGTCACGCGTTGCGCGAGCCAATCGCGAAAGCCGTAGTGGGCGCCGACCACCAGGCGCTTGGAACCGTAGTTTTTCAGCGTCATGGCGGCCTCAGAAGAACAGCTTGAAGGCCAGCGCCAACGTCAGCACGGCACTGGACGCCAACGTGACCCAGGCCGAGATGCGACCCTGCTCCAGGCTCACGCTGTGCGTCATGTCCATCCAAAGGTGACGCACGCCGGCGATGAGGTGATGCAGGTAGGCCCAGATCAGCGCCAGCGCCACCAGTTTCATGAACCATCCGGGCAGCCAGCCGATGCCGGCAACAAAGGTGCTCGTGAAGCGTTCGTATGAAATTTCTGACGTCAGGCTGACATCGAACAACCAGATCACGAACGGCAGCAGCAGGAACATCAACGCGCCGCTGACCCGGTGCAGGATCGAAACGAAGCCCGCCGGCGGCAGCCGGTAGCGGGCGATCTGGGTCACGTGGATATTGCGGAATACGGGGCGTTCTTGTGCTTGTGACGTGTCGGCCATGGCGATCCAAACGGATGTTCCCGCGATGAAACCGGACGATTCTATTGCAGCGAAAGCGGCGCCGGGTTGACAAAAGGCATGCCCTGCGCACGCCAAAGATCGCGCCCGCGGCGGCCCGGCTCGGCGGCGTGCGGGCTCAGTCGCGATCGGCCGGTGTCGCGGCGGGGATCGCGCCCCCACCTTGCGCCACGGCCCTGGGCTTTCTCGTGCGCACCAGGTAGCTGTACAGCACCGGCACCACCACCAGCGTGAGGATCGTCGACGTGATCACGCCGCCGATGATCGCGCGGCCCATCGGGGCCTGGATCTCTCCGCCTTCGTTGAAGGCCAGCGCCAGCGGCAGCATGCCGAAGACCATCGCCGTGGTGGTCATCACGATCGGCCGCATGCGGATCATCCCGGCCTGCAGCAGCGCATCGGCGATGCTCGCACCCGCCCGCCGCGCCTGATTGGCGAAGTCGACCAGCAGGATCGCGTTCTTGGTCACCAGGCCCATCAGCATGACCAGGCCGATCATCGAGAACACATTCAGCGTACTGCGCCAGAACAACAGCGCCAGCATCACGCCGACCAAGGCCAGTGGCAGGCTGGCCATGATCGCGATCGGCTGCAGGAAGCTGCCGAACTGGCTGGCCAGCACGATGTAGATGAAGATCACGGCCAAGGCCATCGCCGCCAGCAGCCCTTGGAACGCCTCTTCCTGCTGCTGCGTCTGGCCGCCCACGTCGAAGCTGAAGCCCGGTGGCAGCGTCGTCGCCTTGATGAGCTTTTGCACGTCGGCGCCGACGTCACCCGCCGGGCGATCCTTGACTCCGGCAAAGATGGCCTCGCGGCGCTGCAAGTTTTGCCGGCGTATGACCTCGGGATTGAACACCGGTTCGATATCGGCCACTGCGGCCAGCGTGATCGGCGTGCCGTCGCGGGCAAAGGCCACCGACAGGTTGCGCATCTGCTCGATGCGCTCGCGCTGTGCCTGCGGCAGGCGCACCAGGACCTCGACCTGGTCGCCGTCGGGCGTGGTCCAGTAGGTCGCGACGTCGCCATTGACGTACGCGCGCAGGCTGGCCGCGATCTGCGGCACGGTCAGACCCAGTTCGCGCACCGCGCCGGGCTTCAAGCGCACAGCGAATGCCGGCAGCCCCGGCTTGACCGACAACTCGACGTCGGTGATGCCGGGCACCGTCTTGACCTTCTCGGCGAATTCGGTCGCGATCCGGGCCAGGCCCACAGGGTCGCTGCCCAGGATCGCGACATAGATCGGGCGGTCGAATCCGATCGAGGTCTCGATGCCCGGGATGCCGGCGATCTTCTCGCGGATCGCATCCTCAACCTCCTTTTGCGTGCGTTTGCGCTGGCTGCGCTCGACCAGGCCGATGTTGAGCACGGCCTGGTTGCGGCCGGTCGCCAGCCCCGTGCCCTGGCCGCCGACGCTGGTCGCCACGTTCTTGACCTCGGGAAATGCACCCACGATCTCCTCGACCTGCCGCACTTTGGCGTCGCTTCGCTCGAGGCTGGACGCAGTGGGCATGCGGATCGCGAGTTGGGTGAAGCTCTGGTCGGTCTGCGGCACGAACTCGGTGCCGACCAAAGGCGTCAGGCCGAGCGCGGCGACGAAGCTCGCGCCGCCGACGGTCATGACCACACCGCGCGGAGTGATCGTCGCCCAACGCAGGCGGCGTGGGCTGGTCTTCTCGCGCACGCCCTCGGCATCGAAGGCGTGACCATACGCCGGCAGCGGCGGAAACCACATGCGATAGCGCCGGCCCGAGAAAGCCCACCGGATCAGGCGCTCATAGACCCTGTGCAGGACATCCATGCCGCGATCGGTGGCCCGGATCAGCGCGCCCAGCACGGGCAGTCGCTTCAGCCGTTCGGCCGGCGGATCCTTCCACACCGACGACAACATCGGGTCGAGCGTGAAACTGACGAACAGCGACACCAACACGGCCACCACCACGGTGATGCCGAAGGGATAGAAGAACTTGCCGATGATGCCGCCCATGAAGGCCACGGGCACGAACACCGCGCACAGCGCAAAGGTGGTGGCCATCACCGCCAGGCCGATTTCATCAGTCCCCTCACGCGCTGCCGCAAAGTGGTCCTTGCCCATGCCCAGATGACGTACGATGTTCTCGCGCACGACGATCGCATCGTCGATCAGCAGCCCGATGCACAGCGAGAGCGCCATCATGGTCATGAAATTCAGCGTGAAGCCGAAGGCGTAGACCGCGATGAAGCTGGAGATCACGGCGATCGGCAGCGTCAGGCCGGTGATGATCGTGCTGCGCCACGAATGCAGGAACAGGAACACGATGGCAACGGTCAACAGTGCACCTTCGATCAGAGTGTGCACCAGGCCGGTCAGCGAACCCTTGACGAAGTCGCTCGAGGCATAGATCAGGACCAGCTCGACGTCAGGCGGCAGGGCCTTGCGAACCTCCTCCATCGCCGCCTTGACCGCCTCGCCGGTGGCCACGATGTTGGCATCCTGCTGCTTGAAGACATCGAAGTTGATGGCGCGCTGGCCGTTGATGCGGGCCGTCGAGTCGGGCTCGCGCTCGCGCTCGACAACCTGGCCCAGGTCGCCCAGGGTCAAGGCCAGGCCGCCCTTGGTCGAGACCACCAGATCGGCGAACCGTCTCGGATCGCGGACCCGGCCCTCGACACGCAGGAGCGAGTCCTGCACCGAGTCGGACACCAGGCCCACCGGTTGATCGGCGTTGGCGTCGTGAACGCGCGCGAGATATCGGCCGGCGTGATGGCATAGGCGCGCAGACGCGCCGGATCGAGGTCGATCGCGCACTTCACGCACGGTCAGGCCGCTGATATCGACACGGGCCACACCTTCGATGCGCTGCAGCCGCTTGCCGACGTTCTGTTCACCGAGGATCGATAGCTCGCGTGCGCTGCGGGTCTTGGACAGCAGGGCCAGGTTGACAACGGGCTGGTTGTTGTCGTTGTTGAAGCGCGAGATCAACGGCGCCTTGGCGTCGCGTGGAAACGCGGCCTGCACTGCAGCCAGTCGGTCGCGCACGTCCTGCATCGCGCGACCCATGTCCACGCTGAGGTTGAACTCGACGCTGGTCTGGCTGCGGCCCTCGAAGCTGCGCGAGGTGATGCGCTTGACCCCGGCCACGCTGTTCAGCGCCTCTTCGATCAGCTTGGTGACCTCGCGCTCGACGGCTTCGGGCGACGCACCGGGGTACTCGACATCGATGAACGCGCCCGGGAACGAAATGTCGGGCATCTGCTCGACGCCGAGCTTGGAGTACGAGAACAAGCCGAGCACGCACAGCGCCACCATCACCATGACGGCGAACACCGGGTTGTTGATCGAGACACGGGTGATCCACATGTTTGCCTGCCCCCAGACTCACTTGCCTGCCTGCCCCGATCGCGATGAACGGGGGCTTGTCATAACCCCGCCGCACGGGCCCCGCGACGGGCCACTTCGCCTACTTCAGACGGGGCGTCGATGCCGCCGCCGACGCCACCGTCGCCGACTTGCTGGCGACGACGACCGCCTTGGCGCCTTCGCGCAGGTTGTCGAAGCGCGCGGCCAATACCTGGCCTCCCGGCTGTACGCCCTGCAGGACTTCGACGCGGCCCTCGCGATCGGCGCGGCGACCGAGCATGACTGCCCGCCGGGCCAGTGCGCCGGATTCGATGACCCAGACATGATCCTGCCCGCCGGTGTTGCCAACGGCCGTGAGCGGCACGGTCAGTCGTTGCGTCGTGTCCGCCAGTTCGACAGTGGCCAGTGCGTACTGACCGGCGCGGTAGACCTCCTTCGGGTTGGCCAGCTCGATGGTCACACCAATGGAGCGCGTCCCGGCCTCGGCGGCCGGCGCGATGCGGGCCAGTCTTCCGGCCACCTTCTCGGCCACGCCTTCGACCGAGACCTGCACCGGCATGCCGGGCGACAGGCGTGAAACCTCGTGCGTGCCGACGCTCCCGGCCAATTCGAGCCGAGCCAGATCGACAATCGTCAACACCGGCTGCTCTGGCGCCAGCTTCTCGCCGGCGACCACATGGCGCTTGGCGACCACGCCGGCAATCGGCGCGACGATCTGGTTGTCGCGCGACGCCACGCGAACGGTCTCGACCTGGGCCTGCGCGGCGCCGACCTGGGCGCGCGCAGCGTCGAGTGCCGACTTCGACGTCTCGAGCGCAATGGGCGAAATGAACTGTTGATCGGCGAGTCGCAGGTTGCTGGCATGCGTGCGTTCGGCCTGCGCCAACGAGGCCCGGGCCGATTCGAGCATCGCGTTGCGCTCGGCGAGTCGGCTGCCGACATCGGCGCCGTCGATGTTGCCCAGCGTCTGGCCGGCGTGTACCCGGCTGCCTTCGGCGACGTTCAGCGACAGCAGCGTGCCGGCCGCCTTGGCTCGCACGACGGCCGTCTGCGGCGCCACCAGCGGGCCGGAGAACTCGATCAACGACGGCATGGCTGGTCAGCGTCGGCGCCACGACTTCCCGTGCAGTGAACTCGAGCGTCACCTCGGGCTTGCCGTCCTTGCCCTTCCTGGCTTGCGCCCCAGCATCGGCCTTGCCCGGCCTGGCGACCATGGTCACCGCGACGGCCACGGCAGCCAGCGCCAGCGTCGCCACCCCGCCGATCCACCAGAACTTGTTGCGCATGAGTCTTCCTCTTGTGCCCGCTCTTTTGAAGCCGGCGCAGTGTATGTGCGCGATAGCGCGTCGGAGGCGGATGATGCGACAAACTGCGGCTTTGCGGCGACCAACTGCGGCGGTCGGTGACTGGCGGGAGCTGCCGCACCGCGGCCGACACCGCAAGCCGAGGGTCAGCCCAGCTCGTTGCGATAGTGGTGCGTGGCCGTGTCGTACAGGCCACGACGCAGTTCGACCGGACGATCGCCGTAGGTGTAGGCCACCCGTTCGACCGACAGCAGCGGCACACCCGGCGCCACCTCGCAGCAACTCGGCCGCGCCAGGCTCGGCGGCGACGGCCCGGATCTGTTCCTCGGCGCGCACCATGCGCACGCCGAACTCGGTCTCGAACAGGCCGTACATCGGGCCCTGGTAGGCCGACAAGCGACTCGAGGTCAGCCCCTTGAACAGCGCGGCAGACAGCCAGATTTCGTCGAGCACGACCGGGCGGCTGCGAAAGTACAACAGGCGGCGCACCTGCAGTGCCGCTTCGCCGCCGCGCAGGCCGATCGCGCGCGCGACATCGGCCGGCGCGCGCTGGCGCCGGCAGTCGAGAAAGCGCCGCGACAGCGGCTCGCGCTGCGCGGGCGGCGCCGCACCGGGCGGCGTATCGGGCGCCAGGCGCAGAAAGCGAAACTGCGTCGTCTCTTCGGCGTGCGTCGCGACGTAGGTTCCCTTGCCCTGACGCCGCACCAGCAGGTTGCTGGCCGCCAACTCGTCGATCGCCTTGCGCACCGTGCCCTGGCTGACCTTGTAGCGGGTGGCCAGGTCGACTTCGCTCGGAATCGCCTCCCCCGGCCTCCATTCGCCGGCTTGCAGGCTGTTCGTGATCAGGCGAGCGATCTGGCGATAGAGCGGCGAGAACTGCGGGGCATCGGGGCCGGTGACCATGGCTGCGATTGCAGCACAGTCCGCTGTCTTATAGAAGATGAATCACTTGGGGTTGCCACGGATCAAGCCCGCCCTGCTGGCCTACACTTTGCCCGATCGCGTTGTCGTCAATTCAACCCAACCTGCCAGGAGCCACTCCATCATGAACAAGAAACCCGTTCGCGTCGCCGTCACCGGTGCTGCCGGCCAGATCGGTTATGCCCTGCTGTTTCGCATCGCCGCGGGCGAGATGCTCGGCCGCGACCAGCCGGTGATCCTGCAATTGCTGGAGATCCCCGACGAGAAGGCGCAGAACGCGCTCAAGGGCGTGATGATGGAGCTTGAAGACTGCGCATTCCCGCTGTTGGCCGGCATGCAGGCACACGGCGACCCGACCAGCGCGTTCAAGGACACCGACTACGCGCTGCTGGTCGGCGCGCGCCCGCGCGGCCCGGGCATGGAGCGCAAGGATCTGCTGTCGGCCAATGCCCAGATCTTCACCGCCCAGGGCAAGGCACTGAATGCCTCGGCCTCGCGCAATGTGCGCGTGCTGGTTGTCGGCAACCCGGCAAACACCAATGCCTACATCGCGATGAAGTCAGCGCCCGAGCTGCCGCGAAAGAACTTCACGGCCATGCTGCGGCTCGACCACAACCGTGCCCTGAGCCAGCTCGCGGCCAAGACCGGCAAGCCGGTCGCGGACATCGAAAAGCTCGCCGTCTGGGGCAACCACTCGCCGACGATGTATGCCGATTACCGCTTCGCCACGATCGGCGGCAAGTCGGTCAAGGACATGATCAACGACCATGCCTGGAACCGTGATGTCTTCCTGCCCACCGTCGGCAAGCGCGGCGCCGCGATTATCGCCGCGCGCGGACTGTCGTCCGCCGCCTCGGCCGCCAACGCGGCCATCGACCACATGCACGACTGGGCCCTGGGCACGAACGGCAAGTGGGTGACGATGGGCGTGCCCAGCAACGGCGAGTACGACATCCCGAAGGACGTGATGTTCGGTTTCCCGGTGACCTGCGCCGGCGGCGAGTACAAGCTCGTCGAGGGCCTGCCGATCGACGAATTCTCGCGCTCGTGCATCGACAAGACGCTGGCCGAGTTGCGCGAGGAACAGGATGGCGTCAAGCACCTGCTGTGACATGAGCCAGCCAAGCTCGCTGCGTTCGCTGCCCCCCCGAGGCGGCGCCGAGTCCCTTGGGACCGGCCCGGCGGTATTGAAATGAACCACCCCCGAAGCGCCTGCGGCGCCTCCCCTCAAGGGGGCGCCGCAAGCGGACCGGTAAAGCCGGATCCGCGGCGGCTGCTTGGCCGCGCGTGTTTCATGCGTCACGGGTGTCGCCTCGGCGGCATGGATGACTGAGGTGACCAAGGTCCACCCACGGGTCGCGCTGTTCGACGCCAGTGAAACGCCGGCGGCGGCACTGCCGGTCTGCGACCACTACTGCGGCGTCGAAGCCCGGATGCGCAAGAGCCTCGAGCTGCAAGCCGAGCTGGGCCCGGTGTTCGACGTCACGCTCGACGCCGAGGACGGCGCGCCCGTCGGCGGCGAAGTCGAGCATGCGCTGCTGATCGCCGCGCTGCTGGGCAGCTCAGGCAACCGTTTCGGCCGCGTCGGTGTGCGCGTACCGCCTCTCGACCACCCACGATTTGACGATGTGGCGCAGATCGTCCTGCAAGCCGCGCGAGCGCCGGCCTACCTGATGCTGCCCAAGCCGCGTGGCGTGGCCGACGTCGCGCGTGCGGCCCAGGCGATCGACGGGATGGGTGGCGCTGCCGTCCCGCTGCATGCACTGATCGAGACCCACGGCGCACTGCACGAGGTCCAGGCCATGGCGGCCCACCCGCGCATCGAATCGCTGTCCTTCGGCCTGATGGATTTCGTCGCCGCGCACCGTGGCGCGATTGGCGCGTCGGCGATGGGTGTCAAGGGCCAGTTCGAGCACCCGCTCGTGGTGCGCGCCAAGCTCGAGATATCGGCCGCGTGTCATGCCCACAACAAGACGCCATCGCATTGCGTGGTCACCGAATTCAAGCACGCCGCGGCCCTGATGGAGGCGGCCGGCAAGGCCTGCCGGCAGTTCGGATACACCCGCATGTGGAGCATCCATCCCGCGCAAATCCGCTCCATCGTCGACGCCTTCACTCCTACGGTGGCCGAGGTCGACCTGGCGATCGAGATCATCATTGCGGCGCAGGCTGCCGACTGGGCGCCGATCAAGCACCACGACACGCTGCACGACCGCGCCAGCTATCGCTACTTCTGGCAGCTGCTGGAACGCGCGCACCGCACGTCCTACACCGGCGGGCCGCAGTTGCCGGCCGAGGTGCGCGCGACCTTCTTCGCCCACGGCAGCTGAGGGCCGCGCGGTGCTGGTTCTGCCGACCTTCCCGGCGCCCCTCGAGTTGCACACCAGGCGCTGCGTGCTGCGCCAGTGGCAACCCGTCGACCTCGAACCGTGGGTGGCGATGAATGCCGACCCCGAGGTGCGCCGCCACTTTCCCAGCCTGCTCACGGCGGAGGCGGCTGCGGCCGAGGCCGGTCGCTGTCGCGACGCGATCGCCCAACGCGGCTGGGGCATGTGGGCGCTGGATTTGCCGGGCGTGATGCCGTTTGCCGGTTTCGTCGGCCTGAACGTGCCGCATTACGACGCGCCCTTCGTGCCGGCCGTCGAGATCGGCTGGCGCCTGCCGCGTGCCGCCTGGGGCAGCGGCTATGCCAGCGAGGCCGCGCAGGCGGCGCTCGAGTTTGCCTTCACCCGGCTCGGTTTGCGCGAAGTGGTCGCCATCGCGGTGCCAGGCAACCAGGCCTCGCTGCGTGTCATGCAACGGCTGGGCATGGTGCGCGACATGGCGGGCGACTTCGACCACCCGCGCATCGAAGCCGGTCATCCACTGCGACGGCATGTGTTGTACCGCGTTGCGGCGACGGCGCAGCCGGTCGCCTAGAGGCCAAGGCGCTCCAGCGCCTGTGTTTCGCGCTCGGGGCTCAGGCCGGCTTTGCTGAATACCTGCTGCGCGTCCGGCAGGCTGCGGTACCAGGCCAGGGTGTCGGCCACGGTTTGCGCCAGTGGGCGCGTCGTAAGCCCGGCGGCCTGCGCCGTGCGCGTGTCGGCCAGCGCAAACGCCGCGTGTTCACCGACCGACGGCAGCCACAGTGGCAACTCGGTCCAAGGCTGCAAAGCGCAGTGTTCTATCTGTTCTGGGCTCGCCCAGCGCCAATGCGGTCGCGTGCCGGCAACCTTTACACAGGCATCCAGCACGGCGCCCATCGTCAGCGCCCCGGGTGCCGAGGTGACGTTGAACGGACCGTTGCGCCCGGCGTCGAGCGCCCGCAGGATGAAGGCGGCCACGTCGCGCACGTCGATGAACTGCACCGGATCCACGGCCTCGCCCGGCACCAGCGTCGGTTCGCCGTCGGCGGCCCGGGCCACGCGGGCGGGCCAGTAGGTGAAGCGTTGCGTCGGGTCGTGCGGGCCGACGATCAGGCCGGGGCGGATCAGCAAGGTCCGCACGTCGCCGAGACGCGCCGTGACGGCGGCTTCGCACAAGGCCTTCAGCGGGCCGTAGGTGCGGCCGTCGACGACTTCGGTGTCGGCGTCGTCGATGCGGGCGAGCGCGCCCTGTTCGTCGTTCGGCCGCGAGAAATCCGCATACACCGAAATACTCGAGACGAACGCATAGCGGCCGACGCGCCCATGCAGGGCATCGGCCATGCGCGCCACGTCGAGCGGAAGATAGCCGCAGGTGTCGACCACCGCATCCCAGGTACCCGTGGCCAGCGCCGACAGATCGGTCTTGCGGTCACCGTGGCGCAACTGCACGCCCGGCGGCCACGACGCACTTGTCTGGCCCCGATTGAAGACCGTGACCTGGTCGCCGCGCGCGACGGCGGCCTCGACCAGATGGCGGCCAACGAACAACGAGCCGCCGATCACCAACAACTTCATGCGCTGCCCGCAGCGGCTGCTGCCGCCTCGCCCCAGCGCCGCAATTCGGCGAGCACGGCGCGACCGCGTTCGTCGGTCGTCGCGTCCAACGCGGCGATGCGCTCGAACCAGGCCGGCGCCTGCTGCCAACGCTGCCGGCAATGGTCGCGCCAGCGCTGCCGATCGGCAGCGTCGAGCGACTCGGGGTGGTTGCGGGCGCGAAAACGCAGCAGCAGTTCGTCGAGCCGCGGGTCCGCAAAGGCCGGGTGGCGCTCGGCCAGGCGCTGCGGCGGCAACGCGCGCAGGCGCTGCAGGGCGCGGCGGTCTTCATTGTCGAGAAAACCACCGTACAAATCCTCGTCGACGTCGATCGGCTCGCTCGGCGCCGGGCGTTCGTAGACCTCGGGCCAGATGCCGGCCATCGAATTGGCCTGGTGCATCGCGACCTCGGCGTGGCGCAGCGATTGGTCGAGGTCGATGCCCCAGCGTGTGGTCGCCGCACCGAGCGTCTTCAGGTTGCCGATCACGATCGGCGACTTGTTCAGGTGGATGGTCTTGATCGGCAATCGGGTCTGCCCCGCCGGCAGCGCGTCCGCAGGACTGAACAGCCGTTCGCGGATCGCCTTGGCGTCGAGCGCGAACAGCTCGCGCGGGTCGCGCGCCAGGTCCCAGACGATGACCTCGTTCTTGTTACGCGGGTGCGGCGCCAGCGGCCAGACCACGGCCATGCAGCCGCGCTCGACCGGGTAGCTGCCCCGACAGGTGCACGAACGGCCGGCCGACGCCCATCTCGTCGATCACGGCCTGCTTGCGGTGCAACTTCAGGCAGTACGTCCCACAGCCTGGGCTGGCTGCGACTTGACCAGCCGCGCCAGCGCGATCGTCGCGCGCACGTCCGACAGCGCGTCGTGCGCCGCGTCGTGCGCCAGGCCGTTGGCGGCGGTGAGATGCTCGAGCTTGAACGACGGTTTGCCGTCGTCGTGCGTCGGCCACTCGATGCCATCGGGGCGCAGCGCCCAGGCGCAGCGCACCACGTCGAGCAGGTCCCAGCGCCCGCATTCGTTCTGCCACTCGCGCGCATAGGGGTCGATCAGGTTGCGCCAGAACAAGTGCCGCGTCACCTCGTCGTCGAAGCGGATCGTGTTGTAGCCGCACGCCCACGGTGCCCGGGCGCGCGAGCTGGGCCTCGATGGCATCGGCGAAGTCGTGCTCGGGCACGCCGCGCTGCCAGGCACACCTGCGGCGTGATGCCGGTGAGCAGGCAGGCCTCGGGCTCGGGCAGGTAGTCGGGCGCCGGGCTGGCAGTACAGCATCAGCGGCGCGTCGATCTCGTTCAGCTCGGCGTCGGTGCGCACGCCGGCGAACTGCGCCGGCCGGTCGCGCCGCGGCACGACGCCGAAGGTTTCGTAGTCGTGCCAGTAAAAGCTGAACGGCGCCATGCGCCAACGATAATCGAGTTCGGTCCCCTCTTCCCTCTGGAGCTGTTGCCAATGTCCCGCGTCTTCAATTTCAGTGCCGGCCCGGCCGTGCTGCCCGAAACCGTGCTGCGCCAGGCGGCCGACGAAATGCTCGACTGGCATGGCTCGGGCATGTCGGTGATGGAAATGAGCCACCGCGGCAAGGAGTTCATCGCCATCCACGCCACCGCCGAGGCCGACCTGCGCGAACTGCTGGCCGTGCCGCCGAACTACAAGCTGCTGTTCATGCAGGGCGGCGCCATCGGCGAGAACGCGATCGTGCCGATGAACCTGCTGCGCGGCAAAGCCAGCATCGACTACATCGACACCGGGGAGTGGTCGAAGAAGACGATCAAGGAGGCCAAGCGCTATGCCAAGGTCAACGTCGCCGCCAGCGCCGAGGCCACCGGTTACGACCGGGTGCCCGCGCGCAGCGACTGGAAGCTCGACCCGAACGCCGCCTACGTGCATATCTGCAGCAACGAGACGATCGGCGGCGTCGAATACCACTTCACGCCCGAAGTCGGCAGCGTGCCGCTGGTGGCCGACATGTCGAGCGACATCCTGTCGCGCCCGATCGATGTCGCCCGTTACGGCCTGATCTACGCCGGCGCGCAAAAGAACATCGGCCCGGCCGGGCTGACCATCGTGATCGTGCGCGAGGACCTGCTCGGCCAGGCCCTGCCCGTGACGCCGTCGGCCTTCGACTACAAGACCGTCGCCGACAACGACTCGATGTACAACACCCCGCCGACCTACGCGATCTACATCGCCGGGCTGGTATTCAAGTGGCTCAAGGCCGAGGGCGGGCTGAAGGCGATGGCCGAGCGCAACCGCGCCAAGGCCGCGCTGCTGTACGAGTACCTCGATGCCAGCCGGTTCTACGACAACCCGGTGCAACGCGATTGCCGCTCACTGATGAACGTGCCGTTCAAGCTGCGCGACGACGCGCTCGACGCGGCGTTCCTGAAGGGCGCTGACGCCTGCGGCCTGCTGCAGTTGAAGGGCCACCGCTCGGTCGGCGGCATGCGTGCGTCGATCTACAACGCAATGCCGATCGACGGCGTACGCGCCCTGGTGACGTACATGAAAGAGTTCGAGGCCGCGCATGGCTGAGCGGTTCAACGTCCTGGTCTTGAATTCGATCTCGGCCAGCGGCCTGAAACAGCTTCCGGCGGAGCGTTACCACGCGGCCAAGGACGTGAAATCGCCCGACGCCGTGCTGGTGCGATCGGCCGACATGCACAGCATGGCCATCCCACCCAGCGTGCGCGCCATCGCGCGCGCCGGAGCCGGCACCAACAACATCCCGGTGGCGGCGATGAGTGCGCGCGGGGTGCCGGTATTCAATGCCCCCGGCGCCAACGCCAACGCGGTCAAGGAGCTGGTGTTGGCCGGCATGCTGATGGCCGCGCGCAACCTGCCCGGCGCGCTGCGCTACGTCGCCGCACTCGACCCACAGGACAGCCACCTCGAGCAGCACGTCGAAGAGGGCAAGAAGCAGTTCGCCGGCTTCGAATTGAGCGGCCATACCCTGGGCATCGTCGGGCTGGGCAAGATCGGCTGCCTGGTCGCCGACGCGGCCATCAAGCTGGGGCTGAACGTGCTTGGCTACGACCCCGACATCACCGTCGACGCGGCCTGGAGCCTGCCCTCGCAGGTCAAACGCGCGACCAGCGTGGCCGAGGTCCTGAAGCACGCCAATTTCGTCACCCTGCACGTGCCGCTGGTGGCTGCGACGAAGCACCTGGTCAATGCCGACAACCTGGGCCTGACGAAGGCCGGCGCCGTGCTGTTGAACTTTTCGCGCGACGGCGTGGTCGACAACGCCGCCGTGCTCGCCAGCCTGGACAAGAAGCACCTGGGCATGTACGTCTGCGACTTCCCCAGCGCGGCCCTGCACGGCCACGAACGCGTGCTGGCGCTGCCGCACCTGGGCGCATCGACGCGCGAGGCCGAAGACAACTGCGCCGTGATGGTGGCGATGCAGCTGCGTGACTTCCTCGACCACGGCAACATCGCCAATGCCGTCAACTTCCCGGCCGTGAACATGGCGCGCGAATCGAATTTCCGCGTCGCGATCGCCAACGCCAACGTGCCCAACATGCTCGGCCAGATCTCGACCACCATGGCCCAGGCCGGCCTGAACATCCACAACATGGTGAACAAGAGCCGTGGCGAGATGGCCTACACCCTGGTCGACGTCGAAAGCCCGGTCTCGGGGGCCGTGCTGGCCAGACTTGCGACCATCACCGGCGTGCTGTCGGTGCGCTACCTGCCACTGGTGTAGGCCGAAAAAAGTATGTAAAATTGAGGCATACTTCTGGGAGCATGCGATGGAAGCCACGGTGGCCGAGCGCGGCCAGATCACCCTGCCCAAGGCAGCACGCGACGCCCTCGGCCTGACCAAGGGTACCAAGCTGAAGATCGAGGTCGAGGACGGATGCATCGTGATCCGCAAGGATGTTACGGATGCACTGTCCCGCGTACGCGGGCGCTTCAAGCTGCCGCCCGGCGTGACGACCGACGACATCATGCGCGAGCTGCGCGGCCGCGCTCCAGGCGATCCGGCGGACCTCTGAGCGGACAGCACCCGTGATCGCAGTGGACACCTCGATCATCGTCGACCTGCTGGGCGACGATGCGATGGCCGACGCTGCCGAGACCTGCTTGCGCACGGCGCTGACGCGAGGTCCCGTGGTGGCCTGCTCGGTGGTCGTGAGCGAGGTCGTGGCCGGTCTCGGCCAAGGCTCGCAACTGCTCGATACGCTGGAGGAAGTCGGCATCAGCTACTCGCCGCTCGAGCTGCGTTCCGCCGCGCGGGCCGGCGAGATGCAGCGCCGCTATCACGAGCGCATCCGCAGCGCTGGCCGCACCCTGCGCTCGCCGCGGACCACGCCAGACTTCCTCATCGGCGCTCACGCCCTGCTCCAGTGCAGCGCCCTGATCACCCGCGACGCGGGCTTCTTCCGCGATTATTTCAAGGGACTCAAAGTCATCGTCCCGAAAGCCGGCTGAACCACACTTCAACACCCACCCCACGATCACCCACCATGACCCACGCCTTCGCCTCGACCCGCAAGAACCTCGGCAAGAACGGTTCGTATTTCTCGCTGCCCGAACTGGCCAAGACTTTCCCCAACGTGAACCGGATGCCGATCTCGATGCGCATCGTGCTCGAATCGGTGCTGCGCAATTGCGACGGCCAGAAGGTGACGGCCGAGCATGTGAAGCAAGCTCGCCAACTGGAAGCCCAAGGCCCAGCGCAGTCGACGAGATTCCGTTCGTCGTCGCCCGCGTGGTGCTGCAGGACTTCACCGGCGTGCCGCTGCTGGCCGACCTGGCCGCGATGCGCAACGTGGCCGCAGTCGCTGGGCAAGGACCCGAAGTCGATCGAGCCGCTGGTGCCGGTCGACCTGGTGGTCGACCACTCGGTGATGATCGACCACTACGGCACCAAGGATGCGCTGGACCTGAACATGAAGCTCGAGTTCCAGCGCAACCAGGAGCGCTACGAGTTCATGAAGTGGGGCATGCAGGCCTTCGACACCTTCGGCGTCGTGCCACCCGGTTTCGGCATCGTGCACCAGGTCAACCTCGAGTACCTGGCGCGCGGCGTGCACAAGACGCAAGGACGGCGTGTACTACCCCGATTCGCTGGTCGGCACCGACAGCCACACCACGATGATCAACGGCATCGGCGTGGTCGGCTGGGGCGTCGGCGGCATCGAGGCCGAGGCCGGCATGCTCGGCCAGCCGGTGTACTTCCTGACGCCCGACGTGGTCGGCATCGAGCTCACCGGCCGCTTGCGCGAAGGCGTCACGGCCACCGACCTGGTGCTGACCGTGACCGAGATCCTGCGCAAGCACAAGGTGGTCGGCAAGTTCGTCGAGTTCTTCGGCGAAGGCACGCGCACGCTGGCCCTGCCCGACCGCGCGACGATCGCCAACATGGCGCCCGAATACGGCGCGACGATGGGCTTCTTCCCGGTCGACGAGCGCACCATCGAGTACTTCAAGGGCACCGGCCGCACGGCGGTCGAGATCGAGGCCTTCGAGGCCTACTTCAAGGCGCAACAGATGTTCGGCGTACCCAAGGCCGGCGATATCGACTACAGCCAGGTCGTCAAGCTCGACCTCGGCCACGGTCGCGCCCAGCCTGGCCGGTCCGAAGCGCCCGCAGGACCGCATCGAGATCACCCACCTGGCCAAGAAGTTCACCGCGCTGTTCAGCGCGCCGATCGCCGACAACGGTTTCAACCAGACCCGCCGCCAAGCTGGCGCAGAGTTTCCCGCGTCAAGGACGGCTTGCGCGTGAAGCAACGGCGACGTGCTGATCGCCGCCATCACCAGTTGCACCAACACCAGCAACCCGAGCGTGCTGCTGGCCGCCGGCCTGCTGGCCAAGAAGGCCGTGCAGGCCGGACTGAGCGTCGCGCCGCACATCAAGACCTCGCTGGCTCCGGGCTCGCGCATCGTCACCGAGTACCTGCAAAAGGCCGGCCTGCTGCCCTACCTCGAACAACTCGGCTTCAATGTCGCGGCCTACGGCTGCACCACCTGCATCGGCAACGCCGGCGACCTGACGCCCGAGTTCAACGAGGCCATCACCGACAACGACCTGGTCTGCGCCGCGGTGCTGTCTGGCAATCGCAACTTCGAGGCGCGCATCCACCCGAACCTGAAGGCCAACTTCCTGGCCAGCCCGCCGCTGGTGGTGGCCTATGCGATCGCCGGCACCGTGACGCGCGACCTGATGACCGAGCCGGTCGGCAAGGGCAAGGGCGGCAAGGACATCTACCTGGGCGACATCTGGCCGACCAGCGACGAGATCTACGCAGCTGCTGAAGTACGCGATGGACCCGAAGGCCTTCCGCGAGAACTACGGCAACGTGACGAACGAAGCCGGGCGAGCTGTGGAACGCCGATCAAGGGCGCCGACGGGCCAGGTCTACGACTGGCCCAAGAGCACCTACATCGCCGGCCGCCCTTCTTCGATGGCTTCACGATGCAGCCCAAGGCGCTGACCTCGGGCGTGCAAGGTGCGCGCGTGATGGCGATGTTCGGCGACTCGATCACCACCGACCACATCTCACCCGCCGGTTCGATCAAGGAAGCTTCACCGGCCGGCAGCTACCTGAAGGCCAACGGTGTGCTGAAGGCCGACTTCAACAGCTACGGCGCACGCCGCGGCAACCACGAGGTGATGATGCGCGGCACCTTCGCCAACGTGCGCATCAAGAACCTGATGATCCCGGCCGGTGCCGACGGTTCGCGCGAGGAAGGTGGCGTCACTCTGTACCAGCCCGGCGGCGACAAGATGTTCATCTACGACGCGGCCATGAAGTACATCGCCGCGGGCACGCCGACCGTCGTCTTCGCCGGCGAGGAATACGGTACCGGCTCCTCGCGCGACTGGGCCGCCAAGGGCACGCAACTGCTTGGCATCAAGGCCGTCGTGGCGCGCAGCTTCGAGCGCATCCACCGCAGCAACCTGATCGGCATGGGCGTGCTGCCACTGCAGTTCAAGGGCAGCGACTCATGGCAGACGCTGGGCCTCAAAGGCGACGAGATCATCGACGTCGTGCTCGGCAAGGACATCAAGCCGCAGACCGATGCCACGCTGGTAATCACCGGCCGCGATGGCGCGAAGCGCGAAGTCAGCGTGACCTTGCGCATCGACACCGCGATCGAGGTTGATTACTACAAGCATGGAGGCATCCTGCCGTTCGTGCTGCGGCAATTGCTGGCCGCATGAGGGACGCCTCGCCGCGCATCGAACAAGCCCGCACCGAGCCTCATGCAACTTGCGCTGTTTGACCTCGACCACACGCTGCTCAGCGGGGACAGCGATGTGCTCTGGTGCGACTTCCTGTTCGAGTTGGGTCTGATCGACGCCGCGTTCAGGCAGCGCAGCATCGACATGGCGCTGAATTACGCCGCCGGCACGGTCATCCCCAAGGACTATTACAACTTCTATGCCAGCACGATGACGGGTCGCACGCCGTCGGCGCTGCAGCCCTTGCGTGAACGCTTCCTAAGAGAGTGGATCCAGCCGCGGATTCCCGACGACGCGCGGGCATTGCTGCAGCGCCATCGCGACGCTGGCGACACTTTGGTGCTGACCACCGCCACCAGCCGCGTGATCAGCGAGTTGACGGCGGCCGACCTGCGTGTCGACCACTACATCTGCACCGAACTCGAGCAAGTCGACGGACGTTTCACGGGCAAGACTTCGGGTGTGCTGAACATCCGCAGCGGCAAGGTCGATCGGCTGCGCCAATGGCTCACCGAAATCGGGCTGCCGGAGCACACCTTGTCCGAGTCCAGCTTCTACAGCGATTCGATCAACGACCTGGCACTGCTCAGCGTCGTGCGCCGCCCGGTCGTGGTCGATCCGGACGCCAGGCTCGAGTCGACCGCGCGCTGGAAAGGCTGGAGCGTTCTGCACTTGAATCGTGGCCCCGGCAACGCACGTGAGCGACGCAGGGTGCCGCATTAGGGCTGCGGCTCCTTGTTGAAGGCCCAAGGCGGCTGCGGACTGCAACGCATTGGCATACGATGCAAGCCGAGGTCCTGATACAGGCATTGGGAGCCGAGCATGCGCATTGCGGTCGTGGGCGCCGGCGGATTGGGGGGCTACTTCGGGGCCCGCCTGGCGCTGGGCGGGGCCGAGGTCCATTTCATCGCCCGCGGCCGGCACTTGCAAGCCCTGCGCGACGACGGCCTGCACATCGTCGGACCGCAGCCGCTGCATGTCGCGCGGGTCAACGCCACCGACGACGCGCGCAGCGTCGGCCCGGTCGATCTGCTGATGCTGTGTGTCAAGCTGTGGGATACGGAAGCCGCGCTTGAACAAATCCGGCCATTGGTCGGTGCGCAATCCGCGATCGTCTCGTTCCAGAACGGCGTACTGAAGGACCAGGCCCTGCGCGCCGCCTACGGCGCCGGGCCGGTAATGGGCGGTGTGGGCTACGTGGCCGCGACCATCGACAGTCCGGGTGTGATCCGCCAGACCGGCCCGATGCAACGGCTGCTGTTCGGCGAGTTCGACGGCTCGCGCTCGACGCGCGGCCAAGCGTTCCTGCAGGCCTGCCTGGCCGGCGGCATCAATGCCGAGTTGTCGGCGGATATCGAGCGCGAGATCTGGCAGAAATTCGTCTTTCTTGCCGCGTTGTCGGGCACCACCACGACGATCAGGAAGCCGATCGGCGCCATCCGCGGCCATCCGCAGACACGCGCCTTTCTGCTCGACGTGATGCGCGAAGTCGTGGCCGTCGGCCGTGCACATGGCGTGAACCTGGCCGAGGACTACGCCGAGCAACGGCTGAAGCTGGCCGACGAGGTTGCGCCGGACATGACTTCGTCGATGCATCACGACCTCGAACGCGGCCACCGGCTGGAACTGCGCTGGCTGGCCGGTGCGGTCGTTGAACTGGGCCGGGCCGGCAAAGTGCCGACGCCGCTGAATCGCGCGATCGCCGACATCCTGGCGTTGCACGCCGAAGGCCGCCCGGCATGAGCGCGCATGGCCGCTCCAAAGCGCTCATCCCGGAGCGCACCGCGCGCAGGGTGGTCCAGTGAACACGTCGAGCGCGCCGCCGCCCGCATTGCAGTTGCGCGCGGTGCACTGCACCGCGGTCGAGGTGCCATTGCGGCGGGTGCTGGGCACCAGCGCGGGCGCGCTGCGAGCGGCACCCCTGCTGCTGGTCGACGTGCAGACCGAGCAAGGGATCACCGGTCGCGCGTATGCCTTCGGCTACCGCCGCAGCAGCGCGCGCGCGATGGCGATCGTGCTGCGCGACGCGGCCGAGCTGGTCGTCGGTGAAGCCGTGGCGCCGTTGGCGATGGCGACCAAGCTCGAGCGGCGCTTCGCGTTGACCGGCGTCACCGGCATCGTGCGCATGGCGCTCTCGGCGCTGGACATGGCCTTGTGGGACGCGCTGGCCGTCGCCGCTGGCGTGCCGCTGGCCACCCTGCTCGGCGGCGTGCCACGGCCGCTGGCGGCCTACAACTCGTGCGGGCTCGGGCTCATGAGTCCGGCCGCAGCCGCCGACGAGGCCGAGCGCCTGCTCGATGGCGGATTCCAGGCCGTCAAGCTGCGCCTGGGCCATGCCAGCCTGGCCGACGACCTGGCCATGACGCGCGCGGTGCGCCAGCGCTTGCCCGACCGCGTGCAGCTGATGGTCGACTACAACCAGGCGCTGAACCTGACTGACGCGCTCGAACGCGGGCATGCCCTGCAGTCCGAGGGCGTGGCGTGGCTGGAAGAGCCGATCCGCCACGACGACTACGGCGGCAACGCCGAGATCGCGCGCGCGCTCGACCTGCCGCTGCAGATCGGCGAGAACTTCAACGGCCCGCAGGCCATGTTGGCGGCGCTCGACACCCGGGCCTGCGACCTGGTGATGCCCGACCTGGCGCGCATCGGCGGCGTCAGTGGCTGGATGCAGGCGGCCGACCTGGCCGCCGCGCGTGGCGTCCCGATCAGTTCGCACCTGATGCCCGAGGCCAGCGTGCAGGTGTTGGCCGCTTCAGCGACCTGCCACTGGCTCGAGTACGTCGATTGGGCGGACGTGCTGCTGAACGAGCCGCTGCGCGTCGAGAACGGCCGTACCGTGCCGACCGACCGCCCGGGCATCGGCCTGACCTGGGACGCCGCCGCAGTGGCGCACCATCGGCTGGAATGATTCTCACGGTCGACGGAATCGATCGACCTTCACGCGGCCATCGGGTCGCACCCCGCAACCGGTTTACAAGGCGCACACCGCATGGACCCGACACCACAACAGACTGATGACATTCGACCGTACCAGCCTCCGCGCAGTGACGGCCGCAGAAGCGCCGTCGTCGTCGGCGTCTACGCATTGCTGCTCGCGCTCGCGGGCGGCGCATACCTGTGGTGGCAAGGCCGCCTGCCCGGCGCCCCGACAGGACCTTCAGTGCCCGTTGCCGTGGCGGACGCAGCGAGCGACCCCGTGCCACCCGAACCGGTCATCCAGCACCCGATAGCGAGCATTGCGTCGGCAGCGGCGTCGGCACCGGCCTTGCCGTCGCTGGACCAGTCCGACGCCGTTCTTAGCCGTGGCCTGACCGGGCTGCTCGGCGCCAGATCGGTGAGCGCGATGCTGCAGACCGACGCCTTCGTGCGCCGCGTCGTCGCAACCGTCGACAACCTGGGCCGCGCCCACGCCGCGCCACGCTTGTGGCCGGTGATGCCGACGGCAGGCAGGTTCTCCGTGCGTCGGGTCGACGATGTGGACGTCATCGCGGCGGCCAACCCGGCACGTTACGTGCCGTTCGTCAACCTCGTCGAGACGGTCGACACACCGCGTGCGGTGGCGTTGTACGTCAGCCTGTATCCGTTGTTCCAGCAGGCCTACCAGGAGCTCGGTTACCCCAAGGGCTACTTCAATGACCGGTTGGTCGCGGTGATCGATCAATTGCTGGCAACGCCCGAACCTGTCGGACCGCTCGCCGTGCAACTGACGGAAGTGAAAGGTCCGATCTCGTCGGACCGGCCCTGGGTCCGCTACGAGTTCGCGGATCCCGCTCTGGAGGCCCTGCCCGCGGGCTCGAAGATGCTGTTGCGCATGGGCCCGGAGAACGCACGCCGGCTGAAGGCCAAGCTGGGCGAGCTGCGCAGTGCGATTGCCCGCGCACCGGCGCGCAAGCCCTGACGCGCCAGGGACGCACAATGGACGCTTTGCCCCATTGCGCCCGGACCTTCAAGCCGCGAACTCGCTTCGCTTCGGACCGACGGCGTGCTCTACATCGAACCCGCCACCAAGGAAATCTGAAATGACCGACCGCTATGCCGTCATCGGCAACCCGATCAGCCAGTCCAAGTCGCCGCTGATCCACGGCAGCTTCGCCCAGGCCACCGGGCAGGACCTGACCTACGGCACCATCGAAGGGCCGCTGAATGGCTTTGCCGCCGCCGTGCGCGCCTTCCGCGACAGCGGCGGGCGCGGCATGAACGTCACCGCGCCGTTCAAGCTGCAGGCCTTCGAGCTGGCCAACGAATGCAGCGAGCGTGCGCGACTGGCCGGGGCGGCCAACGCGCTGAAATTCGAACCCGACGGCCGCATCCTGGCCGAGAATTTCGACGGCATCGGCCTGGTCAACGACATCGTGCGCAACCAGCGCATGCCGATCAAAGGCAAGCGCGTGCTGATGCTCGGCGCCGGCGGTGCGGTACGCGGCGCGCTGCTGCCCTTCCTGGCCGAACACCCGGCCGAGCTGGTGCTGGCCAATCGCCATGCCGACAAGGCCGAGCAGCTCGCGGCGCAACTCGGCGCGCACGGCACGGTGCGAGGCGGAAGTTACGCCGACATCGGCGGCGCTCGCTTCGACATCGTCGTCAACGCGACCTCGGCCAGCCTGCGCGCTGAACTGCCGCCGGTACCGCCAGGCGTGTTCTCGCCCGATGGCCTGGCCTACGAACTGGCCTACGGCAAGGGCCTGACGCCCTTCCTGCGCCTGGCGCGCGACGCCGGCGTGAAACGCCTGGCCGACGGCGTCGGCATGCTGGTCGAGCAGGCGGCCGAGGGCTTTCTCTGGTGGCGCGGCGTGCGGCCGGATACGCACGCCGTGATCGAGAAGATGACGATCCCGTTGCAGTGAGCCGGGGGTGAGCAAGACCCGCATCGCCGTCGCAGGCGCCGGCTACATCGGCCTGGCGCACATCGGCGTGGCGCGCGCGAACGAGCGCTGTGAGCTGACGGCCATCGTCGACCCTTCGCCCGCTGCGCAGGCCCATGCCGAGGCCGCCGGGGTGCCGCTGTATCTCTCGCTGGCCGAGCTGTTGCGTAGCAGGGATCGCCCGGACGGCGTGGTCCTGGCCACGCCGAACCAGTTGCACCTGCCGCACGCGCTCGAGTGCATCGCGGCCGGCATGCCGATACTGCTCGAAAAGCCGATCGCGCCGACGGTCGCCGAGGCCCAGCGCGTGGTTAATGCCGCCGAGCAGGCCGGCGTCAGAATCCTGATCGGCCACCACCGCGCGCACAGCCCGATCATGGCCAAGGCGCGCGCAGTGGTCGCTTCGGGGGTGCTCGGCCGACTGGTCGCGGTGACGGGCAGCGCGATGTTCTTCAAGCCCGACCACTACTACGCCGACGCGCCGTGGCGGCGCGAGCCGGGCGGCGGGCCGATCCTGCTGAACATGATCCACGAAGTGCACAACCTGCGCATGCTGTGCGGTGAGATCGTCGCCGTGCAGGCCTTCAGCTCGCACGCGACGCGCGGTTTCGCCGTCGAGGACACGGTGAGCATCAACCTGCGCTTCGCCAACGGCGCGCTTGGCAGCTTCATGCTCAGCGACACCGCCGCCTGTGCCCGCAGCTGGGAGCAGACCTCGCAGGAGAACAAGGCCTACCCGAGCTATGACGACGAAGACTGCTACGTCATTGCCGGCACCGACGGCAGCCTGGCGGTGCCGACCATGCGCCTGAAGACCTACCCGCGGCGCGAGGATCGATCGTGGTGGAGGCCGTTCGAGGTCGGCGTGGTCGGCATGGTCCGCGACGACCCGCTCACGCACCAGATCGAGCATTTCGGTGCGGTCATCCGCGGCGAAGCCGAGCCGCTGGTCAGCGCGCGAGACGGCCTGGCCAACCTGCGTGTCACCGAAGCCATCGCCGCCGCCGCACGCGCCGGCAGCACCGTCGAACTGGATTGAGGCGGGACGAGGCGGGGCAGGCTACAAGCCGCGCTCGCGGGCAAACGCCTGCAGCGCCGGCAGCAATGGGCCGAGCTGATCGGCCACCGCGTCACGTACCGTATCGACCATGACCTGCGTGGCACGGTCGATCTCGACGTTGAGCAGGTCGCCGACGCCCTTGGCGGCGAACGTGGTCATGCGCAGCGTCTCCGGGATCAGCCAGACCTCGAAGCCACCGGCGCCGCCCGGTTCGCGATCCGCCTCGGCGACGGTCAGGCTCGCACCATCGAGCGCGATGTAGCCCTTGGCGAAGACGTAGCGCATCCACGGCGCCGGCACGGCAAGGCGCAGGACATGGTTGTTTTCCGGCCGCCGGACTTCCGTCACCCGCGCCGCGAAGTCGACATGGCCCGACAGCGTATGCCCGCCGATCTCGGCACCATCGCGCGCCGCACGCTCGACATTGACGCGGCTGCCGACGGCGCCGTGGCCGAGCGTCGTCAGCATCAGGGTCTGCTGCATCACGTCGAACTCGGCCGCGTCGTCGCCATGCAAGGCGGTGACGGTCAGGCAGACACCATCGACGGCAACGCTGGCGCCGACCACCAGGCCGGCAGCAAACCCGCTCGGCAACGCCAGGCGCAGGCTGCGCAGCCCGCTGCGGTCGCTCACCCGCGCTATGCGGGCAACGCCTTGAACGATGCCGGTGAACATGCGGTCACTTTAACGTGGCGCAGATTGCCGAGCGTTACCAATTGACCTCGCGCTCCGGTGTCGCGCCGATCTTGTGGATCGACAGGTCGGCGCCCTCGTATTCCTCTTCCGCCGTGAGCCGCAGGCCCATCGTCTGGCGCAGCACGCCATAGACCACGAAGCCGCCGGCCAGTGCCCAGCCGACGCCGACCGCGGTACCGACAAGCTGCGCAATGAAGCCCACGCCGCCGATGCCACCCAACGCCTGCGCGCCGAATATGCCGCAGGCGATGCCGCCCCAGGCGCCGCACAGGCCGTGCAGCGGCCAGACGCCGAGGACGTCGTCGATCTTCCACTTGTTCTGTGCCCGCGTGAACAGCGAGACGAAGATCACGCCGGCCACGCTACCGGTGACCAGCGCGCCCAGCGGGTGCATCACGTCCGAGCCCGCGCACACGGCCACCAGGCCCGCCAGCGGCCCGTTGTGCACGAAGCCGGGGTCGTTGCGACCCATCACCGTGGCCGCCAGCGTACCGCCGCACATGGCCATCAGCGAGTTCACGGCCACCAGGCCGGAGATCTTGTCGATGGTCTGCGCGCTCATCACGTTGAAGCCGAACCAGCCGACCGACAACACCCAGGCACCCAGGGCCAGGAACGGAATGCTCGACGGCGGATGGGCGCTGATGCCGCCGTCCTTGCGATAGCGGTTCGCCCGCGCGCCGAGCAGCAGCACGGCGGTCAGGCCGATCCAGCCGCCAACGGCGTGGACCACGACGCTGCCGGCAAAGTCGTGGAACTCGACGCCGGCAAGGGCCTTGATCCAGCCCTGCAGCCCGTAGCGCCCGCCCCAGACCGCACCCTCGAACAGCGGGTAGACCAGGCCGACCAGCACCGCCGTGGCGATCAATTGCGGGCCGAATCGCGCCCGCTCGGCGATGCCGCCCGAGACGATGGCGGGAATGGCCGCGGCGAAGGTGAGCAGGAAGAAGAACTTGACCAGCTCGTAGCCGTTCTTCGCCGCCAGCGACTCGGCGCCGCTGAAGAAGCCCACGCCGTAGGCCACCGTGTAGCCGACGAGGAAGTAGGCCAACGTGGAAACCGAGAAGTCGACCAGGATCTTGACCAGCGCGTTGACCTGGTTCTTTTTGCGCACGGTACCGAGCTCGAGGAACGCGAAGCCCGAGTGCATGGCCAGGACCATGATCGCGCCGAGCAGAATGAACAGGGCGTCGGTGCCCTGTTTGACTTGATCCATGAGATCGCTCCGCCGGATCCGTAGTTGCCCGGCCGGCGGCGAGTCTATCCCGCTGCGTTGCGCACCAGCACGGCACACCGGCGCGCCAGCCGCTACGCTGGGCGCCGTGGAACCGTTCAAGAACCTGCTCAACCCGGCACTCGTGCGCAAGGCCGGCGCACGGTTGCAGGCAACATGGCCGGCATTCGACAAGACCGCATTCGTGCGCCACGCCAACCGCGGCCTCGAAGCGCTCGAGCTGAAGGCGCGGGCGATGCAGATCGCCGATGCGCTCGAAGCCACGCTGCCGGCGCCATTCGATCAGGCCTGCAAGGTCATCGAGGCCGCGCTGGCACCGCCCTCGGAACCCGGCCAGCCGGCGCCCGGTGACAGCGACGGCCTGCACGGCTGGATCATCTGGCCGCTGGGCGAATTCGTCGCCCGGCGCGGCCTGGCCGAGCCCGAGCGCGCGCTGGCCGCCCTGCACGCCCTGACGCAGCGCCTGACGGCCGAATTTGCGATCCGGCCCTTGATCGTCGCCCATCCGGCGCTGGTCTTTTCGACCCTGCAGCGCTGGGCACGTGACCCGAGCGCGCATGTGCGCCGCCTGGTCAGCGAAGGCAGCCGCCCGCGCCTGCCATGGGGCCTGCGGCTGCAAGCGCTGGTGGCCGACCCGACGCCCACGCTGCCACTGCTGGCTGCGCTGCAGGACGATTCCAGCGACTACGTTCGCCGCAGCGTCGCCAACCACCTCAACGACATCGCCAAGGACCATCCGCAGCTTGTCGTGCAATGGGTGCGCCAGCACCTGCCGGGCGCCAGCCGCGAGCGCCGCGCCTTGCTCAAGCATGCCAGCCGCACGCTGATCAAACACGGCCACGTCGAGATGCTGGCGCTGTGGGGCAGGGGGACGCGTTTCGAGGGCAGCGCCAGGCTGCGGCTGGCGCCGCGGCGCGTCGTCGTCGGCGACAGCCTCGAGCTGAGCCTGAACCTGCATGCGGGCGGCTCAGGCCCGCAGGCGCTGCTGATCGACTACGCCGTGCACCATGTGCTGGCCAACGGCGGCACCAGCGCCAAGATCTTCAAGGGCTGGACCGTGACATTGGCGCCGGGCGAGACGCGCAACCTGACAAAGACACATTCGTTGCGTGCCGTCACGACGCGGCGCTACCGTGCCGGCCGCCACGCCGTCGACGTGCGCATCAACGGCCAGGTGGTGGCCGAGGCGGCGTTCTCACTGGCGCTCGAGTAAGGCGCGCCAGCGCTCGGCGTCGAAGCCGACGCTGATGCGGCCATCGGGCCACTCGACCACCGGCCGCTTGATCACGCTGGGCTGGGCGTGCATCAGCGCACGGGCGCTGGTGGCATCGACGACGGCCTGCTGCGTTGCCGTGTCGAGCCGGCGCCACATCGTGCCGCGACGATTGAGCAGCGTCTCCCAACCGACGGCCGCGACCCACGCATCGAGTTGCGCCGCCGGCACGCCGGCCTTCTTGAAGTCGTGGAACTCGTGCACGACCTTGTGTTCCGCCAGCCAGGCGCGGGCACGCTTGACGGTGTCGCAGTTGGTAATGCCGTACAGCACCATCACATGCTTTCCTGGCGCCGGTCGTCGCACATCGGGTCGGTGTCGTAGCTGGCCTCGCGCACGCGGCCATCGACGAACCAGACCACGAACCAGCGGCAGAACACCGATTCGAAGCGGTAGTACCAGACCTCGCCGACCCCGCGCCAGCCGACACGCGCCTCCGACGGGCGGCCGAGTTCCGCCCGCACGTCGGCCTGTGCCGTGCCAATGGCCAGGGCGTCGAAGCGGGTTTCGGTCAGCACCTGCTCCCAGCGGCTGACGCGTCCGGACGCGTCGACCTCGACCATGTAGGTGTGCCGTCCCATCGGCCCGCGGGCATATTCGACCTTGCTTGCGCCGCCCGCCAGCGGGTAGCGACCAGTGGGCTGGCCCATGTGCGCCAGCATGTCCGCTTCGGGCTGGCCCGGGCGCAGCGCGCCGGGGCCGTAGTCGGCGCAGCCGACTACGGCCGCGAGGAGCAGGCTGGTCAGGCTACGCGCGCTCGATCCTCGCGTAGGCCGCATGGTTGTGAATCGACTCATGGTTCTCGACCTCCACGCAGTAGCGGCCGATGCGCAGGTCGGCGTTCAGCGCCAGCGCCACGTCGCGCACCAGGTCTTCGACGAACTTCGGGTTTTCGTAGGCCCGCTCAGTGATCCATTTCTCGTCCGGTCGCTTGAGCAGGGCCCAGACCTCGCTCGAGGCATTGGTTTCGGCAAAACGCACCAGTTCATGCCACTCGACGGGCGCCTGGATCTCGGCACGGATCGTCACCGTCGAGCGCTGGTTGTGCGCACCGTAGTCGGAAATCTCCTTCGAGCAAGGACACAGACTCTTGACGGGCACCGCCACCTCGGCCCAGACCGCGGTGGTGCCGGCACGTGCCTCGGCTATCCAGCGACCCTGGTAGTCAAGCAAGCTGTGTACGCCCGAGACCGGCGCGCGCTTGCTGAGGAAGAACGAAAAACGGGCCTCGATGCGACCGTCGGCCGCACCGAGGCGCTCGAGCATCGCGGCCAGGCGCTCGCGCAGCAGGGCGGCGTCCAGCGGCGCATTCAAGGCCGCCAGGTCGTTCAGGCAGGCCACGAAGCGCGACATGTGGGTGCCCTTCTTCTCGGCGGGCAACGCCACGTCCAGATCCCACAGCGCCGCCGTCGCCTGCACGGCGCCGGCCACGCGCAATTGCAACGGGTAGCGCAGGTCCTTGATGCCGACACGCTGGATCGCGAGGTGGCGTTCGTCACGCTCGCTTTGGGTGTCGGGAATGTGCAGGGACTGGGTCGGGTGGGTCATCGTCACGAACTTCGCTGGGCGCCACGAGCATGGCACCAATTGCACTCCCGCGCCGCCGTGGGCCCTTTGCCTGTCGGGCCGGCAGGCTCAGGACTTGACACGCACCAGCGCCGGCCGTGCACCGAAGCGCGCGGCAATCGCGGTGGCGATGCCGTCGGCGTCCAGCCCGTTGAGTGCCAGCAGCTTGGCCGGGTCGCCGTGTTCGATGAACTGGTCGGGCAGGCCGAGCGCCAGCACCGGCGTGGTCAGCCCGGCACTGTGCAGGGCCTCCATCACCGCGCTGCCCGCACCGCCCATCAACGAGCCCTCCTCGACCGTCACGATGGCCTCGTGCGTGCGCGCCAGCTCGGCCACCAGGTCAGTGTCCAGCGGCTTGATGAAGCGCATGTTGGCCACCGTCGCGTTGAGCCGTTCAGCGGCGGCCAGCGCCGGGTAGAGCAGGGTGCCGAAGGCCAGGATCGCAATGCGTTCGCCGCGCCGGCGCACCTCACCGCGGCCCCACGGCAACTCGTCGAGGGTGCGTTGCACTTCGACACCGACGCCGGCGCCGCGCGGGTAGCGCACCGCCACCGGCTGATCGCGCCGGTGGGCGGTGCTCAAGGCCATCCGGCATTCGTTTTCGTCGGCCGGCGCGATCAGGGCCATGTTCGGAATGCAGCGCAGGTAGGCGATGTCGTAGGCGCCGGCATGGGTCGCACCGTCCTGGCCGACCAGACCGGCACGGTCGAGCGCGAAGGTGATCGGCAGGTTCTGGATCGCGACGTCGTGGATCAACTGGTCGTAGCCGCGCTGCAGGAAGGTCGAGTAGATCGCCAGCACCGGCTTCAGCCCCTCGCACGCCAGGCCCGCGGCAAAGGTCACCGCATGCTGCTCGGCGATGCCGACGTCGTGATAGCGCTGCGGGAAGCGCTTGTGGAATTCGACCAGCCCCGATCCCTCGCGCATCGCCGGCGTGATTGCGACCAGCTTCGGGTCGGCCTCGGCCATGTCGCACAGCCACTGGCCGAAGACTTGCGTGAATGTCGGCTTGGGTGCGGTGGCCGGCTTGACCAGGCCCACCGCCGGGTCGAACTTGCCCGGGCCGTGGTAGTTGACCGGATCGGCCTCGGCCAGCTTGTAGCCGTAGCCCTTCTTGGTCACCACATGCAGGAATTGCGCGCCCTGCAGATCGCGCAGGTTCTCCAGCGTCGGGATCAGCGAGTCGAGGTCGTGGCCGTCGATCGGGCCGACGTAGTTGAAGCCGAACTCCTCGAAGATCGTGCCCGGCACGACCATGCCCTTGGCGTGCTCCTCGAAGCGTCGGGCCAGCTCGAACAAGGGCGGCGCGTTCTTCAGCACCGTCTTGGCGCCCTCGCGCGCGGCGGCGTAGAACTTGCCGCTCATCAGCCGCGCCAGGTACTTGTTCAGCGCCCCGACCGGCGGGCTGATCGACATGTCGTTGTCGTTCAGCACCACCAGCATGTCGGCCAACACACCCCCTTGGGTGACACCGACATTGTTCATCGCCTCGAAGGCCATGCCCGCGCTCATCGCACCGTCGCCGATGATGGCCACCGTCTTGCGGCTCTCGCCCTTGCTCCGGGCCGCCAGCGCCATGCCCAGCGCGGCCGAGATCGAGGTCGAGCTGTGCGCGGTGCCGAAGGTGTCGTACGGGCTTTCGTCGCGGCGCGGAAAGCCGCTGATGCCGTTCAGCTGGCGCAACGTGTGCATGCGGTCGCGGCGGCCGGTCAGGATCTTGTGGGCGTAGGTCTGATGGCCGACGTCCCAGACCAGGCGGTCATTGGGCGTGTCGAAGACATAGTGCAGCGCGATCGTCAACTCGACGGTGCCGAGATTGCTCGACAGGTGGCCGCCGGTCTTGGACACGCTTTGCAGCACGTACTCGCGCAACTCGGCGGCCAGCGCCTTCAGCTCCGCGCGCGACAGGCGCCGCAGATCGGCCGGACTGTCGATACCGGCAAGCAGGGAGGTGGTGGTCATGGCATCCATGGGTCAGCTGTCTCTATCGACCACCTTGTCGGCCAGCAGCGCCAGCCGCGCGGCGTGGGACATGCCGCTCGCAGCCAGCGCCGCATGGGCCTGGTTGCGCAGTTCGAGGGCATGGGCCTGGGCGGCGGCGAGGCCCATCAATGAAACATAGGTCGGCTTGTTGTGATCGACGTCCTTGCCCGCCGTCTTGCCCAGCGTGGTCGACTCCTGCGTCACGTCGAGGATGTCGTCGACGACCTGGAAGGCCAGGCCGATGGCGGCACCGTAATCACTCAGGGCGCGCCAGGCCCTGGCGTCCGTGGTGCCGCAGGCCGCGCCCATCAGCACGCTGGCCTGCAGCAGCGCGCCGGTCTTGCGCCGGTGCATGTCGTGCAGGCTGGCCTCGTCGAGGGCCAGCCCGATGCTGGCCAGGTCGATCGCCTGCCCGCCGGCCATGCCGGCGTGGCCGGCGGCACGGGCCAGCAAGGCACACAGGCGCGCCTGCAGCGCGGTCGGCACCACTTGACCATCGGGCGTGAGGACCTCGAACGCCAGCGCCTGCATCGCGTCGCCGGCCAGCATCGCCTGGCCCTGGCCGAACTGCACATGCACCGTCGGTTTGCCTCGCCGCAGCACGTCGTTGTCCATGCATGGCATGTCGTCGTGGATCAGCGAGTAAGCGTGGATCAATTCGACCGCCACCGCCGCGCGCAGCGCGGCCTCGGCTTGACCCTGCACGGCCTCGGCAGCGGCCAGCACCAGCAGCGCGCGCAGCCGCTTGCCGCCGTCGAGCACGCCGTAGCGCATCGTCGCGCCCAGGCCGCGCCGGCGCGTCGACGGGCACCCAGGCCTCGAGCGCGGCCTCGACCCGGCGCTGCCCGTCCAGGATCCAGGCGTCGAAGTCGTCGGATCTCATGCGCCGGAGGCCCCCGACAGCCAGGGCTTGAGCTGGCCGTCTTCGAGCACCTTGACCTGCTCCTCGACGGCCGCCAGGCGCGCGCGGCAGGACTCCAGCAACTCGGCGCCACGCCGATAGCTGTCGAGCAACTGGTCGAGCGGCAACTGGCCGTCCTCCATGCGCTGCACCAGGCGCTCGAGTTCGGCCAGCGCTTCTTCGTAGCGCAGCGGCGGCGGCGAGGCAACGGGGGCGGATTGGCGTGGCATGTCGGTCGCGGAAAACCAGGGCGTCATTGTAGTCAGCGGCCCGCCGCGCCCGGCGCCTGGCAGCCGCCCGTGTTGAGGTGCGTCGAGCCGCGACATGGGGGCCGTCGATACAATCGCGCCCTCGTTGCCGAGACACCCGCACCATGTCCGACCTGAGCATCACCCGTGACGCCCTGCGGCTTGGCACCTCGCAATTGCCGGTCGCGAGCTACTTCGACCCCGCGCTGTACGAGCGCGAGCGCGACACCCTGTTCCGCGACGGCCCACGCTATGTCGGCCACGCCTTGGCCGTGCCCGAGGTCGGCGACTACCACGCGCTGGCCCAGGAAGGCGATGGCCGCGCGCTGGTGCGCACGTGCGCGAGGCGTCGAGCTGGTCTCCAACGTCTGCCGCCACCGCCAGGCGCTGATGCTGCGCGGTCGCGGGACGACGCGAACCGGTGCCGGCCATGCCGGCAACATCGTCTGCCCGCTCCACCGCTGGACCTACGACCTGCAGGGCTGCCTGATCGGCGCGCCGCATTTCGACCGACGACCCCTGCCTGAACCTGGCCAACTACCCGCTGCAGGAGCTGGAACGGCCTGCTGTTCGAAGCCAACGCGCTGCAATGTCGCGGCCGACCTGGCCGCACTGGGCACCCGCGCCGATCTCGATTTCAGCGGCTACGTGCTCGACCGCGATCACCTGCACGAGTGCGACTACAACTGGAAGACCTTCATCGAGGTCTACCTCGAGGACTACCACGTCGGCCCGTTCCACCCCGGCCTGGGCCACTTCGTCACCTGCGACGACCTGCGCTGGGAAATGGGCGCGCGACTACTCGGTGCAGACCGTCGGCGTCGCGCATTCGGGCAGCGAGGCGCTGGGTCAGCGCCGGATCGCCCGTCTACCGGCGCTGGCACGACGCCGTGCTGCGCTACCGCAAGGCGCCGCCGCCGGCGCACGGCGCGATCTGGCTGACCTACTACCCGAACGTGATGGTCGAGTGGTACCCGCACGTGCTGGTCGTCTCGACGCTGCATCCGCGCAAGGGCCGCAGCAAGACGCTCAACGTGGTCGAGTTCTTCTACCCCGAGGAGATCGCCGCCTTCGAGCGCGAGTTCGTCGAGGCCCAGCAGGCGGCCTACCTGGAGACCTGCATCGAAGACGACGAGATCGCGCTGCGCATGGACGCCGGCCGCAAGCGCGCTGATGGAGCGCGGCGACGACGAAGTCGGCCCCTACCAGAGCCCGATGGAAGACGGCATGCAGCACTTCCACGAGTGGTACCGCGCCAGATCAGCGTGTCGCCGTGACTGAGATGCCGCCCGCTCATAGCGCTCACGGCAGGACGATCGAACCGCCTCGAGTCGGCCGCACGTGCGCTGTCGGCACCGCTGCTGATGTTCGGCGCCGCGCTGCTGTTCGCGCTGATGGGCGTGTGCGTCAAGTGGGCCTCGGCGCACTACGAGGCGGGCGAGACTGGTCTTCTACCGCAGCCTGATCGGTGCGCTGATCATCGCCGCCTTGGCGCGCTGGCGCGGCACCTCCCTGCGCACCGCCGTTGCCGGCCATGCACTTCTGGCGCAGCGCCACCGGCGTGTGCGCGCTGACGCTGTGGTTCTACGCCATCGGCGGCCTGCCGATGGCCACCGCGATGACGCTGAACTACATGTCGTCGGTCTGGATGGCGCTGTTCCTGCTCGGCGGCGCGGTGCTGCTCGGCGCCGCGCGGGTCGACGGCCGCCTGGTCGCCACGGTGCTCGTCGGCTTCGCCGGCGTGGCGCTGGTGCTGCGGCCGACGCTCGAGCAGCAGCAGCTGTGGCACGGCCTGGCCGGATTGCTGTCGGGGCTGACTGCGGCGATGGCCTACCTGCAGGTGACCGCGCTGGGCCGCGCGGGCGAGCCCGAGGTGCGCATCGTCTTCTACTTCTCGCTCGGCGGCCTGGTGGCGGGCGCGGCGTGGATGGCGCTGCACCGGCGTGCGCACGCGCACACCGCTCGCGGCGTGGCGCTCCTGCTGGCGATCGGCCTGCTGGCCACGACCGCGCAGGTGCATGATGACGCGCGCCTACCGCATCGGCCGCACGCTCGAGCAACGCCAGCCTGCAGTACCTCGGCATCGTCTTCTCGTTCCTCTTCGGCGTGCTGCTGTTCGACGACCCGGTGACCTGGTCGGCTCTGGCCGGCATGATGCTGATCGTCGCCGCCGGCCTGGCCGCCACCCTGCTGCGCAGTAGCCGGCAGCCAGAGATTGCAGACACCCGTTCGCCACCCCACGAGATCTGAAATGAAGACCCTGATCACCGCCGCCGAGCTGTTGCAACGACTGCAAGCAGGCAAGGCGACCGTCGTGCTCGACTGCGGCTTCGAGCTCTCCGATCCCGCGGCCGGGGAACGCGCCTGGCGCGCCGGCCACCTGCCCGGCGCCTTGTACGTGCACCTCGATCACGATCTGGCCGGCCCGAAGCAGGACCGTGCGGGCCGCTTTCGCGGCCGCCATCCGCTGCCCGAGCGCGACGTCTTGGCGCGCCGTCTCGGCGCGCTGCGGCATAACGCCGGCGTCGAGCGTGGTCTGCTACGACGCCCAGGGTGGGCCCTACGCTTCGCGGGCCTGGTGGTTGTTGCGCTGGATGGGCCATACCGAGGTGGCGGTGCTCGACGGCGGCGCGGCGGCCTGGCGTGCGGCCGGCGGTGAGATGACTGCCGAAGGCACGCCGCCGCTCGCCGCAGCGCCCTACCCCGAACAGGCGCCGGCCATGCCGACGATCGACGCCGATGCGCTGCTGGCCCGGCTGGGCCGGGTGCAAGTCGTCGACGCCCGTGCCGGCGAGCGCTTTCGCGGCGAGGTCGAGCCACTGGACAACGCGGCCGGCCACATCCCCGGCGCGCGCAACCGCCTGTTCAAGGACAACCTGGCTGCCGACGGGTCGCTTCAAGAGCCCCGCCGTGCTGCGCAGCGAGTGCGTTGCCACTGCTCGGCGGTGACGACGCCAGCCAGATCGTTCAGCAGTGCGGCTCGGGGGTCACGGCCTGCCACAACCTGCTGGCCCTGGCGCATGCCGGGCTTGGCGACAGCGTGCTGTACCCGGGCTCGTGGAGCGAGTGGTCGGCCGACCCGGCCCGGCCCCAGGCGCGCGGCTGAGTGCATCCCCGGGCGACGGCTCAATCCGAAGTCGGCTTGACAGAACGCAAGACGGACCTACGCTTGCACGCGCACAGTGGTGTGCAACGTCAGGAGGTTCCATGTTCAAGCGCATCCTCATCCCGACCGACGGATCGGAAGTTTCCGCCAAGGCCGCGCAGATCGCCTTCGGGCTGGCCAAGCTGCACGGCGCGCAGTTGTACGCCATCAGCGTCAAGGAGCCGTTTCCCTACAGCGCGATCTCCGAGATGCAGCCCGTGCCGCCGCAGGAGTTCTACGACGCCCAGGAACGGATTGCCGCGTCGCGAGTGAAGGCGGTCATCGACGCCGCGGCTGCGGCCGGCGTGACCTGCGCGGGCCACACGGTCGAGGCCCTGCATGCCTGGGAAGCGATCCTCGACCACGCCAAGGCGCAACAATGCGACCTGATCGTGATGGCGTCTCACGGCCGCCGCGGTGTGGCCGCCATGTTGCTCGGCAGCGAGACTTCACGCGTATTGACGCACAGCACGGTACCAGTCCTGGTCGTCAAGTAACCGGCCTGCCGGGACCGCCGGTTCGGTGCGGGCAGCGCGCCAGGATCGGTGCGCCGCTACTCGAGCCGCAGCTGGCGTGCCGTGGTGGCCAGCCGCAACCGAAGTTGCTCGACCTTCATCGGCGCCACCTCGTCGCCCGCGGCCTGTGCGCGCTCGTACCAGTGCAGGGCGACCAGGTCGTCGCGATCGACGCCGTTGCCATGTTCGTACATCGACGCGATGAGGTACTGCGCCCCCCAGTGACCCGCGCTGGCGGCACGCTCGTACCACTGCGCGGCCACCCGGTCATCCTGCGGCACGCCGCCGCGTCCGAGCAGGTATTGGGTGCCCAGGTCGACTTGCGCGTCGACATGGCCGCGTAGCGCCGCCTCGCGGAACAGCTCGGTGGCCAGGTTCAGGTCGCGGCGGAACGCCGGGCTGCCGACTTCGTACTCCTTGCCCAGGACATAGATCGCCTGGGTGTTGCCCTGCGCAGCCGCGTGTTCGAGGAACACGCGCGAACCGAACCAGTTTGGTTGCGCTTCGAGGTTGGACTCGCCCGAACGCATCATCATCGCGGCGTTGAAGGCGGAGACTGGGTCGCCCTCGATCGCGCAGCCCAGAAAGACGCGGAATGCGGTCGCGAGCTCGCCCGCAGCATAGATCTCCGGGCCTTGTGCGCAGTCCTGCGGCGGCCCACTCTGGGCCCGGGCCCCGGCGACGATCACGCAAAGCGCCGTCAACACGGCGAATCTCAGGCAGGCAAACATGGCGCACACCTCCTGCCGGCAAACTAGCAAGCCTTGCCGCGGTGAGGTCATGAACAGTGACCGCAGCGGCCGACTTCCGTGGCTCGGGGCGCAGGAATCCGGGCCCGGCGCAAAAAATGACCGCCGGCGCGGTCGCGGGCGATGCCGCAGGACGTCGCCGCGTCATGCCAATGGTCTTTCGGCAGATGTGGCAAAGTTGCCGCTGGCATGGCGGCGCCGGTGCGCCACGCATGCACTTCGCAGGCGGCTCGCGTTGCATGACTGCGCCAGCCATTCGACGCCGGACCCGCAATGCCATGGCCGACCTGACGCCCGCTGAACTCACCAAGCACTTCGCCGCCGTACGTCGACAGTCGCTCGCGCTGGCCGAGCCGCTGTCGGCCGAGGACCAATGTGTGCAGTCGATGCCCGACGCGAGCCCGACCAAGTGGCACCTGGCGCACACGACCTGGTTCTTCGAAACCCTGGTGTTGCTGCCCTGCGCACGCGGCTACCGGCCCTTCGACGCGCGATTTGCCCCGCTCTTCAACTCCTATTACGAGAGCCTCGGGCCGCGCCATCCGCGGTCGCAACGTGGCCTCTTGACGCGGCCGTCGATCGGCGAGGTTCACCGCTACCGGGCCAGCGTCGATGCGGCGATGGCCGATTTCATCGCGGCGGCCAGCGACGACCGCATGGCCACGGTGGCGCCGCTGATCGAACTGGGGTTGCACCACGAGCAGCAGCACCAGGAGTTGATGCTGACCGACATCCTGCACGCGATGTCGCTGAACCCGCTGTTGCCGGCGGTGCGCGAAGGCCCAGCGCCACGGGACCGCCCGGCACCTGCCGGCTGGGTCGAGCATGGCGGTGGGGAACTCGCCATCGGCCACGGCGGCGACGGTTTTGCCTTCGATAACGAAGGCCCGCGGCACGTCGTCAAGCTGGCGCCCTTCTGTCTCGCCAGGCGGCTCGTCACCAACGCCGAATACCAGGCCTTCGTCGACGATGGCGGCTACTCGCGTTTCGGGCTTTGGTTGTCCGACGGCTGGGCCGCGGTGCAGGCACAGGCGCGACCGTTGCCGCTGTACTGGCTCGACGACGGCCGCGAGTTCACCTTGCACGGTGTGCAGCTGCGCCAGGCCGACCAACCGGTCAAGCACCTGAGCTTCTTCGAGGCCGCCGCGTATGCCGAGTGGGCCGGCGCGCGCCTGCCGACGGAGTTCGAGTGGGAGGCGGTCGTCGCGGGTCCGGCGCCGCCGGCGCAGGCCTTCGGCGAGGCCTGGCAGTGGACGCGCTCGTCCTACGACCCCTATCCGCGCTTTCGGCCGCCGGTCGGGGCGGTGGGCGAATACAACGGCAAGTTCATGGTCGGGCAGATCGTCCTGCGCGGCAGCAGCTCGGCCACGCCGCCGGGGCATGCCCGGGCCACCTACCGCAACTTCTTTGCGCCGACGGCGCGCTGGCAGTTCAGCGGCCTGCGCCTGGCACGCGACGCATGAGCGAATTCACCACCGAGCTCGTCGCCGGACTCGCGGCGCAACCGCGCGCGATCGCGCCGAAGTGGTTTTACGACGCGGCGGGCTCGCAGCTGTTCGAGAAGATCTGTCAGCAGCCCGAGTACTACCCGACAAGGGTCGAGCTCGCGCTGCTGGACCGCTACGCCTGCGAGATTGCGCGCCAGATCGGGTCCGACGCGGAAGTGATCGAATTCGGTGCCGGCGCGGCGCGCAAGGTGCGCCTGCTGCTCGACGCACTGCAGACACCGTCGGGTTTCGTGCCGGTGGACATCTCGGGCGAGCACCTGCTGGGGGCCGTCTCGCGGCTGCGCACCGAACGGCCGGGCCTCGAAGTGCGGCCGGTCATCGCCGACTTCACGCAGGCGGTCGAACTGCCGTTGCCACGCGGCCGGCGCGTCGGCTTCTTCCCCGGCAGCTCGATCGGCAACTTCGAACCGTCACAGGCGATTCACTTGTTGCGGCGGTTCGGCGCAATGCTCACCGGCGGCTGGCTGATCGTCGGCGTCGACCTGGTGAAGGCGCCTGAGATCCTGCACGCTGCGTACAACGATCGTGCCGGTGTCACCGCGGCATTCAACCTGAACCTTTGGGTCCGCGCGAATCGCGAGGCGGGGGCTGATTTCGCGCTTGCCGGCTGGGCGCACTCGGCGTTCTACAACGCGCCGCATCGGCGCATCGAGATGCATCTGGTCAGCCGTTGCGTGCAACGCGTGACCTTGGCCGGCCAGGCGTTCGACTTCGCTGAGGGCGACAGCGTCCACACCGAGAACTCATACAAGTACAGCGTGCCCAGCTTTCAGGACCTGGCCCATGCGGCAGGCTGGGAACCCCGATCCGTGTGGACGGACCGGGAGCGCCGGTTTTCCATGCACTTGCTGCGGCATGGCGAGCCGGACGCAGGCGCAGGCCGCGGCCGGCTCGACAACGCTTAGTTGATCACTTGCGCTTTTGCATGACGATCACGGCGACGGCGCCGACCGTGACGACCAGCAGCAACAGCATCCCGATGCCAGCGTAGCCGCCCATCCAGCCGATGCCGTAGTTGCCCATCATCCAGGGCCCGTTTGCGCCCTGCCCTTGGCGGTACATGCCGGGGCCGTTGTCGCCTTGGTTTTGCGTTTGCCCTTGCGCCGGCACCTGGCCTTGCACGGGCACCTGCGCTTGGCCTTGCCCGTACATCATGCCGGGCCCGGTCTCGGTGCCACGCGGCGCCGTCGCCGGCGGTGCGGTTTCGGGACTTGATTGCGTCTGGGCCAGCGCCAGTGGCGCGGTCATCGCAATCGCAAGGGCCGCAAAAGTGGTGGCGACAATTCGCTTCATGGCATTTACCTTCTCGACCGACCCGGCGCGGGCGGTGTGTAGACAAGGAGCCTAAGGCGCACTGCGACGGACGTCTGTCGGGCGCCGGCGTGCCCGCGCGTAGGCAGCCTCCCACAGCAATCGACGCAAAGGTCTTCGGCGCCGGGCGCTGCCCGCCATAGGGTGGCGCATGCCTCGTCGCACCATTGTCCGATCGATCGGCCAGCACGCATACTTGCGCATGGTCGAGGCTTCAAACCCCGCACCCGGCGTCGCGCGGGCCGCGCCGATTCGCATCGTCGGGCTGGGCGCGTCTGCCGGCGGGCTCGAGCCGCTCGAACAGTTTCTGTCCGGTGTCCCGGCCGCGAGCGGCCTGGCCTACGTCGTCGTCCAGCACATGGACCCGACGCACAAGGCGATGCTGGGCGAACTGCTGCAACGCACCACCGCCATGCCGGTGCATGAGGTGGCGGACGCGCAGCGCATCGAAGCCAACGTGGTCTACGTCATTCCGCCCAACGCAGAGCTCACGGTCTTTGGCGGCGCGCTCCATCTCGCACAACCATCGCAGCCGCGCGGACAACGGCTGCCGATCGACGTGCTGTTCAGTTCGCTCGCACGCGAACTCGGCGAGCATGCGATCGGCGTCGTCCTGTCGGGCATGGGATCGGACGGCACGCTGGGCCTGCAGGCCATCAAGTCGCAAGGTGGCCTCACCCTGGCACAGCAACCCGAGTCGGCCCACTTCGACACGATGCCCAAGAGTGCCATCGCCGCGGGTTGCGTCGACATCGTCGCGCTGCCCGCCGAGATGGCGTCGCGCATCCTGGGCGTCACGGGCCCACAGGCGCCGGACACGGCACCTGCTCCGGAGCCTGACAGCCACACGGCGTCGGCACTGAACACCATCCTCGGCCTGTTGCACGCGCACACCCGCTACGACCTGTCGCCCTACAAGTCCAACACCCTCGTGCGCCGCATCGAGCGGCGCATGGCGGTCCACGCGTCTGGACACGATGGAGGCCTACGCTGCCTTCCTGCGCGAGAACACGCAGGAACTCGACCTGTTGTTCAAGGAGTTGCTGATCGGCGTCACGTCGTTCTTCCGCGACGCGGAGGCCTGGCAGGCACTCAGCGACATCGTCTTGCCGACCCTGCTCGCGCGGCATGCCGCGAACAGCGGCCCGCTGCGCGCCTGGGTCGTAGGCTGCTCGACCGGGGAGGAGGCGTACTCGCTGGCGATTGCCTTCGCCGAGGCCGTCGATTTGCTGCCGCACCCGACGTCTTGCCAGCTGCAGATATTTGCCACCGACCTGAACGCGGACGCGATCGCGGCGGCGCGCAGTGGTCGATTTGCCGCCACCATCGCCCGCGACCTGGCGCCCGAGCGACTGGCCCGATTCTTCAGCGAACGCCCTGACGGGTACCAGATCGACAAGCGCATTCGCGACATGGTGCTGTTCGCCCAGCACGACGTGATCCTCGACCCACCGTTCACGCGGCTCGACATCCTGTCGTGCCGCAACCTGATGATCTACTTCAGCGCCGGGCTGCAAAGGCGCCTGGTGCCGCTGTTCCACTACAGCCTGCGCCCCGGCGGTGCCCTGCTGCTGGGCGGATCGGAGACGCATCGGCCGCGCCCAGTCGCTGTTCGTTCCCGTGTCGCCGAAGTCGCGGCTCTACTGGCGCAGCGACAATATGGGTTTCGTCGGTGCGCTCGCCTTTCCGACCCACCGGCGCGCGGCATTGCGCTCGACCGTGCAGGAGGCCCCTCTGTCCCACCCGAGCACTCCCCCGGCCAATCTGCAAACCGCTGGCCGATCAGTTGCTGCTGCAGGCGTTTTCGCCGCCGGCGGTGCTGGTCAACTGACGGCGGCGACATCGTCTACATCAGCGGGCACACCGGCCGCTATCTGGAGCCGGCGGCAGGCAAGGCGAACTGGAACATCCACGTGATGGCGCGGCCCGCCATTCGCGCGCAACTGGCGCGTTGCCTTGCGGACCGCCTTGCAGGAAAAGACCGCGGTCGAGCTGCGTGGCCTGCGGCTCGATGACGAGGCGCACAGCCAGTGTCGACATCACGGTGCAGGCGGTCGTGCAGCCCAAGTCGCTCGATGGCATGGCGATGATCGTGTTTCGTGACGCGCCCGCCGCCCAGGCCGGCGTGGCCGCCGTGCGAAGACTGCGGGCGCGCTGGATGCGGCCGTGGGCGATGAGCTGATCGCGCGCGCGCGAAGAGATCCACGCACTGCGCCAGGAAATGCGGGCCTCGCAGGAAGAGCTGCAGGCTGCCAACGAGGAACTGCAGTCCACCAACGAGGAACTGCAATCGGCCAACGAGGAGCTGACGACCTCCAAGGAAGAGGCGCAGTCGATGAACGAGGAACTGCAGACGATCAACGGCGAGCTGCAGTCCAAGCTCGACGACCTGGCGCTTGCGCAGAGCGACATGCAGAACCTGCTCAACAGCACGGACATCGCCACGCTGTTCCTCGACAGCGACCTGAACGTGCGGCGCTTCACCGAGCAGATCGCACGCGTGATCCACCTGCGCGAAAGCGACATCGGCCGCCCGTTGAGCGAACTGGCGAGCACGCTGATCTATCCCGAACTGCACGCCGACGTGAAGCAGACGCTGCGCACGCTGGTCTTCAGCGAGAAGCAGATCACGACCACCGACGGGCACTGGTTCGCGCGTGCGCATCATGCCGTACCGCACCCTGGCCAACGTCATCCAGGGCGTCGTGATCACCTTCGTCGACATCACGGTCGCGAAAGCGCTGGAATCGCGCCTTGCGCAAGGCGTAGAGTCGAAACCCCGCAGTCCTTCTGCAAGGTATTGCCATGGCCCATCGCGCGCTCGAACCATCACCGCTGACTGACCTTCGGATTCGAGCCGCGTCCCGCTTGCCAGGAGCCGCCGGCACGAAGGGGGCGACGGCCATCGCTGCCGACGCGCTGGCCGTCCTTCATGCGATGGCGTCGTCACCGGTCAATGCCGCCGACGCCCTTGCCTTGCTGCACGAGTTGCAGGTGCACCAGGTCGAACTCGACTTGCAGTCGGAGGCGTTGCGCGAATCGCACGCCGAATTGGCGTCGGCCCTGCGGCGGCAGATCGAACTCTACGACTTCCAGCCGGTGGGCTGCTTCACTGTCGACCAACAGTTTCACATCCGCGAACTGAACCAGGCCGGCGCAAGAATGCTCGGGATCGAGCACGAAAGCGCGCACGGGCTGGGCCTGGACGCCTTCGTTTCCGCAGGCAGCTTGCGTAGGCTGCAGGCCATCGTTTCAACGCTCGCTGCGGGCGGGCAAATTGTTTCGAGCACGCTCGAGTGGCGCACGAGGGGCGGGCGCGAGCGTCAGGTTCATGCCGACGTCGGCGCCGATCCGTCGGGCGACGGCTACTTCGTGGTGCTGACGAACACCGCGAGCGACCGCGCATCCAAGCCGGCAACAGACTGAAAGCAGCGCCGGCTTGTCAGTCCGCTCGAAGCTCACGCCGTCATTGCACGTCAGGTCGCAGTCCGCCTGGGAAGCAGCCGCTCGTACTCCTTCTTGACCACCGCATAGCATTCGCAGCTGTGTTCTTCCAAGGCCTTGCGGTCGACGACGTCGATGTGGCCACGTGCGTAGTGGATCATCCCGGCGCGCTGCAACTTGACGGCGGCCTCCGTCACCCCTTCGCGGCGCACGCCGAGCATGTTGGCAATCCATTCCTGCGTCATCGCCAGTTGGCTGCCGTCCGAGCGGTCCAGGCGCATCAGAAGGCACCGGCAAAGCTGCTGTTCGATCGAGTGGTGGCGATTGCACACGCCCGTTTGCGCCACCTGCGTGATCAGCGCCTGCGTGTAACGCAGGAACAGGTGCATGACCGCGACGGAACGATTGAATCCGGACTCGCCAGCCGCCGCCGGCAGGCGGTAGGCGTGGCCAGCGCTCTGCACCACCGCCCGACTGAGTGTCGACTTGCCACCCATGAAGAGTGAAACGCCGACCAGCCCTTCGTTGCCGACCACCGCGAGCTCGACCGAGGCTCCGTTTTCTGTGACGTAGAGCAGCGAAACGATCGCCGTGGTCGGGAAGTAGATGTGGCTCAGCACACTGCCTGATTCGTAGAGGACCATTTCAAGCGGTAGCTCGACCGGCTCGAGCAGTGGCAGCCACGCTGCCAGGTCGTCGCCCGGCAGCGCCTCGAGCAGATGGTTCATGCGCGGGCTGCCGACATACGTCGCCAAGGTTCCACTTCTTGCACTTCGGTTGGGCATGACGTCTCGACGCGAAGATGGGCCGCAAGAATCGCAACTCGCGGTTGCCCTTGGCGAACCGCAGCGTCCATATGTTAACTACCGAACAGACCGGATCGTATCGGGGCGCAAACATCGACTTCTCCATTCGCAAGAGGGTGTGTGCATGCGCGAGTCCAATCGGAACAGAGCGGCGAATGGCGGGCTGATCGGGCCCGCCCTGCGTCGCCTGAAGGGTATGTTCGCGCCCGCCGATGCGATGGAGACGGAGCCGAACCCGCACGCCTGGCAGGTCGACGCCGACGCGGCCGGTTGCAAGGTCTGCGTGCTGGTGGTCGATGACAACCCCGTCAACCTCATGACCGTGACCGAGATGCTTACCTACCTGGGCATCCAGCCGCTGGTGGCCGAAGACGGGGCGCAAGCCGTTGCGCTGGCGGCTGAAGTGCAGCTGGACCTGATCCTGATGGATCTGCAGATGCCCGTGCTCGATGGGTTTGCAGCGACGATGCAGATCAGGCGCGGCGAGAGGGCACGCTCCCGGGCGCGGGTGCCTGTCGTGGCCTACACGTCGATGGGTCCGACTGCCGCGCTGCTGGACGCCTGCGGCATCGACGGGCTCCTCACGAAGCCCTGCGACGTGCAGGCGTTGCGCAAGTGCCTGGTTCGCTGGTGTCCGGCAACGGACAGCGTCTTGCTGTCCTGACAGCGCGCCGGCGCACGCGGAGCGATCTAAAGCCAGGACAGGGTGTCGGCGTCGCTGGCGGCCTTGAGCGGCTCGATGTACTCCGGCACGTGCACGGCCAGCCAGCGCTCGAAAGCGGCGGGCCGGGTCGACCAAAGTGTCAGCAGCGGCCCGTCGCGGCCGATGAAGCAGACGCCGCTTGCGCTGTTGTTGCTGCAATGCGAGACGGCGAGGACCTCGGCGAGTTCGAGATCGACCTCCAGGTTCTGGCCGTGAAGGGTCAGCACGCAATCGCGCTGCGACGTTCCTGAGATGTAGCCACACCAGGTGCGCTGCCCAGACTGGTACGGCAACTGGACGTACAGATCGGTCACGTCGGTCGCGGCGCGAAGCAGCCGGGCCGCGAGTTCTTCCGCGTCGGTGCCGTCGTCGATCGGGTCGCTGATTTCCGGCGCCCTCCACCACCTGGCAGCGCTCGCAACGCCCGCTTCGACCTGACCCATGTGCATCCCCTGCAACGTCGATGGCGAACAACTCACCAACCCGGCCACCGCTGGCTGATGCACTCAGGATCGCCGCAGCCGCCGACGCTGTATGTACGGTGCCGCACACAAGATTCGTCCACGTCGGTTGGGGATGTCGCGCCACCCCAGGCACATCCGAGCTCCCGCACCCGTGGGGCCAGACGGAACGTGGCTTGACCTCGATCAGTTCAGCCCCGAGCAAGCCCGGCGATGATGCACAGGGCTTCCTGGAGAAAAACATGACTCAGAACGTCGGTAGCGTCGACCGTGTGGTTCGCATCCTCGCGGGTGTGGCGTTGATTGTGGCCACCCTGCTGGGGCTGATCGGGGCCTGGGGCTGGCTTGGCGTCATCGTGCTCGCCACGGGGCTGGTCCGGATCTGCCCGGCCTACCTGCCCTTCGGTTTCAATACCTGCCCGGCGAAGACCGGCGTCACCAAGCCGTAAGCGCCAAGCGAGACCACCATGTCCGGCCGGACCGACAACTTCCATGAGCTGACGCAGGCAGTTTCCGCCGGCATCGCGAGCTTGAGGTCGAGCACGCCGGAAGTCATGAAGAGCTTCAACGAGCTCGGGCGCGCTGCCACCTCCAACGGGGTGCTCGACAGGAAGACCAAGGAGTTGATCGCGCTGGCGCTCAGCGTCGCCGCCCGGTGCGATCCGTGCATCGGCTTTCACATGCAGACGCTGGTCAAGCTGGGGGCGACCCGGCAGGAGATCGACGAAACGCTGGGCGTCACGACCTACATGGGCGGCGGCCCGTCGTTGATGTATGCAGCCAGTGCGATCGCCGCCTTCGACGAGTTCTCGCGCACGCCGCCCGCGTAGCGGCGGTCAAGCGACTCTCACAAGCCCAGGCGCTCCGGTAGCCCCGGGACGATGATTGTCGAAGCGGCCGCCATCGGGTTGGCCGACTACTCGCACGCGCGGAGCCATGTGGGCCCGGTGTCGTACGGTCAATCAGCGAGTACCGCCAGCGACTGCGCCAGAAGGTCCAACGGCCTACTCAAGAGTGACTAAGCCGTTGACATTGTTTGGTGGGCCCTGAAGGATTCGAACCTTCGACCAACGGATTAAGAGTCCGGGACAGTCTGGAAAAGTCTTTATAAATCAATCACTTGCGATGCTTGCCAAGCCGCTTTCCAGGCACATTCCGGCACAATCCTGGCACAGTCAATATGGGCGTGGCACAACCGCGGCACAGTCGTCATAACAGGCGCTGTGCTGCGGCACTTTCCCCACTTACCGCCTCACGGCGACTGGGTGGACCGGACTCCTATTCAAACAGATCCGCGTGGGTTCCTGCGCGAACAAAGATGACTTGCTCGCCATCGCCGGTGCCGCTCAGGCGATAGATCAACAAGAAATCGCCGCCAACGTGGCATTCTCGGTGATCTGCCCACTCGCCCACCAGCGGGTGATCGAGCCACTCCGGGCCGAGTGGCTCGTCGCGGGCCACCAGCAGGAGCATCGCTTCCTTCAGTCGCTTCATGTCGAAGCGGCCAGAGTGCGAAAGCCGGGTCCAGTCCTTGACGAAGGCCTTGGTGCGATCCGATGCCCTGGGAAGGGCGGCGCGCTTACCGCTTGGCGCCTTTTTCGAGGTCATGGATCAATGCATCCGTCGAAGCGAAACGTGCCTTGCCGATGGCGCGTGCCTCGCGCATTGCCGCGCGCGTGCTGGCGTTAGGCGCCTGCAGCGCGAACGGCAACTGCTGATCGGACACCACACGTGTGAGGAAGACTCGTACGGCATCGGATACGGTCAGCCCCATCGACGCCAGTGTTTCCGTCGCCTGATTCTTGATGCTCTCGTCCACCCTGACATGGACCATGGTCGTCGCGGCCATCATGCACTCCTTGCTCGAGCCTGCGATACATTGTATCTCAGGTTGACTAGCGGCGTGGGCCCCATTCTCCTGGCTCTTTGACAGATATAGCGGAAGTGGGCGGCGATGGCCTTCATGCCACGCCCACCACCGGTCACCTTGACCATGACCTGCGGCGCACGGCGAACGAGGTCGATTCGATGCGCTCGCGGATGGCGGCGGCGCGTTGGCGAGCCGAGTCACCGTTCAGCTTGGGCTGCGGCTTCACCTTGACGATGCGGTTGCCAGGGTAGAAGAGGCGGTCGCCCTACGTGATCAGGACACCGTCGATATTAGGTGCTTGAGGCCGGCAAGGCCTGGAAACGTCGTTATAAATCAACCACTTGCGACGCTTGCCATGTCGCTTTCCAGGCCCGGCCCGGCACAATCCTGGCACAGTCAACGGGGGCGCGGCACAGTCGTCGAAGACGGCGCTGTGCTGCGGACATTGCCGCGCCGGTTGATCCGGTGACCGAGCCCTCATTCAAACAGATCGGCGCGGGATCCGGCGCGGACGAAGATGACCTGCTCAGCATCGCCACGTTGCATGCGGCGGTTTCGTGGTCCTGCGCCGAAAAGGGGGGTCTCAAGGGATGTGGCGCGCGCTCCCCTCAGGCGACAAATTGGCAGAGCGACGCGGCCGTCCTCGTATCCATGTTGCGACCGCGATTCATATGGTCGTCGATTTCCGCGGCGCATCCGAGCATGCGAGGATAGAGAAAGAGCGTGAACGCAGCGGTCTCGAGGTCACGCTCGCCGATCTCGCCGGTCTGCAGCGGATGCCACAGCATCTTTAGCAACAAGGCCGCGATGACCGCATCTACGTTGACGCAGTAGACAGTGCGCGAAACGCCGGCGTCGAACAACTGCTGCACCAGCGCACGATAGAAGGCGTGAAAGACGTTGGCCTCGCCGCGCTCTTCGAACAGGTTGGCAATGAAGACTTCGCGCGGGTCATGGTTCACCGGCTTGTCCTTGAACACCGGATGATTCACGCCTGGCAGCTTGGCGATGTCGAGGCTGCCGGCCGTCTTCTTCTGCGTCTTGTAGCTCGCGTACCGTTCGACCGCCGTCGCCGCCAGCGCCTGCAGGTCGATGCCGTGGTTCTTCTCGCCCGGGTCCGTGAGGCCGATGCCGCGGAACTGCTCGATCAGGAAGGCGATGCCCTCGTAGCCGTTACCACCATGGGCATAGCCGGTGTGGCTCAGAAATCCGATCAGGGCCTTGTTGAGCTGCACGCGCTCGGGCTGCTCTGGCCCATCGGCGGACACTGCGCCCTTGGCACCCTGCGCCGAGATCGCGCCCGGCCCGTTGGTGAGCAGGAGGCCGATCAGCGTCTGGAAGGAAAAGAGGTCGGTCTCGCTCGGCTTGTGGCCCAGAAGCGCGGCGAAGGCCACCTCGCCGAGGCTGGCGCTGCCGAGCAGTTCGTTCTCGGTGAGGTCGCAAAAGCGCCCAGAGGCATGTTTCGCGGCGTCGGCCGACGCCCCGATCAGCGTGCCGAACAACTGCAGCCACCACGGGAAGCTTTCCGCCGTCGCACGCGAGATGCGCTTGCGGCTGAGCGGGCCCCAGGCCAGCGTGGCACAAATCGCGGCGAGCACGCCGGCTTCGGTCGGATGCCCGCCCTGGCTCTGCAGCCAGCGCAGGAACACCGAGCGCCCGCCGCGTTTCTCGACGCCTGCCATCAACGCGAGCGCGCGCTCGTCGGTGCGATCGGTGGTGAGTTCGGGCGCACCTCGGGCGTCGACCTTCCCGATGTCGAAGCTCTCGCTCAGCGAAGCACCGAACTCCATGCCGAGCCCCGCCGCATGGAAGCGTTCGATCATGAACTTCAGCGCGTCGCGTGCAGCCTGCTGGCGGCGCGGGCCGACGATGGCTGCGGCGGTGGCAAGCACCGCGTTGGGCGCATTGCCGGCCTCGCGGCTGGCCTGCGCGGCCGCCAGTTCAGGCCGGCCGTACAGGTTGATGTAGGCGGCGATCGCCGGTGCGATCAACTTGCGGTCGTTGTCGCCGCCTGGGTCGTGCAGCAGCGCAAGCGCCACGTTGGACTCGAAGGGCAGCGTGGCCGCGTTCAGGATGCTCGTGCCGTGCAGGCTGCTGACCTGTGTCTTGGCGTCCATCTGCGATGCGCCGGACGCGTCCTTCATCGCTTGGCGCGGCACCACGCCGCCGATCTGCGTGTTCAACAGCGCGACCTGTTCGTTGTAGGGCGCGAGCGCCTCCACCACGGGCGGGCGCAGCGCGTCGGGCATCTCGAGCCCTTCGTCGGAACCGAACCACGCCTTCAGCGCAAGCGTGCCTTCGGCGGGAAAGTCGGGCATCGTCGCGTTAGCCCGCATCACCGCAGTCAGCGCGGCCGGAATGTGCGCGATGTTGATCACCAGCGCGCCCTTGGCCGAGAACACGGGTTTGTCGGGCGTGAAAGCTGCATCGACGCCGAACTGGTTCATGAACCAGCGTTCCTTGGCCCGGGCGTCATCGTGGCCGCCGCCCATCGCGCCGGCATGGCCGACGGCGCGCGTGAGCTTGCTCTTCCAGCGCCCGACCACACAAGCCACCACAGGTTTGGTGAACCGGGCGTCGAGCTCGTAGTAGCCGCCCGGCTCGCAGTACAGCACTGCGGCCTTGCTGCGGGCGTCATTGGCCAAGGCGAACGCGAACTCGGGCGCCGCGTAGTGGATGTAGACGTCCTTGCCGCTCGAGATCACTGTCGTCGTACCCCAGCCGGCCATGCGCAGGTACTGCGCGATGGTGGTCGAGAAGCCACCCGAGTTGGAGAAGATCGCGATCGAGCCCGGGCGCAGCGAGTCGCCGGGCTTGTCGCCGCCGAGCGCGCCGCCGATGCGCACCTGGTTCCACGAGTCGGCCACGCCCAGGCCATTGGCACCGAAGATGTCGATGCCGTTCTGCTGGCCCATCGCGCGGATCTCGCGCGCGTCGTGTACCGAGATCTTCTCGGTGATGATGAAGATCTTGCGCAGCTCTTGGTTCACACGGATCAGCTCGGCCACGCCGTCGCGCGCGGCTGAGGGTGGCAGATAGACCACTCCGCAGTTGAAGCGATGGCCCGCGGCCAGCCCGTCGCGCACGTTGTTGAATACGGGTATGTTGCCGATTGCCGTCTCCAGCTCCGCGCCGCCCTTGCCCGGCGCGGTGCCGAAGACGACGTTTCCGCCGGAATAGACGTGGCTGACCGGCGTGACTTCGCGCGATTCGCCGCCAAGGATGTTGAGCACGCAGACGCGGTCGTCGCGCGAAGCGACCTGGGTCAGCGAGCTGATGCCGACGTGGTACTTGAAGTCGCCCACGCCGCCCTTCTGCCCGATGTTGTGCCAGCTGCTTGGCATGCTGATCTCCACGCTGTTCAGTGGGCGGCGGTGATGCCCAGCCGGGCAGCGACCTGCTCGCGGCCACCGGTCTTCATCCACGCATCGGCGCGTTTGGCGAACTGGATCACTTCGCTCATGTCGGAGTCGAAGCCGAACAGGCGGTACGGCAGGCCGAGTGCATCGCAGGTGTCGCGCAGCGCGCCCATGCCGCGCACGAGATTCGGCCCGCCGCGGCCGAGCACCACGTACAACGGTGTCGGGCCGTGCTTGCTGAAGTGCTCGCGCAGCGCGTCGGCCATCGCGCGCAACGTCTCGAAGATGTCGGTGTTGTTGCTCTTGCCGCCGATGATGAACAACACGTTGGCCTGCTTCAGCCAATGCTTGAAGCAGATGCGCGCGACCTCCTTCATCTTTTCGTAAGGAGGGTTGCCACCGAAGTCGGAAGAGATGATCGCGTCGTCGCCGAGCATCTCGGTGACAAGCGAATTGGCGCCACCGCCGAAGGTGGGGGCCAGCACCGTGCCCTGGTTGTTGATCACGTACACGTCACTCTGGCCCTGGTGGGTGCGCAGCGTGTTGATCTCCTGCTCGAAAGGCGAGTAGTCGGCGGCGAACAGCTGCGCCGGCAGGTTCAGGCGCAACCAGCGCGGGTCGTCGCGGTCGAAGCCGCACTTGAAGTCACAGGCCACCGGAATCAGGCGGCCCTTCTTGTCTTCGCGCATTCGGATGGGATTCAACTCCAGCGTCGTCATGCCGAAGTTGTGGAACAGCTCCCACAGCTTGGGCAACTGCTGCACCAGCGGCGAAATGATCTCTTTGGGCGCGTCGATCTCGGTCAGCGCATTGGCGACAACGAAGGCCTTGAGCCCCGTGAGCGGGTCGAACGGCACCATCGCGACCTGGCTCTTGTCGAGCTCCTCGATGTCCATGCCGCCACGATGCGTCAGCGTCATCGTCGGCGCGCGGAAATGCGTCGAGTCGGTGATGGAGAAATAGACCTCGTGCTCGGCCGGCACGCCGGCTTCGAATGTGACGCCGTTGGCCTTGGCCTTGACGTGCCCCACCTGATGCTCAGCGAAGTACAGGCGCTCCTTCTCGGCCAACGCCGTCTGCAAGTCCTTCGCGCGGCCCAGCAGGCCGGCCTTGCCCTTCTTGCCGATGCCCCCCTTGAAGACCGGCTTGATGAAGATGAGGCCGTGCTTGTCGATCAAGGCCTTGATCTGTTCTTCACTCGCGGCTGGGCCGAGCACTTCGGTGGCAGGGAAGCCCGCAAACTCCAGCAGATGCGAGCCGTGCAACATGCCAGTGATTTGCATGGTGTTGTCTCCTTCACAGGGCCATCGTCAGCGACCACTGAGCGGTCGCTGCAAAGGGCATGGGGATCGTCGCTTGGCCGTCGTCAGTCGATCTTGACCGTCTTGGCAACGCTTCGCCACTTCGTCAGTTCTCTGTTCACGATCACCTTGAGCCCTTCGGGGGTCGACGGCTCGGGATAGACGCCGCCGTTGTTCATGGCCTTGACGTAGTCGGGATGGGACACCGCACGAGCGCTGGCCTCGCTGAGCCGGGCGACGATGCCCGGGGGCATGTTGGCTGGCCCCACCAGCGCATACCAGGTGTAGGGTGCGATCTCCTGGATATTGGCCACGCCGGCCTCAGTCACGCTGGGAACGTCGGCAAGCAGCGGGCTGCGCTTCGAATCCAGTATCAGGAGCACTCGCACCTTGCCGCTGGTCGACACCGTCGCCGCAGTGCGCAGTGTCGTGAAGGCCAGCTGCAGAGTTCCGGATGCCACTTCGCGTGTGGCCTCTGTGTCGGCCTTGTACGGGATGTGAATCATCTTGGTCCCGGTTCTGGCCATGAAGAGTTCACCGGCCAGGTGGCCGGCCGAACCGACACCGGAGGATCCGAAGCTAAGCTTGTTCGGATTGGCTTTGGCGTACGCGATCAACTCGACCACGTTCTTGAACGGGAGGTCGGCATTGACCACGATGGCGCCCGGCGCGGTCGCCAGGTAGCCGATGAGCGTGAAGTCACGCAGCGGATCGTGGCGAACGTCCTTTCTCAATCCCGGACCCTGCGCCATCGAACTGCCAGTGCCCACGTACAGCGTGTAGCCATCGGGAGGCGACATGAGGAGCGTCTGGATGGCCGCAGCCTGCGCACCACTGGGCTTGTTGTCCACAATGATGGTCGTCTTCAGCACCTCGCCGAGCTTGTCGGCATAGGGCCTGGCCAAGGCGTCGGTGGCGCTGCCGGCCGCGAAACCCAAAAGCAGTTTCACTGGACGCGACGGATACTCCTGCGCATGCACCATGTGAGACGACAAGACGCACACGAGCGCCGCGAGGGCCACGCGAAGCTCGTGAAGCGGACCGATGGCGTTCATGCTGTCGGATTCGGCAAGTAGCCGATCATCGCTTTGACCTCAAGATACTCATCGAGTCCGAAGGGACCCATTTCGCGGCCGTTGCCGGAACGCTTGTAGCCGCCCATCGGGGCCATGGGATTGCTCGGCGCCCCATTGAGGAAGATGCGGCCGGCACGCATGCGCTGGCCGATGGCGCGTCCCTTGGCAGGGTCGCGGGTAAACAGGTAGCCGCCCAGGCCGTACTGCGTGCCGTTGGCGATCTCCACCGCTTCGTCTTCGCTCTTGTAGGTCAGCACGGCGATCACCGGCCCGAAGATCTCTTCCTGCGCGATCGTCATGGAGGGCGTGACGTCGGCGAAGACTGTCGGACGAACGAAGTAGCCGGTGTCCAAGCCTTGCGGACGGCCAAGCCCACCACACACCAGCCGCGCACCTTCTTCGATGCCGATCTGGATGTAGCGCTGCACGCGCTCGAACTGGGCCTTGTTGACCAGCGGGCCGATCGTCGTGGACGGATCCGTGGGGTCACCGACACGGACCTTCTCGACCTCACTCGACATCAGCCGCAGCATCTCGTCAAGCTGCGTCTCGTGAATCAGCATGCGCGTCGGCGCGTGGCACGACTGGCCGCTGTTGGAGAAGGCGCGGCCCACGTTCCACTTCGCGGCCGCCGCCAGGTCGGCATCCGCCAGCACGATGTTGGCCGACTTGCCGCCGAGTTCCAGGGCAACGCGCTTGATGGTGGGTGCGGCCGCCTCGGAGATCTGCACACCGGCCCGCGTGGAGCCGGTGAACGAGATCATATCGACGTCGGGATGCTTGCAGATCGCATTGCCGATGGTCGGCCCATCGCCATGAACCAGGTTGAATACGCCGCGAGGCACGCCCGCCTCCTCGAAGATCTCGGCGAGCATGTGTGCCGTCATCGGCGTAAATTCGCTGGGCTTGAGTACCATGGTGCAGCCGGCGGCCACTGCGTAGGCGGCCTTGGTAGCCAGGAGCTGCGCGGGCCAGTTCCACGCGGTGATGAGCCCGCATACGCCGATTGGCTCACGCCGCACGATGTTGGGCCCGATCTCGTGTTCGAACCGGTAGTCGCGGAGCGTGGCATGCGCAGACTTGAAACCGTCGATCGCGGCGCCGGTCATGATCTTGTTGCTCTTGGGCGCCCCCAGTTCGCGTGTGATCACGGCGGCCAGCTCCGCCTCGCGCGCCTGGAGTCGAGCCACGATCTTCTCGAGCAGGTCAAGCCGGTTCGCGACCGATGACTGGCTGTAAGTGTTGAACGCCGCACGCGCCGCCTTTACCGCGGCGTCGACGTCCTCGACACTCGCGGACTTGAAGCTGGCGAACGGGGTCTCTGTGGCGGGGTTGACGAGTTCGAAAACCCGGTCGCCGGTGGGTTCGACCCAGCGACCGCCGATGAAGCATTTGCCAAAGTTGTTCATGGTCTTTGAATGCGGTTGGATAGCGGATGCAACGATGCGCGGGCAGTCAACCGCCACCATCGAGCGTCAGTTTCTGCTGCTCGACCACGCGCTTGAGGAGGACGAACTCCGCGTTGATGTCCGCTGCGTATTGCTCTGGCGTGCCTCCGACGGGCGTCGCGCCGCTTTCTTCGATCCTCTGGCGAACTGTCGGATCCTCCAGCGCAGTGCGGAATGCGGCGTTGATCTTTCGCACCAGCTCAGGACTCAGCGCCTTGGGACCGATGATGCCGAAGGCAGACATGCGGTTCATCTGAGCCAGGCCGACTTCGGCGAAGGTTGGTGTGTCCGGCAGGCCGGGAAGGCGCTTGGGCGAAGACACGACGATCGGCCGCAATTTCCCCGACTTGATGAAGGGAAGCGCGGAAGGGAAGGCGTCCATGACGATCAACACCTGCCCACCGATCGTGTCGTTCAGCGCCGGTGCGGCACCGCGATACGGGATGTGCGTGATGAACGTCTTGGTCAGGCTCTTGAAGGTCTCCATCTGCAGATGGCTGATGCCACCCACCCCCGAGGACGCATACGAGTACTGACCGGGTTTGCGCTTGAGTTCTGCCACAAACCCTTCAAAGTCCTTGGCAGGAAAGCTGGGATGCACCGCAATGACGGTGGGCGTGGCCGCCACAACAACGATGGGCGTGAGATCGGTCGGGCCGTAAGGCGATTTGGGATTGATGGCCGGGTTGGCAGCCACCGTCGAAGCGGTCGACATGGCCAGCGTGTTGCCGTCAGGCAGGGGAACGCAGCATCTCCAGCGTGCCGGTGGCGCCCCCGCCTCCGGGCTTGTTCTCGATGACGACCGTCTGCCCCAACGCGCGGCCAAGGCCTGGTGCAACGAATCTGGCGAGAACGTCCGTCGATCCACCTGGTGCGAACGGAACGATCAGCCGGATGGGCTTGGAGTCCTGGGCATGCGCCGACAGTGCGAGTGCTGCAATGCAGCCGGCGGCGAATACCCGCGCGATCTTCATCATGAATCTCATCTCCTGCTATGACCCGGTGGCCGAAGGTTGGCAATCGCGTGCGACTCGCAAACTGCCCATCGAGACTCGATTCTCGGAACGTGCCCCCGGAGCGTCCAGTCGCCTTTTCTGGGTGCGGCGGTAAGGTCGCCTAACCTTGCACTTACGACGTCGCCGATCGAGGCGTATCGCTTGTCAGAACACGAATGCGCCCTTGCCGGTCGACTGGGTGTCGAACAGGCGGTAGGCCTCTTCACACTGGTCCAGGCGCCAACGATGCGTGAACAGGCGATCGATCGGAATGCCGCGCTCGACGACAAAGTCGGCGCACGCGGCTTGGCCAACCGTAGACATCGTGTACGAGGTCATCACTGTCACCTGCTTGTCGAGCAGGCCTTTCATCTCGAGCGTCAGGCTTGCGCCGATGCCCACCAGCGCGATCCGCCCCCACACCGCCACACAGCCCAGCACCGCGGCCGCCGCTTGCGACGAGCCGGAGGTCTCGACCACTGCCTCAACACCGCGGCCGCGCGTCAAGTCGCGCAACGCCTGCACGGTATCGGTCTTGCGCGGGTTGATCACCGCATGCGCGCCGGCCGCCCGCGCCAGGTCTAGCCGCTCTTCGTCGATGTCGACAGCGATCACGCGCGCACCATGCGCGGCGGCCAGCATGGTCGCTGACAGGCCCACCGGCCCCTGGCCGAAAACCGCCAAGGTCTCGTCGCCCCGCAACACAAGCCGCTCGAGCGCACCCCATGCGGTTCCGGTGCCGCAGGCGATCGCTGCGCCGGCCTCGAAGCTGAGCGCCTCGTGCAGCGGGATCAGCGTGGCTGCCGGCACCAACATGTACGGCGCGTGCGCACCGTGCGCATTGCCGCTGTACGTCGTGCGCGTGGCGGGCGCGCACAGCTGCGGCCAACCGGTGCGGCAGTGGCGGCAGGTGGTACAGCCGTGGTAGTGGTGGACCATCACGCGGTCACCCACCTTCGCCACGTGGCGCGGCACAGCGGCACCGACGGCGGCGACGATGCCAGCCGGCTCGTGGCCGCCGATGAAACGGCCCGACAGCGGCAGGCCGGAATCATGTGCGGCACGGTAGGAATGCAGGTCGCTGCCGCACAGACCCGAAGCCTTGATCTGGACCACCACCTCGCCGACGCCTGGCGAAGGGTCGTGGACGTCGACGAAGGCGAGCCGCTTCTCGCCGAGGAAGACCAGTCCGCGCAAGTGCACTACTCCTTCGTGAACTTCAGGTCGGCGGCGACCTTGGCCATGTCGGCGTACTCCTTTGTCAGCATGTCGCTGAACTCGCGCGGCGACGTGTAGCGCGACTCCGAGCCATCGGCGCGGATGCGCTCGCCGAGATCCTTGCTCTCGATCGCGTACTTCAACGCCTCCGACAGCTTCGCAATCACTTCCGGCGGCGTCTCCTTGCGCGTCAGCAGGCCGAGCCAGACGCCGTAGGTGAAGTCGACACCAAGTTCCTTGAACGTCGGGACACTGGGCAATACCGCCATCCGCTGCGGCGCCGTCACCGCGAGCGCCTTCATCTTGCCGCCGGCGACATGCCCGCCGCTGCTGATGAAGGCGTCGAAGAAGAACGACAAGCGCCCACCTATCACGTCGGGCATCACGTTGCCGTTGCCCTTGTATGGAATCGCCTGAACGTCGAGACTGTAAGCGCGAAGGAACATCTCGGCCGCGATATGCGGCGCGCCGGCGATGCCGCCGTGGCCGTAGCTCAACCTCTCCTTCTTCGCACGGGCCACGAAGTCGGCCACGCTGCTGACGGGTTCATCGCCGCCCACCAGCATGATGAATGGGATGCGCGACATCATGCCGATGCCGGTGAACTCGTCGGGCGAATAGCGCGGGTTGACCTTGATGTAGGGCAGCGTGCTGAAGTTGAGCGACTGCGCGAGAATCGTGTAGCCGTCGGCGGGCTGGCCCTTGACGTCGAGGATGCCCAGCAGCGTGTCGCCTCCCGGTTTGTTCTCGACGTAGACCTGCTGGCCCAGCTTTTCCGACATCTTCTGCGCCACGAGCCGTGTCGTGACATCGGTGGCACCCCCCGGCGCCGTGCAGACGACGATGCGAATCGGCTTGGCAGGATAGGGGTCCGCGGCGAAGGACGAGGCGCCGGACAGCGCCAGGCAGGCTGCGGCCATCCACTGACGGCGCGTGAGGGTTCTGAACATTCTTGTCTCCTATGGATGCCGACCTGGATATGTGTCCTGGGGTCCGCGGTGAGTTGTGCTTAAGGCAGAGAAAACTGATGCGGCGTGCGATGCTCGCGAGAATTGCCGCGCAAGGCCAATGAATAAAATGGGTTGCTCGATAAGCAAAGCCGCATGACCCTCCTCGACTCCATACCCTGGGCACGGCGGCTGAAGATCCGGCACCTCGAGGTTTTCGTGGTGCTCCACGAAACGCGCAACCTGACCGAAGCGGCCGCGCGGCTGCACATGACGCAGCCTGCGCTGTCGCATTGGCTCGCCGATGCCGAGGAAGCCGTGGGGCGGCCACTGTTCTTGCGTGACCGGCGGCTGAGCCTGACGCTGGACGGCGAAGTGGTGTTGGCCCACGCGCAGCGCATGCTCGGCGACGTTCAGCGCACGCATGCCGAACTGCAAGCCGTGCGTGAGGGCCTGCAAGGGCGGCTGAACGTCGGCACAGGGCTGCCGCGCGTGCTGCTACCCAAGGCCATCGCCCGCCTGCACGAGGGCCGTCCGAATGTCTTCGTCTCGATCGTCGAAGCGCCGCTGCCCAACCTGCTACAGATGCTCGCGCGGCGCGAACTTGACGTGATCATCGGAGCGATCGACGTGCGTGCGCTGCAGTCCGGCTTCGCGTGCGAGGCGCTCCTGGCCGACAGCGTGCAGATCGTCGCGGGGCGCAAGCACCCGCTCCTGAGGTCGCCGCGCCCGGACTGGAAGGACACCTTGTCCTATCCGTGGATTCTTCCGCCCAAGGGCTCGGTCATGCGCTCTGTCTTCGACGACGCGTACGCGCGCAAAGGGCTGGAACCGCCGATCCCTTGCGTCGAAGGCAACTCCTCGATGCGCCTGCAATTGCTGAATGGTGAGCGCGACTATGTCTCCGTGCTCGCAGCCGCCGAAGTGCACTTGTACGGCCCGGTCGACAACATCGGCCTCGTGCCGCTCGAACCGGAGATCGTCTCCCCGGACGTCGGCATCATCTGGTCGGCCGACCGTGCTGGGGCGATGGTCTCGGCCTTCCTCGACGCCGTGCGGGCCGAGGCCGCTGCTGCGCCGCGCGAACGATGAGCAGCGACCGCCGCTGATCAGCCGTCGAGGTTCATGTAGACGGCCTTGCGATACAGAAAGCTTTCGACGTGTTCCTGGCCGCCCTTCCAGCCGTAGCCGCTCATCTTCACGCCGCCGAAGCCAACGCTCGGGTCGACCGCGCCATAGCAGTTGACCCACACGGCGCCGGAGCGGATGCCTTGTGAGACCTGGTGTGCGGTGGTCAGGTTGCGCGTCCACACGCCGCCGCCCAGTCCGTAATCGGTGTCGTTGGCCATCTTCAGCACTTCTTCGACGGTGTCGAAGGGGATCACCGAGATGACCGGGCCGAAGATCTCCTCGCGCGCGATGGTCATCGCGTTGCTCACACCAGAGAACACCGTCGGTTCGACGAAATAGCCAGAGGCCAGCGCGCCGCCCAGGCGCGTGCCGCCGGTGGACAGCACCGCACCTTCCTGCGGGCCGACCTTCATGTAGCCCATCACGCGGTCGAGCTGTCGCTGCGAGATCAGCGGTCCCAGGTCGATGCCGTCCTGCAGGCCATTGCCGACCTTCAGCGTCGCGCTGTATTTCTTCAGCCGCTCGACGAACTCGTCCTGCACCGAGCGCTGCACGAACAGGCGCGTGCCGGAGTAGCAGATCTGACCGCTGTTCGTGAAGACCGCCATCGCGGCGCCGGGCACCGCGCGATCGAGATCGGCATCAGCAAAGACGATGTCGGGCGACTTGCCGCCGAGCTCGAGCTGCAGCCGCTTGAGGTTTCCCGCCGAGGCCTGGACGATGCGCCGGCCGGTCTCGGTCGAGCCGGTGAAGGAAATCTTGTCCACGCCCGGATGCGCAGCCAGCGCCGCTCCAGCCTCGCCGCCGTACCCGGTGACGATGTTGACCACGCCGTCCGGCACGCCTGATTCGGCCATGATCTCGGCGAAGCGAAGGATCGACAGCGAAGCGTCTTCGGCAGGCTTGAGCACACAGGTGCAACCCGTCGCCAGCGCCGGGCCAAGCGTCCACCACTGTCCGCCCAGCGGCCCGTTCCACGGAATGATGCCACCCACCACGCCGAGCGGTGCCTTGTGGATCAAGGTCATGATCCGGCCTGGGAGTGAGTTGCTTGCGGTGGCAGTCGTCGACAACCCGGTACACGAAGCGAAGAAGTGGATGAGCTGCGAGATCCACTTGATCGTGCCGCGTGTGCGCGACAGCGGCGCGCCCATGTCCATGGTCTCGATAGTGGCCAGCTCCTCGCCATGCTTGAGCAGCAGATCGTTGATGCGCATCAGCAGTTGCTGACGTTCGAGCGGCTTCCAGCGACTCCAGGGTCCTTCGAACGCCGCCCTCGCCGCGGCGACTGCGCGGTCGACGTCGGCCGCATTGCCGCGCGCCAGCCGCCCGATGACTTTGCCGTCCGCCGGGTTGAGCGCGTCGATCTCTTCGCCGGACGAGGGAGGTACCCACTTCCCGCCGATCAGCAGCCGCTTGGATCCGCCCAGGAACTGGAGCGGCACGGATAGGGGTTCGGTGGTGTTTTGCATGTGCTGAGTTCACTCGATGACCGGGAATGTTCGACTTCAAACCTTGAGAAGTCGAGTCGGCTTTTCTGCAGTGCAGGTAAGTCCGACTTACCGGGCCAATCCGCGGGAGTAGACTGTTTCGTTGATGGAACTGCGCCACATCCGCTACTTCATTGCCGCGGCCGAGGAGGAGCATTTCGGGCGGGCATCGGACCGGATGCACGTCACGCGACCCGCGGTGTCGCAGATCATTGCCGACCTTGAGGACGAGATCGGCACCCCGCTGTTCGAGCGATTGGCGCACCGCGTGAAGTTGACGGCAGCTGGCAAGTCGTTGTTGCCTCGGCTCCAGACGGTGATGGCACAGTTGGATGACGCTTTGGCGCAAACCAAGCGAGTCGGAGCAGGCAAGATCGGTTCACTGAACGTCGGTTATGGGTCGTTGACTCTGATGCACCCGATGTTCCGCGCGGCGGTCAAGAAGTTTCACGAAACCTATCCCGAAGTCGCGCTGTCGCTGATCGAACTGCCGACAACCCATCAACCCAAGGCATTGGCTGAACGCAGGATAGACGCCGGATTCATGCACCTCGGCCCGGGCACGCCATTGCGGCGAATGAGACGTACGCAGAACCAGGACGAGACGGTGCTTGACTGGTACAAGATCCAGACGAACGGGCTCGGTGTTGCAGTTCCCATCGATCATCCGATGGCAAAGAGAAAGTCCATCACCATCTCGGATCTTGAGGATGAAGGCTTCGTGGTGGTCCCGAATTCCAGCAGCAGTCCGGGATACGGCTCGTTGTATGCCCTGTGCAAGAAGGCCGGTTACGAACCGCGGGTCGTCCAGGAGGTGAGCACCATCTCGAGCCAGCTCAACCTGGTCTCGGTGGGGATGGGTATCGGCCTGACCGTCATAGGACCCAAGTTCACCTATCCCGCCGGCCTGTCGGTAGTTCCTTTGGATGACGTGAGTTACACCACCAGCTATGTGTTTGCCTGGGTGAAGGGCCAGAAGGATCCGTCACTGGACCGCATGATCGAAATCATCAAGACGCTGTCCAAGTAGCGCGGCGACGGCGGTCAACGGGCCTGATCAGACCATCCGCGCGATCTCCGGCACGGCTGACGAACAGGTCAGCCTCCAGGCCATAGTCGGCGACGCTGAAGATCGGCGCCTCGGCGTCCTTGTTGATGGCCACGATGACCTTGCTGTCCTTCATGCCCGCCAGGTGCTGGATCGCGCCGCTGATGCCGCAGGCGATGTAGAGCTGCGGCGCGACGATCTTGCCGGTCTGGCCGACCTGCCAGTCGTTGGGCGCATAGCCGGCGTCGACCGCCGCGCGGCTGGCGCCCAGCGCGGCGCCGAGCTTGTCGGCCAGGGGCGTCAGCACGGCCGTGAACTTGTCGGCCGAAGCCCATCGCGCGGCCGCCGCTGACGATGATCTTGGCCGCCGTCAGTTCGGGCCGGTCGTTCTTGGCGATCTCGCTGCCGACGTAGCGTCGACAGGCCGCTGTCGGCCGCCGCGGCGATGCTCTCGATGGCCGCCGAGCCGCCCGCGCCCGCCGCGTCGAAGCCCGTCGTGCGCACGGTGATGACCTTCTTCGCGTCGGTGCTCTGCACGGTGGCGATCGCGTTGCCGGCATAGATCGGGCGCTCGAAGGTGTCGGCGCTGATGACCTTGGTCGCGTCGCTGATCTGCGCCACGTCCAGCAGCGCAGCCACGCGCGGCGCCACGTTCTTGCCGTGCGCCGTGGCCGGGAACAGCAGGTGGCTGTAGTTGCCGGCCAGGGCGATGACCTGCGCGGCGATGTTCTCGCCCAGTTGCTCGGCCAGCTGCGGGCCGTCGGCGTGCAGCACCTTGGCCACGCCGGCGATCTTGCGCGCGGCCTGGGCCGCACCGCCGGCGTTGTGGCCGGCGATCAGCACATGCACCTCGCCGCCGCACTGCAGTCGGGCGGCGGTCACGGTGTTGAGGGTGGCGGGCTTGAGGGTGCCGTGGTCGTGTTCGGCAATGACGAGGACACTCATTCAGATCACCTTGGCTTCGTTCTTCAGCTTGGCCACCAGGGTGGCCACGTCGGGCACCTTGACACCGGCGCCGCGCTTGGGCGGCTCGACGACCTTCAGGGTCTTGATGCGCGGCGTGACGTCGACGCCCAGGTCGGCCGGCTTGAAGACGTCGAGCGTCTTCTTCTTGGCCTTCATGATGTTGGGCAGGGTGACGTAGCGCGGTTCGTTCAGGCGCAGGTCGGTGGTGATGACGGCCGGCAGCGACAGCGCGCACGGTCTCCGAGCCGCCGTCGATCTCGCGGGTGACGCTGACCTTGCCGTCCGGCTCGACTTCGACCTTGGAGGCGAAGGTGCCTTGCGGCAGGCCGGCCAGCGCGGCCAGCATCTGGCCGGTCTGGTTGCAGTCGTCGTCGATGGCCTGCTTGCCCAGGATGACGAGGCCGGGCTGTTCCTTGTCGACCAGGGCCTTCAGCAGCTTGGCCACGGCCAGCGGCTGCAGCTCGTCGGCGCATCTCGACCAGGATGGCGCGGTCGGCGCCGATGGCCATCGCGGTGCGCAGCGTTTCCTGGCATTGCGTCGACGCCGCAGGAGACGGCGATGACTTCGGTGGCCACGCCCTTCTCCTTCAGGCGCACCGCCTCTTCGACGGCGATCTCGTCGAACGGGTTCATGCTCATCTTGACGTTGGCGATGTCCACGCCGCTGCCGTCGCTCTTGACGCGCACCTTGACGTTGTAGTCGACCACCCGTCTTCACGGGAACGAGAATTTTCATTGGCGGCATCCCTCAATCCATCATGCCGACAGGCTGACCATGCGCATCTCGCTCATTTCGTGCACGGCGTACCTCGGACCTTCGCGCCCGAAGCCTGAGTCCTTGCTTCCGCCGTAGGGCATGAGATCGACGCGCGAACTCGAGGTCTCGTTGATGTGGACTCCGCCCACGTGCAGGCGCCGCACCGCACTCAGGGCGAAATCCAGCCGGTTGGTAAAGAAACCACTGGCCAGTCCGAAGGGCGTCGAGTTCACGCGCGCGATCGCCTCGTCGATCGAGTCGAAGGGCTCGATGCTCATGACCGGACCGAACACTTCCTGGCAGCTGACATCGCAGTCGCGCCCGACGTCGGCCAGCAATGTCGGTGACACCACCGCCCCCTCGCGACGGCCCCCTGCCAGCAGACGGGCCCCCTTGCCGACGGCTTGCTGGATCCAGCGCTCGATGCGCTCGGCCGCCGCCAAGTTGATGACCGGGCCTACCTGCGTCTTCGGATCGCGAGGGTCGCCGTAAGGCAAGGCCTTGACCGCCGCAGTCAGCCTCGTCTCGACCTCGTGCAGCCGGCTGCGCTCGACGAGCAAGGTCTGGATCGATGTGCAGACCTGGCCCGCCTTGCGGTAGGCGGCACCGACGATCTTTGGCAGCGCGACATCGAGGTTCGCGTCGGCACACACCACGGTGAATGCAATGCTGCCGAGCTCCATCTGTGTGCGACGCAACCCCGCGCGTTGCTGGATCTCTCGCCCCACCTCTGTGCTGCCGGTAAACGCGAAGAAGCGGATGGCCGGCTCGTCGATCAGCCAATTCGCGACCTTCGCACCGCCATGTAGCACCGAGATCAACCCCTTCGGCAATCCCGCCTCGATGAGAATCTCCGCAAGCCTGTTCGCGGTCTGCGGTGTGCTGCTGGAAGGTTTGACGATCACCGCGTTGCCGGCCGCGATGGCCGGGGCGATCTTGTGCGCCACCGTGTTCGCGGGCGCATTGAACGGCGTGATCGCGCACACCACCCCGAGCGGCACCGGAATGGTGAAGCCGAGCCGTCCTGCCTGCTGTGGAGCGCCCTCGAGCGGGATCATCTCGCCGGTGAGGCGGCGGGCCTCCTCGGCGGACAGTCGGAAGGTCTGGATGCACCGTCGCAGCTCGCCCTCCGCATCGCTGAGCGTGAATCCGGCTTCACTGCAGATGACTTGAACAAGCTGCTCGCGGCGGCCCTCGATGAGCGCCGCCGCGCGATCCAGGATCGCTCCGCGGTCGTAAGCGGTGAGCGTCGACTTCACATACGCATCGTGCGCCGCGGCCACCGCGGCGCGAACCTGATCGTGCGATGGAATGTGCATGCGTGCACATGGCACGAGCCGGAACTTGTCCAGCACCTCTGCATGCTCCTTGCCGTCTTGCCACTCACCCGCGACGAGCAGTCGGGCTTCGGCGATAGTCGACGAAATCTTGGCCATTTCTGATCCTTCATGTTCCGGTGAAGACAGGATCGCGCCGAGCAGCCGACGCCTCCACGCCTTCCTTGTAGTCGTTCGTCTCACGCAACAAGTTCTGCTCGAAAGACTCTCGTTCCGTGGCGGCGCGAAAGGCCGCGATCAGTCCGGCGTTGAGCGTCTCGCGCGTCGCCTGCACGGCCAGCGGCGCTGCCTTGGCGATCTCGCGGGCCATCTCGATCGCGATGAGTCGCACCTGGTCTTGCGCGACCAGGCGATCGACGAGGCCGATGGCATGCGCTTCCTCGCCGGTGATGCGCCTGCCGGTCAACATCAACCATCGTGCCTGCTGCTGCCCGATGAGCCGCGGCAACGTGACGGTCAGGCCGAAGCCGGGATGAAACCCAATCGCGGTGAAGTTGGCGGCAAAGCGCGCCTCCTTGCAGCTGACGCGAAAATCGGCAACCACCGCCAAGCCGAGACCTGCACCGATGGCGCTGCCGTGGACCGCCGCGACGATAGGCTTGCGCGTGGCCACCAGTCGCCGCGCCTCCTTGTAGATGTGGCGCATGGCGGGAACGAACTTCTCGCCCTTCGCCTCCGTCTCCAGTCGCTGCTTCAAGTTGCCACCTGCACAGAAGTGCTTGCCCGCAGCGGCCAACACCACGGCGCGAACGTCGGCGTCCTGGTCCAACGCTTCGAGCGTGGTCGCGATGTGGTCCATCAAGTCCACGTCGATGAAGTTGTTCGGCGGCCGCCGGATCTCGACGATGGCGACGTGCCCGTCCTTGTCGACGCCGATGTCTTCGAAAGGCATGGCTCTGCTTTCGTTACTTGGTCGAAGCGGCGATGTCAGTCTGGCGCATGTCGCGCAAACCAGTCTTGCCGTGATGCCGGTCGGCCTGCTTGTAGCCCAGAGCGTCCTCGGCAATGAGGATCTTCTGGACGTTGGCCGAGCCCTCGCCGTTGTAGAGCATGTCGGCATAGACCCGGTACCACGACACGCGGTACTCGCGCGCCAATCCGTAGCCGCCGAAGATCTGCTGCGCCTTGTCCGCACACATCTTGCAGGTCTGCGAGGCATGGTACTTGGCGATCGAGGCGATGCGGTTGGACGGTTGATCGTTGTCCATCGCCCAGGCCGCGCGATAGACCAGCGTGCGGCTGGCCTCGATGGCGGTGGCCATCTCGGCAATCGAGTCCTGGATCATCTGGTACCGGCCGAGCGGCAGTTGTCGCACGGTGCGTTCGTTGGCGTAGCGCGTGGCTTCCTCGAAGCAGGCCTGCGCGAGGCCCAGGGCCTTGGCCGCCACGTTCAGCCGACCCGGCTGCAGAGCACGCATGATGATCTTGGCGCCCTCGCCCTCCTCGCCGAGGCGGTTTTCCACCGGTACGACGAAGTCGTCGAGGAACACGGCGTTGGTGCGAAACGCCTTGGACATGCCCAGCAGGTCGATGGGCTCGGCGGTGAAGCCCGGGTACTTCTTCGGCTCAACGATGAAGGCGGTCACGCCCTTGGCGCCGGCATTGCGGTCGGTCTTTGCCATAAGGATGCCGACGTCAGTTTCGTTGGCGATCGAGGCCCACATCTTTTGACCATTGATGCGGTATACGTCGCCGTCGCGCTTGGCGAAGGTCTTCATCGCGATCAGCGCGTCGGAGCCACTGTCGGTCTCGGACAGCGACATCATGCCGATCGTCTTGCCACTCAGCAAGTTGGGCACGTACTTCTGCACCTGTTCTGGCGTACCGGCCAGGTAGATTGCCGATGGGCACGTGCCGCCCTGCTGGTTATTGCACGAGGTGAAGCGCACTTCCTGGCGCGACATCTCCTCGATGATCACCACCGCCGCCGTGTAGCCCATGTCGCTGCCGCCCACCGATTCCGGGAACACGGCACCGTACAACCCGGCTTCGCCTGCCTTGCGGATCAGGTCGCGCGGAAATTCCTGTCGCTTCTCGAAGTCTTCCATCACCGGAACGACTTCGTTGGCCATGAATCGCGACACCATCTCGCGCACGGCTTCTATCTCGGGGGACATACTGAAGTCCATAGTCTTCTTCCTTGCTCGTTTCCTTGTGGTTCACTCGGCCGGCCGTCGCCGGTACAGCAGCGTCGTTCGCATCGTCTGCACCACCGAGCCGTCCTGCTTGACGATGCGGCGGTCGAAGACCACGACGCCCCGGTCGGGCTTGCTGGTCTCCTTCTTGTCGGTGACACGGGCGACCATGTGAATGGTGTCGCCGTGCTTGACGGGACCCGTGAGGCGCCATTCGTCGACGCCGAGCAGCGCCAGGATGGTCCCGTCGTTGACGCCGGCCGCGTGCCACAGGCCGCCGGCAATCGCGTAGATCAGCGGCCCATGGGCGATCGGTTCGCCGAACGGCGTTGTCTTGCAGTACTCGAAGTTCGTGTGAATCTCATTGAAGTCACCCGAGATGCAGGCGAAGTTCACGATGTCACTGCTGGTGACGGTCCGCGCCGGCGTCACCAATTCTTCGCCGACCGTGAAGTCCTCGAAGTACCTTCCGCGTGGTTGTTGCATGCCGGGCCTCACGCCTTGCCGTTGCCGAAAATCATCGTGCAGTGCGACGACAGGATGCCGCCTTCGTTGTGCACGAGGCCCACTTCCGCGCCGTTCACCTGCCGCTCGCCGAGTCCGCCGCGCAATTGGCGAACCACCTCGACGATGCCCAGGATCGCGCCGGCGGCCCCGGCGTGGGCATGCGACAGCATTCCACCGTTCGTGTTGACCGGCAGCTTGTTGCCGATGCACGCGTGCCCCGCCTCGAAGAACGCCCCGCCCTCGCCCGGCTTGCAGAAGCCGAGCTCTTCGAGCTCGATGATCGGCACGATGGTGAAGCAGTCGTAGAGCTGGGCGACATCGATGTCGGACGGCCCGAGGCCGGCCATCGCATAGGCCGTGCGGCCCGACTCGAGCGCGCCGAACTTCGTCAGGTCCGGCGCGCACATCACGTGCTCGTGCGTGTGCATCTCGCCAATGCCGAGCAGGAAAGCCGGCTTCTGCTTCAAGTCCATCGCGCGCTCGGCCGACGTGACGACGAACGCACCGGCGGCGTCGGAAATGATGCAACAGTCGAGCATGCACAGCGGATCGGCGATGCGCTTGGACGACATCACCTGCTCGATCGTCAATGGCGTCTTCATCTGCGCCCTCGGATGCAGCAGCGCGTGCGCGCGCGTGTTCACCGCCACGCTAGCGAGTTGCTCGCGCGTCGTGCCGTGCTCGAACATATGGCGCTGGGCCACCATGGCATAGAAGCCGGGGATCAAACCGCCGTAGGGCTTCTCGAATTGCGGGTGCCCGACGTTGGTCAGCACGGCGATGGCGGCCTCTCGGCCCAGGCCGGTGGCCCGGTTCTCGCCCGCGCACACCAGCACGGTCTCTGCCGTGCCGCAGGCGATGGCCTGCGCCGCATGCCGCAGCATGATGCCCGGGCTCGCGCCGCCAGCCACCATCGACGCGCACATGCGAGGGCGCATGCCCATGTACTCGCACAGTGACGAACCCAGCATCGTGTACGACTCGGTGAAGGAATAGGCGGTGAGCAGCCCGTCCACGTCGGACGGCCGCAAGCCCGCGTCGTCCAGCGCACGCTTGCTCGCCTGGGCATTGAGGCCCAGGCCCGTCATGGTGGGCACCTTGCCGATGTCGGACTCGCCGACGCCGACGATGGCAACCTTGTTCTTCAGTGTCGTGGTCACGGCACGGCTCGTCTCAGTGGGGCAGGCGGGCAAACTGCGGGATCAACGCCCCGCCACCCCGGCTTTCGAACGTCACCTGCACGCGCTCGCCGATCGCGACCTCGAGCGCGCCCGGGCCGATCACGTTGGTGAACATCCGCGGGCCCTCTTCCAGGTCGATGAGCGCGATCACATAGGGCGTTACTCCGGCGAAGTCCGGCGTCGGCGCGCGGTGCACGGTGCTCATGCTGTAGACCGTACCGAACCCCGTGCAGTCGAGCCATTCGAGCTGATCGGACCAGCACGCGGGACATTGACTGCGCGGCATGAAGTGGCGCTGGCCGCAAGCGCGGCACTGACGCACCACGAGACGCCGTTCACGCGCGGCCTCCCAGAAGTAGCGCGAGTCGCCGTTGGGCTCGGGCGCCGGCAACGTCGGGACTGGCGGCGTCGAGACACTCATGCGACCCACGGCTTGCCGAACGCCGGCTCCTTGAACGGCGTCGGCGGCAGTTGCCAAGTGCCGGTGGAAGGCGGCCGCACTTCGGCGTCAACGTGCACGTCGATCACGCAGGGCCGGCGATTGCGAACGGCCAGCGCGACAGCATCACCCAGGTCTTCGCTTCGCGTGACAGTGACGCCGTCCGCGCCGCAGGCCCGTGCCCACGCCGCAAAGTCCGGGTTGTAGCGCTCGCCGCCCGGCCCTTGGGTGCCCTTATAGAACGCCGTACCGTGCTCGCGCCCGCCGAACAGGCCGTACTGGATGTCGCGAATCGCGCCCCAGGCGAAGTTGTTCCAGACGATCCAGACGCAAGGCAGGTTGTATTCCACCGCCGTGCACAGGACGTAGGGTGTCATCGTGAAGCCCCCGTCTCCGACGACTGCCACGCAGGGTCGATCGGGAGCCGCCAGTTGCGCGCCCAGGATGCCGCAGACGCCGAAGCCCATCGACGAGTAGCCCCAGCTGTTGAGCATGCTCTGCGGGCGGCGCGCTTTCCAGAACTGCATGAACCAGTTGTGGTGGACGCCGGAGTCGAGCGCGAGGATCACGTTGTCCGGCAGCACGCCCTGCAGCGTGCCCACGACGTACTCCGGGCGGATCGGCGTCGTGATGGCAGAGAAGCCGGGGCGAACGAACTTCTCCCACTCCTGCTGCCAGTCTTCCACCTGCTTGCGCCAACCGGCGTACTTGGCCGTATCGAAGGCGCCCGCATCGTTGACGGCGGCGAGCAACTGCTCGCAGAACACCTTGCAGTCGGCGACCACGCCCACTGTCGGCGGGTAGTTGCGGCCGAGCTCCTGCGGATCGATGTCGACATGCACGAGCTGGGTCTTCGGAAAGTTCCAGGAGTAGCCCGGGTGCCAGCTCGACGAAGAACGATCGTCGAAGCGCGTGCCGACGGTGAGCACGAGGTCCGCATGGCGCCCGGCCTGGTTGGCGGGATAGGCACCATTGCGGCCGATGAAGCCCAGGGTCTGCAGGTCGTCGGCAGGCACGCAACCCATGCCGTTCGGCGAGGTGATGATCGGCATGCCCAGGCGGCCACTCAGCGCCGTGAGGGCGGGTCCGGCCTCCGACAGTGTCACTCCGTGGCCGATGAAGAACACCGGTCGCTGCGCCGTCTTGAGCAGCTGGACGATCTTGGCAATGTCGGCACCCGACGCGGCGGGACGGTGCACGCCCATGACATGCGACGGCGGCGGCACCTCGACATCGGCCTCTTCCTGATAGACGTTGTAGGGAATGTCCAGGTTCACCGGTCCCGGGCGGCCGGTGACCATGGTGTCGAAAGCCTGCCGCAGCGCCAACGGCAGCATGTCGACGCGCGACGGCTGGAAGCTGCGCTTGACGACCGGACGCAGCACGTTCGGAAAATCGGCCTGGTTGTGCTTGTAGAGCTCCTGGAACGGCGCCCGGTTCATCTGCGAGGTCGGCACGTTGGACGTGATCGCGAGGAACGCAGACGAGTCCGAAAGTGCCGTAGCCAGCGACATCACCATGTTGGCCGACCCCGGGCCGGTCGATGTCAACGTGGCCACCGGACTGTGCTTGACGCGGAAGTACGCATCGGCCATGTGGCCCGCGCACTGTTCGTGCCGCGGCGAGACGAGGGTCACCTTGTCGCGCACCTCGTGCAGCGCATCGAGCATGCCGACGTTGCCGTGACCGCAGATGCCGAATACATAGGGCACCTTCTGCTGCACCAGATACCGCGCAATGACTTCGCTGCCCTTCATTTCTGCTCCTGACTGTTCTGGTTGCCTGCCACAACGCCGCTCTGCACATTGGCACCTGCGACCGCGTTGAACTCTGCCCGAGCCGTTTCGGCGGGTCCAGACACTTCTTCTTATTCTTCCGGTGGCTCCTGCTAACCGACTGACCGCACTGGTCAGGGCGGCTTACCGTGCGGACAAAAAAGCCAACTCGACGTGCAGCGGAGACCCCGCGAACAATGCGCCATCGTCGATGCCGTTGTGCTGCCGTTGGGTAGACGACTTGGCCCCGGCGCAGAAGGCGAACATGAGAGTTGGATACGTCGGTCTTGGCGCCATGGGCGGTGCACTTGCGGCGCACCTGGTGCAAAAGCATAGCCTGACAGTGCTGGACCTCAATCGCGATGCGGTTGCGAGCTTCGTGGCGCGGGGAGCCCACGGCGCCGCCGATTGCTCAGACCTTGCGCGGCGCAGCGAGGTGGTCTTGCTCTGCCTGCCCCGCAGTTCGGACGTGCGCGACGTTCTGTTCGGACCAAGCGGGCTCGCCGAGAGTCTGGCGCCTGGAACGGTGGTGATCGACCAAACCAGTGGTGCACCGAGCGAAACGCGCGAGTTCGCCCGCGAACTGGAGCGGCGCGACATCAAGCTGCTCGACGCACCAGTCGCGGGCGGCATGGCCGCCGCCTTCGCTCGCACCGTGTCGATCATCGTTTCCGGCGACCGCGCAGCACTCGACCGGGTTCGCCCCGTCCTCACGGACATCAGTCCGAATTTGTATTACGTCGGCGAAACGGTCGGCAACGGTCAGACCATGAAGGCCGTCAACAACATGATGAACTGCTGCGTCCGCGTGGCTTCACTGGAATGCGTGGCGATGGGCCGAAAGTTGGGCTTGTCACTCGAAACGATGATCGAGGCGCTCAATGCAACGAGTGCTTGGAACTTCACGACGCGAGGGATGTTGCCGGCCCTTGCCCAGGGACGGCAGTCGACCCAGTTCAGGCTTGCGCTGCAGGTGAAGGACGCGAACCAGGCCATCGGCATGGGCGCCGATCACAACGTGACCATGCCGCTATGCAGCCTCGCCGCCGGGATGCTGCAGATTGGGCTCAACACCTTGGGTAAGGACGCGCAACTCGAACAGATGATCGGTGTCGTCGAATCGATGGCTGCCACGCGCTTGGCCACACTGAAAGCTTGAGCCCCACCATGAAGAAAAGCAACAAGCAGACCGTGGGCATCTTCGGCAGTGGGCCGGTCGCAACCGCGACCGCGCGACAGCTGGTCGACTGGTGTCAGGTCGTCGTGTTCGATCCACATCGGGGCGACACGCTGTACGCGGCCGGCGTGGAGATGCTGAGCGACCTGGCCGCGCTATGTGCGCGCACGAACCTCGTCTTCGCCGCCCGGCCGCACTCTGCGAGTGAAACAAGCTTGAGTACGCTCGGGGCCGGGCTGTCCCGCGGCGCGACGATCATCGATCTGATGCCGGGCGATCCTTCATTGGCGCAGGAACTGGCCAAGGGTCTGGCCGAGCGTGGAGTGACACTTGTCGACGCGCCGATCCACTGCGAGCAGATGGACCGGTTCCCCGAGGATGCTGCCATCTTGTGCGGCGTGTCGCAGTTGTCATTGGCGACCGTCAAGCCGCTGCTCGAGCGCATCTGTCCGAAGGTCGTCGTCTGCGGCGACATCGGATCGGGCCACGCCGCCCACGCGGTCGTTGCCGCGGTCGCCGTGTGCAACCGACTCGTGGCCTACGAATGCGCGGCCATGGGACTGAAGAACGGTCTCACGGTGTCGGACATGGCCACGGTTCTGAACTGCAGCTCTGGGGCCAGCAGTGCCACCGCGCGCGTGTTGCCAGCCCTCGCCGAGGGCAAGCGCACGTCCGACGCCTCGCTCGCCATCGTCGCCGCAGAACTGGCGATCGGCTCGCAGTTGGCCCGCCATGTCGGTGCACCAATGCTGATCGCCAACCAAGCGTTCAGCCAGATCTTGGGTGCCAGCCGCGCGCTGGGCCCTGATGCGACGCTGGACGACCTCCGCAGCTTGGTGGAGGTTGCATCCGATTTGAGTTTCACCCCTTGAGTCGACGAGTCGACAGGAGACGATCGTGAGTTCATCAGATGTGCTTGGTCAAGGCCGGACACCGCAACGCCGGCTCGACGGCAAGGTGGCCGTTGTGTTCGGCGCCGGACAGAGCCCCGGCGAGGGTCTGGGAAACGGCCGTGCCGCGGCCATTCGCTTCGCGCGCGAGGGCGCACGCGTGGTGGCAGCCAACCGTTCGATCGAGTCGGCGGAGGAAACGGCGGCCATGATCCGTGCCGATGGCGGCGAGGCCGTCGCGGTGAAGGCCGACGTCACGAAGGAAGCCGACATCATCGCGGCGATCGCCGAGGCGCAGCGTCGCTGGGGATCGGTCGACGTGCTGCACAACAACGTGGGCGTCAGCCTGGGCGGCGGCGACGCCGACCTGATGGATGTCACCGAGGAAGCCTTCGACCACATCTACCGCACCAATCTGCGCGGCACCGCCTTCGCCTGCAAGCACGCGTTGAAGATCATGCGCGAGCAGCGTTCGGGCACGATCATCAACGTCGGCTCTGCGGCGGCGGTCGGCCTGTACCCCTATGCCGCCTACAAGGCCACCAAAGCCGGCGTCAACGCGCTGACCGAGCAGCTCGCGCTGCAGAACGCGAAATTCAACATCCGCGTCAATTGCATCATGCCCGGCCTGATCGACACGCCCATGGCCGTCGCCACCCGCGCGCAGAAGTTCAATCGCACGCGCGAGGACGTGCTGGCCGAACGCAACGCCAAGATTCCGCTGGGCCGTGCCGGCACGGGCTGGGACGTCGCGAACCTGGCGCTGTTCCTGGCATCGGACGAAGCCAGCTTCATCACTGGCGAGTGCATCCTCGTGGACGGAGGCCGCATCCTCAACCGCACCTAGGTGCAGAGCCGCCGCATGCCGCTGTCATCGCCTTCGGCGCGCCATGAGGTGCATCAGCGCACGATCGAAATGCGCGCGTTCGCGCGCGACAACGGTTTGTTCGACGTCGAGGCCCGGCTGATCGACCGCAAGCCGTTCGACTATGTCCGGCTCAGTTCGCCCGATCCCGTGCCGGCCGGTCGTCCCCTGCACGACCTGTGGGTGCGGTTGACCGTGGACAACGACTTCGTCGTGAGCGGTATCGAAGCATCGTCCGACGTGACGCCGTGGAGCCTTTGCCGGGAGGCCGAAGCGACGCTGCAGGTGCTCGTCGGCGAACGGGTCGCGCGCGGCTGGTCGTCGAAGGTCAAGGAGCGGCTCAGAGGAGCCGCCGGCTGCACGCACCTGATGGAGATGCTGGTGACGATGGGCACCACCGCGCAGCAGGGTGTCCGCGGGGCGGACCCCAACCTCAGACTGACAGCCGAGGCAAGACTCGACAGCTGCTATGCCTATGGGCGGCAGCGCTCGGTAGTGAAGATGCTCTGGCCGGAGCACCACCGGCCACTGTCGGCATCGTGAGCACAGGCGGCAGGCGCCTAGAACAACGACGCGACCATCCCGCCGTCGACCGTGATGGTGCTCCCGGTGACGAAGCCGGCCTGGGCCGAGCAAAGGAACGCGATGACCCCGCAGAGTTCGTCCTGCGTACCCATGCGCCCGAGCGGCGTCATGGCTTTCCGGCGTGCGGTCTGCTCGGGCGTGTAGGCCGCCGCGCCGGTGCGATGAGAGGTGTCGATCAGCGCCGGTGCGACGCAGTTGACGGTGACGCCGTTCGCGCCGAGCTCGTTGGCCAGGGTCTTCATATAGGCCGTCACACCGGCGCGGAAGACGGTGGACAACGCATGCTTGCCCATCGGTTGCTTGGCCGACGCCGAGGTGACCGCGATGACGCGCCCCCACCCCTTGGCCACCATCTGCGGCACGACACCGTTGACGAGTTGGACGGCGCTGCGCAACTGCACCTGGTAGGCCTCGTCCCAACGCTCGAGTTCGGTCTCATCCAAGGCGTCGCGCAGCGGATTTGGCGGGCGTCCGGTCACGAGGACCGCAATGTCCGGCCCCGACTGCTGCTGCAGCGCGGCGGCCAGTCTTTGGATGTCCGCTGCCTCGAGCAGGCTTCCGACGACAGCGGTGACCCTGACGCCGTGCGCCTTCTCGATCTCCGCCTGCACCTGCTGCAGCTTGTCCGGCGAGCGGGCGAACAAGACGACGTTTGCACCCTCGGCCGCGAGCGCATGCGCGATGTTCCTGCCCATGCCGCCGCTGGACGCCGTGACGAGGGCCACCTTGCCTTTGATTCCGAGATCCACCGTGTCGCCGCCTTGGCCCGAGCGGGGTTGTGGGCCGTGTTGCTCGATCGCATGGTACGGGGTGCTGCCTGTGAACGGTAGCTCCGCACCCGCGCTGGCCCCATCACGATTCGAGATGGGTGCATGCCGTTTGCGATCTGGCGCGCGCCGCGAGCGCCCTCTAGAGTCCAGTGCGCGCTGGCTCGACGGCGCAACGGAGGTGCGGCGTGGTTGATGTGCTGGTGATCGGCGGCGGCAATGCTGCGTTGTGTGCCGCGCTGATGGCGCGCGAGGCAGGGGCTTCGGTCCTGCTGCTCGAGGGTTCACCGCGCGAATGGCGGGGCGGCAATTCGCAGCACACGCGCAACCTGCGCTGCATGCACGACACCCCCCAGGACGTGCTGGTGGAGGCCTACACGGAAGAAGAGTTCTGGCAGGACCTGTTGAAGGTCACCGCAGGACGGACCGACGAAGCGCTCGCGCGCCTGATCATCCGTGCCTCCGCCGGCTGCCGGCCCTGGATGATCCGCCATGGCGTGCGCTTCCAACCGTCGCTGTCCGGCGCCCTTCACACGGCCCGCACCAACGCCTTCTTCATGGGCGGCGGCAAGGCGCTGGTCAACGCCTACTACCGCAGTGCGCAGGCGCTCGGCGTGCAAGTGCGGTACGACAGCCCGGTGCAGCGCATCGAGCTTCGCGACGGCGAGTTCGTCGCCGCCTGGACGGGCCAGGCTGGCAGTGAGGAGCGCATCGAAGCGAGAACCTGCGTGCTGGCCGCCGGTGGCTTCGAGTCCAATCGCGAGTGGCTGCGCGAAGCCTGGGGCATCAACGAGTGGGGCGAGTACCCGGCGGACAACTTCCTGATCCGCGGTACGCGATACAACACCGGAGAACTGTTGCGCTTCATGCTCGATGCCGGCGCCGACGCCATCGGCGACGCGACGCAGGCACACATGGTGGCCATCGACGCGCGCGCGCCGCTCTACGACGGCGGCATCTGCACGCGCATCGATTGCGTGTCGTTAGGTGTGGTAGTCAACCGCGAGGCCAAGCGCTTCTACGACGAAGGCGAGGACTTCTGGCCCAAGCGCTATGCGATCTGGGGACGCCTCGTGGCCAAGCAGCCAGGCCAGATCGCCTACTCGATCATCGATGCCAAGGCGATCGGCCGCTTCATGCCGCCCGTCTTCCCCGGCGTGCGCGCCGACAGCCTGCCGGCGCTTGCGAACGCGCTGCAACTCGACGAGGCACAGTTCATGCAGACCGTGACGGCCTACAACGCGGCGTGCCGACCGGGCCACTTCGACCACACGAGCCTGGACGACTGCGCAACCGTTGGCCTCGCGCCGGCCAAGACCCATTGGGCCCGTCCCTTGGACACCCCGCCCTTCTTCGGATATGCGGTGCGCCCTGGCGTCACCTTCACCTACCTGGGCCTGAAGGTCGACAAGGAGTCTCGAGTTCACTTCGGTGGGCGTCCGAGCCGCAACCTGTTCGTCGCAGGCGAAATGATGGCCGGAAACGTGCTCGGCCAGGGCTACACGGCCGGCGTCGGCATGTCGATCGGCACCGCCTTCGGACGGATCGCCGGCACGCAGGCTGGCGCTGCCGCGGGCGCCGTGCAAAAGGAGGCCGACGTTGCAGTCGCTTGAAGCCCTGACCAGCGAAGCGGCGGCACTGGCCGCCAACGAACCCACGGCGCTGCCCGCGGGTGACGTCGCCGAGCGCGAGGTCGCGCGCGTGCTGCAGATCTGCAACGCCTGCCGCTACTGCGAGGGCTTCTGCGCAGTATTTCCTGCGATGACCCGCCGGCTCGAGTTTGCGAGGGCCGACGTGCACTACCTGGCCAACCTCTGCCACCAATGCGGGGCCTGCCTGCACGCCTGCCAGTACGCGCCGCCGCACGACTTCGGCGTCAACGTGCCGCGCGCCATGGCCCGTGTCCGTGTGGACACGTACGCCACCTACGCATGGCCGTCGGCGCTGGGCACGCTCTACCGCCGCAACGGCCTCGCGATAGCAATGGCGCTCGCGTTTGCCTTGGCACTGTTCCTGGCGCTGGCCGCGGCCTCGACCGGTAACCTGCTCGCGACCCGTTCGGAACCATCGGCGTTCTATGCCGTGTTCCCGCACAACCTCATGGTTTCGATGTTCCTGCCGGTATTCGCGATCGCGATCGTCGCGCTGGGCATGGGCGTTCGCCGCTTCTGGCGCGCCGTCGGCGAAGGACCGGCGACCGCCCTGGCAGCCGCCGAAGCGACGCGCAACGTGCTGACGCTGAAATACCTCGACGGTGGCCACGGCAACGGATGCAACGAGGAAAGTGATCGCTTCACGCTGCAACGGCGCCGATTCCACCACTTCACCTTTTACGGCTTTGTCCTCTGCTTCCTTTCGACCGGCGTCGCCACGCTATACCACTACCTCCTCGGCCTGCCGGCACCTTACGGCTTCGCGAGCCTACCCAAGCTGCTGGGCGTGACTGGCGGCGCGGCAATGCTCATTGGCAGCGCAGGACTGCTGACTCTGCAACGGCGACGCCATCCCTTGCAGCGCGCGCCGGAACAACGGCCGATGGATCTGGGCTTCATCGGCCTGTTGTTTCTGACGGCGGCCAGCGGATTGGCGCTCATGCTGTCGCATGGGACGGCAGCGCTCACCCTGCTGCTGTGCGTGCACCTGGGGGCGGTGATGGCGCTGTTCCTGACCATGCCCTACGGGAAGTTCGCCCATGGCATCTACCGCTCGGCCGCGCTGCTGAAGTGGTCCATCGAACGGCGCAAGCCGAGCAACCTTCAGCTCGGCGATGACTGAGAGTCGCAGTGACGCGTACGACGTCGTCGTTCTCGGCGCCGGTGCGGCGGGCATGGCGGCGGCCTGCACCGCCGCGGCGCTCGGCCAGCGCGTGCTGCTGGTCGAGTGCAGCGACCGAGTCGGCGGAACGACCGCAATCTCCGGCGGCATGACCTGGATACCGGCCAATCACAAGATGCGCGACGCCGGTCTCGATGACAGCCTCGACCAGGCGCGCACATACCTGCTCGCCACCGTGCCCGGCGCCGAAGACGACCCGAGGCTGGAGACCTTTCTCGCTCGCGGCGACGAAGCCATCCGCTTCCTCGAAGCCAACACCGCCGTGAAGTTCCAGCCGGTGCGTCGCTATCCCGACTACTACCCGGACCGGATCGGCGCCACCGCCGGTGGCCGCGTGCTCGAGCCGGTACCCTATGATGCGCGGTCGCTGGGACCGGACTTTGCGCTGTTGCGCGATCCCCTGCCTGAGTTCATGTTGTTCGGCGGCATGATGATCAGCCGCGAAGACCTGACGACGCTGCGCCGCATCACCCATTCGCCACGCGCCCTATGGCATGCCGCCAGCCTTGCCGCGCGGTACGCACGCCAGCGACTCGGTGCCCATCGCGGCACCAGCCTGTACCTCGGCAATGCGCTCGCGGCGCGACTCCTCAAGTCGATTCGCGACCTGAAAGTCGAGTTGCTCACGTCGGCGCACGTGAAGCGGGTGTGGGTCGAACAGGCGCGCGTCGTGGGAGTGGTCGTCGACGAGTGCGGCCAGGAGCGCAACTTGCGCGCACGGCGTGGCGTGATCCTTGCCACCGGCGGGATCTCTCAACACAAGGCGATACGACAGCAGTATGTGCCGGCCAGTGCAGGTGACCTGAGCGCGACTGTCGATGCAGGCGCACAGATCGGCGGCGCCCAGCTCGCGCGGGACGCGGGCGCGCAGCTCAGTCCCACGGCCAGAACGCTTGCCTTCTGGGTGCCGGCTTCGACCGGGCGCCGCAAGGACGGTTCCACCGCCATCTTTCCGCACACAGTGACGGATCGTGCGAAGCCGGGCCTCATCGCGGTCAATCGCGAGGGCCGGCGCTTCGTCAACGAAGCCGTGTCGTACCACGAGTTCGTTCAGGCTCAGCTGGGCGACGCCGGCCGCAACATTCCGGCCTGGCTGATCTGCGATCGCGACTTTCTCTGGAAGTACGGCCTCGGTCGGGTACGACCGTTCGCGCTGTCGGTGCGGCGCGAAGTCGTCAGCGGCTATCTTCAGCGCGCGGCAACGCTGGCCGAACTGGCCGGCAAGATCGCGGTTCCTGCCCCTGCGCTCGTCGATACCGTCAACACGTTCAATGTCGACGCCAAGCGCGGCGTCGACACCGCATTCGGTCGCGGGGGCGACATCTACCAGCGCCATCTGGGCGATGCGCATCGGCAACCCAACCCCTGTGTGGCACCGCTGCTGCGCGCGCCGTTCTACGCCGTGGCGGTTATCCCCGCGGATCTGGGCATGGCTGCAGGCGTGATGACGGACGCGCGGTCCCGTGCGCTGCGCGCCGATGGCACGCCGATCGAAGGGCTGTACGCCTGCGGCAACGACATGCACTCAGTGATGAACGGCGCCTACCCGGGTCCGGGCATCACGTTGGGCCCGGCGCTGGTCTTCGGCTATCTCGCGGCCCGCCATGCTTGCGAGCGCGGCGTCGCTCCTGCCTGACGGCGGATACGATAGCCGTCGCAATACAGCCGCTCCGCACCGGACCGTACTCGCCGGGTTCGCGTCTCGTGGCAGGTCCAACGAACAATATGGAGCTACGTCAACTACGCTACTTCGTGCGGGTCGTCGAGTGCGGCAGCCTGACGCGTGCGGCGGCAGACCTCAACGTCGTGCAGTCGGCGTTGAGCCAGCAACTGTCCCGGCTGGAGAGCGAGCTGTCCACGCGACTGCTGCTGCGCACGAGCCAGGGCGCGGTGCCGACGGAGGCTGGCCTTGCCTTCTTCGGCGAGGCACAGTTGACGCTGCGACATGCCGAGCAGGCGGCGCGGGCCGCTCAACACGCGCGGCTGGCGGGCACCGTGAGCGTCGGACTCGCACCGACCGCCTGCTCGGTGTTGGGGCTGGCGCTCGTGCTCGAGGTTCGGAAGAAGTATCCCGACGTTCGGCTCCAGATTGTCGAGAGCCTTTCAGGGCACCTGGCCGCCATGCTCAACGCACGCCAACTCGACCTCGCGGTGCTCTATGGCACGCATACCGCGCGGCGATGGAGCATGACGCCGCTGCTCGAGGAGCGCCTGTTCCTCATTCAGTCGAAGAGTCACCTCGTGCTCCCGACTGCCGGTGACACCGTTGGCTTGGCCGAACTGCAGGGCGTCCCACTGATCCTTCCAACGGGCAGCCATGGCCTGCGCAATGCGCTGCAAGCCGCCTTCACCCGCGCGGGCCTGGAGCCGCTGATCGCCGCCGAGATCGACTCGCTGACGACGCTGATGGAGTCCGTCGGTGCCGGACTGGGCGCCACGATCCAACCCTGGGCCGCCACCCGCCGCATCGCGGACGCTGCATCCCGCTTCAAGCTCTCTGAGATTGCCGACGCCGACGCGGTGCGCAGGAGCCTGCTCTGCAGCCTGTCCAACGACGAACTGTCGCCAGCCGCGCTGGCGGTTCGCGTCGTGCTGGCCGCTTGCGTCAAAGACTTGGTTCAGAAGGGGGCGTGGATCGGTGCTCGCCTCCAACCTTCTTGAGGAACCTCATGCAAAGTGAAAAGCTGACCAAGGGCCTGGCGCTCCGGCGCGAGTTGTCAGGCGACAGAGTGGTCGACGAGGCGTTCAAAGACCCCGGCGACTTCGGATTGCCGCTCGAAGAGTTGGTGACCGAGTTCGCTTTCGGTGCCGTGTGGTCGCGTCCCGGCCTGGATCGTCGCAGTCGCAGCATCCTCACAATCGGCATGTTGGCCGCCCTGAACCGTTCGGAGGCCTTGGCGGGTCACATCCGCATGGGTATCAAGAACGGCCTGACCAAGGAGGAAATCCTCGAGTGCCTGCTGCAGATCGCGGCATACGCGGGCTTGCCGGCGGGGCTGGACACCTTGAAGGTCGCGCGGCGCGTGCTCGCCGAGCTCGACACCTGACCCGGCGAACCCCGAGCCGGCGCGCAGCGCCTCAGCCGCGCAGGTAGTCCTCGTCCGCCACGTGTTCCAACCAGGTGACCGCGCTGCCGTCGATCGCTTCGGTGACTGCGATGTGCGTCATCGCCGTGTTGTCCGTGGCGCCGTGCCAGTGGCGCTCGTTGGCGGGGATCCACACCGAGTCTCCGGCGGTCACCTCGTGCCGCGGCTGGCCCTCGCCCTGCACCCAGCCTCGCCCGGCGGTGATGATCAGGATCTGTCCTGCGGGATGCTTGTGCCAAGCCGTCCTGGCCCTCGGCTCGAAGGTGACCAAGCCGGTGAAGACCCGCCCTGGCGTCTCAGCGTTGATCAAGCCATCGCGCCTGGCGACACCCGTGAAGTTCTCCGCCGGCGCGCGGCTGGACGGGACACACGCGGAACGATTGACTTTCATGATGCTCAGTCTCCTTCAGGTTGCGATTGTCAATGGCACCGGCGGCGCGGCCGCAGCGCGCACTTCGACACCCGCCCAGCGCTCGTAGTGGTTGATGAGGCGGCTCGCATCGTCCGCCGGTGAACCGAGCCGTGACGCTAGACCGTAGAGCAGCCGCGTCTTCTCGAGGATCCACGGCGTCACGCCCAGCTCCCGAGCCGCATCGCAGGCGCGATCGAGCGCACGCTGCAATTCGCCGATGGTGCGACCGTGGTCGAAGCGGCGCGTGGCGACCTGTTCGGGGATGATGGTCGCGCTGGCCGCATTGCGCCCCGTCTCCACCCCCATGATCCGCGCCATCGAGTCCGGAGCAAGCCCTGCTTTCGCCCCCGCCACGAAGGCCTCGCAGGTGGCCGCCAGAAGGGTCGCAAAAACCGCCTCATGGATGTCGCTCATGAGCCGGGCATCGCCCGGCCGGGCCGACACCCACAGCGCACGGCCACCCGAGCTCGCCAGCCAGGGCGCCGCTTGCGCGCAGTGTTCTGCCGAGCCGGCGACCACGAAGAGTGCCCGTGGCGTGCCGAGGTCGCGCGGCGGGCCGACGGCAAGCGCTTCAACGTAGCCATCGCCGGCACGCGTCACCGTCTGCTTCAGCGCGGAAGTGTCGCTTGAGTTCATTGCGCACAGGTTGACGACTGTCCGAGGACGTAAGGCGTTGCGTGGTGGCAGCGCGGCACACACATCGTCGCCGCGAGCCTCGGCGTCCACGACAATCCACGTCACGGCGTCGCGGACGAGGCGCCCTCCACCTTGCTCGGCGACGCGACTCAGCGCGGCGCGCGTCCGAGCGTCGCAAACCATCAGCAGGGCCGGGGCGTCCGTGGGCACGACTGCGTCGAGCGGCGGTGCCGAGGTAGCGGCCGAGCGCACTTCGACGCCGGCCCAAGATTCAAGGTAGGTGATCAGCGACGAGGCATCGTTGTTCGCACCGCCCTGTGACGCAGCGACGTTCCAGACCTGGCGCACGGCCTGACCGATCCACATCGGCACGCCCAGCGCTTCAGCTTCGGCCACCGTCAACGATGTGTCCTTGGCCGTGATGGCCATGCGAGCGCCATAGTCGAAGCGCCGCGGCAGCACCGACTTCGGAAACTTGTTGCGGCTGGCGCTGCTGCTGGCGTCGCCGGCGTTGATGACCTCGAGCATTCGCCACGGATCGAGTCCCGCCTTGAAGCCCAGGATGAAGGCTTCGCAGGATGTCGCCATCCCAGTGGCCGACAGCAGGTTGTTCAGCAACTTAAGCGTCTGCGCCGTGCCTGTGCGCTCTCCCAGATAGAGGACCACGGCGGATGCAAGGTCGCGCATCATGCCCTCGACGCGTTCAAACGCCGCGCGCGGTCCCGAACACATGATCCCGAGACCACCATTGCCCGCAGTCACCACACCACCCGTGATGGGCGCGTCGAGCAGCGCGATGCCGCGCGGCGACAGCCTCGCAGCCAAATCACGCGCAAATTCGGATCCGGTCGTCGAAAAGTCCACCAGAATTTCGGCGCAGTTGCCGTTGCTCACGCCCTCATCGGCGAGCACCACCTGGCGCAGAGCGTCGAGCGAGGGCAGGCAGCTGCAGACGACGGCGGCTTGGCTGGCCACCTCCTTCGGGGAGGCCGCTACGCGCGCACCCGCCGCCCGTGCCGTCTGAAGCGCCTGGGGGTTGACGTCGCACACGACGACCTCGTAGCCCAGGCTCAGCAACCGGCCCACCATAGGCCCACCCATCGCACCGAGTCCGATAAAGCCGATCGGCTCGCGAGTCGGCACCGCGGTCACTTCTTCGATAGGTGTCATGCTGCGGCGACGTTCCCCATGCTCAAGCCGCCGCGGTCATCACCAATGCGTCCACGGCCCGCAGCCCTTGCCCTCGCGGCAGCACGATCACGGGATTGATCTCGAACTCGAGCGCCTCCGGACAGGCGAGGAACAGGTCGCCCAAGCGCACCGCTGCATCGGCGAGGGCCTCGACATCGGCGGCCGGCTTGCCTCTGAAGCCGGCCAGCAGAGTGTTCAGCTTCAGCTTGGAGAGCGCCATGAACACGTGCTCGCGAGTGATGGGCAACGCCAGGTGCGTGAGATCGCGGTACAGCTCGACCGCCACGCCGCCGCTGCCGATCGACAGAATGGGACCGAAGTCGGTCTTGCGCAGGCAAGACAGCACGACCTCGACGCCCTCGCCCACCATCTCCTGCACCAGGATGCCGGCCTGGGGTTTGCCCAGGCGCGCACGGAACTCCGCTGCCAGGCGATCGACATCCTCGGCGCTGCCCACGCGCAGCTTCACGAGCCCAAGCTCTGTCTTGTGCTCGGACTCGGACGGCAACACCTTGACGACGAGCGGGTAGCGCAAGGCGGCACAGGCTGTGGCGGCACGATCTGAAGACTCGAGTATGAGCCACTTCGCCGGCGTGACGCCCGCCTCCTCGCAGAAGGCCATGGTCTGCGCCCAGCCCCGAGGGGCCGCGCGTTGCGTCGGCAGCGGGCGGGACACCTGCGCAGGCAGTGACTGGTAGTTGGCGAGCCTGTACAGCATGGCCAGCGAATGAACCGTCGCCGCGGGCTCGGGTGACAGGAGCACGCCGGCCTCGCGATACTCTTGCCGCGTTTCCACCGGCAGGACGTCGCCGACGAAGCTGATGATGACCGGCAAGTCGCGCGCGACCCTCTTGTAGACCTCGCCGTCCTCCTGCAGATACTTGCGCCCGCTGCTCGCGTGCTGGACCACCACCGCCTCGGTGCGCGGGTCTTCCGCCACGGTCAGGCAAGTATTGCTGAACAGGTTCTTCACCGTGTTGATCTGGCCTGTCAGGTCGATCGGGTTCGCGGCCCGCGCGAACTCGGGCAGCAAGTCGTTCAAACGTTGTGCCGTTGCGGCGCTGAAGTGCGCCATCGGCACGCCGCTGTCGCTGCTGTGGTCGGCCAGCAGCGCCGCTGCGCCCCCTGAAGAGCTCAGGATCGAGACACCCCCTTGCGCATCACCGGTGCGCCGCGGCAAGGGCATGAAGGACAACACCTCCACCGCCGACAGCAGTTCGGCCAGGCTGTTCAACGAGAGCACGCCGGCCTGGTTCAGCACGTCGGCATAGACGGCATGCGCCGAGGCCATCTTGCCGGTGTGGGAGGCCGTGGTCTGCTGGCCCAGTTCCGAGCGGCCGGCCTTGAGCAGGACGATGCGCACACCGCGCCGGCGCGCGCGCTCGGCGATCCTCAGGATGCGATCGGCGCGCTGCAACCCCTCGATGTAGACCGCCACGACCTTCACGTCGTCCTGATCGACGACCCAGTTCAAGGCGTCGAGCGCGTCGAAGACGGATTCATTGCCGACGCTGACCATGTAGGAGCAGCCCAGGCCATTGCGGTTGAGCGAGCCACACAAGGCACCGGCCAGCGCGCCGCTCTGGCTGACGATCGCGATGGGTGCGTGTTGCAGTTTCTCCAGGCTGATGGCGGCTGGGCTGTAAGTCAGCATCGCCTTGCTGCGCACCGACCAGACGCCCTGGCAGTTCGGCCCGATCACGGTCACGCCGTGCCGGCGCGCGGCATCTGCCAGCTGAACAGCGAACTGCTTGCCTTCGCTCGACTCCTCGAAACCGGCGCTGAAGACGATGGCGTTGCGCACGCCCTTGGCGCCGCACTCGTCGATCAAGCCTGGCACCGTCTTCGCCGGCGTGATGATCAGCGCGACATCGGGCGTCTCAGGCAGATCCGCAAGGCTCTTGTAGGCCTTCAAACCTTCGACTTCGCCATGTGTCGGCGTGACGGGATAGATTCTTCCTTCGAAGCCGTGCTTGACCAGGGCACGCAGAAGCGAGTTTCTCGGGTTGCCCGGCGTGGGCGAGGCACCGATGACCGCCACGCTGGCGGGACGGAACAAGCCATCGAGGCTGTTGGTTGGCTGCATGTTCAGTGAATCCTCATCGGCGATCGCAGGCTCGATCAATTTCGCAACGCTTCAGTCTGCGCGAGCGCGGCGGGTGTGTCGCGTCGGGATTTCTGACTGAGCGGTAACCCGCCTTGACCGACACAGGTAAGCGTCTCTTACCGAAGAGTCGATAAGAAGCGACTGGACCTTGGGTGCGCGGTTTCAGACACTGGTTGCAGGTGTCAACAACACTCGACTGATGCGCTTGGCAATGCGATGGAGTCAAGTGACGGTTGCACCGCCGCACTGACGAAAAAGGCGATCCGCAAACGAGCCCAGAGCTCGAAAAGCGAAAGCATATGGAGACATTGATATCCACCGCCGTGATCGGGCTCAGCCTCGGCACGCAGTACGCGCTGATCAGTATCGGCTTCACCCTGATCTTCGGGATCATGGGCGTCGTCAATTTCGCGCACGGCGGGTTCTACGTGCTCGGAGGCTACCTCGCGTTCACCCTGAGCCAAACGCTGGGGCTGCCATTCGTGCTGGCTGTGGTGCTGGCCACGATCGGCACCGCGGCGCTCGGCTACCTGATCGAGATGCTGTTCGTCGAGAAGTACGTCGCCGATCACCTGGCGACGATGTTGATCACCCTGGGCATCTATCAGATCCTGACCACCGGGATCACGCTGGTGTACGGTGCCGAGCCGGTGGACTTCCGATTCCCGGTCAGCGGTTCGGTGCGCGGTCCAGGCTTCTACATCCCGTATTCGAACCTGATCGTCTTCGTGGTCTGCGCCGCCGCGATCGCCAGCGTCTACTACCTGGTATTCAAAACGCGATATGGCATCGCGCTGCGCGCCATGGCCGACGACGGCCCGGTCGCGCGCACGCAGGGCATCCCGCCGGCCAAGATGTTCCCGATGGCGTTTGCGATCGCCACGGCCCTGGCGGGACTGACCGGCGCACTGGTCACGCCGATCCTGGCGCTCGAACCACACAGCGGAGACGGCATCCTGGGCAAGGCCTTCATCATCGTCATCCTCGGTGGGCTGGGCAGCATTTCGGGTGCGATGGTCGCCGCATTCATGGTCGGCATCATCGAGGCGTACTCCAGCGTCTACCTCGGAGGGTCCCAGGGAGCGCTGGCGCTGTTCGTGCTCGTGATGATCATCCTGTTGGTTCGCCCGCAGGGCCTGTTCGGCACCGTCGCCCGCAGGGCCTGAGGATCGCCATGACCCCGAACCGTCATCGCGACCTCAAGCTCGACCTGTGGGGCATCGCCCTGTTGGTGCCCTTGCTGTTCGTTCCCTGGCTCACCAAGAACCCCCTCATCAACTCGCTGACCAGCCAGAGCGCCATCGGCGTAAGCGCTGCTGTGGCCGTGTACGTGATGCTGCGCATGGGCTTGCTGACATTCACCGTGCCCGCCTTCATGGCGGTCGGTGGCTACGCGGCCGCCATCCTCGCCAAGTCGGGCGTCACCGACTTGCTGGCGCTGATGGCCATCGCGTTCGTCGTGCCGGCGCTGATGGCCATTCCCCTCGGCGCACTCGTGCTGCGACTCAAGGGTATCTATTTCATCTTCATCACCTTCATCGTCAACGAGATCCTGCAGTTGATCCTGTTCGAGACACCGACGCTGACGGGTGGCTCCAACGGCATCTCTGCGGTTCCGCCGGCCACGCTGTTCGGTGCGGACCTGAGCACGCCGTCGCTCCAGGTCGTCGTGACGGTGGCGATCTGCCTGATCGGGACGCTGGTCGCGCTCGCCGTCACGCAACGCTTTCGCGCCGAGTTCACTTCGATCGATGAGAACGAGACACTCGCCGAGAGCCTGGGCGTGGCGGTGTGGAAGTACCGCACGATCGGCTTCGTCGCTTCTGCCGGCGTCTCGGGGCTGGCTGGGCTGGCGCTGGTCAACATGCTGTCGACCGCGCACCCGAGCTCGTTCGCCTCCTGGTCGGTAAACAGCTACATCGCCTATGCCTTTGTCGGTGGCCGCGGAACGCTCCTGGGCATCGTCATCGGCAGCGTGCTGCTGATCGTGATGAGCAACGTCTTCAGCTCCTATGCGCATTTGTCGGCTGGAATGTTCGGCCTGCTGCTGTTGGTGGTGATGATGGCCGCGCCGAGCGGCCTGGTCGGCACCTTCGTCAAGTGGTTCGACTCGCGCAAGGCGATGCGGCGCGCAACGGCGGACAAGCGTGTCGAGGAGCCGCGTGCATGAACGCGCCGTCCCTGCGCGTCGAAGGCGCCGCCAAGCAGTTCGGCGGGTTGAAGGTGTTCGAGGGCATCTCCTTCGAGGTGCCTGCCGGCGGCATCCTGGGCGTCATCGGTCCCAATGGTGCCGGCAAGACCACGCTGATCAACTGCATCTGCGGCATGCTAGCGCCATCGGCCGGACGCTTCACACTCGGCGACCAGGACATCACGGGCAAGCCTTTCCACGCCGTCAGCCGGCTGGGCGTCGCGCGCAGCTTCCAGCAGACCAACACGTTTCGCAGCGTCAGCGTCGAGGAGAACGTCTTTCGAGCGCAGCGCTTTGGCGGCCGCAGGAGAAGCAGCGGCGCGGACCTGGGCATCAACGAGTTGCTCGATGAGTTCGGGCTGTCTGGGCACTTGCACGAGCCCAGCGACAAGCTGCCCTATGGCCTGCAGAAGATGCTCGGTCTGATCATGGCGCTGACCGCGCGGCCGAAATTCCTGTTGCTCGACGAGCCGGCCGCAGGGCTCGAACGGCGCGAACGGACGCAGGTCGACCGGTTCGTCAGCCACGCGCGCAAGACGCTCGGCTGTGGCGTGCTGGTGGTCGAGCACGACATGGACCTGGTCAAGCGGCTGTGTCCGCACATCGTGGTGCTGGAGGCCGGACGGCTGCTGGCTGAAGGGTCGCCGGCCGAGGTGCTGTCACGCCCCGATGTGATCGATGCCTACCTGGGGGCCAGCGAGGAATGAGCCTGTTGACGATCGAGAACCTGCATGTGCGCTACGGTGGCATCGTGGCGCTTAATGGCGTTTCCATCGAGGTGCGCAAGGGCGAGTCGGTCTTGCTGGTCGGCTCCAACGGTGCCGGAAAGTCGAGCCTGATCAACGCGGTGGTCGGGCTGGTGCCTGCCGCCACCGGGCGCATCGTCTTCGACGGCAAGGACCTGTCCGGTGTGTCGTGCCCTGCGCGCGCGCGCAGGGGCATCGGGTACTCGCCCGAGGGCCGTCGCGTCTTCAAGTCGCTGACCGTCACCGAAAACGTGCTGTCCGGCACCTTGGGACTGCCGATGGCGCAGGCGCAGGAAAACCTGGCGTGGATCCAGAAGACCTTCCCGCTACTGACGCAACGCGCACATCAACCGGCAAACCAGCTGTCCGGCGGTGAGCAGCAGATCGTGGCCATCGCGCGCGCGGTCAGCACGATGCCCAAGCTGCTGCTGCTCGACGAACCCTTTCTCGGCCTCGCGCCCGTGTGGATCGGTCGCATCAGCGAGGCGATCCGGGAACTGCAGCGGCGCGGCACGACGATCCTGATGACCGAACAGATGGCACGGCCGGCGCTGAAGCTGGTCGATCGAGCCTACGTGATCCGCAACGGCGAAGTGCGCCGCAGCGGCAGCGTCGACGAGATCCGCGACGTGGCGCTCGCGGAAGAGTACCTGTGATTTCAACTGGAGACCTTCGATGAAAAAGACAGTCCTGTTTCGTCGCGCCCTAGGGCGCATCGTGTCGCCCATCCTGCTGCTGGGCGCAGCTTGGCAGCCGGCCATCGCCCAAGACTGCGAAGTCAAGCTCGGCGTCGCCGCACCGATGACGGGCGGCGGATCGGCGTGGGGCATTGCCATCAGGGGTGGTACTGAATTCGAGGCCGCCTGGCACAACGCCACAGGTGGCTTGCCGGTCGGCAACCGCAAGTGCAAGGTCACCGTCAACACCGTGGACACTTTGCAGACGGCCGCCGGGGCGGCTGCCGCTTCCAACACGCTCGCGAGCCAAGGTGTTCGCCTTGTTGTCGGCCCCGTGTCGTCGCCCGAGAACACCGGTTGGAAGCCGGTCGGCAAGCGCAACAACCAGTTGAACTTCACGACCACGTTCGCCCTCGACGCGATCGGGCCCGACTTCCCGCTGTCGTTCCAGAACCAGCCGCCACCGGCAGCCTGGGGCGCTAGCGCGCTGAAGGTCGCGGCCGACCGCTTCAAGATCAAGACCATTACCCTCGTGGCGCCGAACGACCAAGGCGGCACCGACGCCGGCAATGCGCTGCTGAAGTACTACACCGAGGTTGGCGTCAAGGGCAATCCGCCGGAGTGGTACCAGCGCGGCACGGTCAACTTCGCACCGATCGTCGCCCGGCTGATGATGCAAGCCCCTGACGCCATCGAGACGGGGCCGATGCCGCCAGGGGAGGCGATGATCCTGTCCAAGCAGCTGCTCGAGGCCGGCTACAAGGGCGTCTTTGGCCGCATGGGCACCGGCGCCGAGCAGATCGTCAAGGGTGTGGGCGGCGTCGACAAGATGACCACCATCTACTGGTACGAGGCCGTGCCCATCGAAGAGCCGGGTATCGCCAAGATGAACGAAGAGTTCCAACGCTTGATGAAGGGGCCGGTTCCGGAGAACTCGCTCGTCTACAACGCGCAGATGGCCGCCGAGCAGATCCTCCGTGCCGTGTCGCGAGCGGGCAGCGCCGACGACGTGGAGAAAATTGCCGCGGAGCTGCGCAAGGTTCCCCCGGAATCGCGCTACCTCGGCAAGGGCGGCTGGCGCGGCAAGACGATGTACGGCAGCAATCAGGCACTGGCGTTCCCCATCGGCATGGGCTTCATCGTCAACGGCAAGAAGGAGCCGGTCCGCGCGGTCGCGGTTCCAGCCGAGTGACCACGGGCCATCGAGGAGCGCATGACATGAGCCGATTCGAAGGCAAGACCATCATCGTCACCGGCGCGGGCAGCGGTATCGGCCAAGCCTGCGTGCGGCGCTTGCTGTCTGAGGGCGCCAACGTGGTCGCCATCGATCTTCACTCCGAGCCGCTAGCCGCGTTCGCACGCGAGTTCCCCGGGCAGGAAGCCCGGCTGCATACCGATGCAGTCGACGTCGCCAACCGCGAGCAGGTGCAGGCACTGGTGACCGCTTCGGTGCGACGCTTCGGGCGCCTTTATGGCCTGGTCAACAGCGCGGGCATCCGCGGCGTCGGCACCGTGCTGGACTTCGATCCGGAGGCGTGGCGGCGCGTAATGTCGGTCAACCTCGATGGCACGTTCAACATGTGCCAGTTCTTCGCCCGCGCAGTGAAGGAGTCTGGTGGCGGCGGCGCGATCGTCAACGTGTCGTCGGGCGCCGGGCTAATGGGCGTGCCCAATCGGCTGGGCTACGTCGCTTCGAAGTTCGGCGTCTCGGGGATCACGCGCACGATGGCGGCGGAACTGGGCCCGCTGGACGTGCGTGTGAATGCGGTAGCGCCAGGAATGATCCGCACGCCGATGACGGAGGTGATGTTCAAGGACGAAGAGAACGCTCGCCGCATCGCCGCCGCCCATGTCATCGGACGTGCTGGCACGGCAGAAGAGGTTGCCGCAGCGATCGTCTTCCTGCTGTCGGACGACGCCAGCTTCATTACCGGCGCGGTGATTCCGGTGGATGGGGGCTCGACCGCCTGCATTCCGTCGCACTGAGCGCGGTGCCATCTGCTTGAAGGCACAGATGAGCAAAGACGTGAACGCGATCCGATCGAGCCTTCGGCGCGGCCTGCTGGGCGCAGCACTTTGCTGGCTTGTTGCCGCGCCCGCGGTCGCGGCCGAGGTGTTTCCCACGAAGCCCTTGCGCGTCGTGGTTCCCGTGGCCGCGGGCGGCTGGGGCGACTTCACCACACGCCTCATCGCGCAACGTCTATCGGAAGTTCTGGGACAACCGGTCGTGGTGGAAAACCGCACCGGAGCCGGAGGGCTGCTGGGCATCCGCTCCGTGAAGGCAGCGCCCGCCGATGGCTACACGCTGGTGTCCACCGGCGGCACGATGGCCATCCAGTCGGCGCTGAAGTTGGACCCCGGCTATGACCCGCTGAAAGACTTCATCGGCATCGGCATGATGGCGCGTTCGCCGGCCCTGCTCGTGGTCGGGTCCGGGCAGCCCGAGAAGCGGCTGGCGGACCTGATCACAGCGGCCAAGGCTAACCCCGGCAAGTTGAGCTACGCGTCAGCCGGTATAGGCACCACGACGCATATCGCAGCCGAGATGTTCGTGCTTGAGGCCGGTCTCAAGCTGCTGCATGTGCCCTACAAGGGCAATGGCGCCGCGATGCCCGACGTGGTGGGCGGACGAGTCAACATGATCATCGATGCCTTCGGCAGTAGTTCTTCCCTGATGAAGGGTGGCCAGTTGCGGGCGCTCGGCGTCACTTCGACGTCGCGAATCCCGGCATTGCCGGATGTGCCGACGATCGCCGAGCAGGGCGTTCCGCGCTTCAGCTACTACTTCTGGCTCGGCCTGTTCGCACCGGCCGGCACGCCCAAGGAAGTGACGCAGCGCTTGTCCGAGGCGCTGCGCACGGCGCTCGCGGGCGACGAATTGAAGACGCTGCTGCGAGCCAGCGCCACGGAGCCAGCACCGATGTCTCCCGACAAGTTCAGCAACTTCTTCAAGCAGGAAGTGGCCCAGACCGTGAAGCTCGTGACGGACCTCGGTCTGCCGAAGGACTGAAAAGTCTGCTTCATCCCGAGGAGAACTGTTGGTGTCCTTCGCTCAACTGCACGCCGGACGCGACGAGCCGATCATCGATCCCGACCTGCCGATCATCGACGCCCACCATCACCTGCTGGTGCGTCCCGGGTTGCGATACCTGCTCGACGACTACCTGGCCGATGCCAAGGCCGGCCACCGTATCGTCGCTTCGGTGTACGTGGAGGTGCTGACGTTCGCGCGCCGCGACGGACCCGAGCTGCTGCGCCCGCTGGGCGAGGTCGAGTTCGCGAACGGCATGGGGGCGATGTGCGCCGGCGGTTACAGCGACGTGCAGGCCTGTGCAGGGATCATCGGCCAGGCCGACATGCGCGCCGGCGACGCCATCGGCGAGTTGCTGGACCGCGCGCTCGAAGCCGCGCCCGAGCGCTTTCGCGGCGTGCGGCAGATTGCGATCGACGATCCGTCCGAGGCGCCCTACCGCTTCATCACCAACCGCCCACCGCGCGGTCTCTACAAGAGCCCGGGCTTCCGACGCGCGCTGCAGCAGGTGGTGCAGCGCGGGCTGGCATTCGACATCGCCGTCTTCCACCACCAGCTCGGCGACGCAATCGAACTGGCCGACGCGTTCCCCGACGCCACGTTCGTGCTCGGCCATTGCGGCCACGCGATGGGACTTGGCATGAGCCAAGCCGAGCGCAAGGACGTATTCGCTGCGCTGCGCACCTCGATGCTCGAACTCGGACGGCGCCCCAATGTGCATTGCAAGATCGGCGGCCTGGGCCTGCCTTTCTGGGGTTTCGGCCTCGAAGAGCGCAGCGATCCGATCGGCAATCAAGAGCTGGCCACGCTGTGGCGCCCTTTTGTCGAGATGTCGATCGAAGCGTTTGGTGCGCAGCGCTGCATGATGGAAAGCGACTTCCCGATCGATGGCCGCTCCGCCGGCTTCGTGCCATTGTGGAACGCGCTGAAGCACATCGTGCGCGGCGCGTCGGCCGACGAGAAGGCAGCGCTGTTCCACCGCACTGCCGCCAGCGTGTACCGGCTTCGGCTACCGGACGGCCTGCTGGCAGGCTGAAGGCCCCGCCCCTCCCGACCCCCGCCCTACCTCGCTCGCATCGAAAGAGGATCACCCGTTGAGCCGCACTGATCGTTCGACCCTCGGTCGTCGCAAGCTCGGCCTCGGAGGGCTCGAGGTATCGGCGCTCGCGTTGGGCACAATGGGTTACGGCGACGCCATCGACCGCAACGACATGATCGCGGTGATCCGCGCCGCGGTCGAAAGGGGCGTCACCTTCTTCGATACGGCTGAGGTCTACGGTCCGTTCACCAACGAGGAGATCGTTGGCGAGGCCCTGGCGCCTTTTCGCGACGACGTCGTCGTTGCGACCAAGTTCGGCTGGGACATCGACCACGCGACTGGCGTGCACCGAGGCGGCGTCAACAGCCAGCCCAACCAGATTCGGCGTGCGGTGGACGGCTCGTTGCGCCGTCTGAGGCTCGAGCGCATCGAGCTGCTGTACCAGCATCGCGTGGACCCAGCCGTGCCGATGGAAGAGGTTGCCGGCGTCGTCGCCAACCTGGTCGCGCAAGGCAAGGTGCGCTTTTTCGGACTGTCCGAGGCGGGGCCGCAATCGATCCGCCGGGCCCACGCCGTACATCCGGTGACCGCGCTCCAGAGCGAATATTCGCTTTGGACGCGCGAGCCAGAACAGGACGTGATGCCCGTACTCGAGGAGTTGCGTATTGGCTTCGTACCTTTCAGCCCGCTCGGCAAGGGCTTCCTGACCGGGAAGATCGGTGCAGACACGGCTTTCGACGCGTCCGACTTCCGCAACAACATTCCACGCTTCTCGCCGCCGGCGCGAGCCGCGAACCAGGCTCTGGTGGAAGGCGTCGGCGCAGTCGCGCGGCGTAAAGGTGCAACGCCTGCGCAGGTCGCGCTGGCATGGATGCTGGCCAAGAAGCCCTGGATCGTGCCGCTGTTCGGGACGCGTCGCATCGATCGGCTCGAGGAGAACCTGGGCGCAGCGGCGGTCCAGCTGACGCCCGAGGAGTTCAGTGAAGTCGACGCCCTGTCGGCGCGCTTCGAGGTGCAGGGTGAACGCTATCCCGAGCACATGCTGAGGCGCTCCGGCCTCTAGGCGGTCATCGAGGGTGACTGAAGCCGGCTTTCGCCTTTCCCGCGAGATCGGGCGTCTGGTCGGTGCGCAGGGCGGAGTGCATGCCTGCATGTCCGGCCTGCGCATGGCGTTTCCGTTGCTGGCGCTCCATCTCGATCACGGCGCCGCTGTCGCGGGTGTACTCGTCGCGCTGTTCGGCGTGGCCCAACTGATCGCGACGATGCCTGCGAGTCGGCTGGCCGACCGATACGGACTGAGGCGTCCGGTGTACTGCGGCGTGATCGCGGCCTTCCTCGGGGCCATGGTCGCCGCCATGTGGCCGACCGTTCCCGGGGTGGGCATCGCTGCGTTGCTCGAGGGCAGCGCCGTCGCCATCGTGGTCGTCGCCGTGCAGCGCCATGCCGGGCGACTCGCCCATGGCCCCGCGGAACTGCGCCAGGTGTTCTCCTGGACGTCGTTCACCCCGGCGGCGGCGAACTTCGTCGGGCCGTTGCTGGCGGGGGTCGCCATCGACGCATTCGGATTTCGTCTTGCCTTCTTGCTGCTCGGAGCAGGACCTCTGGTGGCATGGGCGTTCGCCAAGGGCGCACACGAAGTCGGGCAGCCGATGGTGGCTACGGAGCAGCGGCCGAGCGCAAAGGCACTGCTGCGCGACGCAACCGTCCGACGCCTCCTGCTGTTGAACTGGTTCGTGTCTGCAACCTGGGACGTACATGCGGTGATGGTCCCCTTGCTCGCTCATGCACGCGGCCTCAATGCCTCCACGGTCGGCGGCATCCTCGGTTCGATGGCGATCGCGGCGGCGCTGGTGCGGCTGGTGATGCCCTGGCTGGGGGCCCACGTGCGAGAGTGGGTGTGGGTGTCGAGTGCGTTCGCCATTGCCGCTGTGATGCTCGGCGTCTACCCCCTGACAAATTCCGCACTCACCATGGGCGCGTGTTCGTTGGTCCTCGGCGCGGCCATCGGCAGCGTCCAGCCCCTGGTCATGAGCCTGCTGCACCAGATCACGCCGCCCCACCAGCACGGCCAGGCCGTGGCGCTGCGGCTCGTGATGGTCAACGCCTCGAGCATTTCCACCCCGGTCTTCGCCGGCGCGGCGGGCGGTCTGGCAGGCGCTGCCGCCGTCTTCTGGATAGGCGGCGCATCGCTGCTGGTGGGTGCGCGCATGGCGATGCAGTTGCGACACGCGCAGGTGACGCCGAAAGGACGACGCGAAGGCTAGCCGCACTCAACGGAGGCACGCGTCTTGTCACCCGACACCGCAGCGACGACCTGTATGGCGACCACCTCGCCAGGTAGTAGTCAGCAGCGACGCGCGAAGCCGCTTCAGCAGCGGCTCGCCACCATTCGCCAAGCTTTTCGGGCGGGATGGGAGCCGGATCGCCCGCGCCGGTGGCGATGACAATGCGGTCACGGCCTGGCGTGCCGCGGGCCAGCGGACTGTCGGCAACAACGACACCGTGCCACCGCATCACTGCTCTCGCGCCTTGCATCGCATGCGCCGCCTGCCGCTCAGATCGCTTCAACAAGTCGGCGTACAGATCCCGGATGTCGTTGCCGGTGATGGCAGTAAGTGCCTTCTGTGCGAGAGGGGTGAGGTCGCCGTCCGCGAACTTCGTTCCGCTTCGCGAAGTTCGGCCCGGCTCGACCATCGCCATGTAGTCCGCTCACGTGCGAGTCTTCAACGGCAGGCCGTCCTTGGCACGGCGCTTCTTGTCGACATATTCGAGCGCAGCCCGTGCCAAGGTTAGCCTTTCGAGGCGTCGCGCCCCTCGCCCGCGCCCGCGCGACCAGCGCGGCCTTCATGCCGCGCAAGTCGACGCTGATTCGATCCCGTGGCGAGGGTGCCATCCCCGAGCCTCCTGACATGCGTGAGCGTGTCCGACATCGGCGCCAGTGCGCCTATCCTGCACTCACCTACGCATTCAGTATTGGCTCGGATCGAGGTCGCCAGACCGATGATTCCAACCCCAGAATCATCGCGCGCCACTGCCGTCTCGACGGTCGCATGGGCCAAGAGTGATCCACAGGCGTACCGATAGCGGACCGCATCCGACTCACTTGGATCGCGACCGATCCGAAACCGGACCGCGTCCGGACCGCATCCGGACCATCTGCGCCGCAACAGGACCGCGCGCGGGTCAGTACCGGCCCGAAAGCGGATCGCGCGCGGCACGCATCCGCTCCAGCATCAGCCCGTAAGTGTCCCAAGCCGTCCCGGCGATGACATTCGGCCGCAAGTCATCGCGACAGGATCCACCATTCGGGCACAGACTGGATGCGTCACCGAAGCCCTCCGACGCATGGACCTTTGCCCCAAGCTTCCGCCAGGTCGGGCCAATCGCAGGGCCCTGGCGTTTGCCGACGAAATTTGCCGTCTGCGGGCGGCCGGCTACAGCTTCGAGGCCATCCGGGTTGCGCTGCTGGATGCGGGAGTGAACGTCAGTCGGAGCACCGTCAAGCGCGAGGCGGCGAGAACATGTGTTGACGCTCGGGCCGCAGCGCAACGTCGCGTGGCGCAGGTCCCGGAGCCCGTCGCTCGGTCTGCGGCTGGATCCTTCTTGCGCGCAGCCGCCCCTTTCGCCGGCGACCCGCGCAGTGGCAAGCAGATCGCTGAGGCGTTCGTCAAGGGACGGGTCAGCAATCCACTCATTCAAGAGAGGAACAGAGATGAAAGTCGCAGTGATTAGCTTCTCCGGGAATGTCGGCAAGACCACGATCGCGCGCCACCTGCTGGCACCACGGATGCCGGGTGCCAGGGTCGTTTCCATCGAGAGCATCAACGCGGGCGAGGACCAGGACCATGTCATCCGTGGCCGCCAGTTCGCCGAACTGCAGGAGTACCTGCAGGTGGTCGACGAGGTGGTCGTCGACATCGGTGCGAGCAATGTCGAAGAGCTGCTCGCCCTGATGCGCCGGTACCGCGGCAGCCATGAGGACTTCGACTACTTCGTCATCCCAACGGTGCCGGCGGGCAAGCAGCAGCAGGACACCATGGCGACGCTGGCGGAGTTGTCGCGCCTCGGTGTTCCCGCTGAGAAGGTGAGGCTGGTCTTCAACATGGTTGAAGACGGCACCGACATCGAGCGCGTGTTCGATCCTGTGCTCGCGTTCGTTCGCATGTCGCCTGTGGCTCGCTTGTCGCTCGACTGTCGCCTTGGCGCCAATGAGATCTATGGTCGGGTCAACGGCTCCGGTGCCGACCTGTCGGCGCTCGCCGCAGACCCGTCCGACTACAAGTCACTCATCGCCGCGGCCACCGACAGCGCCGAGCGGCTGGCGCTGGCGCAGCGCCTGGCCACCCGGCGGCTAGCCAGCGGTGTCGTACCCGAACTGGACGCGTGCTTCGCCGCGCTACGATTGGAACCGGGAGCGAACAATGCCGCGGCAATGCACGGACGTGAAAGGATGGCGTCGTGAATGGACCCGGCACCGCCCGCGAAGCGCTGATCGCCGAGGCCATCGGCGACGTGGCGCGGCTGCTCGATCGGGCAGAGGCGTTGCAGCCTGCGATGATCGAATCGCGCCAGGCGCTCGTCGAGGCCCAGACGCAGCTTGCCGACCAGCTCGCCGACTTTGAAGCGCGCGTGAGCGCGATCACCGAGAAGGCCAAAGCGCAGGCGGTGAAGCACATATTGGTTCGCACCGACGAGGCGGCCCGGCGGTCGGTGGACGCGCAGACTCGTGCCATGGCCGAAGCAGCGCAGACACTCTTCAAGGCAGAGATCGACCCGACGCTGCAGCGGCTCGCGATGCCGCTGCAGCGCCTGGTACAGAAGGTGGACCATCCGTGGGAGCAATGGCTGACGCACGCAGCGACCGCGGCGGTCGCGTCTACCGTCACCTGGGCGCTGACTGCGCACGTTTGGGCACGGTGAGCACGGTGCGCACGGGCAATGAGCATTGCCTATCAACGCTCAGTGGTAGTCATCCTCGAGCTGGTGGCGCACCGCGACAACCACGACGTTCGACGCATCCTCGATCTCGTACAGCGCGACGTAGCCTGATCGCCCGAACGAAATGATCAGTTCGCGCAGGAAGGGGCTCTGGCCCACCTTGCGGCAGGTGAACGGCGAGGTCTTCAGCGTGGAAATGCCGGCTCGGACCGCAGCGAGTGCCTGCTCAGGCAGGGTCAGATCACCGCCATCCCGCGCCTGCTCGCGTTCGAACATGAAGTCGAACAGCCGATCGAGATCGGCCGCGGCGTCCCGCGTCAACCGAACCTTGAAACTCACTTGCGCTTCTTCGCCACCCTCGCGCGCGCGGCGTCGACCTTGCGCTGCAGGCCTTCGATGACAACGTCAGCATCGAGGTACGCGCCCGTGCGGCGAGCCTCGTCGAGCGAGCGCAGCCCACGCGCGATGAACTCCGCCTGAACACGACGACGCTCCACGTTGGCCCGGACTGAGGCCTCCACGAACTCGGACAAGGTCTCACCATCGGCCAGCACGGCCTCCACCTCGGCACGGAAGTCGGGCTCGACGCGGACGGACGGAATGGTGGCGGTCTTCATGGCGACATTGTATCGCAATTGCGTCACATGACCGAATGTCGCGAAGGGTTGTGGGAGTTGCACCCTGCGCACGGCGCATCTGGTCTTCGCTCAGCGGCGAGTCGGTGCGCAGGACACGCGTGCGGCGCGCAAACCTTGTGGCCAGGTTGGTCCTGGCGAATGTCGGTGTTGAATGCGTGTCGGTTCCTTCAATCGTTGGGATGGGATGAAGAGCCAGAGCGCGAGGCAAACCACACGCTCCGCCCGCTGGTCGTCAGAACGGGATCGGGTCGCCCTGTTCGTCAAGCGCGGGCTTTGCGGCCGGGGCGGCCTTATGACCCTTCACGCCCTTCGCGCCCTTGCCCTTGGTGGCCGGCCCGGCCTGCGGCGCAGGGTTGCCGTCCTCTGGCGCCGGGCCCTGCTTGGCCCGCAGCGCCTCGCCCTCGGCCTTGCTGTCGAGGTAGTCGATCTCCTCGGCGGTGAAGGCCATCGTGTAGACCGTCTCGCCGTCGCGCTCGAAGTTGTTGTTCTGCACCCGGCCGACCACGTTGACGTGGCTGCCCTTGCCCAGGTACTGCGCCGCGTTCTCGGCCTGCTTGCCCCACAGCGTCCACTGGATCGCGGTAGCTTCCTCGCCGCGGTTCTCGCCCTCTGCACGTCCACCGCGGCGGGTGTTGCTGATCGCGGTCAGCGTCACCTTGCTGATCGGGCCGTCGCGGCCCTCGACGGATACCAGCCGCACCGGTGCCGGCCAGATGTGCGTTGCGTTGTTCGACTCGAACGAAAGCCATGATGAACTCCTCAGCGGAAGAACCAGCCGCATCCCGCATCGGGCTGCTGAAAACTGATCCTTCTGCTTGGCTCTCCTCGCTCCCGCCCACGGGCGGGCGGGGGGTGGGCATGGCCCCTTCCCTCACGGGAAGGGGTCGGGGATGGGTGGGGTTCTCTGCAGCCCAAGCAGTGAGCCGGCTTTCCGGCCCACCGCTGAAAGATCCCCCCACAAGTCCCCCTCATTCACTGACGGGGGCGCCGTGGGGGGAGCGCGGTGGGCCGCCAAGCGCACGGGCTGCTCCAATGCGCTCAGGTCGGCGCAGCAACGCTACGCGGCGCAAAGACGACCGCACCGGCCTCCCGCTGCGGCAGGTCTGCGAGCGCCGTGACACCAAGCGCAGCGACTGGCACGACGGTCGCGTCGCAGCCGGCTCACTCGGAGCCAGGCTGTTGGTCTTCAGGCGGCCCGGCTCCGGGCGCGGCGGGTGGTCGGGGGACGATCTGGCACGAGCGCAGCGCACGGAAGCGGAGCGAAACGAAGTGCAGTGCAGCGCAGTGCGTGAGCAGCGGGCCAGTTCGTCAAGCGGGCCCGTCGGTCGCGCTCACGCGACGGACATCGGGGCGCGCGAGCCCCGACCACGGGAAGGGCCGCCATCGTGATGACCGCCGGCGCAGGCGGCCTGACCGCATTGCGCGAAGGATGGCAGCCCGTCAGGGGCGAGACGCCAGGACATGTGTGACGTGGCCTGGCGGCTCGATGCACAGCACGACAGCCCGGCCCCAAGCAGCGGGGAGGCGCGCAGGCTGTTCGCCAGCGCATCAGAGTTGACCGGGCAATGGGCGATGACGCCGCGCATGTGAACGTGCATGGATCCGATGATTCTTCGCCCGCAGTCATCGCCAATGACTTGCACTCACGCAACTACTCTTGGCCGATGAAGCGGGATTGCTCGTCGCCGCCATGGACTGTCCAGCGCAGCCAGTACTGCCAGCCGGCGCGCCACCCAGACAGACCCTTGTCTATACGTGCTCAGGACGCATTGGTAATCACGGGCGATTCGACTCGAGACGATGAATGAACACGCTGACGCTAATTCAGGCCGCCGGTTTCCTCAAGATGCACCCAGAAGAGGTGCGCTACAGGGCCAAGCGCGGTCTCATCCCCGCCTCGAAGCCGGGTCGCCGATGGGTCTTCATCGATGATGACCTTGCGGCATTTCTCAGAGGCAACTACGCTACGCAGCGGCAAGCGTTGCGGGTGACCTTCGAGAAAGGAAGTGCACCATGGGTATCCGCAAACGAGGCTCCGTCTGGTGGGTCAACTTCACGACACCATCAGGCGAGCGAGTACGAAGAAGTGCTGAAACTAGCAGCAAGACCGAGGCACAGGAATTCCACGATCGACTGAGGGCCGAGTCGTGGCGGCAATGCATGTTGAACGACTGCCCGCGGCGAACCTGGAACGAAGCCGTGGTCCGGTGGTGCCATGAACAGGCGCACAAGGCCACAGCGGAAGAAGACAAGGCCAAGCTGCGTTGGCTGGATCGACACCTGGGCGGCAAGGAACTGGACAACATCAATCGCGACATGATCGATCACATCACGCAAGCCAAGCTCGCTGACCGCTGCAGCAATGCCACGGTCAATCGGACCCTTGCGCTTGTGCGCTCCATGCTGCGAAAGTGCGTGCGAGAGTGGCAATGGCTTGATCGAGCGCCGGCAGTTCGGATGCTGAAGGAGCCGAGCCGAAGGATCCGGTACCTGACGCCCGAAGAGGCCGATCGCCTCCTCGCCGAGTTACCGCCTCACCTGAGTGACATGGCCGCGTTCAGCCTCGCATCGGGGTTGAGGGCAGCCAACGTGACTGGCCTGCGCTGGTCGGCCGTCGATCTCGATCGGCGCCTTGCGTGGGTGCATCCCGATGAGGCAAAGGCGAGGAAGGCAATCCCGGTGCCGCTGAACGGCGAAGCCGTGGCGATCCTGCAAAAGCAGATCGGCAAGCACCGCGATGTCGTGTTCACGTTCAAGGGTCAGCCGGTCGTACAGGTGAGCACGGCTGCTTGGTACAAGGCCTTGCAGCGCGCGGGCATCGAGAATTTCCGCTGGCACGATCTGCGGCACACATGGGCGAGCTGGCATGTGCAGAGCGGCACGCCGCTCAACGTGTTGCAGGAGCTGGGCGGCTGGGCGAGTTACTCGATGGTGCAACGCTACGCACACCTCGCGGCGGATCACTTGGCGCCTTGGGCAGACAGGCTCGCCGAGTCGAATGCGCGGCGTGGCACAAATCTGGCACAACGTCCGGTCGTGCTACGGATTGCTTGACGTGATGCGTCCGCAAACCGTTGATCTAGAAAGAGATTTTGGTGGGCCCTGAAGGATTCGAACCTTCGACCAACGGATTAAGAGTCCGCTGCTCTACCAACTGAGCTAAGGACCCACTCGATGAAATCGGGTGGTGGGTTGTGCGGGACTCGAACCCACGACCAATAGATTAAAAGTCTACTGCTCTACCAACTGAGCTAACAACCCGGCCGCAGAGGGCGGGATTATAGGGGGAGTTTTTCGCCCGACTTCTCGGCCTGGCGCAGCAGTTGCTGGATCACCTCGCCGGCTGCGGCGAAGCCGAAAGAGGCGGTGACGACCACGGTCGAACCATAGCCGTGGCAGTTGAGGTTGCCTTCGATGTCGGACCGGCCTTCGGGTCCA
>CAVZYL010000017.1:0-114810 GCA_963779435.1 uncultured beta proteobacterium | reverse complement strand
GCGATCAGCGCTGCGAAAAGTCAAGCGCGTTCGTCAGGTCGCCGGCCTTCTCACGCACGCCGGGCAACGGCTCGAGGGCAAAGCGGCGCGTGATGAACTTGAGGATCGACGTCGTGTCGTACGACGTCTTGTCGACGATACCACGTTTGGCGAATGGCGACACCATCAGCGCCGGGATGCGGGTGCCCGGCCCCCAGCGGTCGCCCCAGCCGGGGCCGGCGGGCGGCGGCACGTGGTCCCAGAAACCGCCGTTCTCGTCGTAGGTGACGATGACCAGCATCTTCGGCCACTGCGGACTCGTGCGCAGGCGCGCCAGCACTGCGTCGATGTGGGCATCGCCCTCGCCAGATCGGTGTAGCTAGGGTGCTGGTTCAGCCGCCCGACCGGCTTGTAGAGGCTCACCGACGGTAACGTACCCGCATCGATGGCGGCGGCGAAGTCGTCGTAGTCCTTCAGGTGCCGCTCGCGGTCTGCGGTGCCGGGCGCGAAGCGCGCGTAGTAGTTGAAGGGCTGGTGATGTGGCTGGAAGGCCAATTCGCCGCGTGCGGTGTTGTAGATCACGTTGCGCTTCTCGCTCGGCGGGCGGCGGCCGTCGGCAATGGCCGCATTCCAGCCGCCGGCGTACCAGGCCCAACTGATGCCCTTTGCGCTCAGCGTATCGCCGACGGTCTTGAGTGATTGCGGCGGTACCGGTGCCTTGCTCGGGTCGGCAAGCGCCAGGTCGCCACCTTCAGCGGGCGCAATGCCGCTCGGCTGGTAGGGCGCCTGCAAGGTGTTGACGGTGAAGCCGTCGGGCGTGACGCTGCCATCGAAGACCTGCACCGGGCCGTTCATCACCGATGCGGGCGAACTGGCCTGCATCTTCAGGCGGCCGTTGGCGTCGAGTTGTGGCCGCAGGCGCGCGGGCGCGTCGGCGAAGACCGGCGTGCAGGCGCAGATCAACCACTGGTGGTTCAGGTACGAGCCACCGAACGCGCTCATGAAGAAATGGTCGGCCAGGGTGTACTCCCGGGCCCATTTCCACAGCTTCATCTGCGAGCCGTCCCAGTAACCCATGACCCACGCGCCGGCGGTGCTCATGGCCACGAAGTTGTTGTTTGCCCCGCCGTTGATCTGTTCGATGTTCTGGTAGTAGTTGTGGATCGGGCTGGGCAGCACTTCGCCGGCATTGCGGTCGACGGGCGCACCGTCGATGCGGAATGGTCCGTTGGGTAGGGCCTTCGGGTACTTGTCGCTGGCCTTGCCGCCTTCGTAGACCGGCGGCAGGGTGGGCAGCGGCTTGCCGTCGTGATCGAGTTGTGTCTTCTGCGCTGGCGTGGCCTGCGCGATGCCCTCGGCACCCGGGAACAGGCCGTACAGGTGGTCGAAGCCGCGATTCTCGGCGTAGATGACGACGATGTGCTCGATCCGTTCGAGGCCTGCCGCGCTGCGGCGCTCTAGCGACACCGGAGCACAAGCCGCGAGGCACGCAACGCCAATGGCCAGGAAGGTGCGTAGGGTCGAATTGCGTAGGCTCATCACTGTCTCCAGGGGTGGCCCGGACATCCTAGCGCACCCGGCCTCCATTGGTGCAGTGCGGCCGCGTCGCGCGTCGCTGCGCGGCAGTTCAGCGCCGGCCCGCCGTCAGTAGCAGCTCGTTCGGGCCTTGCCACCCGCTGGCGGTGTTGAAGACCGCGAGGCGGTCTTCGATCTCGGCCCAGGCCGCTGAGGCGGCCTCGGCGTCGAGTCGGCCGAGAATCTGCAGGACCGGGCTGGCCGAGCTGCGAATGAAGTCGACGTAGTGGCGCACCGAGGGCAATGTGAACGGTGCGTCGATGACGGTGGTCGCGACTTCATTGAACCCGGCCTCCTGGAAGAGCGCGTCGGCCAGTCCGGGTCGCCCCAGGCTCAGCAATCCGCCCGGCTGATATGGGTCGCGCGGTGCGAGGCCGGCATGCTTGAGTGCTGTCGACATCAGGATCGTGATGCAGGGGTTGCGCTCGGGGCGCGAAAACACCATCGTGCAGACACCGCCGCCGGGGCACAGAGCGTGGCGCATTTCCAGCAGGCCCTGCAGCGGGTTCGGGAAGAACATCAACCCCAGCCGGCACACCACGGCGTCGAAGCTGGCCGGCGCAAGGCCCAGGCTCTCGCCGTCGGCCACCTGCGTGCGCACGTTGTGGTGGCCGGCGCGCTCGGCGTTGGCCTGTGCCAGGGCCACGATCGCCGGCGACAGATCGGTGGCCAGCACGATGCCCGTGGGGCCGACGCGCTCGGCGACGACCAGCGTTTGCTCGCCTGCGCCGGCCGCCACGTCGAGCACCCGCGCGCCGGGCTTGACGCCCGCCATGTCGAGCATGGCCGCGGTGCTGCGGGCGAGCCAGGCGCCGATCTGCGCGGCATGCTCGTTCCAGCCCTGGGCCGACTGGTCCCACTGCTGGCGCATGGCGGCCTTGAAGGCCTGCTGTTCGGGGCTGGGCGTGAGCGGGATCATCGGTACTCCTGACGGTTGAGGGGCCGGTCGGCAAGGCCGAGGTGCTGAAGCACAATCGCCCGCGCGGACCTTTGCCGCAAGGCTATACGGCACAGTCACGTTGCGTAACCCGCAAGCCTGCAATGCCGAGCCGCAGGACTGCATAACCGCAGGGTCCGCTTCGAGTACCACGCAACGATGTTCGATTGGAACGATCTCAAGGTGTTTCTCGCCGTCGCGCGCCACGGCAGCACCATCGCGGCCGGCCGCGCGCTGCAGGTCGATCAGTCGACCGTGCAGCGCCGGTTGGCCGAGCTCGAGCGGCGCATCGGCCAATCGCTGGTCAAGCGCCACAGCAGCGGCTATCGGCTGACCGAGTTCGGCCAGGCGCTGCTGGCGCAGGCCGAACAGGTCGGCAGCGCCGTGCGGGCGCTGGAGCAGCAGATCGAATCGGCGCGGCGCGAAGTGGTTGGTGTGACCGCGCGTCACCGGTCCCGAGCCGCTGGTCTACCGCATCACGCAGTCCGCGTTGATCGAGCGCTTCCACGCCCGCCATCCCGGCCTGCGTGTCGAGTTCGTGATGAGCGACAAGTACCTCGACCTGGGCAAGGGCGACGCCGACGTGGCGCTGCGCTCTGGCGACACCGACGACGGCACACTGGTCGGACGCAAGATCGGCGACTCGTTCTGGGCCGTCTACGCCAGCCGCAAGTACATCGAGCGCTGTGGCCGGCCGGAGCGTATCGAAGCGCTCGATCAGCACGACCTGATCGGTTTTGACGAGACGATGGCCAAGCACCGCGCGGCGCAGTGGCTGCAGCAGGTGGCGCCGAGGGGCCGCATCGTGGCGCCGCAACAGCAGCGTGCTCGGGCTGCTCTATTCGGCCAAAGCGGGCATCGGCGTCGCCCCGCTGCCGACGGCGATCGCCGACGCCGAGCCCGAACTGGTGCGCGTGCTCGGGCCGATTCCAGAACTGGCTCGCATCTGGCGCCTGCTGACCACGCCCGAGTTGAGGCAAACGCCGCGCGTGAATGCGTTCTTCGAGTTCATCGTCGAGGAGATCGATGCGCTGCGGCCGATCCTGACGGGCTGAAGCGGTAGCTCGGCCTCGCTGAACTGCGCCCCTCCCGCCCACCCCAAGGCCCGCTGCGCCGACATGACTCCCGACCTCTTCGATCCCGCCGCCCGCGCCCGCCGACGACGACGCCATCACGCTGGCCCACTACGCCGAGCGTGCCTACCTCGAATACGCGCTGAGTCGTCGTCAAGGGCCGCGCGCTGCCCGACGTGTGCGACGGCCAGAAGCCGGTGCAGCGCCGCATCCTGTACGCGATGGCAGCGCATGGGGCTGGCCTTCACGCACCGCCGGCGGGCCCAAGGCCGGTCAAGAGCGCGCGCGTCGTCGGCGACGTGCTCGGCCGCTTCCACCCGCACGGCGACCAGGCGGCCTACGACGCGCTGGTGCGCATGGCGCAGGACTTCTCGCAGCGCTATCCGCTGATCGACGGCCAGGGCAACTTCGGCTCGCGCGACGGCGACGGCGCCGCGGCGATGCGCTACACCGAGGCGCGCCTGGCGCCGATCGCGCGCCTGCTGCTCGACGAGATCGACGAAGGCACGGTCGACTTCATCCCCAACTACGACGGCTCGACCGAGGAGCCGCGGCTGTTGCCGGCGCGCCTGCCGTTCGTGCTGCTCAACGGCGCGCAGCGGCATCGCGGTCGGCCTGGCCACCGAGATGCCGAGCCACAACCTGCGCGAGGTGGCGGCCGCGGCGGTGGCGCTGCTGAAGAACGACAAGCTCTGGCCGACGACGAGCTGCTCGCGCTGCTGCCCGGCCCCGACTACCCGGGCGGCGGCCAGATCATCAGCAGCGCCGAAGACATCCGCGCCGCCTACGCGCAGCGGCCGCGGCACCCTGAAGGTGCGCGCGCGCTGGAAGATCGAGGACCTGGCGCGCGGCCAGTGGCAGCTCGTCGTCACCGAGCTGCCGCCGGGCACCAGCACGCAGAAGGTGCTCGAAGAGATCGAGGAGCTGACCAACCCGAAGGTCAAGGCCGGCAAGAAGGCGCTGTCGCCCGAGCAGATGCAGCTCAAGGCGACGCGTGCTCGCGGTGCTCGACGCGGTGCGCGACGAGTCGAGCAAGGACGCGCCGGTGCGCCTGGTGTTCGAGCCCAAGACGCGCACGCGTCGACGCAGCACGAGCTGATCACCACGCTGCTGGCGCACACCAGCCTCGAGAGCTCGGCGCCGATCAACCTGACGATGGTCGGCGCCGACGGCCGGCCGACGCAGAAGAGCCTGCGCCAGATGCTGGCCGAGTGGATCGCAGTTCCGCCAGGCCACGGTCGCAGCGGCGCTCGCAGCACCGGCTGGGCAAGGTGCTGGACCGCATCCACATCCTCGAAGGCCGGCAGCTGGTGCTGCTCAACATCGACGAGGTGATCCGCATCATCCGCGCGGCCGACGAGCCGAAGCCGGCGCTGATCGCGCGCTTCAAGCTCAGCGAGCGCCAGGCCGACGACATCCTCGACATCCGCCTGCGCCAGCTGGCGCGGCTCGAGGCGATCAAGATCGAGCAGGAGCTGAAGGAGCTGCGCGAGCGAGCAGGCCAAGCTCGAAGACATCCTGGCCAGCCCGGCGGCGCTGAAGCGCACGGTGATCAAGGAGATCGAGGCCGACGCCAAGCAGCACGGCGACGAGCGCCGCACGCTGATCCAGGCCGAGAAGACGCGCGGTCGCCGAGGTCAAGGTGGTCGACGAGCCGGTCACGGTCGTCGTCAGCATGAAGGGCTGGGTGCGCGCGCTGAAGGGCCACGAGGTCGACGCCGGCCACGCTCGCCTTCAAGGCCGGCGACGCGCTGTACGGCACCTTCGAGTGCCGCAGCGTCGACACGCTGCTGGTGTTCGGCAGCAACGGCCGCGTCTACTCGCGTCGCCGTGGCGTGCCTGCCGGGCGGGCGCGGCGACGGCCAGCCGATCACCTCGCTGATCGACCTCGAAGCCGGGCACGCAGCCGGCGCACTACTTCGCCGGCGCGGCCAGCAGACCTGCTGCTGCTCGCCGGCACCGGCGGCTTCGGCCTGCTGGCGCGCGTCGGCGACCTGCTCTCGCGCCAGCGCGGCGGCAAGGCCTTCCTGACGCCTCGAAGCCGACGAGAAGCCTGCTGCCGCCGGCGGTCGTCGACGCCGCGCACACGCGGGTCGCCTGCCTGTCGCTCAGCGGCCGGCTGCTCGTCTTCGCGCTCGACGAGCTGAAGCTGCAGGCCAACGGCGGGCGCGGCCTGACGCTGATCGATCTCGACGCGAAGGACCCGCTGCTGTCGGCGTGGCCGTCTTCGCCGAGGCGCTGCTGGTGCTGGGCAGCGGCCGCGGCGGCAAGGCGAAGGACGAGAGCTGCGCGGTGCCGCGCTGGCCGCACACGAAGGCAAGCGCGCGCGCAAGGGGCGCAAGGTCGCAGGGCTGGTCAAGGCGCTGCAGTCGCTGGCCTGAGGCACACTCGCGGTCGCTACGTTGCGGGGAGGGTCGTTCAATGGATCGAAGACAGTGCCTGGCCTGCGCAGCGGCGTTGCCGCTGCTTGCGCGCGCGCAAGGCAGCGCCAACCCGCTGCAGCTCATCGTGCCGGTGCCGCCTGGCGGCTCGGTCGACCTGACCGCGCGCTTGCTGGCCGAGCACCTGCCGCGCACGCTCAAACAACCGGTGGTGGTCGAGAACCGCCCCGGCGCTTCCGGGTCGATCGCCGCGGCCGGTGTAGCCCGCTCGCCGGCGACGCGAATCAGCTGATGCTGGTCTTCGACTCGCATGTCACCAACCCGCTGGTCTATCCGCAACTGCCCTACACCTTGCGTGATTTCACGCCGATCTCGCGGCTGCTGAGCTTCCCGCTCGTGTTCGCGGTGCCGGCCAGCCTGCCGGTCAACAGCGTCGCCGAGTTCGTCGCGCTGGCCCGCAGAAAGCCGGGTGCGCTCAACGTCTCCTCGGCCGGGCTGGGCACGCTCAATCACCTGGCCGCCGAGTTGTTCAAGATGCAGACGCGCACGCACATCGTGCACATCCCCTACCGCGGTGGCGTGCCGGCCCTGCAGGCGGTGATGAACGACGAGGTGCAGTTGTTCATGGGCAGCTGGGTCGCGATCGGCCCGCACGTGAAGAGCGGGCGGGTCAAGGCCCTGGCCGTGACCTCGGCCAAGCGCTACTCGGTCGCGCCGCAGCTGCCAACGATGGCCGAGGCCGGTGTCAAGGGCTTCGATGTCTCGACCTGGATCGGCGCGTTGGCGCCGGCGCGCATCGGGGCCGAGCGCCAGCAGGCGTTGCACGGTGCGCTGGTCCAGGCGCTGTCGGTGCCGGCGGTGCGCCAGACGCTGGCCCAGCAGGGGCTCGAATGGGTCGGCAGCACGCCGTCAGAGTTCGAGACCTTCATGACCGCCGAGGGCCAACGCTGGCACGAACTTGTGATCGCGCAGCGCTTGGTCTTCGGCTGATCACATGCCCACGCCAAGTGTGCAGTTTTGGTGCGGTTAAGCCGTACCGGTGACAATGGCACTGCGCGGCGCATCGCTCCGGTTCTAGACTTGGCCCGATTCAAAGGCCGCGCCCGGCCCGCACAGGAGACAAGCTAGTGCAGCCCACCAACGTGGCCGATCCGGCCTACTTCCACAAGGTCGTCGATTGCCAATGGGCCTGCCCGGCCCACACCCCCGTTCCCGAATACATCCGCCTGATCGCGCAGGGCCGCTACACCGACGCCTACATGGTCAACTGGGTGTCGCAACGTCTTTCCCGGCATCCTCGGCCGCACCTGCGACCGGCCGTGCGAGCCGGCCTGCCGGCGCGGCCGCGTCGAGGAAGAGAACGCGGCCAAGCCCGAGCCGGTGGCGATCTGCCGGCTCGAAGCGCGTCGCCGCCGACTTCAAGGACGACGATCGCGTGCGCGCATGCCCACGGCGCGGCGCCGAAGAACGGCAAGCGCATCGCCTGCGTCGGCGCCGGCCCGGCGTCGCTGACGGTGGCGCGCGACCTGGCGCCGCTGGGCTACGACGGTCACGGTGTTCGACGGCGACGCCAAGGCCGGCGGCTTCATCCGCACGCAGATCCCGCGCTTTCGCCTGCCCGAAGTCGGTGATCGACGAGGAGACCGGCTACATCCTCGACCTCGGCGTCGAGTTTCGCGGCGGCGCAGCGCATCGACTCGATGAAGGCGCTGCTGGCCGCAAGGCTGCGACGCGGTCTTCGTCGGCTGCGGCGCGCCGCGCGGGCGCGACCTCGACATGCCCGGGCCGCCAGGAGGCGGCGGCCAACATCCACATCGGCATCGACTGGCTGGCGTCGGTGTCGTTCGGCCACGTCACGAGCGATCGGCCAGCGCGTCATCGTGCTCGGCGGCGGCAACACCGCGATGGACTGCTGCCGCTCGGCGCGCCGCCTCGGCGGCGACGACGTCAAGGTGATCGTGCGCTCGGCTTCGACGAGATGAAGGCCTCGCCGTGGGAGAAGGAAGACGCGATGCACGAGGGCATCCCGATCCTCAACTTGCCACGTGCCGAAGGCCTTCCTGCACGACGGCGGCAAGCTCACCGGCATGAGCTTCGAGATGGTCGAGGCGGTGTACGACGACAAGGGCCGGCGCAGCCTGGTGCCCACCGGCGAGCCCGATGTCGTTCTTCGCCGTGCGACGAGGTGCTGGTCGCGGTCGGCCAGGAAAACGCCTTCCCGTGGATCGAGCGCGACAGCGGCATCGCCTTCGACGAGTGGGGCCTGCCGGTGCTCGACAAGAGTCACCTTCCAGTCGATCGCTGCCGCACGTGTTCTTCGGCGGCGACGCCGCGTTCGGGCCCGAAGAACATCATCACCGCGGTGGCGCACGGCCACGAGGCGGCGGTGTCGATCGACCGCTTGCTGCACGGCGAGGACGTCGACGCAGCGTCCCGCGCCGCACGTGCAACCTGATGTCGCAGAAGATGGGCATCCACGAGTGGAGCTACGACAACGCGCTCAGCAACGACCTGCGCTTCAAGGTGCCGTGGGCCAAGGCCGAGAAGGCGCTGGCGAGCATCAAGGTCGAGGTCGAACTCGGGCTTCGACGCTCGCCACCGCGTTCAAGGAAGCGCGAGCGCTGCCTGAACTGCGACGTGCAGACGGTGTTCGCCGACAAGCTGTGCATCGAGTGCGATGCCTGCGTCGACATCTGCCCGATGGACTGCATCACGCTTCACCGCCAACGGCGACGAGGCCGACCTGCGCACGCGGCTGAAGGCGCCGGCGCGCAACCCGACGCAGGACCTGTACGTCGTCGCGCGCGCTGAAGACCGGCCGCGTGATGGTCAAGGACGAAGACGTCTGCCTGCACTGCGGCCTGTGCGCCGAGCGCTGCCCGACCGGCGCCTGGGACATGCAGAAGTTCCTGCTGCAGACGACGCAGGCCGGGCCGGCGTGCCGCGACAGCAGCCCGAAGCGGCGCAGCGCGCGATGGAGATCGCGGCATGAAGCGCATCGAAGCCGTCAACGACTTCGTCGTCAAGTTCGCCAACGTCAACGGCTCGGGCTCGGCCTCGGCCAACGAGCTGTTCGCCAAGGCGATCCTGCGCATGGGCGTGCCGGTGAGCCCGCGCAACATCTTCCCGAGCAACATCCAGGGCCTGCCGACCTGGTACGAGGTGCGCGTCAGCGAGCACGGCTAGCTGGGCCGGCGCGGCGGCGTCGACATGATGGTGGCGATGAACCCGCAGACCTGGGACGCCGACGTGGCCGAGATCGAGCCCGGCGGCTACCTGTTCTACGACAGCACGCGGCCGCTGCCGGCGAGCGCGTTTCGCGACGACATCCACGTCATCGGCATGCCGCTGACCGAGATCTGCAACGCCACCTACGCCGACCCGCGCCAGCGCCAGCTGTTCAAGAACATCATCTACGTCGGCGCGCTGTCGGTGCTGCTGGGCATCGACCCCGAGGTGATCGAGAGCCTGTTCGGCGAGCAGTACAAGGGCAAGGAGCAGCTGCTCGACTCCAACGTGCAGGCGCTGCACCTGGGCCGCGACTTCGCGCGCGAGCACCTGCGCGCCCAGCCCGGTCGGCCTGCAGGTGCAGCGCGCCGACGCGGTCGGCGAGCGCATCTTCATCGACGGCAACAGCGCCGCCGCGCTCGGCTGCGTCTACGGCGGCGCGACGGTCTGCGCCTGGTACCCGATCACGCCGTCGTCGTCGGTGGCCGAGGCGTTCCAGAAGTACTGCCAGCAAGCTACCGCGTCGACCCGGCCACCGGCGCAGAACCGCTTCGCGATCGTGCAGGCCGAGGACGAGATCGCGTCGATCGGCATCGTCGTCGGCGCCGGCTGGAACGGCGCGCGCGCCTTCACCGCCACCTCGGGCCCGGGCGTCTCGCTGATGACCGAGTTCATCGGCCTGGCCTACTTCGCCGAGATCCCGGTGACGATCATCAACGTGCAGCGCGGCGGCCCGTCCACCGGCATGCCCACGCGCACCCAGCAGGCCGACCTGCTCACCTGCGCCTACGCCTCGCACGGCGACACCAAGCACGTGCTGCTGTTGCCCGCAAGACCCGCACGAGTGCTTCGAGCACGCGGCCGCCGCGCTCGACCTGGCCGACCGGCTGCAGACGCCGATCTTCGTGATGACCGACCTGGACATCGGCATGAACCAGCGCCTGTGCGAGCCCTTCGACTGGGACGACGCGCGCCGCTACGACCGCGGCAAGGTGATGACCGCCGACGAGCTCGAAGCCGGGCAGGACTTCGGCCGCTACAAGGACGTCGACGGCGACGGCATCCCGTGGCGCACGCTGCCCGGCACGCACCCGAGCAAGGGCGCGTACTTCACGCGCGGCACCACGCGCGACGCCTACGCGCGCTACTCGGAGGCCGGGCCGGACTACATCTACAACGTGGAGCGGCTGCTGAAGAAGTTCGACACCGCGACCGCGCTGGTGCCGCAGCCGGTGCTGCGCGCCGGCCGCGCAGCAAGACGCGCCTGGGCGTGATCTACTTCGGCTCGACCAGCCCGGCGATGGACGAGGCGCTGGACGTCCTGGCCGACGGCGGCATCCACCTCGACGCGCTGCGGCTGCGCGCCTTCCCGTTCCCGGACAGCGTGGCGCGAGTTCATCGCCGCGCACGACGAGGTGTTCGTCGTCGAGCAGAACCGCGACGCGCAGATGCGCACGCTGCTGATCAACGAGCTCGAGATCGACCCGGCGCGGCTGGTGCCGGTGCTGCACTACGACGGCACGCCGATCACCGCGCGCTTCATCACCGGCGCGATCCACGCCACATGCATGCGCGCGACCGTGGAGCCCAAGCCGCCAAGGAGACGGCAATGACCTACCTCGCCAAACCCAAACTGCACCACCCGACGCTGACGACCAACAAGGTCGGCTACACGCGGCGCGACTACGAAGGCAAGATCTCGCACGCTGTGCGCCGGCTGCGGCCACGACTCGATCTCGGCGGCCATCGTCCAGGCCTGCTGGGAGCTCGACATCGAGCCGCACCGCGTGGCCAAGCTGTCGGGCATCGGCTGCAGTCGCAAGACGCCGGACTACTTCCTCGGCGCCTCGCACGGCTTCAACACCGTGCACGGCCGCATGCCCTCGGTGCTGACCGGCGCCAACCTGGCCAACCGCGAGCTGCTGTACCTGGGCGTCTCCGGCGACGGCGACTCGGCGTCGATCGGCCTCGGCCAGTTCGCGCACGCGATGCGGCGCGGCGTGAGCATGGTCTACATCGTCGAGAACAACGGCGTCTACGGCCTGACCAAGGGCCAGTTCTCGGCCACCGCCGACCGCGGCAGCAAGAGCAAGAAGGGCGTCGATCAACAACGACAGCCCGATCGACCTGGTCGGCGCTGGCGCTGCAGCTCGGCGCCACCTACGTCGGCGCGCAGCTTCTCGGGCGACAAGGAGCAGCTGGTGCCGCTGATCAAGGGCGCGATCCGCCACGGCGGCGCGGCCTTCATCGACGTCATCAGCCCCTGCGTGGCCTTCAACAACCACGCCGGCAGCACGCGAGCTACGACTACGTGCGCGAGCACAACGAGGCGGTGAACCGCATCGACTTCATCGACCGGCGACCCGAGATCACCGCCGAGCCGGCGCCCGGCGAGGTGATCGACGTGCCGCAGCACGACGGCAGCGTGCTGCGCCTGCGCAAGCTGCACGCCGACTACGACCCGACCGACCGCTTGGCCGCGATGAACCATGTGCAGTCGCAGCAGGCGCGCGGCGAGGTCGTGACCGGCCTGCTCTACGTCGACCGGCGGCGGCCGACCTGCACGCGGCGCTGAACACCGCGCCACGCCGCTGAACCGGCTCGGCGATGCCGAGCTGTGCCCCGGTGCGCGGCGCTGGCGAAGATCAACGCGCGCTTGCGTTAGCCGTACGGCCGCGGTTCAGCGCGTGTGCCGCCGCCGAGCGCGGTTCAGGTACGTCGCAGCAGCAACGACAGCGCTGTGGCCGTGAGGGCCGTGAACAGCCCGAGGCCCACAGCACGTAGGGCACCCCGAGCAGCGACACGGCCGCATCGGCGCACGTTGCGCGGGCCTCGAAGACCTCGGGCAACAGTCCAGGCAGACCGCTGAAGTTCATGATGCGATCGGCCAAGGTCAGGTTGCACGAGGTGCTCGAGGCAGCGACGAAGTAGCTGCCACAACGCGGCGGCCATGCCCGCGCCACCCAGCACCAGCACGCCAAGCGCGCTGGCCGTCGCACCACGGGCCGAACGCCAGGCCAGGCCCGCCAGCGCAACCACTGCGATCGCGACGAAGATCAGCCGCTGCAGCACGCACCAGGGGCAGGGCTGCATGTCGAAGACGTGCTGCGTCGACGAGCGCGATGCCGACGGCGCCAAGGGCCAGCGCGGCAATGGCCGCCTGGCATGCGATGCGGTCGCTGAGCGTCACGCGAGCTCGGCGATCAGTTCGATCTCGACGCAGGCGCCGAACGGGATCTGCGCGACACCGAAGGCGCTGCGCGCATGGGCACCGATCTCGGGACCGAACACCTCGGCCAGCAGCTACGGAGCAGCCGTTGGTGACCAGGTGCTGCTCGGTGAATGTCGGCGTGCTGTTGACCAGGCTCATCACCTTGACGATGCGCCTGACGCGACCGAGATCGCCGTCGCAGGCCGCAGCCAGCGTGCCGAGCAGGTCGACGGCGATGGCGCGCGCCGCGGTCTGGCCATCGGCCGTGCCCATGGTCAGTCCGAGCTGGCCGACCCAGGGCTTGCCGTCCTTCTTCGCGATGTGGCCGGAAAGAAAGACCAGCTTGCCGCTGCGCACGAAGGGCACGTAGGCTGCGGCCGGCACCGCGAGCGGCGGCAGGCTGATGCCCAGGGATTGAAGGCGTTTGGCGATGGTCGTCATGGTCAACCTGGGGCTCGGATTGGTCGGGCGCGGCGATCCTACACTGTGCCGATGGCCGGCCCATACGACGCGATCGCCGACGCCCTGGGGCCTGCGCGCGGGGGGGGGTCGCGCTGGCCGGCATGGCCGGCACAGCGCTGCAGTTGCAGCACCATGGCAGCCAGACGTCCTCGACGGCTGCGTTCCTCGACGCCGTGCAGCCGCGCCTGGCACTGGTTCAGGCCGGCTAGCGCAATCGGTACGCACATCCGGCGCCCGCAGTCCTGCAGCGCTACGCCGAACACGGCATTGCGGTGCTGCGCTCGGACAGCTGCGGCGCCTGGTCATGGCGACCGGGCAGCCGCGAAGACGCGGCCCAATGCGAGCGCGACGCTTCGGCGCGGTACTGGCACTACCGGCCGCCCGGCCGGCCGGCCGGGCATCACGGACTGATCGCGATCTCGTTCTTGACCAGCTTGACACCCTTGGTGTTCGTGGCGATCGTGCCAGCGGTGTCGCGTTCGGTCGAGTTCTTCGCGAAACCCGACAGCATCACCGTGCCGTTGAGGGTTTCGACACTGATGCTCGTTCCAGCAACGGACTTGTTCTCGAGCAGATGGGCTTTCACCGCGGTGGTGATGCTCGCGTCGTCGACATACGCGCCGACGGTTTCCTGGCCGCGTGAGACGGCACAGCCGACCGACGTCAGCATGACGAGCGCGGCTGCGGCGGCGGCGAGTGTGGTGCGAATGAACATGGAAGGTCTCCTTCGAAGTGAGACTGCCGCTTTCAGCGGGCGATTCGTCTCGTCGGGTGGTGATGAGCCCCACCACCCACGGGCGCGGACACAGACACGCGGGCGGGTGCCAGCGCGAGCTTGACTTACTTCTTGTCGACCTGGTTGCCGATCACGCCGCCGACTGCAGCGCCGCCGACGGTGCCGGCAGCACTGCCACCGGTCAGCACGGCACCCGCGACGCCACCGATGGCGGCGCCAGTGGCGGTGTTCTTTTCGCGCGGCGACATGTTGCTGCATGCGCCGAGTGACAGGGCAAGCGAGGCCGCGGCGAGGGTGGTGAGCAAACGGATGTTCATGATGGCTTCCTTAGGTTGAGATTGCCTGGTTTCCCACGCTAGCAACGGCTGAGGGCCATCGATCTCCATGGGATGCCCCATGTTGGATGTGCTGCGCATGCCGAGCCATCGGGCGCCAACGCGCCGCGGTGTAGGAAGAAGCCTCGACCGCGGCCATCGTTGGCGACCAGACGGGTGTGAGTTCGGGCCTGAGTGGCGCGCGTAGGACACCGACTACCGCGATTGCCGGCGCCGTCTGCTGCCGAGTGTGGCCGGCGCTGCCGATACTCGATCGTGTGTGTCTGTCTTCTCGTGAAAGTCTGCCCATGAATTACATCGCCCTGGCCTTCATTGCCCTGACCGTCATCGCATCGCTCGGCGTGGCCGCATGGTCCTGGGTCGCGCTGAACAGCGTGAACGAAGAATTGCGAAACTTCGTCGGCTACGAGAACATGCACTTCGAGATCTGAGCGCATGACGCTGATGGGCTCCGTCGACGACGTTGACGCTGAAAGTCCCGGGTCCGTTCGCGAGCCGCCGCTCGTGCCGGTGGCTACGCGGCAGGCGGCGCTGGCCGTCTTGGCCGTGTTGGGCAGCCTGTTTGCGCTGCATTGGGCCAGTGCGGTCTTTGTGCCCCTGTTGTTGGGCTTGATGTTCAGCTATGCGCTGACGCCACTGGTCGACCGCATGGTGCGTCTGCATCTGCCGCGCGCACTGGCGGCGGGGTTGCTGCTGCTGGGTATCGTCGGTGGCGCTGGGTCACTGGCCTATTCGCTGGGTGACGACGCCGCGGCCATGATCGAGGCGCTGCCCGCGGCGGCGCAGAAGGTGCGTCGCGGCCTTGACGCCAGCCGCAGCCAAGGCTCGGCCAACGCGATGGACAGGATGCAGAAGGCGGCTGCCGAGGTCGAGCGCAGCGCCGATCAAGCCGCCGGCATGAACCTGGCACCCAGCCGCGATGTGACCAAGGTCCAGATCGAGAGGTCTCGATTCAATCTCAAGGACTACCTGTGGCCGGGCGCACTGGGGCTTGCGGCGGCCGCGGCGCAGGCCATGGTCGTGCTCCTGATCACCTTCTTCCTGCTCGCCTCTGGCGACATGTTCCGGCGCAAGATGATCAGGATTGCCGGCCCGGACTTTGGTCGCAAGAAGCTCACGCTGCAGGCCATGGACGAGGTTGTCGAGCAGATCCAGCGCTTTCTGGTGGTGCAGGTCTTTGCCAGTGCATTGGTCGGTGTCGCGACCTGGCTCGCATTCATGTGGCTTGGCGTCGAGCATGCGGCGGTCTGGGGTGCGATCTCGTTCGTGCTGAACTTCATCCCTTACCTGGGCGCTATCGTCGTCACCGGGGCTTCGGCGTTGATGGCCTACGTGCAGTTCGGCGCGTTTGAGATGGCACTCGTCTGCAGCGGCGCGGTGTTCGCCATACACCTGGTCGTCGGTCAGCTGCTCACCCCCATGCTGACCAGCCGAGCCAGCCGCATGAATTCGGTGGCGGTCTTCGTCGGGGTCCTTGCCTGGGGCTGGCTGTGGGGTGGCGCCGGACTGTTGCTGGGAGTGCCGATCCTGCTCGTGACCAAGGCCGTGTGCGACCGCGTCACGGGCATGAAGGCGGTGGGCGAACTTCTCGGTGAGTGAGGACCAGCGCGGCCGCGCCGCTGAGATTGAATTTCGCTGCCCGATTCCGACCCGAACAATCATTCGCGCTGCTTGGCCCCGGCCCCGGTTGCGCAAGAGGCTCAGCTGCCCGCGGACTGGTGTTGCATCTGCGTGCGCTTGAGGCTGAGGTACTCGCTGCGCTCGAGTTCGTGCAATTGCAGCGGATAGCGCTCACTGGCCGCAAACCAGTCGGCGAGGCGACGTTCGACCTGCTGCGCAGGGGGCAGCATCATCGTGCCGAGGTAGGCCTCGATGGCCAGGAAATAGCGCATCGTGTTGCGCTCGACCACGCCGCGCGTGCCGCCGATATGCAGGGACGTGCCGTCTGGCTTGCGCCCGACGACACTGAACCCGATCTTGCTGCGCCCGATCGTCGCCAGATATCCCTGCATCGCGGCGCGTGCAGCCAGGCCGTAGTCATAGGCGTAGGACAGGTGTACGAAGCTGCGCGCCGCGTCGAGCGCGACGACCTCGAGCACGATCCGGTACTTGCTGGTCCCGAGCGGGCCGTCGTCGGCGGTGAGCATCACCTGGAGATAGTCGGCGCGCGTGGCGACGACGCGATACACGAACTCGAATCGATAGGCGTCGGCCAGCGCCTGCTCGTACTTGCTGCCGACCACCACGTCAAGGCGGGAGCCTGCAGACGTGTCGCTGGCGCGGCACTGCTTGACATTGAGGTGCAGGATCATGACCTCGCACCAATGTGCGCTGCCCTGCAACGCCGGGCCGGCGAGGGCAAACGGCTGATCGACGAGGGCGTAGATCTCGCCCTGCAGGCCACCCGGCGGCTCGCTCGATTCGAGCACCAGCGGGCGTTGGAACACGTTGCTGGCAAGCGCGCCGTGCAGTGCGTCGTGGCGCTGCCGTAGCGAGGCCGCATCCTGGGCCTGCGCCACGGGCATGGCGACGGCCGCCGTGCAGCACAGTGCGATGCATGCCCGTCGCAAATCGCCCACGCAAGCTGCGGCCTGGAGCGCGTGGGTCATGGCCGCGCGGCGCGAGCCGCATCGTGTTCAATCATGATGGCGCACCCATCGCGGCAGTGGCATGTGGCATGGGAGTCGATGTTGCCGTGCAGGGTCTTGGCTGCACAGCACACGTGAAGCCGAGCACCCGTAGGACGCCGCCGCACCCAGGTAGCCAAAGCGCTGTCCAAGCCACCCGCGATTGCCTGCCGTCCTACGTCAAATTCGGGCCCGGCCGACAGACGCGCCGCGACCGGGCGCGCAGACTGGCCGCGCCCGCCACGCATTGTCATGTTGCCCGCCACCGCCGCCCTCCGTCGATTGCTGTGCACCAACGCGTCGGCCATGGTGTGCCTGGTACTCCTGTGCGGCGGCGCGGCCCGGGCGCAGGAGACGGCGTTGCGCAACGCCGCCTCGGCCGTCAGCGAATACCGTCTGTTGAACTCGAGTGGGCGCACCAATGTCGTCATCAGCTTGCAGGCACAGGGATACGCGCCACCGATCAGTGATGGCGCCAACGCCGGCCTGCCAGGCACGGTTCCGAGCCTGACCTTGGGCCTGCACTACCGCATGACGGGGCGGCATCTGCTGTTTGCCGATGCCACCGGCGCACAGAGCCTGGGGGCCAATCTTGCGGCCGATCAAGTTTCAGCCAAGATTGGTATGGAGTGGACACCGTCGAAAATGACAATGGGCTTTGAGCAGGGCGCGCTCGGTATGCAATTGGCCTCGGGCTACCGTCTCTCGCTCAAGGCGCGACACGGTGGCCCAGCGCTCTACCTGCGCAGCCGCTTTTGAAGGTGTTGACGCTTGCGCCACTGGAGGTGGAACAGAAGTGATGTGGCTGCCATTGAAGTTGAAACGCGCCATCCTGACCATGCGCAGCGTGCTGGCTTGCGCAGGCGTTGGTGTGTTGACCGCCTGCAGCAGCTTGCCGACCATCGTGCCCGACCTGGCGCGGCACGAGGCCCCGGCGGTCCAGCTCGAAGGCGTGCGCGGTCCGCTCTCGCCGGCCGAGAGCAAGGCCGTTCTCGACGCGTCTGGCCCTTGGCGGCAAGCAGACCGACATCTTCGCGCGCCACCTGGCACTCGAGGAGTCGATCGCGGCAGCCCATTGACCACGGGTAACAGCGCGCGGCTGCTGCAGGACGGGCCGAGCACCTACCAGGCCATGTTCGAGGCCATCCAGGCCGCCGCCGACCACATCAACATCGAGACCTACATCCTCGACGACGACGAGGTCGGTCAGCGCTTCGCGCAGGCCCTCATCGCCAAGCAGAGGCAGGGCGTTCAGGTCAACCTGATGCGCGACAGCGTGGGCACCCTCAGCACGCCGACGGCCTTCTTCGACGAACTCGCCGCCAGCGGGATCCAGGTCCACGAGTTCAACCCGGTCAATCCGCTGGCCGCCCACGAGGGCTGGGAGTTGAACCAGCGCGATCACCGCAAGCTGCTGATCGTCGATGGCCGCACGGCCTTCCTCGGCGGCATCAACATCAGCAGCGTTTACTCCGGCGGCTCGTTCAAGAGCGGTTCACGCGGTGCGCCCAAGAATGCCAGTGGAAGCGACCCAGCATGGCGCGATACCGACCTGCAGTTGCAGGGGCCCGTCGTGGCCGATCTGCAGAAGCTGTTCATCGACGACTGGACGCAGCAGAAGGGCCCGCCACTGGCGCCGCGGAACTACTTGCCGCCGCCGCGCAGCGCGGGCGTCCAGGTGGTGCGCGCCATCGGCAGTTCGCCCGACGAGGCCTTCAGCCAGATCTACGCGACCTTGCTGTCCGCCATCGGCAGCGCCGAAACCAGCGTTCGCATCACCAATGCCTACTTCGTGCCCGACCCGCAATTGCTGACCGCGCTCGAAGCCGCGGCGCGGCGCGGCGTCGACGTGATGCTGATCCTGCCCAGTCAAACTGATTCATGGCTGGTCTTTCATGCCGGGCGTCGCTACTACGAGCGGCTCTTGCTCGCCGGCGTCAAGATCCACGAGCGGCAAGGCGTGATCCTGCACTCGAAGACCGCGCTGGTCGATGGTGTGTGGGCAACGATCGGTTCGACCAATCTCGACTGGCGCAGCTTTCTGCACAACCATGAGTTGAATGCGGTCGTGCTGGGTGCCGAGTTCGGCCGCCAAGTGCAGGCCATGTTCGACAAGGATCTGGCCGCCTCGAACGCGATCACGCTCGAGGCCTGGCAGCGCCGCGGTCTGGACCTGCGGATCAAGGAACTGTTTGCCCGCGCGTGGGAATACTGGTTGTGACCGACCGCGCGCTGCCGCTCGCCGCGTCGTCTCGCATCACGCCGACGCGGCTCAGGGCGCGACGGGCGGTGGATGATGCTGTGCGTGCACCATCCAGGTCGACAAGACCTGCGGCAGCAGACCGGCAAACAAGGCAGGCTTGAGGGCCCAGCGCCACGGCCGGCTCCAGACCAGCAGCCCGCCGACCATGAATGCACCCAGCACCGCGAGCAGCGGGTGGCGTCGCGCGAGCGGACGTGCCACGTCCAATGCGGTGTTGGAGACTGCGCGCACGGTCGAATTCAGCGGGTGCAGCGCCCACCAGGCCTGGACGCCGTCGAGAACGACATTTGCGATGGGCAGGGCCTTGAGTTCGCTCCACCACTGCGCCGCCGCGTGCGTCGATGGGGCTGCTGCCGGGCCGCCGTGCAAGGCCAGGCGCAGACGCTCACGCGACTGCGCCAGGCGAGCAGCAGGCGTTCGTTGGTCGATCATGTCGGGGCCGTCGCGTCGCGCAACATGGCCAGGTCGGCGCTGAATTGCCCCTGTACGGCGTCCATCGCATTGCGCGCGGCGCCGCTGCGCGCCACGAGCAGGCATGCGAGCGCGCCAGCCAAGGGCAGGATCGGCACGGCGACCAGCAACCATGCGGCAGGCATCGGCGACGCGGGCAGCGCGGCCCACAGCATCAACCCCAAGCCAGCCAGCAGCAGCGCAGCCTGCAGGCCGAGCAAGGCCAGCACATTGAGCAGCAGCGTGCGCTTGTAGGCCGCGGCCGCGCGCGGCAATTCGGTCGCCAACAGGTCGACATAGGCCTGGGCATGTTCGGCCAGCAAGTTCGGCCGGTTGGTGACCAGGGCCAGCAGCGGGTGCATCAGGACCGGGCCGGTTTACCGCACGGAGCAACGACTGCGTGCCGGCGCGCGTGCATCTCAGGCCTTCTCACGAGCACGGGTCAGAAGGCCGACCAGCGCCATCAGCGCCGCGCCGGTCGCGGCGGCAATCAACATCGCCTTGACCGGTTCGTCCCTGATGTAGCCCACCGTGGAGTCGGACGCACGCAGGGCCGTGTCGCGTACATGCTGCGTGCCGTCGCGAACGGCGTTCACGCTGCGCTGGGTCAGCATGCCGATTTGGTCGCTGCCGCGGCTGAGCAAGGGTGCGACCTGGTTGCGCAGATCCTTCACGCTGTTGGCCAGCGCGTCCAATGCGTCGGTGGTCGCGCGCTGGGTCGACTTGATCGCGAGATCGGCCGAAGTGGCGGCATGGTCGAGCAGGTTGTTCGAGGTGTCGAGGGGTTTGTTGGTGATCATGAGAGTGCCTTTTGCGTTGACGGCCGGTAAAGCGCGATGCGTGGCCGGGGGTTGTGCTGCGCCGATGCGCGCGTGCACTGGATGCACGTCGCAGTATTGGCATCCGCTCGCCTGCCGACCATCGGTGCTGTCGCCGTGCAGGTGTCGGTCATGCGTTCCCTGCAGGGTAGGACGGCGCCGACACCGCGTGGGCTGTGCCACGGCGTCCGTCGCCCGGGCGGCCCAGGCGTGCAACGGCACAGTCCCTCGCCGCGCTTACGCCGCCACGGGTAGGCGGGCTTGCACGCGTGTGCCTTGGCCGGGCGCCGACAGCACCGTCAAGGCGCCTTGCTCTGCCTCGACGCGAAAGCGCATGCCGACCAGCCCATAGGCCGAGCCTGCCTTTGAATCGGCGTCGAACCCCACGCCATCGTCGCGCACCGAGATCTGCACCTGGTTGCCTTGTGAGGCCAATTCGATCCACACCTGCTTGGCCTTGGCGTACTTGCTGATGTTCGTGATGGCCTCCTGGACCAGGCGGTAGACCGTCAGTTCCGCGCTGGCTGCAAGCTTGACTGGCGCCAGCTCGCGGTGCACTTGCACCCGTGAGTGCTCGGCGAAGTCACGGGCCAGGATCTCGATCGCCGCGACCAGGCCGAGGTTGGCCAGTGTCGACGGGCGCAGGTCTTCGATGATGGTGCGCCCGAGGGCGATGCTGGCGTTGAGTGTTTCGACCAGGTGTGCCAGGCGCTCCAGGGCCTCGGGTGCGGTGCCGCCCAGGCGCGACTTGATGCGCGCCGCGTCGAGCTTGGCCGAGGTCAGCAGCGCGCCCAACTCGTCGTGCAGGTTGCGCGCCAGGCGATTGCGTTCGTCTTCGCGCGCGGTCTGCAAGTGCTGCGTCAGCCGGGTCAATTGCGCCGTGCGCAGCTTGACCTCTTCGTCCAAGCGGTCGCTCACCCCCTGCGCCACGCGCTTGATCTCGAGGCGATAGGTTTCGACGATCGCGTTCTGCCGCAGATAGAGAAACAGCGCCAGCAAGCCCACGGCACTCAGCGCCGCCATACCGATGCGACTGAGTGCCAGGGTGGTCATCAGTTCGGCCCGGCCCTCGGCCCGAATGTCGGTCTGCAGATCGATCAAGTCGCTGCCACGGTTGCGAATGATGTCCATCTGCTGCAGGCCGAGGTTGGTGCCGATGAGCGCCGTCGCGGCGTCGACGTGCCCGGCTTCGTACAGGGCAATGGTTTGCGCCAACTCGGCGAGTTTGGACTTTGCCGCGGTGCGCAGGGGCTCGAGAATCGGCGCCACCTCGGGCGTGGCCGCGTAGCGTTGGTCCAGTGCGCCGAGCGACGTGTTGGCCAGTGCGACGCCGCCGGCATAGGGTTGCAGGTACTCCTTGTGCCCCGTCAGCAGATAACCACGCTGCGCACTCTCGGCATCGAGCAGGCCGCTTTGCAGTTCGCGCAAGGTGATGGTGACTTCCTGGCTCGCAGTCTGGCGGTGAAGTGCATTGACCGCCTTCCAGTACGTGCCTTCGCTGATGAGGACCATCAAGACGGCAGCCAGCGTGGCCAGCCCGAAGGCGACCGGGCTGCGCCTGATTACCGTCGTCACGTTGGCCATGGGCGGACTCCTCGAAAGGTGCGATCATGCGGCGCCGAGCGCAGCCACCCGCCATGATTCGAATTGCCATCGTTGACGACCATGCCATGGTGCGGGCCGGGCTGCGCCAGTTCTTTGCCGACCAGGTCGACTTCAACGTCGTTGCCGAGGCCGCCAACGGGCGCGAGGCGCTGGACATCGTGCGCAAGGGCGAAGTCGACGTGCATCGTGATGGACATCGTCGATGCCCGACCAGAGCGGCGTCGATGCGCTGGCGGCCATCAAGGCGCGCGCGCCCGACCTGCCGGTGCTGATCCTCAGCGGCTTTCCGGAAGAGCACTACGCCACGACCCTGCTGCGCCAGGGTGCCAGCGGCTACCTGAACAAGGACTGCGATCCGGAAGAGATCGTCAAGGCGATCCGCACCGTGTACCGCGGCCGCAAGTACATCACCGCCGGCGTCGCCGAGCTGCTGGCCGACGGCCTGAGCGGCGGCGGCGACAAGCCGGCTCACGAGCAGCTGTCGGAACGCGAGCTGCAGGTGTTCCTGCGCCTGGCCAAGGGCGAGACCATCGGCCACATGGCCGAGAGCATGTCGCTCAGCGTCAAGACGGTCAGCACCTACCGCACCCGGGTGATGGAGAAGATGAAGCTCGCGTCGAACAGCGACCTGACCTACTACGCGCTGAAGAACGGCTTGATCCAGTAGGCTGCGCCTCAGGCCAGGGCGCCGGGCGCCGGTCGTTGCCGCGCCGCGCCGTCCGCCAGCCGGCAGCAGTACTGGATCAGCGCGTCGATCTCGTTCGATTTGTCGAACACCTTGTCGGCGCCGAGCTCCAGGCACTTGCGTCGCATGTCCGGGCGTGGCGTAGTTGCTCAGCACGACCAGCTTGGTCGGCCTGCTGCAGCCGTTCATGCGCGCCTGCAGCACGCCCAGCCCCGAGCCGCCCTTGAGGAAGATGTCGACGATGACCAGGTCGACACCGGTTGCTCGGCCGCGACCAGCCACTCGACGGCAGTCGGCTTCGTCTTCGGCCGTGCCGACGACCTTCGACCGGCGCCAGCTCCTCGAGGGCGGCGATCAGGTTCTCCCGGATCACCGGGCTGTCTTCGACGATGAACGTCTGGAGCGATTGCATTGGCTTGGACGTTTGTGACGTGCAGCATCACTGCCGCTTGCCCACGTAGAGGCGCCAGCGTAGCGCCATTGCGGCGCCGGGCCTGTCGGGCGCGGGCGCGAATTCGTGTCGGAGGTGTCCTACACGAGCGACCACACGCCGGCTGGCGTAGGACATCGACTACCGCCGAAGACAGCCTCGTCCGCTGGGCACGCAACCGATGCCGCAGCACAGTCGATGCACTTGCCACCGATTGGAGAATTCGATGCACGCCCACATGAAGCACACCCTGGCGCTAGCCCTGCTGGCGGTCGCCGCGCAAGCCAGCGCACAGGCCACCTTCTACGAACACGACGGCTTCCAGGGCCGCTCGTTCACGACCGAACGTCCCGTCAATGACCTGCAGCGCCTCGGATTCAACGATCGCGCGTCGTCGGTCGTGGTTCGAAGTGAACGCTGGGAGGTTTGCGAGGACGCCGCATACGGCGGTCGTTGCGTCGTCCTCCGCCAGGGCCAGTACCCGTCGTTGGGCGCGATGGGGTTGAATGACCGCGTCTCCTCGGTACGCAACGTCGGTCGCAGCGCCAGCGTCAAAGAGGACCGCTACGCGCCGCCGCCCGCGGTCGCATACGACTACCGCCGCCACAACAACGAGCGCCTGTATCAGGCCAATGTCACGTCGGCGCGTGCGGTGTACGGTACGCCGACGCAACGCTGCTGGATGGAGCGCGAGCAGGTGGTGCAGCAGACGCGCGCCGAACCCAATGTCGGCGGCGCCGTCTTCGGTGCCGTGATCGGTGGGATCCTCGGCCATCAGATCGGCAGTGGCAGGGGCCAGGACGTGGCGACCGCGGTCGGGGCGGTCGGGGGCGCCGCGGTGGGTGCCAATGCCGGCCGCAACGGCGGCGGATCCCAGGTCGTGTCGCAGAGCGTGCAGCGTTGCGCCGATGCCCCGAACCAACCCGGCCCGGAGTACTGGGACGTGACCTACAACTTCCGCGGCCAGGACTACCAGATGCAGACGACCGCCGCGCCCGGGAGTTACGTCACCGTGAATCAGCAGGGTGAACCACGGGTCTGATGCGACCCAGTGCGCCGCGCAGGCGGCGCGCTTGGCACCCCCTGAATGGAGGGGCCCAAAAGTCTCTCGTCTATCGAGTTACTTACTAGAATTTAAGCCAGGAAACCGGATGTAAGAGCCGGCCTGCAATACCCGCGCACTGGAGCCAAGATTGATCCGCAGTAGCTTGTCAAGGAATGTCGGCACCGTTGCCATTGCAGTGTTGCTGGGTTGCGTCGGTTCGGCGAATGCGCTGCCCTCCGCGGACCGGTTGCAGCCCGTGCTCGAGGCGCAATCAAGCAATGCCGACAGCCGTCAACTGCCAGCCCGTTACGACGACGAAGTCTGCGCGGCCGGGACGATCGACAGGTCGGGTTGCGACCTTGAAGATCGAGCCACGAGTGCTGTCGAGACGACCGACACCAGCGGCGCGCCGGAACCGCAGACCTACGCATTGATGCTGGCTGGCTTGGGGGCTGCCGGGTTCCTCGCCCGCCGGCGGCAGCCGCTGCAGGGCTGAACGCCCGATGTGCGTCGCGGCCGCCGCCGCGACGACTTACTGGCCGGCGAACTTGTAGTCCGTCTTGGCCTTCTTGCGCAACTCATCCTGGAACTGCTGCAGCTTTTGCTGCGTCAGGCGCTGCTGGATCTGCGGCTTGACTTCTTCGAAGGCCGGGAACTGAGCTTCGCGCGTGTCTTCCAGCATGATGATGTGCCAGCCGAACTGGGTCTTCACCGGTGCCGCGGTGATCTCGCCCTTCTTCAGCTTGACCATGGCCTTGCTGAACTCGGGTACGTAGCTGTCGGGCTTGGCGAAGTCGAGGTCGCCGCCGTTGGCGCCCGAACCCGGTGTCCTTGCGAGCTGCTTCTTGGCCAGTTCCTCGAACTTGGCGCCGCCCTTGATCTGCGCGATCAGGGCCTTGGCTTCGTCTTCCTTCTCGACCAGGATGTGGCGTGCGCGGTACTCGGTGCCGCCGACTGGGCCTTGAACTTGTCGTACTCGGCCTTGATCTCGGCGTCGGTGACCGGGTTCTTCTTCTGGTAGTCGGTGAACAGCTCGCGGATCAGGATGCGTCTGGCGCGCCAGTTCCATCTGCGCTTGCGGTAGGCCGGCGTGGCGCAATGCCGCGCTTCTCGGCTTCCTGCACGAAGATCTCGCGCAGCACGACCTCGTCGCGGCGCCTGGGCTTCGAGTTCGGGCGTGATCTGCTGTTGGCCCCACGGCTGGCCTGCTGCAGCAGCGATGTCCACGCGCGCCTTGGGCACGGCCTTGCCGTTGACGATGGCGATGTTCTGGGCTGCGGCACCACCGGCTACGGCGAGGGCGAGCGCCAGCACGGCGAGGGACTTCGGGGACATGGGCGTTGCCTTTCGAGAGCGGGAGGCGCACATGGTGCGGCCGGAGGAGAACAGGGTGGCTTGGGTTGACGCACTCAGCGGTGTGGCTCGGCGGGCGTGCGGGCCTCGATGGCCAGCGCATGAATGCCCTCGGCGACGAGCGAGCGCAGGGCATCATACACAAGGCGGTGCCGCGCCACGCGTGACAGCCCGCTGAATGCGGTGCTGGTGATGCGAACCGTGAAATGTCGGCCTTCCTTGGCACCGGCGTGGCCGGCGTGTTGGTGGCTGTCGTCCTGAACCTCGAGAACGGTGGGCTGCAGCGCGGCACGCAATGCAGCCTCGACGCGCGCAGTGCTGACGCTGATCAAGGCTTGTCCTTGGCGGCCGGCTCGTCGGGCAGGTAGCGGCTTAGGTACAGCCCCTGCGCCAGCGTGAAGGCGAGCATCAGGCCGATGCCGCCGAAGAGCTTGAAGTTGACCCAGGTGTCGGTGGAAAACGTGTACGCCACCCACAGGTTCAATGCGCCCATCGCGCCGAAGAAACCGATCCAGGCCCAGTTCAGGCGCTGCCACACGGGTTCGGGCAGTGTGAGTTGTTCGCCGAGCAACAGGCGCAGCAGGTTCTTGCCCGCCAGCAACGGCCCGAGCAGGAAAGCGCCGGCCATGACCCAGTACAGCACGGTCGGCTTCCACTTGATGAAGGTCTCGTTGTGGAACCAGATCGTCAACGTGCCCAGAACGACCACCAGGACCAGGCTGACCCAGAGCATCGGTGTCGACCTTGCGCCGGCGCAACTTCAACACCAGCACCTGCGCCAGCGTGGCCACGATCACGACCACGGTGGCCAGCAGCACCGGTGCCTCCGTCGGCGCCGACAGTGCCGCCGGAGACGAGGAATCCGAAGTGTTGCGATCGCGAAGGCCGCGGCCAGCCTCCTTGTCGCTGCCGGCCAACTTGAAGGTGCCGAAGAACAGGATGATCGGCAGGAAGTCGAGCAGGAGCTTCATGATTCAGCCGGCGCTGGGCCGCTCCCGAGCCGGCTGAGCGCCCCTCGGGGGCCGCGAACGAAGTGAGCTCGGGGTGGTCATTTCTTTGGTTCGAAGTCGATCGCCGCCGAATTGATGCAGAAGCGCTCGCCGGTCGGCTCCGGCCCGTCTTCGAACACATGGCCCAGGTGCGAGCCGCAGTTGTTGCAGCGCACCTCGACGCGCACCATGCCGTGGCTCGTGTCGACCACCCGCTCGACGACCTCGCTGTTGATCGGCTGCGAAGTAGCTCGGCCAGCCGCAGCCGGCGTCGAACTTGGTGCCGGAGTCGAACAGCGGCGTGCCGCAGCCGACACAGCAGGTACTTGTCCGGCGTCGCAGTGGTCCCAGTACTTGCCGCTGAAGGCGCGCTCGGTGGCGGCGTGGCGAGCGACGTGGTACTGCATCGGGTCGAGTTCGGCGCGCCATTCGGCATCGGTCTTCTTCACCGCATAGCGCGAGTCGTCGTGGTCGTGGGGCTTGGCTCATGATGAACAGGAGACCTCGATCGGGTCGGCCCAGGCGGGCGGGAGGTCGGCATAGGCCGCGTGTTCGGGCTGTTCGTCGAACGGGCGCTCGCAGAACTTTCAGCAACTGCTGCACTTCGCCGAAGTCGCCTTGCTGAGCACGCTCTGATCGCCGCCTCGGCCAGGTGGTTGCGCAGCACGAACTTCGGGTTCGTGCGCAGCATTGCCGCGGTGCGCTCGCCATCGTCGCGGGCCTCGTGGCCAGGCGTTCGCGCCAGCGCCGGGCCCAGGCATCGAAGGCTTCGCGGTCGATGAAGAGGTCGCGCGTCGTGCTGTCGGGGCCGGCCAGGCGGCGGAAAGTGATCGTGAAGTCCGCGTGGTCGACCGCCATCAGGCGCAGCAGGTCGTCGATCAAGGCCTGGTCGCCATCATCGGTGCTGACCAGACCGAGCTTGGCCCGAAACGCCGCCAGCATGGCCGCTGCGTATTCGGCCTTGTACGGCTCGAGCGCGGCCAGCAGAAGCTCGCCGGCTGCCTCGGGCGGGCCGTCGACCGCCGGCAGCAGCGCCTGTGCCAGGGCATGCAGGTTCCAGAACGCGACGGCCGGTTGGCGCGCATAGGCATAGCGGCCCTGGTTGTCGCTGTGGTTGCAGACGTGGCCGGGATCGAACCCGTCCAGAAAACCGAACGGACCGTAGTCGATGGTCAGGCCGAGCAATGGACATGTTGTCGGTGTTCATCACGCCGTGGCAGAAACCCACCGCCTGCCATTGCGCGATCAGCCGTGCGGTGCGCAGCGAGACCTCTTGGAGCAGGGCCGCGGCCGGCTGTGCATGCCCCTGCAGGTCGGGGAAGTAGCGGGCGATCGTTGCCTCGAGCAGGCGTCGCAGCGCCACCGTGTCGTTGGCGACGTGCGCGAAGTGCTCGAAGTGGCCAAAGCGCAGGAAGCTGGGTGCGACCCGTGTGACCACCGCGGCCGTCTCCATCGTCTCGCGACGCACCGGCAGCGGCGAGCCGATCACGGCCAAGGCCCGCGTGGTCGGAATGCCCAGCGCATGCATCGCTTCAGAGCCCAGGAATTCGCGAATCGATGAGCGCAGCACCGCGCGGCCGTCGCCCATGCGCGAGTAGGGCGTGAGGCCACTGCCCTTGAGCTGGATTTCCATCGGCCCGGCTGCGGTGTCGATTTCACCCAGCATCAAGGCCCGGCCATCGCCCAACTGTCCGGCCCAGACGCCGAACTGGTGTCCGGCATAGACCGAGGCGTGCGGCAGCGTGCCAATGGCCACCTGCGCCCCCGACAGCATGGCCAGCGATGCGCTGCTGCCCAGCCAATCGGCCAGACCCAGTGCGCGCGCCAAGTTGCGGCTTTGCGCCACCCAATGCGGCGCCGGCACGGGCTGCGGCGGCAAGTCGGCGCCGAACGCCGGCCCCAGCCGCTGCAGGAACGCCGCGTTCCGCCAGGCCGGCGTAACGAGGGCGGAGTGCAGGTCGGGCGCGTTCACGGGCTCGTATTGTCGGTGCTGTGACGAATCAGCACAGCGGCTGGGGGAATCACGCTTTGACAGGCCACGGCCCGGCCTTCGATACTGCCGCAATCTGATCCAGGGGGAAGAAATGCTCGGCCTGATGCAAGACCAGCCGCTGTCGATCTCGAGCCTGATCGAGTTCGCGAGCCGCCACCACCACGACGCACAGATCGTCTCGCGCCGCGTCGAAGGCGACATCCACCGCTACACGTACCGCGAGGCGGCGGTGCGTTCGCGCCAGGTGGCCGCGGCACTGGACCGCCTGGGCCTGGCCTTCAGTGACCGCGTTGCCACGCTGGCCTGGAACGGCTACCGCCATCTCGAGCTCTACTTCGGCGTCTCGGGCAGCGGCCGTGTCGTGCATACGCTGAACCCGCGGCTGCCGCCCGAGCAGGTCGTGTGGATCGCCAACCACGCCGAAGACCGCGTTGTTGCCTTCGACCTGACCTTCCTGCCCATCATCAAGGCCGTCTGGCGCCAATGCACGAGCGTGAAGCACTGGATCGCGCTGTGCGACGCCGACAAGCTGCCGAGCGATAGCGGCGTCGACGGCCTGCTCAGCTACGAAGCCTGGATCGGCCGCGAGAGCGGCACCTACGACTGGCCCGTCTTCGACGAAAAGAGTGCGGCCACGCTTTGCTACACCAGCGGCACCACCGGCAATCCCAAGGGCGCCCTGTACAGCCACCGTTCGACCCTGCTTCACGCCTGGGGCGTGGCGCTGCCCGATTCGCTCAGCCTGTCGGCGCGCGACTGCATCCTGCCGGTGGTGCCGATGTTCCACGTCAATGCCTGGGGCCTGCCTTACGCGGCGGCAATGACGGGCGCCAAGCTGGTCTTTCCGGGCCCGGCGCTGGACGGCAAGTCGGTCTACGAACTGCTCGAGACCGAGAAGGTGACCATGGCCGCCGGCGTGCCCACGGTCTGGCTGATGCTGCTCAACCACGTGCGCCAGAACGACTTGAAGTTCAGCCACATGCGGCGCACCGTGATCGGTGGCTCGGCCTGCCCACCGGCGATGATCCGGTCGTTCCGCGACGACTACAACGTGACCGTGCTGCACGCCTGGGGCATGACCGAGATGTCGCCGGTCGGCACCGTCTGCAACCTGAAGCTCGCGCAGCGCGCGCTCGACCCAGAGGCCCAGTTGGCGATCATGGCCAAGCAGGGCCGCGCGGTGTTCGGCGTCGAGATGAGCATCGTCGATCCCGAGGGCAGGGAGTTGCCGTGGGACGGTCAGGCCAGCGGCGACCTGCACGTCAAGGGACCCTGGATCATCTCGCGCTACTTCAAGGACGAGGGCGGCGACCCTCTGATCGACGGCTGGTTCCCGACCGGCGACGTGGCCACGATCGACGCCGACGGCTTCCTGCAGATCACCGACCGCAGCAAGGACGTGATCAAGTCGGGCGGCGAGTGGATCAGCTCGATCGACATCGAGAACGTGGCCATCGCGCACCCGGCCGTGGCGATGGCCGCGTGCATTGCGCTGCCGCATCCCAAGTGGGACGAACGGCCCCTGCTGGTGGTGGTCAAGAAGCCCGGTGCCGAGCTCACGCGCGACGAGTTGTTGCGCTTCTACGAAGGCAAGGTGGCCAAGTGGCAGGTGCCCGACGATGTCGTGTTCGTCGACGCGATCCCGCTCGGCGCGACCGGCAAGATGCAGAAGAACAAGCTGCGCGAGCAGTTCAAGGGCCACCACCTGCCCGGCACCTGACGCACCACGCTCGCGGCTTCGTCGTATTCCCTGACTGAAAGCAGCGCCGGGTTGCGCTACCGTCGTGGGCCGCCGATTGCGGCACCCCATCGGCCTTGACAGGAGACCCACATGAATTCAACCAAGACACTGTGCGCCGCTGTCGCCGCATTGGCGGTGTCGGGCGCGGCGATGGCCCAGCAGGGCGAGACGGTGAAGATCGCCTGGATCGATGCCGCTGACCGGACTGACCGCTGCGACCGGGCAGAACCAGTTGCGCGGATTCCAGTTCCTGGCTGAGCGATTCAGCAAGGGCAACCCGGCCGGCGTCAAGTTCGAGATCGTCTCGTTCGACAACAAGCTGAGCCCGCAGGAAACCGTGAACGCGTTGCAGGCGGCGATCGACCAGGGCATCCGCTACGTGGCTCAGGGTAACGGGCACCGGGCCGGCGACCGCGATCATCGACTCCTGAACAAGTACAACGAACGCAATCCGGGCAAAGAGGTGCTGTTCCTCAACTATGCCGCAGTCGATCCCGACCTCACCAACAGCAAGTGCAGCTACTGGCACTTCCGGCTCGATGCCGACACCTCGATGAAGATGGAGGCGCTGTCGACCTTCATGAAGGATCAGCCCGACGTCAAGAAGGTCTACCTGATCAACCAGAACTACGCCCACGGCCACCAGGTGGCCAAGTTCGCCAAGGAGAACCTGGCGCGCAAGCGCCCCGACATCCAGATCGTCGGCGAAGACCTGCACGCCGCTGGCGCAGACGCGTGACTTCGCACCGTACATCGCCAAGATCAAGGCCTCGGGTGCCGACACGGTCGTCACCGGCAACTGGTCGTCCGACCTGACGCTGCTGATCAAGGCCGCCAACGACGGTGGCCTGACGGCCAAGTTCTATACCTATTACGCCGGTGTCAGCGGCACGCCGACGGCGATGGGCGCCAATGCCGCCGGCCGCGTATTCCAGGTCGCGGTGATGCCCAACGGGCTGGGTGGCGACGCACGCAAGCTGATGGACGAGTACAAGGCCAAGTTCAACGACGACTTCTACACCGCGCAGATCTACCACGCCTACCTGTTGCTCTCCAACGCGATGGCCAAGGCCAAGAGCACGCAGCCGATCAAGGTGGCGGCCGCACTCGAGGGCCTGCAGGTCAAGGGCCTGAACGGCGACATCCAGATGCGCAAGGCCGACCATCAACTGCAGCAGACGCTGTACATCCAGGCCTGGCAGAAGGTCGGCAAGCCGCCGCTCGACTACAGTGCCGAGAACACGGGCTACACCTTCGCGCCGATCCGGACCTTCGAGCCCTATGTCTCGAGCACGCCGACTTCGTGCGACATGAAGCGGCCTGGTTGATCACCCCCGTTGCGCCTACGGCGCTCCCCCTCTAGGGGGCGTCGCCAACGGACCGGCGGAGCCGGATCCGCGGCGCCTGCTTGAATTCTTCGTGCGCTCGCATCGCCGCACCTGATGGACCAGCTACTGATCAACGTGCTGAACGGCGTCAGCGCTGGGCTGCTGCTGTTCATGCTCAGCTCGGGCCTGACGCTGATCTTCAGCATGATGGGCGTGCTCAACTTCGCCCATGCCAGCTTCTACATGCTGGGGGCGTATTTGGGCTACGCACTGACCTCGTTGTTCGGCTTCTGGGTCGCGCTGGTGCTCGCGCCGCTGGCGGTCGGTCTTCTCGGGGCACTGTTCGAGCGCACGGCCTTGCGCCGGGTGCACAAGTTCGGCCATGTGCCCGAACTGCTGATCACCTTCGGCTTGTCGTACGTGGTGCTCGAGTTGGTCAAGCTGATCTGGGGTCTGTCGTCGCTGCCGGTTGCCCCGCCGCCGCAGTTGCAGGGTGCCGCGTTCACGATCATCCAGTCCGACAGCGCCGGCCTGAACCTCTTCTGGGGCAATGCGGCCGAGCGCTGCGCAGGCGCCGCCGCTGCGGTGGCGCATTGCTCGACCTTCCCGGCCACCCGGATGTTCATGATGGCGGTGGCCCTGGTGATGCTGGTCGCCCTGTGGCTGCTGCTCAAGCGCACACGCATCGGCCTGGTGATCCAGGCCGCGCTGGTGCACCCGGAAATGGTCGAGGCCCTGGGCCACAACGTGCCGCGCGTGTTCATGCTGGTGTTCGGCAGTGGTTGCGGGCTGGCAGCGCTGGCCGGGGTGGTCGGCGGCATGACCTTCGTCACCGAACCGTCGATGGCGGCCATCGTCGGCTCGATCATCTTCGTCGTCGTCGTCGTCGGTGGCATGGGCTCGCTGGCCGGCGCCTTCGTCGGCTCGCTCGTCATCGGCCTGCTGCAGACGCTGCCGCTGACGGTCGACAAATCACTGCTACACGCGGCGGCCAGCTTCGGCTGGAATATCGTGCCCGGTGACATTGCCTACCCACTGGCCAAGGTCACGTTGGCGCAGGCCGCGCCGATCCTGCCGTACCTGCTGCTGGTTCTGATCCTGATCTTGCGGCCCAAAGGCCTGCTCGGCACACGCGAAGACTGATGGCCGCCAAACTATCAACGACGGGCGAGGTCTACCACTTCAGGCCCTACAACGTCGGCCGCTGGTTGGTGTGGGGCCTGTTCGCGCTGGTCCTGCTGCTGGCGCCGCGCCTGTGGACCTCGGGCTTCGCGCACACGATGCTGTCGCAAATGGGCATCGCGATCATCGTCTGCCTGTCGTACAACGTGCTGCTCGGCCAGGGCGGCATGCTCAGCTTCGGCCACGCGGTGTACAGCGGTATCGGATCGTTCCTCGCCATCCATACGCTGAACCTGATCAGCGCCGGCAAGCTTGCCTTGCCGGTCAGCCTGGTGCCCTTGGCCGGTGGGCTGGCCGGGCTGGCCTGCGCGGCAGTGCTCGGCTTCGTCAGCACGAAGAAGGCCGGCACCACGTTCGCGATGATCACGCTGGGCATCGGCGAGCTGGTGTGGTCGATGTCGCTGATGCTGCCCGAGTTCTTCGGCGGCGAAGGCGGCATCACCGGCAACCGTGTGGCCGGCCGGCCGCTGCTGGGCATCACGTTCGGGCCGCAGCTGCAGGTCTACTACCTGATCGCAGCCTACTGCTTCGTCTCGACGGCAGCGCTGTTCGCGCTCACGCGCACACCCCTCGGCAGATTGCTCAACGCTGTGCGCGACAACCCCGAGCGGGTGGAGTTCATCGGCTACAGCACGCAGCAGGTGCGCTATCTGGCGTTCATGGTCGCCGGCTTCTTTGCCGGCATCGGCGGCGGGCTGGCGGCGCTCAACTTCGAGATCGTGACGGCGGAAGTCGTCGGCGCGGCGCGCTCGGGAGCCTACCTGCTGTTCGTCTTCCTCGGCGGCGCGACGTTCTTCTTCGGCCCGATCATCGGCGCCGTGCTGATGGTGATCGCGCTGGTGCTGCTGTCGGAGCTGACCCAGGCCTGGTTGCTCTATCTCGGCCTGGTGTTCCTGTTCATGGTCGTCTACGCGCCCGGCGGTATCGCCAGCCTGATCATGATGAACCTGCGCCTGGCGGCCTACGGCAAGCTGCGCGGGCTGTGGACGGCCTACCTGGCGCTGGCCGGCACGGCCTCGGTGATCCTGGCTGGCGCTGGCGCCATGATCGAGATGACTTATCACCTGCAGCTCAATTCCGCGCTCGGCCCGCAAGTGAAGTACATGGGCGCGACGCTCGATCCCACGCGGCTGGACAGCTGGTTTGGTGCCGCCGTCGTGCTGGCAACGGGTCTCGCGCTGTTCGAGCTGACGCGGCGCGAGTTCGTGCGCGAATGGGGCGAGATCCAGGAACAGATCGAGAAGGAAATCAAGCGCAGGGCCGCACTATGAGCACGTCGAGCATTGCCGGTGCTGGAACTGCGCGATGTGCGCAAGAGCTTCGGCAAGACCGAGATCATCCGCGGCGCGACGCTGGCCGTGAATGCCGGCGAGCGGGTGGCCATCATCGGGCCCAACGGCGCCGGCAAGAGCACCTTGTTCAACCTGATCAGCGGGCGCTTCGCGTCGACGTCGGGCGACGTCCTGCTCAATGGCCGCAAGATCGACGGCTTGAAGCCCTACGAGATCAACCGCCTGGGCCTGGCCCGCAGCTTCCAGGTCAGCAACCTGTTCACGCGCCTGTCGGTGTTCGAGAACATCCGCTGCGCCGTACTCTGGCACCTGGGCTACCGCTACTCGTTCTGGCGCTTCCTGGCCGACCTGCACGATGCCAACGACCGCGCCGACGAGGTGCTCGAGATGATCAAGCTCGACAAGCGGCGCGACGTGATTGCCATGAACCTGACTTACGCCGAACAGCGCGCATTGGAGATCGGCATCACGATTGCCGGCGGCTCGCAGGTGATCCTGCTCGACGAACCCACCGCCGGCATGAGCCGCAGCGAGACCAGCCGTTTCGTGAACCTGATTCGCGACGTGACGGTCGGCAAGACGCTGCTCACCGTCGAGCATGACATGGGCGTGGTCTTCGGGCTGGCCGACAAGATCGCCGTGCTGGTCTACGGCCAGGTGGTCGCTTTCGACACACCCGACGCCGTGCGCGCCAATCCGCGCGTGCAGGAGGCCTACCTGGGCTCGATGCTCGCCGACGCGCAAGCGGCCGGGGCCGGCCATTGAAGGCGCGGGCGCGATGCTGACGCTGCACAACGTTCACGCCTACTACGGCAAGAGCCACGTCCTGCACGGCGTGCACTTCGAAGTCCGTAGCGGCGAAATCGTGGCCTTGCTCGGACGCAATGGCTCGGGGCGTTCGACGACAGTCAAGACCATCATGGGCCAGGTCGACGCGACGGGCAGCATCACCTGGCGGGCGCAGGAGATCCTCGGCCGCAAAGCGTTTCAGATCGCGCAGGCCGGCATCGGCTACGTGCCCGAGAACCGCGACATCTTTCCCAAGCTCACGGTGCACCAGAACCTGATGCTGGGATGCAAGAGCGCCACGCAGCGTGGGCGCTGGAGCTTCGACGACATGTACCAGCTGTTTCCGCGCCTCAAGGAGCGCCAGCACAACGAGGCCGGGGTGCTCTCGGGTGGCGAACAGCAGATGCTGACGCTGTGCCGCACCTTGATGGGCGATCCGGAACTGATCATGATCGACGAGCCCACCGAGGGCCTGGCGCCCAAACTCGTCGAACTGGTGGCCGGATACCTGCGCGAGTTGAAGCGGCGCGGCATTTCGGTGCTGCTGGTTGAGCAGAAGCTGACGATCGCGCTCGAGGTTGCCGACCGCGTCGCGGTCATGGGTCATGGGCAGATCGTCTTCGACGGCACACCGACCGCGCTGCGCGCCAGCGCGGCGATTCGCAAGGAGTGGCTCGAAGTCTGAGGCCGTGCGCGAGGCTGCCTCCTTCGCAGCGACGCGGGCGCGCTATGCCGCGCAGTCCGCGGTCATCGGCTCGGTGCGCCGAGCGCCGTCGATCGTGAACACCGACATGGTCGCCGTGAGTGCGTCGACCTGCACCTGCATCGAGGCCGCAGCGGCAGCGCTCTCCTGCACCAGCGCCGCGTTTTGCTGTGTCACCTGATCGATCTGCGTAATGGCTTGGTTCACCTGCTCGATGCCCGCGCTTTGCTGCTGGCTGGCGGTGGCAATCTCGGCCATGATGTCGGTCACGCGGGCCACGCTCTGGACGACCTCGGTCATGGCCCGACCGGCGGCAACCACCAGACGTGACCCGGAGTCAACCTTGCTCGTCGAGTCGGCAATGAGGTTCTTGATTTCCCTGGCTGCGTCCGAACTGCGCAGTGACAGGCCGCGTACTTCCGAGGCCACGACGGCGAAGCCGCGCCCCTGCTCACCGGCGCGCGCGGCCTCCACCGCCGCATTGAGGGCCAGGATATTGGTCTGAAAGGCGATGTTGTCGATCAACGCGATGATGTCGGACATCTTGCTCGATGACTCGCGGATCGCACCCATGGTCGTAACCACGTCGCCCACCACCGCGCCGCCCCTGGTTGCCACGGAAGACGCATTGGCCGCCAACCGGCTGGCCTGTTTCGCGTGCTCGGCGTTCTGATTGACGGCCACACTCAGCTGCCCCATCGAGGCGGCCGTCTGTTCGAGGGTCGCGGCCTGATGTTCGGTGCGCCGCGAGAGGTCGGCGCTGCCTACGGCGATCTCTTGGCTGGAGCGATTCACCGAATCGCTTGCGCTTCGAATCTGGCCGATGACGTCATGCAGCCGATTGTTCATGTGCACCATGGCGGCCATGACGCTGGACTTGTCGTTGTGCCGTGTCGTGATGCCCTGTGTCAGGTCGCCGGCCGCGATCCGCCTGGCCACGCCTGCCACGGTCAAGGGCTCGCCGCCCAGTTGATGGGCCAGTCGGCGGGTGATCAGAAACACCGCGCCGGCGCAAAGCACTTGGAGGACGCCCTGGCAGATCCAGATCCACATGTTTGCCGTCTTGATGACGGTCAAGTCATCCTGCAGGTCGATGACCACGCTGGCAGCGCCGAGCGTTGCACCGTCGTCCACCGCATGGCACCTGAGGCAGTTGGTGCCGCGGTAATTCGCCGTGGCGATAAACGGCAATACGGTGCGTAGCGATGTGCCGCCCTTGGCATCGGTCAATATTCTGGTCTCCGCCTTGCCGCTTGCCAGGACGCGTTGGTCGACCTCGTCGACCGGTCTCTCCTGCGGCAACCCGGCGTCGAACTCTGCATCGACGCCTTTGCCGCGAATGACTCGCAGCTCCCTGACCTTGTCGGACGCCCCCATCTTCTCTATGAACAAGGCCCGGCTGGCCTTGTCGCTGATGACTTCGTTCGCACCGGCCTTGGTGACCATCAAGGTGTTCAAGCCATTGATGACTCCGTCGGCCAGGGTCTTGGCGCGGTCTTCTGCACCGTTCAAGACTTGTTGCTCGAACTTCGCGGAGAACCACTGTTGGGCCGCCACCAGGATGACGATCAGGAAGCCCTGCATCAGAATCTGCAGCTTGAACTGCAAGGGGACTCTGTCCCACCACGAGGTGGTGACGGCCCCGTGCTGGCCCGCGTAGCGGCCAGGCGCTGAAGGCGGCGCGGTTACGCCGGCCAAGGGTTCATCGGCCGCCGAAATGCTGCTGCCTATCATGGTTTCGCCCAGGTGTGATTTCGATTCCGCTGTGATCAGCGCAGCACCGCTGCGATCCGCGCTTCCGACACAGTATCGACACCTGAACAGCCGGACATGAATGGAAAAGCGCTGAAAGTACCTGCTCTTCCTGCAGTTGTAGCCTGTTGTCGTGTCGACGCGGTGGTGCCTCGACCGGCCCCTAGAATCGAACGAGCGTTCGTTTGCCAGAGTGAAGGATTCCTGCCATGACAGCCAGCTACCAGGTGCGCGGCAATGTCGCCGTCATCACGCTCGACAACCCACCCGTCAACGGACTCGGCCTGGCCACGCGGCAGGCCCTTGCGGCCGGGCTGGAGCAGGCCCAGGCCGACGCCAGCGTCAAGGCCATCGTGCTGACGGGCGCTGGCAAGGCATTCTCTGGCGGCGCCGACATCAAGGAATTCGGCTCGCCGAAGGCCATCACCGAGCCGCACCTGGGCACCCTGATCCGATTGGTCGAGGACTGCAGCAAGCCGGTGGTGGCGGCGATCCACAGCGTGTGCATGGGCGGTGGCCTCGAGCTCGCGCTCGGCTGTCACTACCGCGTCGCGGCGCCGGGCACCAACGTGGCCTTGCCCGAGGTCAAGCTCGGCCTGATGCCGGGCGCCGGCGGCACGCAGCGTCTGCCGCGCGTGCTCGGGGTCGAAACCGCGCTGAACATGATCGTCAGCGGCGAGCCGGTGAAGAGCGAAGTGCTGGCGTCACTGCCGGGACAGAAGCTGTTCGACAAACTCGTCGAGGGCGACCTGCTGGAAGGTGCGGTCGCGTTTGCGCTGGAGAAGGCCGACCTGCGGCCCCTGCCGCTGGTGCGCGACCTGCAAGGTCACGCATCCCAATGCCGACGCCTACTTCCAGTTCGCGCGCAACACGGTCAAGGCGATGGCCAAGAACTTCCCCGCGCCGGCGCAAGCTGCGTCGACTGCGTCGAGCAGTCGCTCAAGACCGCGAAGTTTCGATGACGGCATGCCTCTACGAACGCGAGCATCTTCATCGGCCTGATGTCCACGCCCGAGAGCAAGGCGCTGCGCCATGCCTTCTTCGGCGAGCGGGCGGCGAGCAAGATCCCCGACGTGCCGGACGACACGCCGCAGCGCGAGATCAAGAAGGTGGCCGTGATCGGCGCCGGCACGATGGGCGGCGGCATCGCGCATGAACTTCCTCAACGCCGGCATCCCGGTGACGATCCTCGAGACGAAGCAGGACGCGCTCGACCGCGGCCTGGCCACGATCCGCAAGAACTACGAGTCGCAGGTCAAGAAGGGCAAGCTCAAGCCCGACAAGTACGACGCGCGCATGGCGCTGCTCGAACACCACGCTGAGCTACGACGACATCAAGGACGCCGACCTGGTGATCGAGGCCGTGTTCGAGGACATGGGCGTCAAGGAAAAGGTGTTCAAGAAGCTCGACGAGGTGATGAAGCCCGGCGCGATCCTGGCGTCGCAACACCTCGACGCTCGACGTCGACCAGATCGCGGCGTTCACCAAGCGCCCGCAGGACGTGGTCGGCATGCACTTCTTCAGCCCGGCCAACGTGATGAAGCTGCTCGAAGTGGTGCGCGGCGCGAAGACGGCCAAGGACGTGCTGGCCACCGTGATGGCGCTGGCCAAGAAGATCAAGAAGACCGCGGTCGTGTCTCGGGCGTCTGCGACGGCTTCATCGGCAACCGCATGATCGAGCAGTACTCGCGCCAGGCCGGCTTCCTGCTCGACGAGGGCGCACGCCGCAGCAGGTCGACAAGGCGGTCGAGAAGTTCGGTTTCGCGATGGGGCCGTTCCGCATGGGCGACCTGGCCGGCAACGACATCGGCTGGGCCATCCGCAAGCGCCGCTACGTCGAGAAGCCCGAGCTGCGCTACAGCAAGACGGCCGACCTGCTGTGCGAGATGGGCCGCTTCGGCCAGAAGACCGGCGCCGGCTGGTACGACTATGCAGCCGGGCAAGCGCGACGCGATCCCGTCCAGGCTGGTCGAGGACATGATCGAGAAGCACCGCGCCGAGCTCGGCGTCACGCCGCGCAAGATCGGCGACGACGAGATCGTGCAGCGCCTGGTCTACTCGCTGGTCAACGAGGGCGCGAAGATCCTCGAAGAAGGCATCGCCGGCAAGGCCAGCGACATCGACATGGTCTACCTGACCGGCTACGGCTTCCCGCTGCTGGCGCGGCGGCCCGATGTGCTACGCCGACAGCAGGGCCTGTTCAACGTGGTGCAGGCGATGAAGCGGTTTGCCGCGAACCCGCGCGACGACGCGACGTTCTGGCAGCCCGCGCCGCTGCTGGCCAGGCTGGCCGCCGAAGGCAAGATCGTTCACCTGAACCACGAGGAGCCTGAATCACCATGACCCGAGCCGTCATCGTCTCCACCGCCCGCACGCCGCTGGCCAAGAGCTGGAAGGGCGCCTTCAACATGACCCACGGCGCCACGCTCGGCGGCCACGTGGTCAAGGCCGCCGTCGAGCGCGCCGGCATCGAGCCCGGCGGCGGTCGAGGACGTGCTGATGGGCTGCGCCAACCCCGAGGGCGCGACCGGCTGCAACATCGCGCGCCAGATCGCGCTGCGCGCCGGCTTGCCTGTCACCGTGCCGGGCATGACGATCAACCGCTTCTGCTCGAGCGGGCTTGCAGACCATCGCGCATGGCCGCGCAGCGCATCATCGCCGGCGAGGGCGACGTGTTACGTGGCCGGCGGCGTCGAAAGCATCTCCTGCGTGCAGAACGAGATGAACCTGCACATGTTGCAGCGATCCCTGGCTGGCCGAGCACAAGCCCGAGATCTACTGGAACATGCTGCAGACCGCCGAGAAGGTGGCCAAGCGCTACGGCATCGTCCAAGCGAGCGCATGGACGAATACGGCGCCGCGCAGCCAGCAAAAGGCCTGCGCCGCGCAGGACAGCCGGCCTGTTCAAGGACGAGATCGCGCCGATCACCGTGACGGCCGGCGTCGCCGACGCACAAGCTCGGCCTGCGCAGCAAGGAGGTCACGGTCAGCGCCGACGAGGGCCTGCGCCCCGGCACGACCTACGAAGCCATCAAGGACATCCGCACCGCCGTTGCCCGGCGGCGTGGTCACTGCCGGCAATGCCAGCCAGTTCAGCGACGGCGCCGGCGCCTGCGTGGTGGTCAGCGAGGCCTACGCGCAGAAGAAGGGCCTGAAGCCGCTCGGCCGCTTCCTCGGCTTCGCGGTCGCCGGTTGCGAGCCCGACGAGATGGGCATCGGCCCGGTGTTCGCCGTGCCCAAGGTGCTGAGCCGCCTGGGCCTGAAGGTGGACGACATCGACCTGTGGGAGCTGAACGAAGCCTTCGCGGTGCAGGTGCTGTACTGCGCCGACAAGCTCGGCATTCCGATGGACCGGCTCAACGTCAACGGCGGCGCCATCGCGGTCGGCCATCCCTACGGCGTGAGCGGCCAGCGCCTGACCGGCCACGCGCTGATCGAAGGCAAGCGCCGCGGCGCCAAGCGCGTGTGCGTCACCATGTGCATCGGTGGCGGCATGGGCGCGGCGGGCGTGTTCGAGGTGCTTTGATCGATGACTGCACTCACGCCCGCACAGTGGCTGGACTTCGGTCGCGAGAAGCTCGGCCAGCAGGCCTTCAGCCGCCTGCTCGGCGCCGAACTGACGGCCTTGACAGCCGGTCGCGCGCAGTTGGAGTTGCCTCTGCGGACCGACCTGTTGCAGCAACATGGCTTCGCGCACGGCGGCGTGATCAGTTACCTGGCCGACAACGCGCTGACGTATGCCGGCGGTACGGCGATGCCGGCGGCCCACCTCGCAGTGACCTCGGAATTCAAGATCAACTATGTGCGCCCGGCAGTTGGTGAGCGCCTGATTGCGCGCGCCGAAGCGCTCGCCGCGGGCCGCACGCAGGCGGTCTGCCGCTGCGACGTATTTGCAGTGAAGGATGGCGAGGAACGCCTGTGCGCCGTCGCGCAGGGCACGATCGTGAACATGGGCGACAAAGTCTGAGGTCGGATCGGTGCGCGCGACACTCGACTTCCTGCTCGACGACTGGCTGCACATCGAGTCTCTGCTCGAACGCCCGCGCTTCGCAGAGCACAGCCACGAGACGTTCAGCTCGGTGCTCGACACCTGCGAGCGCATCGCGCGCGACAAGTTCGCGCCATTCAATCGTCTGGTCGACACCGAGGAGCCGCGATTCGACGGCGAACGCGTGCACCTGCCGCGCGCCACGCACGACGCGCTGGCGGCGTACGTCGAGTCGGGCATGCTGGCCGCGGCGCAGGACCATGGCCTGGGCGGCATGCAGCTGCCCTGCGTCGTCGAGATGGCGGCAAACGCATTTTTCAGCAAGGCCAGCGTGGCCCTGTCGGCCTACGCGATGTTGACCAGTGGCAACGCCAACCTGCTGATGGCGCACGGCACACCGCGGCAACGCGAAGTGTTCGCGGGCAATGAGTTCGCCGGGCGCTGGTTCGGCACCATGTGCCTGTCGGAGCCGCAGGCCGGCTCGTCGCTGTCCGACCTGACCACGCGCGCCGTGCCCGATAGTGCGGCGTTCGCTTCCGACCCACTCGGCCCGCGCTACCGACTGACCGGCCACAAGATGTGGATCTCGGCCGGCGAGCACGAGCTCAGCGAGAACATCGTGCACCTGGTGCTGGCCAAGATCCCGGCCGGCGATGGCAAGCTGGTGCCGGGCACGCGCGGCATTTCGCTGTTCATCGTGCCGAAGAGGCTGGTCGACGAGCGTGGTGCGCTGACGGGCGAGCGCAACGACGTGGTCGCTGGCCGGCCTGAACCACAAGCTCGGTTTTCGCGGCACCAGCAACACGCTGCTCAATCTCGGCGAAGGCAAGTTCAAGCCTGCCGGCAAGGGCGGCGCAGTCGGGTATCTGGTCGGCAAGCCCGGTGACGGACTGCGCTGCATGTTCCACATGATGAACGAGGCGCGCATCGGCGTCGGCATCGGCGCCGTGATGCTCGGATTCGCCGGTTACGAGGCCAGCCTGGCGTATTCGCGCCAGCGCAGCCAGGGCCGCCCGATCACCGGCGCCGGCAAGGACGCATCGGCGCCTCCGCGTGTGCCATCATCGAGCACGCCGACGTCAAGCGCATGCTGCTGGCGCAAAAGGCCTACGTCGAGGGCGGCCTGGCGCTGGCGCTCTACTGTGCGCGGCTGGTCGACGAGCTCAACACCGGCAATTCCGAACAATCGCGTCAAGCGGGTGTGCTGCTCGAAGTGCTGACGCCGATCGCCAAGAGCTGGCCCAGCGAATGGTGTCTGGAGGCCAACAGCCTGGCGATCCAGGTCCTCGGTGGCTACGGCTACACGCGCGACTTCCCGGTCGAGCAGTACTGGCGCGACAACCGCCTGAACATGATCCACGAAGGCACGCACGGCATCCAGGCGCTGGACCTGCTGGGGCGCAAGGTGATGATGGACAATGGTGCGGCACTGGAGGCTGCTCGGCGTGCGCATCGTTGCCAGCATCGAGCGGGCAACGGGTGACGAGGGCCTGGTGCAGCCGGCTCGTGAGCTGAGCGTCGCCTGGCAGGCCCTGCTCGGGGCGACGCGATCGGCCTGGGCCACGGGCCAGCCTGAAGACGCGCTGGCCAATGCCACGCCCTACATGCAGGCGTTTGGCCATACGGTGCTGGCCTGGATGTGGCTGGATGTGGTGCTGGCCTGCGCGGGCCGTGGCGACGACCTGGCACAAGGCAAGCGCGCCGCGATGCGCTACTTCTACGCCTACGAGTTGCCCAAGATCGCTGCCTGGCTGGCCGTGGTGGCGTCGCGCAACCCGACCTGCCGTGACATGCACGACGACTGGTTTTGACGATGACCCGGCGCAAACTGGACACCTGGGCCTGGCTGATGATCTACGCTGGCCTGCTGGTTTTGGGCCTGGGCTTGGTTCATGGTTGCGCGTGATGCGACGCTCGGCCCGACGTTGTTGATCGCTGGTGCCGTCGCAACGGCAGTCGGCGTGGCATTGATCTGATCGTGCGCTCGCGCATGGGGCCCTAGACAATGGAGGCACAGACATGAGTACGCCGGTTCAAAAGCTGTTCGACCTCGACGGCCAGACCGCGCTGGTCACCGGCGGCTCGCGCGGCCTGGGCCTGCAGATCGCCGAGGCGCTCGGCGAGGCCGGCGCCAAGATCATGCTCACCTCGCGCAAGGCCGCCGACCTCGAAGAGGCCGGCCGCGCAGCTGCAGGCCAAGGGCATCGACGCGCGCTGGATCGCCGCCGACGCCAGCGAGCCGGCGACATCGGCGCGCGTGGTCGGCCGAAACGCATGGAGCGCATGGGCCGCATCGACATCCTGGTCAACAACGCCGGTGCGACCTGGGGTGCGCCGGCCGAGAGACCATCCGCTCGAGGCCTGGGACAAGGTGATGAACCTCAACATCCGCAGCCTCTTCCTGTTCGGCCAGGCGATCGGCAAGGCGAGCATGATTCCGCGCAAGCAGCGGCCGCATCATCAACATCGCGTCGATCGCCGGCCTGGGCGGCAATCCGCCGGACATGAACACCATCGCCTACAACACCAGCAAGGGCGCGGTGGTCAACTTCACGCGCGCGCTGGCGGCCGAGTGGGGCGAGTACGGCATCACCGTCAACGCGCTGGCGCCGGGCTTCTTCCCGAGCAAGATGACGCAAGGGCATGCTGGCGGCCATGCGGCGTCGACAAGCTGGCCGCCGCACGCGCCGCTGCACCGCCTCGGCGACGACGACGACCTGAAGGGCGCTGCGCTGCTGTTCGCCAGCGGCGGCCGGCAAGCACATCACCGGGCAGATCCTGGCGGTCGACGGCGGCGTGTCGTGCGTGACGGGCGGCTGATCGAGACGCGCTGCATGTCGAGCCAGCGCATTCCGTTTCCGATCCGCATCCCGTTCGTCGAGGAGCTGGGTCTCGAGCTGCACGGTTTCGACGACGGCAAGGCCGAGCTGCGCGTCGACCTCGCACCAGGCGCACCTCAACTCGTGGGACGTGGCGCACGGTGGCGTGCTGATGACGATGCTCGACGTGGCGATGGCGCACGCCGCGCGCAGCGTCCAGCGCAATGCGACGACCCGATTCGGGCCGGCGTGGTCACCATCGAGATGAAGACCAGCTTCATGCGCCCGGCCGAAGGCCCGCTGCGCGCGCCGGCCAAGCTGCTGCACCGCAGCGGCGACGCTGGCGTTCTGCGAAGCCTCGGTGTTCGACGAAGCCGGCCAGCTGTGCGCCCATGCCACCGGCACCTTCAAGTACCTGCGCGGGCTGCCGACCAAGCGGCGGGGGTCAAAGCCATGCCGCACCACCACCAGCAAGGACGCATGAACATGGCCACCGCATCAACCAACGATTCGTGCTCGCGTCGCGCCCCACCGGCGAGGCCGACGCCGCAGCAACTTCAGGCTCGTGCAGATGCCGCTGCCCGACCGCTGAAGGACGGCGAGGTGCTGGTGCGCCACCACTACCTGAGCCTCGACCCGTACATGCGCGGCCGCATGAACGACGGCAAGAGCTACGCGCAGCCGCAGGCGCTCGACGCGGTGATGATCGGCGGCACGGTCGGCGAGGTGGTGGAGTCGCGCCACGCAGCGCTACACGGCGGGCGACAAGGTGGTCGGCTAGGGCGGCTGGCAGCAATACTCGGTGGTCGATGCCGGCCGAGCGCGGCGTGCTGCGCAAGGTCGACACGACGCGCGTGCCGCTGTCGGCCTACCTCGGCGCGGTGGGCATGCCGGGCGTCACCGCCTGGTACGGGCTGACGCAAGATCATCGAGCCCAAGGCCGGGCGAGACCGTCGTCGTCAGCGCCGCCAGCGGCGCGGTCGGCAGCGCGGTCGGCCAACTCGCCAAGGCGCGCGGCTGCCGCGTCGGTGGGCATCGCCGGCGGTGCCGACAAGTGCGACTACGTCGTGCGACGAGCTCGGCTTCGATGCCTGCATCGACTACAAGCGGCTCACGGCGCGACCGGCGATCGCTGTCGCGGCGCTTGAAGGACGCAGTGCCCCAAGGGCATCGACGGCTACTTCGAGAACGTCGGCGGCGCGATCCTCGACGCCGTGATGCAGCGCGCCAATGCGTTCGCGCGCATCGCGATGTGCGGCATGATCTGCGGGCTACAACGGCGAGCCGATTCCGATGGCCGCACCGCAGCTGATCCTGCTCAATCGCATGAAGGTGCGAGGGCTTCATCGTCAGCGAGCACATGGCCGCTGTGGCCGCAGGCGCTGACCGAACTGGGCGAGCGCGTGGCCAGCGGCACGCTGAAGTACCGCGAGACGGTGGCGCAGGGCATCGAGAGCGCGCCGCGAGGCCTTCATCGGCCTGCTCAAGGGCCGCAACTTCGGCAAGCAACTGGTCAAGCTGATCTGAATCGCGTGCGGCTGTGCGCTGGACGCTGGCAGCGCTTCGACGACCTCGGTGTCGACGGCGTGTACGACATGCTGGCAGCTGCGCGCCCGCGTGTTCGTCCTCGAGCAGGGGCCCTACCTCGACCCCGACGGCGCCGACCGCCAGCGCGTGGCACCTGCTCGGCCGCGACGACGCGCGGCGCGCTGCTGGCCTACCTGCGCGTCGTCGACCCCGGCGTGAAGTTCGACGAGCCGTCGATCGGCCGCGTCGTCATCGACGCCCGACTGCGCGGCACGGGCCTCGGGCCGTGCACTGATGCGCGAGGGCATCGCGCGCTGCGTCGGCGCAGTGGCCGCGGCAGGGCCATCCGCATCAGTGCGCAGGCGCACCTGCAGCGCTTTTATGCGCAGCATGGGCTTTCAGACGGTGTCGGCGATGAGTACCTCGACGACGGCATCCCGCACGTCGAGATGCTGAAGGAGTGCGACATGAACTGCGGCACCCACGAGGTCATCAACCAGAGCACGCCGCTGGTCGACGTCAACCTGTTCGACAGCAACCGCGCGCTGCGCGACGCGCTGGACTTCAACCTGCCCGACCTTCGACGCCAAGCGCGCTGTCGGCGCTGGGCGCCGAGGCCGGCAGCGCCGAGATGCAGTGTGCACGCGCGCCTGGCCAACGTGCACACGCCGGAGCTGCACACGCACGACCGCTTCGGCCACCGCATCGACCAGGTCGAGTTCCATCCCAGCTACCACGCGCTGCTGGGCAGCGCGCTGCGGCACGGCCTGCACGGCACGCCGTGGTCGGCGCGGCGCCGGGCGCGCACATCGAGCGCGCGGCCGGCTTCATGCTCTTCACCGAGCTCGAGCCGTCGGTGCTGTGCCCGGTGTCGATGAGCTACGCGGTGACGCCGGCGCTGCGCGCCAACGCGGCGCTGTACGCCGACTGGGGCCCAAGCTCGCCGGCACGCAGTACGACGCGCGCTTCGTGCCGGTCAGCGCACAAGACCGCGGTGACGATGGGCATGGGCATGACCGAGAAGCAGGGCGGCTCGGACGTGCGCGCCAACACCACGCGCGCCGTGTCCGACGGCCGACGACGCGCTGGGGCCGCGCGCTATCGCCTCACCGGCCACAAGTGGTTCATCTCGGCGCCGATGTGCGACGCCTTCCTCGTGCTGGCGCAGACGCCGGCGCGGGCCTGAGCTGCTTCTTCCTGCCGCGCTGGCTGCCCGACGGCAGCGTCAACGCGATCCGCATCCAGCGCCTGAAGGACAAGCTCGGCAACAAGGCCAACGCCAGCTCCGAGGTCGAGTTCGACGCGTGCGACGGCGCTGGCTGGTCGGCGAAGAAGGGCCGCGGCGTGCCGCAGATCCTGGAGATGGGCGCGCTGACGCGGCTCGACTGCGCGCTGGGCACCGCGGGCCTGATGCGCCAGGCGCTGGCGCTGGCGCTGCACCACTGCGCGCAGCGCACGGCGTTCGGCAAGCGCGCTGATCGAGCAGCCGCTGATGAAGAACGTGCTGGCCGACCTGGCGCTCGAAAGCGAAGCCGCCACCGCGCTGGCGCTGCGCCTGGCGCGCGCGGTCGACCGCAGCGAACACGGCGACGCGAGCGGCACGAGGCGCTGATGCGCCGCCTGCTGACGCCGATCGCCAAGTTCTGGATCTGCAAGCGCGGCAGCCGGCTTCGCGCAGGAGGCGATGGAGTGCCTGGGCGGCAACGGCTACGTCGAGGAGGGCGGCGAGGGCGTGATGGCGCGCATCTACCGCGAGATGCCGGTCAACTCGATCTGGGAAGGCGCCGGCAACATCATGGCGCTCGACCTGCTGCGCGCGCTGCGCAGGCGCCGACGTGGCCGATCGGCGCTGAGCCACGAGCTGGCGCCGGCGCGCGGCGCACATGCCGGCGTTCGACCGCCTGGCCGCCAGCCTGCCGGCGCGCATCGACGGCACGACCGACGAGACGGCAGCGCGCCGTCTGGTCGCGCGGACGTGGCGCTCGCTGGTGCAGGCGGCGCTGCTGCGCCAGCATTCGCCAGCCGATGCCGTGTTCGCCGCCTTTTGCGCGTCGCGGCTGGGCGACCAGATCGGCGGCGGTGGTGCATTCGGATTGTTGGCGGCCGGCGCACCCTTCGACACGCTGATCGCACGAGCGATGCCGCATTGACCGCTTGACTTCGAGAGGACGCTTCATGAGCACAAGCATTCGGGCCGCGGCGACACCGCCGTCATCACCGGCGCCGCCTCGGGCTTCGGCCTCGAGCCGGCGCATCGCTGCGCGCGAGCGGCATGAACATCGTGGTGGCCGACGTGCAGGCCGATGCGCTGGAGCGCGCCGCGCCCGAGTTGCGCGGCGCTGGGCGCCGAGGTGCTGCCGTTCCGGCTCGACGTGTCGCGCGCCGCCGAGGTCGAAGCGCTGGGCGCGGCGACCGCAACCGGTTCGGTGTGCCGCACCTCGTCTTCAACAACGCCGGCGTCGCGCGCTGGCGGCCTGATCTGGGAACACACGCGCGCACGACTGGGACTGGATACTCGGCGTCAACGTGATGGGCGTCGCGCATGGCGTTCGCGTATTCACGCCGATGATGCTGGCGGCGGCCGAGTCCGATCCGGCATACGAAGGCCACATCGTCAACACCGCGTCGATGGCGGGACTGGTCAACCCGCCGAACATGGGCGCCTACAACGTCAGCAAGCACGCGGTGGTCAGCCTGTCGGAGACGCTGTACCAGGATCTGGCCCTGGTCAGCGACCAGGTGCTGCGCCTCGGTGCTGTGCCCGTTCTTCGTAGCCACCGGCATCACGACCAGTCATCGCAACCGGCCCGTCAGCAACGGCTGGCGCCGACAAGCCGACGCGCAGCCAACGCATCGCGCAGGCGATGGTGGGCAAGGCCGTCGAAGCCGGTAAGGTCAGCGCAGCCGATGTCGCAGCGATGGTCTTCGAGGCCGTGCGTCAGAGGCGCTTCTACATCTACAGCCACCCCAAGGCGCTGGCCTCGGTGCAGGCCCGGCTCGAAGACGTGATGCTGGCGCGCAATCCGAGCGACCCGTTCGCCGCCAAGCCCGAGATCGGTGCCGAACTGCGCGCAGCACTGCGCGCCAAGGCTTGAAGTGGACCACCCCCGAAGCGGCTTCGCCGCTCCCCGTCAAGGGGGCACCGCTAGCGGCCCGGCGAAGCCGGATCCGCAGCGGTTGCTTGGACAGACCCTGTTTCATGCATTGCGGTTGGTGTTTGCCGACATGGAGCACTAAGTTGGCTGCAACGGCGCCTGGACAGAAGGACCTGATCAAGGCCTTCTGGCTCGACTACCAGCGTGCATGCAAGGTCGAGGTGCCGGGCTTTGCCGCCAGTGCGTTCGGGCACGACCGAGTGCTGGCAGACGAACTGGCCGAGTTGGTCGTGAATGGCATCAAGCGCGCCCACGCCACGCTCGAGCACGATTTCACTGCCGAAAACGACACCTTGCCGCAGCCCGGTGACCACCTGGTCGTGCTCGACGGCCGCGGCCGGCCGCGCGCGATCGTGCGCAATTCGCATGTCGAACGCCGTCATTTCGACGAGATCGACGACGCGTTTGCGTTCGAGGCCGGCGAGGGCGATCTGACGCTGCGTTGGTGGCTGACCGCGCACCGGCAGGACTTTGCCGAGCGGGCTGAGCGCGAGGGCTTCCAGATCGGCGAACGTGCGGTGCTGATCCTCGAGTACTTCGAGCGGGTGTGGCCAGCCGCGTGACCGACCCGGCTGCCGAAGGCGCCGCGCCCAGCGCGGCAGGGCCTTCGTTCGCAGCCACCATCGCGGCGCTGGCCATCGGCCAGTTGCTGTGCTGGGCCGCACTGTATTACGCGTTCTCGTCGTTCGTGCTGCCGATGATGCGCGAGCTCGGCTGGACCAAGGCGACCGTGATGGGCGCTTTTACCGCTGGCCTGGCTGCGTGGGGGCTGGCCAGCTACGCCAGCGGTGCAGCCATCGATCGCGGTCACGGCCGCGCCGTGATGACCCTGGGCGCGGTGCTTGGCGCATTGGCCTGTGCAGGGTGGTCGCGGGTCGATGCGCCGTGGCAGTTGTACGCCAGTTGCATCGCGCTGGGCATCGCGATGGCGATGACCTTGTACGAGCCGGCATTCAATGTCGTCACCCATCGCTACCCGACGCGTTATCGCGAAGCCATCACTTCGCTCACGCTGGTAGCGGGGTTTGCCAGCACCTTGTCGTTTCCGGCCTGCGCATGGCTGATCGGGGCCCTGGGTTGGCGCGGCGCGATGGTGGCCATTGCAGCGAGCCTGCTGCTGGTCGCCGCACCACTGCAGGCGTGGGCACTGCAGGGCCGGGCTCGCGTTGCCACGCCGCAGCGACCAGACGCCGCCGCCGACGCGACCTTGCGCGAGGCCGTGCGCCATCCGGCCTTCTGGCTGCTTACGCTGTGCTTCACCTTGCACGCCTTCGTCGCCGCCGCGCTGTGGGCGCACGTGATGCCGGCATTTGCCGCCCGCGGCATCGATGAACCGGCGACACTGGCGGTACTGGTCTGGATCGGTCCGGCCCAGGTCGCTGGCCGGCTGGCCTTCGCATCGATCGGGCGTTCGCTGCCGCTGCGTCGCGTCGGGTTGTTTGCACTGGCGGCCATGGCCGCTGCCTTCGCTTTGTTCGCGGCCTCAGCCCATCCCGCCGCGTTACTGGGTTTCGCGTTGTTGTTCGGCGCTGGCAACGGCCTGGTGACCATCGTGCGCGGTGGCCTGGTGCCAGCGTACTTCGGGCGCACGCATGTCGGCCGGGTCGGCGGGCTGATGTCGGCCGTCAGCCTGTTGGCCCGTGCCGCGGCGCCACTGGCCGCCGCCTGGCTGCTGCTTGCGTTGCCCGGTTATCGCGAACTGTTGGCCGTGCTGGCGCTCGTTGCCACCGGTGCCTGGCTGGCGTTCGTGGCCGCCCGCCCACCGGATCCGGGCGCCTCGCAAGCGCAGTGATTGGGGCTACCTCATCGCGCTCGATGCGATGGGTCAGGCGACGGCGGGCCGCGCGGTGGGTGTGTGCTGCCACATGGACCAAGTGCAGCGCGAACCCATTGCTGTCGCTCAAACCCGGGGCGAACCGTTCCGATGCCCGTGTATTAGTGCGCATTCGACTGGGTTTCCCGATTTCCGAGTTCGCGGCGGGATCGTCGGGCCCCTAAGCTTCGTGTACGACGGACTCGCCGCAGCGCGGTGATGGAGCCCTGAAGATGGCAACCTGGTTGCACATGTGGCGAACTTCGCCGGCGCGCAACGGTGCGGCCTTGGCGGCGTTGCTTCTGATCGTGTTCCTGCTGGTCGAGTACACGGTCTTGCACCAGGCCTGGAGCGTTCGCTCCAATGCGGTCGCCAACCTCGAGACCGATGCACGCCTGACCACCCGGGCCGAGGCGCGCGAACTGTCGCAGGTGATGAACGACCTGTACGTCACGACACGCACCATTTCGATGCTGCCGGCGGTGCGCAAGGCGCCGATGCAAAACCGGCTGTCGGATACGGACGACGTCGTCGATGGCCGGCGTTTCGCGGCGACGGATGCACAGACCTTGCTGCAGCTCTATCTGCACCTGTCCGACGTGATGGCCGTGTCGGAGGTGTACATCGTCCACGACGGCTTCGCCCCGCAGCGCGGTGAAGTGCCGTTCCTGATGTTCGACTCGGTCATTCTCGAGCGCTTCCGCAAGCTGGTGGGCCAGGGCAAGCCCGATCTTGCGCACGATAAGCCGCGCGGACCCGACGTACCCGAGGAGGTCGAGTCGGAAGAGTATGTCGAACTGGTCAGGCTGCTCGACATCTTGCGTCGCGAGCACCCGACCCTGCCAGCCAATGCACCACATGGTGTCGCGACGCTGGTCTCGCGTCCGATCGTCACCTGTGACAACTCGCAATACACCTCGCTGGCGACGAGCCAGAATCGCGACCGCATGGGGCTGCTCTTGACGGTGCCGATCTACGACGACGCCAACGGCGCATTCAAGGGCTTGGTGACCACCAACGTGCGTCTGAACGTGCTCGAGGCGCGACTGCTGAATCGGCCCCTGGTGCCGGTCACGCCAGAAGAGTTGGCGGCCGCCGGCAGCAATGCGATCGATGCGGCGCCATTGTCGGATTACGTGCTGAAGCACCCGAGCAGCGATGTGACGGTGATGGACCGCCGCAATCTGCCGCTGGCCGACGTCGTCGCAGGGCGCGCGCAGGCGGGCCTTTCGATCAGCCTGCCGTTGACGGGTGCGGGCGGTGAAGGCTGGATTCTGGAACGCCACGTGCCGCAGGCCGCATACGCAGCCATCGACGAGACGGCGCGGCGCTCAGCCGCGCTCGGCACCTTGATCAACCTGCTGGCGCTGCTGTGCCTGTTCGGTGCGGGCTGGGTGTTTGCGCGCGAACGCCGTGCCAGCGAGCGACTGAAGGAAATTGCCGAGTTCGACCGCCTGACCGGCCTGCCGAACCGGCTGCAGATCGATCGCGCGATCGAGACCAGTCTGCGTGCCGCAGAGCAGGGCATGGGCCATCTCACGGTGGTGATGGTCGACTTGAACAACTTCAAGTCCGTCAACGATACCTTGGGACACCATGTCGGTGACTTGTTGCTGATCGAAGTGGCGCGCCGGTTCCAGAAGCAGCTCAGCGCGTCGACGTCCGGTCACAGCGTGGGCGCGTCGGGCCCGCAGCGCATCGTCGGCCGGCTCGGCGGTGACGAGTTTCTGGTCGTGTTGCCCGATGTTGGCGACGAGCAGGCCGTCTTTGAGATTGCCGAGAAGATGCTGTCGGCCCTGTCGGTGCCGGTCATCGTCGACGGCCACGCACTGCAGGTGCGTGCGAGCATGGGCGTGGCCCTGTTCCCGCAGCACGGCAAGTCGGCCAAGCAATTGTTGCGCAATGCCGACCAAGCCATGTACGCCGCCAAGCGCCAGGACGACAGTGCTGTCGTCGTCTACGAGCGCGACATCGACCACGCGGCCCTGCGCCGCCTGCGGCTCGAGGGGGACCTTCGCGATGCGCTGGCCAACGGCCAATTCGAGTTGCACTACCAGGCGATCGTCAGCATGGCGACGCAGCGCAGCGATGGCGCCGAGGCCCTGCTGCGCTGGCGCCATCCCGAGCTCGGTCTGCTGCTGCCAGCCGAGTTCGTGCCCTTGCTCGAGCGCAGTGGCTTGATCGTGGCGGTCGGCCGATGGGTCTTGCGCACCGCGAGCGAGCAATTGCTGGCCTGGCAGAGGACGGGGTCGCGCTTCAAATCGATCTCTGTCAATGTGTCGGTGGTTCAGTTGGCACAGTCGGAATTCAGCGCCGAGGCCATCGAATTGATTTCGCAGGTCGGCGTTGACCCACATGGCATCACGATCGAAGTCACTGAGTCGGTGTTGATGGACAACCCCGAGCGCAGCATTGCGCAATTGCAGGCGCTGCGCGGGGCCGGCATACGCGTCGCGATCGACGACTTCGGCGCAGGCTACGCCTCGCTGGGCTATCTGCGCCGCCTGCCGGTCGACGTCATGAAGATCGACCGTGCCTTGCTGGTCGATGCCGCGACACCGGGTGGACATTCCATCCTCGCAGCGATGGTGATGCTGGCACGCGAACTCGGTCTGGATTGTGTCGTCGAGGGCGTCGAGACGCTGGCCCAACACCGGATGCTGTACGACCTGGGGTGCCCGCGCATGCAGGGTTTCCTGTTCTCGCGCCCGCTGCCGGCGGCGCAGGCCGATGCCGCTTCGCGCAAGTTCACGCTGCCTGCTCTCTGGTCACCGAGCGAACTGTTCAGCGAGAGCTGCTTCGGCAACGGCGAGCCGCGCAACAGCGGCTTGATGAGCCTGGTGCGCTGAGCCGCGGGCGGCGGTGCCCTGTCGCGCCGCGAGTCAGGCGCGGTACGCGGAGTCCGGCGGCGACCGCGGTCGCTCGGGTTCGCGAAGGTGACCCGACCCGCGTGGCACGATGCGCGTCATGACTGCCGACATGCCCACGCCGAACCCGTTGTCGGCGGCGGTCGTCGGCGCCGGGCCGGCCGGACTGATGGCGGCGCAGGCATTGGCCGAGGCGGGTATCAAGGTCGACGTGTTCGACGCCATGCCCTCGGCGGGCCGCAAGTTCCTGCTGGCCGGCAAAGGCGGCTTGAACCTCACGCATGCCGAGCCGCTGCCAGCGCTTCCTGTCGCGCTATGGTGCCCGCGCACCCGCGGTCGGCCGCTGGCTCGAAGTGCTGTCGCCGCAAGCGTTGCGCGACTGGGCGGCGAGGCCTGGGCGTCGCCGACCTTCGTCGGCAGCTCGGGCCGCGTGTTCCCGAATGACCTGAAGGCCGCGCCGCTGTTGCGCGCCTGGCTGCACCGGCTGCGCGAGCGTGGGGTGGGCTTTCACATGCGTCATCGCTGGCTGGGATGGAGCGCCACTGGCGGCGACGTTGCGCTTCGCCGTGCCGGGCGGTGAGTCACGGCATGGGCCTGCGCGACCGTGCTGGCCCTGGGCGGTGCCAGCTGGGCGCGCCTGGGCTCCGACGGCGCGTGGGTGCCCTGGCTGCTACAGCAGGGGGTCGATGTGGCCCCGCTTCGAGCCGGCCAACTGCGGGTTCGACGTCGGCTGGAGCGAACACCTGCGTCAGCGCTTTGCCGGCCACCGATCAAGTCGGTGGTCATTGCACTTCGAGGCGTTCACAAGCGCGCAGGGCGAATTCGTGCTCACTGACTACGGCGTCGAAGGCAGCCTGGTCTATGCCGCCAGCGCTGCGCTGCGCGACGAGATTGCACGCGATGGCCAGCGCCACGCTCACGCTCGACCTGCTGCCGGCCTGCGACGCGGTGCATGTCGCGCACGAGGTGGCGCATCCGCGTGGCTCGCGCAGTCGCTGGCCACGCACCTGAAGAGCCGGCTCGGGCTGGACGGGCGTCGAAGATGGCGCTGCTGCACGAGCTGCTGCCGCGCGAGTCGATGCGCGACCCGGCGCACCTGGCCGCAGGCGATCAAGGCCCTGCCGATCACGGCTGACCGCGGCGCGGCCGATCGACGAGGCGATCAGCAGCGCCGGCGGCGTGCGTCTCGAGGCGCTTGACAGCAGCCTGATGCTGCGCGCCCGTGCCGGCGTCTTCTGCGCCGGCGAAATGCTCGACTGGGAGGCGCCCACCGGCGGCTACCTGCTGCAGGCGGCGATGGCCAGCGGCCGAGTCGCCGGGTGCGGCGCGCTGGCCTGGTTGCGACGGCAGCACGGCTGAAGAAACCTTGATCCGATGCAAAGTAGTGTTGCTGGCGCCGTCGACGCACTGCGATGGGCGATGATTGAATATCGACGCGACGACGCCTTACGACGGGCTGCCGCACAATGGCACATGCATGCGGTGGCGCCCTCGCGCCCGGCCCGTCGCGGCGATGGGCCGCTTCGCGACCTTGCCCTCGGAGCCCCAGGTCAACATGAATAGAGACTCATCACGACGTTCGAGCGTCTTCGTATCGCTGTTTTGTGCTGCGCTGATGCTGGGCTGCAATCGCGCAGCAGACGGCACCGCCACGGCAACTGCGGGAGCCTCGGCCGCGTCCGCCGCGGCGCCTGCTGCAGGAGGTGCATCGTCACCGCCGGTCGGTGTGACCACCTTTCGTGTGCAGCAGCGTGACCTGCCGGTCCTGCTCGGTGCGACCGGATCGGTGGCGCCGCTGCAAAGCGTCGACGTGAAGTCGCAGGTCAACAGCGTGGTGGCGCGGGTGAACATCCGCGAGGGCCAGACCGTTCGGGCCGGCGAGTTGCTGTTCGTGCTCGATGCGCGCGGCGACGAAGCCAATGTCGCCAAGGCCCGCGCGCAACTGGCCAGGGACGAAGTCGGCCTGGCCGATGCCCGCCGCCAGCTCGCGCGCAGCCGCGAGTTGCTGGCGCAGAACTTCATTTCACAAGGCGCGGTCGATACCAACCAGGCGCTGGTCGATTCGCAGGTGGCGCTGGTGGCAGCCGATCGCGCGGCCATCGAGGCCGCCGGCGTGGCGCTGTCCTATGCCCGCATCACGGCGCCCAGCGCCGGACGGGCCGGCGCCATCAACGTCTTCCCCGGCACCGCGGTGCAGGCCAACCAGACGACGCCTGGTCACCATCACCCAACTCGACCCGATCGGCGTGGCTTTCAACCTGCCGCAGCGCCACCTGGCCGATGCGCTGGCGGCCTGAAGGGCGGTGGTGCCGCGGTCAGCGCGACCCTGCCCGAGGGCGGCGTCACGGTCGCCGGGCGGCTGCAATTCGTCGACAACGCGATCGACCCGGCGACCGGCACGGTCAAGGTCAAGGCCCAGTTCGACAACCGCGACGGCAAACTGTGGCCCGGTGCCTTCGTCAGCATCGCAATGACACTGCGCACGATCAAGGATGCCTTGGTCGTGCCGCAGGCGGCGATCATCCAGGGTGCGCGCGGCCCGATCGTCTATGCGGTACAAGACGACAAGGCCGTTGCGCGTCCGGTGCAGGTGCTCTATGCCCAGGGTGAAGAGGCGGCGGTGAGCGGAGTCAAGCCTGGCGAGCGCATCGTCCTCGATGGTCGGCAGAACCTGCGCCAGGGAGCCCCTGTCGTCGAGCGTGCCGGTAGCGCCCCACGCGACTCGGGGGCACGCGCCGGTGGCGGCGCGGCGTCCCGTGCGGCGGGCGGACCGGGCGCAGCGGCGTCATCCGCAGGAGTCCTGCCATGAACCTGTCTGAACTCTTCATCCGCCGTCCGGTGATGACAGTCCTGCTCAACGCGGCCATCGTGCTGGGTGGCGTGATCGGGATCCGCAGCATCCCGGTCGCGGCGCTGCCGAGCTACGACACGCCGGTGATCAACGTGTCGGCCTCGCTGCCTGGCGCCAACCCCGAGACCATGGCCAGCTCGGTGGCGTTGCCGCTGGAAAAGCAGTTCCAGACGATACCCGCACTGAAGACGATCAGCTCGTCGAGCACGCTGGGAAGTACCTCGCTGACGCTGGAGTTCGAAGAGGGTCGCAATGTCGATGCCGCGGCGGTCGACGTGCAGGCCGCGCTGCTGCGCGCGCAGCGCTCGCTGCCGCAGGACATGACCAATCCGCCCGCGTACCGCAAGGTCAACCCGGCCGACGCACCGGTACTGCTGATTTCGATGACTTCGCCGTCGATGCCGCCAGCCGACCTGCAGGACTTTGCCGAGCACCTGATCTCGCCAACCTTGTCGACCATCGACGGCGTGGCCCAGGTCAACATCTTCGGCCAGAAGCGCTTTGCGGTGCGTGTGCGTGTGCAGCCTGAGGCGCTGGCGGCACGCAACATCGGCTTGGACGAATTGAGCGTCGCGCTGCGCGCGGCCAATGTCAACACGCCCGTCGGTACCCTCGACGGTCCGCGCCAGACCCTGACCCTGCAGGCGAATCGCCAGTTGCGCAACGCGGCCGAGTTCGGCGAGCTGATCGTTGCCGACCGCGGCGGCAACCCGGTGCGGCTGAAGGACGTGGCCAGCGTCACCGACAGCGTCGAGACGCTCAAGACCTGGGCCACGTTCAACGGCGAGAACTCGATTACGCTGGCCGTACTGCGCCAGCCCGGCGCCAATACGGTGGCGGTGGTCGATCGGGTGCGGGCCGGGCTGCCCGCACTGCGCGAACAGCTGCCCAAGTCGATCGTGCTCACGCCAGTCAACGACAGATCTGTGTCGGTGCGCGACGCGCTGCACGACGTGACGCTGACGATGGCCGCCACGGTGGCCTTGGTCGTGCTGGTGATCTTCCTGTTCCTGCGCCGCTTCATTGCCACCGTGATCCCGACGCTGTCGCTGCCGGTGTCACTGGTTGGCGCCGTGGCCCTGCTGTGGGGCCTGGGCTACAGCCTGGACAACGTCTCGTTGCTGGGCTTGACGCTGGCCGTCGGCCTGGTTGTCGACGACGCGATCGTGATGCTCGAGAACATCATCCGCCACGTCGAAGCCGGCGAGCCGCCGTTCCAGGCCGCCTTGCGCGGCTCGCGCGAAGTCGGCTTCACGATCATTTCGATCTCGTCGTCGCTGGTGGCGGTGTTCATTCCGATCTTCTTCATGCCCGGCGTGATCGGCCTGCTGTTTCACGAATTCGCGGTCGTCGTCGGCCTGGCGATCATTGCATCGGCATTCGTCTCGCTGACCCTGGTGCCGATGATGGCCAGCCGCTTTCTCAGCGACGAGGCGCACAAGAAGCCGCCCGGCGCGCTGGTGCGCCTGTTCGGCCGCGCGTTCGAGGCCATGCTCGGTGCCTACACGCGCGCGCTCGACGGCGCGCTGCGCTGGCGCAAGTCGATCCTGGCCCTGGCGTTGGCGACATGCGTCGCGACAGTCTGGTTGTTCATGGTCATACCGAAGGGTTTCTTCCCGGAAGAAGACATTGGCCAGATCCAGGTCAGCACCGAGGCCGCCGAAGACACATCGTTCCCGGAAATGGTGCGCCTGCAGGAGCGGGTGGGAGCGATCTTCCGCGCCGACCCGAACGTGGCGGCGGTGAATTCGTTCAACGGCGGCGGCGGTTCGCAGAATACCGGGCGCATGTTCGTGACCTTGAAGCCGCGCGACCAGCGTGCAGCCGATGAAGCAGGTGGTCGAAGGCCTGCGCCGGCAGCTGCGCGAGGTGGCCGGCATCAACGTCTTCATGCGTCCGATCCAGAACCTGCAACTCGGCGGCCGGCAGAGCAAGGCGCTGTACCAGTACGTGCTGCAAAGCGTTAGGGCCGACGAACTCAACGACTGGGCCAACAAGTTGCAGGAGCGAGTTGCGCACCGACCCGATGTTCCGCGACGTGACCAGCGACGCGCAATTGCGCGGCCTGCAGGCACAACTGAAGATCGACCGCGACCGCGCCAACACGCTGGGCGTGTCGATCGACGCCGTGCGCAGCGCGCTGTACAGCGCCTTCGGCGAACGCCAGGTCTCGACCATCTATCTGGCCACCGACAGCTACCAGGTGATCATGGAAGTCGCACCCGAGGCCAAGCAGGATGAGCGTGCCTTCGCCAACATCTATGTGCGTTCGGCCGACCGGCGCCCTGGTGCCGCTGTCGAGCTTTGCCACGGTCGAGCGCGGCGTCGGGCCGACGTCGATCAACCATGTTGGCCAATTGCAGGCGGTGACGGTATCGTTCAACCTCGCGCCCGGCACCGCGCTGGGCGACGCCACGGCCAAGATCGACCAGGCGCGTGAGGCGATCCGCCTGCCGTCCTCGATCATCACCAGCTACGGCGGCGACGCAGCGGTGTTCAAGACCTCACAAGGCGGGCAGGCCATCCTCATCGTCGCCGCCCTGCTGGTGATCTACGTGCTGCTCGGTGTGCTCTACGAGAGCTACATCCACCCCCTGACGATCCTGGCCGGCCTGCCCTCTGCGGCGGTCGGCGCGCTGGCCACGCTGATGCTGTTCGGGCAGGACCTGACGCTGATCGCCACCATCGGCATCCTGCTGCTGATCGGCATCGTGAAGAAGAACGCGATCATGATGATCGACTTCGCGCTCGATGCGCAACGGCATGGCGGCATGACACCAGCAGGCAGCGATCCGCGAGGCCTGCATCCTGCGTTTCCGCCCGATCATGATGACCACGCTGGCTGCGCTGATGGGTGCGCTGCCGATCGCGCTGGGCCTGGGCGCCGGCGCCGAGTTGCGCCAGCCGCTGGGCCTGGCCGTCGTCGGCGGCCTGGTCTTCTCGCAGGCCATCACGCTGTTCATCACACCGGTGATCTACCTCGCGCTCGACCGCTTCAGCGGCCGCGGCCCGGTAACGGCGCCCGAGGCGGCGGCGGCCTGAATCGTCACTTGGCCGGCGCGATGGCCGGAATGCGAAACGCCTTGCCGATCAAGCGCAGGGCTTGGGCGCCGTCCCATTCCTTGGCCCCGTAGACTTTCTCGACCACGCGGCCGTTGGCGTCGACCAGTACCGTGAGCGGCAATTGCGATGCGCCGAGCATGTTCTCGAGCTGCAACTGGCGATCGATGTAGTGGCTGATCGTGGCATTGGTGTTCTTCAGCAGCCCACGCGCCTTTTCGGGGTAGTCGTCGGTCGAGATGCCGATCAACGCGAACTGCGACGCATGGCCCTGCCAGGCCAGCCGCTCCAGCGAGGCCATCTCCTGCCGGCAGGGGCCGCACCAACTGGCCCAGACGTTGATGATCAGCGGCTTGCCGCGAAACTCCGACAACTTGCGCGACGGGCCGTTCAGGCCGAGCAGCGTGGCCTCGGGCAGCGTCTGCCCAATCTCGACCTCGCCCGGTGTCTTCGCGGGAGCGATGGTCGTGACTGCAGGCAGGCAGAAGACAAGTGCCGCGAGAAGGACCCGCGACAGCCGCGAGCGCGTGCTGCGCTCGCGGACTGCTGCGCGGCCCTGGTCCGCAATATCGATCTGATCAAGCACGCAGCGCACTACTCCTTGATGTCGACGCCGTAGAAGGTGTGGCGGCCGAATGGGCTCAGCTTGAAGTCGATGACTTCCTTGCGCACCGGCTTCAACTGCACCGCGTGCGCGATCGTGAACCACGGCGCCTGCTCCTTGAAGATCACCTGCGCGTCGCTATAGAGCTTGGTGCGCTCGGCCGGGTTCGACACGCTCTTGGCCTTCTGCACCAGGTCCTCGAAGGCCTTGAAGCACCACTTCGAGACGTTGCTGCCGTTGTTCTTCGAGGCGTCGCAGCCGAGCAGGGTGTTGAGGAAGTTGTCGGGGTCGCCGTTGTCGCCCGTCCAGCCGAGCATGCCCATCTGGTGCTCGCCGGCCTGCATGCGCTTGCGGTACTCGCCCCATTCGAAGCTCTTGATCTCGGCCTTGACGCCGATCTTGGCCAGGTCGGCCTGCATCAACTCGGCAATGCGCCGCGCATTCGGGTTGTAGGGGCGTTGCACTGGCATGGCCCACAGGTCGGTGGCGAAGCCGTTGGGCATGCCCGCGGCAGCCAGCAGCTTTTTTGCGCCTTCCGGATCGTAGGGGTCGTCCTTGATCGCATCGTTGTACGACCACATCGACGGCGGGATAGGGTTCTTCGCTGCCACGCCCGTCGACAGATACACGCCGTCGATGATGGCCTTCTTGTTGATGGCCATGTTGATGGCCTTGCGCACGCGCACATCGTCGAAGGGCTTGCGCTCGACGTTGTAGGCCAGGTAGCCGACATTCAGGCCGGCCTGTTCGAGCACGGTGACCTGCGGGTCCTTGCGGATCGCGTCCAGATCGGCCGGGTTCGGGTAGGGCATGACGTGGCACTCACCCTTTTGCAGCTTGGCCCAGCGCACCGAGGCGTCGGGCGTGATCGCGAACACGAGGTCGTCGATCTTGGCCTTGCCGCCCCAGAACTGCGGGAAGGCCTTGTAGCGGATCACGGCGTCCTTCTGGTACTGGACCAGGTAGAACGGGCCGGTGCCGATCGGCTCCTGGTCGATCTTCTCCGGCGTGCCAGCCTTCAACATCGCATCGGCGTATTCCTTGCTTTGCACGCCGGCGTATTCCATCGCCAGGTTCGACAGGAACGGCGCTTCGGGGCGATTGAGTTCGAACTTGACCGTGTAGTCATCCACCTTGGTCAGCGACTTGATGAGCTTGGGCATGCCCATGTCGTTGAAATAGGAGTGGTTGGTGCTGGTGACCTTGAAGTACGGATTCGTTTCCTTCCACTGACGCTCGATGGCGAAGACCAGGTCGTCGGCGTTGAAGTCGCGCGTCGGCGTGAAGTTCTTGTTCGAATGCCACTTCACTCCCTTGCGCAGGAAGAAGGTGTACTCGAGGCCGTTCGGCGAGATGGTCCAGCGCTCGGCCAGGCCCGGCACGACGGTGGTGCCGCCGCGCTCGAAGTCGACGATGCGGCTGTAGATCTGGCTGTTGGCGTCGAACGAGGTGCCGGTGGTGTTGATGCCGGGGTAGAAGTTCTCCGGGCTGCCTTCCGAGCAGAAGACAAGGGTCTTGGCCGACGCGGCGCCGGCGGCGAGAAGGGTGGCCAGCGTGGCGGCGGCGGCAATGGCCAGGACTCTTGGCTGGTGATGTGTGGTTCGGGTGCGGTTCATTGAGCGGCTCCTGTTGTGGGGTTGATCGATTCGATCCAAAGGCGTCATCCTACCCGCGCGGCGGGCCACCGCGCCAGTGGATGGGCTCGCCTACGACCAGCGCTCGGCGTGGTGGCAGGCCAGCATGGTTCCGGCCAACGGGCGCAACGCCGGCCGCTCGGCGCGGCAGCGTGCATCGGCGTGCGGGCAGCGGGTGCTGAAGGCGCAGCCGGCGGGCGGGTTCAGCGGCGACGGCAGTTCGCCCTGCAGCACCACGCGCTCGACGCCGGGCAACCGGCCCAGCCCCGGCGTCGAGCCGAGCAGGGCGCGGGTATACGGGTGCAGCGGCTGGCTGAACAGCCGCGCCTTGGGCGCCTGCTCCATCACCCGGCCCAGGTACATGACCATCACCTCGTGGGCGATGTGACGCACCACGCCGAGGTCGTGCGAGATGAACAAGTAGGCCAGGCCGAGCTGCTGCTGCAGGTCGGTCAGCAGGTTCAGCACCTGGGCCTGCACCGAGACATCCAGCGCCGACACCGGCTCGTCGGCCACCACCAGCGCCGGGTCGAGCATCAGCGCGCGTGCGATGGCGATGCGCTGGCGCTGCCCGCCGGAAAACATGTGGGCGTAACGCAGCGCATGCTCGGGCCGCAGGCCCACGCGCGCCAGCATCGCTTGCGAGCGCTCGGTGCGCTCGGCGCCGGTGAGTGCCTGCTGGTGGATCGCCAGCGGCGTTTCGAGAATGGTGCCGATCTTGTGGCGTGGATTCAGCGAGCCGAACGGGTTCTGGAACACCAGTTGCACCGAGCGGCGCAGGCGCAGGCGCTCGGCATCGCTGGCCGGCGTCGCCACCGCGTCGACACCGCCGAGCCGCAGCGTGCCGGTGGTCGGTTTCTCGATCAGTGTCACCAGCCGCGCCAGCGTCGATTTGCCGCAGCCCGACTCGCCGACAACCGCCAAGGTGCGCCCGGCCTCGATGCGAAACGACACGCCGCCGACCGCCTGCAACTGCGCCGGCTCGCGAAACAGTCCGCGCCGGATGGTGTACGTGCGCGTCAGGTCGGTCGCTTCGACCACGGCGGCGGCAGTCACTGGACTACCCTGCGCGCGGTGCGCTCTGGGATGAGCGCCGTGGAGCGGCCATGCGCGCTCATAAGGCAACCTCTAGGCCCATGAGGGCCGTTGAAGGACCGCGATGCAGGGTTGTCCACGGCGGCGTGCGGTCGGCGCTTGCGACGAACCGACCGAGCGCCGCGGTGGGCAACCCGTGGTCGACGCTCAGGCGTTGGCTGGCTTCGTTCTTGACTCGACGCACGCGTTGCGTCGATGTTTCGTTCCGACTTCCGTGCCCCCGGGGTGACTGCCCGGCGCGCTGGCCGCTCGACGGCCCGCATGAGACCCGCAGCCCTCGGGGTGCCGGAAGACCCAGACGGGCTACAGGATGTAGCGCCACGGTGTCGCAGCCAGGAGCGCCGATCAGTGAGCGACCCGCGTGGGCCTTCCGACACGGCAAGTCATACCGCAACTTGCAGGAGTCTGTCCATGAGCACTTGCTTTGCCGGGCTGGACTGGGCCAGCCGAACCCACGCCGCTGTGCGTCATCGACGAGCACGGCAGCGTGCGTCGTGCAGTTCGAGATCAACCACGATGCCGCCGGCCTGGCCGAGCTGTGCCGCCGGCTGCGCAGCGCTGCGGCGTCGACGGCCGTGGCCATCGAGCGCCCCTCGGGCCTGATCGTCGATGCGCTGGTGGAGGCCGGCTTGTCGGTCGTGCCGATCCACCCCAACGTCGTCAAGGCCACCCGCCCGCGCTACCGCAGCCACGGCGGCAAGAGCGACGCCTCGCGACGCCTACTTGCTGGCCGACCTGCTGCGCACCGACGGCCATCGCTTCAAGCCGCTGGCCCCGCAGAGCGACGACATCCGCGCGCTGCGCGCCCTGGTGCGCGGCCGTGACGATCTCGTGGCCACCCGCGTGCAGCTGGCCAACCAGCTGCGCAGCCTGCTGCAGTCCTTCTGGCCCGGCGCCGCGGAGGTCTTCGCCGACGTCGACTCGCCCATCGGCGCTGGCCTTCATCCAGCGCTACCCCACGCCCGAGTCGGCCAGCCGCCTGCGGCCCCAAGCGCATGGCCGCCTTCTGCGCCCAGCACGCCTACAGCGGTCGGCGCAGCGCCGCAGGAACTGCTCGATCGGCTGCACCAAGCCCCGGCCGTCGCGCTGCGGCGAGTTGGAGATGGAGGCCAAGGGCGAGCTGGCGCTGAGCCTGGCGCGCACGCTTGGACCGCCTGGTCGAACAAATCCGGCTGCTGACCAGCCGCATCGAGCACCACGTCGGCTCCATCGACGATGGCCGCATCCTGATGAGCTTCCCGCGCGCCGGACGCATCTGCGCGGCCCAGATCCTGGCCGAGCTGGGCAGCGTGCGCGAGCGCTTCGACAGCGACGAGCATCTGGCCGCCGAAGCCGGTGTCGCACCGGTCACCTACGCCTCGGGCAAGTCCAAGGCCGTGACCTTCCGCTGGGCCTGCAACCACCGCCTGCGTCGCCGCGTTGACCTGTCTGGCCGACAACTCGCGCCACGCCAACGCCTGGGCCGCCAGCATCTACGCCAAAGCCCGCGGCCGCGGCTGCGACCACCCGCACGCCATTCGCATCCTCGCCCGGGCTTGGCTGCGCGTCATCTGGCGAGCTTGGATCGACCGCAAACCCTACGACCCGGCTCAGCATCGCGCCGCTCAAACGCTGCTTCAAACGGCGGGGGGTTGACACAGGGTGTCTCATGCGCTGACCCCGACCAACGGTCGATGCCGTTCGATCAGCGTGTCGCGCTCGGCGTCGCCGAGCGGGTGGTGGCAGCGCACCAGCCCGCCCTGCCATTCCCGCAGTGCCGGGCGTACGTCGCGCGAATGCTCGGTGGCATAGGCGCAACGCGGCGCGAACAGGCAGCCGGCCGGCCGGTCGAGCAGGCCCGGCACAACGCCCGGAATGTTCGCCAGCCGCGCACTGCCGTCGCTGCGCTCGGGCATCGCGGCCAGCAGCGCGGCGGTGTAGGGGTGTTGCGGGGCGGCGAAGAGATCGTCGGCGCCGCGTTGCTCGACCACCTGGCCGGCGTACATCACGGCCACCCGCTGCGCCATCTCGGCCACCACGCCCATGTTGTGCGTGATCAGCACCAGCGCCATGCCCCGCTCCTTCTGCAGGTTGCGCAGCAGGTCGAGGATCTGCGCCTGAATCGTCACGTCGAGCGCGGTGGTCGGCTCGTCGGCGATCAACAGCCGCGGGTTGCAGGCGATGGCCATCGCGATCATCACGCGCTGGTTCATGCCGCCCGACATCTGGTGCGGAAAGTCCTTCAATCGACTCGCCGCCGCTGGCATGCCGACCTGCTCCAACAGCTCGATCGCGCGATTCGTTGCCGCGCGGCCGTCCAGCCTAAGGTGCAGGCGCAGCGTCTCGCAGAGCTGAAATCCGATCGTGAAGCAGGGGTTGAGGCTGGTGGTCGGGTCCTGGAAGATCATCGCCACGTCGCGGCCGGTGATGGCGCGGCGTTCGCGCGCCGACAGCGTGAGCAGGTCGTGGCCGGCGAAGCGCATCTGCCTGGCGCGCACGACTCCGGGAAACCCCACCAGACCCATCAGCGCGAGCATGCTCACGCTCTTGCCCGAGCCCGACTCGCCGACGATGCCCAGCACCTCGCCTTCGTCGAGTGTCAGCGACACGCCCTCGACGGCATGCATCGTCGCGAGCTGCGTCGGGAAGTCGACGTGAAGGTCTTCGATTTCGAGCAGCGGCATTTCAGCTTTCAGGTGTCCTGTTGCGCTCGTCGCTTGCCGGGGCGGGACCCGGCAATTCAACGCGGACCGCCGCAGTCAGAGAACCACAAGATTGGGCGATTCTCATTTCAGCGCTTCAACTTCGGATCCAGCGCATCGCGCAAGCCATCACCGAGCAGGTTGAACGCCAGCACGGTGATCAGGATCATCAGCCCGGGGAAGGTCACGACCCACCAGGCGCGCAACACGAACTCGCGCGCGTCGGCCAGCATCGTGCCCCACTCGGCGGCGGGCGGCTGCGCACCGAGGCCGAGGAAGCCCAGCGCAGCCGCATCGAGGATCGCGGTCGAGATGCCGAGCGAGGCCTGCACGATCAACGGCGCGGCACAGTTCGGCAGTACTTCGATGAACATCAGGCGCAGCGGGCCGGCGCCGGCCACGCGCGCGGCAGTGACGTAGTCCTTCGACGATTCGCCGATCACCGCGGCGCGGGTGATTCGCACGTAGTGCGGCAGCACGACCACGGCCACCGCCAGCATCGCGTTCATCAGGCCTGGGCCGAGGATGGCCACGATCACGATCGCCAGCAGCAGGCTGGGCAGCGTCAGGATGATGTCCATCATGCGCATGATCGCGATGTCGGTCACGCCGCGGGCGAAGCCGGCGATCAGGCCGAGCGCGATGCCGACCACGATCGACAGCGCCACGACCGCGATGCCGATCACCAGCGACAGCCGCGCGCCGTGCATCAGGCGCGACAGCAGATCGCGGCCGATCGCGTCGGTGCCGAGCCAATAGGCCGACGAGCCACCGGCCTGCCACGAGGGTGGGCGCAGGAAGGCGGTGTTGTTGGTCAGGTCGGGCGGGTAGGGCGCGAGCCAGGGCGCCAGCGCGGCCAGCAGCAGCACGCCGACGACGATTGCCAGGCCGGCCACGGCGCCGGCGTTGGCGCTGAAGTGGATCCAGAAGCTGCGCAGCGGGCCCGGCGGCTGGGCCGTCTCCGCGCCGGCGGCCAGAGGACTTGTCATGACGGTGGGTGTGGCTGTCATGAGGATGCTCAATGGCGTGAGATCCGCGGGTTGATGACACCGTAGGTCAGGTCCACCAACAGGTTGACCACCATCACGACGCCGCCGAGCAGCAACAGGCCACCCTGCAGGACAGGGTAGTCACGCCGCGAAATGGCCTCGATCATCCACTTGCCCACGCCGGGCCAGGAGAAGATGGTCTCGGTCAGGATCGCGCCGGTGAACAGCACGCTGATCTGCAGGCCGATCACGGTCACGACCGGGATCAGTGCATTGCGAAAGGCATGCAGCGCGACGACGCGCAGCGTCGACAGCCCCTTGGCGCGGGCGGTGCGGATGTAGTCCTCGCCCAGCACCTCGAGCATCGCCGAGCGCGTCATGCGCGCGATGATCGCCAGCGGGTTGGTGCCGAGCACGATGGTCGGCAAGATCAGATGCGACGCGGCCGAGCGCAGTGCGCCCTTCTCGCCCGACAACCAGGCGTCGACGAGGTGGAACCCCGTCACAGGCTCGAAGTAGTACGCCACCGCGATGCGCCCCGACACCGGCGTCCAGCCCAGTTGCACCGAGAACAGCAGGATCAGCAGCAGCCCCCACCAGAAGATGGGCATCGAGTAGCCGGTCAGCGAGCCCAGCATCACGCCGTGGTCGAGCACCGAGTTACGCTTCACCGCAGCCAGCATGCCGGCCGGGATGCCGACGATCAGTGCGAACACGATGGCGCAGAGGGCCAGTTCGATCGTGGCCGGGAACAGGGCCGCGAACTCCTTGATCACCGGCGCCTGTGTGATCATCGATTTGCCCAGGTCGCCGTGCATCAGGCGGCCCAGGTACAGCCCGTACTGGACCAACAAAGGCCGGTCCATGCCGTATTCCTTGATCAGCGCGGCGTGGCGCACCGGGTCGATGCCGCGCTCGCCGGCCAGCGTCTCGATCGGATCGCCCGGCACGAGCCGGATCAGGAAGAAGGCCAGCAAGGTCATGCCGATGAAGGTCGGCAGCACCATGCCCAGCCGGGTCAGGACAAAACGCCACATTACGGCATGCTAACCGTCGAACATGGCAGCGCCGATACCGGCAAGCCCCTATTTTCCGCCTCGCTTAGCATTGCATTCGGAACGTCCAACCGAGGCGAGAGCGCATGAAGGTTCGACCGGCGGCTGTCGTGTCCGCCGACAGCACCGATTCACGGGTTTCCTGCGGCGCGATCTGCCGGCAGTCGCCGCCCGGCGCTGCAACCTCAACACGATGACCGCCGCGCTGCAGGTCTACGCCGGCCCGCGCGCGCGGGTGCATCTGCGCGAGCGTGGCCTGGCGGCGGGGGACGTGCGCGTGGTGCCGGCTGCTGCGGGCGGGCCAAAGGGATTGGTGCTCAATCCGCTCGATCGTTTCATCTTCGGTCACTGGCTGGCGGGCAGCGGGCACGCCGTGCATTTGCTCGGCGCGTCGATCGGTGCCTGGCGCATGGCCGCGGCCTGCCTGCCCGACCCCAACGCCGCCTTCGAGCAACTGGCCGCCGACTACCTCGCGCAGGACTACCCGCACGCGTCGGGAAAGCCACCGAAGGCGGCCGATGTCAGCCGCGTGTTCGGCGCCATGCTCGACCGGCGCTTCGCCGGCCGCAGCCACGACGTGCTGCAACACCCGCGCTACCACCTGCACGTGCTGACCAGCGGTGGCCGCCATGCTGTTGCGCCGCGAAGGGCGACTGCGTGCGCCGCTGGGCTACGTCGGCGCCTTTGCCGCCAACCTCGTCAGCCGGCGTGCCCTGGGCGGCTGGATCGAGCGTGTGGTCTTCTCCGACCCGCGCGAGCCGCTGCCCTTCGCGCTGCACGACTATCGCGGCCGGCAGGTCGAACTGACGGCGGATAACCTGTGCCCCAGCCTGCTCGCCAGTTGTTCGATCCCGTTCTGGCTCGACGCGGTGCACGACATTCCCGGTGCCCCGCGTGGCGCGTACTGGGATGGCGGCATCACCGACTACAACTTGCGCCTGGACTACGCACAAATGAGCGAAGGTCTGGTGCTGTACCCGCATTTCCAGGCAGTGGTCGTCGCCGGCTGGTTCGACAAGGGTCTGAGGCACCGCCACGCCGCCACGGCGGGCCTGTCCAACGTCGTCTTGCTGGTGCCGCATCCCGATTGGGTCAAGGCGGCGCTGCCGAACGCCAAGTTGCCCGATCGAGGCGACTTCAAGGCCTACGGCGACGACCTCGCCGGCCGGCGACAGGCGTGGGCCGCGGCGGTCGCTGCAAGCCAGCGCCTGGCCGACGAGTTCGCGGCACTGGTGCAGCGGCCGTCGATCGAGGCGCTGCCGTTGGCGTAGTTCAGCTCAACAGCGCATAGGGTCCACCGCGTTCCAGCGCGCGCCGGTACGCCGGCCGGGCATGGATGCGGGCCAGGAAGTCGGTGAGCTTGGGGCAGCGCGCGGTCAGGCCGCTGCGTGAGGCGGCGGCTTCGAGCGGAAAACTCATCATGATGTCGGCAGCACTGAAGGCTTCTCCGGCGAACCACGGCCGCGTTGCCAATTCGGACTCCATGAAGGCAAGCTGGCGGTCGATGTTGGGTTGCACGAAGCTGGTCATCACGTTGTTCGCAATCCCCCTGGCGATCGGCTTGGCGAAGAATGGCATGCGCGCATTGCGCACCTTGTTGAAGATCAGTGCCATCAACAGCGGCGGCATGGCCGAGCCCTCGGCGAAGTGCAGCCAGTATGTGAAGCGCCGCCGGTCCGGCGTCCCGGGCGCGGGGCGCAGTGCGGTACTGCCGACGCGGTCGAGCAGGTACTCGACGATCGCGCCGGTCTCGGCGACGATCACCTCAGCGTCGCTGAGCACCGGCGACTTGCCCAGCGGGTGCACCGCCGCCAGCTCCGGCGGGGCCAGCGAGGTTTTCTTGTCGCGCGCGTAATGCTTGATCTCGTAGGGCAGGCCGAGCTCCTCGAGCAGCCAGAGCACGCGCTGCGAGCGCGAGTTCTCGAGGTGGTGGACGGTGAGGGTCATGAGGGCCTCGATCGAGTTGATCGAGCATTGTTGCTCAGCGTCTTAGCGCTGGCGCGGATCGAGGGCGTCGCGCAGACCGTCGCCGAGCAGGTTGAAGGCCAGCACCAGGCAGAAGATCGCCAGCCCGGGCCAGATCGCCATCCACGGCGCCTGGTCGACGTAGTTCTTCGCGGTGTTGAGCATGCTGCCCCAGCTCGGCGCCGGTGGCTGCTGGCCCAGGCCCAGAAACGACAGGCTGGCCTCGGCGATCACCGCCGCGGCGATCGCCAGCGTGGCCTGCACGATCAGCGGCGCGGTCACGTTGGGCAGCACGTGGCGCAACGCGATGCGCCACGGCGGGTTGCCGACCGCGCGCGCGGCCTCGATGTAGTCCTCGACCTTGATGTTGAGCACCTGCGCGCGCGTCAGGCGCACGAAGATCGGCGTCGCCGACACGCCGATCGCGATCATGGCGTTGGTCAGGCTCGGGCCGAGGAATGCGGCCAGCGCGATGGCCAGGATCAGGAACGGGCAGGCCAGGAAGGCATCGGTGATGCGCGAGATCAGCGCATCGACCGCGCCGCCCAGGAAACCCGCCGCCAGGCCGATCGGCACGCCGAGCAGCGAGCGAGATCGAGACCGACACGACGCCGGCCAGCAACGACGCCCGCGTACCCCAGATCACGCGCGACAGCACGTCGCGGCCGATGTCGTCGGTACCGAACCAGTGCGACATCGCTCGGCGCCTTGCGGATCGCGCTCCAACTGGTGGCGATCGGATCGTGCGGCGCGATCCACGGCGCGAACAATGCGAGCACGACGAAGCCGAGCACGATCACCAACCCGATCATCGCCGCACGCCGGCGCCGCAGTCGGCGCAGGGCCCGACGCCATGGCCCGGCCTGCGGCGCCGGCGCGATCAACGAGGAGGGCAGGACGGCAGACATATCAGCTGCTCTGCCACATTTCGCTCGCACGCTTCGCCAGCTGTCGCGCGGCAAAGTCACGCCCGGGCAGGCGGCAGCGCTTCGGCGAGGCGGTCGGTGCTGTGCACCGACTGCCCTGCGGTGCTCGGCCTTGTGGGCCGTCGCACAACTCGCTGCGCTCACTGCGTTCGCTACGCTCAGACAGGGTGCGACAAGTCAGTTGACGTGGCGCGCTGCGCGCGCGGGCCACAAGACCTGTGCTCCTCGGCGCCCCGCAGGCGCGCTGCCACCTGCCCGGGCGCGCCTTTGCAGGTTCGACGGTGGATTGCAAACGCACACCACCGCAGTTGGACTTCGCGGCAGGCGGTGCCCGGCAGGGGCGATTTGTGGGGCGGCGAGGAGCACAGGGCTGGGGTCGGCGCGCGCAGCGCGCTTCGTGGACTGACTCGCCGCGGTTGTCCGAGCGCAGTGAGCGCAGCGAACGTAGCGAGTTGTGCGGCGCGACCCCAGGCCGAGCACCGCAGCGAAGTCGGCGCACGGCGCCGACCGCCCCAGCATGAGCCCCTGCCGGGTGCCGCCTGCCGCGATGCGCCGAGCCAGCGCATGCAAACATGGCGCCGACAACGGAGGTAGAAGAAGAAACCGCGTCATCGCAGCCGCGGATTGACCACGAAGTACGCCAGGTCGGCCAGCAGGTTCAGAGTGATGTACGCCGTGGCCGTCACCAGCACCACGCCCTGCACCACCGCGTAGTCGCGGTTGAACACCGCGTCGACGATCAGCTTGCCGAAGCCGGGGATCGTGAACACCTGCTCGGTCAGCACCGCGCCCGACAGCAGCGTGCCGAGCTCGAGCGCGCCGAGCGTGATCACCGGCGTCAGCGCATTGCGCAGCGCGTGCTTGAGCACCACCGTGCGCTCGCTCAGGCCCTTGGCGCGCGCGGTGCGCACGTAGTCCGACCGACAGCACCTGCAGCATCGCGCTGCGCGTGTGGCGCATCAGCACCGCGGCGATCGCGTTGCCGAGCACGAAGGCCGGCATGATCATCGCGGCCAGGTTGGCGCGCAGGTCCTCGAACGGGCTCACGTAGCCCGACGCCGGCAGCCAGCCGAGCTGCACCGAGAACAGCAGGATCATCAGGATGCCGAGCCAGAAGTTCGGCGTCGAGATGCCCCACAGCGCGAACACGTTGGCCGCGCTGTCCCACGCACGTGCCGCGGCCGACCGCCGACGACGATGCCGGCCGGGATGCCGATCGACGAGCGCGATCGCCATCGCCATCGCCGCCAGCTCGATCGTCACCGGCAGCTTCTGCAGCACCAGCTCGAGCACCGGCTGCTGCGTGCGCATCGATTCGCCGAGATCGCCCTTGCAGCACGCCGCCGATCCAGTAGGCGTAGCGCACCGGCAGCGGCTCGTCCAGGTGCAGCTTGGCGTGCAGGTAGGCGATCACGGTCGGGTCCTGCTCCTCGCCGGCGAGGATCTTCGCCGGGTCGCCGGGCAGCAACTGCTGCAGCCCGAAGATCAGCATCGACACGAAGACCAGCGTCGGCACGATCTGCGCCAGGCGCTTGGCCAGGTACTCGAGCATCGGCGAGCGCTGGCCTCAGGGCGGCTCATGGCGCCATCTTCAGGCCGGCCACGCGCAGCAGGCCGTCGGGCACGTCGCGCACGCCGCTCAGCTTGGCGTTGTAGGCCCACAGCCAGTTGCGGTGGTACAGGTAGATCGATCGGCCGCTCCTTCAGCACGCGCGCGGCGATCTGCTCGTAGACCTTCTTGCGCTCGGCCGGATCGCGCAGCGTCGCGCGACTGGTTCAGCAGCGCATCGGTCTCGGCGTCGCAGTAGCCGGCGTAGTTGAGCGGCTGCTTGCAGCCGTCGAAGCTGAAGAGCGTTGCCGTCGGGGTCGGCGCGGCCGCTCCAGGCCAGCACGTAGGCCTCGAAGTCGCCCTTGTCGGCCAGGTTCAGCGAGGTGGCGAACTCGGTGGCCTGGATCTTCACGTCGAAGCCGGCCTCGCGCGTCATCGCCTGCACCACCAGCGCCAGGCGCTGCGCGTCCGACGGTCGTCGGCGTCATCAGCGTGAAGCTCGGGTTCGGCACGCCGGCCTCCTTCAGCAGCGCCTTGGCGCGCGCGATGTCGCGCTTGGGGATCGGCACGTTCTTGGCGTAGTAGGCGTTGTTCGGCGCCACCCACTGGTTGCCGACCGTGGCCTCGTTGTCCATCACCACCTGCGCCAGGCCCTGGCGGTCGAGCGACAGCTCGAACGCCTCGCGCACGCGCGCGTCGCGGCCGAGCGGGTTCTTCTGCGCCTGCTCGCTCTTGCCGACGTTGATCGTGATGCCCTGGTAGCCGATCTCGGTGATGCGCGCGATCTTGAAGCGTCTTGTCGGCCTGCAGCTTCTCGATGTCGCGACGGCGCCACGCGCTCGATGAAGTCGAACTGGCCCGACTTCAGGTTGGCCAGCCGCACGGTGGCGTCGACGATCGGCGTGTAGATGATCTTGTCGAAGTGGATCGCGGCCTTGTTCCAGTAGCCGTCGTAGCGCTCGAAGACCATGCGGTCCTGCGCCACGCGCTCGACGAACTTGAACGGCCCCGAGCACACCGGCTTGGCGCCGAACTTGTCGCCCGCGGCCTGCGCGGCCTTGGGCGAAACCATCATGCCGGCGCGGTCGGCCAGCGCCGCCAGCAGCGGCGAGAACGGCGCGCTCAGGTTCAGCCGCACGGTCATCGGATCGACGACGTCGACGCTGGCCAGCGGCGCCAGTTCGCCGCGCCGGTTGGAGCCGGCCATGTTCTTGTGGCGCTCGAGGTTGAACTTCACCGCCGCGGCGTCGAGCTTCTCGCCGTCGTGGAAGGTGACGCCCGGGCGCATCTTCATCGTCAGCGCCTTGCTGTCGGCCGACCATTCCCAGCTCTGCGCGAGCTGCGGCACGATGGTGAGCTTCTCGTCGATGTCGAGCAGCTTGTCGCACAGCGCGGCGAAGACGACGCGGCCGACGAAGGTGCGCGCCAGCGTCGGGTCGAGCACGTCGGGGTCTTCGGCCAGGCCGACCCGCAGGTGTTGGGCCTGCGTGGCAGACACGGCGGCAAGCAGCAGCGCAGCCAGCGCGAAACGGTGCACAGTCTTCATGGCGGGGTTCTCCTCGGTGTGGCGGATCAGGCGGCGAAGGCCGACTGCAGTCGCGCCAGCCGCGGGTTGGCCGACGCGGCGGGCCGTAGCGACGGCGGTGCGGCGATCTCGTTCCAGAGATGGCAGGCCACCGCGTGGCCGGCATTGTCGATCAGTGCCGGCACGCTATGTGCGCACCGCGGCTCAGCGTGAATGCAGCGGGTGTGGAAGTGGCAGCCCGCGGGCGGCGCCATCGGGCTCGGCACGTCGCCGGCGAGCAGGATGCGTTCGCCGCGCGCCGCCCGGCTCGGGCACCGGGATCGCCGACAGCAGCGCCTGCGTGTAGGGGTGCCGCGGCGCGGCGAACAGGGTGTGCTTGTCGGCCCGCTCGACGATGCGCCCGAGGTACATCACCGCCACCTGCGTGGCGATGTGCCGCACCACCGCCAGGTCGTGCGCGATGAAGATGTAGGCCAGCCCGAAGCGCTGTTGCAGGTCCTGCAGCAGGTTCACCACCTGCGCCTGCACCGAGACGTCGAGCGCCGACACCGGCTCGTCGCAGACGATCAGCTTCGGCTCGACCGCCAGCGCGCGGGCGATGCCGATGCGCTGGCGCTGGCCGCCGGAGAACTCGTGCGGGTAGCGCTGTGCATGCTCGGCGCGCAGACCCACGGTGTGCAGCAGCTCGGCCACGCGCTCGCCCTGGCGGCCAGCGCTGCAGGTCGTGCAGCAACAGCGGCTCGGCCAGGATCTGGCCGACCGTCATGCGCGGATTGAGCGACGAGTACGGGTCCTGGAAGATGATCTGCATCGCGCGTCGCCGCTGCGCGCAGCGCGCGGCCGTCCAGCGTGCCCAGCTCGGTGCCGTCGAACCGAACGCGGCCGGCGGTCGGCTCGATCAGGCGCAGCACCAGGCGGCCGAGCGTCGACTTGCCGCAGCCCGATTCGCCGACCACGCCCAGCGTCTCGCCCGGCCGCCAGCGTGAAGCTCACGCCGTCGACCGCGCGCACGGCGCCGCTGACGCGGCCGAACAGCGCCGCGCCGGACCGGGAAATGCTTGACCAGGCCGTCGACCTGCGAGCAGCGGCGCGGTCATGCCGTCACGCGCCTCGGCGCGCGCCCGCACAGCAGGGCATCGGCATCGAGCGGCGCCTTCCAGCAGGCCGACGCGTGGCCGGCGCCCAGCTCGCGCAGCGGCGGTGACTCGGCGCGGCATCTGCGCGTCGGCAAACGGGCAACGCTCGGCGAAGCGGCAGCCTGGTGGCAGGCGCAGCGGGCTCGGCACCTGGCCCTCGATCGAGGCCAGCCGCCGCTGCTCGCCGTGCAGGCGCGGGATCGAGCCCAGCAGGCCGACGGTGTACGGATGCTGCGGCGTCGTCGAACAGCGCACGCACCGGCGCCTGCTCGACGATGCGGCCGGCATACATCACCACCACCTCGTCGGCCACTTCGGCGACGACGCCCAGGTCGTGCGTGATCAGGATGATCGCCGTGCCAGTCTCCTGCTGCAGGCGCTGCATCAGGTCGAGGATCTGGGCCTGGATCGTCACGTCCAGCGCGGTCGTCGGCTCGTCGGCGATCAGCAAGCGCGGCTCGCAGGCCAGCGCCATCGCGATCATCGCGCGCTGGCGCATGCCGCCCGAGAGCTTGTGCGGGTGCTCGTGGAAGCGCTGCTGCGGCGCCGGAATGCGCACCTTCGCCAGCATCGCCAGCGCGCGCGCGCTGGCTTCGCGCGCGTCGATGCGGCCGGTGCCGCAGCAGGCCCTCGACGATCTGCTCGCCGATCGTGAAGGCCGGATTCAGCGACGACATCGGCTCCTGGAAGATCATCGCCATGCCGTTGCCGCGCAGGTCCTGCATGGCCCGCGGCGCAGGCCCCGACCAGTTCGCGGCCCTCGAAGCGGATCGACGGCCGGCCACGATGCGGCCGGGCGGCTGCGGCACCAGGCCCATGATCGACAGCGCGGTCACGCTCTTGCCGCAGCCCGATTCGCCGACGATGGCCAGCGTGCGCCCCGCCGTCGACGTCCAAGCTCACGCCGTCGACCGCCGGCGAACTCGCCGTCGTCGGTGGCGAAGCGGGTCTGCAGGTCGCGGACTTCGAGCAGGGGCGTCACGATGGCCCCTGGATGCTACAGCCGGTCTGCGGCGCGCACGAGGTCAATGTCGTGCCGGGCCGTGCTTCGACGCCAACGCGCTGCCCGACCGTATCGATGCGGCGGCCTGCAATTGGGCACTCAGCAGATCGTCACCTGGCGGCGTCGGACGGCTGCAATCGGCCAAAGCGATTGCGCCGCGTTCGGACCAAAGCTCGACTTCACTCCAGGCCGGCAACTGCGCCTGCCCGCTGCTGGTCCACCAGTTACGCGTCGATCAGGTGGCGCCGACGGGCCAGATTTCTTGACCGCAATCGCGAAGCGCATCGGCCAGCAGCACGTCGAAGGCCCGTATGTCTTTGGACCAGAGCGTAAGCAGGACTCCCGCCTCACCGTAAAGGCAAATGCCGCTGGCCGTGCGGCTGGCACAGTGCGAGACGGCGATGATGCTGTTGAGGTCCAGTTCCACGCTTGCGCTGTGACTCCGCATGCGCAAGCATCGGCCGTCGCGCGTCAGCGCAACGAAGCTGCCGCGCCACGACGATTCGACGCCGTCGACTTCTGCACGGAGCAGGACTTCACTCAAGGCCAGGCTGCCGGCCAGAATGCGTTGAGCAAGTGCTGGTGCGTCCGTGCCCTCGTCGAGCGGCGCAATGATGGGAGGTGGAGCCTCCGAGTGCGCGCCTCGGCCCTGATCAAATTGTTTGAACGAGATGGGATCGCAGGCTGTGTCGCCCCCGAGTTCCGTGGCGAGTCTTGTCAATGCACAGGCGCGCGTTATGGCTGCAAGGGGAGGGCCGCTGCGCCGCGGCGTATGGCGCGCTTTCGAGGTGGTCTCGTACACGATTTGCTCCTGGTCGCTGCGACCGGTCGCATGGCCCCCCTTTGGGCGGCCGGCGCGGTCGCGATCTGTGGAACGACCCGAGTGGGCGCTGCGCGCGGCACTCGAGTCAGCAGCGTCAGATCAGGAGATCGAGGGAGGTGCGCGGGGCTGCGCGATGACCCAGGCGAACCGGGTGCGCGCTGTCGAGGGGAGTGAGCCAAGGACCTCGAATCGCAACAGCGGCGCTGCTGCTATGGAGATGGGCGCGGGAGGCAAACCCAGCCCACTCGCATGAAGTTTGCAGTACGGGCAGTGTTCGCCAGGCTGGAGTTGCGTCGGCGCCGGCGCGGTCTCGCTTGCATTGGCGTCGCCAGCTGCGACCCACTTGGTGCCGAGCGTGGAGCAGACCTCAAACCAACTTTCGCTGCCGCCCGACCGCACGGCGTGCGAAAGAGTCGGCATGAGCGAGCCGAGCAGGACGGCGAAGATCGCCACCCTTGCCGTGACTGTTCTCAGTGACCGACTCCATTGCATGGAATCAGTCTAGGCGTGAACGTCGAGGGCAGGGCCGTCAGTTGCAACTTGCGACACCCCTCGGCCAGGCTGGGGATATACCCTACCCGACGGGCCTCGAGAGGCGCGTGTTGCTGTAAGGCCGTAGGCCCAGTGCTGGGCGAGACCGTGAGCGGTTTTGCAGGCTTATCCGCCCGCGACCTAAGAGGGACACATCGGCAGAAAGCCGCACAGACGGCCAGTGCATGCATAGAATTTGCGTATGCATTGGGCTCGGTCGAATCGACGCTTTTCAACTTGGCTGGCAGCATTCGCCATCCTGCTGATGGCGCTTGCGCCGAAGATGTCGGATGCAGTGCAGGTCAGCGCAGCCGGGGGGTGGATCGAGGTCTGCACCATGTCGGGTGCCACCTGGGTCAACGCGTCAGGCGACATCGACGAAGCTGCGCCGATGCCGACGCCAACGCAATCGCACGCCGATGACCATTGCCCCTACTGTGACTTGCGCGCCACGGCGATCGGGATGCCGGTGGCGCCTGTGGTGTTGCCGTTGCTCACCGCGAAATTCGAGTTTGCGGCCCGTTTCCTCGCTGCACCCCGTACCGCCCATGCTTGGCGCGCGGCACAGGCGCGAGCGCCACCCCTGTTCTCCTGACGCGTTACGCCACGTTGCGGGCGGCTTCGGCCATGGCCCGCGATCGAATCACTTCCCCGTGGACCTCGTTGCCCGGGTGCGCAGGAGAGTACCGTGCCCCTCATCGAACGCGTGCTTCATGCAAGTCGCGCAACTGGACGTCGCCGCGCGTCACTCGTCCTGCTCGGCTTGGCCATGCTCATCGGTGCATGCGACGCGCGCAAACCCGCCCTCCAGGGTATCGACATCACCGGTGCCGAGTACGGACGCAGTTTCGAGCTCGCCGATCCGCAGGGGCGGCAACGCAAGCTGGCGGATTTCAAGGGCAAAGTCGTGTTGCTGTTCTTCGGCTTCACGCAGTGCCCCGATGTGTGCCCGACAGCATTGAGCCGTTCGGCGGAAGTCCTTCGACTCTTGCGTGACGACGGCAGCAAGATCCAGGTGATCTTTGTCACCATCGATCCGGAACGCGACACGCCCGAACTGCTGCAGGCCTACACCACGGCTTTCCACCCGAGCTTTCTCGGTCTGCGCGGTGACCTGCAGGCTACGCGGCAGACCGCCCGTGACTTCAAGGTCTTCTATGCCAAGGTGCCTACGGGCAGCAGCTACACGATGGATCACACGGCAATTGCCTATGTCTTCGATCGGAAAGGCCGGATTCGCGTCGCACTGCGCCATACCGACACGGCGCGGCAGGTGGCCGACGACCTCGCCCTGTTGCTGGCCGAATGAATCGCCCAACCACTGTCATCCGCACTTTCAACCTTCAAGGAGTGACGCCATGAACGAACTGTCTCGACTGTCCCGCATCGCCACTGCGTTGGCGTTGACGATCCTCGCCGCGCCCAGCCACGCATCCTGTGGTTCGGCCTTCTGCACGCTGATGACCGATCGCTACGCGCACGGCACGGGTGCGCCTTACCTGGGGTGGAGCGCCGACGTGCGCCTCGAAGCCGTGACGCAGACACAACTGCGCAGCGGGACGACGAATCTGGATGCGAGCCAGGTCACCGGCGAAGAGGCGATCGAGCGCCACACCAAGAACCTCAATCTGGTGACTACGCTCGATTACGGCATCAACGCCGACTGGTCGGTGTCGCTGCGCATCCCGGTTGTCAAACGCGATCACCTGCACGATCTGGTCGATCCGGTGAGCGGCCTGCCGTCGACGTCGGAGCAATGGCGCTTCACCAAGTTGGCCGATGTGCAGGCGCTGGCCCGCCGCCAGTTCGTGGCCGACGACGGCGCCGCGGCGTATGCCCTGTACGGCGGATTGAAGCTGCCGACGGGCGCGATCAACGTGACCAACGGGGATGGCAGCCGTGCAGAGCGCGCCCTGCAGCCGGGCAGCGGCACCACGGACCTGACGCTCGGTGCTGCCGGCCGCAGGGCGGTGGGCCTGACGGATGCCGTGATCGGGCAAGTCAGTGTGTCGCAGGCACTGAACAGCCGCGAAGAGTTCAAGCCCGGTCAGCGCATCGAGGTCTCGGCAGGCTGGTCGCACGCCTACTCGGCCGGCCTTGGCGCCGTGCTGCAGTTGAACTGTCGCCAACGCGCCAGGGACAGCGGCGCGCAATCCGAACCTGACAACTCCGGCTCGACGATGGTGGATCTGAGCCCAGGTATCACTTTCGGCGTCGGCCACGACTCGACGCTGTACGCCTATGTGCAAGTACCGCTGTACCAGAAGGTAAACGGCATTCAGCTGGTGCCGCGCAGCGCGCTGGCGTTGGGCTGGACAAGCGGCTTTTGAGTCGTTCCAGGTCAAGCCACCGATCGAAGATTTGTGAAACGATGCCGACCTACTGCAGCCGCTTCGCCGGCCCGGCGGGCGGGTCGAGTCGTTGATTTGACCAAGATCCACTCAAGGAGTCCTGAACCATGTATGTCACCCAGCGCCTGTGCGTTGCCATCGCCATTGCATCGATTTCGCTCGCCGCGAGCGCCCAGACCATCGTCAAAGAGGCCTGGGTCCAGGGCACGGTGCCACAGCAGAAGGCCACCGGCATGTTCGCCCAGATTACCTCCACGGCAGGCGGCAAGCTCGTCTCGGCCAGTTCACCGGCGGCCGGGGTCGTGGAGATCCATGAAATGACCATGGACGGCAATGTCATGAAGATGAGGGCGATTCCCGGGCTGGACCTGCCCGCAGGCAAGGCCGTGGACCTCAAGCCCGGCGGGTATCACGTGATGCTGATGGGCCTGAAGCAGCCGCTCAAGGAAGGCGATACCGTGGCCGTGACACTGGTGATCGAAGGCAAGGACGGCAAGCGCGAGTCGGTGCCAGTGAAGGCGCCGGTCAAGGCGCTTGCTGCAGCCAAACAATGAGTTGGAAGAAGACCCATGCAACGACGCAATTTTGTCAGCGCAGCCGCGAGCATCGCGGCCATCGGGTTCGGCAGCCTGGCCTCTGGCCGCGCTGCGGCCCAGGCGACCGCCGAACACGACCACAAGGCCATGATGGCGGGGCCGGCTACGGCCAAGCCCAGGCGCTATGACGATCTCGTGGAGCCGTTCCAGGCCTGTAGCAAGGCGGTCGCGGTGTGCATCTCCCACTGCCAGACCTTGCTGGCCACGGGGGACCGTTCGCTCGGCCGGTGCCTGCGCACTGCGCTCGATTGCGACGTGGTCTGCAATGCCGCCTTGCGCGCCGCGCTGATCGACTCGAACTACACGCCGTCCTTGGCCAGAACCGCGGTGGCCGCCATGGGTGCCTGCGTGAAGGCATGCAAGCCCCACATCGAGCACCACGCCGAGTGCAAGGACTGCCACGATGCGTGCCTGGCGGCGATCGACGCGGCAAAGAAGCTGGCCTGAAGCCAGGGCAACGTGGCCCAAAGCCCGAATCGAACCCTGCGCGATCACCTCGCACTTGGGTTTGTATGTGGCTCGTTGCCACGCCAGTTGAACATGCGCCGGCGGGGCCGTCGGTTTCGGACGCGCTGCCGCCTCCGCGCGGTATCGCGTCGTACTTTCGGGCGTGCTCAAGGGGCGATGCCTCGTACAGCGTAAAATGATCGTGTGCTGAAGCGGCTGAACTCACTGCACGCCCACAATCTGTCGTGGGTGTTATGGCTCGCGCTGTTGCTGCCGCTGGCACAGTCCGCGGCCACTTGGCACGCCTATTCGCATGACCTGAAGGCATCGGTACAACGCAGCGACTCGCAGCAGCCACAAGCGGATCACTGCGAGCTCTGCCTGGCCGCCGCGGCTCTGAGCGCCGGCGCCCTGCCGAGCGTGCACAGCCTGCCCGTGTCGGAGACTCGGCACGAGCAGCCGGTGTTGCGGGCACTCGGCGTCTGGTCATCGCGCACTGCGCTGGCCTACCGCAGCCGCGCGCCGCCCTTCACCCCGCGCTGATCGCTGACCCGCTGCGCCCGCCCGAGCATGACTCGGGCGCGTGCAGTCCCGACGTCATCGCCTGGAGTGAACCTTCATGTTCAAGCTCTTTCCTGCGGGCCTTGCGCTCGCGTTGGCCGCGCCATTGGGCGCGCAGGCCGACACCGCCACAGACATCAATACCCTGCGGCGCGAGATCGAAACGATCCGCGCCGACTACGAAGCGCGCCTGAAGGCGCTCGAACAACGGCTTCAGGCCGCCGAGGCCGGCAGCGGCAGCGGCTCGCCTGCGAGCACGGTCGCCGCCACGCCGGTGCCGGCGCCAACTGCGGGGGCCAACGCAACGCCCAACGCAACGGCCGCCGGCGCCAACGCCTTCAACCCGGCCATCTCGCTGATTCTGTCGGGTCTCTACACGCACACCTCCGAGGACCCATCACGCTACGCCATCACCGGCTTCCAGCTGCCCAGCGGTGCTGAAGTGGGCCCTGGCACCAGGGGCTTCAGCCTCGCGGAATCGGAGCTTGGCTTTGCCGCCAGCATCGATCCGTGGCTGCGCGGCAGTGCAAACATCGCGCTGCACGGCGACGACACTGTCTCGGTCGAGGAGGCCTACATCCAGACCACCTCGTTGGGCAGCGGCCTGTCGCTCAAAGCCGGCCGTTTCTTCTCCAACATCGGCTATCTGAACTCGAAGCACTCGCACACCTGGGACTTCGTCGATAACCCGCTGGCCTACCAGGCCATGCTCGGCACGCAGTACGGTGACGACGGCGTGCAAATGACCTGGCTGGCGCCCGTCGATCATTTCATCGAGCTAGGCGTCGAACTGGGCCGCGGGCGCAGTTTTCCCGGCGGCGACAACAGTCGCAACGGGGCCGGCATGTCCGCGTTGACAGCGCATACCGGTGGCGACATCGGCAGCAGCCACAACTGGCGCGCCGGCCTGTCGGTGCTGAGCGCGAAGGCCGACGACCAAGTACTCGACGGCTTGGACGCGAACGGCAGTGCTGTGAGCAACGCCTTCAGTGGCAGCACACGCGTATGGGTCGCCGATGCGGTGTGGAAGTGGGCGCCCGAGGGCAACGCGACGCGCACCAGCTTCACGTTGCAAGGCGAGTACTTGCGCAGCACGCGCAGCGGCAGTCTGGTCTACGACGCGGGCAACACCGCGAGCGCGGGCGCCTATGACGTGACACAGTCGGGCTGGTATCTGCAAGGGGTCTATCAATTCCTGCCGGGCTGGCGAGTCGGTCTGCGCACCGAACGGCTGGACTCGGGCACGCCTGACTACGGCGCCAATGCCGGCCTGCTCGCAGTCAGCGACTACCGGCCGAGCAAGCACACGCTGATGCTCGACTACAACGCCAGCGAGTTTTCGCGCGTGCGTCTGCAACTCGCGCAGGACCGCTCGCGCGAGGGCTTCGCCGACAAGCAGCTCTTCGTTCAATACCAGGTCAGCCTCGGCGCGCATGGCGCGCACGGCTACTGAGTGCCACTTTGGAGAACACGATGATGAATTGCAAGACGGTTTCGCTCCTGCTCGCCGCACCACTGCTGCTGGCCCTGCCAGCCCACGCCGCGCTGCGCGTCTTTGCCTGCGAGCCCGAATGGGGTGCTCTGGCGCAGGAACTCGGCGGCAGCCTGGTCGACGTGTCGGTGGCCACCACTGCGCTGCAGGACCCGCATCAGATCCAGGCCAAGCCGAGCCTGATCGCGCGCGCGCGCAACGCCGATCTGGTGGTCTGCACGGGGGCTGAGCTGGAGATCGGCTGGCTGCCGGTGCTGTTGCAGCAATCGGGCAATGCAAAGGTGCAGACCGGGCAGCCCGGCAACTTTGCCGCGGCCGACGTCGTGCGCAAGCTCGACGTGCCGGGCCAGCTCGACCGCGCGCAGGGCGATGTCCACGCGGCCGGCAATCCACACATCCAGACCGACCCGCGCAACATCGCGCAGGTCGCGCTGGCATTGGCTGCCAGGTTGCAGCAGGTCGACCCGACGCACGCCGGCGACTATGCGCAACGAAGCGCAGACTTTCGGTCGGCGCTGGCAGCTGGCCATGGCACGCTGGTCTACGCAGGCGGCGCCGTTGAAGGGCACACCGGTGGTGTCGCAGCACAAGGCCTTCGTCTACCTGTATGACTGGCTGGGTCTGAAGGAAGTGGCGGTGCTCGAACCCAAGCCGGGCGTCGAGCCGACCGCCGCCCACTTGCAGACCGTCCTGATCGCCCTGAAGGCGACGCCGGCGCGCATGGTGCTGTATGCGGCATACCAGGACCCTCGCTCCTCCGAGTGGCTGAGCAAGAACGCCGGTGTGCCTGCCGTGAAGCTACCGTCCACGGTGGGCGGAACCGAGGCTGCGAAGGACCTCTTCGGCCTGTTCGACGACACCGTTGCGCGCCTGGTCGCCGCCGGAGTGAAGCCATGACCTGGAGTGCGCTCGACTGGGGCATCCTCGGCCCGGCCCTGATCGCGGGCATGCTGGTTTTGGCCACGCACGTGCCGCTGGGAACTCAGGTGCTGGACCGCGGCATCGTTTTCATCGATCTCGCGATCGCGCAGATCGCCGGCCTGGGCGTGATTGCGGCCGATGCGGTGGGGCTGCCCGAAGGCGGACTCGCGGTGCAGGCGGCAGCCGTGTGTGCTGCGCTGCTCGGCGCCTTGCTGCTGACCTGGACCGAGCGCAAGGCGCCCGAGCAGCAGGAGGCGTTGATCGGTGTGATGTTCATCCTTGCAGCTTGCGGCGGCATCCTGCTGCTGGCCGGTAACCCGCACGGCGGCGAACACCTGAAGGAACTGCTTGTCGGTCAGATCCTGTGGGTCAACGGCACGCAACTGCTGTGGCTGGCCGGCGTGTCGGCCGTGCTGCTCGCCGCGCTTTGGTTCGGCTGGGTCGATCGACTCGGCCGCTTCGGCTTCTATGGCGCCTTCGCGCTGGCGGTGACGGCATCGGTGCAACTGGTCGGTGTCTACCTCGTCTTTTCGAGTCTGATCATTCCGGCGCTGGCGACTCGCTCACTGAGCGGCCGCCGCCGGCATGTCGCGGCTTATGGCGTTGGCGCGATTGGCTACGGGCTCGGGCTGGCCTTGTCGGCGGTGCTCGATCTGCCTTCGGGCGCAGTCATTGTCTGGACGCTTGCCGCCTGCGCGGTGCTCTTCGCGATGACCCTGGGCGCGTCGAACACGTCGCGCGATAGAGAACCACTGGGTGCGGAGCCGACGAAGGGATGACTGAACGAATCCATGCGATGTCCACGCCGCGCATCAGCGGCAACCCAGGAGAATTGACATGAAGACAGATCGAATTGCGGTGGTTGGTGTTGCCATGAGCATGGCTTTCCTGTTGGCGGGCTGTGCACACCGCTGGGAGCAACCCGTGCGCGCGGATGGAAGTTATTGCTTCGTGATTGGCAAGGCCCATCACAGCACCTGCACCATGCAGCCTGTACCGACGGCCGAAGCCGATGCGGCGGCGAAGCGATTCCAGCCCGACAAGGAGGCGCTTATCGTCTATGTCGTTCGCAACCGCTGGGCTGACGCCGTCAACCGGGTCCCGGTATCGGTGGACGCGGGGTCGGCGCTGATGACCGTTCCGGAGTCGATGATGCGCGTCAGGCTCACGCCAGGACGCCACCAGTTGGCGCTGTCTTGGGAAGGCAATTCAACGACGCAGACCGTCGAAGGCCAAGCGGGCGAGGTTCGCTTCGTTCAGCTCGTCGGATTTGTTTCGTCCTGGAGTAGCAGTTACGGGTGGGACGCAAGCGATGTCGACGGCGCCCGCGCACGTGCGCTGAAGTCGCGCTTGATCGCTGACGCTGATATGCGGTAGTACCGTCCTTCGTGGCGGCAGTGCCGAAATCCGTCGGCGCTTATGCGCGCCCGCAGCCATTGCGCGGCGTCTGATGCGAACGCGGCGGGAGTGCTGGCCCGTACTGGATCTCTTGCTTGTGGTCCAACGCCACGCTAGGCTCTGCGTGATGAGCCAGCGATTCGATCGACCGATGGCATTGGCCGAATCGTTGGTGCCGTGGTGCGCCAGCCTGCTGCTGTGCGTGGCACCGGCTGCCTGGGCTGCCGACGAGGCCGATCGCTGGCAGGCTCTCTTTGCTGCCGTGCCGGTATTGCCAGCGACGCCGGCCGAGGCGTCGAAGAGGATCTCGGTGCACCCGGTGCAGACCGAGGGCCTGGGCATGGCCCAATTGCGCATCGATGTGGCAGACACTGTGCTGCGAGGGCTGCAACAGGACGTGGACCAGTTGTTCGAGCCGACGGCGAAAGCCAGCGCTGCGCAGTTCCAGCGCACGATGGACGCTGTCAATCGCGACCCCAGGCTGACCGAGATGGCGCGCACGCTCGACAAGGCCTGGAAGCCGGATCCGGCCCACCCCGACAAGCAGCCGTCGCTCGACGAACTGCGCACACTCGAGCGCGAGGTCGAACGCGGACTGGGCCCGGTGCCATCAGCGGCCAGCGCTGCGCTCGCGCCGCGTTCGGAGATCGCGGCCTATCGGCTCGAATTGCAGCGTGCCACGCCCCGTGCCGCACAGTTCCTGCAACGTCTGGTCGCCCAACAGCGGCAGTATGCGCAACAGCACATGCAGGCCGACCGCGAGACGATCGCGCGGCTGGCGGGTACCGACGTGGCCGCAGCGGCCCGCGTGCTCGTTGTGCGCCACCACGAGCTGGCGCGGCAGCAACTGGCCGATGCCTCTGCCATTCTGCGCGAAGCGCGTGAGGTGCTGGCGCCGCGTGTCAGGCGCCTGGCCGAACTGGCACGCGCAGCCGAGCAACGCAATGCAGCGCCGAGCGAGCGCAACGAGGCCTACGCCTTGCTCAAGGCATATGTCGAATTGCTGCTTACACTGCAGCGCGAAACGCTGCAGGACGTGGGCTTCTGGGGTGGCGTTCGCGTCGTAAGTGCGTTGCCCGCTGCCGCGCAGGCTGACGCGCACTCGCTGTACGAACAGGAGCTCGCACCCGGTTTCGAGCTGCGTGCCAACGGCGAGTTGCCGTACGCGCTGCCGTACTACCCATTGGGTCGCGCGATCGTGATTGGCCAGCCACCGGGGATTCACTGATCGGGTCCCGGTGGCCGCAGAATGCCTGACACACCGCTGCCCGAGCCGACGCCATGAGCCAATCACCGACGACCGCCTTCACCGATGCGGCCACCACCTGGAACAGCCGATTCGAGGGCGACGAGTACCTGTTCGGGACCGAGCCCAATGTCTGGTTGAAGGACCACGCAGGTGTCTGGTCGCCGGGCGACCGCGTCCTGTGCGTGGCCGACGGTGAGGGTCGCAACAGCGTCTGGCTGGCGCGGCAGGGCCTGGTGGTCGACGCTTTCGACATCGCCGAGGTCGGGGTGGCCAAGGCGCGGCGGCTGGCGCTGCGACACGGCGTCACGGTGAACCACAGCGTCGCCGATTGCGAGGGCTATGCCTGGCCGCAGAGCACGTTTGACGGCGTGGCGGCCATCTTCGTCCAGTTTGCCGACCCCGCCGCGCGCCAGCGGCTGTTCGCGCGCATGGTCGCGAGCCTCAAGCCCGGCGGTACGCTGCTGCTGCAGGGCTACACCCCCAAGCAACTCGAGTACGGCACCGGTGGGCCGCCGCATGCGTCGCACCTGTACACGCCGCAGATGCTGCGTGAGGCGTTCGCCGGCCTGCAGATCGTCGAGTTGCGCGAATACGAGGCCGAGATGGCCGAAGGCAATCGGCACCGTGGCCGCTCCGCGCTAATCGGCCTGGTGGCGCGCCGGCACTGATCTGCGACAAGGCAGCGGCGCGGTCAGCCCGGCAGAATCGACCCTGGGGCATGCCGAACTGGCTGCAATGGACGACGTCCTTGCGGCGAAATGCAATGCCTATGACAGGCGCGAAGGTGACGTCCATGGCCAAGCATTCGATCTCCGTGCTCAGGGCGCACCTGCAGCGCGTGGGGCCACGGCGCGGCGGCTGGGTGCCTGGTCTTGCCTTCGCGCTGACATTGGGGTCGACCGGGTGCGCAATCGAACTGCAGAACGCGCAGGCGGTCGCCGAGATGTCGCAGCCGCCCGGTTCGGTCTACACCGGCTGGCGTGTGTTCCAGGACAAGTGCGCCGGCTGCCACGGGTCGGCCGCGACCGGTACGGCAGGCGCTCCCGACCTGCTTCCCCGCGTTCGGGAAATGGGTTCACGCCGATTCGTGAACCTTGTGCTCACCCGTTACGACTGGGAACTTCCTGCGGCGAAGGCCAGCAGCGAAAGCGCGGCACGGCAAGCCCTGGTCGAGGATGTCGTGCAGCGCAAGCAGGGCATGCTGACGATGCCCGCGTGGCAGGGTGAGCCGCGCGTCAATGCCCACATCGTGGATCTCTACGCCTATCTCTCGGCGCGCGCCCAGGGCACGCAGGGCCCGGAGCGTCCGGCGCCGTAGCGGCTTGGTGCCTCGTTCGCGTTCACCGACAGGCCGCGGCAGAGTATTGCCCTGTGTGCCGGGCGCCGCACCACTTCAGTCGTTCTTCTCCTTGCCGCCGCCTTGGCCCTTGCCACTGCCTTGGCCCTTGCCTGGCTGTGACACGGGCGGCCCCTGTTTGCCCGCTTGCGGCGCGCCTTGCTGCTGGTAATGCTGGCGCGCCGCGTCGCTGTGCGGCTGGTAGCCGTAGTTGCGGCCGTGCAGATCGGGTTGCTGTTCGATGCGGGGATAGCGCTCGCCTGAATAGCCGCGCTGATAACTGGGCAGCGGTGCCGGTGGCGGCACGGCGTGGCGGTCCCACTTGTTCCAGTCCTTGTGCTGTTGCTCCCATTGCGGGCCCCATTGCTGGCCCCAGCGCGGCGGCGCACGCGTCCGCCAGCCGCGAAAGTACGGTGGCGGGGCACGGTAGTAGCGTACTGGCACGCGCAGCAGGTAGTACGGCACGTAGGCCGGCGCCACCACCTGCCATGGTCCGTTGTACCAGGAGCTGAGATACCAGTGGTCGCCCTCGAGCACCCAGTACACACCGTCGTAGAAGAAGAAGTTCGCGGCGAGGCTGGGCGCGTAATAGACCGGGTAGCCCGGCACCTGCACGAGATGTGGGTAGACCGGTACATTGATGCCGATCCCGATGCTGAAGTTCACCTGGGCGGGAGCGGCCGCCGCCACGCAAGCGGCTGTCACAAGAAGGACGATGGTTCTGCGGCGCATGGATGGCCTCCGTTTCTGGCATCGCGTTGGCAGCGCGACGGTGGTGGATTTTGCGTCTGCCGTGCTCAGGGGGGCGTGATGCCGGCATGCCGTAGCTGCGCCCGCAGCCGTGCAATCTCGTCGATCAAGTCCAGCATCACGCCCACGCTCTGCAAGTTGGCTTCGAAGTCGCGCTGCAGGCGGCGGATGCGGCGCACGCGGGCGATTGCTTCGCCACTGAAGCGCCATGCAGGCTCCAGCGCAGCAGGCGCCAGCAGGCCTTCGTCGACCAGCAACCGGACGAAATCGGCCTGCGTGCCGCAGGCGGCGGCGAAGGCCTCTAGTTCGAGCGCCTGCTCGTCGCTCAGGCACACGCCGACGGCGATGGATGAAGTGTTCATGGTTCGGCTCCCACTGTGGCGCGCGGGTCGAAGGCCAGGTCGCGAGCCATCTGGCGGTACAAGGCGCGCGACTTGTCGTCGCTTGCCGGCGGCAGCACCACCTCCAGCAGCACGTAGAAGTCACCCGGCGGGCTGCCTGGGATGCCGCGCCCGCGCAGGCGCAGCTTGCGACCGGTCTGCGAACCGGCGGGCACGTTCATCTCGACCGTGCCGTCGGGCGTGGGCACATCCACGGCGGCGCCGAGCGCGGCTTCCCACGGCGCGACGCGCAGCGTGAAGTGGAGGTCGCGACCGTCGACATGCCATCGCGCGTGCGGCGCGAATTCGACCTCCAGGTACAGGTCGCCACGCGGCCCATCACCCAGGCTTGCAGAACCTTGGCCGGCAAGACGGATCAGTTGCCCTGCGCGGATGCCTTTCGGGATCGCGACCTGCAGCGTGCGCTCGTGCAGCGCGACATTGCCCGCGCCATCCATTTCAGGGCTGTGCAGGGAGAGCTCGCGCGTCGCGCCGTGAAACGCGTCTTCCAGTGGAACCACGATCTTGGCATGGTGGTCCTGCCCGCGCTGCGCGCGAGCTTGGCCGAACCCCTGGCCGGGCCGACCTCGCGCGCCGCCGCGCCGAGCGGCGCCGAACAAGGCCTCGAAGAACGAGCTGTGGCCGGCACTGTCGCCCTGCGGGCCGAACGCGTCGGGCCCGCCGCTGAACTCGAAGCCGCTGTCCCAGCCCGGTGGTGGCTGGAACGCCTGACCGTCTCGCGCACCCTGGCCGACGCGGTCGTAGGCGGCGCGCTTCTCCTTGTCGCGCAGCACCTCGTGCGCCTCGTTGAGTTCCTGCATCCGCGCCGACGCGTCGGCCGCCTTGCTGATGTCGGGGTGGTGCTTGCGCGCGAGGCGGCGAAAGGCCTTCTTGATGTCGTCTTCGCTGGCGTCGCGTGCGACGCCAAGCACCTTGTAGTAATCCTTGAACTCCATGGCGTGCTTTCAGAGTGCGGACGGCTCGCCCATCCAAAGTATCGCGCCGGCGCGCGACCACCGTCTGCGCTGCCGCAAGCCATTGCGCTGCGTCGGCCACCGGCCCACGCAGCGCGCGCGTCAAACCGATCGCGGCGGCTTGGCTTGCGCCGCCTGGAAGGCCTCGATGCGGGCCTCGATGCGGGCGCGGTCGAGTTCTCCCGTCGCATTTTGCCGACCGGCCAGGCAGGCAACGAAGGGCTGGAAGCGCTGCAGGCTGACGTCGTACAGCCGCTGCAGCTCGATGATCGGTTCGCTGTGGTCGTCGACGCGCAGGTCGAGTTCGGTATGGTCCTCGTCGCCCTGGATTCGCAGCGCGGCCGACTGCTTGCCACGCTTGTCGCCGCCCGCGGCCTCGCCGGCGGCCATCGCGGCGATCAGGCGTGGCGCCAGAGGCTGCCCGGCATGGGCCAGGAACGCCTCGGCGCTTGCACTCAGCACCTGCGGGCCGGCGAGCATGTTGCCGGCGACGCTGAAGCCGTCGAAGACATGGTGGCCGCACCACTCGACGCAGGCCTGGCCGGTGTGCGCTGCGCCGGCGCCTTGCCGGCCGATGACGTGCAATTGCCGCTGCGCGCGGCCGGCATCGGCGGCGGTCAGGGTGGCCACGACCTCGGCCGGGGAGCGGCCCTCGGCCAGCAGCGCCAGGCCCGCCGGCCCGTACAGCGGATTCATCAGGGCCTGCGTGGCCAGCGCACCGACGCCGCGCCGGGTGTGCACGCACAGCGCGCCGACGGCGAAGAAGCGGCTCGCGATCGCGACGCCGAAGCGGCCGTCGTCGTCGCGGGCGAGGATCGACCAGGTCATGGTGTCAGGTGGGCAGGACGCATGGCGCCGAAGGAAGCTTGGCGGTGCAAGCCGAGTGTGCCTTGTGCGGCTGCATCGGGTTCAGGTCCGGTCAAGTCCGGCTTGGATCGTCGGCCAGGGGCCACCAGCGCGCCGCGAGTTGTTCGAACGTTGTCGCGCCCAATGCCGGCAGACGTTCGAGGTACCAGCGCAGGTTGCTGTAGCGATGCAGCACTGCGTAGGCCATCAGGCGGCATTGCAGCGCCAGGTCGAGTTGGTCGTGGCGATAGCCGTAGGCGAGCAGCGTGCGGCGAAGGAAGCGGCCGTCGCCGCAGGCCACGAACAGACCGAAGGAGGCAAAGTCGTATTCCGCTGCGCCGAGCATTGCCGGCTCGAAGTCGAACAGGCCGCTCAATTGCCAGCCCGCGCCGTTGCGCACGACGAGCAGGTGCTCGCGCATCAGTTCGGTGTGCAGCAGCGAGCGGCGCGCATCGATCGCCGGCATCCAGGCCTCCAGGAACCCCGGCAGGCGTTCCAGCCAGTACGGATCGAGTCGCCGAGCCTGCTGGCGCTGCAGCGCGCTCGCGTGCTGGGTGGGCACGAATTCATCCCAGCGCGGCGCGAAGTCGGCAACGGCTGCGGTGTCGAGCCCGTGCAACGTGGCGATGGCGTGGCCCAACTCGTCTGCGAACCGGTCGCTCTCTGCCGTTGAGAGTTCGCCCCAGACATCGACCAGCCTGCGTCCGCGCAGTTGGCTCATCAACAGGCAGTGCCAGCCGTCAATCGTTTCGGCCGTCAGCAGGCGCGGCGTTGGGATCGGCAGTGCGCCGTGCACGGCCGCGAGCGCACGGGCCTCGATGGCGGCGTATGCGCCTTCCTGCGGCGGGAACAGCTTGAGCACGTGATCGGCGCCGAGCGCGTAGACCGGCAGCGAGCCGCTGTCGTAGCGAACAACAGGCGCTCCACCGAGACCATGGCGGGCGCAGACGGCACCGACGCCAGCAGCCAGCGCGGCGTCGTCACGCAGCAGGGCGCTCCAACCCGGGTCGTCAGCAGCGTGCGGGAACGGCATGCCGGTGCTCAGGCGCGAAGCAGCCGGTTGACCAACTCCGTCGTTGTCGATGCGCCGTACTTGCGCATCAGGCGGGCGCGGTAGACATCGACGGTGCGCGGGCTGATGGCGAGCCGTTGGCCGATGCGCTTGCTGGTCAAGCCGTCGATCAGCAGTGCGGCAATCTCGCGCTCGCGGGCGGTCAGCTCGGCGCCGACGCGGCGCCGCGCCGACAGGTCCTCGAAGCTCCAGATTCCGGCGGCATGTGGATGTCCGGGATCGAGCGCGCGCCCCGACACATGGCACCAGAACAATTCGCCGCGACAGCCGCTTCATGATGCGCTCGTCGGCATAGAAGCCATGCTGATCCAGGCTGGCGACGATGCGTGCGCCGGTGCGCTCGAACTCATCGTGGGTCGGGTAGAGCAGCTCGAAGCTGTGACCGATCGAGCTGCTCGGGGCGCGTGGCGCCGAACATCGCCAGCACCTGCAGATTGCAGTCTGCATCAGGCGATTGCGCGACAACACCAGGCCGATCGGCGCCAGGTCGAAAGCGGTGCGATAGTCCAAGGTCATTCGTGGGTCGCCAGGCCGATTACTGAATTCTACGTAACGACTACGTAATACGTTACGTAGTAGGCTCGCGACGCTGGCATTTCTTGGAGACTACGCGGATGAACAAGATCTATCCGAGCGCGGCCGCGGCGCTCGACGGGCATCGTCCAGCGACGGCCAGCTGATGGCCGTCGGCGGCTTCGGCCTGTGCGGCATTCCCGAGGCGCTGATCGACGCGCTGCGCGACAGCGGCGTCAAGAACCTGACCGTGATCTCCAACAACGCCGGCGTCGATGGCTTCGGCCTGGGCAAGCTGCTCGAGACGCGCCAGATCAAGAAGATGATCTCCAGCTACGTCGGCGAGAACAAGGAGTTCGAGCGCCAGTACCTGGCCGGCGAACTCGAGCTCGAATTCACGCCGCAGGGCACGCTGGCCGAGAAGCTGCGCGCCGGCGGCGCCGGCATCCCGGCCTTCTTCACCAAGCACCGGCGTCGGCACGCATGGTGGCCGAGGGCAAGGAGACTGCGCGAGTTCGACGGCCAGACCTACGTGATGGAGCGCTCGCTGGTGCCCGACGTGTCGCTGGTCAAGGCCTGGACATGGCCGACAAGAGCGGCAACCTGCATCTTCCGCCTGACCGCGCGCAACTTCAACCCGGCCGTGGCGATGGCCGGCAAGATCACGCGTGGTCGAGGTCGAGGAGATCGTCGAGACCGGCGCGCTTCGATCCCGACGCAGTGCACCTGCCGGGCATCTACGTGCACCGCATCGTGCTCAATGCGCAGCCCGAGAAGCGCATCGAGAAGCGCACCGTCACCGAGAAGGCGGGAGTCTGATCATGGCCTGGACCCACGACCAAATGGCCGCGCGCGCGGCGCAGGAACTGCAAGACGGCTTCTACGTCAACCTCGGCATCGGCATGCCGACGCTGGTGGCCAACTTCGTCGCCCGCGACATCGAGGTCTGGCTGCAGAGCGAGAACGGCATGCTCGGCATCGGCCCGTTCCCGACCGAAGACGAGGTCGACGCCGACCTGATCAACGCCGGCAAGCAGACCGTGACCACGCTCCCGGGCTCGAGCATCTTCGGCAGCGCACGACAGCTTCGCGATGATCCGCGGCGGCAAGATCAACCTGGCGATCCTCGGCGCGATGCAGGTCAGCGAAAAGGGCGACCTGGCCAACTGGATGATCCCCGGCAAGATGGTCAAGGGCATGGGCGGCGCGATGGACCTGGTGGCCGGCGTGCAAGCGCGTCGTCGTGCTGATGGAGCACGTGGCGAAGAAGAAGGACGGCAGCATCGACCTGAAGATCCTGCCCGCAGTGCACGCTGCCGCTGACCGGCGTGGGCGTGGTCGACCGCATCATCACCGACCTGGCGGTGCTCGACGTGACGCCGCAGGGCCTGAAGGTGGTCGAGCTGGCGCCCGGCGTGACGCGCGAGGAGCTGCAGGCCAAGACCGGCGTGCCGTTGCACTGAGGCGGGCGTAGCATTGCCAGCCTTTGCGGGAACAAGGCTGACGATGAGCACAAGCAGATTCGGTCGGGCACTCGCGACCGTTGCCACGGCGCTCGCGCTGGCCGCCGCGCAGGCCGCCTCGGTGGCGCCGGTGGCCGCCGAGAACGGCATGGTCGTCACGGCCCAGCACCTGGCCACGCGCGTCGGCGTCGATGTGCTCAAGGACGGCGGCAACGCGGTCGATGCGGCGGTGGCGGTGGGCTACGCGCTGGCGGTGGTCTACCCCGCGGCCGGCAACCTGGGCGGCGGCGGCTTCATGACCATCCAGCTCGCCGACGGCCGCAAGACCTTTCTCGACTTCCGCGAGAAGGCGCCGCTGGCCGCCACCGCCAACATGTACCTCGACAGGAGCGGCAACGTGATCAAGGGCGCTGAGCACGGACGGCCACCTGGCGGTGGGTGTGCCGGGCACGCGTGTCAGGCCTGGAGACGGCGCTGGCGACGTACGGCACGATGAAGCGCGCGGCACTGATCGCGCCCGGCCATCCGCTACGCGCAGGACGGCTTCGTGCTCGACCAGGGCGACGTCGACATGCTCGTCACCGCCACCGCTGACGTTCAGGAACGACCGGCCTCGGCCGCCATCTTCCTGAACCAGGGCGAACCCTTCGCGGTCGGCCAGAGGCTGGTTCAGAAGGACCTGGCCGCGACGCTCAAGCTGATCAGCGACAAGGGCGTCGACGGCTTCTACAAGGGCCCGGTCGGCACAGCCATCGTCGCGGCGAGTGCGGCGGGCAAGGGCCTCATCACGCAGGCCGACCTGGACCAGTACCGGACGCGCGAACTCGCGCCGATCGAGTGCGACTACCGCGGCTACCACATCGTCTCGGCGCCGCCGCCGAGTTCGGGCGGCGTGGTCATCTGCGAGATCCTCAACATGCTCGAGGGCTACCCGCTGAAGGACCTGGGCTTTCGCTCGGCGCAGGCCGTGCACTACCAGATCGAGGCCATGCGCCACGCCTACGTGGACCGCAACAGCTACCTCGGCGACCCCGACTTCGTGAACAACCCGCTCGACCGCCTGCTCGACAAGGGCTATGCGGGCCAGATCCGCGCCGCGATCGATCCGGCCAAGGCCGGCGTCTCGAAGGACATCAAGCCCGGCGTCGCGCCGCACGAGGGCAGCAACACGACGCACTACTCCATCGTCGACAAGTTCGGCAACGCGGTGTCGGTCACCTACACACTCAACGACTGGTTCGGCGCCAAGGTCACCGTCCCGACGACCGGCGTGCTGCTGAACAACGAGATGGACGACTTCACCGCCAAGACTCGGCGTGCCCAACCTGTACGGCCTGGTACAGGGCGAGGCCAATGCCATTGCGCCGGGCAAGCGCCCGCTCAGTTCGATGAGCCCGACCATCGTCAGCAAGGACGGCAAGCCGGTGATGGTGCTCGGCACGCCGGGCGGCAGCCGCATCATCACGGCGGTGCTGCACACGATCGTCAACGTGATCGACTACGGCATGAACGTGCAGGAGGCCGTCGACGCGCCGCGCTTTCACCAGCAGTGGCTGCCCGAGGCGACGAACGTCGAGACCTTCGCGCTCAGCCCCGATACGCGCCAGATCCTCGAAGCCATGGGCCACAAGTTCGCCAACCCGCAGCCGGCCAACCACCTGGCCGCGATCCTGGTCGGTGCGCCGACGCTGGGCGGCAAGCCGGTCGGCAAGAACCGCTTCTACGGCGCCAACGATCCGCGGCGCAATTCGGGCCTGGCGCTGGGCTACTGAGCCTGTCAGGGCCCGGCCGGCACGTCGCCGCGGTCGGCGATGTTCGCCGCAGCATAGAACTCGGGCGCGGTGATCCGCCCCGACAGGGCGGCGAGCTGAAAGCACCGCACAATCGAGCGCTCGACGCACGCGATCGAGTGCCGCCAACGCCAAACCAGCCATCACCATGCACCGCTCCGTCTCGCTGCTGCTGAACATCGCGCACGCCATCGATCATCTGTTCCTGCTGATCTTCGCGACCGCGGTGGCGGCGATCGCCAAGGACTTCGGCCTCGCGCGCTGGGAGGACCTGATGCCCTTCGGCACCGGCGCGTTCCTGCTCTTCGGCCTCGGTTCGCTGCCCGCCGGCAAGCTCGGCGACCAATGGGGGCGGCGCCAGATGATGCTGGTGTTCTACTTCGGCATGGCCCTGTCGGCGCTGTTGGTGTCAGCAACACAGGGCCCGTGGCAGCTGGCCGCCGCACTCACCCTGATGGGTGCGTTCTCGTCGATCTACCACCCGGTGGGCATCCCGATGCTGGTGCAGCGCGCGACGAAGCCGGGCGCGGCCATCGGCATCAACGGCCTGGCCGGCAACCTGGGCATCGCGGCGGCGGCCATCGTCACCGGCGTCCTCGTCGAGCATGCCGGTTGGCGGGCCGCCTTTGCGCTGCCGGGGCTGGCCTGCCTGGGTTTCGGTCTGCTGTTCTGGTGGCGTGCACCGCGCGAAAGCGAATCACCCGCGCAACGCACGCGCAAGGCCAGCGTGCAACTCGCACCGCTCGAGTTCGCGCGCGTGCTGACGGTGATGACGGTGGCCTCCGCGTCGGGCGGGCTGGTGTTCAACCTCACGACCAACGGCAACGGCCAGATGCTGGGAGAGCGGCTGGCCGCCCTGGCCAACGATCCGTCGACGCTCGGCCTGTTGCTGGGTGCGGTCTACGCGGTGGCTTCGTTGGCGCAAGTGATCGTGGGCCGGTTGATCGACCGATTTCCGCTCAAGCCGATGTGGCTGGCGATCGTGCTCGCCCAGGCGCCGATGCTGGCCTTGGCGGCCTTTGCGCCGGGCTGGTGGGCCTGGCTGGCCTTGCTCGGCGCGATGATCTTCATCTTCGGTGCCATCCCGTTCACCGATGCCACGATCGTGCGCTTCGTCGACGACAGCATGCGCAGCCGCGTGGCCGGCATGCGCCTGGCGATCTCGCTGGCGATCAGCTCGGCTGCGGTGTGGGCATTGGGCCCGGCCGTGAAAGCGGCCGGCTTCGCAACCCTGTTTGCCGTGATGGCCGGCGTGGCGCTGTTCAGCGCGGCGGTGCTGTTGCTGCTGCCGCGCGAGCCATCGCATGCCCGACCTGTGCTTGCCGAGCCGCAGCGCGACGGCGTGGTTACCAGAGCGTAGGCGGTCGACACTGTGCCCCGGCTGTACGAAACCGCGCGTCACGAGCCGCTCGGCGCCACAGCCTGGAGCGAGGCGACGGCCCGGGATGCCATCGCACGTATCGCCAACGATGCGCTGCGCAACTTCACGCGCGATGGCCTGTGGCCGGCGCACCAACTTGACTATGCCAACCCGGCGCTCGCGCACCCCGTAACCTTGTACGACGGCGCGGCCGGTGTGATCTGGGCCCTGCAATACCTTCATCGTGTGGGCGCCATCGACGCCGACTTCGACTTCGGCCCGACAGTGGCCACCTTGGTCGAACGCAACCGTGCCGTTATTGATAGCTGTGAGGATGCACACGGGTCCTACTTGTCGGGCGATACCGGCCTGCTGTTGCTGCAATGGCAGGCGCAGCGCGACGCTGCCCTGGCCGATGGATTGTTCGCCAGCATTGAAGCCAACATGCACCACAAGTCGCTCGAGGCGCTGTGGGGCTCGCCGGGGTCGCTGATCGCCAGCCTGCACATGGCCGAGGCGACGGCTGAGCCGCGCTGGCGCGACCAGCTCGAACGTGGGCTGCGCATCGTCTGGGATGCGATGGTGTACGACGAGTCGCTCGGTGCCTGGCTCTGGGTACAGGACATGTACGACAGGCATACCCGCTACCTCGGTGCCGGCCACGGCTTTGCCGGCAACATCTTCCCTGCCTTGCGCGGCGCCGCGCTATTGCCGAAGGACCTGGTCGACGCATATGCCGCGCGCGCCCTGCACACGCTGTCTGCCACCGCGGTGCGCGACGGCCCTTGCGTCAACTGGCCGCCCCTGCACGACCCGTCGGGCGGTCCGACAACGAAGTGGCTAATGCAGGATTGCCATGGCGCTCCAGGCATCGTCTGCCGCCTGGCCGCCGCACCGCGTACGCCCGACTGGGACGCCTTGCTCGTGGCCGCCGGCGAAGCGACCTGGCAGGCCGGGCCGCTGGAGAAGGGCGTCGGCCTGTGCCATGGCGCCGCAGGCAATGGCTATGCGTTGCTCAAGCTGTGGCAGCGCACGGCAGACCCGGTCTGGCGCGACCGGGCGCGGGCGTTCGCGATGCACGCCATCGAACAGGTTCAGCGCTTTGCCGAGCGCACCGGCCAGACCCGCCATTCGCTGTGGACCGGCGACATCGGTGTGGCGCTGTTCGCGTGGAGTTGCATCAGCGGCGACGCGCGCTTCCCGACGCTGGATGTGTTCTAGCCGGCCCGGACCCGCGGGCCCAAGCTCACAGCTTCAGTGCTCTGGCGATGCGTGGCACCAGACCGGGGCCGTGGTAGATCAGGCCGGTGTAGATCTGCACCAGGTCGGCGCCGGCCGCGACCTTTGACCTGGCGTCGTCCGGGCTCATTACGCCGCCGACGCCGATGATCGGGAAGTCCTTGCCCAGGGCGCTGCGCAACAGGCGGATGACGCGGTTGCTGCCGGCCAGCAGCGGCGCGCCCGACAGGCCACCGGCTTGCTGGCCGTCGGGCAGTTCGTTCACGCCGTGCCGCGACAAGGTGGTGTTGGTGGCGATCACGCCGTCGATGTCGTGGCGCAGCAAGGTGGCCGCAATGACCTTGATCTGTTCCGCGTCGAGGTCGGGCGCGATCTTGACGAAGATCGGCACTTGCGCCCGTGTTCGCGCGCCAGTTCCGTGCGACGTCTGACGAGCAGCGTCGAGCAGTGACTGTCAATTGCTCGTCGCTTTGCAGCGCGCGCAGGTTCTGCGTGTTCGGGCTCGAGATGTTGACGCTGACGTAGTCGGCATGTGGGTAGACGCCGTCCGAGCGCAAGCAGGTAGTCGTCGGCTGCGCGCTCGATCGGCGTGCTGGCGTTCTTGCCGATGTTCAGGCCGACGATGCCTCCCGCCTTGCGGAACGTCCTGGCACGCCGCACATTCGCGACGAAGACCTCGAGCCCGTCGTTGTTGAAGCCCAGCCGGTTGATCAGTGCCTGCGCCTCCGGCAGGCGGAACATCCGCGGTTTGGGGTTGCCGGGCTGCGCTCGCGGCGTCACGGTGCCGACCTCGATGAAGCCGAAGCCCATCGCGCCCAGGCCATCGATGCAGCGGCCATTCTTGTCCAGGCCGGCGGCCAGGCCGACGCGATTCGGGAAGCGCAGTCCCGCCACGACGACCGGGTCGTCGACACGAGGCTGCTGCCACAGGCGCCTGGGCCGGCGTGTTCTGCAGCCGGGCGATGGCGGCCAGCGTCAGGTCGTGGGCGGTTTCAGGGTCAAGGCCGAACAGGAACGGGCGGGTCAGGGCGTAGGGAACGAACGACATAATTCGCCCCATTCTCGCAAAGCATTCGAGGCCACTGCGCATGACCCAAGACGAACTGAAAGCCCTGGTCGGCCAAGCGGCACTGGAGTACGTGGTGCCGGGCACGGTGGTCGGGGTCGGCACCGGCTCGACGGTCAACCACTTCATCGATGCCCTGGCGACGCTGAAGCAGCGCATCACCGGCGCCGTGTCGAGCTCGGCGCAGAGCACGGCGCGGCTGCAGTCGCTCGGCATCCGCGTCTTCGACGCCAACGAGGTCGAGCGCATTCCGGTCTACATCGACGGCGCCGACGAGATCGACCGCCACGGCTGCATGATCAAGGGCGGCGGCGCGGCGCTGACACGCGAGAAGATCGTCGCCGATCTTGCCGATCGTTTCATCTGCATCGCCGACGAAAGCAAGCGGGTGGACGTGCTGGGCAAGTTCGCGTTGCCGGTCGAGGTCATCGACATGGCGCGTGAGCAGGTGGCGCGGCGATTTCGCGCGCTCGGTGGCCGGCCCGTGCTGCGCCAAGGCGTGACGACGGACAACGGCCACCCGCTGCTCGACGTGCACGGCCTGGCGATCAGCGACCCGCTGGCGCTGGAGACCGAGATCAACCAGTGGCCGGGCGTCGTCGCGGTCGGCATCTTTGCGCGGCATCGGGCGCGCGTATGCCTGCTCGGTACGGCAACAGGCGTGCAGCGGCTGCTGTTCTGAGCGCGGGCTAGCGTGTGCCGGGGCCGCTGCGCCGCATCAAGGCCAGCGCCAGTGCCGCCGAGCCGAGCATCAGGAACAGGCTGACCGCGTTGAGCACCGGGCTGGCGCCCTCGCGCATGCGGCCGTACATCATCACCGTCAACGGCGGGTCGGAGCCGACCAGCATCAGCGTGGTGTTGAAGTTCTCGAACGACATCAGGAACGAGATCGCCGCCGCGCCGATCAGCGCCGGGCCCAGATAGGGCAGCACGATGGTCGTGAACACGGCAACGCGCGACGCGCCGAGGTTGAAGGCCGCTTCTTCCAGCGTGCTGTCGAAGCGCTTGAGGCGCGCGGCGATGGTCAGCGTGGCGATCGACACGATGTAGGAGAACTGCCCCAGCACGACCAGCGGCAGGCCAGGGCGCAGGAATCCCAGCTCGAGGCCGAACAGATCGTCGGCGAGCTGCGCCAGCCGGCTGGCGAACGCCAGGATCGAGATGCCCAGGATCACGCCCGGGATCACCAGCGGCGCCAGCATCAGCAGCGACAGCGCCGCCTTGCCGCGAAACGCCGTGCGTTCGAGCACGAATGCATTGGCGGTGCCGACAAGCACCGACAGCGCGGTCACCCAGCCGGCCACGACGACGCTGGTCCACAGGCTGCCCAGAAGGTCGGCATCGGCGAACAGGCCGACCCGGCCGCTGCCATGCCCGGTGAACCAGTCCAGCGTGAAGCCGCGCCACGGCGGCGCCGGGTAAGGGGCGTCGTTGAAAGCGAACACCGCCACCACCGCCAGCGGCAGGAACAGGAAGGCGAAGAACGCCAGCGCGTACAGCACCGTCGCGGCGCGCAGCCAGGGCGGGCGGGGCAGTGAGGCGATCATGTTCAGCGGCATGTCTGTGCCTTCCGGCACTGGCGCGGGAAAGTCGCGCCCGGGCAGGCGGCAGCGCTTCGGCGAGGCGGTCGGTGCTGCGCACCGACTGCCCTGCGGTGCTCGGCCTTGTGGCTCGTCGCACAACTCGCTGCGCTCACTGCGTTCGCTACGCTCAGACAGGGTGCGACAGAGTTAGATTACGTGGCGCGCTGCGCGCGCGGGCCACAAGCCCTGTGCTCCTCGGCGCCCCGCAGGCGCGCTGCCACCTGCCCGGGCGCGCCTTTGCAGATGCGGCGGCGGATTGCCAACGCGCACCTCCCCAGGTGGCCTTCGCGGCAGGCGGTACCCGGCAGCGGCGATTTGTGGGGCGGCGAGGAGCAGGAGGACTGGGGTCGGCGCGCGCAGTGCGCTTCGTAAACTGACTCGCCGCGGTTATCCGAGCGCAGTGAGCGCAGCGAACGTTGCGAGTTGTGCGGCGCGACCCCAGGCCGAGCACCGCAGTGGAGTCGGCGCAAAGCGCCGACCGCCTCACCATGAGCCCCTGCCGGGTACCGCCTGCCGCGACGCGCAGAACCGACGCAAGCGAAGGCAGCCGCGAACAGCGACAACGAGGCATGAGGCGACCGCTACACACAACTTGTCATGAGCGCCTCATGACGTCGCCGAAGCGCTGGCCGCTCAGTTTCAGGCCGAGCCAGACGATCAACGTCGACAGCATCAGCAGCAGGAAGCCGAAGGCCGCGCCCTGCTCCCAGTTGAAGCGGGTGATGAACTGGGTGTAGATCTGCTCGGTGAACCACAGCGAATTCTTGCCGCCGAGCAGCGTGGGCGTGAGGTAGTTGCCCAGCGTCAGCATGAACACCACGATGCAGCCGGCGACGATGCCAGGCGCGGCGTGCGGGATGACGATGCGGCGCAGGATCGACGGCCCGCTGCCGCCGAGGTTGTAGGCGGCCTCGATCAGCGAATCGTCCAGCGTGTCGAGCGCGCCGATCAGCGGCACGACCATGAACAGCAGCGAGGTGTAGACCAGGCCGACCAGGATCGTCGCGTCGTGGTACAGCAGCTCGGGCGGCGCCGGCGCCAGGCCGGCCGACACCAGCAGCGCAGGCAGCACGCCCGATTCGCGCAGCAGGATCGTCCAGCCCAGCGTGCGCACCGTCTCGCTGACCCAGAACGGAATCATGCACAGCATGAACAGCAACGCACGCGCGGCGGCCCCGCACCAGCTTGGCGATGGTCCAGGCGATCGGGAACGCCAGCAGCAGCGTGCAGGCCGTGGCGACGATCGACATCACCGCGGTGCGCACGAAGGTGTGCCAGTACAGCGGCTCGTCGATGAAGGTGCCGTACTGGCGCAGGCTGACTTCGTAGACCCGCGGTGCAACGCGTGCGCGCAGCGACAACACGGCCAGCTCGACGTGCGGCAGCACGATCAGGCCGATCAGCCACAGCAGCGCCGGTGCCAGCAGCAGCAACAGCAACAGGCGCGCCTGCAGCGTGCCGGCGCGCGCGGTCAGGATGCACGGCGGCGGCGGCGAAGCACACCGCGCGCTGCGGATCGAAGCCGAAGGCGACGGTCTCGCCGACGCGCAGATCGGCGAAGCGCCCGGTCTGCGGCAGCGCGATGCGGACCTCGCTGCGGCTGCTGGCTTCGCGCAGCAGCACGGCCGAGCTGGCGCCGTCGAACAGCAGGCTTTCGACGCTGGCCGTGGTAGCGCGGCAGGTCGGCCGGCAGCTCGGCCTCGTCGCGCGCCAGGCTCGCCACCTCGGGGCGCACGAAGGCCTCGACCGCATCGCCGACCGCGATCGGCGCGCTGGCGCCGCGCCGTGCAGGACGAGGCCGCTGCTCGCTGGTGAGCGTCACACGTGCCGGCCTCGACCGTCGGTGGCGCGGCCCGCGAAGCGGTTGTTGGCACCGACGAAAGCGGCGACGAACGGCGTGTGCGGCTCGTAGTACAGCGCCTGCGGCGAGCCCGACCTGCTCGAAGCGGCCGCGGTTCATCACCGCCACGCGGTCGGACAGCACCAGCGCCTCCGACTGGTCGTGCGTGATGTAGACGAAGGTGGTGCCGAACGCGGCCTGCAACTGCTTCAGCTCGATCTTCATGTGCTCGCGCAACTTCAGGTCGAGCGCGCCGAGCGGCTCGTCGAGCAGCAGCAGCGTGGGCTCCAGCACCAGGCTGCGCGCGATGGCCACGCGCTGCTTCTGGCCGCCGGAGAGTTGATCGACGCGCTTGGCCTGCGCGCCGGGCAGGCTGACGCGCTCGAGCATCTCGCCGACGCGCCGCGTGATCTCGGCGCGCGCCACGCCGCGCTGCGTCAGGCCGTAGGCGACGTTGTCGCCGACCGATCATCATCGGAAACAGCGCCAGGTGCTGGAACACCATGTTCACCGGCCGCCGGTTCGGCGCCACGCCGTTCATCGGCCGGCCGCCGATGCAGGATCTCGCCGTCGTCGGGCGCGGTGAAGCCGGCGATCATGCGCAGCAGCGTGGTCTTGCCGCAGCCCGACGGGCCGAGGATCGAGAAGAAGCTGCCGCGCGCGACGCTCGAACGACAGCGCCTCGACGGCGGTGTGGCCGCCGAAGCGCTTGACGACGCGATCGACTGCGAGGTCGGCGCAGCGCTCCGGCGCGGGCCGCTCCAGCCGGGAGTGCCGCCCAGGGGTGCGACGCACTGCGCTTGGGGCTCAGTTCGCGGCCTTGACGCGGTCGAGCACGCGGCCTTCGATCTCCTCGATGCCGGCGCGGCACCGCCGGGTACCACTTGATGTTCTTCAGCGCCGCCTCGGGGAAGCTGGCCGCGAACTGCGCCTTCAGCTTGGCGTCCATCAACTGGTCGGCGCCCTTGGAGGCGGTGAAGTTGCCGGCCGAGGCCGCCACCTTGGCCGCGATCTCGGGCCGCATGTTGAAGTTGATCCAGGCGTAGGCCGCTGCGTCGTTGCGGCCCTTGGCCGGGATCGCGAAGGTGTCGATCCAGCCCAGCGCGCCGGACTTCGGCGCGATGTACTGGATGTCGGCGTTGTCGTTGTTGAGCTTCCAGCCGCCGGTGTCCCACATCATCGCGCCGACGATTTCGCCGGTGCGCATGCCGTTGAGCAACTGGTCCTTGTTGTCCCAGAAGAACTTGAGGTTGGCCTTGCAGGCGGCGAGCGTCTTGCCGGTTTCGTCCATCAGCGCGCGCGTAGGCCTTGGCGTCGCCGTACAGCGCGAACGGGTCCTTGCCGGCGGCGAACGCAAAGGCCAGCAGCGTCGGCCGCTTCAGGCGCACGGCGGTCTTGCCCTTGTAACTCGGCTTTGCACAGGTCGGGGTAGTCGGCCATCTTGGCGAGCTTGGTGTTGACCACCAGGCCGTCGGTGCCCCAGATGTGCGGCAGGCCGTAGACCTTGCCGGCGAGCGTGGTGTTCTTCTTGGTCGCCTCGAGCATCGAGGCGATGAACAGCTCGGTCTTGAACTTGCGTCAGGTCCATCGGCTTGTAGATGCCGAACTCCTGCTGCGGCCCGGTGATGCGGTCCTGCGACGGCTGCGCCAGGTCGAAGCCCGCGCCGCCGGTGGCGCGCAGCTTGGAGATCATCTCCTCGTTGTTCGACAGCGTGATCTCGACCGTCGATGCCGGTCTCCTTGGTGAACTGCGTCGACCACCTCCTTGGGCGCGTAGTCGGCCCAGGTGAGCAGGCGCAGCTTGTTGTCCTGGGCCAATGCGGAACCGGACGCGAACACGGCGGCGACGGCGATGGTGATGCTGGCCTTGAGCAAATTCATGAGAACTCCTGGAGTGCGGGCAGAGCCCGGTGGTGGCAGTCTCGACGCAATGCGGCGTGGCTCACATCGGGGCAAGCCCGGAGCGCAACAGCCAGCGTGCCGGATCGACGGCATCGACCAAATCGGCCTCCAGCGGCCAAGGTGCGCCGCAGGTCTGTGCCGCGATCAACTCGGCGCCCAGCGCAGCGATGGTCAGGCCACGCGAACCGAGACCGCAATGCAGCCACAGCCCGGGCTGCCTAGGCAACAAGCGCGGGGCATCGGCACGCGACGGGCGTGGTGCGTGCGGGTCGGGCGCCGCGCCGATCAGCGGCAGGCGATCCGCACTGCCGGCGCGCCAGGCTACGCGTCCATGCAGTGCACGGATGTCCGGCAGCGGCAGGTCGCCCAGCAGCTGCGTTGCCTTGGCCAGGTTCTCGCGGTGGTCGCTGTCACGAACACTGGCGTCGTCGTCGTCGAACTGATGTGTGGCACCGAAAAGCAGGCCGGCGCCGTCCATGGCGAGCACATAGCCGCCGCTGGCGATGGGAATGCGCGGCAGGGTGGCGACGGCGTTCGGGCCATGACTGACTTGGCCGCGCTGTCGTTGCAGCCACGCACGCGGCAAGGCGGCCAACCGCAGCGCGTCGTCGGCATTGGCCAGGATCAACAGCGGCGCTTCGGCGAAAACCCGGTCGTCGGCGTCGAACAACTGCCATGCATCACCGTGGCGCGCGACGCGATGCACTGCCTTCGCACCACGCCAGCTGACGCCAGGCGTGGCCAGCGCGTCGCGCACCAGGGCAGCCGGATCGACCCAGCCACCGCCGGGATAGAACCATGCCGGCTGTGCAACGGTCACGCCGGCGAGTCTCGACGCGCTCGCGGCCGACACCGCCTGCACGTACCGCGGCGGCAGCGCCTGGCGCTCGAGCAGCGCCTGCATCGCCGACAGTGAGCCTTGGCCTTGCAGCCGGAGCAGGCCGTCGATGCAACCAGGCACACCCGCGCGATGGCCGCGCGCAGCGTCGGTTCGTTCCACATGGCCGCGGCGCGAAGCAGCCGTGCGTGCGGCCCATCGTGACCCATGACCGCGCCGTGGAACAGCCCGGCGCGATTGCCCGAGGCTTCGGCGGCAGGTCCGACGTGCCGGTCGACCACGGTACACGCAATGCCCTGGCGCGCCAGGGCGGCCGCGGTGGTGGCCCCGGCCAGCCCGCCGCCGATGACAGGGCATGGCTCGGTGCCTGCGTCGGAAAGCGCCGGCCTGGAGGCACGGGGGGCGTGAAACGCGGTGCGTAGCGGGCCAGCGTGATGTCGCGCTTGCCGCCGCTGCCCGCTGCCGTCTGGACCGCGAAGCCGGCGCTGCTGCAGGTCCATCGCGACGACGCGCGCAGCACTCCAGGTCGCGGCCGTGGCGTCGGGTGCGGCCAGGCGCGCGAGCGCCTTGAAGACGTCGCGGTCCCACATTGCGGGGTAACGCGCCGGTGCGAAGCCATCGAGATAGAACGCGTCGACGCGGGCCACGATTTCGCGGGCCCAGGCCTGCACATCGCCCAGTGCCAGCAGCAGGCGTACGCGACCGTCGTCGAAGTCGAGCAGATGCAGGTTGCACGTGGCCGGCGGCCAAGCGTCGATCAACTGGCGCACGAGTGCGGGGGCCGGCGAGCCTGCATGGGCACGCGCGAGGTCGGCCACGGTCAACGGGTGCTTTTCGATCGAGACGAAGTACAGGCGCTCGCAGCGCGCCGGGTCGTCGCGCCAGGCGGCCCAGGTGGCGAGGAAGTTGTTGCCGAGGCCGAACCCGGTCTCCAGGATCGTGAAGCGCTCGCGGCCGCGCCAGCGCGCGGGCAGTCCGTTGCCGGACAGGAATACCTGTTGCGCCTGCGCGAAGGCGCCGCTGCGCGGGTGATAGAGGTCGTCGAAGGCGGGCGCGCGGGCAGCGGCCGGATCGCCGAAGTCGACCGTGGCGGCGACGATGGGTGTGGTTTTCACTTCGGCGCCGGCCTCGCAACGAAACCGGGCACCGGCGCCCGCTGTTCCTCGTGGCGCAGGCGTTAGACGCGCTTGCGGTACTCGTGCGGTGCGGGTGTCGATCTCGATCTTGTCGCCGTTCTGCGACGAACAGCGGCACGGCGATTTCGAAGCCGGTGGCGATCTTGGCCGGCTTCATGACCTTGCCCGAGGTGTCGCCCTTGACGGCCGGCTCGGTCCAGGTGATTTCGCGCACCACGCTGGTGGGCAGTTCGACCGAGATGGCCTTGCCGTCGTAGAACACCACCTCGACCGGCATGCCGTCTTCGAGGTAGTTGATCGCGTCGCCCATGTTCTCGGCCTCGACTTCGTACTGGTTGTACTCGGCGTCCATGAAGACGTACATCGGGTCGGCGAAGTAGGAGTAGGTGCACTCCTTCTTGTCGAGCACGATCTGGTCCATCTTGTCGTCGGCCTTGAACACGACTTCGGTGCCTGAGCGTTGAGCAGGCTCTTCAGCTTCATGCGCACGGTGGCCGAATTGCGGCCGCCGCGGCTGTATTCGGTCTTGAGGACGACCATCGGGTCCTTGCCGTGCATGATGACGTTGCCGGCGCGGATTTCCTGAGCGATTTTCATGGTGTCTAGCGGTGTGGAGTGTGAAGCGCAGGTGCGTGTCGAACGCCGGTGCGCAAAGCCCACAATTCTACCGTCTGGCGGCGACGAAACCCAGCAACTGGCTGGTGAGGTCGCTCTGCGCCGCGAGGGACTGGCGCCAAGCCAGGCTCAGCGCGCGCCACGGCGCGGCGGGCGGCAGCGCGGCCGGCCAGTCGGCGAGCCGATTCCAGGCCCGCCACAACTGGCGCACTTCCGCGGCCAAGCCCGGCTCGCAGTGGGTGGTAAGGCGGTCGAGCAGGGCATCCAGTTTGACGGCGTGGGCAACATCGGCCTGGGCATAGATATGCCACATGAATGGCGCACCGGCCCACATCGCACGCACGATCGAATCCTCGCCGCGGGCGAAGTTGATGTCGCAGGCACGAAGCAGTTGGTCGTAGCCGGGCTGGGCGAGCCAGGGCAGGGCGTGGGCGCGAAGGCAGCGGCCGCGGCGACCGCGGTGGTCGAACAGCGCCAGGGCCGGCGCCTGCGCCGCACCGGCGGCCAACAGGACCAAGGTGGGCTCGCTGTCGAGCCGGTCGAACAATTCCGCCAGCGGCGCATCGCCGTACGCGAACAGGCTGATGCGGCGCTCGCCCTCGAGCGGCGTCACGCCCAGACTCTCCAGCCACGATGGCAGGCTGGAATCGAGTGCGTTTGCTTCACGCAGCAGCCCGCCACTGACGGCCGTGAAGCCAGGGTAGTAAAACCACTTGCGCAGGCCGGCGCCGGGCCCTTGTTGTTGTGGCGAAGGCAGGCCATGGCAGCGTTCCACGTACGGCTCGGCGCTGAGGTACTCGAGATTGACCCACACCGGCGGCCTGGGCTGCGCGGCCATGCGGGCGACGAAGGCGGCGGGCGGGTCGCAGCCGAAGGCCTCGATCACCACCTCGCCAGGTTCGATGGCGGGCAGCGGCTCGACCCAGTGCACGACGCTGACGCCGGGCGCACCGTGCGGCGCCATCCAGGACAGTGCCGAGGGATCGTCGACCCACAGCCGCACGGCCTCGTCGCGGGCAGCGAGGTCGGCGGCCAGGCGCCAGCACAGGCCCAGATCGCCGTGGTTGTCGATGACGCGGCAGAAGATGTCCCAGCGCATGGGGCGATTATCGACACCGATAATTGCGCCGCATGAACGAAACGACGCCGCCCGACAGCCGCGCGCACCTGCTTGCGGAAGTCGCGGCGCTGCCGCAGCGGCCGGGTGTCTATCGCTACTTCGACGCGGCCGGCGCCGTGCTCTACGTCGGCAAGGCGCGCAACCTGAAGAAGCGCGTGTCGAGCTACTTCCAGAAGGACCATGGCGGGCACCCGCATCGGCCTGATGGTCGAACGCATCGCGCGGCTCGAGACCACGGTGGTGCGCACGCGAGGCCGAGGCGCTGCTGCTCGAGAACAACCTGATCAAGACGCTGAACCCACGCTTCAACATCCTGTTTCGCGACGACAAGAGCTACCCGTACCTGAAGCTGGTGTCGGCAAGCTTCCCACGCGTCGCGTATTACCGCGGCGCGGTCGACAAGAAGCACCGCTATTTCGGCCCCTATCCGAGCGCCTGGGCGGTGAAGGACACGATCCACCTGATCCAGAAGGTGTTCCGGCTGCGCACCTGCGAGGACACGGTGTTCGCGAATCGCTCGCGGCCCTGCCTGCTGTACCAGATCCGGCGCTGCACGGGGCCCTGCGTCGGCCTGATCTCGGCCGATGACTACGCGCGCGACGTCGCCGACACCGAGCGCTTCCTTCGCGGTGACACCGAGGCCGTGCTCGACGACCTGCAGCAGCGCATGATGGCCCACGCCGAGCGGCTCGAGTACGAGCAGGCGGCCGAGTTGCGCAACCAGATCGAGTCGCTGTCCCGGGTGCTGCACCAGCAGGCGGTCGACGCCAGCAGCCTGGGTGCCATCGACAAGGACATCGACATCCTCGCGGTCAAGGTGCAGGGCGGGCGGGCCTGCGTCAACCTGGCGATGGTGCGTGGTGGACGCCATCTCGGCGACCGGGCCTACTTTCCGACCCATGTCGAAGACGCCGCGGCCCTCGCCGAGGGCACGCCGCCGGAGGCGCATGTCCTCGAAGCCTTCATCGCCCAGCATTACCTCGACGGCTTCGTGCCGCCGCAATTGCTGACCAGCCACGCGGTCGACCAGGCCTTGCTCGACGCGCTGGCCGAACACAGCGGCGTCAAGGTCATTGCCACGCAACAGCCGCGCGAGCAGCGGCGGGCCTGGCTCGAGATGGCGGTCAATGGCGCGCAGATCGCACTGGCGCGGTTGCTGGCCGAAGAGGGCTCGCAGCGCGAACGCACACGCGCACTGGCCGATGCACTCGCGCTCGAGGTGGCCGACCTCGACAGCCTGCGCATCGAGTGCTTCGATATCAGCCACACCGCCGGCGAAGCGACACAGGCCAGCTGCGTGGTGTTCGAGAACCACCAGATGCAGAGTGCGCAATACCGCCGCTACAACATCGGCGACATCACCGGCGGCGACGACTACGCCGCGATGCGCCAGGTGCTGATGCGCCGCTACGCCAAGCTGGCCGAGGCTTTGAACAGTGGCAATGCGCAGGTGCGGCTGCCGGAGTTGGTTCTGGTCGACGGCGGTCGCGGCCAGGTTTCCGTCGCGCGCGAGGTGTTCGCCGAGCTCGGACTGGATCTGTCGCTGATCGTCGGCGTGGAGAAGGGTGCGGGGCGCAAGGTCGGGTTGGAGGGGCTGGTCTTTGCCGATGGGCGCGACAAGGTCTATCTCGGCGCCGACTCCGCAGCGCTGATGCTGGTGGCACAGATCCGCGACGAAGCGCACCGCTTTGCCATCACCGGCATGCGCGCCAAGCGCGCCAGCGTGCGCACCGGCGCCAGCCAGCTGGAGGACATCGCTGGGGTCGGTCCGAAGAAGCGCGCCCGCCTGCTGCAGCGCTTCGGCGGCGTGCGCGGTGTGTCCAATGCCAGCGTCGACGACCTGGCCAGCGTCGAGGGCATTTCCAAGCCGCTGGCCGAGGAGATCTACCGCGCGCTCCATTGAGGTTGGTCACGCGCCCGAACTGGAACCGGCCGGCGTCAGGCCGGTGCAGGCCAGACCGGCTACGATCGGCACATGTTCTTCAACCTTCCGACGTTGCTGACCTGGGCCCGCATCGTCGCGATTCCGCTCATCGTCGGCGTGTTCTACCTGCCGCTGACGGAGCCCGAGCGCAACCTGATCGCGACCGTGCTGTTCGTGGCCGTGGCCATCACCGACTGGGCCGACGGCTATCTGGCGCGCAAGCTGAACCAGACCTCGGCCTTCGGTGCCTTTCTCGACCCAGTGGCCGACAAATTCCTGATCTGCGCGGCGCTGCTGATCCTGCTGCAACTCGACCGCGTCAACGCGCTGATCGCCTTCGTCATCATCGGCCGCGAGATCGCGATCTCGGCACTGCGCGAGTGGATGGCGCAGATCGGCGCCAGCCGCAGCGTCGCGGTGCACATGGTGGGCAAAGTCAAGACCGTCGTGCAGATGGTGGCGATTCCGTTCCTGCTCTTCGACGGCAAGCTGTTCGGCATCATCGACACGCGCCAGTGGGGCACGCTGCTGATCGTGGTCGCGGCGGTGCTGACGATCTGGTCGATGGTCTACTACCTGCAGAAGGCTCTGCCGGAGATCCGTGCCAAGGTCCGCTGAGTCACAGCGCTGGCTGTTGGGGGCGATGCCCGCGGTGTTCGTGATGATCTGGAGCACTGGCTTCGTCGTCGCCCGCTTCGGCATGCCGCATGCGCCGCCGCTGGGCTTCCTGACCTTGCGTTATGCGCTTTCGGTGCTGGCGTTCGGCGTCTGGATCGCCGTGGCGCGCGCGGCCTGGCCGCGCGGGCTTGGTCAATGGGGCCACCTGGCCATGGCAGGCATCTTGATGCACGCCGGCTACCTGGGCGGCGTTTGGGCCGCGGTGAAGTCCGGCATCGGCGCCGGCACGGTGGCGCTGATCGTCGGATTGCAGCCGGTCTTGACGGCGCTGTGGCTGTCGGCCCGCGGCAGTGCGCATGCGGTGGAGCCCCGGCAATGGGCCGGCCTACTGCTCGGCCTGGGCGGCTTGATGCTGGTGGTCGGCCCCAAGCTTGGCCTTGGCGAGGTCACTCCAGCCAACCTGGCGCTGTCGGTCTTTGCCCTGCTGTCGATCACTGCCGGCACGCTGTATCAGAAGCGCTTCGTTGCACCGTGCGACGTGCGCACCGCCAACGCGGTGCAACTCACCGCTGCGCTGGTCGTCACGGCGCCGCTGGCCTGGCTCGAAGGCGGCGCATGGCAACCGCACCCTGAGCTCCTGTTTGCCATCGCCTGGTCGGTGCTGGCGCTGTCGCTGGGTGGAAGCTCGTTGCTCTACATGCTGATCCAGCGCGGTGCGGCCACGCGCGTGGTCAGTCTGATGTACCTGGTGCCGCCATGCACTGCGGTGATGGCCGCGTTGCTGTTCGGTGAGGCGCTGGGGGTCAGTGTGCTGGCCGGCTTCGCGCTCACGGCGGTCGGGGTCTGGTTGGTCATGTACCGCCGCGCTGCACAATGACACCGGCCATGTTTGAGGACTTCGTGCTGCATGACATCGACCACCAGGGCGTGCGCCTGCGCGCGCGCCGCGGTGGCGAGGGCCCGCCACTGTTGCTGTTACACGGCCACCCGCAGACACACGCCATGTGGCATGCGGTGGCGGGGCCGCTGGCGCGGCGGTTCAGCGTCGTGGCGATGGACTTGCGTGGTCGCGGCGACAGTGCGCGCCTGCCGGGTTCGGTCGATCACGCGCCGTACAGCAAGCGCGCCATGGCGGCCGACGCCGTTGCCGCGATGCGTTACTTCGGGTTCGATCATTTCGCGGTCTGCGCGCACGACCGCGGCGCACGCGTCGCGCACCGCCTTGCGCTCGATCACCCCGATGCCCCGACGCGGATGATGCTGCTCGACATTGCACCCACGCTGGCGATGTACGAGGGCACGACCGAGGCCTTCGCGCGAGCCTACTGGCATTGGTTCTTCCTGATCCAGGATGCGCCGCTGCCTGAACGCGCGATCGAGGCCGACCCGTCGGCCTGGTTGCGCGAAGGCATGGGCCGCCGCTTCGCCGGCCTCGGCCCCTTTGCACCGGAGGCGCTGGCAGAGTACGAACGCTGCATTGCGATGACCGGCAGCGCCACAGCCATCTGCGAAGACTACCGAGCCTCGGCGACGATTGACCTCGATCACGACCGCATCGACCGCGACCGCGGCCACCACGTTCACGTGCCGCTGCGCGTGTTGTGGGGCGCACAAGGCGTGGTCGGGCGTTGCTTCGACGTGCTCGGCCTGTGGCGCGACGTGGCCACTGAGGTCAGCGGCATCGCGCTCGATTGCGGCCATTACATTGCCGAGGAGCGGCCCGCCGCGCTGCTGGCCGAAATGCTGCCATTCTTTGGAGGCGACAAGTCATGACCACCGCCCACCGCATTGCCGTGATTGCCGGTGACGAGCATCGGCAAGGAAGTGATGCCCGAGAGCCTGCGCGTGCTCGCCGCTGCGGCGCGGCGTTTCGGCATCGGGATCGAACAGCAGACCTTCGAGTTCGCCAACTGCGACTACTACGCCCGCCATGGCAAGATGATGCCCGACGACTCGAAGGCGCAGCTGGACGGCTTCGATGCGATCCTGTTCGGTGCGGTGGCCGCAAGGCCTGGGCCGATCGCGAAGCCCTCGCCGATGGCGTGGTGCTCGCGCGCGACCTCGTCAACGAGCCGGCGAATATCCTTTTTCCCGAGGAGTTTGCGCGGCGCGCGACGGGCCTGCGCAAGCTTGGGGTCGCGGTCGAAGTTCTCGATGTGCCGGCAATGAAGAAGCTTGGCATGAACGCGCTCCTCGGCGTCGGCCAGGGCTCCGCGCATGAGAGCCGCGTGGTGATCATGCGCTGGAATGGCGGCAAGCGCGGCGAGAAGCCGGTCGCTTTCATCGGCAAGGGCGTGTGCTTCGACACCGGCGGCATCTCCATCAAGCCGGCGCAAAGCATGGAAGACATGAAGGGCGACATGGCCGGTGCCGCCTGCGTAGTCGGCTTGATGCAGGCGCTGGCGCAGCGCAAGGCTGCGGTCAACGCCGTGGGGGCGATCGGGCTCGTCGAGAATATGCCGAGCGGCAACGCCCAGCGCCCGGGCGACATCGTCAAGACCATGTCGGGACAGACGATCGAGATCATCAATACCGATGCGGAGGGCCGGCTCGTGCTCGCCGACGTGCTCCACTATGTCGCCGATCGCTTCGCGCCGAAATTCATGATCGACCTTGCCACGCTCACCGGCGCCATCATCGTTTCGCTCGGCCAGGAATATGCCGGACTGTTCTCCAATGATGACAAGCTCGCCGAGCGCCTGACCAAGTGCGGCGAGCGCACCGGCGAGCGGGTCTGGCGGATGCCGCTCGGGCCCGAATACGACAAGATGATCGATTCCAAATTTGCCGACATGAAGAATACCGGCGGCCGCTTCGGCGGCTCGATCACCGCCGCTCAGTTGTTGCAACGCTTCGTCGGCAAGACCCATTGGGCGCATCTGGACATCGCCGGCACCGCGATGGGCTCGCCGCAAACGGATATCAACAAAAGCTGGGGATCGGGCTGGGGCGTGCGCCTGCTCGACCGGCTGGTGTCGGATTATTACGAGCACTAACGCCTAGACGCATGACCGAGGTCCTGTTCTACCACTTGCAAGAACAGCCGATCGAGAAGGTGCTGCCGAACCTGCTCGAGCGCTCGCTCGAGCGCGGCTGGCGTGCGGTGGTGCAGGCCGTCCTCGGAGGATCGTGTCGACGCGCTCGATGCGCATTTGTGGACCTTCAGTGACGACAGCTTCCTGCCGCATGCAACCGATCGGGAGGCGACCGCGGCCGAGCAGCCGGTCGTGCTCACGGTGCGCGAGCACAACCCCAACGGCGCGAGCGTGCGTTTCCTGATCGACGGCGCGCCGGTTCCGGCGGATGCCGCGTCCTACCAGCGCTTGGTGCTTCTGTTCGACGGCGGTGATCCAGAGGCCGTCGCGGCCGCGCGCGAGCGCTGGACCGCGGCAAAGGCGCAGGGGTTCGACGTGACCTATTGGCAGACCGACGAACGCGGGCGGTGGCAGCGCAAGGGCTAAATGCGTCTCGACGACGCGGGTCAGCGCCCAAGCGTACGGTGCCTTGCCATCTTGGTGACGCAAAATCAGCCTTCAATCTGAATGGGGTGGTCTGGATCACATGCGACTGGGAAACGATTTGCGCGGCGCGGGCCGGCCGGTGCTAGTGGCTTTGCCGCTGGCCTTGGCCGCGGTGCTCGCTGCCTGTTCCGGCCCTGATCTCGGTCAAGTCAGCCTGCCGAAAGTCGACAGCAGCGTCTTCGTGACGCCGAATTTCAACGAATTTCAGAAGCGCGAGCAGGCCCAGGGCCCGATCGGGCCGCAAGATTTGGTGGACGCGTCCGGCCGTTGTCCGGCCGCCGCCGCGCCGGCGCAAGCGCCCGACGTGGCGGGAGGCGGCCAAGGCACGCAGGGTGCGACGCCCGCCGCGCAGCTCTCCGGGCGCCCGATCGTTTTGAAGATGACCGAATGCGACCTAGTCGGGGCCGCCGGGGCCCCGCAGGACGTGCAGATCGGCGCCAATGAGCGCGGCGATCGGGCCGTGACCTTGGAGTACAAAGCCGGCGTCCATGCTGGTATATATCGTTTCGTCTCGGGCCGACTGGTCTCGGTCGAGCGCGTCGAGGGGGCGCCACAAACGCCGGCCCAAAAGCCGCCGGCAAGGAAGCCCAAACAGGCGACATGAAAACGAACCAGCTTTGGCTTGTGCTGTCCGTCGCGCTCGCGACGGCAGTCTTCAGTGATTCCGCAACCCTGGCTCAGGCGCCGGCGGCCACGGCACCGCCCGCAGCTCCCGCGGCCACGGCCCAACCGGCGCCGCCGCCCGGTGCTCTGGCGCCGGCTTCGCCGATCGCGGCCGCAGCCCCCACAAACCCGGCGGCAAATTCCGACGCGCGCCGTTCGCAGGCTGCGCGGCTGCCCGGCGAGATCACCACGATCCAGTATCTCGAACTTCCGGACCGGCGGTTTCAATTCAAGGCCACCGCGGGTGCCATTCCGCTTTATGACGCGAGCGACGGCAGCCTGCAGGCCGAGGTCGCATACGTGGCCTATGTGAAGTCTGAGGCCGAGCCGGTGCGGCCGGTCACGTTCGTGTTCAATGGCGGCCCGGGTTCGTCCTCGGCCTATCTACAACTCGGCGCGATGGGGCCGTGGCTCTTGTCGCTCGATCATATCAAGCCGTCGACGCCGCCGACGCTGGTCCCCAACCGGGAAACCTGGCTCGATTTCACCGATCTCGTCTTCGTCGACCCACCAGGCACCGGCTACAGCCGCATCGCCGCATCCGGGGAGGGGCCGCGGCGCACGTTCTGGTCGATTGATGGCGATGCCCAGGCAATGGCCGTGTTCATCCGCAAATGGATCGAACGCACGGGGCGGCAGGCTTCGCCAAAATTTCTTGTTGGCGAGAGCTATGGCGGCTTCCGCGTT
>CAVZYL010000016.1:0-39434 GCA_963779435.1 uncultured beta proteobacterium | reverse complement strand
GAGCGTGTCGGTGCCGTGCGTGACGACCACGCCCAGCGACCTCGTCACGCGCCAGCGTGGTGGTCCGCGCGCTGCGCCAGCGCGCTGCCAGATGGCGTAAGTCCATGTCCTTGCTGTCGATCTGGGCCACCTGCTCGGCCTGCGGCCGGCGATCCGCGCCAGCGCCGGCATGGCAGCCAGCAGTTGCGTCGATCGCCGATCTGCGCGGCCGTGTAGCCGACGTCGTCGCCCGGGTCTGGCGGCGGTGCCCGCGATCGTGCCGCCGGTGCCCAGAATCACGATCTTTGGGGCACTTGCATTCTTCGCGAATCTGGTTAAAAATACAGCCACTGGATATGAACACCAGCTTCGATTAACGGCGGCCCCGATGGAACGAACGCTCCCAAGCTCACCGCCCGCCAGCAGCAGATTCTGGACCTGATCCAAAGCGCCATCGCACGCACCGGCGCTCCGCCCACCCGCGCCGAGATCGCCACCGAGCTCGGCTTTCAAGTCCGCCAACGCCGCCGAGGAGCACCTGCAAGCCCTGGCGCGCAAGGGCGTGATCGAGCTGGTCAGCGGCACCTCGCGCGGCATTCGCCTGCAAGCCGACACGCTTGCGCCTATCAACGAGTCGCGCGGCAAGCAATTCGCCCTGCCACTGCCGGCCTGGCGCAACTCGCGTTGCCGCTGATCGGCCGCGTCGCCGCCGGCTCGCCGATCCTGGCGCAGGAGCATATCGACCAGACCTACTATCGTCGAGAGCAGCCTGTTCCAGCGCCGGCCCGACTACCTGCTCAAGGTGCGCGGCATGTCCATGCGCGATGCCGGCATCATGGACGGCGACCTGCTGGCGGTGCAGAAGACCAAGGACGCCAAGAACGGCCAGATCGTCGTCGCGCGGCTGGGCGACGAAGTCACCGTCAAGCGCTTCAAGCGCGGCAAGCCACGGCATCGAACTGCATCCCCGAAAACCCTGACTACCAGACCATCGTCGTCGAGCCGGGCGAACCCAGTTCGAGATCGAAGGGCTGGCCGTCGGCCTGATCCGCAACACCATGATGATGTAGCCGTGGCCCAGTCAGTCCGCGCCGATCGCATGCGCATCAAGCAACCCAAGGCGCCGCACGCCGGCGCCTGCCAGGCGCTCGAGCAACTGCCCAATGTCGGCCCGGCGCTGGCCGCCGATCTGCGCCTGATCGGTGTGCACACCCCGCGCGACCTGCGCGGCCGCGACCCCTTTGTGCTCTACCAGTCCTTGTGCGCCGCCACCGGTCAGCGCCAGGATCCCTGTGTGCTCGATACCTTCATGGCCGTGACCGAGTTCATGCGCGGTGCCAGCGCCGGCACCGTGGTGGGCCTACACGGCGCAACGCAAAGTGCTGTACGGCAGCGTCTGACGCTTGCCCGCTGAGGTGCGGGCAGCGTCAGCGCCCGCCCAGGTAGTCGCTCTTGCCGATCTCGACCCCGGCGTGGCGCAACAGTGCGTAAGCGGTGGTGGTGTGAAAGTAGAAGTTCGGCATGGCGTAGTGCTTCAGATAGGCCTCGCCGTTGAACTTCAGTTCGCCGTTGCGCGTCACGATCGTGATTTCACGACCCTCGCTGCCGTCGATCTGCGCGGCAGTGAACGACTTCACATAGTCGATCGTCTTCTGCACCCGTGCGCGCAGGTCGGCCAGCGTGACCTCGTTGTCTTCCCACTTCGGCGCCTCGACACCGGCCAGGCGCGCCATGCAACCCTTGGCGCCATCGCTGGCGATCTGGACCTGGCGCGCGAACGGCAGCATGTCGGGCGCCAGGCGCAGGCCGACGTAGTTGTTGGCGTCGAACTTGCGCACCTCGGCGTGGGCCTGCGCCTTGTCGAGCCAGACCAGCAAATTGGAAAACATGCGCATAAACACCGGCGCGCTGGCCGAATACATCGTGATCGACATGTGTGACTCCTTGTGAAAGCGTCCCGCATCGTAGCGCTCAAGGCAGAATCGCGTGTGCGAGCTGCACCATGAACATCATCATCCTCGACGACTACCAGGACGCCGTGCGCAAGCTGCGCTGCGCGGCCAAGCTGGATCGCCTCAACGCAAAGGTCTTCACCAACACGGTGAAGGGCATCGGCCAGTTGTCGATCCGCCTGCGCGACGCCGAAGTGCTGGTGCTGATTCGCGAGCGCACGTCCTTTCCGCGCCAGTTGCTGGAAAAACTGCCCAAGTTGCGGCTGATCGCGCAGACCGGGCGGGTCGGCCCGCACATCGACGTCGAAGCTTGCACGCGGCTGGGCATCGCGGTGGCCGAAGGCGTGGGCTCTCCGGTCGCGCCGGCCGAGCTGACCTGGGCCCTGATCATGACGGCCATGCGGCGGTTGCCGCAGTACATCGGCAACCTCAAGCATGGCGCGTGGCAGCAATCTGGCCTGAAGGCCGCCTCGATGCCGCCCAACTTCGGCATCGGCATGCAGCTCGAGGGCAAGACCTTGGGCATATGGGGCTACGGCAAGATCGGCCAGCGTGTGGCCGGCTACGGCCGCGCCTTCGGAATGAACGTGACCGTGTGGGGCAGCGAGGCGTCGCGCGAGAAGGCGAGCGCCGACGGATATCAGTCGGCGCCCACGCGCGAGGCCTTCTTCGAAGACAGCGATGTGCTGTCGCTGCACCTGCGACTCATTCCGGCCACTCGCGGGCTGGTGACAGCAGACGATCTCGCGCGCATGAAACCAACCGCCCTGTTCGTCAACACGGCACGCGCAGAGCTGGTCGCCGAAGGCGCGCTGGTTACGGGGCTGCACCGCGGCCGCCCCGGCATGGCCGCAGTCGACACCTTCGAGACCGAGCCCATCCTGCAGGGTCATCCGCTGCTGCGGCTGGAGAGCGCCATCTGCACGCCGCACCTGGGTTATGTCGAGCAAGACAACTACGAGTTGTACTTCGGTGCGGCGTTCGACAACGTCGTCAACTTCGTCAACCAGAGTCCGACCAACATCGTCAATCCCGATGCATTGAAGGTGATGCGTTGAGCGAAACTGGCGGTCCACGGCGCGCAAACGCGCGCCCGGCGCGCAGCGGCGCGGTGACCAGGGCACTCGCTTGAGCCCGGAGGTGCCAGACCGGCGGCCCGCGCCGCGCTCGCCCGCCGACTTGCTACGTGCCTTCAGCGTCCTGGCGCTGCAAGGCTTCGGCGGCGTGCTACCGGTGGCGCAACGTGAGTTGGTCGAGCGCCGGCAATGGTTGACGCGCGAGCAGTTCACCGAGACCCTGTCGATCGGGCAGATCCTGCCCGGGCCCAACGTGGTCAACATGGCGCTGATCATCGGTGACCGCTACTTTGGCTGGCGGGGTGCCTTTGCCGCGCTCGCCGGCCTGCTGGCATTGCCGCTGGCCATCGTCCTGGCGCTGGCAGCGCTGTACGGGCAGTTCGCTGCCGAACCCCATGTCGCGGGCGTGCTGCGCGGCATGGGCGCCGTCGCCGCCGGCCTGATCATCGCCACGGCGTGCAAGTTGTTGCCCACATTGGCGCACAACCCACTGGGCCGTGTGCCCAGTGTGCTGGTGCTGCTGGCAACACTGACCAGCGTCGGCGGGCTGCGCTGGCCGATGGCCTATGCCGTGCTCGGTATCGGTGGCATTGCAGTCTGGATCGCGTGGCGTCGGCTCGGGCTCATGAGCGCAACGCAAACACCGGGCGCGCGTGGAGCGCCCGAATGACGCTCGCCGGGCCCGACGGCTGGGCGCTGTTCGCGCACTTCCTGTCCATGTCGATGCTGGCCATCGGCGGCGCATTGGCGACCGCACCCGACATCCACCGCTTCATCGTCGACGAGCGCCACTGGCTGGACGACAGCCAGTTCAGCGCCGCAATCGCCTTGGCCCAGGCAGCACCCGGGCCGAATCTGTTGTTCGTGCCGGTGGTCGGCTATGCCGTGGCCGGGCTCGGCGGCGCCGTGGTCGCACTGACCGGCATGTTGATCCCGAGCACGACCCTGGCGCTGGCAGTCTCGCGCTGGGGCAGCAAGCGGCGCGAGCAGCGCGGCGTGCGTGCCTTCGTCGCCGGCATGGCTCCCATCACGATCGCCTTGCTGCTTACCAGCGGCAGCCTGCTGGCTTTGCCGCTGGTGCGCCTGCCCAGCGCGTGGTTGCTGGTGGCAGCGACGCTCGCCTTGTCGCTGAAGACGAAGGTCAACCCGGTCTGGCTGATCGCGGGTGGCGCGGCGGTGGGCGCACTCGGCTGGGTCTGAGTGCGGGTCACCGCGCCGAAAGCGGCCGCCGCTGGCGCAGCGCCTCGTACAGGCACACGCCGGCTGGCGACCGAAACGTTCAGGCTCTCGACCGCACCGTGCATCGGGATGCGCACCAGCTCATCGCAGGTCTTGCGCGTCAGCTGGCGCAGGCCCTTGCCTTCGGCGCCGAGCACCAGCGCCACCGGGCCGCTCAGGTCGACCTCGTACAGCGTGCGTCGGCGCGTCGTCGCTGGTGCCGACGACGCGGATGTCGCGCTCCTTCAGCTCGTTCAGCGTGCGCGCCAGGTTGGTGACCATGAGGTAGGGCACGGTCTCGGCGGCGCCGCTGGCCACCTTGGCCACCGTGGCGTTGAGGCCCACCGCATGGTCCTTCGGCGCGACCACCGCATGGGCGCCGGCGCCGTCGGCCACGCGCAGGCAGGCGCCCAGGTTGTGCGGATCGGTCACGCCGTCGAGCACCAGCAGCAGCGGCGGGCCGTGCACCGCATCGAGCACGTCGTCGAGCGAGTGGCGCCTGCGCCAGCGGCGTCGACGCGCGCCACCACGCCCTGGTGCCGCGTGCGTGCCGCACAGTTGCGTGCAGATGCGCGTCGTCGCTGTCGACCAGCCTGACGCCGGCTTCGTGCGCGCGCTCGACGAACTGGCGCATGCGCGCGTCGCGTCGCGTGGGCTCGACGTGGACCTCGAGCACCGATTCGGGTGCGGTCTTCAGGCGCACGGTCACGGCGTGAAAGCCGAACAGGATGCGGCTGCTCATCGCACGGGCAGAGCGTGGCCCGCAATGGCGCTTGCGCGCTCGGGGTGGTCCGGCGCGCTCACGGGCGGGTGGGTGCAGGCGCGCGTCGCATGCAGCAATGGTAGCCGCGCCGCGGTGGACGCATCGCCGACGCCAATGGCAGCGGCGCCTAGCTTGCGGCCCAGCGCCAAGCCAGCAGGGCACCGATCAGCACGGGCTGATGGACCATGTAGAAGGTGAGCGCCCAGCGGCCGAGCACCGCCAACGGCCGCAATGGGGCCGGCACGCGCCCGGCAATGACGCCGCGTCGATGCGCGAGCAGCCATCGTCCGCCCGCCAGGCCCCACAGCATGACACCCAGCCAGGGCAGCAGCGGCGCGTAGTCCTCGGTGACGGGCCTTCTTGTCACCAGGCCGATCCAGTTCGTCCAGCGGGTGTCGAACCAGGGGTGCTGCAGCCAATGCGGCAAGAACAGCAGCAGCAGACCGAGCGGCCACAGCCAGCCGCGCAGTGGTGCAGACCAGCGCGCGACGATCAACATCAGGGCGATGCCATGCAAGATGCCAAAGCTGATCCAGCTGCGCGGGAACATCAGCGCCGAGCCGGCCGAGACCAAGACCGCGCAGCCGGCGATCTGGGCCCAGCGCCGCCAGAAGCGTGGCCAGGGCTGAGCCGCTTCGAGCGTCACGGCCTGCGCCAAGCCCGCAGTGAACAGGAACAAGCTGACGATGGCGACGCGCTGCTGGGTCCAGAACGGGTCGACGTAGAAATTCTGCTTCGGGTTGAGCAATCCAAAGTAGTTCAGGTCGAAGCAGAAGTGAAACAACGCCATCCAGACGATGGCCAACCCGCGCAACGCATCGAGGCGGTCGTGACGTTCGGGGCCGTCTTGGGCGCTCATGCGGTGAGTGTGGCGCAGAAATCGGGCCGCTGCCGGGCCCGCGCCCGCTACGATCGCGACATGACCGTGCACACCCCTGGCCCGCGCCGCGATGCCCAAGAGCAGGACCTTCTCGACGCCGCGCTGGCCGACCTGTTCCAGCGTCGCATCACCTTCAATCAGGTGCTTGGACTGCAGATCGAGTCGGTGTCCGCACCCGAGCCGCGCATCCGCCTGGCGATGCGACCCGAGTTGGTCGGCCATTACCTGTACGGCCGCCTGCACGGTGGCGTGATCTCGGCAACGCTGGACGCGATGGGAGGCCTCGCACTGATGGTCGCAATCGGCGAGAAGCATGCCGACGAAACGACACAGCAGGTCATGCACCGGTTCGCCCGGATGAGCACCATCGATCTGCGCGTGGACTTCCTGCGCCCTGGCATCGGCGCATCGTTCATCGCCACTGCGTCGGTCGCACGCCTGGGAGGGCGCATCGGCTCGACACAGATGCGTCTGGTCAGTGATCAGGACACGCTGATCGCCACCGCCGCCGCGGCCTACGTCATCGCCTGAGCTGCGGGGCGGCCTACTTGGCCGCGGCGCTGCCGAACTGCGCGTCGAACCATTCGTCGAGCATGCGCTTTTCATGGCGCAGCGACTCGCTTTCGCCGTAGCGAGGGATGCGAGAGAGGTAGGCCATGTCGGTGATAGTCTGCTCGATCCGGCGTGCTGATTGACCGGCCGACTCCAACGTGGCCCGCAACTTGATGCGCGGCCAGTCGGCGCCCCCATCGAGAACGCGCAAATCTTCATGGCGACGCCAGCCGTAGCGAATGTCACCTGCCAGATCGACGTCAAGCACCTCGATGCTCATGGTCTGGCCGTCTGTGACATGAAGTGCGCCCAGTGCTTCGAGGTAGCGCTTGAGCTCGCGCAAGTTGCCCGTACCGTCGCCATGCGCATCTTTCACGTCTGCGAACTTCTCAGGCTGCACGAAAGACACTTGCACGGTACCGGAGGCCTGCGCCGCGGCAGGTGCAAGCACCAAAGCCATTGCAGCCGCGATGGCGCAGATCGTGGGGCGCATGGCACCTCCTGTGGAGCGACGATCAGGCCTTGATCGTATCTCCAACGGGGTGCCGGCACACGCGGTTTACAAGCTCTGGGCCAACTGCTCGAGGATGGCCGGGTTCTCCAGCGTCGACGTGTCCTGCGTGATCGTCTCGCCCTTGGCGACCGAGCGCAGCAGGCGGCGCATGATCTTGCCGCTGCGCGTCTTGGGCAGGTTGTCGCCGAAGCGGATGTCCTTCGGCTTGGCGATCGGGCCGATCTCCTTGGCGACCCAGTTGCGCAGCTCGTTGGCGATCGCCTTGGCCTCGTCGCCGGTCGGGCGCGGCGCGCTTCAGCACGACGAAGGCGCAGATCGCCTCGCCGGTCGTGTCGTCGGGCCGGCCGACGACCGCGGCCTCGGCGACCAGTTCGGTGTGCGACGACCAGCGCCGATTCGATCTCCATCGTGCCCATGCGGTGGCCGCTGACGTTGAGCACGTCGTCGATGCGGCCGGTGATCGTGAAGTAGCCGGTCTTCGCGTCGCGGATCGCGCCGTCGCCGGCCAGGTAGTATTGCCCTTGAGTTCGGGCGGGTAGTAGCTCTTCTTGAAGCGCTCGGGGTCGCCCCAGATGGTGCGGATCATGCTCGGCCAGGGCTTCTTGATGACCAGGATGCCGCCCTGCCCGTTGGGCACGTCGTTGCCGGTCTCGTCGACGACCGCGGCGTCGATGCCCGGGAACGGCAGCGTGCACGAACCCGGCACCAGCGGCGTCGCGCCGGGCAGCGGCGTGATCATGTGGCCGCCGGTCTCGGTCTGCCAGAAGGTGTCGACGATCGGGCAGCGGCCGCCGCCGACGTGCTTGTGGTACCACTCCCACGCCGCCGGGTTGATCGGCTCGCCGACCGTGCCGAGGATGCGCAGGCTGCTCAGGTCGTAGCGCTTCGGGTGCACCGCCTCGTTGGCCTCGGCGGTCTTGATCAGCGCGCGGATCGCCGTCGGCGCGGTGTAGAAGATCGAGACCTTGTGCTTCTCGATCGTCTTCCAGAAGCGCCCGCCGTCGGGATAGGTCGGCACGCCCTCGAACACGATCTCGGTGCCGCCGAGCGCCAGCGGGCCGTAGGCGATGTAGGTGTGGCCGGTGACCCAGCCGATGTCGGCGGTGCACCAGAAGACATCGTCGGCCTTCAGATCGAAGGTCCACTTCGTCGTCAGCGCCGCGTGCAGCAGGTAGCCGCCGGTGCTGTGCTGCACGCCCTTGGGCTTGCCGGTCGAGCCCGAGGTGTAGAGCAGGAACAGCGGGTGCTCGGCGCCGACCCACTCGGGCTCGCAGGTCTCTGACTGCGCCTTGGCGTCTTCGTGCAGCCAGTGGTCGCGCGCCGCATTCCAGGGGATGGTGCCGCCCGTGCGCTTGTAGACGATCACGTCCTTGACGGTATCGCAGCCGCCCAGCGCGATGGCCTCGTCGACGATGGCCTTCAGCGGCAACTGCTTGCCGCCGCGCAATTGCTCGTCGGCGGTGATAACCATCACCGCACCGGCGTCCTGGATGCGGTCACGCACCGACTGCGCCGAGAAGCCGCCGAAGACCACCGAGTGGATGGCACCGATGCGCGCGCAGGCCTGCATCGCCACGACACCCTCGACGCTCATCGACATGTAGATCACGACCCGGTCACCCTTCTTGACGCCGCGCGCCTTCAGTGCATTGGCGAACTGGCAGACGCGGCCCAGGAGCTGGCGGTAGGTGACCTTGGTCACGGCGCCGTCGTCGGCCTCGAAGATGATCGCCACCTTGTCGCCCAGGCCGCTCTCGACATTGCGATCCAGGCAGTTGTAAGAGACGTTCAGCGTGCCGTCTTCGAACCACTTGAAGAATGGTGCGTTGTCGCGGTTCAGGCCCTTGGTGAATGGCTTCTTCCAACTTACGAACTCGCGCGCCAGGCGCGACCAGTAGCCCTCGTAGTCGGCGTCGGCTTCGGCCACCAATTTGTCGAAGGCCGCGGGCCCCGCGACATTGGCCGAGGCGGTCAAGGCGGCGGGCGGCGGGTAAAGGCTGGGTTGGGTGCTCATGCTTGTCTCCTGCGGGGTCGGGATTGATCTTCGCGACAAGTTAGGGCCGCGCGCTGACCGGGCCCTTACTCTGCCGCAAATCCGGTGCTGCGACCAGCCTGCCTACAATCCGCGGCCGCAACAACCCCGCTCGCAGCCGAAATGACCCGACGCCCCGACGCCCTGACGCCCGAGATGCGCACCCTGCCCAAGCTCATCTTCATGAGCCGCTGGCTTCAGCTACCGTTGTATCTGGGCCTGATCGCGGCGCAGGGAGTCTACGTCTGGCACTTCCTGCTCGAACTCTGGCACCTGCTCGAAGCCGCGTTTGGCGACCAGGTGGCGACCGCGCTGCTGGCCAAGCGCATCGGCTACTTTGGCGACGCGCTGGTGCTCAACGAGACGATCATCATGCTGGTCGTGCTGGCATTGATCGACGTCGTGATGATCAGCAACCTGTTGATCATGGTCATCGTCGGCGGTTACGAAACCTTCATCTCGCGCATGAATCTCGAAGGCCATCCCGACCAGCCCGAGTGGTTGAGCCATGTCAATGCGTCGGTGCTGAAGGTCAAGTTGGCCACGGCGATCATCGGCATCAGCTCGATCCACTTGCTCAAGACGTTCATCAACGCCGCCAATTACACCGACAAGGTGCTGATCGCGCAAACCGCGATCCACATGACCTTCCTGCTGTCGGCGATGGCGATCGCCTACACCGACCGCCTCATGTTGCACCCGGCTGCGGTGCCGCAGCACGACTGACGCGGCGGGCGGCACGTGATATCCGCCGGGTGCTTGCTGCCGCGGACTGCCGGCGCCCAATGATCTCGTTCATCGTTCCCGCCTACAACGAGGAACAACTGCTCGGCGCGACCCTCATCGCATTGCATGCGGCTGCCGACGCGGTGGGTGAACCCTACGAGGTGATCGTCGCCGATGACGGCTCGACCGACGGCACGGTACTGGTTGCGCAACAGCACCGTGCGCGGGTGATCAGCGTTGGGCACCGGCAGATCGCGGCGACGCGCAATGCGGGTGCGCGCGTGGCGCAAGGCGAATGGCTGGTCTTCGTCGACGCCGACACGTTGATCGACGAAGCGGTGGTACGCGCCGCAGTGCACGCGCTGCGCGGCGGCGCGGCGGGCGGCGGCGCAGCGCTGGCCTTCGACGGCAGCGTGCCGTTGTATGCACGGCTGTTTCTGCCACTGTTCGTACGCGCCTTTCGCAGCGCACGACTGGCCGCCGGTTGTTATCTGTTTTGCACCCGCGCGGCATTCGAGGCCGTCGGTGGCTTCGATGAGCGCTACTTCGGTGCCGAGGAACTGGTCATCAGCCGGGCCCTGCAGCGCCAGGGACCGTTCGTGGTCCTGCGCCAGGCCGTCACCACCTCGGGGCGCAAGTTGCGCACCTACTCCGGCCTGGAAATCCTGGTCATGCTGGCCGGCTTTGCATTGCGCGGTCCGCAGGCTATCCGGCAGCGGCAGGGGATGGAGCTTTGGTACGGACCACGCCGCGAGGATCCGCATCGATCGGCGCGGCGCCCAGATTGACGCCTGGCGCCGTCGTCAGGTCTTGGGCAACGTCACGCCGCGCTGGCCCTGGTACTTGCCGCCGCGGTCCTTGTAGCTGGTCTCGCAGACCTCGTCGCTCTCGAAGAACAGCACCTGGGCGCAGCCCTCGCCGGCGTAGATCTTGGCCGGCAGCGGCGTGGTGTTGCTGAACTCCAGCGTCACGTAGCCTTCCCACTCGGGCTCGAACGGCGTGACGTTGACGATGATGCCGCAGCGCGCATAGGTGCTCTTGCCCAGGCAGATCGTCAGCACGTTGCGCGGGATGCGAAAGTACTCGAGCGTGCGCGCCAGCGCAAAGCTGTTGGGCGGGATGACGCAGACGTCGGCGTTGATGTCGACGAAGCTCTTCTCGTCGAAGTTCTTCGGGTCGACCACCGTGCTGTAGATGTTGGTGAAGACCTTGAACTCGGGCGCGCAGCGGATGTCGTAGCCGTAGCTGCGAGGTGCCGTAGCTGACGATGCTTGCTGGCCGTCGGCCGTTCTGGCGCACCTGGCCCGGCTCGAAGGGCTCGATCATGCCGTGCTGCTCGGCCATGCGGCGGATCCACTTGTCGCTCTTGATGCTCATGTCGCTTCCGCAAGGTTGGCCCACGAAACCGGCGTTGCACCGCGAGGGATGCGGGCAGGGCGCGCGTGAGGCATTCGGCAACGATTGTAGGCACGACGCCACGGCCGCCGCGGGGCCGGCCGTGCCGCGCTAATATCGCGACACGCTTGTCCGCACGGAGACCGCCATGAGCACTGCGACCGAACTGATGACGAAGTACGCGGCCTACCACCGCGACCGCCGCAACATCGCGACCCACTTCGTCGGCATTCCGCTGATCGTGTTCGCGGTCGGCATCCTGCTGGCGCGGCCGTAGATCGCGGTCGCGGGCTGGCCCGCTCAGCGCCGGCCATCGTGCTTTGGGCCGCTTCGCCGTGTGGTACCTGACGCGCGGCAACCTCGCGCTCGGTCGTGGCCGTGAGCGCTGGTCAACGCTGGCCTTGATCCTGGCGGCCATGCCGCTGGCGCGCTGCCAGATCGCGGCCTGGCTGGCCTGGGGCGTGGGCACCTTCGTCGTCGGCTGGGTCGATCCAGTTCGTCGGCCACTATTACGAGGGCAAGAAAGCCGGCCTTCGTCGACGACATTCGTCGGCCTGCTTGTCGGCCCGATGTTCGTCACCGGCGAGGCCTTGTTCGCGCTCGGCTGGGGCAAGACCCTGCTGGCCGAGATCGAGCGCCGTGTCGGCCCGACGCATCTGCGCGACCTGCATACCCCCGCAATGCGCTGAGCCGCGCACGCGCCGGCTCGCTCAGGCGCTCACCACGCGCACCTGCGAGCGCTCCGGTTCGGGATCGGCGTCGAAGCGATCGAAGCCGCTGTAGCAGATGAAGTGGCGGTGGCTGGCACGGCCGAACAAGGTCATGCCGAGCTTGACCGCCAGTTCGTAGCCCATCTGCGTGACGCCGTTGCGCGAGACGACGATCGGCACGCCGATCTGCGCCGACTTCATCACCATCTCGCTGGTCAGGCGGCCGGTGGTATAGAAGACCTTGTCGGCGCCCTGCCCCAGCGCGGCGTCGCCGTGCATCCACATCCAGCCGGCGATGGTGTCGATGGCGTTGTGGCGGCCGACGTCCTCGACGAACATTAGCATCTCGGTGCCGCGAAACAGCGCGCAGCCGTGCACCGAGCCGGCGCTTGCCGGTGCACGCTGTCGGTCTTGCGCATCGCCTCTGAGCTGGTGCAACGTCGACTGGCTGGATGCGCGCCGTCGCGGCCGAGGCAGCTGGGTCGCATCGAGTTCGTCCATCAGGTCGCCGAACATCGTGCCCTGACCGCAGCCGGTGGTGACGACGCGCGAGGTGCGGTCCTGCGATCGATTGCTGCGTCGCACCGCGACGGGTCTTGACCGCGGCAGCCTCGACCGTCCCAGTCGACCGTGATCGACTCGACGTCGTCGACCGCATCGACCAGGCGCTGATTGCGCAGGTAGCCGAGCGCCAGCAGCTCCGGCGCGGCGCCCAGCGTCATCAGCGTGACCAGCTCGCGCTTGTCGACGAACAGCGTCAGCGGCCGCTCGGCGGGAATCTCGATCGTGCGACGCTGGCCGAACTCGTCGAGCACCTCGACCTCGCGGGTCAGCGCGACCTGGGCTCGTGTCAGCCGCGGCAGGAGCCGCGCAGTGGGTGTTTCAGGCAGAGGCAGCAACATGCGGTTGGTCGGGGCGAGGGCGCGCGCGGCGCGCCGACGCTGCCGTTATAACCGCTCTGCCCTCAGCTCTTCTTGGCTGGGGCTTTGCCGGCCGGCGCCGCCGCGGCGGCGGGTGCGGCTGCGGCCGGCGCGGCGCCAGCCGCGGGCGGCGGATATACGAAAGCCCCGGGATCGGCGCAGGGCGGCGTGGGCGTCGCGGCCTTGGTGTCCTTGCCGGCCTTCTTCGCCTCTGCAAGGTAGCGTGCTGCCGATCGGTCCATCGACTTGCACAGCTGGAAGTCAGCCACCTTGTTGCCATGCGCCGTCTTCGCGGCGGCCTCGGCGGCCTTGGCCTTGGCCTCGTCGGACAGCGCCGGCGCCGGCAGCTTGGCGAGCGCCGAGCCTGCCGCGACAACGCCCAACAACAGTCCGATGGACAGGGTGATCAAACGCTTCATGCGCCCTCCTCAGGTCTTCTGGCCGGCCAGTGGCGGCGGCGTCGATGGCGTGCGCTGCGCCGGGATCTTGCCGGCCCGGATGTCGTCGTACCAGAGCCCGTGGTGCTCCTGGGCCCAGGCTTCGTCGACATAACCGGTGCGCATGCCGTCGTAGGCGCCCTTCATGCCGATCGTGCCGAGGTAGATGTGGCCGCAGAACATGGCCATCATCAGCACCGACGCCGCGGCGTGGATCATGTGCGCGATCTGCATGTCGCCGCGCAGATACAGCCATGCCCGGCACCAGCTTGTCGAGCACCAGGCCCGAGCCGACGACAGTCAGGCCGAGCAGGAACACGCCGCCCCAGAAGACGATCTTCTCGCCGGCGTTGAAGCGGTGCGAGGGCACCTCGTGCGCCGCCGAAGCATGCCGCCGCCCTTGGCCAGCCACTTGATGTCGGCGCTGCGCGGCAGGTTGTCGCGCACGAAGGTCACGAACACGATCAGCAGCGCGACCGCGAACAGCGGCCCGGCAAAGTTGTGCGCCGTCTTCAGCGCATAGGTCAGCCAGCCGAACAGCGTGCCGCCGATGACCGGCAGCAGGAAGAACTTGCCGAACGCCATCACCAGGCCCGACACCGCCAGCACGACGAAAGCGATCGCCACGCTCCAGTGCGCGGCGCGCTCGAAGTAGGTGAAGCGCTCGATCATGCGCCCGGTGTCGGCCGCATGGCCGCCCATCGGGCCCTCTGCGCCAGTAGAACAGAGCGATCGCCACGCGCCACGATCAGCAGCAGCGCGCCACCGTAAGGAATGATCCACTGGTTGCGCACCTGGCGCCAGGCCTCACCGGCGCTGGTCAGGCGCGAGCCGGGGTACTGCACGAAGGGCTGGATCAGCGTGGCCGCCTCGGCGCCGGGCAGGCTGCTGTAGCCCTGCTCGTTGCCCGATTCACGCACCGCGCGCCAGAACGGCGCGTTGTTGCCGGGCTGTGACTTGCGCGCGCTGGGCATTGGTCTCGTCGGGCTTGGGCTCGGCCGGCGCGACGAAGTCCGGACCGGCGGGCGCCTTGCGCACCGGGTTCGGCCGGCGTCGCGGTCTGCGCCTGCAGCGCCGGCGGCCAGCGCCAGCGCCAGCCGCACGTCAGGAGCGATCGCATCAGCGCGTGCATGGTGTGGCTCCTGGCGGCTTCATGGTGTCTCGGGTGGCGCCGCGGCTGCGGCACTGCGCGAGTATTCGTTCTGGCCCTGCGCGCGCGAGCCGCATCTGCGGCTCCCAGCTGTCCTTGTCGCCCGGTTTCCAGCCTCGGCCACATAGCCGCTGCTGGTGGACCGGCCCAGGCCGGCGCGTCGGCCTTCTTCGCCGTCCCGGCGGTCTGCGGCTTCTCGCCGCAGGCCGTCAGCGCAGATGGCCATCATCGCCACACAGCGATCGTGCTGCGCATCATGACTTCTTGCCCTCCGGCTTGGCCGCTGCGCCGCCTGGCGGCTTGCCGTAGGCCGTGCCCCAACCCCAGACTTCGCTGCCCTTGCCGCGCATCAGCACGCGGTTGCGGAAGATGTCGGCCACCACGTCGCCGTCGCCACCCAGCAGCGCCTTGGTCGAGCACATCTCGGCGCAGGCCGGCAGCTTGCCTTCGGCCAGCCGGTTGCGGCCGTACTTCTCGAACTCGGCCTCGCTGCCGTTGGCCTCGGGGCCGCCGGCGCAGAAGGTGCACTTGTCCATCTTGCCGCGCAGGCCGAAGGTGCCGTTGGTCGGGAACTGCGGCGCGCCGAACGGGCAGGCGTAGGAGCAGTAGCCGCAGCCGATGCAGACGTCCTTGTCGTGCAGCACCACGCCTTCGTCGGTGCGGTAGAAGCAGTCGACCGGGCACACCGCCATGCACGGCGCGTCGCTGCAGTGCATGCAGGCCACCGAGATGCTCTTCTCGCCGGGCACGCCGTCGTTGAGCGTGACCACGCGGCGGCGGTTGACGCCCCACGGCACGTCGTGTTCGGCCTTGCAGGCGGTGACGCAGCCGTTGCATTCGATGCAGCGCTCGGCGTCGCAGATGAACTTCATTCGTGCCATGTCAGTCTCCTGACGTGCCGTACGCGTCAGGCAGTGGCTCGTTCGATCTGGCAGACCGTGGTCTTGGTCTCTTGCATCATCGTCACGCTGTCGTAGCCGTAGGTCGTCGCGGTGTTGACCGACTCGCCGCGCACCACCGGCGCTGCGCCCTCGGGGTAGTACGGCGCCAGGTCGACGCCGCCCCAGCGGCCCGAGAAGTGGAACGGCAGGAACACCGTGTCGGGCCCCACGCGCTCGGTGACCAGCGCCTTGACGCGCAGACCCTTGAACTCGGGCAGCGCCTGCATCGGCGGCGTCTTGACCCAGACGTACTCGCCGTTGCGGATGCCGCGGTCGTTGGCGGCCTTCGGGTTGATCTCGACGAACATCTCCTGCTGCAACTCGGCCAGCCAGGGGTTGGAGCGCGTCTCCTCGCCGCCGCCCTCGTACTCGACCAGGCGACCGCTGGTCATGATCAGCGGGAAGGTCTTGCCGATGTCCTTGTTCTTCTCCTGCACCGTCTTGTACAGCGTGGGCAGGCGCCAGAACGCCTTCTTGTCGTCGTGCGTCGGGTACTTGGCCACCAGGTCGGGCCGCGTCGCTGTACAGCGGCTCGCGGTGCTGCGGCATCGCGATCGGGGAAGTTCCAGACCACCGCGCGCGCCTTGGCATTGCCGAACGGATGGCAGCCGTGGCGTCATCGCCACGCGGATGATGCCGCCCGACAGGTCGGTCTTCCAGTTCTTGCCTTCGGCCGCCTTCTTTTCGGCCTCGGTCAGGTCGTCCCACCAGCCGAGCTTCTTCAGCAGCAGGTGGTCGAACTCGGGGTAGCCGGTGGTGAGGTCGGCGCCCTTGCTGTGCGAGCCGTCGTCGGCCAGCAGGTTGACGCCGTCGCGCTCGACACCGAAGTTGGCGCGGAAGTTGCCGCCGCCGTCCATCACGTGCTTGCGAGGTGTCGTACAGATTGGGCGAGCCCGGGTGCTTGATCTCGGGCGTGCCGTAGCAGGGCCACGGCAGGCCGAAGTAGTCGCCGTCGAGCTTGTAGCCGGTCTCCTTGTCGATGCCGCCCTTGGCCTTGCAGCGTCTTGACGTCGAAGACGTTCATGTTGCGCATGTGCGCCTTCAGCCGCTCCGGGCTCTGGCCCGTGTAGCCGATGGTCCAGACGCACTTGTTGATCTCGCGCAGGATGTCCTCGGGCACGGGCTCGTCCATGCCCTTGACCTTCTGCATCTTGTAGTTCTTCGACCAGCTCCTTGTCGAAGCCGAGCTTCTGCGCCAGCTGGTACATGATCATGTGGTCGCTGCGGCTCTCCCACAGCGGCTCGATGACCTGCTCGCGCCACTGGATCGAGCGGTTGCTCGCCGTGACCGAGCCGCTGGTCTCGAACTGCGTGCAGGCCGGCAGCAGGTACACCGCGCGGTTCGGGTTGCGTGTCCTCGGGCTTGCCGGGCATCGCCGCCATCGCCGCGGTGGCCGACGGGAACGGGATCGATCACCACCAGCAGATCGAGCTTGTCCATCGCGCGCTTCATCTCCAGACCGCGCGATCTGCGAGTTGGGCGCATGGCCCCAGAAGAACATGCCGCGCAGGTTGCTGTCCTGGTCGATCAGCTCGTTCTTCTCGAGCACGCCGTCGATCCAGCGCGACACCGTCATGCCCGGCTTGTTCATCATGCCGGGCGCGTACTGCTTCTTGATCCACTCGAAATCGACGCCCCAGACCGTGGCGAAGTGCTTGAACGCGCCGTCGGCCAGGCCGTAGTAGCCGGGCAGCGAGTCGGGGTTGGGGCCGACGTCGGTGGCGCCCTGCACGTTGTCGTGGCCGCGGAAGATGTTGGCGCCGCCGCCCGGATATGCCGATGTTGCCGAGCGCCAGCTGCAGGATGCACGAGGCGCGCACCATGGCGTTGCCGATCGTGTGCTGGGTCTGGCCCATGCACCAGACGATGGTGCTCGGCCGGTTCTCGGCCATCGTCTTGGCCACCTTGAACACGGTGGCCTCGTCGACGCCGCAGGCTTCTTCGCACCTTGTCGGGCGTCCACTTGGCCAGTCACGTCTTCGCGCACCTTGTCCATGCCGTAGACGCGGTCCTCGATGTACTTCTTGTCTTCCCAGCCGTTCTTGAACACGTGGTACAGCACGCCGAACAGGAACGGGATGTCGGTGCCCGAGCGGATGCGCACGTACTCATCGGCCTTGGCCGCCGTGCGCGTGAAGCGCGGGTCGACGACGATCATCTTGCAGCCGGTTTCCTTGGCGTGCAGCATGTGCAGCATCGACACCGGGTGCGCCTCGGCGGCGTTGCTGCCGATGTACAACGCAGCCTTGGCGTTCTGCATGTCGTTGTACGAATTGGTCATCGCGCCGTAGCCCCAGGTGTTGGCCACGCCGGCCACCGTGGTGCGAGTGGCAGATGCGCGCCTGGTGGTCGGTGTTGTTGCTGCCCCAGAACTCATCCACTTGCGCAGCAGGTAGGCCTGCTCGTTGTTGTGCTTGGACGAGCCGACGACGAAGATCGAATCGGGGCCGCTGTGCTTGCGCAAGCTCGAGCATCTTGGCGCTGATCTCGTCAAGCGCCTGGTCCCAGCTGATGCGCTGGTACTTGCCGTCGACCAGCTTCATCGGGTACGCAGGCGGTATTCGCCGTGGCCGTTCTCGCGCACCGCGGCGCCCTTGGCGCAATGCGCGCCGAGGTTGATCGGCGAGTCGAACACCGGCTCCTGGCGCACCCAGACGCCGTTCTCGACCACCGCGTCGATCGCGCAGCCCACCGAGCAGTGGCCGCAGACCGTGCGCTTGACGTCGATCTTCTTGGCACCATCGGCGCCCTGGCGGCGTCGGCCGCCTTGGCCTTCTTCACCAGCACCAGCTGCGACGCGGCCATGCCGGCGCCGACACCCAGGCCCGAGCGGCGCAGGAAGGCGCGGCGGTCCATGGTCGGGATCGCGCGGCCGAGGCCCCGCGACAGACTCGATACCAGCGCTGACGAACTGCGCCGGCGTGATGCGGACTTGCGTGTGAGCAACATGAAAGCTCCTGAATGCGATGGCAAGACAGGTCGGGCGCGGTGCGCGCGACGCTCAGACGCGGGTCGTCTGGTAGTAGTCGAGCACGTGTTGAGTGACCTGGTAGCCGCCGCCCTTGTCGGGCGCGGGCTTGGTCGTCACGACGACGGCGGGATTGGTGGACTTGAGCGCGGGCAGCGCCACCGCGGCGGCGGCCAAGGCACCTGCCGTACCGGCGCCGGCAAACAGGCGCCGCCGAGACAAGTCACTGGATTTGGAATCACTCATGCATGTCTCCTGGTCCCGCGTCACAACGCTGCGGGCTGCCCCCTATTAGGGTCAATCCGTAATGTGGAAGCAATCAGGTATGCCCCTAGTTTCATAACGTACACGGGACGCTGCTGTATTTGTCGGCCGACACGGGGGGGCACTTCGCGCGCAATGCGAATCGATCGCAACCATGCGCGGCACCACCGTCGACGCACATCACGATGGGGTGCCCGCTGGGCGCAACGTCGGCAGCCCGGCTCAGGGACTGCGCACACCCCGGCCGGATCGGTTGCTCGGGTCAGCGGTCGACACGCCGATTGTTGTTCTCCTCGATTTCCTTGAACCTGATGCAGATCGGGTCACCGGCGTTGGCCGGGTTGCGGCACTCACCCAGTTGACACACCTGCTCACTGAAGATGTTGCGGCCCGAACAGGTCTGGCCCACGGTCTGCCGCGGCACGGGGCGCGCCGCTTGCGGCGCGGGCGCAACCGGTGGCGGCGCTGCCGGCGGTGTCACCACTGCCTGCGGCCCGGCCGCCGGCTCCTCGCGGCGCGCGCGTTCCTGGTCGGCAATCCGTTGTTGCTCCTGCGCTGCGCGAGCGCGCGCATCGCGGTCGAGCTTCTCCCGCGCCTGCCGTGCACGGGCCTGCTCGGCCGCAGCCGGCGCCGCCGCGCCGCCCGCGGCAAGCGGTGCCGGCGCAGACGAAACCTCTGTCGCCGGAGCGGCGGGCGCGGCGATTGCCGCCTCGTCGGTCGCCGCACCCTGGGCTGCGACGGCCGGTGGCGCGTCCGGCGGGTCGGCAGGCGCCGGCCCGGCCAGCGCCGGTTCATCCATGTCCGAATCCAGCTCCGATGCATCGCCGCCCAGGACAAACCATGCCGCAGCGGCAACGACGACGATCGCCACCATCGTGGCCGCGGTCCAGATGCCACTGCGACGCGGCGTGGCAGGCTCAAGCACCCAATCGGGCAGTGGAACCGACTCACCGACTTGCCGCTCGGAATCTGGTTCGGCCGAGCGCGCGACTGGGCGGGTCGGTGCGGCGGGAAGCGGCGCCGGTGCGGTCATGGCATTGGCGCCGACCAACGCCGTGCCGCACTTGATGCAGTTAAGGGCGCCGGCCCGGTTCAAACGCTTGCATGCAGGGCAAGGCACCACCAGAGGCGGGCGGCGCAACTTGGAAGACAGTTTGAAGTTGCTGCTGCCACACCCAACGCAAATCCTGGCCTCGTCGCGACTCTCGGCACCGCAACGGGCGCAAATCTTGTTCATCGCGCTATTCCAGCATATCGAAACCCTGTGTCTCGACCTGCACGAAGGCCCGCGTGAACGAGGCGACTTCGCGCCACAGCATGGCACCCGGCTGCGCGTCGACCGCGTCGGCGAGCTTGTCGACCCAGGTCTGCACATGGGCGCGGAAGAAGCGCCGCTGCCGCTCCAGATTGGTCACCGCCGCATCGTCGCCGGCGATCAGGTACCGCATGACCTCGAACACGCAGGCGATGTGGTCTTCGGTTTCGCCGCGGCTCTGCTCGCGCGTCAGACCGAGTTCAGCCAGGTCTGTGCGCAACAGCGCCAATGGGCGCTCGTTGAGAAACCCGGCCAGGTAGTACGAGCCGTACAGAAAGACCTCGGGCTTGCCGACGCCGCCGAACAGCGCGTCGTACTCGGCCGCGGCAGAGGCTGGCGTCGCCGCGCGCATGGCCGCCACCAGCGACTGCCATGGCGCTTCGAGAAAGCCGCCACGCTGCGGCGCTTCGGTCACCGCGACGCCGAACTGCGCCAGCAATGGTTCGTCGGGCGGCGCGATCCACAGCCGTGCCAGCAGGCCGTACAGCTCGGCGCGCGCCAGTTCCTCGCCGTCGTCGGCAGTGGCAAACGAAAGCGGCTGGTTCATAGGTCCGTGATCTTCAATTCGTTCGGGTTGGTGTGGATGTCGATCACGCGGCAGTCGCCGCACATCTTCAGCCGCTCGGCGCCGGCGCCCTGGAACGCCGAGTGGGAACCGAGCTTGGCCGTCATGGCCTCGATCGCCTTCAAGGTACCGAAGGGCTTGCCGCAGCGAATGCAGCAATACGGCTCGGCCTCGTGCAGCACGCGCGTCGCCTTGCGTGCCTTGCCGCCGTCGGCCAGCCACAGGCGCGGCGCCAGCGTGATCGCATCCTCGGGGCAGGTCTTCTCGCACAGGCCGCACTGCACGCAGTTCTTCTCGATGAAACGCAGTTGCGGCTGGTCGGGGTTGTCGGCCAGAGCGGCCTCGGGGCAGGCGCCGACGCAGGACAGGCACAGCGTGCACTTGCCGCCGTCGACGATCAGGCTGCCGAAGGGCGCACCCGCCTTGGGCAATGCAATCGATTCATTGGCTTGCGGCGCCGCGGCAAGCAGGTGATCGAGCACCATCTCCAGCGTGGCGCGCTTGTCGGCCTGCATGGCCAGCGGCGCAGGCCTGGCCACGCCCTGCGCGGCGGGTGACTGCAGCGCGCGGTCGAGCGCGGGCAGGTCGCGTGCATCCCTGGCCTCGATCAGCTTGAAGTGCTCGCCGCGATAGCCCAGCCCGGTCAGGATCGCCTGCGCGATCGCCATCTGCTCGGCAAGTGCTCGGCGGTATTCGGGCGCCTCCTCGGACGTCAGCAGCACCCAGACCTGGCTGGCACCGAGCGCGACGGCCGCCAGCCACAGGTCAATGCCAGTGCTGGCGGTGTGCCAGAGCGCCTGCGGCAACACGCGTGCCGGCACGCCGTTCAACGCCGGGTCGACACGCGCAGCCCGGCCGAGTTCGCCGATCAGCCTGGCACCGGCGCCTTCGCTGTGCAGCAACAGCGCGGCGTCGGCGCCGCCCGCACTGCGGTAGGCCGTGAGCAAGGTGCGCAGGCGCTTGCCGTGGTCGACGGTGCCCGGCGTGGCGTAGGCCAAGGCCCCACTCGGGCACACCGTGGTGCACGCCCCGCAGCCCACGCACAGGTGCGGCTCGACGACGATGCCGCCACCCTGCCCTCCCGGCTGCGGCGTGGCCGGCGTGACCTTCGAGGCCGCGCGCACGCGGCCGCCGCCCTTGCCCTTCAGGCTCGCATCGCTGCGGATCGCGCGCGTCGAGCAGACATCGATGCAGGCCGTGCAACCGATCTGCTCGTTGCGGCTGTGCGCGCACAACTTGGGCTTGTAGTGGAAGAACTTGGGCTTCTCGAATTCACCGACCGCGCTCGCGCAACTGCAGTACGGCGTCGAACAACTTGGCGCCGTCGCTGCCGACGTGGAAGTAGCCCTGCGGCGGCTGGTGCATCGCGAATGCGGGCTGCGCGCGCAGGTCGAGCACGAGGTCGAAGGTTTCGGTGGTGGCTTGCGCGGCGCGCTCGAAGTCGATCGCGCCGGCCGCGTCGCAGGCCACGCACGCAGTCGCGGTGGCTCTTGCAACGCGTCAGGTCGATCGGTAGCTGAAGTCGATCGCGCCCTCGGGGCAGACCGCGACGCAGGCGTTGCAGCGCGTGCACAGGTCCAGATCGATCGGGTTGTCGGTCGTCCAGCGGGCCTCGAACGCTCCGAGCCAGCCGCGCAATTCGGTCAGCCGGCCGCTGTGCACGGCGCGGTCGTGGCCCTGGCCGAGCGCACCGCCCGCGCCGTCGCCGGCGTCGACGAGCAGGCTGACGTCGAGCTCGTCGCCCAGCATCGTCGCCGCGCGCTCGGCCGCGGCAGCGCCGCCGATCACCAGGCAGCGCCCGCCGCTGCGGTAGGTGACCGTGGCCACGGGGTCGGCCGGCGGCAGTTGCGCCACCGCAATCAGGGCCGCGAGCTTGGGCGTCGCGGCCTTGGCGTCCTTCGACCAGCCGCCGGTCTCGCGAATGTTGACGAAGCGGATTGGCCGCTCCTGCACGCCGGGCGCGCCTTCGGTCTGCGCATTGAGCTCGAGGAACAGCCGCGACTCCTGGGTGCAGGCCACCAGCAGTTCGTCGCCGGCCTTGGCTGCGCGCTGGAATGCGCCGGCTTCGCGCCGGCACAGCAATGTGTGCGCAGCCGCGACGCCGTCAGCGCTCGCGCCCGGCGTCTTGGCCAGCGCCGCCTGGATCGCCGGGCGGTCCAGCGGCATCGAGTGGTTGCAGTCGCAGAGCAGCGTTGTGGTCATCGTCCAAGGTGTTGGAGGTTGCGGGAGGTGACTGTGCCGCGCTGCCGTCGCCCGTGCCATCCGGGGTCGCCCGTGCGGCACCGTCGTCGACTGCGGCCTTCTCTTCGTCGGCAAACAGGCCCAGCGCTTGCGACTGCACCATCCGGCGCAGCATCGACGCGGGAATCGGGTCGGGCTTGCCGTAGTCGTCGATGTAGGTGTCCAGCCCGTCCATCACATTGAAGTGCGGGTCGCTGAACAGCTTTCTCATCGCCGCGTTCTTGACCTCGGGCGTCGCATCGGCAGCGACGAAACGGCGGAAGTCGGAGTTGCGGCCGAGCGCGGCCACGTCGTCGAGCGTCGGCGGGCGCGGGGCTTCGACAGGCTCAGCCCGAACGGTGGTGGTTGGTGCCGTTTCGGCGGACACGGCGCCCGAATCCGGTTGCCCCGAATTTGTCGAAGGGACGGCCGGCAGCGGCGGGTCGGCGGGCAGTTCGCCCTTGCGCAGCGTGGCCTTGCGCTGCGACCAGCGCGAAAGGAAGCCGTCGGGCGCGTCGCTCATCGCCGATCCTGCCGGGCGCTGGAACGAGGCCGGCCGCTTGCGTTGCTTGGGCTCGGGCTTGTAGTGTTCCTGGGCGAAGGCCGTGAGCCACTCGCGTACTTGCGCTGACAGCGGCACGTTGTCGACCCGCTCCTGCGCGTCGAGCAGGCGGCCGGCTTCGTTGTACGACAGCGTGACCAGTTCGGGCCGCGCCGCCGAGGCATCGTCGTCGGCCACGCGCCACATCACGAACCACACCGGCGTGCCAGTGCTGAGGTTGAGGTGATAGCCCTCGGCCTCGTCGGCGTGCAGACTGACGGACAGTCCAGGATGCAGGACGCGGGCGAACTTGCCGTCGTCGCGCAGGGTTTTCGGCAGGGCACCGAATTCGCCATCGTCGAGCACCACCTCGGCGACGCGATAGCGCCAGTCCTCCCACTGGTTCGGCGCCTTCTCGCGCTCGATGACCACCGCGACGCGGATCGACGGGCGATCCATCTCAATACCTCACGTCGTCTTTGAAATCGAGATCGTCGGGAACTTCGAGCTGAAGTCCTTGGCCTTGGCGGCGATCTTCACCGCCACCTGGCGCGCCACGGTCTTGTAGATGCGCGGCGATCTCGCCATCGGGGTCGGCTACCACGCGTGGGCTGGCCGCCGTCGGCCTGCTCGCGGATCGACATGTTCAGCGGCAGCGCGCCGAGGTAGTCCATGCCGTACTCGGCCGGCCATCTTCTTGCCGCCGTCGGCGCCGAAGATGTGCTCGACATGGCCGCAGTTCGCGCACACGTGCACCGCCATGTTCTCGACGATGCCGAGGATCGGCACGCCGACCTTCTCGAACATCTTGATGCCCTTCTTGGCGTCGAGCAGCGCGATGTCCTGCGGCGTGGTGACGATCACCGCGCCGGTCAGCGGCACGCGCTGCGACAGCGTCAGCTGGATGTCGCCGGTGCCCGGCGGCATGTCGACGATCAGGTAGTCGAGCTCGTCCCAGTTGGTCTGGCGCAGCAACTGCTCCAGCGCCTGCGTGGCCATCGGGCCGCGCCAGATCATCGGCTTCGTCGGCGTCGACCAGAAAGCCGATCGACATCACCTGCACGCCGTAGTTCTCCATCGGCTCCATGGTCTTGCCGTCGACGCTTTCGGGCCGGCCCTCGATGCCCATCATCATCGGCTGGCTCGGGCCGTAGATGTCGGCATCGAGCATGCCGACCGTGGCGCCTTCGGCGGCCAGCGCCAGCGCCAGGTTGACGGCCGTGGTGCTCTTGCCCACGCCGCCCTTGCCCGACGCCACCGCGACGATGTTCTTCACCTTGGGCAGCAGCTGCACGCCGCGCTGCACCGCGTGCGGCGATGATCTTGCTGCGTCAGGTTGACGCTGACGTTGGCGACGCCGGGCACGCGCTGCGCGCGGCCGCGATCAGCGCCTTGCGCAGCGCCGGCGATCTGGCTCTTGGCCGGATAGCCGAGTTCGACGTCGAACGAGACGTCGCCGCCGTCGACCTGCAGGTTCTTCAGCTGCTTGGTCGAGACGAAGTCCTTGCCGGTGTTGGGATCGATGACGGCCTGCAAGGCGTCGGAGACAGCGGATTCGGAGTCGGCATGGGCTCGATTCCTGTTGCGGTGGAGTGTGCAGTTGGCACGGCATGCGCAGGTGCTCAGATGCCCGCGCTGCGCGCCTGTCTGGAATCCCCCATGCCCGCACCGCGCAAGCTCTTCGTCACCACCGCCCTGCCCTACGCCAACGCGCCGTTCCACATCGGCCACATCATGGAGTACATCCAGGCCGACATCTGGGTGCGCTTCCAGCGCATGCAGGGCCACGAGGTGCACTTCGTCTGCGCCGACGACGCGCATGGCGCGCCGATCATGATCGCGGCCGAGAAGGCCGGGCAAGACGCCGCAGGCCTTCGTCGCCGAGCATCGCCGCCGGGCGCAAGCAGTACCTCGACGGCTTCCACATCCGCTTCGACAACTGGCACTCGACCGACGGGCCCGAGAACCACGAGCTGGCGCAGGACATCTACCGCGCGCTGCAGCAAGCAGCGGCCTGATCGCCGACGCGCACCATCGAGCAGTTCTTCGACCCGGTGAAGGGCATGTTCCTGCCCGACCGCTACATCAAGGGCGAATGCCCGAAGTGCGGCGCGAAGGACCAGTACGGCGACAACTGCGAGGTCTGCGGCGCGGTCTACGCGCCCACCGACCTGAAGAACCCGTACTCGACGCTGACGCGGCGCGACGCCGGTGCTGCAAGAGTCAGCGAGCACTACTTCTTCAAGCTGTCGCGACCCGCGCTGCGTCGACTTCCTGCAAGCAGCTGGACGCCAGGACGGGCCGCCTGCAGCCCGAGGTGCTGAACAAGATCCAGCGAATGGTTCGCGACCGACGAGCGCGGCCATGTCGGCCTGGCCGACTGGGACATCAGCCGCGACGCGCCCTACTTCGGCATCGAGATCCCCGACGCGCCGGGCAAGTACTTCTACGTCTGGCTCGACGCGCCGGTCGGCTACCTGGCGTCGCTGAAGAACTACTTCGACAAGGGCAGGCGCCAGAGCCGCGGCGAGCCATCGACTTCGACGACTTCATGGCCGACCCGGACGGTCGAGCAGGTGCACTTCATCGGCAAGGACATCGTCTACTTCCACACGCTGTTCTGGCCGGCGATGCTGCACTTCTCAGCGGCCGCAAGACGCCCGACCAGGTCTACGTGCACGGCTTCATCACGCGTGCGGCGGCGAGAAGATGAGCAAGAGCCGCGGCACCGGCATCGTCCCGCTGCGCTACCTGGCAGCTCGGCATGAACCCCGAATGGCTGCGCTACTACATCGCGGCCAAGCTCAACGCCAAGGTCGAGGACATCGACTTCAACCCCGACGACTTCGTCGCGCGCGTCAACAGCGACCTGATCGGCAAGTACGTCAACATCGCCAGCCGCGCGGCGGGCTTCCTGGCCAAGCGCTTCGGCGGCCGGCTGTCAGGCCGACCTCGGCGTCGAGGGCCGCGCGCTGCTCGACGGCCTGCGCGCGGCCAGCGGCACGGTGCGCGAGCTGTACGAGGAGCGCGAGTTCGGCAAGGCGCTGCGCGAGATCATGCTGCTGGCCGACCGCGTCAACGAGTACGTCGACCGGAACAAGCCCTGGGAGCTGGCCAAGAAGCCGGGCATGGACGCCGCCGCTGCACGATGTGTGCAGCGATGTGCATCGAGGCTTTCCGCGTGCTGACGATCTACCTCAAGCCGGTGCTGCCGGCGCTGGCGGCGCAGGTCGAGGCCTTCCTGAACGTGCGCGCCGCTGGACTGGCACCGACGCCGCGCGCGCGCTCGGTGCGGCACACGCATCGGCGACTACAAGCACCTGATGCAGCGTGTCGACGCGAAGCAGCTCGAAGCCCTGTTCGAGGCGCCCGCAGCGTGCCGAGCCGACCCGCTGCCCGGCGGCGAGGCGCTCGCGCCGAGATCAAGATCGACGACTTCGCCAAGATCGACCTGCGCATCGCGAAGATCGTCAACTGCCGAGCTGGTCGAAGGCTGCGACCAAGCTGCTGCGCCTGACGCTCGACGTCGGCGAAGGCCGCACGCGCAACGTCTTCTCCGGCATCAAGTCGCGCCTACCAGCCGGCAGACCTGGTCGGCAAGCTCACCGTGTGGTCGCCAACCTGGCGCCGCGCAAGATGAAGTTCGGCGTCAGCGAAGGCATGGTGCTGGCCGCCAGCCACGCCGACGAGAAGGCCCACCCGGGCTGTACGTGCTCGAGCCGTGGCCGGGTGCCGTGCCCGGCCTGCGCGTACGTTGAAGCAGCCACCGATCGCGATCGACCGGCGCCCATGCTGCTTGAACGCCGGGAAGCGCTCGACCAACTGTCGCAGCTGCTGACGCAGGCCGCTGGCAGCCGCGGACGGGTGGCGCTGATCGGCGGCGAGGCCGGCATCGGCAAGACGGCCTTGCTGCGCGAGTTCGCCGACCACGCGAGTGCGGCGGCCGCGCCACTGTGGGGCGGCTGCGACCCGATGTTCACGCCGCGCCCGCTCGGCCCCCTGCACGACATGGCCACGGCGCTCGGCGACGGCGTGTTGGCGGCCCTCGGCCGCGACCACGGGCGCCTCGAAGTATTCACCGCGGTGCTCGACGCACTGGGCCGGGACGCGCATTGCCTGGTGTTCGAGGATCTGCATTGGGCCGACGAGGCGACGCTCGACCTGCTGGCCTACCTCGGCCGGCGCATCGAGCACACGCGCACGCTGCTGTTGTGTACCTACCGCGACGACGAAATCGGCCGCACCCATCCCTTGCGGCGCCTGCTCGGCTCGCTGCAGGATGCGACGCGCATCACCCTCGCCCCGCTGTCGGCCGATGCGGTGCGCCGCCTGGCCGGGCAGCGGCGGGTCGACGCGGTTGCGCTGCACGCGGTCAGCGGCGGCAACCCCTTCTTCGTCACCGAATTGTTGGCCCTCGACGGTGCCGCGACGGCCGTACCACCGACGGTGCGCGATGCCGTCCTGGCGCGCGTCGCACCGCTGTCGCCGCGGCGGTGCGGTCGGTGCTCGAGCCCGCGGCCGTGCTCGGGCCGCGGATCGAACGCCGCTGCTGCTCGCGCGCGTCGCCGCCACCGACGTCGCCACGCTCGACGCGTGCCTGGCCGCCGGCGTGCTGCGCGAGGTCGGCGCCACGCTCGAGTTCCGCCACGAGCTGGCGCGGCAGGCGATGCTCGAGTGCCATCTCGACGCCGCAGCGACAGGCCTTGCACCGACGCGTGCTGCAGGTCCTGCGTCGACGAGCGGCACGATGTCGACTCAGCGCGCCTGGCCCACCACGCCGAGGCGGCGCGCGACCGCGACGCCGTGCTCGAGTACGCCCCGCTCGCCGCGCGGCAGGCCGTGGCCGTCGGCGCGCGCCGCCAGGCCCATGCCCAGTACGCACGTGCGCTGCGCTTTGCCGACGCACTGCCGCCCGCAGCGCTGGCCGCGCCTGCTCGAGGCCTTCGCGCTCGAGTGCCTCGCGATCGGCGACGCCAGGCCGGCATCGATGCCCGGCAGCAGGCGATCACCTTGCGGCGCCAACTCGGCGACCCGGCCCGGCAGGCCGAGAACCTGTGCCGCCTGAGCAACCTGTTCGTCGCATGTGCGCGCAGCGCGAGGCGCAAGACGCCTTACGCCAGGCCTTCGAGCTGCTGGCGCCGCTGCCGCCCTGCCGCGAACTGGGCTACGCCTGGCGCACCCAGGCCCACCTGAGCATGCTGCTTGACGACAACGAGAGTGCCGTCGCCGCGGGCCAGCGGGCGATCGAGCTGGCGAACGCTTCGCAGACGTCGAGACCGTCATCTCGGCCCTCAATTCGCAGGGCACGGCGACGACGCGGTTCGACTTCGAAGCCGGCTGCGCGCTGCTCGTGCGCAGCCGCGACATGGCGCGGGCGGCCGGCCGCAATGCACAAGTGTTCAACGCCGAGATCAATCTGGGCGAGTGTTGCGCCGACGAGTACCGCTTCGATCGCGCCGAGCGACACCTGCATGCCGCCATCGCCGTGGCGGGTGATCTGCAGATGGATGCGTCGATCCCGCAAGGCATCCTCGGCCTGTGTCGGCTGCACCAGGGCCGCTGGAGCGAGGCTGGCGATCTGGCCACGCGCGTGCTGGCCGAATTGCAGGAGCCGCGCATGTCGAGCATCCTGGGACAGCTCGTGCTCGGCCGCTTGCGCGCCCGACGCGGCGACGCCGGCGCCTGGAGCGCGCTCGACGAAGCACTGGCCGTCGCGCGCATGTCCGGGCAACTGCATCTACATCGCCCCGGCGCACGCGGCCCGCGCCGAAGCCGCCTGGCTCGAAGGCGATCGCGAGCGCTGCCGCGACGAGGCGCGCGCGGCCTACGACCTCGCGCTGCAGCACCGTCACGGCTGGTATGCCGGTGAACTCGCCTACTGGCGGCGGCTCGCCGGCGACAGGCTCGTCATGCCCGACTTCGCCGCACCCCCGTACGCGCTGCAAGCGGCTGGGCACTGGCGTGAAGCGGCCGCGGCTTGGGAGGCGCTGGGCTGCCCGAACGAGCAGGCACGTGCGCTCGCCGCCGGCGACGCCGATGCATGCCGCGCGGCGCTCGACGATATTCGAGCGTCTGGGCGCGCGCCCCGCTGGCGAGTGGCTGCGCCAGCGCCTGGCCGGATGCCGGTGTGCGCGGCCTCGCCGCGGGGCCCGCGCGCGCTCGACCCGCGAGCAGGCCTTCGGCCTGACCGCCGCGAGTTGCAGGTGCTGCAACTGCTGTGCGACGGCCTGCGCAACGCCGACATCGCAGCGCGCCTGCACCGCTCGGTGCGCACAGTCGACCATCACCTCGAAGCAGTCTTCGCCAAGCTCGGCGTCGACTCGCGCGTGGCCGCGATCCAGGCGGCGCAGCGCGCCGGGTTGGCGCCGCAATCTGGGCAGTCGCCGGCCGCAAAGTAGGCAAGCCTACCGACGCGCGGAATGCGCGACACGGCGATCCTTCTCGACATCGATGGCAGGGTGCCGTCGAGCCTCGACAAGGAGACCGCATGCCCCGCTACCTGATCGAACGCAGCTTCCCCGATGGCCTGTCGATCCCGCTGAACGCCGACGGCAAGAAGGCCGTGGCCGGCGTCGTCGCCAACAACGCCGAGCATGGCGTGACCTGGGTCCACAGCTACGTCACGCCCGACCGCAAGAACACGTTCTGCATCTACGACGCGCCGGCGCCGGAAACGATCCGCAAGGTGGCCGACCGCAACGGCCTGCCGGTGGGGCGTATCACCGAGGTCAACGTGCTCGATCCTTACTTCTACCAACCTTGATTCACGGGAGACGAACATGAAGTTCATTGCCATTCCTGCCTTCGCCCTGATCCTGGCCGGCGCGAGTGCCCTGGCCCAGTCGGCGCCGCCGTTGAAGCAGTTCCTGATCGAGCGCGAGATCAAGGGTGCTGGCGACATGACGCCGGCGCAGCTGCGCGACGCCGCGCAGAAGTCCAACGGCGTGTTGCATGCGCTCGGCCCCGACATCCAATGGGTGCACAGCTATGTCGCTGGCGACAAGATCTATTGCGTCTACAACGCGCCGAGCGAAGCGTTGATCAGGAGCCACGCCGAGCAGTCCGGCTTCCCCGCCAACCGGATCACGCTGGTGTCGGCGGTGATCGACCCGACGACAGCCAACCCCAGACGCTGACTTTCGGACGCCGGTGCAGCGCGCGCGACGCGCGCGCTGCATCGACCTTTTGCACGGTGCACCCAGTCACGCAGGCATCGACCCGCGGCCGGGCGCACCTGGGCCACGGAAATGCGGCGCGCGGCAGCGCGCCGTGCATGCGACTGGCATGGAACTCGAACGCACATTGCGTTAACATGCCGCCGTGCGCATGGAATCGAAAACAGCCCGCCTCACTTTGCTGATCGATCCGGCCAAGAAGACGGCCTTCGAACATTTGTGTGCGCGCCAGGACAAGACGCCTTCACAGGTGGTGCGCCAGCTGATCCGCGATTACCTGGCACAGCATGGCGTGGCCTACGTGCCGAGCGGCCTGAGCGCCGACGCCGGCCAAAGCCCGGCCGCAACCGACCGACCCGGGCGCCGCGCCGCCACGCGCGCAAGTGCCAAGATCTCACGCCGCGGCTGACGCGCAGCGCCGCAGCCCCGCATCGAGGATCGACCAATGAGCGGGCCGGCTGCCATCACGCAATGGGTCCATCTCGACTGGGTGCTGGTCGTGATCGCGGCCTGGCTGCTGGTCGGCCTGGCCGGCGTGTTCGCGCTGCGCCGCTTCAGGTTCGTCTCGCGCATCCTGTTTCCGGCCGGCGGCGCGCTCGGCGTGGTGCTGTTCGGGGTGGCGCTGGCGCGCGGTGTTCGGCGGCGCCGAGGTGGCCGTGCTGCCGATCGGCCTGCCGACGCTGCCGTTCCACCTGCGGCTCGACAGCCTGTCGGCCTTCTTCCTGATGGTGATCGGCGCCACGTCGGCCGGCGTCTCGGCCTTCGCCGCCGGCTACTTCCGCAAGGGCGAGGGCACGCCGCCGGGCCTGCTGTGCCTGGAGTACCACGTCTTCCTGGCCAGCATGGTCGGCGTGATCCTGGCCGACGACGCCTACGCGTTCATGGTGATGTGGGAGACGATGGCCCTGTCGTCGTTCTTCCTGGTCACCGCCAACCACCGCATCGCCGAGATCCGCCGCGCCGGCTACCTCTACCTGCTGATGGCGCACATCGGCGCGATCGGCATCCTGCTGTGCTTCGGCGTGCTGCAGGCCAACACCGGCGACTACACCTTCGCCAACATGCGCGCCCAGTCGCTGTCGCCGTTCTGGGCCTCGGTCGCGTTCGGGCTGGCGCTGTTCGGCTTCGGCGCCAAGGCGGGCATCGCTGCCGCTGCACGTCTGGCTGCCCGAGGCGCACCCGGCGGCGCCGTCGCCGGTGTCGGCGCTGATGAGCGGCGTGATGCTCAAGACCGCGATCTACGGCCTGCTGCGCGTGATCTTCGATCTGCTGCACACGCAACTGTGGTGGTGGGGCGTGGTGCTGCTGGCGCTGGGCCTGGCCACGCGCACTGTTCGGCGTGGTGTTCGCGGCCGTGCAGATCGACATGAAGCGCCTGCTGGCCTATTCGTCGATCGAGAACATCGGCCTGCTGGTCGCCGGCATCGGCCTGACCGTGGTCTTCTCGGCCTACGGCATGAAGCCGCTGGCCGCGCTGGCGCTGACGGCCACCCTGTACCACGTGGCCAGCCACGCCATGTTCAAGAGCCTGCTGTTCCTCGGCACCGGCTCCGTGCTGCACGCCACCGGTGAGCGCAACCTCGGCAAGCTCGGCGGGCTGATCCGCACCATGCCCTGGGTGGCCTGGGTCACGCTGGTGGGCGTGCTGGCCAGCGCCGGGCCTGCCGCCGCTCGGCGGCTTCGTGTCCGAATGGCTGCTGCTGCAGAGCTTCCTGTTCACGCCGGGCCTGCCGCACTCGTTGCTGAACATGCTGATCCCGGTGGTCGCGGCGCTGATCGCGCTGGTCGCGGCCCTGGCCGGTTACACGATGGTCAAGTTCTTCGGCGTCATCTTTCTCGGCCAGCCGCGCGAGGAAAGACTTGCCCAGGCCCACGATGCCGGCGCATTGGGAGCGCGTCGGCATGCTCTGGCTGGTGCTCGGCTGCGTGGCGCTCGGCCTGCTGCCGAACCAGTTCATCCAGCTCATCGATCCGGTGACACAGCAGCTGGTGGGCGCCGGCCTCGGCGCAGGCCGTCGCCGCCCACGGCTGGCTGCTGGCGCCAACCGGCGTCGAGCGCGCCAGCTACGGGCCGGTGATCTTTCTGCTCGGCGTGGCCGCCAGCTTCGCGCTGGCCTTGCTGCTGGTGCGCAGGCTCTACCACGGCCGCTTCGCGACGCGCGCCGCCCTGGGACTGCGGCTTCCCGTGGCAGAACGCGCGCATGCAGGACACGGCCGAAGGCTTCGGCCAGCCGATCCGCCAGATCTTCGAGCCCTTCTTTCGCATGCGGCGCGAGCTGCCGACGCCGTTCGACGCGCGAGCCGCGCTACCGCGTGACGGTCGAAGATCACTTCTGGCACTGGCTGTATCTGCCGATCGCCGCGGTGGTGGCGCGCCTGGCGCGACTGGTCGGCCTGCTGCAGCAGGGCCGCATCGCGGTCTACCTGCTGTACAGCTTCGTGACGCTGATCGCCATGCTGCTGGTGGTCACGCGATGAGGCCGCCGCCATGACCGCCTACGCGTTCGCCTCGCAACTGCTCGAGATCGTGGTCGCGCTGCTGCTCGCGCCGCTGCTGACCGGCTGGGTCAACCAGTGCCGCGCCTGGCTGCAGAACAAGTCGGCGCCCAGCCTGCTGCAGCCGTACCGCCTGCTGCACAAGCTGTTCAACAAGGAGTCGGTGGTGGCCGAGCACGCCTCGCCGCTGTTTCGCGCCGCGCCCTACATCGTGTTCGGCTGCATGACGCTGGCCTGCGCGATCATCCCGACGCTGTCGACCGACCTGCCGCTCGCGCCGGCGGCCGACGCGATCGCGCTGGTCGGCCTGTTCGCGCTGGCGCGCGTCTTCATCTCGCTGGCCGCGATGGACATCGGCACCGCGTTCGGCACCCTGGGCGCGCGGCGCGAAATGCTGATCGGCTTTCTGGCCGAGCCGGCGCTGCTGATGGTGCTGTTCTCGGCCTCGCTGATCTCCCAGTCGACCTCGCTCACCACCATCGTCGAGACGCTGGCGCACCGCGAACTGGCGATCTACCCGGGCCTGGCGTTCGCCGGCGTGGCCTTCACGATGGTGTCGCTGGCCGAGAACGCCCGCGTGCCGGTCGACAACCCGGCCACGCACCTGGAGCTGACGATGATCCACGAGGCGCTGATCCTCGAATACTCGGGCCGCCACCTGGCGCTGATCGAATGGGCGGCCAGCCTGAAGCTGTTCGCCTACTCGTGCATCGGCCTGGCGCTGTTCTTCCCCTGGGGCATGGCCGAAGCGCAGGCGCCGCTGGCGCTGCTGCTGGCGCTGCCGGTGCTGGTGCTCAAGCTGGCGGTCGGCGGCGCGCGCACTGGCCGTGCTGGAGACGCTGAGCGCCAAGATGCGCATCTTCCGCGTGCCCGAGTTCCTGGCCACCGCCTTCCTGCTCGCGGTGATCGGCATGCTGGTGCACATCCTGCTGGCGAGATGAATCAGCCCCGAGCCTTCGAGCGCCATGGAGACTGACGTGACTGACCTGTTCACGCAGTTCATCAACCTGCTCGGCGCGATGCTGCTGATGCTGGCCTTCGCGATGATCTCGCAGCGCCGCATCCTGTCGCTGATCCACCTGTTCACGCTGCAGGGCGCGACGCTGGTCGTGGCCACCGCGGTGGTCGGCTACGTGACGCACCAGCCGCACCTGTACGTGTCGGCCGCGCTCACCTTCGTGCTCAAGGTGGTGCTGATCCCGATGCTGCTGCACCGGGTGATCGACCGGCTCAACGTGCGCTGGGACGTCGAGACGCTGATCAACATCCCGACCACGATGCTGATCGGCATCGTGCTGGTGATCTTCGCCTTCAACCTGGCGCATGCCGATCGCCCAGTTCTCGTCGACGCATCGCGCGCGGCACGCTGGGCATCGCGCTGGCCTGCGTGCTGCTGTCGTTCCTGATGATGATCACGCGCGCCAAGGCGGTGCCGCAGGTGATCGGCTTCCTGTCGATGGAAAACGGCCTGTTCTTCGCCGCCACCTCGGCCACCTACGGCATGCCGATGGTGGTCGAGCTCGGCATCGCGCTCGACGTGCTGATCGGCGTGCTGATCCTGGGCGTGTTCATGTTCCAGATCCGCGAGCAGTTCGACAGCCTGGACATCCGCCACCTCGAGAAGCTGAAGGAAGACTGAGCCTGGAGATCGCCTCGTTGCGGCGCTGTCGAGTGTCTCGTCTGGCATCCCGCTGGCCGGCGGCGTGGTGCTCGCGCTGTTCGGCCATCGCGACTGCGCGCGGAGATCAACGTCGCCTTCAGCCTCGGCACCTTCGTCGCGGCCTGCGTGCTCACCGCGCAGGTCATCGCCGAGCGGCCCGATGTTCGCGCTGGGGCACGAGTTCTTCATCGACCCGCTGAACGTCTTCCTGGTGACGCTGACCGCCTTCGTCGGCCTGACCACCGCGATCTTCTCGCGCCCGTACATGCGCATCGAGCGCGACCACGGCAAGATGACGCCGCCGCGGCTGCGCCTGTACCACAGCATGTACCAGCTGTTCAGCTTCACGATGCTGCTGGCGCTGACGACCAACAACATGGGCATCCTGTGGGTGGCGATGGAGGCGGCGACGCTGACCACCGTGCTGCTGGTCAGCGTCTACCGCACGGCGGCCAGCCTGGAGGCGGCCTGGAAGTACTTCATCCTCTGCGGCGTCGGCATCGCGCAGGCGCTGTTCGGCACCGTGCTGCTGTACATGGCGGCCGAGAAGGTGCATCGGCGCGGAAGGCGGCGCGCTGCTGTGGACCAACCTCGACGCGGTGAAGGCCCAGCTCGACCCGCACATCATCACGCTGGCGTTCGTCTTCCTGTTCATCGGCTACGGCACCAAGGTCGGGCCTGGTGCCGCTGCACAACTGGCTGCCCGACGCGCACGCCGAGGGCCCGACGCCGGTGTCGGCGGTGCTGTCCGGGCTTGCTGCTCAACGTCGCGCTGTACGCGGTCCTGCGCTGCAAGGTGCTGACCGACGGCGCGCTGCACAGCCACCTGGCCGGGCCGCATGATGATGGGCTTCGGCCTGCTCTCGGTGGTGGCGGCGGCGTTCCTGCTGATCCGGCAGAACGACGTCAAGCGCATGTTCGCCTACTCGTCGATCGAGCACATGGGCCTGATGACCTTCGCCTTCGGCATGGGCGGGCCGATCGCCAACTTCGCCGGGCTGCTGCACATGACGGTGCACTCGCTGATCAAGTCGGCGATCTTCTTCGCCGTCGGCCATGCCGCGCAGAAGGCCGGCACGCAGATCATGGACGAGATCCGCGGCCTGATCAAGGTCAGCCCGACGGTGGCCTGGGGCCTGATGCTGGGCTCGCTGGCCATCCTGGGCATGCCGCCGTTCGGCGTCTTCGCCAGCGAGTTCCTGATCGTCACCACCGCGATGCGCGAGCAGCCCTGGGCCACGCCGTTCCTGCTGGTCGCGCTGGGCGTGGCCTTCGCCTCGGTGTTCGGCCGCGTGCAGCCGATGGTCTTCGGCGAGACCACGCTCAAGCCGCTGGCGCATGCGCCGGCGCTGATTCCGGTGTTCGTGCACCTGGCGCTGGCCTTGATGCTCGGCCTGTACATCCCGCCGTACCTCGACGGCTGGTACCGCCAGGCCGCGCGCATGCTGGGGAGCTGAATGCCGATGGCGCCTCGAGCACTTGAACCTGGCCGTCGCGGCGCCTGCCGGCGCCGCTGCCGATCTGGCACGCGAGCGTCGACGCCGAGCGGCTGGCTGGCTGCCGCCCGCGCGGTGGCGGCCGCGGGCGGCCGCCTGGTGTCGCTGTGGGGCGCCGACCGCCGCGGGAGTCCGGACGGCGGCTTCGCGGTCTGCGCCGCCTATGCGCTGCCCGACGGCCTGGTCTGGCTCGATCTGCGCGCTGGGCGACGGCGGCGCCGCGTTACCCCGACCTGGCCGCGCATCTTCCCCGTCGCCGGCGCGCATGCAGCGCGCCACGGCCGACCTGCTCGGCATCGAGCCGCAGGGCGCCGGCGACACCGCGCCCTGGCTGGACCATGGTGCTCTGGCCCGAAGGCCAGCGCCCGCTGCGCCGACGCGTCGGGCGGCGGTCGCCGCCAAACCGCGCCGCGCTGCCACCGACTACGCGTTCGTTCGCGTCGAGGGCGACGGCGTGCACGAGATCGCGGTCGGCCCGGTGCACGCCGGCATCATCGAGCCGGGCATTTCCGCTTCTCGGTCGTCGGCGAGAAGGTGCTGCGGCTGGAAGCAGCGCCTGGGCTACACGCACAAGGGCATCGAGCAGCGCTTCACCGAACTGCCGCCGCTCGAAGGCGCACCGGCTGGCCGGCCGCGTGTCGGGCGACTCGACGGTGGCCTTCGCCTGGGCCTACTGCATGGCGCTGGAATCGGCCGTCGGCTTGCGAGGTGCCCGACGCGTGCGCAGTGGCTGCGCGCGCTTGATGCTCGAGCGCGAGCGCGTCGCCAACCACCTGGGCGACCTCGGCGCGCTCGGCAACGACGCGGCGCTGGCCTTCGGGCTGGCGCAGTTCTCGCGCCTGCGCGAAGACTGGCTGCGCCTGTCGATGCGAGGCCTTCGGCCACCGCCTGATGATGGACTGCGTCGTGCCCGGCGGCGTCGCGGCGACCTGGATCGGCCGCTGCGACGAGCGCATGCGCCAGCAATGCGACGCGATCGAAGCCGAGGTGCGCGCGCTGCGCGCGATCTACGACGAGCATGCCGGGCTGCAGGACCGCTTCCTCGGCACCGGCCGCGTGACGCCGCAACTGGCGGCGCAACTGGGCCTGACCGGCCTGGCCGGACGCGCCAGCGGCCAGGCAGGCCGACCTGCGCTGCGACCACGCCTGGCCGCCCTACGATCGCCTCAGCGTCGCGCTGGCCAGCCACCGCAACGGCGACGTCGCCGCGCGGGTGGCGGTGCGCTTCGACGAGATGTTCGAGTCGCTGCGCCTGATCCGCGCGATCTGTGCGACGGCTTGCCCGACGGCGCGGTGCGCGTGCCGTTGACGCTGCCCGCGGCAGCGACGCCGATCGGCGCCGGCTGGGTCGAAGGCTGGCGCGGCGAGGTCCTCGTGGCGCTCGAACTCGGCGCCGACGGCGCATCCGGCGCTGCCATTGCCACGACCCGTCGTGGCAGAACTGGCCGGTGCTGGAGCACGCGGTGATCGGCAACATCGTTCCGGACTTTCCGCTGATCAACAAGTCGCTTCAACCTCAGCTACTCGGGGCACGACCTCTAGGATGTGGAGCATCGTCAGACAGATCGCGCGCACCGGCATCGTCACCGAGCCGGCCGCCCGGCCGACCGACGACGCGCTGCGCGCGGCGGTCGAGCGCATCCAGCGCGAGCATCCTCGACATCCTCGGCCAGGCGCTGACGATCCGCCAGGTCGATGCCGGTTCGTGCAACGGCTGCGAGCTGGAGATCCACGCCCTGAACAACCCCTACTACAACCTCGAAGGCCTGGGCATCAAGTTCGTCGCCAGCCCGCGCCACGCCGACATGCTGCTGGTCACCGGGCCGGTGTCGCGCCACATGGAGAAGCGCGCTGCGCCGCACCTACGACGCGACGCCCGAGCCGCAGGCTGGTGGTCGCGGTCGGCGACTGCGGCTGCACCGGCGGCATCTTCGGCGAGAGCTATGCCAGCTGCGGCCGCGGTCGCCAACGTGATCCCGGTCGACGTCGACGGTGCCCGGCTGCCCGCCGCCGCCGCTCGAGATCCTGCGCGGCATCCTGACGGCGGTGCGCCGTGCTGCGCCGACCCCGCCGGGCAGCCGCGACAGCCCAGCGCCAGGCTGAACCCAGGGCCGGCGCAGCCACGCCGCTAAAATGCCCCGACCCGCGCTTTCTCACCGGCCCACGCCATGCCCCTGTTCTGGAAACCCTATCTGTCCGACGTGACGCAGTTCATCGGCCAACTCAAGGCCAGCAAGCCCACGCTCGAGGCCGAGCAGCGCGCCGGCCGCGCCTTGCTGTGGGACCGCGCGATCGATCGCGAGGCGCAGGCCGAGTGGCGTGACGCGGACGTACCGCAGCAGCCCTACGTCTACCAGACCAAGACGAAGTGATCCTCGCCGCCGTGGTGGCCGACGGCGACCTGCCGCCGCCACCCGACCCCGAACTGGCCGCCACGCTGCCCCCCGCCGCCATGGATGCGATCGCGGTGGCCCGCCTGTACGGCGAGCCACTGTTCGCGATGCCGGCCGACCTGTACATCCCGCCCGATGCGCTGGAGGTCTTTCTCGAAGCCTTCGAGGGCCCGCTCGACCTGCTGCTGTACCTGATTCGCAGGCAGAACTTCAACATCCTCGACATCCCGCTGGCCGACGTCACGCGCCAGTACCTGGCCTACGTCGAACAGATCAGGAAGCGCAATCTCGAACTGGCCAGCGAGTACCTGCTGATGGCGGCGATGCTGATCGAGATCAAGAGCCGCATGCTGTTGCCACCGCGGAAGAGCGCCGAGGGCCGCGAGGCCGAAGACCCGCGCGCCGAACTCGTGCGCCGCCTGCTCGAATACGAGCAGATGAAGCTGGCCGCGGCGCGGCTCGATGCGATGCCGGTGCTGGGCCGTGACTTCCTGCGCGCGCAGGTCGCGATCGAGCAGGCCTTGGCGCCGCGCCTGCCCGACGTCGCAGCCGACGAGCTGCGCCAAGCCTGGCACGCCATTCTCGCCCGCGCGCGGCTGGTGCAGCACCACCACATCGGCCGCTCGCAGCTCTCGGTGCGCGAGCACATGAGCCTGGTCCTGCGCAAGCTGCAGGGCCGGCGCTTTGCCCTGTTCGAGGACCTGTTCGACAGCCAGCGCGGCGTGGCCGTGGTGGTGGTGACCTTCATCGCCCTGCTCGAACTGGCGCGCGAGCAGTTGCTCGAAGTCACCCAGGCCGAGGCCTTTGCGCCGATCTACGTGCGCCTGGCCTACACGCCGAGCTGACCGCCGCAGATAGACGACGCCTTCCGCATGGCGACAAAACGCCACCGGCGCGACGAGACCCGGAGTCTCTCCAAGCAACCGCCGCGGATCCGGCTTCGCCGGTCCGCCAGCGAGCCATGCAGGCCGCATGGCCGCCGGACGCGGCCATTCCTCGGCCCGTCCAAGTCGATGCCGATCGACTTGGAGCCGCGGGCCTCGGCCCCCTCGAGGGGGAGCGGCGAAGCCGCTTCGGGGGTGGGCCACGTCACCG
>CAVZYL010000015.1:0-229225 GCA_963779435.1 uncultured beta proteobacterium | reverse complement strand
GACCAAGGTCACGCGGACCTTCGTCGGCAAGGTGGTCAGCGACAAGCGCGCCAAGACCATCACCGTGCTGGTCGAGCGCCGCGTCAAGCACGAGCTGTACGGCAAGATCATCGGCCGCTCGAGCAAGTACCACGCCCACGATGAGAAGGGCGAGTACAAGATGGGCGACGTGGTCGAGATCACCGAAAGTCGGCCGATCTCGAAGACCAAGTCGTGGGTCGTGACCCGCCTGGTCGAAAAGGCCAAGAACGTTTAGGCCCTTTGGCCTGACCGTCAGCGCGACGGCCGGAACGCTGGGACACTGGCGGCCGGCCGTTTTCCATCCACCAGGAGGTTCACCATGCTCAAAGTTGGCGACAAGCTGCCCGCCGGCAAACTGCAGGAATTCATCGAAGTCGAGGGCAATGGCTGCTCGCTCGGCCCGAACACCTTCGACGTGGCCCAGATCACCGCCGGCAAGAAGATCGCCATCTTCGCGCTGCCGGGCGCCTACACGCCGACGTGCTCGGCCAAGCATGTGCCGGGTTATGTCGAAAAGGCCGCGGCGCTGAAGTCGGCCGGTGTCGACGAGATCTGGTGCGTGTCGGTCAATGACGCCTTCGTGATGGGCGCCTGGGGCCGCGATCAGCACACCGCCGGCAAGGTGCGCATGTTGGCCGACGGCAGTGCCCACTTTACGACGGCAGTCGGCCTGACGCTGGACCGAGTCGCCGCCGGGATGGGCATTCGCTCGCAGCGCTACTCGATGCTGGTGGTCGACGGTGTGGTCAAGACGCTCAACGTCGAGGCCCCGGGCAAGTTCGAGGTCAGCGACGCCGACACCCTGCTGCGCCAGGCCAAAGAGGTCCTGGCCTGAGATTTTTCGACGCCGGCCTTTGACAGGGCCGGTCATTTCCCGCTATCATCCTCTGCTTCGCCGAAATCGGCGTGCCGTGCGCTTTGCGCCGGCCCCGAAATCGGATTCAGCCCACACCACGGGCCCAAGACTGACCGCAGGCCGATCCATGACCACGAGGTGGCGGCTGTAGTTCAAGTTGGGTAAAGAACATGATCCAAATGCAATCGCGGCTCGAAGTCGCGGACAACACCGGCGCGAAATCCGTCATGTGCATCAAGGTGCTGGGCGGCTCCAAGCGCCGCTATGCCGGCATCGGCGACGTGATCAAGGTCAGCATCAAGGAAGCCGCACCGCGGGCCCGCGTCAAGAAGGGCGAGGTCTACAGTGCTGTGGTCGTGCGCACGGCCAAGGGCGTGCGCCGTGCCGACGGCTCGCTGATCAAGTTCGACGGCAACGCGGCCGTGCTGCTCAATGCCAAGCTCGAGCCGATCGGCACCCGCATCTTCGGCCCGGTCACGCGCGAGTTGCGTACCGAGCGCTTCATGAAGATCGTGTCGCTCGCACCCGAAGTGCTGTAAGGCAGCACCTGGAAGGATCCAATCCATGAACAAGATTCGCAAAGGCGACCAGGTCATCGTGTTGACCGGCCGCGACAAAGGCAAGCGTGGCACCGTGACCCGCCGCGTCGACGACAGCCACCTGGTGGTTGAGGGCGTCAATGTCGTGAAGAAGCACGTCAAGCCCAACCCGATGAAGGGCACCACCGGCGGCGTGATCGACAAGACGATGCCGATCGACCAGTCCAACGTCGCGATCTACAACGCCAAGACCGGCAAGGCCGACCGCGTCGGTATCAAGCTGCTCAGCGATGCCGAAAAGAAGGCGCGCAAGACACTGGATAACGGCGTGCGCGTCTACAAGTCCAGCGGCGAAGAGATCAAGGCTTAAGAGGCAAACAAGATGGCAAAGAAACAAGCTGCTGCCGCTGCGCCCGCCGCGACCGGCACGTCCGCCGTGCCGCTGGCTCGCTTGCAGACGGTGTACAAGGAAAAGATCGTCCCCGAGATGGTGGCCAAGTTCGGCTACAAGTCGGTGATGCAGGTGCCGCGCCTGACCAAGATCACGTTGAACATGGGCGTCAGCGAAGCGGTGTCCGACAAGAAGATCATGGACAACGCGGTCGGCGACCTGACCAAGATTGCCGGCCAGAAGCCGGTGGTGACCAAGAGCAAGAAGGACATCGCCGGCTTCAAGATCCGCTCGGGTGTGCCGATCGGCGCGATGGTCACGCTGCGCGGCGTGCGCATGTATGAGTTTCTCGATCGCTTCGTCACCGTGGCCCTGCCGCGTGTGCGCGATTTCCGTGGTATCTCGGGTCGTTCGTTCGACGGCCGCGGTAACTACAACATCGGGGTCAAGGAACAGATCATCTTCCCCGAGATCGATTACGACAAAGTCGACGCGATGCGTGGCATGAACGTCAGCATCACGACCAGCGCCAAGACCGATGACGAGTGCAAGGCGCTGTTGACGGCCTTCCGCTTCCCGTTCAAGAACTGAGGCATTCCATGGCCAAACAATCCCTCATCCAGCGTGAGCTCAAGCGCGAGCAACTGGTCGCCAAGTACAAGAAGAAGTACGACGAACTCAAGGCGACCGCGAACAACGCCAAGAAGTCCGACGAGGAGCGCTACGCCGCGCGCCTGGCGCTGCAGCAGCTGCCGCGCAACGCCTACCCGACGCGCCACCGCAATCGGTGCGAGTTGACGGGTCGTCCGCGCGGCACGTTCCGCATGTTCGGTCTGGCGCGCAGCAAGATCCGCGACCTGGCCTTCAAGGGCGACATCCCTGGTGTCGTCAAGGCCAGTTGGTAATCGGACCGCAGGAGATTCGCAAATGAGCATGAGTGATCCGATCGCCGATATGCTGACGCGTATCCGCAACGCACAGTCCGTCGAGAAGACCGCAGTGACGATGCCATCGTCCAAGTTGAAGGTGGCGATTGCGCAGGTGCTGAAGGACGAGGGCTATATCGATGGCTTTGCCGTCAAAGGCGAGGCCAAGGCCGAACTCGAGATCGCGCTGAAGTACTACGCCGGGCGTCCGGTGATCGAGCGCATCGAGCGGGTCAGCCGCCCCGGCCTGCGTGTCTACAAGGGCCGGCACTCGATTCCGCAAGTGCAGAACGGCCTGGGTGTGGCCATCGTCACCACGCCGCAGGGCGTGATGACCGACCGCAAGGCACGCGCTTCGGGCATCGGCGGCGAAGTCCTGTGCTACGTGGCCTAAGGGGAGACTTGCAATGTCGCGCGTAGGAAAAATGCCGATCACCGTGCCCAAGGGCGTGGACGTGGTGGTAACGGCCGAGCAGATCAGCGTCAAGGGCGCCCAAGGCACCTTGCTGCGCAAGGGCAATCCGCTGGTCTCGGTCAAGAACGATGCTGGCCTGGTGAGCTTCACGGCCGCCAACGACAGCACCGAAGCCGATGCCATGAGCGGCACCATGCGAGCGCTGGTCGCCAACATGGTCAGCGGTGTGACCAAGGGCTTCGAGCGCCGGCTGAACCTGGTCGGCGTGGGCTTTCGGGCCCAGGCCCAGGGCAGCAAGCTCAATCTGCAGGTCGGCTATTCGCACCCGGTCGTCAAGGACATGCCGGCCGGCATCAAGGTCGAGTGCCCGACGCAAACCGAAATCGTCATCAAGGGCGCCGATCGCCAGGTGGTGGGCCAGATCGCCGCTGAAGTCCGCGCGATCCGTCCGCCCGAGCCCTACAAGGGCAAGGGCATCCGCTATCTGAACGAGCGCGTGGTCCTCAAAGAGACCAAGAAGAAGTAAGGAGCGGCTGTCATGACGATCACCAAGAAAGATCAACGCATCCGCCGTTCGCGCCAGACGCGCGTACGCATCGCCAAGCAACGCGTCGCGCGGCTGACGGTATTTCGCAGCAACCTGCACATCTATGCCAACGTCATCTCCGACGACGGCACCAGGGTGCTGGCCAGCGCATCGACCGCAGAGAAGGACGTGCGCACCGAGATCGGAGCCAAGGGCAAGGGCGGCAACGCCGCCGCCGCGGCGATCGTCGGCAAGCGCATTGCCGAGAAGGCCAAGGCCGCCGGTATCGACACGGTCGCGTTCGACCGCGCGGGCTTCGCCTACCACGGCCGCGTCAAGGCGCTGGCCGAAGCGGCGCGTGAAGCCGGCCTGCAGTTCTGACATCAAGGAATCAGTAAGCCATGGCTAAATTTCAACCCCGCGCCCAGACCGAAGGCAACGACGACGGCCTGAAGGAAAAGATGATCGCGGTGAATCGCGTCACCAAGGTGGTCAAGGGCGGCCGCACGCTGAGCTTTGCGGCGCTGACCGTCGTTGGCGACGGCGACGGCAGGATCGGCATGGGCAAGGGCAAGGCCAAGGAAGTGCCGGTCGCGGTGCAAAAGGCCATGGAGTCGGCGCGCCGCAACCTGAAGAAGATCTCGCTGAAGAACGGCACGATCCACCACAGCGTGCGCGGCCAGCACGGCGCGGCCAAGGTGCTGATGGCGCCGGCCAAGCCCGGCGACGGCATCATCGCCGGCGGCCCGATGCGCGCGGTGTTCGAGGTCATGGGTGTCACCGACATCGTGGCCAAGAGCCTGGGCTCGTCCAACCCGTACAACATGGTGCGCGCCACGCTGGACGCGCTGAACAACTCCACCACCCCCGCGGCGGTGGCGGCCAAGCGCGGCAAGTCGGTCGAAGACATCTTCAACTGAACGCCGGCGCCGGAGAGACCATGAACCCCCAAGCTCATATTCGTTCGCTGCCCCCCGAGGGGGCGCAGGCCGCCCTTGGGACGGCCCGGCGGGAGGCCTGACATGTCCGACAAGAAAACCCTGACCGTCAAGCTCGTCAAGAGCGTGGCCGGTACCAAGCAGTCGCACCGCGACACCGTGCGCGGCCTCGGCCTGCGCCGCGTCAATAGCCAGCGCACGCTGGAAGACACGCCGGCGGTGCGCGGGATGATCAACAAAGTTGCTTACCTGGTGCAGGTGCTGTGATGGAACTCAACAACATCAAGCCGGCCGCCGGCAGTCAGAAGGACCGCCGCCGCGTCGGCCGCGGCATCGGCTCGGGCCTGGGCAAGACCGCCGGGCGTGGCCACAAGGGTCAGAAATCGCGGGCCGGTGGCTACCACAAGGTCGGCTTCGAAGGCGGCCAGATGCCGCTGCAGCGCCGGCTGCCCAAGCGCGGCTTCAAGTCGCAGGCGCTGAAATACAACGCCGAGGTGACGCTGGGTGACCTGCAAAAACTCGGCCTGGACGAGGTCGACCTGTTGAGCCTGAAGCAGGCCGGCCTGGTCGGCGACATGATCAAGACGGTCAAGGTCATCAAGACCGGCGAGTTGAACGTCAAGGTTGCGCTCAAGGGCGTCGCCGCGACGGCCGGCGCCAAGGCGGCGATCGTGGCCGCCGGCGGTTCGGTCACCGAGTAAGAGGGCGAGCGACTTGGCAACCAACGCGACCCAACTGGCCAAGAGCGGCAAGTTCGGCGACCTGCGTCGCCGCTTGACGTTCTTGCTGCTCGCGCTGGTGGTCTATCGCCTGGGCGCGCACATTCCCGTGCCCGGCATCGACCCCGAGCAGTTGCGCCAGCTCTTCAACAGCCAGAGCGGCGGCATCCTGAACCTGTTCAACATGTTCAGCGGTGGCGCGCTGTCGCGCTTCACCGTCTTCGCGCTGGGCATCATGCCCTACATCTCGGCCTCGATCATCATGCAGTTGATGACCTACGTCGTGCCGACGCTCGAGGCGCTGAAGAAGGAAGGCGAGTCGGGCCGGCGCAAGATCACGCAGTACACGCGCTACGGCACCCTGGGTCTGGCGGTGTTCCAGTCGCTGAGCATCGCGATCGCGCTCGAGGGCTCGCCCGGACTGGTCATCGCCCCGGGCTTCGGCTTTCGCATGACGGCCGTGGTCAGCCTGGTGGCTGGGACCATGTTCCTGATGTGGCTGGGCGAGCAGATCACTGAGCGCGGGCTGGGCAACGGCATCTCGATCCTGATCTTCGCCGGCATCGCCGCCGGCCTGCCCAACGCCATCGGCGGGTTGTTCGAACTGGTGCGCACCGGCTCGATGAGCATCTTCGCGTCGCTCTTCATCATCACACTGGTCGTGTTCGTGACCTTCGCGGTGGTCTTCGTCGAGCGTGGCCAGCGCAAGATACTGGTCAATTACGCCAAGCGCCAGGTCGGCAACAAGGTCTACGGCGGGCAATCGTCGCACCTGCCCCTCAAGCTCAACATGTCGGGCGTGATCCCGCCGATCTTCGCGTCGTCGATCATCCTGCTGCCGGCCACGGTGGTCGGCTGGTTCGCCACCGGCGAGGGCATGCGCTGGCTGAAGGACATCTCGTCGGCGTTGTCGCCGGGGCAGCCGATCTACGTCCTGCTCTACGCGGCGATGATCGTCTTCTTCTGCTTCTTCTACACCGCGCTGGTCTTCAACAGCCGCGAGACCGCCGACAACCTGAAGAAGAGCGGCGCCTTCGTCCCCGGCATCCGCCCGGGCGACCAGACGGCCAAGTACATCGACCGCATCCTGGGCCGCCTGACGCTGGCCGGCGCGATCTACATCACCGCGGTCTGCCTGCTGCCCGAATTCCTGGTCCTGAAATACAACGTGCCGTTCTACTTCGGTGGAACGTCGCTGCTGATCATTGTGGTCGTGACGATGGATTTCTGGGCCCAGGTCCAGAGCTACGTCATGAGCCAACAGTACGAGTCGCTTTTGAAGAAGGCAAATTTCAAGGCATCTTGAGATGGCGAAGGATGATGTCATCCAGATGCAGGGCGAGATTCTGGAGAACTTGCCCAACGCCACGTTTCGAGTGAAGTTGGAGAACGGTCACCTGGTCCTTGGGCACATTTCCGGAAAGATGCGCATGCACTACATCCGCATCCTGCCCGGCGACAAGGTGACGGTGGAATTGACGCCCTACGATTTGAGTCGGGCTCGCATCGTGTTCCGCGCGAAGTGAGTGCCGCGATTGACGGTCAAGAGTGAAGGTTTAGGAGAGCCACATGAAAGTCGCTGCATCGGTCAAGAAGATGTGCCGTAACTGCAAGATCATCCGTCGCAACGGAGTGGTGCGCGTGATTTGCACCGATCCGCGCCACAAGCAGCGCCAGGGCTGAACGGGCCCGCTCGCACCAGCACGCCAGAGCACACAGCAAGGAACACCATGGCACGCATTGCCGGTATCAACATTCCGCCGCACAAACACGCCGAGATCGGCCTGACTTCGATCTACGGCATCGGCCGCAGCACGGCGCAGAAGATCTGCGAGCGGGCGGGAGTCGCCTACTCGAAGAAGATCAAGGACCTGTCGGACGCCGATCTGGAAAAGATCCGCGAAGAGATCGGGCGCATGACCATCGAAGGCGACCTGCGTCGCGAGATGTCGATCAACATCAAGCGCCTGATGGATCTGGGCTGCTACCGCGGTGTGCGCCACCGCCGTGGCCTGCCGGTCCGCGGCCAGCGCACCAAGACCAATGCGCGCACGCGCAAGGGCCCACGCAAGTCGGGCGCGCTCGTCAAGAAATGACGGATCGTCACTGCATCAAGAATCAACGCGCGCGTCGATAGAGAACTCGAGGAAAGATCATGGCCAAGGCACCCCAGAACACCGCCGCGCGTCGCGTGAGCAAGAAGATCCGCAAGAACGTCGCGGATGGCTTTGCCCACATTCACGCGTCGTTCAACAACACCATCATCACCATCACCGACCGTCAGGGCGGCGCACTCGCCTGGGCGTCCAGCGGCGGCCAGGGCTTCAAGGGCTCGCGCAAGAGCACGCCGTTCGCGGCCCAGGTGGCGGCCGAGAACGCCGGCCGCGCGGCGCAGGAGCAGGGCATCAAGAATCTCGACGTGCGCATCAAGGGCCCGGGCCCGGGGCGCGAATCGAGCGTGCGCGCGCTGGCTTCGTTGGGAATCCGCATCAACTCGATCTCCGACGTGACGCCGGTGCCGCACAACGGCTGCCGGCCGCAAAAGCGCCGTCGTATCTAACAGGAAAGCCGCCGACGCCTTTGGCGCGCCGGCCACTTGTAATTGAAGACCACCGTTCGAGCGCATTCAAACAATACCCGCCGGACTCGCGCGACATGAAGGTCGCGTCAGATTGACCAGTAAAGGACAGCACCGTGGCAAGACTCCTGGGCCCCAAGGCCAAACTATCCCGCCGTGAAGGCACCGACCTGTTCCTGAAGAGCGCACGCCGCGCCATCAGCGACAAGTCAAAGTTCGAATCCAAGCCGGGCCAGCATGGCCGAACCAGCGGCTCGCGCACCAGCGACTTCGGCCTGCAACTGCGCGAGAAGCAGAAGGTCAAGCGCATGTACGGCGTGCTCGAGCGTCAGTTCCGGCGCTACTTCGCCGAGGCCGAGCGGCGCAAGGGCAATACCGGTGCCAACCTGCTGATGCTGCTCGAGTCGCGGCTGGACAACGTGGTCTACCGGATGGGCTTCGGCAGCACCCGCGCCGAAGCGCGGCAGCTGGTCTCGCACAAGGGCATCACCGTCAACGGCAGTGTCGTCAACATCTCGTCCTACCTGGTCAAGGCCGGCGACACCGTTGCCGTGCGCGACAAGTCGAAGAAGCAGTTGCGCGTGACCGACTCGGTCAAGCTGGCCGAATCGATCGGCCTGCCGGAGTGGGTCAAGGTCGACGTGGCCAAGCTCGAAGGCGTGTTCACCAAGACACCCGACCGCGATCAATTCGGCGCCGAAATCAAGGAAGCGCTCATCGTGGAGCTTTATTCGAGGTAAAGCGGGAGACCGGCCTTTGGCCGCCCCCTTTCTGGAGGGCTTCGCTTGCCGGGCGCGAAGTCTTCGTCTTTCCAGCCCGGCAGATCCATCAGCCTTATCGGTGTAACGAGCCGAGGGTATTGACAGGAACAACACTCAATGCAAACCAATCTGCTGAAACCCAAAGCCATCAATGTCGAGCCGATCAGCGGCCACCGCGCCAAGGCCACGCTCGAGCCTTTCGAGCGCGGTTACGGCCATACGCTGGGCAACGCCCTGCGCCGCGTGCTGCTGTCGTCGATGGTGGGTTACGCACCGACCGAAGTCACCATCGCCGGCGTGCTGCACGAGTACTCGACGATCGACGGCGTGCAGGAAGACGTGGTCCACATCATGCTCAACCTGAAGGGCGTGACATTCCGCCTGCACAACCGCGACGAAGTCACCCTGGTGCTGCGCAAGGAAGGCGAGGGCCCAGTGACGGCCGGCGACATCCAGACCCCGCACGACGTCGAGATCATCAACCCCGAGCATGTGATCGCGCACCTGTCGCACGGCGGCAAGCTCGACATGCAGATCAAGGTCGAGAAGGGCCGCGGCTACGTGCCGGGCAACCTGCGCCGCTTCGGCGACGAGCCGACCAAGTCGATCGGCCGCATCGTCCTCGATGCTTCGTTCTCGCCCGTGCGCCGGGTCAGCTACGCGGTCGAGAACGCGCGCGTCGAGCAGCGCACCGACCTCGACAAGCTGGTGATGGAGATCGAAACCAACGGCGCGATCAGCCCGGAGGAGGCGATCCGCTCGTCGGCCAAGATCCTGGTCGAACAGCTGGCGGTGTTTGCCCAACTCGAAGGCAGCGAAGTCAGCGGCATCTTCGAAGAGCAGAAGCGCACCACCAGCACCTTCGATCCGATCCTGCTGCGTCCGGTCGACGAGCTCGAGCTCACCGTGCGTTCGGCCAATTGCCTGAAGGCCGAAAACATCTACTACATCGGCGACCTGATCCAGCGTACCGAAACCGAATTGCTGAAGACGCCGAATCTGGGCCGCAAGTCGCTCAACGAAATCAAGGAAGTGCTCGCCTCGCGCGGCCTCACGCTCGGCGCGCGCCTGGAGAACTGGCCGCCGCAGGGTTTGGATAAGCGTTAACAGGAAAGGCGGCGCAATCGCCGTCCAAGGAAGGGGCTTCTTGAAGAAGCCCGGTGCACCCCCAGTACCTGATACGGCTGGGGCTCAAATATTGGAAGGACAAGCACCATGCGTCACCGCAACGGACTACGCAAACTCAACCGCACCAGCGCGCATCGCCAGGCGATGCTGCGCAACATGTGCAATTCGCTGATCACCCACGAAGCGATCAAGACCACGCTGCCCAAGGCCAAGGAGCTGCGCATGGCCGTCGAGCCGCTGATCACGCTGGCCAAGGAGCCCACGCTGGCACACCGCCGGCTGGCCTTCGACCGCACGCGCGACCGCGACGTCGTGGCCAAGCTGTTCAACGACCTCGGCCCACGCTACAAGGCCCGGCCAGGCGGCTACACGCGAATCCTGAAGATGGGCTTTCGCATCGGCGACAACGCCCCGATGGCTTTTGTCGAATTCGTCGATCGGCCCGAACCCAAGGCCGATGAAGCCAAGACCGACGCCGAGTAAGCACTCTGCCGGCGTGAACGCAGGGCCAGCCGCAAGCTGGCCTTGTTCGTTTGGGCCGGCCCATGGCAGCGCACCTTGAACCCACCGCTGTTTCACGCCGAGGGCCTGGTCAAGCACTACAACGGCCAGCGTGTCGTCGACGATTTGTCGCTGGCGATCGCACCCGGCGAATGCCTGGGCGTGATCGGCCCCAACGGTGCTGGCAAGACCACCACGCTGCGCATGTGCCTGGGCCTGGTGGCACCCGATGCCGGCCGCATCAGCATCTTCGGCCTGCCGGTGCCAGGGAGTGCACGCGAAGCGAAGAAGCGCATCGGCGTGGTCACGCAGTTCGACAGCCTCGACCCCGACTTCAGCTGTGCCGAGAACCTGCGCGTCTTCGGCAGCTACTTCGGCCTGCCGCGTGCGCTGATTGCCGAGCGCGTGCCACGCCTGCTGGAATTTGCCGCGCTGCAATCCAAGGCCGGGGCCCGACCCGGCGAGTTGTCCGGCGGCATGAAACGGCGCCTGTCGTTGGCACGCGCGCTGATCAACGACCCCGATCTGCTGCTGCTCGACGAGCCCACCACCGGCTTGGACCCACAGGCGCGCCACCTCATGTGGGAGCGCCTGAAAGCCCTGCTGCAGCAGGGCAAGTCGATCCTGCTCACGACCCACTTCATGGACGAGGCCGAGCGCCTGTGCGACCGCCTGGTGGTGCTCGACCGCGGCCGCAAGATTGCCGAAGGCACACCGCGCGGCCTGATTGCCGAACACCTCGAGCCCGACGTGGTCGAGGTCTATGGCGAAGGCGCCGCCGCCTGCGCCGCCGAACATGGCGCGCTGGCCCAGCGCGTCGAGACCAGCGGCGACACCGTCTTCTTCTACCTGCGCCAAGCGCATCGCCTGCTCGACGCGGTGGCCGAGCGGCGCGACATCCGCACCCTGCATCGGCCGGCCAACCTCGAAGACCTGTTCCTCAAGCTCGCCGGGCGCCAGATTCGCGACGACGCATGATGAAGACCACCCCCGCAACGGCGCCGCCGCCGATCTTCGCCCTGCCGCGCGTCTCGCTGCGGTGCTGGCCCGTCGTGCTGCGCAACTGGCTGGTCTGGAAGAAGCTGGCACTGCCCAGCCTGCTCGGCAACATCGCCGAGCCCCTGATCATCCTGGTTGCCTTCGGCTACGGCCTGGGCGCGCTGGTCGGCCGTATCAATGATTTGCCCTACATCGTCTTCCTGGCCTCGGGCAGCATCTGCATGAGCACCATGTACGCCGCCTCGTTCGAGGCCATGTACTCGGCGTTTTCGCGCATGCAGATGCAGAAGACTTGGGACAGCATCCTGAACGCACCGATCGCGCTCGACGACATCGTCCTGGCCGAGATGCTGTGGGCCGGCATCAAGGCATTGATCAGCGCAACCGCGATCGCCGCCGTGCTGGTCGCGCTCGACATCAGCCGCGCGCCGACGCTGCTGGTCGCGCTGCCGGTGCTGTTTCTGGTCGGCCTCACGTTCGCCGGCATCGCGCTCGTGTTCAATGCGCTGGCCAAGGGCTACGACTTCTTCACCTACTACTTCACGCTGGTGCTGACGCCGATGACCTTCCTGTCCGGCGTCTACTTCCCGCGTCGATCAACTGCCGCGCTGGCTGCAGCAGGTGGCTGCCGTGCTGCCCTTGTCGGCCGCGGTGGAACTGGTGCGGCCGCTGGTGATCGGCGCCTGGCCGACGCGCTGGTGGCAGCCGCTGGCGGTGCTCTTGGTCTACGCAGTTTCGGCCTTCTGGATCGCCCTGGCGCTGACGCGGCGGCGCTTCCTGCGCTGAGCTCGCGCAAAGGCAGCATGTTAGAATTCGCCTCGCGGGGTGGAGCAGTCTGGTAGCTCGTTGGGCTCATAACCCAAAGGTCGCAAGTTCAAATCTTGCCCCCGCAACCAGACATCAAGCGGCCGAGTGAAAACGCCAACCAGACCGGTTGGCGTTTTGCATTGTGGCGTCGATCTGGTGCGCGGCTAACGCAGATCAAGGCGCAGCGTCGGGTGCTGCTCGACAGTGCCGTGATGCAGACACGTTGGCAGTTGTCGCGGTTGTTGACCGCGCCGCACAGACTGGGCTTCGCCGCAGCCGCGCTGCTGCTCGGCACCAGCGCCGTCTGGTGGGCTGTCGTGCTGGCCACGCGAGCCGCAGGCGTGGTGCTGCCGTGGGCGGTGCCGCCGCCAGTCGCGCACGGCCTGTTGATGGCGCTGGGTTTCATGCCACTGTTCATTACCGGCTTCCTGTTCACGGCAGGGCCGCGCTGGCTCGGCCTGCCCGAGGTCGATGCCGCCTCGCTGCGCATGCCGGTGCAGGCGATCGTGGCCGGCTGGACGCTCGCGCTGCCCGGCTTTCATTTCAGCAACATGCTTGCGGGCACCGGCGTGGCCGTCGTGGCGCTCGGCTGGAGCGCGCTGGTACTGCGCTTTGCCGGCCTCGTTGGCGCCAGCCGGGCGCCCGACAAGCTGCACGCCGGGCTCGTGGCCTGCGCCGGGGCCATCGGTGCCATTGCGCTCTGGCTGGCCGCGGCAGCGCTGGTGGCCAACCACCCGACCGGCGTGCGTGCCGCCACGCAACTCGCGTTGTGGGGCTTTCTCGCGCCAGTGTTCGCGACCGTTTCGCACCGCATGCTGCCGTTCTTCACCGCCAGTGCACTGCCGCTACACGATGCCTGGCGACCCAACGCGCTGCTAGGCGCGATGCTGGCTGCGCTCGCCGCCGAGTTGCCGTTCGCGATCGCGGAATTCTGGTGGTGGCCATTGCCGCCGCCCGCTCGCTGGCTGCAAGTGGCGATCGAATCGTGCGCGGCCGCGCTGCTGTTGTGGCTGGCGCTGCGCTGGGGCCTGCTGCAGGGCCTGAAGATCCGCCTGCTGGCGATGCTGCACGTCGGCTTCCTGTGGCTGGGCATCACCTTCGCGCTCGGCGCGGTCTCGCACGCATTGATGGCTGCGCTCGGGCCCGTGCATTCGCTCGACCTGGCGCCGCAGCACGCGCTGACGATGGGCTACCTCGGCAGCACGCTGCTTGCCATGGCCACGCGCGTCGCTGCGGGCCACAGTGGCCGGCCGCTGGTGGCCGACAACATCGCCTGGGCCCTGTTCTGGACGCTGCAGGCGGCCGTGCTGCTGCGCCTGGTCGCTGCGCTGTGGCCGACGGCTGCCACGCCGCTCCTGCTCGCCGCCGTGAGTGCCTGGGTCGTTGCGATGGCCGGCTGGTCGCTGCGCTATGGCCGATGGCTGGGCCGGCCGCGCGCCGATGGCCGCCCGGGTTAGCAACTGTGTTCAAAGTCAAGCTGTTTTTGGGTTCTGCACATGCTTTGTCGGCATTCCACGATGCTTGATCCCGGAGCATGGCGTTGAGGATGGTCAGCAGCTTGCGCATGCAGGCGACGATGGCCACCTTCTTGGGCTTGCCGGCGGCGATCAGGCGGCTGTGGAAAACCTTGATCGCCGGGTTGTGCTTGATCGCCGACCAGCGCGGCCATGTACACCACCGCACGCACGTCGGCGCGGCCACCCCAGATGCGGCGCTTGCCCTTGCGCGGGCCCGAGTCGTCGGCCAGCGGCGCCACACCGACCAGCTTGGCGATCTGACGGCGCCCGAGGCTGCCCAGTTCAGGCAGCGCCGCAGTCAAGGTCAGGATCGTCACCGGCCCCACGCCCTTGACGCTGTCCAGCAGCGTGCGCTGGTCCTTGAAGTGCCGATCCATGTGGTCGTCGACCTCCTGGTCGATGGCCTCGAGCTGCTTGTCCAGCGTCTTGAGCACGCTCTTGATGCTGCGCACCGACTGCTTGGCCTGGCATGCTCGAGGTGATTGCTCTCGGCCACGCGCATGTCCACGAGCTGGCGCCGCCGCGTCATCAGCTCGGCCAGCTCCTGGCGCTGCTCGTCGAACAGCGGGGTGATGTACTTGGCCCGATCCTTGTGGCGCGCCAGCACGTCGGCGAAGTCGCGCAGCGTGCGGGCATCGACCTGGTCGGTCTTGGCCAGCACACCCATGGACTTGGCAAAGTCGCGCGCCTGCCTCGGATTGACGCGCGCCACCGTGATGCCCGCTCCCTGCAGCGCGCACACCAGGCCGCGCTCGTAGCCGCCGGTGGCCTCGAGCACCACCAGGTCGACCTTGGCGTCCTTGAACTTCGCGATCAGCTCGTCCCATCCAGTCGCGTCATTGACCACACGCAGTTCCGGCGTACCCAGGCAGACATCGAGATGCTGCTTGCACACGTCGACTCCGGCGTTCGGCCGTTGATCGCGATTCGCTACCCCACCTTGCGGATGCATGTTCATGATTGACAACTGTTCGGGCTACACGGTTGGGATGAGACGGGCCGGTGCGTTGACCAAGTGCTAACCCGCGAGCTGCATGCTCATAGGCCTATCAGGTTTGGCGCACCGACCGCGAAAACTCGCCGCAGCGCGAGGCTGTGGACAAGTGGACAGTTCGAGCTGTCGCTCGAACCGGCCCGCTGGCCGTGGACAACGCTTCGCGTTGCCCACCGCGCGGGCCTCTGCCCACTTGCCCACAGCCTTCCACCACGACTATCAAGGACACCTCCATTGAGAACTCATGGTCCTTCTTTTGGAAGATACAAGGCCGGCGTAGACTTCCTCCCGGCCCCTCGATCGCGTGGCCACCGACGGCGCGACGTCAGCACGACAGGCGTACCCTGTTGCGATCGAATCGGGCTTGAAGTGGATCAACGCCGGCCTGCCGGCGCCGCACCCATGATGCGCACTTGCCTCCGACAACCAGGAATTCCGTCTTGACCGTTACCTCCACCCCGAAGACCGCGGCGACCGTCGCCGCGCTGCCGCCGCAAGCCATCAGCGCCGAGGTGTTGCGCGAGAAGTACGCCAAGGGCGACGAGCAGAGCGTCGGTGACGTGAACCGCCGCGTGGCCCAGGCCCTGGCCGACAGCCGAGCCGCCCGAACAGCGCGCGCAGCTTGCGAGCGCTTTGCGCAGGCGCTCGCGCCAGGGCTTCATCCCGGCCGGACGCATCCAGTCGGCCGCCGGCACCGGCCTGGCGGCCACGCTGATCAATTGCTTCGTGCAGCCGGTCGGCGACTCGATCACCCAGCTCGACGACGGCCACCCTGGTATCTACACCGCGCTGGCCGAGGCGGCCGAGACGATGCGCCGTGGCGGCGGCGTCGGCTACGACTTCTCGCGCATCCGCCCGCGCGGCGCCTGGGTCGGCAGCACGCAGAGCAGCGCCTCCGGCCCGGTCAGCTACATGCGCGTGTTCGACCGCTCTTGCGAGACGGTCGAATCCGCCGGCGCGCGGCGCGGCGCGCAGATGGGCGTGCTTGCGCTGCGACCACCCCGACGTCGAAGAGTTCATCCACGCCAAGGATCGCGGCGACCTGAAGAACTTCAACGTCTCGGTCGGCGTGACCGACACCTTCATGCAGGCGGTGCGCGACAACGGCGAGGTCGAGCTGGTGCACCGCGCCGAGCCCCGGTGCGGCGCAGAAGGCCGCCGGCGCCTACCAGCGCGGCGACGGTCAATGGGTCTACCGCAAACTGCCCGCGCGCGAGCTGTGGGAGCAGATCATGCGCGCCACCTATGACCATGCCGAACCGGGCGTGCTGTTCATCGACACCATCAACCGCGACAACAACCTCGCCTACTGCGAAACGATCAGTGCGACCAATCCCTGCGTCACCACCGACACGTGGGTCATGACCGGCGACGGACCAAGGCAAGTGGGTTCGCTGATCGGAAGGCCGTTCACAGCCATCGTCGATGGCAAGCCATTTGCCACGGAGTCTGACGGCTTCTTTGCGACCGGCGAAAAGCCAGTCCTGCTGCTGCGCATGCGCGAGGGCCAGCAATTGCGCCTGACGGCCGACCATCCGCTGCGCCGTGTGACGCGCAAGACCCGCTATCTGGTCGAAAGTGCATGGGCCGCCGCAGCTGACCTGCATGTCGGCGACGAATTGCTGCTGCAAGACCACCGTGCCCTGGCGGGATGGGAGGGTGCGCAGACGCAGCAAGAGGGCTACTTGATCGGCCTGCTGATCGGCGACGGCACTTTGAAACAGGACACGGCTGTCTTGTCGGTCTGGGCGCCCGAACTGAAGGCTGTGGGCAACGGCCAGGCCATCGTGCCGCATGGCGTTCGCGGCATCATGCGGGCCGCCGAAGCCGCAGCACGCACATTGCCACACCGCGCCGATTTCAAGGGTTGGCAGCGAGCCATCGGCGGGCGAGGTGAGCAGCGCCTGGCTTGCGCCGCGCTACGCTCGCTGGCGCTCGGGCTGGGCATGGCGCCGGGCCGCAAGTCCATCACGCCCGCCATGGAGCAGGCCTCTTCCGACTTTGCGGCGGGCCTGCTGCGCGGGCGTGATGGACTTGCGGCCCAGCGCCATGCCCAGCCCGAGCGCCAGCGAGCGTAGCGCGGCGCAAGCCAGGCGCTGCTCGCCTCACCCACCGATGGCTCGCTGCCAACCCTTGAAATCGGCGCGGTGTGCAATGTGCGTGTGCTCGGCTTCGGCGGCCCGCCCGTGACACCGCGGACATCGGCACGATGGCCTGGCCGTTGCCCACAGCCTCCGGTTCGGGGCACGACAAGACAGCCGTGTCCTGTTTCAAAGTGCCGTCGCCGATCAGCAGGCCGTCAAGTAGCCCTCTTGCTGCGTCTGCGCGCCCTCCATCCGCCAGGGCACGGTGGTCTTGCAGCAGCAATTCGTCGCCGACATGCAGGTCAGCTGCGGCGGCCCGCATGCACTTTCGACCAGATAGCGGGTCTTGCGCGTCACACGGCGCAGCGGTCGGCCGTCAGCGGTTAGGCCCTCGCGCATGCGCAGCAGCAGGACTGGCTTTTCGCCGGTCGCAAAGAAGCCGTCAGAGCTCCGTGAGCAGAAATGGCTTGCCATCGACGATGGCTGTGAACGGCCTTCCGATCAGCGAAGCCACTTGCCTTGGTCCATCACCAGCATGCTCGGTGGTGACGCAGGTATTGGTCGCACTGATCATTTCGCAGTAGGCGAGGTTGTTATCGCGGTTGATGGTGTCGTGAACACACCCGGTTCGGCATGGTCATAAGTGGCGCGCATGATCTGCTCCCACAGCTCGCGCGCGGCAGCTTGCAGGTAGACCCATTGACCGTCGCCGCGCTGGTAAGCGCACAGCCTTCTGCGCCGCACCGGGGCCGGCGCGGCGCCAGCTCGACCTCGCCGTTGTCGCGCACCGCCTGCATGAAGGTGTCGGTAACGCCGACCGAGACGTTGAAGTTCTTCAGGTCGCCGCGATCCTTGGCGTGGATGAACTCTTCGACGTCGGGGTGGTCGCAGCGCAAGACGCCCATTTGCGCGCCGCGCCGCGCGCCGGCGTCGATTCTCGCAAGAGCGGTCGAACACGCGCATGTAGCTGACCGGGCCGGAGGCGCTGCTGCGTGGCGCCGACCCAGGCCCCGCGCGGGCGGATGCGCGAGAAGTCGGTAGGCCGACACCGCCACGGCGCCATCGGTCTCGGCCGCCTCGGCCAGCGCGGTGTATTGCCGGGTGGCCGTCGTCGAGCTGGGTGATCGAGTCGCCGACCGGCTGCACGAAACAATTGATCAGCGTGGCCGCCAGGCCGGTGCCTGCGGCCGACTGGATGCGTCCGGCCGGGATGAGGCCTGGTCGAGCGCCTGCGCAAAGCGCTCGGCAAGCTGCGCGCGCTGTTCGGGCGGCTCGGTGCTCGGCCAGGGCCTGGGCCACGCGGCGGTACACGTCACCGACGCTCTGCTCGTCGCCCTTGGCGTACTTCTCGCGCAACACCTCGGCGCTGATGGCTTGCGGCGGCAGCGCGGCGACGGTCCGCCGCGGTCTTCGGGGTGGAGGTAACGGTCAAGACGGAATTCCTGGTTGTCGGAGGCAAGTGCGCATCATGGGTGCGGCGCCGGCAGGCCGGCGTTGATCCACTTCAAGCCCGATTCGATCGCAACAGGGTACGCCTGTCGTGCTGACGTCGCGCCGTCGGTGGCCACGCGATGAGGGGCCGGAGAAGTGTACGCCGGCCTTGTATCTTCCAAAAGAAGGACCATGAGTTCTCAATGGAGGTGTCCTTGATAGTCGTGGTGGAAGGCTGTGGTCAAGTGGGCAGAGGCCCGCGCGGAGGGCAACGCAACGCGTTGTCCACGGCCAGCGGGCCGGTTCGAGCGCCAGCTCGAACTGTCCACTTGTCCACAGCCTCGCGCTGCGGCGAGTTTCGCGGTCGGTGCGCCAAACCTGATAGGCCTATGAGCATGCAGCTCGCGGGTTAGCTTTTGGTCAACGCACCGGCCCGTTTCATCCCAACCGTGTAGCCCGAACAGTTGTCAATCATGAACATGCATCCGCAAGGTGGGGTAGCGAATCGTGATCAACGGCCCAACGCTGGTGTGGACGTGTGCAAGCAGCATCTCGATGTCTGCCTGGGCACGACCGAACAGCGGGTGGTCAATGACGCGAGTGGATGGGACGAGCTGATCGCGAAGTGCATGGACGCCAAGGTCGATCTGGTGGTGCTGGAGGCCACTGGCGGCTACGAGCGCGGCCTGGTGTGCGCGTTGCAAGGAGCGGGCATCGCGGTGGCGCGCGTCAACCCCAGACAGGCGCGCGACTTTGCCAAGTCCATGGGCGTGCTGGCCAAGACCGACCAGGTCGATGCCCGCACGCTGCGCGACTTCGCCGACGTGCTCTCGCGCCACAAGGATCGGGCCAGGTACATCACCCCGATGTTGGATGAGCACAGACAGCAGCTGGCCGAGCTGATGACGCGCCGGCGCCAACTGGTGGACATGCGCGTGACCGAGGGCAATCACCTCGAGCACGCCACGGCCAAACAGTCGGTGCGCAGCATCAAGAGCGTTCTGAAGACTTTGGACAAGCAGCTCGAGGCCATCGACCGGGAGGTCGATGACTACATGGACCGCCACTTCAAGGACCAGCGCGCCCTGCTCGACAGCGTCAAGGGCGTGGGGCCGGTGACGATCCTGACCTTGACTGCAGCGCTGCCTGAACTGGGCAGCCTTGGGCGCCGTCAGATCTCCAAGCTCGTCGGTGTGGCGCCCCTGGCCGATGACTCCGGGCCGCGCAAGGGCAAACGCCGCATCTGGGGTGGGCGTGCCAACGTGCGTGCGGTGGTGTACATGGCCGCGCTGGTGGCGATCCGACACAACCCCGCGATCAAGGTTTTCCACAGCCGCCTGATCGCCGCGGGCAAGCCCAAGAAGGTGGCTATCGTTGCCTGCATGCGCAAGCTGCTGACCATCCTCAACGCCATGCTCCGGGATCAAGCATCATGGAATGCGACAAAGCACGTGCACAACCCAATTTCAGCTTGACTTCGAAGACAGTTGCTAACCCGCCGGCAGGCTGAGCACGAAGCAACTGCCGCCACCGGCCTGCGCTTCGCAGCGCACCTGGCCGCCGTGCCGCTCGGCGATCTGCTTGACCAGTGCCAGGCCCAGGCCCACGCCGCCCTCGCGTTCGGCGTGGCCGGGCAGGCGGAAAAAGGGCTCGAAGATGCGCTCGCGCAGCGCCTCGGGAACACCGGGACCGCGGTCGCAGACGCGCAACTCGGCCCGCGGCGACGGGCCCGCATGGCGCTGGGCATGCAGGGTGATCTCGCCGCCGCCATAACGGCGCGCGTTTTCCAGCAGGTTGCGAAGCGCACGGCGCAGCAGGCGTTCTTCGCCGGGCACGACCAGCACGGCCTGCGTGGTCTGCAACTCCGCACCACTGCGCGCGCCTTCCTCGGCGGCCAGCGCTATCAAGTCCACCGGCACCATCGCCGGGTTCGCCCGCTGTGCATCGAGCCGGCTGGCCAGCAGCACCTCTTCGACCAGCGCATCGAGCTCGCCGATGTTGGTGCCGATCTCGGCCTTGAGGCGCTCGCGCTGCGCGCCGGCGGGCGCCTCTTCGAACAGCGACAGCGCCATCTTCAGCCGCGCCAGTGGCGAGCGCAGTTCGTGGCTGGCGTTGGCGAGCAGCGACTGGTGCGAACGCACCAGGGCTTCGATTCGTTCGGCAGCCTGGTTGAAGCTGGCGGCCACCGCCGCCACCTCGTCGCGGCCGGTGGCATCCACGCGCTGGTCTAGCGCACCGGCGCCGAAGCGTTCGACGCCTTGCTTCAGGCTGTTCAGGCGTCGCGTCAGGCGTCGCGCCACCGGATACGCACCTGCCGCGACGGCCACGAACAGCAGCGCCAACACCAGCACCAACCCCGTGCCCTGCAGCCAGGGCGGCAGGAATCCCGGCGGGCCAGCGCGCCCGTCTTGGCGCGGCATGCCGCCGGGCCGCATCGCCTGCATTGGCGCGCGCATGACCCACAACGTGCGCCCGTCATCCAGTTTCACCGGCAAGCCGTGCGGCGCGCCGGGCAACTCGCTGCGCCGCAGATACGACTCGCTGGCCCCGATGCGCGTGCCGGCAGCATCATCGAGCGCCATCGGCACGCGCAGCCGTTGCGACCACTCGCGCAACGCGTCGGCCTGCTGTGCGGGATCCGCATCGGCGGCTGGCAACGAGCGCTGGATCAGGTCGCCCCAGGCGGCGATGCGCTCGCTGGCCTGCTCCTCGAAGCGTCCGCGCTCGCTCTGCACCTGGTGCTGGAACAACCAGCCTGCCCCACTGGCGAACAAGGCCAGCGCCAGCACCACCGTGAGGTAGATGCGCAGCGTCAACGAGGTCATGCGTCGCTGCCTGCGTCCTGCCGCTTGGCGAACAGATAGCCGACGCCGCGCACGGTGAGCACCCGCTGCGGGTTCTTCGGGTCGTCTTCGATGGCCGCGCGAATGCGCGAGATGTGCACGTCGATCGAGCGGTCGAAGGCCTCCATCGGGTGGCCGCGCAAGGCGTCCATGATCTGGTCACGCGACAGCACGCGCCCGGCGGCCTGTGCCAGCGCCGCGAGCAACTCGAACTGGTGGCCGGTGAGGTCGCAGGCCTTGGCGTCGACGCGCGCCTGGCGTGCGCCGAGATCGATCTCCAGGCGGCCGAAACGCAACACCTCATCGGCCGCGGCCTCCGGCTGCGCCCGGCGCAACAAGGCCTTGACGCGCGCCAGCAGTTCCCTGGGCTCGAACGGTTTGCCCAGGTAATCGTCAGCCCCGAGTTCCAGGCCGACGATGCGGTCCAGTGCCTCGCCGCGCGCGGTCAGCATCAACAAGGGCAGGCGCCGCGTGCGAGCCGCGGCGCGCAACTCGCGCGTCAGGTCCAGCCCGTCGCCGTCGGGCAGCATCAGGTCGAGCAGCAATGCATCGTAGGCGTCGCCGGCCAGGCACTCGCGTCCGGCCGCCAACGTGGGCGCCACGTCGACCACGAAACCGGCGCCGCGCAGGTATTCGCCCACCATCGCGGCCAAGCGCGCGTCATCGTCGATCAGCAGCAGGCGTTGCGCGTGGGCCATTGTCGTTTCGGACAGTGATTGTGAAAGGGACCCCGGCGCCACTGCGCGTCGGGGTCCGTCGCCGGCAAGCATAAGGCAGCCGGCACGCGACTCAGCGCTTGGCGGGTGCGCCGCCATCGAGCGACTGGCGCTCCTGCAGGTGGCGCTGCATCATGTCGCGGCGCGCGCCCATGCGGTCGGCCAACTGCTTGCGCTGCTCTGGCGTCAAGATCTTGCCGACGTCGAGCATGGTCTGCAGCATGCGGCGCGACGCCTGGTCGTGCTGCTGCAGCATTTGCTGGCGCAAGGCTTCGGCGGCATTGGCATCGATCGTCGGCTGCGTGAACAGCTTGAGCCCCTGCTCGCGCAGTGCGCGGCCGGCTTCGTGCTGTGCCTTCATGTCGGCCGCGGCACGCTCGGTGATCTGCTTGATCTGGGTCCGCTGGTCGGCCGTGGCGTTGACGCTGTCGAGCATGCGCTCGACCATGCGACCCTGCATCGGCATGCCCATCATGTCGGGCCCGCCATGCATGCCGGGGCCGCCATGCATACCGGGGCCTGGCTGGGCCCAGACCGATAGCGCCGCGCTGGCCAGTACGGCGACCAGAACCACGCCCCCGAGCAGGCGGGTGCGGGTGAATGAGGAATGTGTGCGGTAGACCATCGAGTGGCTCCAGGGGTGGTTGCGATGGACACACAATGCCCGCGGCGGGTGTGCGGCTGACGGCTGGCGGGTAAAGCTGCGTAAACACGGCGCCCGTCCAGGGCGCGGCTCAGGGCCGGGCAGCTTCGATGCGCGTCAGTGTGCGCCGCAGGGCGAATTCGGGGTTGCCGCTGTGCAGCTCCAGGCGCAACAGCACGCCACTCTTGCGGTCGACGACGAGCACGCCATCCAGCCGTGTGCCGTGGCCGTCCTGCGGTGCCTCGCCGAACAGTTCGATCACGGCCGCGTCGAACGGCCGGCCGAGCGAGGTTTGCACGCCCAGCGCGATGACCTGACCGCGCAGGCGGCCACTGCTGCCGCTCTCGCCACCAACCACGTCGCCGTGGACCACGTCGCCCAGCGCCATGTCGGGCCGCAGCAGGCGCTTCCAGTGCAGCCAGCCACTGCCGGCCGGCAGGGCCGGCTGGTTGCCCCATGGATCCTGCTGCCAGCGCACGCCGAGCGCCTGGCCACCGGTGTCGGCAGCAAACTCGATTTCATCGCGGCGCAGGGCCAGCACACGCAGGCCGAGTTCACGGACCGGCCCACCGGCAGCGGCGCGCTCCTCGTAGACCAGCCGCTCGCCGAGCGCAATCGGCAACGCCGCCACGCGCGCCGGCGACAGCTGCTCTGGTACGGGCGGGCAGGCCCGCCGCGTCTGCGCCACGCGCAGCGCCTCGTCGTGGCCGCGCAACTCCGCCAAAGTCTGCGCATCGACGCCATTCGGGCGCATTGCCAGCAGGGCCGGCCAGAACACGGTGACGCCCAGGCTGAGCGCGATGATGTTGTTGCCCGATCGCTCGTCGAGCGCATAGGCCACCTGCGCCGCGCGCTGGCGCACGCGGTCGGCCTCGTCGTAGAGCGCGTCGCAACTCCACGCCGCGTAGCGGTCCGGGTCACTGGCCTGCGGCGCCACGTCGGCCGAACGCGTCGCGCAGGCACCCAGCAGCGCCAGCAACAACAGTGACCAGGGCTTGGAACGGCGCGCAACGGGCATGCTTGCGATTCTGCCGTCAATCGGCACCCATTCCCGCAGACACGCGCCGATGGTCTGGTGCAGTGGCTCGACGGATACTCGAATGCCTGAGCGTGAAATCCATGAGCCCGACGATCGAGCGATTCCACCGCCCCCCGTCCGCGACGGCATTCATGGCGCGTGCATTGCTGCCGCTGCGCGGCCCACGCGCCGACGAGGACTTCCCGCGGCTGGTGATGCAGTGGACTGGCTTGCGGATCGCGCCGCAACATTGGGCGGCCTATTGCGCGGCCACGGGCGCACGCGAGGGCGAGCAGGTCCCGGCGCTCTATCCGCATGTGCTGGGCTTTCGGCTGCAGATGGCGCTACTTACGCACCCCGCGTTTGGGTTGCCGATCTGGCGCGCGCTGCAGGTGCGCAACCGCCTGTTACGCCACGCGCACATCGAGCGCAGCGAATGCTACGAACTGGAAACCCGCTTCGCCAGCCACCGCCGGGTGGCCAAGGGCCTGGAGGTCGACCTTGCCAGCCACCTGACGTGCGGCTCCGCATGCGTGTGGGAGAGCCGCGTCACCTACTTCTACCGCGGTTACAGCGGTCCGCTCGGCGCCGATCCGCCTGGCGCGCCGCTGGCGTCGGCGCCAGACTTGTCGCACGCGCCCGTCGTCGATCGCTGGCGCATGCCGGGTGACGGCGGCTGGCGATTCGGCGCCTTGACCGGCGACTACAACGGCATTCACTGGTCACGCTGGTACGCGCGGCGATTTGGTTTTCAATCTGCGTTCATCCACCCACAGCGTGTCGTCGGCCTGTGCCTGGCCCGGCTGCAAGAACCGTCGTCCGAAGCACAGACGCTGGACTTGTGGCTGCGCGGGCCTGTTCCTTACGGCGCCAGCGTCGAACTCGCGGCCGGCATCGGCCACGACGAACTGCAATTCGCCCTCTCGCTGGCCGGCGATCCGCGCCGGGCGCTGGTCGGCTCATGGTCGCCGCGACCGACCGGCAGCGATGCGCTCGACGGGGCCGGCTGAACGCCAAACACCGATCGGTTGACGTCGACCCTGCCTTTCAGCAGGAGTGCCGGTTCGGGGTCAGGCAAGACCCAGCAGCCGCTTCGCGTTCTCCTTCAGGATCAGCGGCTTCACCTTGTCCTTGAAGCCGGCCTCGTCGAAGTCCTTCATCCAGCGCTCGGGCGTGATCAGCGGGTAGTCGCTGCCGAACAGCATGCGGTCCTTCAGCAGCGTGTTGGCGTACTGCACCAGCTGCGGCGGAAAGTACTTCGGGCTCCAGCCCGACAGGTCGATCCAGACGTTGGGCTTGTGCAGCGCCAGCGACAGCGCCTCGTCCTGCCACGGCCAGCTCGGGTGCGCGATGACGATCTGCATGTCGGGGAAGTCGATCGCCACGTCGTCCAGCAGCATCGGGTTGCTGTTCTGCAGCCGCAGGCCGCCGCCGCAGCGCATGCCGCTGCCGATGCCGCGATGGCCGCTGTGGAAGATCGCCGGCAGCTTGTGCTCGGCGATCACCTCGTAGATCGGCCAGGCCATCTTGTCGTAGGGCAGGAAGCCCTGCACCGTGGGGTGGAACTTGAAGCCCTTGACGCCGTGCTCCTCGATCAGCCGGCGCGCCTCGCGCGCGCCCATCTTGCCCTTGTGCGGGTCGATGCTGCGAAGGCGATCATCATGTCGCTGTTCTTCTGCGCCGCCTCGGCGATCTCCTCGTTCGGGATGCGGCGGCGGCCGAGTTGCGACTCGCTGTCGACCGTGAACATCACCAGGCCGATCTTGCGCTCGCGGTAGTAGGCGACCGTCTCGTCGATCGTCGGCCGGCGGTTGGAGCCGAAGTACTTGTCGGCGGCGCGGTCGTACTCCTCGCCGTAGTTGTCGAACGGGTTCCAGCACGACACCTCGGCGTGCGTGTGGGTGTCGATGGCGATCAGGTCGTCGGTGTTCATGGCGGCTCCTCGGACGGCAGACTAAAGTTTCTCAGTTGAACTAGATGCCGGAGGTGAATACAGGGTTTTCGCTCATTCTTGCACCACGATCTGTCGCACGAGCTTCGGGTTTGCCCCGATTATCTATTTCAATTACTTAACTATCTTGCATCCACTTCCAAGGACCGCGCGATGACCACCGCCTTCACCCCCGCCACCGGCCTGCTGGCCTCGCTCGACCTGCTGCAGGTCTCGAGCGCAGGCGCGGTGCTGCACGTGCGCCTGAACCGCCCGGCCAAGCGCAATGCGCTGAGCGACCCGCTGATCCAGCAGCTGCACACCGCTTCGTCAACCTGCCCGGAGGCGTGCGCGCCGCCGTCATCAGCGGCGAGGGCGAGCACTTCTGCGCCGGGCTCGACCTGTCGGAGCTGATCGAGCGCGACGTCCGCAGCGGCGTGCTGCATTCGCGCATGTGGCATGCGGCGTTCGACGCGATGCAGTTCGGCCGCGTGCCGGTGATCGCCGCGCTGCACGGCGCGGTGGTCGGCGGCGGGCTCGAGCTGGCAGCGGCGTGCCACATCCGCGTGGCCGACAGCAGCGCCTACTACGCCCTGCCCGAAGGCCAGCGCGGCATCTTCGTCGGCGGCGGCGGCTCGGTGCGCATCCCGCGCCTGATCGGCGTGGCGCGCATGACCGACCTGATGATGACCGGCCGCGTCTACGACGCCGAGGAAGGCCTGGCCATCGGCCTGTCGCAGTACGTGGTCGCCGACGGCCAGGCCCTGGCCAAGGCGCTGGAGCTGGCCGAGCGCATCGCGCAGAACGCGCCGCTGACCAACTTCGCGGTGATGCACGCGCTGCCGCGCATCGCCGACCAGTCGCAGAGCGAGGGCCTGTTCACCGAGTCGCTGATGGCCGCCGTCGCCGAGAGCACGCCCGAGGCCCAAGACCGCCTGCGCGCCTTCCTCGAAGGGCGCGCCGGCAAGGTGGTGAAGCAGTCATGAGCGCCGTCCGCGACCGCGCTATCCGGCGCCTGCGCGGTCGGCGGCTGCGCCGCGGCCACGTTGACGCGCCGCGCCGACGGCGCGCTGCTGCGTCGAGCCGGGGAACGCTGCGCTGGTTTCCCGAGCGCCTGACCGACCGCCTCGAGCACTGGGCCGGAGCGCGCCCGACCGCACCTTCGTCGCGCGCGGCGCGACGGCGGCGACTGGCAGCACCTCAGCTACGCCCAGATGCTCGAACGCGCGCAGCGCATCGGCCAGGCGCTGCTGCGACCGCGGCCTGACCGCCGAGCGGCCGCTGGCCATCCTGTCCGAGCAACGACCTCGAGCACCTGACGCTGGCGCTCGGCGCCATGTGGGCCGGCATTCCGTTCGCGCCGGTCTCGCCGGCCTATTCGCTGCTGTCGCAGGACTACGGCAAGCTGCGCCACATCCTGGGCACGCTGACGCCGGGCCTGGTGTTCGCCAGCGAGCCGGCGTACGCCAAGGCGATCGCGGCCACGGTCGTGCCCGATGTCGAGGTGGTGCTGGCCCGAGGCGGCGTCGAGGGCCGCGCGGTGACGCCTTCGCCGACCTGCTGGCCACGCCGGCCAGCGCCGCGGTCGAGGCCGCGCATGCCCGCGTCGCGGCGACACCATCGCCAAGTTCCTGTTCACCTCGGGCTCGACCAAGCTGCCCAAGGGCGTGATCAACACGCACCGCATGTGGTGCGCCAACCAGCAGATGATGCGCCAGTCGATGCGTGTTCCTGGCCGAGGAGCCGCCGGTGCTGGTCGACTGGCTGCCGTGGAACCACACCTTCGGCGGCAACCACAACGTCGGCATCACGCTGTACAACGGCGGCACGCTCTACATCGACGACGGCAAGCCGACGCCGGCCGGCATCGCCGAGACGCTGCGCAACCTGCGCGAGATCTCGCCCACGGTCTACTTCAACGTGCCCAAGGGCTTCGAGGAGATCGCGCGCGCGATGGACAGCGACGAGCAGCTGCGCAACACCTTCTTCGCGCCTGAAGGCCATGTTCTTCGCCGGCGCCGGCCTGTCGCAGGCGGTCTGGGACCAGCTCGACGCCACGCCGAGGCCGCCATCGGCGAGCGCATCCGCATGATCACCGGCCTGGGCATGACCGAGACCTCGCCGACCTGCACGTTCGCGATGCACGACGAGGTCGGCGCCGGCCACATCGGCCTGCCGGGCCGGGCTGCGAGGTCAAGCTGGTGCCGCTGGACGGCAAGACCGAGATCCGCTTCCGCGGCCCCAACGTCATGCCGGGCTACTGGCGCGCGCCCGAGCAGACGCGCGAGGCCTTCGACGACGAAGGCTTCTACCGCACCGGCGACGCCGTCCGCTTGGTCGACGAGGCGACCTGTCGATGGGCCTGCTGTTCGACGGCCGCATCGCCGAGGACTTCAAGCTCTCCACCGGCACCTTCGTCAGCGTCGGCCCGCTGCGCGCGAAGATCGTCGCGGCGGGCGCGCCCTGCGTGCAGGACGTCGTGGTCACCGGCCTCAACCGCGACGAGGTCGGCGTGCTGATCTTTCCGCGCGCCGACGCCTGCCGTGCGCTGTCGGGGCTGCCGCCGACCGGCCGCTGCCCGAGGTGCTGCATAGCGCGCCGGTGCGGGCGTTCTTCCAGGAGCTGGTCGACCGGCTGTGGCGCGCCGGCACCGGCAGCGCCAACCGGCCGCGCGCCTGCACGTGCTGGCCGAGCCGCCGTCGATCGACAAGGGCGAGGTCACCGACAAGGGCTCGATCAACCAGCGCGCCGTGCTCACGCACCGCGCCGCGCTGGTCGAGGCGCTGTACGAGGGCCGTGCATCCGACCCCTTCCTGATCCTGCCGAACAAGGCCAAGGCATGAACATCGAGGGACAAGCCGCACTCGTCACCGGCGGCGCCTCGGGCCTCGGCGAAGCCACCGCGCGCGAGCTCGCGCGCCTGGGCGCCAAGGTCGCGGTGCTCGACGTCAATGCCGCCGGCGCGCAGCGCGTGGCGGCCGAGATCGGCGGCATCGCGGCCGCCTGCGACATCAGCGACACCGCAGCGGTCGACGCCGCGCTCGACGCCGCGACCGCCGCACATGGCGTGCCGCGCATCCTGATGAACATCGCCGGCATCGGCAGCGCCAAGCGCATCGTCGGCAAGGACGGATCGGCGGCGCCGCTGGAGGACTTCGAGCGCGTGATCCGCGTCAACCTGATCGGCACCTACAACGTCGCCGCCTCGCCGCCGCGCGCATCGTCGCGCTGGCGCCGCTGCCGACGACGCGGCGAGCGCGGCGTGATGGTCATTACCGCCTCGGTGGCCGCCTTCGACGGCCAGGTCGGCCAGGAGGCCTATGCCGCCAGCAAGGGCGGTCTCGTCGGCATGACGCTGCCGCTGGCGCGCGACCTCGCGCAGTGCGGCGTGCGCGTGTGCACCATCGCGCCGGGCCTGTTCCACACGCCGCTGATGGCGCAATTGCCCGACGAGGTCCAGAAGTCGCTGGCCGCCTCGATCCCCTTCCCCAAGCGTCTGGGCAAGCCCGAGGAGTTCGCCGCGCTGGCCTGCCACATCGTCACCAACGGTCACCTGAACGGCGAAGTGATCCGCCTCGATGGCGCGTTGCGCATGGCACCGCGCTGAACCCTTTTCCACCCCGCTCCACAGGAGACAAAGCAATGAAGCGTTCCAACTGAAGACCCTGGTGGCCGCCGCCGCCCTGCTGCTGGCCGGCGGCGCGGCGCTGGCCGACGTCAACATCGGCGTGAGCCTGTCGCTCACCGGCCCGGGCTCGGGCCTGGGCATCCCGATGCAGAACCAGTTCAAGCTGTGGCCGAAGCCGATCGCCGGCGAGAAGGTCAACCTGATCATCCTCGACGACGCCACCGACCCGGGCAAGGGCGTGACCAACGCGCGCCGCTTCGTCACCGAGGACAAGGTCGACATGATCATCGGCTCGTGCATCACCGCCACGTCGGCGGCGATGACGCCCGTCGTCGCCGAGGGCAAGACGGTGCAGCTGTCGGCCGCGCCGGTGGGCGTGCCGCCGGGCCAGGACCAGTGGATGTTCCGCCTGCCGCAGGGCATCGAGGTGATGGCGCACCCGATGATCGAGCACATGAAGAAGCAGGGCGTCAAGACGCGTCGGCTTCCTCGGCTACACCGACGCCTACGGCGAGCTGTGGCTCAAGGACTTCGACGACCCGAGGCCGAGAAGGCCGGCATGAAGATCGTCGCCACCGAGCGCTTCGCGCGCACCGACACCAGCGTGACGCCGCAGGCGCTGAAGCTGACGTCGGCCAACCCCGACGCGATCCTGATCGTCGCCTCGGGCTCCGGCGCGGCGATGCCGCACAAGGCCCTGATCGAGCGCGGCTACAAGGGCAAGATCTACCAGACGCACGCCGCCGCCACGCCCGACCTGATGCGCATCGGCGGCAAGGACGTCGAAGGCACCTTCGTCGTCTCCGGCCCGGCCGTGGTCGCCGAGCAGCTGCCCGACAACCATCCGTCGAAGAAGGTGGCGGTGGACTTCGTCAACAAGTACGAGAAGGCCTATGGCCCGGGCTCGCGCAACCAGTTCGCCGGCCACGCCTACGACGCGAACATCGTGCTCGAGAAGATCGCTGCCGGTGGCGCTGAAGAAGGCCAAGCCCGGCACGCCGGAGTTCCGCGCCGCGCTGCGCGACGCGATCGAGAGCATGGGCCGCACGGTCTTCTCGCACGGCGTGATGAACTGGACCAAGGACGACCACTGGGGCTACACCAACGAGACCGGCGTGATGCTGAAGGTCGTCGACGGCAAGTTCGTCGTCGAGAACTGACGGCCCGCTGGGCGCTGTCGACGACGGTGCCTGACCCTTTCATGCGCAGTCAGGCCAGGCCGGCGCTTCCCGGCCCGACGCAGTGACTGCTCGAAAGCACCTGGCCGCCGAACGCATGGACTTCAACATCGCCAGCATCCTGGCGCTCGACGGCCTGACCAACGGTGCGATCTACGCGCTGCTGGCGCTGGCCACCGTGCTGGTGTTCGCCGTCACGCGGGTGATCTTCATTCCGCAGGGCGAGTTCGTCGCCTTCGGTGCGCTGACGCTCGCGATGCTGCAGACCGGCAAGGTGCCGGGGCACGGTGTGGTTCCTGCTCGATCCTGGCCGGCCGGCGGCGCTCGCCGACATCTGGCGACGGCGTGCACCGCCGCCACGGTGGCTGGCGCATCGCCAAGGCCGTGCTGCGCAGCGCTGGCCTACCCGGTCGCGATCTCGCTGGTGGCGCTCTGGGCCGCGCCCAGAGGCTTGCCGCTGCTGGTGCAGGCCGCGCTCACGCTGGCGCTCGTCACGCCCTTCGGCGCGCTGATCTACCGCCTGGCCTACGAGTCGCTGGCCGACGCCAGCGTGCTGGTGCTGCTGATCGTCTCGGTCGGCGTGCACTTCGCGCTGATCGGCCTGGGCCTGTTCTTCTTCGGCGCCGAGGGCTTTCGCAATCCGAGCTTCTGGGACGAGCGCTTTGCGCTCGGCCCGCTCGACGTCACGGGCCAGACGCTGATCATCTTCTGCGCCTCGCTCGCGCTGATCGTGCTGCTGTGGCTGTTCTTCGAGCGCACGCTGTACGGCAAGGCGCTGCGCGCCACCGCGGTCAACCGCCTCGGCGCGCGGCTGATGGGCATCTCCTCCGTCACCGCCGGGCGCCTGTCGTTCACGATGGCGGCCTTCATCGGCGCGCTGTCGGGCCTGCTGATCGGGCCGACCACCACCGTCTTCTACGACTCCGGCTTCCTGATCGGCCTGAAGGGCTTCGTCGCCGCGGTGTTCGCCGGCCTGTCGAGCTACCCGCTCGCGCTGGTCGGCGCGCTGGGTGTCGGCCTGCTCGAGAGCTTCGGCTCGTTCTGGGCCAGCGCCTTCAAGGAGGTGATCGTCTTCACCTCGATCCTGCCGGTGCTGCTGTGGCGCTCGCTGCGCGACCCGCACGGCGAGGACGCATTGAGATGAAGTCTATCCGCCGCTGGGGCTTTCCCGCCTTCGCCCTGGTCATGCTCGCGCTGCCGGCGCTGCCGGTGCCCGACTTCTGGATCACGCAGATCAACTACATCGGCCTGTACGCGCTGGTCGCGCTGGGCCTGGTGCTGCTCACCGGCGTGGCGGCCTGACGTCGTTCGGCCAGGCGGCGTTCGTCGGCATCGGCGCCTACACCGCCGCGTTCCTGGCCACCAAGGTCGGGCTCTCGCCCTGGCTCACGCTGCTCGTCGGCGTCGCGCTCGCCATCGCTGGCCGCGCTGGTGCTGGGCGCGATCACGCTGCGCATGTCGGGCCACTACCTGCCGCTGGCCACCATCGCCTGGGGCCTGGCGCTGTACTACACGATGGGCAACATCGAGGCGCTGGGCAAGTACGACGGCCTGCTCGGCATCCCGGCGCTCAGGCCTTCGGCGTCGAGCTGGGCACCGGCCGCGGCCTGTACGAGCTGATCTGGGTCTTCGCGCTGCTCGCCGCGCTGGCCGTCACGCACCTGCTCGACTCGCGCCCCGGCCGCGCCATCCGCTCGCTCAAGAGCGGCTCGACGATGGCCGAGGCGATGGGCATCTCGACCTTCCGCTACAAGGTCATCATCTTCGTGATCGCGGCGGTGCTGGCCGCCGTCTCGGGCTGGCTGTTCGCGCATTTCCAGCGCACCGTGAACCCGACGCCGTTCTCGATCGGCAAGGGCATCGAGTACCTGTTCATGGCGGTGCTCGGCGGCGTCGGCCATGTCTGGGGCGCCTTCCTCGGCGCCGGCGTCGTGCGCATCGATCGACGACCAGTTGCAGGTGCTGCTGCCCAGGCTGATCGGCACCAGCGGCAACTACGAGATCATCGTCTTCGGCATCATCCTGATCGTGGTGCTGAAGTACGCGCCCGACGGCCTGTGGACCTTCGTCGGCCGCTGGCTGCCGGCGCCGCCGCGCGAGCGCGACTGGGCGCGACGCCGCGCCACTGCCGTCGCGCGACAAGCCGGCGCCGCGGCGAGCTGCTGCTCGACGTGCAGGCGGTGCGCAAGGAATTCGGCGGCCTGGTGGCCGTCAACGACGTCAGCTTCCAGATCCGCGCCGGCGACATCGTCGGCCTGATCGGCCCGAACGGCGCCGGCAAGTCGACCACCTTCAACCTGATCACCGGCGTGCTGCGCTGACGCGCGGCGCGGTGCGTTTCGCGGCGCAGTCGATCGCCGGCCTGCCGTCGCGCGAGATCGCGCGCCGCGGCGTGTCGCGCACCTTCCAGCACGTGAAGATGATCCCCGAGATGACGGTGCTCGAGAACGTGGCGCTCGGTGGCCACCTGCGCAGCAGGTCGAACAGCGTCGCAGGCCATGCTGCGGCTCGACCGCGACGAGGAGAAGCGCCTGTTCGCCGAGGCCGAGCGCCAGCTGCAGCGCATCGGCATGGCGCATCAGATGCACGAGCTGGCCGGCAACCTGCGCGCTGGGCCCGCAGCGCCTGATGGAGATCGCGCGCGCGCTGTGCACCGACCCGGCCCTGCTGCTGCTCGACGAGCCCGCCGCCGGCCTGCGCCACAAGGAAAAGCAGGCGCTGGGCGACGTGCTGCGCCAGCTTCAGGGCCGAGGGCATGAGCATCCTGCTGGTCGAGCACGACATGGACTTCGTGATGGGCCTGACCGACCGCATCGTCGTGATGGAGTTCGGCACCCAGCTGATCGAAGGCACGCCGGCCGAGGTGCAGGCCAGCCCGGCGGTGCGCGCCGCCTACCTGGGCACGGAGCATTGGATGGTTGCAACGCAAAGCTCACTTCGCATGCGGCGCCCGGTGGGCGCATCTGCTGCTCTTGGCGGCCGGGTGGCGCGAACATGACGAATGCGCTGCTCGAGGTCCAGGACCTGCACGCCGGCTACGGCCGCGCCGAGGTGCTGCACCGGGCTGAACTTGCGCCTCGACGCATGGCCAGGTCGTCACCGTGATCGGCCCCAACGGCGCCGGCAAGTCGACCACTGCTCAATGCGCTGATGGGCGTGCTGCCCTCGCGCGGCGCGATCGTCTTCGACGGCCAGGACCTGGCCGACGCTCACGCTCGAGGAGCGCGTGATGCTGGGCCTGGCGCTGGTGCCCGAGAAGCGCGAGCTGTTCGGCACGCATGCCGGTTGAGGACAACCTCGTGCTCGGCGGCTACCGCGCGATGAAGCAGCGCGTGCCGAACTGGCGACGACGAGCTCGAACGCGTGTTCGAGCTCTTCCCGCGCCTGAAGGAGCGCCGTGCGCAACTCGCCGGCACGCTGTCGGGTGGCGAGCGCCAGATGCTCGCCGTCGGCCGCGCGCTGATGTCGCGTCCCCAAGCTGCTGATGCTCGACGAACCGAGCCTGGGCCTGGCGCCGCTGGTCGTGCGCGAGATCTTCCGCATCATCGAGCGGCTGCGCGAGCAGGGCACCAGCGATCCTGCTGGTCGAGCAGAACGCGCGCGCCGCGCTCGAGGTGGCCGACCACGGCTACGTGCTCGAGACCGGCAGCATCGTGCTCGAGGGCCCGGCCGCGGCACTGGCCGGCGACCCGCGCGTGATCGAGACCTACCTCGGCGCCGTCGCCAAGAGGCAATGACGGTGAGGACCAACCGCGCCCCGGTGGCCGACAGGCCGTACCTGATGACGCAGGTGCCAGGCGCGAGCCGATCGTGGTCCGCGCTGCGCTTTGTCGACGCATGAACACGCGCGCACGCAACCCAATCACCGGCGCCGATGCCGCCGATGTGGACGCGCGGCCCGCGTCGCTGTCGCTCGGCCCACTCGCCAACATCGCGGGCTTTCACCTCGCGCGCGCGGCGGTGACCACCTACGACGCGTTCGAGCGCTTCATCGGCGAGCCCTTCGACCTGAAGAAGGTCGAGTTCTCGCTGCTGATGCTGGTGCAGGCCAACAGCGCGATCGCGCCCAAGCGGCTCGCGCGAGCGCTCGCCGTCACGGCGCCGAACCTCACGCTGCTGCTCGACCGGCTGCAGCATCGTGGCTTGATCAAGCGCGAACGCAACCCGCTCGACGGACGCTCGCAGCACGTCGTGCTCACCGAGCGGGGGCGCAAACTCGCGCGCGACACGGCCGCGGCGGCCGATCCGATGGAACGCGAGCTGCAGGAACGATTGAGCCGCGCCGAACATGCGATGCTGATCGAACTGCTCGGCAAGCTCGCAGCCACGAACCCGCCTTGACGAACGCTCAGCGGCGGCGATGCGATCGTCGGCCAGCCGCGAAGGAGGCTCAGCGATAGAAGGCGTCGACCCGGCCCTTCAACTTGATCAGCAGCGGCTGCCCTCTTCGATCGACTGTCTTGCCCGCCGCCACCTTGACCCAGCCTTCGCTGATGCAGTACTCCTCGACATCGAAACGCTCCTTGTCGTTCAAGCGAATGCCAATCGCGCGTTCGAACACGGCGGCAACGTGATACGGGCTGCGCGGATCCGTCGACAGCCGATCCGGCAGAGGGGGTACTGGTGCGGCGTCGGTCACGGGTGTCTTGCCTCCTGGCGTACGAGCGAGTTTCAATGCTCGAGGATTGTGCCTGCCCCGATCCCATTCGCGGCAAGCTCACCCGTCCGCGGCGACGATCCGGATGCACGCTTTTCGGGTACGCTTGCTGCCTGATCCCGTCCCGCGACAGCACGATGAGTCGCCACCACGCCAACCTGATCCGCGCGATCTTCCACGATCCGCCCAGCGGCAACGTCCACTGGCGCGATGTCGAATCGCTGCTCAGGCATGTCGGCGCGTCGCTCGAGCCCATCTCCGGAGCCAGGATTCGGATCAAGCTCGATCGCATGGAAGGCGTGCTGCACCGACCGCACCACAGCAATGTGCTCGACGCGAGTTCGCTGCTGCACCTGCGTGGCCTGCTCGCCCGCGGCGGCGTCACGCCTTCGCAGTACGAGGCCAAGGGCGCCGAGCCCGGCTGAGGCACCCGCCAGCTCAAACCCACTCGCACTCGCAGGTGAAGTGGCGTAGGTACTTCGGCTGCTTGACGATGCGCACGCCGCGAATGCTGGCGGCATTCGCCTTCACGTCGGCGATCACCTCGGCCGCGTAGTCGAAGTGCGACTGCGTGTACATGCGCCGCGGGAAGGCCAGGCGCACCAGCTCCATGCTGTGGAAGGTCTCGCTGCCGTCGTCCAGGCGCTTGCCGAACATCACCGAGCCGATCTCCACGCCGCGGATGCCGCCTTCCAGGTACAGCGCATTGCACAGCGCCCAGGCCGGGTAGTGCGCCAGCGGCATGTCGGGCAGCACGGTCTTGGCGTCGATGTAGACGGCGTGGCCGCCGGTCGGCCGCACGAAGCCGATGCCCGCCGCGTCGAGCTGCTCGCCCAGGTATTCGGCGGTGCGCAGCCGGTAGCGCAGGTAGTCCTCGTCCATGCCCTTCCTCGCAGCCCCACGGCCATCGCCTCGAGGTCGCGCCCGGCCAGGCCGCCGTAGGTCGGGAAGCCCTCGGTGAGGATCAGCAGGTTGCGCACCGCGTCCATCCATTCGTCGTTGCGCAGCACGATGAAGCCGCCGATGTTGACCATGCCGTCCTTCTTGGCGCTCATCGTGCAGCCGTCGGCGTAGGAGAACATCTCCTGCGCGATGGCCTTGATCGGCGTGTTCTCGTAGCCCGGCTCGCGCATCTTGATGAACATCGCGTTCTCGCAGAAGCGGCAGACGTCCATGATCAGCGGCTTGCCGTGGCGCTTGAGCAGGGCTGCGTAGGCGCGGATGTTGGCCATGCTCACCGGCTGCCCGCCGCCGGTGTTGTTGGTCACCGTGATCATGCCGAACGGGATGCGTTCGCCCTGGCTCTGCAGCAGCGCCTCGACGCGCGCCAGGTCGATGTTGCCCTTGAACGGGTGGACCAGGGCCGGCTGCAGGCCCTCGGCGATGACCAGGTCGACCGCCTCGACGCCCAGCACTTCCAGGTTGGCGCGCGTGGTGTCGAAGTGGCAGTTGTTGGGCACCAGTTGGCCGGCCTTGCACACCGCGCTGAACAGCACTCTCTCGGCCGCGCGGCCCTGGTGCGTCGGCACGAAGTGCTGCATGCCGGTGATGTCCCGCACCACCGCTTCCAGCCGGTAGAAGCTGCGCGCGCCGGCGTAGCTCTCGTCGCCCTCCATGATGGCGCCCCACTGGCGCGACGACATCGCGCCGGTGCCCGAGTCGGTGAGCCAGTCGATCAGCACGTCCTCGGCGCGCAGCTTGAAGACGTTCAGGTTCGCCGCCGCCAGCAGCCGCTCGCGCTCGGCGCGGGTGGTCATGCGGATCGGCTCGACGCTCTTGATGCGGAAGGGTTCGATCAATGTTCTGGGCATCGTGCGGGTCCGGTAATGCGGCCAAGGTAGCACCGGCGGCAGGCGCGTGGTGTCGGTTGCCGGCAACGTGGCGCGATCGCGCGCGGCGTGGCTTGATGCAGATCACCACCAACGCTTGCGCCGCGTCGCGACCGGCGGCGAGCAGGTCGCATAGAGTCGAACCTGTATCGACACCACTGGCCGACCATGCCCGACAACTCCATCCGCGACCGCCTGGTGAGCGCGCTGGCCGTGCAGCGCCATGCCTACCTCGCCGACCCGGTGCCCAGCCTCGCGCAGCGCCGGCAGGATCTGCGCACCCTGCGCCGTTTCGTGACCGAGCAGCGCCAGTCCTTGTGCGACGCGATCAGCGCCGATTACGGCCACCGTTCGGAGCACGAGACCCTGCTCGCCGAGATCGTCCCCGTCATCGGCGGCATCGACCACGCGCTGGCCCACCTGCGCCGCTGGACGCGGCCGCAACGGCGCCCGGTCGACCACCTGACCTTCGGCCTGGCGAGCAACCGCGTCATCCCGCAGCCGTTGGGCGTGGTCGGCGTCATCGTGCCTTGGAACTTCCCGCTCAACCTGAGCCTGCTGCCGCTGACGTACATCTTCGCCGCGGGCAACCGCGCGCTGGTCAAGATGAGCGAGAACTCGCGCCAGCTGGCGCAATTGCTGGTCGAGAAGATGCCGGCCTACTTCCCGGCCGAGAAGCTGCAGTTCTTCGACGAGACCGGCGGCGTCGGCATCGAGTTCTCGCAGTTGCCATTCGACCACCTGCTGTTCACCGGCTCGGGCGCCACCGGCCGCGCGGTAATGGCCGCCGCCGCCGCCAACCTGTGCCCGGTCACGCTGGAACTCGGCGGCAAGGCACCGGCCATCGTCTGCGACGACTTCCCGCTCGCCACCGCAGCCGAGCGCATCCTGCATGTCAAGTGCCTGAATGCCGGCCAGATCTGCACCAGCGTCGACCACGCCTGGCTGCCGCGAGCGCGCATCGGCGAGTTCGTCGAGCTGGCACGCCGGATCGTGCCGGCGCGCTACGCCAGTCTGGCATCGCCGGACTACACCGCGATCATCGACGTGCGTGCCTTCGAGCGCCTGCTGCAATGGCTTGCCGATGCGCGCGAGCGCGGCGCCACGCTGATCCCGCTGCTGCCCGGCCCGCCGTTCGACAACGCCACACGCAAGATCGCGCCGCACATCGTTCTCGACGCGCCGCCCGACTGCTTGCTGATGCGCCACGAGATCTTCGGGCCGATCCTGCCGCTGATCGCCTACGACGACCTGACGCAGGTGGTGGCCGCAGTCAACGCCGGGCCGCGGCCACTGGCGCTGTACCCGTTCAGCCAAGACGCGGCCAGGTTGCAGATGCTGCTCGAGCGCGTGATGTCGGGCGGCGTCACGGTCAACGACGCGCTCTGGCATGTCGGCCAGCACGACCTGCCCTTCGGCGGCGTCGGCGCCTCGGGCATGGGCCACTACCACGGCCGCGAGGGTTTCGAGACGTTCTCCAAGCTGCGCCCGGTGTTCCACCAGGCGCGCTGGTCGAGCCTGAAATTCCTGGCACCACCCTATGGCCGGTTCGCCGATCGCGTGCTGGCCTGGCTGACACGCTGAGGGCCGCCCCCTGCCGATGGTGTCTCAGCTCTCGATGGCGGCAACTACCACCCGCACGACACGAACCAAATGTCTTCCCAAGCAACCGCCGCGGATCCGGCTTTGCCGGTCCGCCAGCGGTGCCCCAAGGGCCACGCAGTGGCCCGTTCCGGCCCACAGGGGGAGCGGCGAAGCCGCTTCGGGGGTGGTTCATTTCACGCTGGCCAATCGACGGTCACGGCCAGGCCGCCGAGTTCGCTCGAACGGCCGACACCGACCTTGGCCTGGTGCGCGGCCGCGATGCGCCGCACGATCGACCAGCCCAGTCCGCTGCCGCTCTGGCCGCTGCCGAGGACGCGAAAGAAGCGCTCGCCGAGGCGCGCCAGATCGGCCTCGGTCAGGCCCGGGCCGCTGTCCTCGACGCGCAGGCGCACGCCGCTGTCGTGGCGCGCCACGTGCGACGCGGATCCGCGCCCCCGGCGGGCTGTAGCGGATCGCGTTGTCGACCAGGTTGCGCACCAGCACGGCGAGCAGGGTGGCGTCGCCCTGCACCGGGCAGGGCCCGGCGGCATCGACTTCGATCGTCTGCTGCTTCTCCAGCGCCTGTGGCGCCGCTTCGGCCACCTCGCGCCGAGCCAGCGCGCTGAGATCGACGCGACCGGTCGGCGTGGTGGCGCCCGCCTCCAGCCGCGACAGCGTCAGCAACTGCTCGACCAGCCGCGTGGCGCGGTCGCAGCCCTGCCAGCGTGGCCTCGAGCGCGTGGCGGCGCAGCGCGTCGTCGGCCTCGCCCAGCGCCACCTGCGCCTGGGTCGCGGATCGCCGCGATCGGCGTGCGCAGCTCGTGCGCGGCGTCGGCGGTGAAGCGGCGCTCCGACTCCATCAAGCCGGCGATGCGCTCGAACAGGCCGTTCAGCGCGTCGAGCATCGGCGTCATCTCCGACGGCGCGCCGGCAACGACCACCGGGTGCAGCGCCTGCGGCTGGCGCTCGGCCAGCGTGCGCCCGAGCCGGCGCAACGGCGCCACGCCGCGGCGCACCGCCCACCACGCCGCCAGCGCCAGCAGCGGCAGCGCAACGAGCATCGGCCACAGCGTGCTGCGCAGCACCGCCCACAGGATCGAGGCGCGCGAATCGACCTGCTCGCCGACGTAGACCTGCACGTCGCGCTCGGCGCCGTGGGTCGCGAACACGCGCCAGCGCAGTGCCGTCGATCGTGCACCGTCCTGAAAGCCGGCCTTGAAACGCTCGCCGGCGGCGACCATCGGCGCGGCCGGCGCGTTGGCCGAACGCAGCGCCAGCCGGCCTTCGTGGAAGACCTGGAACGCCACCTTGGGTGCGTAGCGGTGCAGCGACGGCGCATCGACGCCGTCGTCGTCGTCCTCGATCTCGCGCGCCTGCTGCACCACCAGCAGCGCGGCGGCCTGCGCCAGGTGGCTGTCGAGCAGCTCGTCGAGCTCGTGCGCACGTCGAACCAGGTCATCACCGCGGTGGCCAGCCAGACGCCCGCCACCAGCCGAGCACCAGCACCAGCAGCCGGCCCTGCAGCGAAGCGCGGCAGCTTCATGCGCGGCTTCGGGCTGGGCTCGCGCAGCAGCATGTAGCCCACGCCGCGCACGGTCTGGATCAGCGTCGCTGCCGAGCTTGCGCCGCAGGTGGTGGATGTGCACCTCGACGGCGTTGCTCTCGACCTCCTGGCCCCAGCTGTACAGATGCTGCTCGAGCTGCTCGCGCGACAGCACGCGGCCGGCGTTGAGCATCAGCGCGTGCAGCAGATCGAACTCGCGCGCCGACAGCGTCACCGGCACGCCGGCCTGTGCGACCGAGCGCGCCGCCGGGTCGAGCACCACGTCCTGCGCCGTCAGGCATCTCCTGCGGCTGGCCGTGGGCGCGGCGCACCAGCGCGCGCAGGCGCGCCGCCAGTTCGTTCAGGTCGACCGGCTTGACCACGTAGTCATCGGCGCCGACATCGAGGCCGCGAATGCGGTCGGGCACCGCGTCGCGCGCGGTCAGCACCAGCACCGGCAGCGTGATGCCGGCGCGGCGCACGGCCGCCAGCACGTCCATGCCGTCCTTCAGCGGCAGGCCGAGGTCGAGCACCGCGGCGGCGTAGGGCTCGGCGCGCAACTCGCGTTCGGCGGCCGCGCCGTCGCGCACCCAGTCGACCTGGAAGCCGAGCTGGCGCAAGCCGGCCCGCAGGCCGTCACCGAGCAGCGGGTCGTCTTCGGCGAGCAGGATGCGCATCGGCTGGATTGTGTGTCACGGCGCGCGGGCCCGACCGCAGCGTTCAGTCGTCGTCGCGATCGCGGTGTCATGGCGCCTTGGCCTGCACCGGCGTCGTCGGCGCAGTCGCCGCTGCCCGGTCGGCGCGCCCTGCCACTGCAGCCACCAGAAGCCCAGCACCGCCACGAGCATCAGCGCGGCCACGCTGCGCCAGGCGCTGCGCACGCCGTCCTCCGGCCGGCCCGGCTTGCGGCCGGTCGATCATCGCGCCGATCAGGTTCTCGCGGTGCAGCCAGCTGCGACAGCAGCGACGCCGGCGATGTGCACGCCGACAAGGGCCAGCATCAGGTTGGCAGCTGCCTCGTGCAGTTCCTCCAGCCACTCGCCGCCGACCTCGTTGTACGTCGCCCAGCCGGATGCGGCGATCAGCCAGCGTCAGCCCGAGCAGGGCGACGATGGCCAGCGCGCCGGCCGGGTTGTGCCCGGTGTGGTGCTCGGGCCGGCCGCGCAGCATGCGCGACGCAGGTAGCGCGCGACCGCCGCCGGGCCGCGCACGAAGCTCGCAGAAGCGCGCATGGCGCGTGCCGATCAGGCCCCAGAGGATCCGAAAGGCCACCAGCCCGGCCATCGTGTAGCCCAGCGTCACGTGCAGCAGGCGCCAGCGCTCGCTCTCGGCGGTGAGGTAGGCGCCGGCGAAGCTGAGCACCATCAGCCAGTGGAAGACGCGCACCGGCGCGTCCCAGACCAGCACCTTGCGCTTGGCCGCGGCGCCGTCGGGCGCTGCAGCCGGCGCGTCAGCGGGGGATGCGGATGTTGTGTTCATTGAAATCTCCTTGGTCGGCCCGGTGTGGCAGGCGCCGCAGTTGGCGGCGCTCTTCACGGCCGGCAGCTTCCAGGTCGCGGCGGACACTTCGTCGTGCTTGCGGATGAACCAGGCCGAGCGGGTGATGCGATCCTCGGGCGGCGCCTCGCGCGCCCGCTTGGAGGTGCCGGCGTTCGCGGCGAGCCAGGTCGACAGTTCCTTCGCCGTGGCCGGGTCGAGCGAGGCGTCGGTGCCGTAGTGGTGCGGCAGGTTGTTCATCAGCCGCTGCCACGAGGCCGCCGGCAGCAGGCCGGGCGGATAGGCCACGTGGCAGGCCGCGCATTCCTGCTGGTATTGCGGCAGCAGCGGCGACGCCTGCGTGTGGTGGTCGTCGTCAGCCCAGGCGGCGGACACGCAACCGACGGCCAGGATCAGGCCGTGGGCGACGGCGCGCAAGCGATGATTCTTTGAGTGGGGCATGGCGGGATTCGATTCGGTTGTGGCGGTGATATGGGCGCCGCGTTCACGGCTTGAGCGTCATCAGCCAGCTCAGCACGTCGGCCTTCTCGGCGGCGGTGCACTCGCGGCCGATGACGTCGTTGCAATTGCGGCGGAACCACTTCTCGGTCTTGGCCGCGTCGGTGAAGCGCTCGGCGTTGAAGGCCGGCGCCAGCGCGCCGATCGGCTTGCCGGTCGACGCGTGCTTGCCGGCCCGTGGGGGCGGCGCCGTGGCACGATCGAGCAACTCCATTCGCGGCCGTGGCGGGTGGTGAACAACTGCTGGCCGCGCTCGGCGACGGCCGGCTGGCCGGCCTGGGCGCTGTAGCCGGCGATCAACTCGGCCGGTGTGCTGGCCTGGGCCGCCGCGGCCAGTGCCATCGTCATGGCGGCAAGGGCGAATCGGTTTCGGATTGGATGGTTCATGGCAACTCCTTGGTTGCCATGTTGGCGGCTGCGCCTTAGCGTTTTCTTAGCGCCGGCTCAGGTCAGCATCAGGTGGATCGCCCGCGTCCCGCCCTCTGGCTGCTCCTTGTCGAACTCGAAGCCGAGCAGGCGCGCCAGCTCGAGCATGCGCTCGTTCTCTCTGAGCACCGTGGCCACCAGTCGCCGAGTGCCGCGCTGGCGCAGGTGCTCGATCAGCTTGCGCATCAGGCGCTCGCCCAGGCCGCCACCCTTGAGGTCCGAGCGCACGACGATCCCGAACTCGGCGTCGACGTTGTCGGGGTCGGTGATGGCGCGCACCACGCCCAGCGTCTCCTCGCCGCCGTCGGCCAGCACGCCGGTGGCGACGAAGGCCATCTCGCGCGCGTAGTCGATCTGCGTCAGCCGCGCCAGCTCGCTGCGCTCGATCGCGCGCCGGCTGTAGAAGAAGCGCAGGCGCATGTCGACCGGCTCGAGCTGTTCGAGAAAGGCGAGGTGCTGGGCTTCGTCTTCGGGCCGGATCGGGCGCAGCGTGAGCGTGCGGCCGTGCCAGTCGATCGTCTCGACCAGCTCGGCCGGATACGGCCGGATCGCGAAGTGCGCTGCGCCGCCCGGCGCTGCGGCGCTGACGCGAACGCGCGCGTCGAGCGCGATCACGCCGGCGGCATCGGCGAGCAGCGGGTTGATGTCGAGCTCGGCGATGCGTGGCAGGTCGGCGAGCATCTGCGACAGCGCGTCAGCACGCGGACCACGGCCGCGACGTCGGCCGGCGGCACGTCGCGATAGCCCGCCAGCAGCCGGGCCACGCGGGTGCGCGCGATCAGCGCGCGCGCCAGCGGCACGTTCAGCGGCGGCAGCGCCACCGCGCGGTCGGCGACCACCTCGACCGCGGTGCCGCCCTGGCCGAACAGCAGCACCGGGCCGAACAGCGGAGTCGACGCTGGCGCCGACGATCAGCTCGAGCGCGTGCGGCCGGCGCACCATGGCCTGCACCGTGAAGCCGGTGATCACCGCGTCGGGGCGCAGCCGAGCCACCCGCTTGCGCATCGCCGCTGCGGCGTCGCGCAGCATCGCCGAGTCGGCCAGGTCGAGCGCCACGCCGCCGACGTCGCTCTTGTGGGTGATCTGCGGCGACAGGATCTTCAGCGCCACCGGGTAGCCGATCGCCGCCGCCGCCGCTGCGCCGCGCGCGTGTCGTCGGGCACCGCCGACGTGCCGACGACCGGGATGCCGTAGGCGGCCAGCAAGGCCTTGGCCTCGGGCTCGTCGAGCAACTCGCGGCCGTCGGCGAGCGCGGCGTCGACGAGCGCGTGCACCGTCGCGGCGTCGAGCGTGGCCTGCGGCGCGCGTGCCGGCGGCGCCTCCAGCAGCTGCGCCTGGTTGCGCCGGTAGGTCGCGAGCAGCGCGAACGCGCGCACCGCCTCCTCGGGCGTGTCGTAGTCGGGATGCCGGCGTCGTCGAAGATCTCGCGCGCGTCCTGCACGGCGGCCCGCCGAGCCAGCAGCTGATCACCCGCCCGGGCGCGCCTGCACCACCGGCACCAGGGCGCGCGCGATCTCGGCGCTCGGCACGATCGCGGTCGGCGCGTGCATGAACAGCAGCGTGCCGCTGGCGCGGTCGGCGAGCAGCGTCTGCAGCGCGCTGCACGTAGCGCTCGACCGGCGCGTCGCCGATGATGTCGATCGGGTTGGCGTGCGACCAGTTGGCGCGGCAGCACGGCATCGAGCTGCGCGCGTGTCGTGTCGGTCAGCGCGGCCAGCGAGACGCCGGCGAGCGCGGCGGCGTCGGCGGCCATCACGCCGGCGCCGCCGCCGTTGGTCACGATCGTCAGGTGCTCGAGCGCCTCGAGCCCGTTGCCGCGATGCAGGCCGCGAAAACGCGCCAGCGTCTCGGCCGCCATGAACAGGTCCTGCAGCGTGTCCACGCGCAGCATGCCGGCGCGGCGGATCGCGGCGTCGAAGACGATGTCCGAGCCGGCCAGCGCGCCGGTGTGCGAGGCCGCGGCGGCCTGGCCCTGCGGCGAGCGGCCGGCCTTGACCACGATCACCGGCTTGTTGCGCGCCGCCGCGCGCGCCGCCGACATGAACTTGCGCGGCGCCTCGATCGACTCGATGTAGAGCAGGATCGAGCGCGTGCTGCGCGTCGCTGGCCAGGTAGTCGAGCAGGTCGCCGAAGTCGACGTCGGCATGCTCGCCGAGCGAGACGAAGTGCGAAAAGCCGATGCCGCGCGCGCTGGCCCAGTCGAGCACCGCGGTGACCAGCGCGCCCGACTGCGAGACGAAGGCCAGGTTGCCGGCGCGGCGCGTCGGTGTGCGCGAAGCTGGCGTTCAGGCCGCATGCGGCGACAGCAGGCCGATGCAGTTCGGGCCGAGGATGCGCAGCAGGTGCGGGCGCGCCGCCTTGCAGCATGGCCTGCTTCTGCGCTGCGTCCAGGCCGGCGGTCAGGACGATCGCCGCGCGCGTGCCGCGTGCGCCCAAGGCCTCGATCAGCGCCGGCACCGTGGCCGGCGGCGTGCAGATCACCGCCAGGTCGGGCGCCTCCGGCAGGTCGGCGACGTCGGCGTAGACGGCCTCGCCGGCCAGCGTGCTGTGCTTCGGATTGACGGCCCAGCGCGGGCCGGCGAAGCCGCCTGCGCGCAGGTTGCGCCAGACCGTGGCGCCGACGCTGGCTGGTTGCTCGCTGGCGCCGATCACGGCGACCGAGCGCGGGTCGAACAGGGAGTCGAGGTGGCGAATGCTCATGGGATCATTTTTTTCAGACTGGCGTCAGGCGCAGGAAACACCCGCCGGGGATGCAGCAATCATGCCAGCACCCTCTTACACGTTCTTGACCCGGGACCCGCTCGACCGTGCCGGCACGCGCCGCGAGCATTCCGTCAGGGCGCGCAAAAGACGCGCGACCCGATGGCCCGCTGCGCGGCCGTGCGCAGGGCCAGCGCCGCGGCGAAGCCGTCGTCGGCTTCATCTGCGGGCATCAGCGCAGCGCAGATTTCGACTTCGAGCGGCGCCGGCCGCGGCCACCAAGTGCCGTCGGGCAACATCTCGCGGTTGCCACGCAGCACCAGCGGCACCAGCGGCACGCGAGCCCGCGCCGCGGTCAGGAACGCACCGAGATGAAACGGCAGCAGGCCGGGACCCGGCGCGAACGTGCCCTCGGGAAAGAACAGCAGCGAACGCCCCTGCCCCGCGGCCACGGCCAGGCGGGCGGCATCGGCAACACCGCGCTCGGCGTCGATGCGGTCGACGAATTCGGCGCCCAGGCGCTGCAGGAACAGCCGCGGCGCGAAGCTTTGTCGCAGCTCGCCCTTGGCGACGAAGCCGCATGGCCGTGGCAGTGCGGCGATGAGAACCGCGCCGTCGATGTAGCTGCCATGGTTGCTGACCAGCACGCAGGGCCCGGCGGGCAGCCGCTCGAGACCGCGCACGGTCAGCGTGGTGCGCGTCAGCCACAGCCACAGCCGCACGAGCCAACGGTTGACGCGCCACGCGAGATCGGGCCGCGGCAGGCAGGCCGTCAGTGGCCAGGCCACGGCCACCAGCAGCCAGAACAGCAACCCGGCAGCGGCGCCGAACAGCCGCCTTGCGCTGCTTGCCGCAGTGCGGCGCACGCGGGCCGCCAGTGCGCCGCCCGCCAGCCGCATCACCTGCCGGCGCGCGCTCGGCACGGCAGCGCCGATGTGGCCATCCTCGTAGGCCGCGCGGCAGGCGGAGCGGCGTACCTTGCCGCTGGAGGTCTTCAGCACGCTGTGCGGCGGCACGAGCACGATGTCGTCGGGCGGCTCGCCGATCGCGGCGACGACCGCGCGCGACACCGCATGGCGCCGTTGCGCCTGCGCCGCTGCATCGCCCGGCTGCGTCTCGGCCAGCACCACCAGGCGCTCGGTGCCAGTCGCCGGGTCGGCGCTGCCGAACACGGCCACGCAGCCCTTGCGCACACCGTCGACCCCGCCGACGGCCTGCTCGATTTCCTGCGGGTAGAGGTTGCGGCCGCGGCGGATGACGATGTCCTTGACCCGCCCCGTGATATAGAAGTCGTCGCCGGCGCGGTAAGCCCGGTCGCCACTGTCGAGCCAGCCGTCGTGGATCAGCCGCGCCGTCTGCTCCGGATCGCGAAAGTAGCCATGGGTGGCCGACGGGCCGCGAAACTCGAGCCGGCCCTCGACGCGCTCGCCGACTTCGTGGCCTTCGTCGTCGACGAGGTGGACGGCGTGCCCGGGCAGCGGCGCGCCGCAGGCCGTGAAGGACAACGCCGTGTCATCGGCAGTGTCGGCCGGCAGCGCGCGGTGCTCGCGGGCAAAGGCCTCGCGCTGGATGCGATCGACTCGCACCACCCGCCCGAGCGGCGGGAACAGCAGGCCCAGGCTGGCCTCGGCCAGGCCGTAGACCGGCGTGACCGTGCCCGGGCGCAGGCCGCAGCCGGCAAAGCGCTGCTGGAAGCGCTCGGCGGTATCGGCGCTGACCGCCTCGGCGCCGTTGAATGCGATGCGCCAGCAACTCAGGTCCAGCCCGGCGAGCGCCTCGTCGTCGATGCGCTTGACGCAGAGCTCGTAGGCGAAGTTCGGCGCCGCCGACAAGCTGCCGCGATAGCGGTGGATCGCCTGCAACCAGCGCTCGGGGCGCGCCAGGAAGGCCAACGGCGACATCACCACCAGTGCATAACCGACGTAGAGCGCGCCGAGCCAGGCGCCGATCAGTCCCATGTCGTGGTACAGCGGCAGCCAACTCACGAACACGTCGCGCGAGGTGGCCTGCACGGCGCGCTCCATCGCGCGGATGTTGGCCAGCAGATTGGCGTGCGTCAATGCCACGCCCTTGGGGTTGCCGGTGCTGCCCGACGTGAACTGGATGAAGGCGATGTCGTCGCCGCGCAGCGCCACCGGCGCCGGCGCGCCGCCGCGCGCCAGCAATTGCTGCGGCGTGACGACGTGGCGCAGCCCGGCCACGCGCGCCTGCAGCAAGCGCGCGACGACCATTGCCTCGGGCACCGTCACCAGCAGCGCGGCGCGCGCGCTGTCGAGAATGCCACTGTGGCGCAGCACATGCTCCTCGAGCTGCGAGGCGCGCGCCGGCGGATAGATCGGCACCGGTATCGCGCCGACACGCAGCACGCCGACATAGGTGCTGAAGTATTCGGGCGAGGTCGGCAGCATGATGGCCACGCATTCGCGCGGCCGCACGCCGGCCCGCTGCAGGCCAGCCGCGACGGCTGCAGCCGCATTGGCGAGCTGGCGGTAGCTGAGCGCATGCTCGGTCTCGTCGACCAGGCAGGTCACGTGGGTGCGCTCGGGGTGCGTGCGCAAGTGCCATTCGAGTGCGTCGAGCAGGGTCTCGGCCTTGGTCGGCGTTTGACCGTCGTCGAGGTCCTCGCTCGCGCGCGGTGCGGCGTGCGGCGGCGGCCGAACGGCAGGCCGGTCGACAAGCTCGCCCTCGGCCGCCGGTGCCGCCTGTCGTGCCGCGCGCAGCAGATCGCCGACGGTCTCGACTTGCTGCAGGGTGTCGTCAGGCAGGCGGATGCCGAACGCGCACTCGGTGCGCAGCAGTAGTTCGGTTCGCGCCAGGCTGTCGAAGCCGAGGTCACGGTCGAGCAGGCTGTCCAGTGTCACCGTCGGCAGCCCCGGCGCGCCGGCATGCCATTCGCGCAGGGTGTCTTCGACGAGCGCCAGCAAATCCGGCGCGGCGCATTGCGGCGCGCGCACCGCAGGCGCGGTCACGTCGCCGCCGGGATCGGGCTTGCCTTCGCGCGAGACTCTCACCAATGTGTGTTTCAGACAGGAACGCACAACAGCATAGGCTGCAATCGTCGAACATCCCGCCGGCACGCCGCAAGCGCGGTTGACACATCGCAATGCCGGCCGGGTCAGCGTGCAGGCACAAAGCTGTGCCGAGCAACCAATGGCCGCCAAGTAGTAGAGCGCGCGCAGGAATGAGAATGGTCATGATCACAGGCAACGACGCACCAAGGACTTCAGTCTTTCTTTCGTCTGCCCCGCTCCCCTCCACCACCCTTCTCGGGCTCGACGCGCGGGTCGCGGTGGCACTCCACGCAGTTCTCGAAGTTCTGGATGCCTTCCTCGATGTGCTCAGCCCGGACCTTGGCCTGTGAGTGCTCGTGGCAGCCATAACAGGTGTACCGGCTGTAGTCGTTGTTCTTGTGGCAGGTCTCGCAGGTAGCCTCATGGTCGCGGTCGAGGACAAAGTACTTGTTGTGATCGAACGTTGCAGGCTTCCAGGCCTCGGTTTGGTGGCACGGCCTGCAACTGCCCCGGATCTGCCGATGCAGGCGGTCGGTCGGCGCGTTGTGGCAACTTTCGCATCGATCCAGCTCGGCATTGGCCAGCAGGGCGTGGTCGAAGTGCGCGGGCTTCCAGGCTGTGCTCTCGTGGCACTTTGTGCATTCGACCTTGAGGTCGCGATGCACGGTGTCTTTCGGTGCCGCGTGGCATGACGAGCAAGTGTCCCGCACCGTCACCTTCAGCAGCCCGTGCGAGAACGGCTTTCGGCTGCGCTTGGTGAGCTTGGGCCCTTGGTGGTCGCTGTGGCAGGCCATGCAATCCTGCTCGATCAGCTCCTGGTGGAACGATCCCTTGATGGTTCCGCTGGCGATGGGCACGCCCTTCGTCGTCTTCAGGCCGACATTCGAAACAACATGGCACTCGATGCATCGCCCCGATGACGCACCATGCCACGCGGCATGGCAGGCAAAGCAGTCGGTAGCGCGTTCGGCATGGCCCTTGACCAGCGGCCCCGGGCTCACCATCAGGTGCGGGTAGGCGAAGGCCAGCGCCACCAAGACGACGAGGTTGAGCGCGATGACGATCAGCAGTACGGGGCGCTTCTTCACTTCCAGCCCCAGAACAGGAAGATGGCCACGATGTGTGCCGTCGCCAGTACGGCGAAGGCCAGCGTGATCGGGAAGTGCACCATGCGCCACTGCGTGACCACGTCGAAGGTCAGGCTGTCCCAGTACAGGCGGTCCTCGAGTTCCTCGTCGCTGAGTCCGCGCTCGCGCATTCGCTGGCGGGCTTGCTCCATGCGCCGGCGTGCGCGGTCCAGCATGAACTTGCCGGTCAGCCCGCTGCCGACGTTGATCAGCATGGCCCCGACAGCCAGCCATCCGAGGATGGCGTTGAAATGGACGCCCGCATGCACCAGCACCAGCAGCGACCCGAGCCATGCCAGCACCTCGTGCCAGCGCAACAGCTTCGCAGGATGCCCGTACTGGATGAGCTTGCGCTTGCGTAGCGAGTAGACGGCGGACGCGATGATCAAGAGCGTGCCGGGAATGCCCAGCCAGCGGCCGATCAAGAGCAGGTCGAAGCGGTGCAGCAGGCCGTCGACAGCGAGTGCGACGAGCACCAGCGCGGCGAAGCTGCCCACGAAGGGCAGCACCTCGCGTCGCAGCAGCCGTGCGGGCATGGGCATCAGGCCTCCAGCACCAACGCTGACGACGGCCGGCCGACGCAAAGCAGGCAATAGCCCGGCGCCACGTCGTGGTCAGGTGCATGTTCGTACTGCACCGTGCCCGCCAGCAAGCGGGTCTCGCACGTTCCGCAGCCGCCCGACCGACAGCCGGACTCGACCTCGACGCCGTGCCGCTCCGCAAAGTCGAGCAACGACGCGTCCCGTGCGTCCCAGGTCAGCGTGCGCCCGGCGCGCTGGAATCGCACGTCGACCGCGGCGACGGCCGACGCTGTGACTGCGGGCGCGCCTGGCAGCTTGACGGAAGCCGGACCGAAAGCCTCGTAGTGGATGTCCGCGATCGGAGCGCCCCACTCGGCCAGCGCCGGCACGAGGACCTGCATCATGGCGGGAGGACCGCAGACGTAGAACTGGTGGCGTCCATGCGGCAGCGTGCGCCGCAGCAGTTCGACGTCTACACGCCCTTTGTGCTGATAGTCGCGCCCCAACAGGTCAGACTCGCCCGGGCGGCTGTAGACGATGTTCAGGCGCAGCGGCGGGTGCGAGGCTGCCACATCTTCGAGCTGCTGTTTGAAGGCATGTTCACCGCCGCTGCGCAGCCCATAGTAAAGGTGGATCACGCGCTGCGGATGCTGGGCCACACACCAGCGCAGCATGCTCATCATCGGCGTGATGCCGATGCCGCCGGCGATCAGCACCGCGGGCACGTTCGGATCGGGGTCGATGAAGAAGTGACCGGCCGGGGCCTTCACGCGCAGGATGTCGCCGACCTGAACATGATCATGGAAGTGGTTGGACGACAGGCCGGGAGCGAACTCGGGGTGATCGGGAGGCGCAGGCACACGCTTGATCGTGACCCTGTAGTGCGCTGACTCGGGTCGATCCGATAGGGAGTAGCAGCGGGTGATCGCACGCGCGGTCGCCGCCCCGTCCGAGCTGCGAGGCGTGACATTCAGTGCGAAGGTAAGGAACTGGCCCGGATTGAACGGCAGCAGCGGCTGGCCGTCGACTGGCTGCAAGTAGAACGAACACTGCGACTGCGCCGCGTCCTCGAACGCACGCTGCGCGACGCGGAACTCACGCCAACCCGCCCAAGCCGCATCAGCTTTGTCGGGCTTCGCGGTCGGTGTAACCGGCTGGGCGCTGACAGCAGCGGAGCGATGTCGCCAAACGGTCCAGCCGATCGCCGCAGCCAACTGCAAGAGCAGCGCGGCAGAAATCAAGGCAAGGAGCCCGGCAGCAGTCATCAATGGAAGGGTGCAGATGGATATGCCCAGCAAGGACATCCCATGCGCAGATTCTGGGCTCCGGCAGGAGCGCCTCGTTGATGGGCCTCAACGACCGGGCCGTCGGCACCGGTTACTCAGAATTCCTTTATGCGGACTGGCCAAGCTACGGGTGTGCTGCAGCGCACGAGGAGGCCTTTCGTCCCGAGGAGATCGCCCAGCTAGACGCGGCTCCGACGCTTATGACGTGAAGCACGACCAGCATCGGCTCTCGGACGACAAGTACATTGATCAGCCAGCGCGGCCGCGTCACTCGTGGCGCAGCGCCTCGATCGGGTCCAGCCGCGCCGCGCGGCGCGCCGGGAAGTAGCCGAACAGCACGCCGATGGCGGCCGAGAACACGAACGACAGCAGGTTGATCGCCGGGTCGAACAGGAAGGGCACGTCCATCAGCGTCGGCCAGCACGATCGATGCGCCGGTGGCGATGACGATGCCGACCAGGCCGCCGAGCGCCGCCAGCACCACCGCCTCGATCAGGAACTGCAGCAGCACCTCGCGCTCGAGCGCGCCGATGGCCAGGCGCAGGCCGATCTCGCGCGTGCGCTCGGTCACGCTGACCAGCATGATGTTCATGATGCCGATGCCGCCCACCAGCAGGCTCACCGCGGCCACCGCGCCGAGCAGCGTGGTCATCACCTGGGTCGTGCCCGACAGCGTCTCGGCGAGCTGCTGGGTGTCGAGGATGTTGAAGTTGTCGTCGTCGTCGTCGGCGAGCTTGCGGCGCTCGCGCAGCAGCTGGCGCAGGCTGGCCTTGAGCCGCGTGCTGTCGCTGCCGTCCTCCATCGACACCAGCAGCGTGTTGACGCTGCTGGTTGCCGGTGACGCGGCGCTGCAGCGTGTGCAGCGGCACCAGCACGGTGTCGTCCTGGTCGTTGCCGAAGGCGGCCTGGCCCTTGGACGGCGAGCACGCCGATCACCTCGCAGGAGAACTGCTTGATGCGCAGCTGCTCGCCCAGGCCGCGCGTGCCGCCGAAGAGCTCGCGCCGCACGGTCTCGCCGATGATGCAGACGGCGGCGCCGGCGCGTCTGCTCGTCGTCGGCGAACACGCGCCCGCTGGCGAGCTTCCAGTTGCCGGTGGTCGAACCAGGCGTTGCTGCTGCCGGTGACGCTGGTCGCCCAGTTGCGGCCGTTGCCGACCACGGTGACGCCGGCGCGCGCCTCGGGCGCCACGGCGGCGACGCCGCCGATCTGCGCCAGCGATCGCCTCGGCGTCGGCCTCCTTGAACGACGGCGCGCCGGCCGCCGCCGCCGCCGGGCCCCTGGCGCTGGCCCGGGCGCACCATCAGCAGGTTGCTGCCCAGGCTGGAGATCTGCATCTGCACGGCCTGCGTGGCGCCGTTGCCCAGCGTCACCATCGTGATCACCGCGCTGACGCCGATGACGATGCCGAGGATCGTCAGGAACGAGCGCAGCAGGTTGCGCCGGATCGAGCGCAGCGCGAGCAGCAGCGTGTTGAGCAGCATCAGGGCACCTGCGCGGCTGTCGGCGCCGCGACGGCGGGCGGCGGCTGCGGGTTCGGCGCATCGCTGTCGATGCGGCCGTCGACGAAGCGCACGATGCGCCGCGCATAGGCCGCCATGTCGGGCTCGTGCGTGACCATCAGCACGGTGATGCCGTGGTCGACGTTCAGCGCCGCGCAGCAGCTCCATGATCTCGCGGCTGCGCTGGGTGTCGAGGTTGCCGGTGGGCTCGTCGGCCAGCAGCACGGCCGGCTCGGTGACGATGGCGCGCGCGATCGCCACGCGCTGCTGCTGGCCGCCCGACAGCTCGGCCGGCGTGTGGTGCTCCCAGCCCGCCGAGGCCGACCGACTGCAGCGCCTTGCGCCGCCGCCGCGCGCCGCGCGGCGGCGCTCTCGCCGCGGTAGAGCAGCGGCAGCTCGACGTTCTCCTGCGCCGAGGTGCGCGCCAGCAGGTTGAAGCCCTGGAACACGAAGCCCAGGTAGCGCCGGCGCAGCCGCGCGCGCTGGTCGCGCGACAAGCGCTTCGACATGCGCGCCGCTGAAACAGGTACTGCCCGGCGCTCGGCGTGTCCAGGCAGCCGAGGATGTTCATCGCGGTCGACTTGCCCGAGCCGCTCGGCCCCATGATGGCGACGAACTCGCCGGCCGTGATGTCGAGGTCGATGCCCTTCAGCGCCATCAACTCGGCCTGCCCGGTGCCGTAGACCTTGGTCACGCCGCGCAGGCCGGATCAGCGGCGTCGCGTCATTTCGCCGGCAGCGCGTCTTCTGGTCGGTGATGACCTGCATGCCGGCCTGCAGCTCGCCGCCGGTGATCTCGGTCATGCGGCCGTCGCTGATGCCGGGCGTCACCGCCACCGGCACGGCGGCGCCGTCGCGCAGCACCCAGACCTGGCGCGCTGCCGCGGTGCTGGCGCCGGCCGCGGCCGACCGGCGCGTGCTGCCGCGCGGCATGCGCGGCATCAGGCTGGAGACGATGCCGCCGCTGGCCGCGGCGCGGCGGCGCCGGCGCCCGCGGCGCTGGGCGCGAAGCGCAGCGCGGTGTTGGGCACCAGCAGCACGTCGTTGCGCTGCGTGGCGGTGATGGTCGCGGTGGCCGTCATGCCGGGGCGCAGGCTCAGGTCGCTGTTGTCGACGTCGAGATAGGTCAGGTAGGTGACGACGTTGTCGGTGATCGTCGAGCCGAAGCCGACGCGGGTGATGCGCGCCGGAAACTTGCGGCTCGGGTAGGCGCTGACGGTGAAGGTGGCCTCCTGGCCCACCTTGCACCGAGCCGACGTCGGCTTCGTCGACATAGACCCACAGGCGCAGCTTGCGTCAGGTCTTCGGCGACGGTGAACAGCGTCACCGCCTGCAGCGACGCCGCCACCGCATTGCCGGGGTCGACGGTGCGCGTCAGCACCACGCCGTCGGCGGGCGCGCGTGATCGAGGCCTTCGACAGGTTGATCTCGTCGGTCGACAGCGCCGCCTGCGCGTCGCTGACGCTGGCGCGCGCGCTCGCCTCGTCGGCGATCGCGCGCGCTCGAGCGTCGCGCGGCCGCTGTCGAGCTCGGCCTTGGACGGCACCTTGCCGCCCGACAGGCGCGCCACTTCCTCGAGCCGCGCCAGGCTGGCCCGTGCCTCCTTGACCGTCGCGGCGGTCTGCGCGACCTTGGCGTTGGCCGCGGCCAGCGCGGCGCGCGAGCGCAGGATCTGGTCGCGCAGCTTGGCGGTGTCGAGCTCGACCAGCACCTGGCCCTTCTTGACCTGGTCGTTGACGTCGACGTTGACCTTGCAGCACCGTGCCCGAGAGTTCGCTGCCGATGTTGATCGAGCGCGTCGGCTGCAGCGTGCCGTTGGCCGTGACGGTCAGCGTCAGGTTGCCGCGCGCCACCGTCTGCGTCGTGTAGCTCGGCGCGGCGGTGGCGGCCGTGCGCCCCTGCCAGTACCACCACCCGGCCGCGGCCAGCACCAGCACCAGCAGGCCGGCCCACGGCGCCGGGCGGCGATACCAGCGGCGCGCCGCAGGCTCGTCGAGCAGCGAGCCAGGTCGGTCGCCGCAGCAGCCGAGTCGGCCGCTGCGCTCTCGCGCTTGGGAACATCCGGTGGGCTCACTGGACGCCCGTCCGCGCTGCGCGCTCCGGGATGAGCGCTTTGGAGCGGCCATGCGCGCTCATGATCGAGGTGCCGGCACGCCTTGCGGCGCAGGGGCTGCCGTCGCGTCGCCGGTGTCGGCAAGCCAGCCGCCGCCGAGTGCCTTGTACAGGCGCACGTGGTCGGCGCTGACGTCGGCGCTGCGCGCTGGCCACGCTGTCCTGCGTGCAGAAGCTGGCTGCGCTGGGTGTCGAGCACGGTCTGGAAATCGACCAGCCCGCTGCCGAAGCGCTGGCGCGCCAACAGCGCGGCGTTGCCGGCCGCTTCGGCCGCCGCCTGCAGATGCGGCCAGGCGTTCGCGGTCGCCGCGCAGCGCCACCAGCGCGTCCTCGACATCCTTGAGGGCCGTCAGCACCGCCGCGCGGTAGGCCGAGCCGGCCTGGTCCAGCGCGGCCTGCTGTGCGCGCACCTGGGCGCGCGCGGCGCCGCCGTCGAACAGCGGCAACGACACGCTGGCCAGCAGCGCGCTCGACGACCGACGAGCCGAGGTCAATGCGCCCAGCGTCACCGAGGCCAGACCGAGCGACCCGCTGAGGCGAAAGCTCGGCAAGCGCGCCGCATCGGCCTGCGGCCACGCGGGCCAACGCAGCGCTCACCTGGTGCTCGGCCGCGCGCACGTCGGGCCGCTGGCGCAAGGTCTCGGCGGGAATGGTCAGCGCCAGGTCGTCGGCGGCCTGCGGCACCGGTGCATCGGCACCAGCGCCGCGGACAAGGCCGCCGGCGGCTGGCCGGTCAGCACCGCGAGCGCGTGCGCGTTCTGCTCGATGCTGGTCTGCAGCAACGGCAACTGCGCGCTGGTCTGTTCGGCCGCGGCGCGCGCCTGCTCGGCCTCGAGCGACGACAACAGGCCGGCCTGCAGCCGCCACTGCGTGATCTGCGCGGTCTCGAGCTGGCTGGCCAGGTTGCTGCCTGGCGATCGCCAGCCGCGCCTGCGCGCTGCGCAGCGCGATGTAGTCGAGCGCCACCTCGGCGGCGACCGAGACCTGCACGTCGCCGAGGCTCGCCGCGCTGGCCTGGGCCGCGGCCTCGCTGGCGTCGAGTGCGCTGCGGTTGGCGCCGAAGACGTCGAGCTCCCAGCTGGCATCCAGCCCAGCCCTGAAGGTGTTGCCTGCCGCACCGTTGCCGGTGCGTGCGCGCTGCGCCGAGGCCGAACCGTCGAGCGTCGGCAGCAGTCCGGCGGCCGTGACGTCGCGCATCGCCCGCGCCTGGCGCAACGCCGCCTGCGCGCCGGTCACGCTGGTGTTGGCGCGCAGGGCCTGGCCGATCAGGTCGGTCAGCAGCGGATCGTCGAATCGCGACCACCATGACGCCAGCCGCGTGGCGCCGTCCGGCACCGAAGCGGCATTGGCCGACCAGGCCGTTGGCACGTCGACGATGGCCTCGGCCGGCGCTGGCGGCACCGGTGCGGCGCAAGCGGCCAACGCGCCGGCCAGCGCCAGCGCGAGGAAGGCGTGGCCATGACCGGGCCGCAGCGTCTTGTCCATCGCTGCCACGATTGACGCACGGTGGTTCATTGCGACGCTTGACGGCGGTCAATCAGCGCCAAGATGACACGCTTCACGCCTTCGAACCAGAGCCATGCGAAACCGGCCGCCACCACGCCGCCGAGCAAGAGCGCAGGCGCCGGCATGACGAATCCGAACAGGCCGCTGACCACCGGGATGCCGAGCACGGTCGCCAGCAGCGCGAGCGCAGCCCACGCGATCCACGCGAACGACGGATTCGGTTCGACCCGCAGTCGCGCCCGCGGTCCCCACGAACGGTTGGCATGGATCAGGCCGATGTTGCTCAACACCAGGACCATGAAGCCGAGCGCACGCGCCACGGCGTCCGAGCCCGACACCGAGCGCGCCGCGACATAGGCCAGCAGGACGATGGCCAACAGGCCCATGCCCTGCACCAGGCCGCGCAGCAGCACCTCGCGATCGAACAGGCGGGCGGCAGTCGGGCGCGGCGGGACGCGCATCGCATCGGCCTCGGCAGGTTCGGCTTCGAAGACCACCGAGCAGGCCGGGTCGATGATCAGTTGCAGGAACAGGATGTGGACTGGCATCAGCACCAGCGGCCAGCCGAACAGCAACGGCACGATCGACAGGCCGACGATCGGCACATGCACCGCGAGCACGAAGGTGATCGCCTTGCGCAGGTTGGCGAAGACGCGGCGGCCGTAGCGCACGGCCGTGACCAGCGAGGCGAAGTCGTCGTTCAGCAAGACCAGCGCGGCGGCTTCGCGCGCCACGTCGGTGCCGCGCGCGCCCATGGCCACGCCGATGTGGGCCGCCTTCAGCGCCGGCGCGTCATTGACGCCGTCGCCGGTCATCGCCACGACCTCGCCGCGGGCCTTGAAGGCCTGCACCAGGCGCAGCTTCTGCGCCGGCTGGACGCGGCAGAAGACCTGCGTGTCGGCCAGGCGTGCGGCCAGGCCCGCGTCGTCCAGGGTGTCGAGTTGGGTGCCGGTCAGGCACCCGCCGTCGGTCGCCAAACCGGCCTGGCGGGCGATCGACAGCGCCGTCTGCGGGTGATCGCCGGTGATCATCACGACGCGAATGCCGGCGCCCCGGCATTCGGCAATGGCCTGCACGGCATCGGGCCGCAGTGGGTCTTCGAAGGCCACCAGGCCAAGCAACTCGAAGTCGAAGTCGTGCTGCGTGCCGGGCAGGCTGCCGGCGGCGAAGACGGCCCGCGCCACGGCGAGCACGCGCAGCCCGTCTCGCGCCATCGCGGCCACCTGCACCGCGATGCGTTCACTTTGCGCGCCGTCGAGGTGGCACAGGTCGGCCACCGCCTCGGGCGCCCCCTTGGCGGCAATCAGGCGCTCCTGCCGATCGGGCGATTGCCAGACCCGCGACATCGCCAGCATCTCGCGCGACAGCGGGTAATCGTCGACCAGCGTCCAATCGTCGTGCAGATGTTCGGTGCCCGACAGCCAGCGCAGTGCGGCCGCGCCGATGGCTGCTTCCATCGGGTCGAAGCTGCGCGGGTGGCTGGCCAGCAATGCGAATTCGATCAGGGCATGCAATGCCTCCGGCGGGGTCGCCGCGGTGCTGCGCCGGTCGTCGAATTCGGCGCCGGACGCCCACAGCCGGCGCACGGTCATGCGGTTCAGCGTCAAGGTGCCGGTCTTGTCGACGCACAACACCGTCGTCGCACCGAGCAACTCGACGGCCGGCACGCTGCGCGTCAGCACCTTCTCGCGTGCCAGCCGCCATGCGCCCAGACCGAGAAATATCGTCAGCACGACCGGCAGTTCCTCGGGCAGGATGGCCATTGCCAAGGTGAGACCGGCGAGCAGGCCATGCAACCAGTCGCCCCGCGCCGCGCCATAGGCCAGCGCCAGGCCGGCGGCCAGCGTCAACCCGACCGCCGCCACCCAGCGCACGACGCGCTGCGTCTCGTGCTGCACCGGCGTACGCTCGATGGCGATGGCCTGCAAGGACTGGCCGATGCGCCCGAGCGCACTGCGCGGGCCGGTCGCCACCACGACGCCGCGCGCCGTGCCCTGAGTGACCAGGGTGCCGGCGAACGCGTGCGCGGCCGGCGCCACGTCGCCGGCCGGCGCCGCTTGCTCGATGGCCGACCCGGCCCGTTTGGCCACCGGCGCCGATTCGCCGCTGAGCAAGGATTCGTCGACACTCAGGTTGGCGACGACCTGCAATTGCAGATCGGCCGGGACGCGGTCGCCTTCGGCCAGCAGCACCACGTCGCCGACCACCAGCTCGCGCCCGGCAATGCGGCTGGCAACCCCGTCACGCACGACCATCGCTCGCGGGCTGGACAGGTCGCGCAGGGCCTCGAGCGAACGTTCGCTGCGACGTTGCTGGATGAAGGTGATGGCGATGACGACCAGCACGAAGCCGAGCAGCATCGCCGCCTCGTGGCGGTCGCCGAGCAGCAGGTAGATCGCGCCGCAGGCCACCAGCAGCAGGAACATCGGCTCGGCGAACACCTCGCCCAGCAGGCGCAGCGCGCTGCGCGGGTGCGACACCGGCAACTCGTTCGCGCCGTCGCGCTCGAGCCTGCGGCGCGCCTCTTGCGCGCTCAGTCCGTCACGATCGCCGCTGGCCATGGGCCTGCTTCAGCGTGGCTCGGTGCGCGGTGGGAGCGGGCGGCCGACATCGCTGTCGATGCACCCTCAGGGCCGTGTCCGCTGCTCGCGCTGTTGTTCGCTCTCGATGGCCTCGACCAGCGCGCGCAACTGCTCCGAGACCACGCCCAGTAGGTCGTCGAGCGCGATCACGCCGAGCAGCACGCCCTTGGCGTCGGTGACGGGCAGGCGGCGCACGCCCTTGTGGCGCATGAGCGCCAGCACGTCCAGGACCGAGTCGGCTTCGCGCACAGTGACCGGGTTGGTGCTCATCACGTCGCCGACGGTCAACGAACTGGGGTTCATGTCGCGCGCCACGACGGCGGTGACGATGTCGCGATCGGTCAGGACGCCCACCGTCAGGCGGCCGGCCACCGTCTCCTCGACCACCACCAGATTGCCCACGTGTTGCTCGCGCATCAAGCGCGCGGCCTCGTTGAGCCCCGTGTTGCGGTAGGCGATGACGGTGCTGCGCGTGCACAACTCGCCAGCGGTCATGGGTCGGGCCAGCATGCGCACGCCACTTTCGTTCAATACGCAGGCGCCATCGGCCCGGCGGGCGCTGGCACGGCCTTGCCGCCCAGAGGCGTCTTCGCGGCCATCACTCTTGCTCGTCGCCGACCGGCTCCGGGATCGCGCTGCGTTTGGCCGGCGTCTCGTGCTGCTTGACCTGGCCACGCCGCTGGCGGGCGTAGTCCTCGAGCTGGCGGCCGACCGCATCGAACGCGCCATGCACGGCACGATGGATGTCGAGGTCGTCGTGGTGCGTGACGGCAGTGATCTCGGCATCGGGCACGCGCACGGTGACCGTGACGCTGTACTCATGTCCCTGGCGGTGGCGGTTGCCGGTGGCGGCCACCACCACGTGACAACTCATCACGTCGGCCGTCCACTGGTCGAGTTTCGCGGCCCGGCGTTGGATTTCGGGTTCCAGCGACGGCAGCGGAACGACGTCGCGGAAGGTGACTTGCAGCGGCAGTTTCATGGTTTTGGACTCGGTTCATCGGCCTGTGTGGCGAGTCGACGCGCGAGTTCGCGGTCATCGAGCGCGGTGTAGTCGGCATCGACCGTGCGCAGGACGGCTTTCTTCGACTGCGCGCCCAGGTGCGCCTTGAGGTGCCCGAGGAACGGGCTGCTGGCGACCAGCACCAAGCCTGCGCAGCGGCCCGCTGCGACACCGTCATCGAGCAACTGCGCCACTTCACGTGCGAAGCGATCGTGCTCACGCTCGCGTGGATCGGTGTGGGCGGCGTAGGCCGTTCCGCTCAGGCCGAATCCCAGTCGCTGGACGTGGCCGGGGCGCTCATCCGCCAGGTCATGGCCCTTCTGCCGGCTCTGCGGGTGCACCAGGTCGGCGACGTGCGCGTAGGCGTGTTGCCTGCCACGCTGCACGCCCGGCTCTTCAAGGACCCTTGCCCGCGCCGCATTGGCGATCACCAGCCAGTTCTTCATGGGGACATCTCGCGATCCGTGCCTTGCACGGCACAGTCCAAGCAGACTCCAATGCACGGTGTTTGTCGTTGACACGGCGCAACGGTCGCGGCGCATGTTCTGGACCGTCATTGCGCCGTGTCAACGCAAAGGCGATTGCGCGGCCTATATTGCAATCGCCGGCTGCCCAAGGCTGAAGACCCGAGCCAGTCGGTCTAGGTGAGGTTCTCCACGCCGTGGAGAAGTTCCCGGTGTCCGCGACACCGGGAGGGATGAAGGCATCCTCAGACTGTTCTCGCTGTGCAAGGCAGATCAGGGGTCTTCACCGGACCCGCCACTTCGACATGAGGTGGCGGGATTTCAACTTCAGGGCTTGTCAATCGGGAAGCTTGGTGTCGTACAGGGCCTGCGCCCACATCCGCGACATCTCGTTCAGCGCCGATTGCGCCTGACTCACGAAGACCAGCGGGGCATTGAAGTCGGCCGCGCCCGGTTGCACGGGAGCGGCGGCGCCCGCATCGCCGAGCCAGCGCTCGGACAGGCGCGTGGCGTCGGTGCGACCTTGTTCGACCAGCCGCGACTCGATCCGCATCGCCTGCTCCATCAGGGCCGAGCCATCGTCGAGCGCCTGCGTCCATTGCGTGCCACCGAGCTTGGCCAACGAGGCCCACAGCGCCGGCCAGTCGGGCGCAGACTTGGCCTGCTGGGAGACCTGTTCGATCGATTGGCATGCGTGACGCAGCGTTGCACCCTGCGCGTGCTGCCATTCGCCCACCGCCTCGATCCACTCGCGTGAGCAGTCGAGCGACACGCCGAGCATCGCGCGTGTCATCTCCAGCGACCGTTGCCAGCCGTCGCCGGCGGCCGCGAGGTCGGCCCTCGACGTCGCGGCGGCAGCCGTCGATGGCGCGGAGTCGGTGGTGGCGGCTGGCCGCCGATTGCGTTGGACGTTGCGGGTCATGCGAGTCTCCTGTGAGCACGTGAAAGCGCAGTCTAGACAGCGAGAAAGCGGTGTCGTTGATGCCGCGCAATGCGCCTTCCTGCGCGCGGCCTACCATGAATGCGTTCGTCCACCACTCAAGGAGTACCGAATGGACACCACCACTGCCACCGACACGAACGCCCGCGAACGCCTGGCGCAAAGTTTGAAGCACATGGTCGACGAAGCCGACCATTTGCTGGCCAAGGCCGAGCGCACCGGCAGCGAGCAATTCAATGCCGCGCGCGAGAAGTTCGAGACCCAGTTGTTGCACGCCAAGGACGAGTTGCGGCGGCTGGAGATCAGCGCCATCGACAACGCCAAGCGTGCCGCCCGCGCCACCGATCACGCCGTGCACGAGCATCCGTATGCCGCGATGGGCATGGCTGCGGGCGCCGGCCTGCTGATCGGCATGCTGATCTCGCGGCGCTGACGCACACGGCAGCTTGGTCTTGAACGCTGACCTGCCGCAGGGTTTGTTCGCCTCGGCTCGGAGCGTGCTCGCGGCACTGATCGACATCGGCCAGACGCGACTGCAGTTGGCGGGCACCGAGCTCGAGGAAGAACTCCTTCACCTGGCCGAGTTGCTGCTGTACGCGGCAGCCGCGTTGTTCTTCCTGGGCGTCGGCATCGTGATGGCCACACTGCTGTTGGTGCTCGTGTTCTGGGACGGCCCGCGAATTCTCGTGCTCTCGCTGGCAGTGCTGCTGTACCTGGCTGTCGGCGCCGGCCTGGCGCTGGCCTTGCGGCGCAAGGCGCGCAACAAGCCACCGCTGCTGGCCACGACCATTGCCGAGTTGCGCCGCGACCGCGACGCACTGTTGGGCCAGCCAGCGGATCTGCAATGAGCAACAGCCGCGACCGGCTCGCAGTGTTGGCCATGCGCCGGGCGCAGTTGGTGCATCAGGCGGCGGCGCAGCGGCAACAACTGGGCCTGGCGGTCGCCCCTTTGGCCCGGGCCCTGGGCTGGGTCGAGCGCGGCGCCTACGTTTGGGCACGGCTGCGGCGCCGGCCGTGGCTGATCGCCGTGCCGGTCGCGCTGCTGGTGTGGTGGCGCCCGCGCGGGCTGGGGCCTGCCGCCGCGGCGCTCGTGCCCTTGCTGTTGCATGCGCGCACGGCCTGGGGTCTGCGGCGATGACGGCCCGCATGCAGGCCGTTGGCCGCCCGGTCGCGCCCGCAGCGCGAGCCGCAGCCAGGCTTGCGGCGCGGCGCGAGCGAAGGCCACCGATGGGCTGGAATCGGATGTTCGTCGTCACCGCGATGCTGCTGATCCTGGCCGGCCTGGCGCTGGCCTGGGCTGACTCGCACTGGCAGTCCGACACCCACGCCCTGCGCAGCAAACTGGCCGCCCACCGCCAGCCGATCACGCCCGCGCGCTTCGATGCACGCGAACTCGACGGCCTGCCGGCGCCGGTGCAAGCCTACTTCCGGCGCGTGCTCAAGGACGGCCAGTTGATGATCGCCGCGGCGCATCTGACCCACCGCGGCACGTTCAACCTGGGCCAGGCCGAGCCGCGCTGGAGCGACTTCTCGTCCGACCAGCTTGTCACCACGCACCGCCCGGGCTTTGACTGGGACGCCCGCATCGTCGTCGCCCGCGGGCTGACCGTTCGCGTCCACGACGCCTATGTCGCCGGCGAGGGGCGCCTGATCGCCGAGTTGATGGGGCTGGTGCCGGTGGCCGAGATGCGCGGCACGCCCGCCATGGCCCAAGGCGAGTTGATGCGCTACCTGGCCGAAGCGGCGTGGTACCCGACGGCGTTGTTGCCGAGCCAGGGCCTGCAATGGCAGGCGATCGACGACCACAGTGCGCGTGCCACGCTGAGCGACGGCGCGACGAGCGTCAGCCTGGTCTTCGGCTTCGGTGCCGACGGCCTGATCGAGTCGATCCAGGCCGACGCGCGCGCACGCATGGTCGGCGAGCGTATCGAGATGACGCCATGGCGCGTGCGCCTGTGGAGTTATGCGGCGCGCGACGGTGTGTTGATCCCACTCGATGGCGAGGTCGCCTGGCTGCTTGCGCGGGGGCCTTACCCCTACTGGCGTGGCCGGATCGAGAGCATCAGCCTCGAGCCGGCGCACAAATGACGCGCCGCAGCTTGCCGCTGCGGCCCTCGTGCAGCGGCGCAGCGCGGCTGTAGGTCACGCGCGCCGGCACGGCGCCATGCGCGGCCAGCAAGCCATCGATGGCCGCGTGGCAGCGCTCGAACGCAAGCCTGGCGTCGGGCACCGCGCCTTCGAAGCGCAGTTCGAGCGCGCCGCTGGGTTGGCCGATGATCTGGAACTGGGTCACCTGCGCGGCCTCTTCGATCGCCGTTTCCAGCGCCAGCGGCAGGATGGTCACCGGCCGCCGCCGCGCGTCGCGCAGCGTCAGCGTGTCGGCACAACGCCCCTGGACCTCGATCGCAGTGAACCGGCTGCCGCAGGTGCAGCCGCCTGGCAGCACGCGGATGCGGTCGTCGAGCCGGTAGCGGATCAGGGGCTGCGTCTGATTGGCCAGGTTGGTCAGCAGCGTGTTGTGCGACAACACACCGGCGGGCACCGGCCGCAGCTGCGCGTCGACGGGTTCGAGCAGCAGCCAGTCGTCATTCACATGCAGGCGACCCGCGGCGCATTCCAGCGCAATCGAGTAGCACTCCGAGGCACCGTAGTTGTTGCGCACCTTGCAGCCGAAGGCGGTGCGCACACCTTCGCGCTGGGCGAGCGACAACTGTTCGCCGCCGAGCCAGGCCTCATGCAGGCACAGTTTCAACGCACCGGCCTGTTGCAGTTGCGCCAGTGCCGCGGCGCAACTCGGGTAGGTGATCAGCACCGTCGGCTGCAGCGCCTGCAACTCGGCGGCGATCTGACGCAACGGCCGTTGCACCGACAGCATGTGAATCTGCGGCCGCAAGCCCGCTGGAACGATGCGCCGCAACCGTTCCAGGCTGACCCAACCGGCGAAGTGCCCGCCACTGGCGCCGACGAACGCGAAGCACTGGCCGAGGCCCCAGCCGCCCAGGCTGGCCGCCAGCGATTCGTCGCCGCGCAGCCGCAAGGCGTCGATCGCGTCGTAGGCGGCCAGGCTGCGCGTGTCCTGTACGAACCAGCCCGGCACGCCGCTGGTGCCCGAGCTGGTCCAGAGCAGGTACTGGTCGAGCCAGGCGTCGGCAACGCAGGCCGCGTCGGCGATGAAAGGCGCCGCCGCGGCACGCGTGATGCGGCGGTCGGTGGCCCAATCGTCGAAGTCCCGCATCAGTTCGGCCTTGCCGACCGCGGCGAAGTCGGCCAGCCGTGGGCCGCCTGTTTGTCGTTTGTAGAACGGCGAATCGGCGCGGGCGCGCGCCAGCAGGGTGGCCAGACGCTGCTCACGCAGCGCCTGCGCCCATGCCGGCGCGAGACCTGCAGCCCAGGTCTCCTGCCAGGCTCGCATCCAGAGCCAGGCGTCGAACGGCGGCGCGGGGTGCTTGCTCATGCAGCGTGCAGTGTGCGCCGCGGGCGCGCCCGTGCCGGCGCCGCGGCGCCGGCCCACGTCATGCACTTGCGCTAGCGCAAACACGCACCCCTGCGGCAGGCCTAGGGTGACGGGGTAAGGAGCACTACCGTGTCCGAATTCAAATCGATCCTGCTGCATCTGGATGCCGCGGCCAACGGCAGCGCGCGGCTGGAGCTGGCCATGCGTCTGGCACGCGCGCATCGCTCACGTGTCGACGCGCTGTACGCGGTGCTGCCGGTCGTGCTGCAGTACCCGTTCGCCTTCGCGGGCGACGTGCCGGGGGCGGCGCTGCTGATGAACTACGAGGCCGAACAGCGCGAGCGCATCAAGGCCGCATTCGAGACCGACCGCCGGCGCGCCGCCGGCGCTGCCGACACACCGGTGGTGAACTGGCACGAAACCGAAGACGACCCGGTGCATGCGTTCACGCAACTGGCCTGGGGCACCGACCTGATGCTGCTGGCGCAGCACGACCCGGCAGCCGATGCCTACTCTGGCGTCGCGCCGGACTTTGCCGCCTCGGTGTTGGTGGCCAGCGGCAAGCCCGGGCTGGTCATGCCCTTCATCGGCGCCGGCGCCAAGCTGGGCGAGACCGTGCTGATTGCCTGGAAACCCGGCCCCGAGGCCGCCCGCGCCGTCACCGCCGCACTGCCACTGCTGCAACGCGCCAAGCGCGTGCACCTGGCGCTGTGGGACGAAGCCGAAGACGTGAGGGACGACGCGCCGCAACCGATTCAGGGCTACCTGGCCGACCACGGCATCACGCCGACGCTGCACCGCAGCCGCTTGACCGGACCCGAGGCCCACGCGGTCGGCGAGTTGCTGCTGTCGCTGGCCGCCGACGTGCAGGCCGACCTGCTGGTGATGGGCTGTTACAGCCACGGGCGCGCCCGCGAGTGGGTCCTCGGCGGCGCCACGCGGACGGTGTTACAGGGCATGACGCTGCCGGTTTTCATGGTCCATTGAAGCCTCCGGCCGAGACGGCATACTTCGGGGTGTGCCCCTCGCCCACATCGCCATCCTCGACGACGAGCCCGAAATCACGGCCATGCTCAGGCTCTACCTGAGCAGCCATGGCTACCGCGTCAGCGAATTGCACCAGGGCAGTGCGCTGATGGAACTGATGCGGCGCGACGCGCCGGCGCTGGTGCTGCTCGACCTGGGCCTGCCCGGTGAAGACGGCCTGGCCATCGCACGCCAATTGCGCCAGACGGACACGTCAGCGCGGCTTGGCCTGGTCATCATCAGCGGCCGCGGTGACGCTGTCGACAAGGTCGTCGGCCTGGAGATCGGCGCCGACGACTACATCACCAAGCCGTTCGACATGCGCGAGTTGCTGGCCCGCGTCAAGGCCGTACTGCGCCGTACCGAGGCCACGCCGGGCACGGTGGCGCCTGAACCGGCCGGCAACAGCGCGGGCAACGGCCACCGCCACCGCTTCGCCGACTTCGCGCTCGACTGCGCGGCGCACCGGCTGCTCGGGCCCGATGGCAATGAAGTCGCGCTGACGGCCGGCGAGTTCGACCTGCTCTCGGTCTTCGTGCAGAACCCGGGCCGCGTGCTGTCGCGCGATTTCCTGCTCGAACACACGCGCGGCCGCGAGGCCGCGCCGTTCGACCGCGCCGTCGACGTGCTGATCGGCCGCCTGCGCAAGAAGATCGAAGCCGACGCGCAGCAGCCGCAGATTCTGAAGTCGGTCCGCGGTGCAGGCTACATCCTGGTTGCTGCCGTGAGCGCGGGTTGAACACACCCACGCACGCCAAGGATCCGCAGGTCTTCCTCGGGCTGTTCGACGCCTACCCCGACGGCGTGCTGCTGGTCGACAAGCAGGGCCGCATCGTGCTGGCCAACCAGGCCGCGGCGAATGTGCTCGGCTACAGCGTGGCTGCGCTCGAGGGCCTCTCGGTCGATGCGATGGTGCCCGACAGCGTGGCCCCGCGCCACGCCGGCTACCGCCATGGCTACGCGCAGGCACCCAAGGCCAGGCCGATGGGCACCGATCTCGAGCTGATGGCCCGGCGCGCCGACGGCAGCGAGGTGATGGTCGAGATCGCGCTCAGCCCGCTGCGCGTTGGCGAGATCGACTACGTGGTGGCCTCGCTGCGCGGCATCGGCGCCTACCCGCGGGTCAGGCGCGCGATGCTGCGCGCGCATTACAACGAGTTCCTGGTCCGCCTCGGGCGCGTGGCGGTCGACACGCGCGAGCCCGAAGAACTGCTCAGGCGCATGCCGGCGATGGTGCGCGAGGCGCTCGAGACGCAGGCCGTGGCGGTGTTCATGCTCACGCCCAACCGGCTCGAGCTGCTTCCGGTCAGCTACAGCGGCGTGCACGCCGACCAGATCGACCGCATCACCTATGCCAACCGGCCCGACACCCTGATCGGCCACGTGGTGGCGCAGCACGCGCCGGTACTGGTCAGCACCCTGTCGCGCGAACAGCGCTTCGAAGTGCCGGCGCGGCTGCTCGAAGCCGGGGCGAAGAGCTGCGTCGGCGCGCCGATCATCGACCGCGGCCGCGTCGTCGGGGTGCTTGCCGCCTGGTCGGACCAGTCGCGCAAGTTCGGCGAGGATGAAGTGGTCTTCCTGCAGGCCTTGACCAGCCTGCTCTCGACCAGCCTGCAGCGCGCACAGGCCGAGGCGCAGACGCGCCATGTCCAGCGGCTGGAGACGGTGGGTCAGCTCACCGGCGGCGTGGCGCATGACTTCAACAACCTGCTGACCGTGATCCTGGGCAACCTGCAGTTCCTGCAGGACCAGCCCGCCGTGCAGGACGACGCCCTGCTGCGCCAGTTGGTCGCGGCCGCGGCGCGGGCCGGCCGGCGCGGCGCCGACCTGACCGGCAAGCTGCTGGCCTTCGCGCGCCGCCAGACGCTCGAGCCGACGGCAGTGGACCCGATCGCAATGCTGCATTCGTTGGCCGACATGTTGCGCCGGACCCTGGGCGAGAACATCCGCGTCACGGTGCAGACGCCGCCCGCCTGCCCGAGTTGCCTGGCCGACGCGATGCAACTCGAGTCGGCGCTGCTCAACGTGGCCGTCAATGCGCGCGACGCCATGCCGGGCGGTGGCACGCTGGTCCTGCGCTGCGGCCGCGGCAAGCCACCCGACGCCGAAGGCGCGCGCACCGCGCAAGCTGCGCTCGAGGCCGACGCTGCAGGCGTCGAGTCGGCACCGGACCGGGTCTGGATCAGCGTGCAGGACAACGGCAGCGGCATGACGCCCGAGGTTCTCGACCGCGCGTTCGAGCCGTTCTTCACGACCAAGGAGGTCGGTCGCGGCACCGGCCTCGGGCTATCGACCGTGTACGGCTTCGTCAGTCAGTCGCGCGGCCACATCGATCTGGTCAGCGCGCCGGGCACCGGCACGACGCTGACGATCTTCCTGCCCGCCGTCGATGCCGCTGTTGCCACGGATGAAGTGCATTCACGCCGCAGCGAGGCATTGCCGCGCGGCCTGCGCGTCCTGCTGGTCGAAGACGACGACGACGTGCGCCGCGTGGCGCAGAGGTTCCTGCGCTCGATGGCCTGCGAGGTTGCAGCCTGCAACAGCGCCGAGGCCGCGCTGGCCGAACTGGCGGCGGCCAAACGCGGCACCGGCTTCGATCTGCTGTTCAGCGACATCACGCTCGGCGCGGGCATCGACGGCCAGGAGTTGGCCCGGCAGGTCGACCTGCTCTACCCGGCGCTCCGGGTGTTGTTGACCTCCGGCTACTCGCACCATGTGGCCGGCAGCGGCGACGGTGGCGTGCCGCTGAGCTGGCCGGTCCTGGCCAAGCCCTACACGCGCCAGGATCTGGCCCATGCGATCGCGCAGTGTCTGGCGCGCGGCGCAGGCCGGATCGTCGACCTGGGTTGACGCGGGTCGATCCTGTGCCGTGGGGCCCGAGCGGCGTCAGGCACTCGCTGGCTTGATCTCGCGCAAAGTGGAACGGCGCCGGCTCTGTCTAGACTGCCGGCGACGCGGCTGCGCAGCGATCCTTGCGCTGTGGTGGTGGCGCCCCAATCGAGGTCCGCCCCATGACCGCAGCAACGCGATTCGAACGCCTGGACAAGCTCCTGCCGGCCATGCTGCAGCGCTGGGCCTGGCCGCTGACACACCCCCGCCCGGCAGGTCAGAGCGCGATTCGGATCGACCTGTGCGCGGGCGGCGAAGGCTGCGAAGTGCACGCCGAACTGCGCGGCGCGAAGCGCGAAGACATTCGGGTTTCGATCGACGGCGATTTCGTCTCGATCAGTGCCGAACTCGAGCGCGACGCGCGGCGGTTCCGCCACGCTCCAGCCGAACGCACCCAGATCCGGGAGTTGTTCAGCTTGCCGTTTCAAGTCGACGAGGACGCTACGGTCGCGACCTACGGCGACGGCGTGTTGACGCTGTCGCTGCACAAGAAGCCGCGCGCGTCGGACGGCAATCCCGGCCTGCATTGATTCGCCCGCGCCCAACGTGCGGCGCGATGTCGATGGCCGGATCCGGCACGTTCAAGGCGGGGTCGCGGCCTTGCGCGGCGCAAGGAGCAACACCATCCCGCCGATGCCGGCCAGCACGGCCAACAAGGCCACCAAGCCGCCGACGAAGGGCAGGCGGCCGAGCAGCGCCAGCGCCAGCACCGCGGCCATCGCCGCGCCGATGCGCCAGCCGATGCGGCCGGCCGCATCGGCCTTGAGCCGCGCCAGCGCCAAGTGTCCGACCGCCACCGCACTGCCGACGTAGCCCAACAGCAGCAGCGCCAGGTACAGCAGCACAGTCAGCATCGCCAGCGGAATGCCGACGATGGTGATCATCAGAATCAGCGCGGCGATCGGAATGCACACCAGCGCGACGAAGCCCCAGAGCAGGCTCCACGCCCAGCGCTCGCGCAGCACATCGGCGACCCGTCGTGAAGTCACCGGCAGCGCGGCGACGAGCACGGCCGCGATGGCCATCAGGCCGAGTGTCCACCACCACGACGGGCCGGCGCGGTGCGCGCGCTCGCGCCAGCCGGGTGCGGCACTGCGGCCGGACAGCGGCAGTTGCTCGATCGTGCCGGCCACTTGCGCGGCCGGGTCGCGCACCAGCTCGTCGCCGCTGCGATAGCGCAGTGCGCCGGCCAGCCGCGCATTGGGCCCGAGCGTCAGACGCCCCGCGTTGGCGACCACGTCACCCTCGACCGGGCCGTCGATCAGGACTCGACCGCCACTGGCGGCCACCGCGCCCTTGACCGCGCCACGCAGCGACAGCTGCCCGGCGCCGATGGTGACGTTGCCGGCCACCGTGGCCATCGGGCCGAGTTCGACCTGGCCGCCACCAACGCGCAGGTTGCGACCGATCGGTGCGTCGAGCGTCAGTCGGCCGCCGCCGGCATAGACACTGTGCTCGACCTTGGCCGTGATCCGCAGATTGCCGCCGGCGAGCATCGCGTCGCCGGCGACTGGCGCATCGACATCGACGTTGCCGCCGGCGGCGATCAGATCGCCCGGCACGGGTTGATCGATACGCACCGAGCCACCGAAGACGAGCGTGTCCGAGCCGACGCGGCGCGCTGGCGCGGGTTGCGCCTCCTGGGCACTGACGCAGGCCACGGCCAGCAACAACCAGCCTCCCAGAACCATCGATATGCGCTTGAACATGCCGCCTCCTCGATCACGCAGCCCAAGAATAATGCGCCACCACGCAGGCTGCGCAGCGGCACCATGCGCCGCTTGCGTAGGGTCAAGCGCCACGGGCCGCGCGAAGTCTCGCGCTGTCATTGATCACGCGCAATGCTGCATTGCGAACGCCTCCTAGACTTTGATAGGGGGGTGCATCAGTCTCTGGTGCGCAGTCCCCCGACCCAGTGAAGGAGTTGATGATGAACGCGCTGACAAGGTTCGAAAGGCTCGACGACATGTTTCCCGACATGTTCCGCCGCTGGATGCGCCCGATGGCGACCGCTGGCTTCGAGGCCCCGGCCGAGATCCGGATCGACGTGTCGGAGAACGACAAGGGCTATGAGGTGCGCGCCGAAATTCCGGGCGCCAAGAAGGAAGACATTCGCGTCACGATCGACGGCAACTACGTCGCGATCAGCGCCGAGGTCCGGCGCGAGAAGGAAGAAGAGAAGAAGGCCAAGGGTGAACGCACGCTGGTCAAGGAGTTGTTCTTCGGCAGCGCTTCGCGCGGCTTCTCGCTGCCGTTCGAAGTCGACGAGAAGGTCTCGTTCGCCAAGTACGAAGACGGCGTGCTGAGGCTTTCGCTGCTGAAGAAGCAGGAGGCTGCGGCCCGCACGCTGAACATCCAATAGGCCGTGCGTGTCCACACCCGGCATGCGCAGCGGCCCCGCCGCCCTTGCCGGGCCCACCGCCTCACCGCCTGTGCGCGGCGAGGCGGTGTTCGTAGCCCGCGGCTTGGCCAAGACCTACCGTACCGGTGAGGTCGAGGTCCAGGCGCTGCGCGACGTCGACCTCGAGATCCGGCGCGGCGAATTCGTCGTGCTGCTCGGAGCCTCGGGCAGCGGCAAGTCGACGCTGCTCAACATCCTGGGCGGGCTCGACGTACCCACCCGCGGCGAGGTGCGCTTCGCCGACCACGAACTCACGGGCGCCAGCGAAGCCGAGCTGACGCGCTACCGGCGCGAGCACGTCGGCTTCGTGTTCCAGTTCTACAACCTGATTCCGAGCCTGACGGTGCGCGAGAACGTGGCGCTGGTGACCGACATCGTCCGAGCACCCGATGCCGATCGACGAAGCCATCGACCGGGTCGGCCTGACACCGCGGCGCGATCACTTCCCGGCGCAGCTCTCGGGCGGCGAGCAGCAGCGCGTGGCGATCGCGCGCGCGATCGTCAAGCGCCCCGAGGTGCTGCTGTGCGACGAGCCGACCGGCGCGCTCGACTACCAGACCGGCAAGCTGGTGCTCGAAGTCATCGCCCGCATCAATCGCGAGCTGGGCACGACCGCAGTCGTGATCACGCACAACGCGGCCATCGCCGGCATGGCCGATCGCGTGATCTACCTCGGTGACGGACGGATCCAGAGGATCGAGACCAATGCGCACAAGGTCAGTCCATCGGAGCTCTCGTGGTGACGGCTGCGAGCCGGAGCTTCCCAGCAACGCCGCGGACTGGCTCTGCCAGGCCGCGGCGTTGCCCTCGAGGGAGCGGCGCAGCCGCTTCGGGGGTGGGTCGATGAAGGCGCTCGACCGCAAGCTGCTGCGCGACCTGCGTCGTGCTGTGGAGCCAGGCGCTGACGATCGCGCTGGTGGTGGCCAGCGGCATCGGCGGCTTCATCACCACCCTGTCGGCGGTGGACTCGCTGGCGCTGGCGCGCGATCGCTTCTATGCCAGCGGTCGCTTCGCCGACGTGTTCGCCAGCGTCAAGCGCGCGCCCAATGCGCTGGCCGACACGCTGCGCGGCACTGCCCGGCGTGGCCGACGTGCAGACCACGATCGAGCAGATCGTTCGCGTCGAGCTCGATGGCGTGTCCGACCCGGTGATCGGCCAGTTGATCGGCATCGACCCGCGCGCAGCCGCAGCGCATGAACCGCGTCAGCCGTGCGCAGCGGCCGCTCGCTCGACCAGGCGCACGCAGCACCGACGGCGCGCTGGCGGCGCTGGTCTCGGACGGCTTCGCCGATGCGCGCGGCCTGGTGCCCGGCTCGCGCATCGGAGCGCTGATCAACGGCAAGCGGCGCACGCTGGTGATCGTCGGCATCGCGCTGTCGCCCGAGTTCATCTTCGCCGGCCTGATGGGCATGCCCGACATGCGCGGCTTCGGCGTGTTCTGGATCGACCGCGACGCGCTCGCCGCGGCCTACGACATGGACGGCGCATTCAACCGCGTCGCGGTCAAGCTGGCGCCCGGGGCCAGCCGACGCAGGCGACGATCGTCGCGCTGTCGCGCCTGCTCGCGCGCTACGGCGGCCGCGAGGCCCATGGCCGCGACGACCAGCCGTCGCACGCCATGCTCGACAACGAGATCAAGGAGCAGCGCGTGCTCGGCACCGTGCTGCCGTCGATCTTCCTCGGCGTGGCGGCGTTCCTGCTCAACGTCGTCGTGTCGCGGCTGGTGGCCACCCAGCGCGAGCAGATCGCCGCGCTGAAGGCGCTCGGCTACCCGAACCGCACGATCGCGGCGCACTACCTGAAGCTGGTGCTGCTGATCGTGACGGCCGGGCTGGCGATCGGCATTGTGCTGGGCGACCGGCTGGGCACGATGCTGACCGGCCTGTACGCCGAGTTCTTCCACTTCCCGAGCTTCGAGCACCGCATCGCGCCCTGGCTGCTGATGGTCAGCATCGGCGTCACCGTGGCCACCGCGGTGCTCGGCACCCTGAACGCGATCCTGGCCACCGTGCGGCTGGCGCCGGCCGAGGCGATGCGGCCGCCGGCGCCGGGGCGCTACCGGCGCACGCTGCTCGAGCGGCTGGGCATCACGCACATCGGGCCGTCGCTGCAGCATGATCGTGCGCAACATGGAGCGCCGGCCCTGGCGCACCGCGCTGTCGATCGGCGGCGTCGCGGCCGCGGTGGCGATCGTCGTGATGGGCAACTTCTTCCGCGACGCGATCGACTTCATCGTCGACTCGCAGTTCAGCGTCGCGATGCGCAGCGACGTGATCGCTGTGGATGACCGAAGCCGGTGACGACAGTGGCCGCCACGAACTCGCGCGCCTGCCCGGCGTGACCGCGGTCGAATCGAGGCGCGTCGTGCCGGTGCGCTTCGTCAACGGCCACCGCAGCGAGCGCGGGCAGATCCGCGGCTATCCGCGGCATGGCCCAGCTGACGCGCATCGTCGACGTCGAACAATCGCGAGGCATCGCGGCTCGAGGACGACGGCCTGGTGCTGACCGACCGGCTGGCCGACAAGCTTGGCCCTGCGCATCGGCGACCTGGTCCGCGTCGAGGTGCTCGAAGGCCGGCAGCGCACGCTCGACGTGCCGCTCGACCGCCACCGTGCGCGAGATGATGGGCCTGAATGCCTACATGGAGCGCCGGCGCGCTGAACCGCCTGCTCGAGGAAGGCGATCATGTCGACCGGCTATGCGCTGGGCCTCGAGCGCGGCCGCGAACCCGAGTTGCTGGAGGCGACCAAGCAGCTGCCGCGCGTCGTCGGCGCCTTCAGCAAGGCCACGATGCTGCGCAACATGCAGGAGATCAGCGCGCGCAACGTGCGCATCATGAGCACGATCCTGACGGTGTTCGCCACCGTCATCGCCGTCGGCGTGGTCTACAACAACGCGCGCATCGCGCTGGCCGAGCGCACCTGGGAGCTGGCCAGCCTGCGCGTGCTGGGCTTCACGCGTGCCGAGGTGTCGGCGCTGCTGCTGGGCGAGATGGCGATCGGCATCGCGATCGCGCTGCCGCTGGGCATGGCGCTTGGCTACGGGCTGGTGGACCTGATCACCGAGCTGCTCAAGTCCGACCAGTTCTACTTTCCGGTGGTCATCCGCCCGCGCACCTACGCCTGGGCCGGCATCGCGGTGCTGGCCGCCGGCGTGGCCAGCGCGCTGGTGGTGCGCCGGCGCATCGACCGGCTCGACATGGTGGCGGCGCTGAAGACGAGAGAATGAACTGAGTATGACTGCCCCCACGCTCACTATGTTCGCTGCCCCCATGGCCCGGCAAGGGCCACTGTGTAGCCCGAGGGGCGCCTCAGTCCCTTGGGACGGCCCGGCGGGACTGAGATGAAGCGCAAGACCTGGCTCACCGCCGCGGCGATTACCCTCGCGCTGGCCCTCGCACTGGTCTGGGCCTTCGCGCCGCGCCCGATCGAAGTCGAACTCGCCGCGGTGACGCAGGGCCGCTTCGAGAGCACGATCGACGAGGACGGCAAGACGCGCCTGGCCGACCGCTACGTGGTCTCGGCGCCGCTGGCCGGGCGGCTGGCACGCATCACGCTGCGCGAAGGTGACGCGGTGGCCGCCGAGGCGGTGCTGGCGACGCTGACGCCGGTGCTGCCCGCGATGCAGGACGAGCGCACCCTGCGCGAGTTGCGGGCCCGCGTCGACAGCGCGGACGACAACCTGCAGCGCGCCGGCTCACGCCTCGAGCGCGCCAAGGTGGCGCTGGCGCAGGCACAGAACGAAGCCCGCCGCACCGAGGAGCTGGCCAAGCAGGGCTTCGTCGCGCCGACCAAGCTCGACAGCGACCGCCTGGCCACCCTGGGCACGCAGCGCGAAGTCGAATCGGCCCTTGCCGAACAGCGCATTGCAGCGCACGACCTCGAGCAGGCGCGCGCCGCGCTCGGCGCGGTGCGCCCGGGCGCCGGGGCGGCGCCGAGCCAGCGCGGCTTTGCCGTGCACGCCCCGGCGGCCGGCCGCGTGCTGCGCGTGCTGCAGGCGCAGCGAGACGGTGGTCGCGCTGGGCACGCCGCTGCTCGAACTCGGCGACGTCAGCCGCCTCGAGATCGTGGCCGAATTGCTGACCACCGACGCGCTCGCGGCCAGGCCCGGCAGCCGCGTGCTGATCGAACGCTGGGGTGGCCCGGCCACGCTCGAGGGCCGTGTGCGCAGCGTCGAGCCGGGGGCCTTCACCAAGGTCTCGGCGCTCGGCGTCGAAGAGCAGCGCGTGCGCGTGCTGATCGACATCACCAGCCCGCAGGCTGCCTGGCAGGCGCTCGGCGACGGCTACCGCGTCAGCGTGCGCATCGTCACACTGGCCGAGGACAAGGCGCTTCAGGTGCCGGTGAGCGCGGTGTTTCCGCTGCCGGCCGGCAGCGGGAGCGGCGCTGCCGACGCCGCCGCGCAGCGCTTCGCCGTCTTCGTCAGCGATGGCGGCCGCGCGCACCTGATGCCCGTCGTGCTGGTCGCCCGCAACGGCAGCGCGGCATGGATCCGCAGTGGCCTGGCGAGCGGTCAGCAGGTGATCGTCTACCCGCCGGCCACGGTGCGCGACGGGGCGCGCATCGCGGCACGAAAGGTTTGAGCGCGTCGGCGGGCCGGCGCGCGAGCCACGCGACCGTCGACCGGCGCCAACGCAACGATTGTTCCAAACAGACTGTTTGGCGCGCGTCAGGCTAATCTGGCGGCCTGGGCTGCGTCGCGCTGATGCAATCCATGCGGCCACTTGTCAGCGCTGCATTATCCTGATGACACCAGGTTTCGAAGTCCACCGCAGTCACCCAACTCGAGGTCAAGCATGCAAAACCGATACGCCAAGCTGGTCATTCAGGCACTCGTGTTCGCATCGGTGCTGACGGGCATGAGCCTTTCTCGAGCGGCAGAGATCAAGCTGATCGCAGCCAACGCCGTCAAGGCCTCGGTCCTCGAGATCATCGCCAACTTCGAGAAGAGCTCGGGCCACAAGGTGGTCGCCGTCTGGAGCGGGACCGATGCCATTGCCAAGCGCGTCGACTCGGGAGAGGTGTTCGACGTCGTCGTGATCGCCGCGCAGAACGTCGACAAACTCGCACAGGAAGGCAAGGTCATCGCAGGCAGCAAGACGGACTTTGCGAAGTCCGGCGTCGGCGTCGCCGTGCGCAGCGGCTTGCCAAGGCCCGACGTGTCGTCGAGTGAGGCAGTCAAGCGGGCGGTTCTTGGCGCGGGCTCGGTGGCGTACTCGTCGGGGCCGAGCGGCTATTACCTCGTCGAGTTGTTCAAGAAGCTGGGCATCTTCGACCAGATTAAGGACAAGATACGGCAGCCGCCGTCGGGGGCACAGGTGGGCGAACTCGTCGCACGTGGCGAAGCCGACCTCGGTTTTCAGCAGATCAGCGAGTTGATCAACGTGAAAGGCATCGACTACCTTGGCCCGCTGCCGCCAGAGATCCAGAACATCACTGTTTACTCGGCGGGGCTACTGACGGCGTCCCCGGCGCCCGATGCAGCGAAAGCGTTCATTCGGCTGCTTGCTGCGCCCGAATCGGCAGCCCCGATCAAGAAGATCGGGATGGACCCCGCCTGACAGTGGCGGGCTACACGACCGGCCAGCAAGTGATCTTCCGGCAGCCAGGGTCGCGCAAGCGGCATCCCGACGGGACTAGCCAATTGCGAACCAAACTGGATATCGCACTCGCGTTGCTGCTGGGTTGCACTGCGGCCGCAGCAACGACTTGTGAATCGCTCCGCCTCGAGATCGAGGCGAAGATCAAGCGCACCGGAGTGACCGAGTACGCCGTCACGACCGTCGAGGCGAGCGCGTCGGCGCCGGGCAAGGTGGTGGGCACCTGTGACCAGGGGAACAAGAAGATCATGTACCGCAGGCTCGATCCCACGTCCGGCCCCACTGTGGCAGCCCCCGTGCCCACCAAGCCGGCGCCCGCCAAGCGCGGTGCCGATGCGATCATCACCGAGTGCAAGGACGGCTCGGTGGTCAGCAACGGCGACTGCAAGAAATAGGCGCCGGACAGTCTCCTTCACCTGCCCCGGGGAGTTCGCCGATGGTCAACGCGTGGTTCACGGTCTTGAAGAGCGTTCCCTGGTCGACGCTCATCAACAATGCGCCGGTGATTGCCGACGGGGCGAGAAGACTCTGGAAGGCGGTGGCGAAGAAGTCACCGTCGACCGCGCCGCCAGCTGCCCGCGAGCCCATCGCGGCGGACGCCGTTGGACAGGCCGTCGCCGCCCTGCGCACGCAACTGGCCGCCGTGGAGTCGGCCTCAGCCAGACTCGAAGAGCAGATGCTCGCGTCGTCCGAACTGATCAAGGCGCTGGCCGAACAGAATGCGCTGCTGATCGGTATCGTCGAGGCCCACCGCATTCGAGCCCTCTGGCTCGCACGGGCGGTGGCCGTGCTGGGTGTCGTCGTCGCGACCGAGTTGGCCGTCCTCGTCGTTCGCCTGTCCGCCGGCTAGCCTTGCGTCGGGGCCGCCGCCAACGCGGCCAGCACCTCGTCGTCGCCGACCTGATGGAAGTCGCGATAGTGCAGGCCGATGGCGTGGAACGGGTACGGCTCGGCCAGGCAGACGATGTCGTCGACCTCGGCGCGCAAGGCCGCCAGCGTGTCGCTCGGTCCCACGGCAATCGCCAGTACCAGGCGCGCGGGCTTGCGCCGGCGCAACGCCTTGAGCGCAGCACGCACCGTGGTGCCCGTCGCAATGCCGTCATCGACGACGATGGCGGTCGCCCCCTCGACGCTGGCGGGCGTGCGCCCATGCAGGTAGGCGCGGCGGCGGCGTTCGATTTCCTGCAGCTCCTTGCTGGCCGCGGCCTCGACATAGGCCTGGTCGACACCGGTCGCGGCCATCGTTTCGTCGTCGAACACGATTTCCGGTGGCCGGCCGTCGACGACCGCGGCCACCGCCAGCTCGGGCTGCCATGGCGCACCGATCTTGCGCACCAGCAGCAGGTCCAGCGGCGCGTTCAGTGCACGCGCGACTTCGGCACCGATGGGCACGCCGCCACGCGGCAGCGCCAGCACGACGATCGGCGCGGGCAGCGACATGCGCAAGAGCCGTTGCGCCAGGGCACGACCGGCTTCGGCACGGTCGGTGAACGACTTGATCATGCTGCTCCGGCGGGCGAGTGGTGCTCGCCAAACGCCAGCTGCGTTGCGGCCAGATCGGGCCACGAGTGCAGGCACGCCATCGCCTCGGCCGCCACGTCGCATTCGCCGGGCAAGGCCGGCTCGCCAATCAGAACCAGTTCACGTTGCAGCAATAGCACCATCTCGACCTCTTCTGTACATCTTCCTCAACCCAGTTGGCACCGCGTTGAGGCACCTCAACTTCAATCGCCGCGCCGCCACCTGCCGAAGCGCGCCATTGCCCGCGCGCAATGCGGGTCGCCCGAATGGGCGTAACTTGATGCAGTGCATGAACAGCGCAGGGGTATTGCAGTGAAGCGTCAAGAGCAAGCCTCTGCTGACCACTGCCGCGTTAGAGCGCCACCAGCGGTCAAGGCCAAGGCCGCCGCGCAGACCGCCTGGCATGCACTCGGCGCCGCGCCGGTATGCGCCGCGCTGAATGTCGGCGCCGCCGCCGGCCTGTCGGCCAGCGAGGCTGTGCACCGCTTGCGCCAGCACGGACCGAACCAACTCGCCGAGCGCGCGCCGCGCCACCTGGCGCGCAGACTGCTCGACCAGTTCAGCGACTTCATGATCGTCGTGCTGATCGTGGCCGGCGTGATCGCCGGCCTGATCGGCGAGCCGCAGGACACCATCGCGATCGTCGTGATCGTGCTCCTCAACGGCCTGATCGGCTTCATGCAGGAGCTGCGTGCCGACCGGGCAATGGCGGCGCTCAGGCGCCTGGCCGCCGTTTACGCGCAAGTCTGGCGCGACGGCGACCGGATGCAGGTCGCGAGCGCGGAGCTGGTGCCGGGCGATATCGTCGGGCTCGAAGCCGGCAATGTGGTCGCCGCCGATCTGCGCCTGCTCGGCAGCGCGCAACTGCGGATCGACGAATCGGCACTCACGGGTGAATCAGTTCCGGTCGACAAGGACGGCGCGCGGGTGCTGGACGGCGATGCTGACGTCGCAGATCGCATCAACATGGCATACAAAGGCACGACCGTGACGCACGGACGGGCGCACGGCGTGGTCGTGGCCACCGGCATGACCACCGAGTTGGGCAAGATCGCCTCTTTGCTGGCGGGCAATGACAGATTGCGCACGCCGCTGCAACGCCGCCTGGCCGACCTTGGCCGCCGCCTGGCACTGTCGGTGATCGCGATCTGCGGCGTGATCTTCGCCGCCGGACTGATCCGCGGCGAGCCGCCGCTGCTGATGCTGCTGACCGCCGTGAGTCTGGCGGTGGCGGCCATTCCCGAAGCCCTGCCCGCCGTGGTGACGGTGCTGCTGGCGCTGGGCGCGCGCAAGCTGGTGCAACAGAACGCGCTGATCCGGCGCCTGCCTGCGGTGGAGACGCTGGGGTCCGTGACCTTCATCTGCAGCGACAAGACCGGCACGCTGACGCAAAACCGGATGCAGGTCCGCGAGCTCTACGTGGCCGGCGTGGCGTTGCAGGACGGGTCTGCGCAGGCTGGGACCGAGCCGTGGCGCTCGCTGCTGGCGGCCATGCTGCTGAACAACGACGCCCACCGTGCCGCGGCCGCCGACGTGGTGATCGGCGACCCGACCGAGATCGCGCTGCTGGCCGCCGCCGAAGACGCCGGCCTGGACCGCGCCGACGCCGAGCGCGAATGCCCGCGCGTGATGGAGTGGCCGTTCGACGCCGAGCGCAAGCGCATGACGACGCTGCACCGCTGTGGTGATGGCTTCGTGGCCTACACCAAGGGCGCGCCCGAGGCGGTGATCGCGCGTTGCACGGCGCTGCGAGCGGGCGGTGGAGCCGACCAACCCGACGCTGCGGCGCAACGGCAACTCGCGCTGGCCACCGCCCAGCGCATGGCTGGCGCAGGACTGCGCGTGCTGGCGGTCGCGCAACGCCACTGGCCGGCAATTCCTGCCGACGCCAGCGTCGACGACGTCGAATGCGAGTTGGTGTTGCTCGGCTTGGTCGGCATGGCCGACCCGGTGCGGCCGGAGGCGCTGGCGGCAGTGCGTGCCTGCCGGCGCGCCGGCATCGTGCCGGTGATGGTCACCGGCGACCACCCGGTCACCGCACGAGCGATCGCCGAGCAGCTGGAAATTCTCGCGCCCGGCGATCGCCTGCTCAGTGGCGCCGAGCTGGCGGCGCTCGACGACGAGGCCCTCGCAGCCTGCGTCGAGCATGTGCGCGTATACGCCCGGGTGGTACCCGAGCAGAAGATCCGCATCGTGCAGGCATTGCAGGCGCGCGGCGAGTTCGTCGCCATGACCGGCGACGGCGTCAACGACGCTCCCGCGCTGCAACGTGCCGACATCGGGGTGGCCATGGGTCGCAACGGTACCGACGTGGCGCGCGAGGCTGCCGGCCTGGTGCTGCTGGACGACAACTTCGCCACCATCGTGGCCGCGGTGCGCGAGGGCCGGCGCATCCTCGACAACATCCGCAAGTTCGTGCGCTATGCGATGACCGGCAACGCGGCCGAGATCTGGACCATCGCCCTGGCACCGCTGGCCGGCATGCCGATCCCGCTGTTGCCGATCCACATCCTGTGGATCAACCTGGTCACCGACGGCCTGCCCGGCATCGCCCTGGCCGCCGAACCGGCCGAGCGCGGCGTGATGCAGCGTCCGCCGCGGCCGAGCCGAGAGAGCATTTTTTCGCGCGGGTTGTGGCAGCACATCGTGTGGGTCGGTCTGCTGATGGGCGGCGTGACGCTCGCCACGCAGGCATGGGCACTGAGCAGCGGCAGCGCCCATTGGCAGACAATGGTCTTCACGGTGCTGACGCTGTCACAGATGGCGCACGTGCTGGCGGTGCGGTCCGAGCGCGATTCGCTTTTCACGCAGGGTCTGGCGTCGAACCGGCCCTTGCTCGGCGCGGTGGCGCTGACGGTGGCGCTGCAGATGGCGACGATCTACGTGCCGGCCCTGCAGACGGTGTTCAAAACCGAGCCGTTGTCCGCGGCTGAGTTGCTGTTGTGCCTGGCGCTGTCCTGCCTCACCTTCCTCGCCGTCGAGGCGGAAAAGGCGTTGGTGCGGCGCGGCGCCTTGTACGCGCGCGCGCTGGCGCGGCCTGCCCGGCGGGCTTGATGGACGTCAAGCCGGTGCGCGGTGGCCGCAATCCGGCGCCGGCCTCGAACGAATCCGACGCAGCGCATTGCGTTGCATCAACGACCCCGCCGCTGCGACCGATCCAATCGTTGGCAAGCACGCAGAACCGAGTCATGGATCAGATTGCGGCACCCCAGGTTGTATCGCCCGATCGACCGGTCGATCGCCGTGTGGCCATGCGGCGTTCGCAACTGTCAGCGCCGGCGGCCGCGGATGTCACGGTCCTGAGCGGCCGGCAACGCCTGCCCACGCTGTCGTGCGTCATCCCCTGCTTCAATGAAGCCGCCAACCTGATGCAACTGCTGCCCGAGTTGCGCCACACGCTCGGCGCCTGCAGCCGTGCCTGGGAGGTGATCGCGGTCGACGATGGCAGCACCGACGCCACAGCCCTCGTGCTCGAAGGCTGGGCGCGCCGTCCTGGTTTTCGCATGCTGCAGTTGTCGCGCAACTTCGGCAAGGAGGCGGCACTCACCGCCGGTCTGCGGGCGGCCGGCGGCGAGGTCGTGGTGCTGATGGATGCCGACCTGCAGCACTCCCCGGCGTTGATCCCGACCTTCGTCGGCCATTGGCAGGCCGGCAACGACGTGGTCTACGCGGTGCGCGAAGACCGCCGCGACGAAAGCGTCTGGAAGCGCCTGGGCGCAAACTGGTTCTACAAACTGGTCAACGCCGCCGATCACGTCAAGCTGCCGCCGGGCGCGGGCGACTTTCGCCTGCTCGACCGCGGCGCCGTCGACGCGCTGCTGTCGCTGCCCGAGCGCAACCGCTTCATGAAGGGGCTGTACGCCTGGGTTGGGTTCGACACGCTGGCCGTGCCCTACACGCCGGCCGAGCGCGCGCATGGCCGGAGCCACTTCCGCCCGTTGCGGCTGCTGCATTTGTCGATCGACGGCCTGACCGCGTTCACCACCCTGCCGCTGCGCGCCGTCAGCATCGTCGGCTTCACGCTCGCGCTGCTGGCCTTCGTCTACGGCGGCTTCCTGACGGTGGACCATTGGCTGTACAGCAACCCGGTCAGCGGCTGGACCACGATCGTGGTCTGCCTGCTGCTGCTGGCCGGTATCCAGCTGATCTCGCTGGGCATCGTCGGCGAGTACATCGGCCGCATCTTCGAGGAGGTCAAGGCGCGGCCGCTGTTCATCGTCAAGCGCGCGCTGGGCCGGGGCCTGCTGCCATAACGCCAGTTCACCGTGGCCCCGCGGCCCCCCGAACGAGGGTGTCTGGGTGCACCGCGTTGACGCGAATGGTGCGAATTTGCACGCGCTTGCGGGATGGCGCCGGCCGCAGGCAGCGGTCACCCTTGCCCGGGTACAGGGCCAAGACACATGACAGAAGAACAGACCCATCCCGAGCCGCGAGCGCCTGGCTGGACTCCATCGGGATTTTTCGCACCGCTCCGTCCGGCCGAGCAGGTGCTGCTGCGCGCCTATCTCGCCGGTGACATCGCGCGGGTCGGCCTGCGCCGCCCGTTGTTGCCGTCGGCCGAGACCACGGTACGCGGCGAGTTCGTCGCCTACCTGGCGCGCAACAACCCGCACGAGCGCTTCACGCCCCGGCGCGTACAGATCGTTGGCGCGTGGATCGAAGGGGGCGTCGACCTGCGCAATGCGACGGTGCCCGAGGCGATCTGGTTTTATCGCTGCGTGTTCGACGCGGCACCGCGCCTGGATCGCGCGCGCGTCGGCGCCAGCGTGAGCTTCCCGGGCTGCCTGCTGCCGGGTCTGCGCGCCGACGATTGCAGTATTGCCGGCAATCTGGCGCTGAATTCGGCCTGCACCGTGCGCACGGAGCTGCGCCTGGCGCGCGCCAGGATCGGCCGCGACCTCAATCTCGATGGCTTGCAGCTGCGCAGCAGCACGCATTCCGAAATGCCGATCCAACGCCGCATTTCTGCCGAAGGCGCCCGCATCGATGGTCACGTCACCATGCAAGGGGGTTTCGAGTCCGACGGCGACCTGCACCTGGTCGGACTGCGCGTGGCCGGCGATCTGCGGGCAAGCAACGCGCGCGTGAGTGGCGGCGTGGACGGCGATGGCCAGCGCGGCGATGCACTGAACCTGGAGCACGCCCGGATCGCGGGCAACATCGCGCTCGATCAACGCTTTTCGGCCACCGGGCTCGTGCGCCTGAATCAGGCGCAAGTCGGTGGCAATCTGGACTGCAGCGGTGCGAGCTTCGATGCACTGGGTGAGCTGGCACTGCGCGGCGCGATGACGCTGTCACTCGAACGTGCACGCATCGGCGCCACATTGTCGCTCGGCAATCAGGCCCGGCCACTGCATCGCGCGTCGCTCGCCGGCGCGCGGGCGGCGACGCTCGTCGACGACGCAACGACCTGGGGCGAAGGCCTGACGCTGGACGGGTTCGTCTATCAGCGTTTCGGGGCGGCATCCGCCACCGACGGGGACGCGCGGCGGCGCTGGCTGATGCGGCAGAATGCGGCGCACCTCGACACCGATTTCCGGCCGCAACCCTGGCGCCAACTGATCCGGGTGCTGCGCCAGTCCGGGAACCATGTTGCGGCGCGCGAAGTGGCGGTCGCGCGCGAGACGCACTGGCTGCGCATCGGCCGGGTCGGTGCAAGCACGCCGCGCGGCCTGCGCTGGCTGGCGCGCGGGGCGCACCGTCTGTTCGGCGCCCTGGCGGGCTACGGCTATCGCCCACAGCGCCTGGTTGCGGCAATGGCCGTGATCTGGCTCGCCAGTGGCGTGCTGTACTGGGCTGCCGCCGAATACGGCGCCATCGCACCGTCCGACCCAGCCGTCTACAACGACCCGCGCTACGCGGACTGCCGCGGCGGTGCCGCGTCGGCCGACGGGGCCAACTGGACGCGGTGCCCGGCGCTGCCGGTCGAGCATTCGGCCTTCCGGCCGTTCGCGTATTCGCTCGAGATGCTGTTGCCGTTCATCGATCTGCGCCAGCGCAATCAATGGACCACGATCGACAACCACCGTGCCGACATGCGACGCGACACGGCATCGGTGGCAAGCAGCTGGGGCGTGGCCAGCCGCTTCTTGTCGTGGTACGAGATGCTTGTCGGCTGGCTGGCGTTGGCCCTGCTCGCATGGCCGGCGCTACGCCTGGTTGAGCGCGACCGCTAGCGCGCCGACGAACGGCCTCTGACCCGCCTCCGTGCGGTGGGGCCTCCATTGCGTCCGCCTGGGAGATGCGTCTCAGTGACGCAAGGGTCGCCACGCTGACGGGAAACCAGCGAAGGGAACTAGGGGTTGCAGGCATCGCGTGCGCGTGCTGCACTTGCTCTGTGTCAAGCCACCCATCCCGGTGATCAACGCTGCCCATCGCGGGCAAGAAGGGGTCGACAAGCCATGAAACAAACACAACGATTGCTAGCCGCACTCGCTGCCGGCTTGCTTGGCTGCGCGTGTGCGCGGGCCCAATCACTGGAACCGTTCAAGTCTTACGACCGCTTCAAGGAGCACAGTCAGCTGGATCCCGCGCGATGGGCAGAGTTCGAGCAGGTGCGGCAGATCACGGATGACGGCTTGCGTCTGATGCAGCGCGCGTGGCCATTCACGGGGTCCGACGCCGATTCCTCGTCGCTCCCACTACGCCGAACATTTGCAATCCCGGCGCGATCACTGCCATTAAGGCGAAGATCACGGTCAAGTCCATTGAGGTCAGTTCGTGTCCGCCAACACCACCGCCGTGAGTGACTCGCGGGCTCGGATCGCCGGCCTTCTTCTTCAATGTAGGCGAGGCGCCGCCGATTCCCGGTTCATTTGTCAACGACATGTACGTGCAGGTTCGTGTAATTCGTCGATCCAATTCGAGCGATGCCGCAGGTGTATTGCGCGTGGAAGGCCTGGCTGCGCTGTGCAGGGATGCGATCTGCCGAGTGAGTCCCTTCTCGGCGGACCGGTGATCGACTCGGCACCGTCGACACGGGCACGCCTGTAACTGTCGAGATGCAATGGGACAAGGCCAACAAGCACTTCTTGTTTTCGAGGGACAACGGTCATTTGGAGTGGTTTCTGTCGCCTATGGTTCATTCGTCAACCCGTTCAGGTTCCCGACAGATCCCCGTATGACGACTCCTTGCACCGACCGTCGCAACAAGAAGTCTGACGGCGCGCGTAACCCTTCCCAATTGCGCCAGCGGACCCAGGGTCAGCGGGATGATCGACGCGATGTTTGATAACGTGGCAGTCAACAATTCCGTGCCGACGCCCTGAGCCTCATCAGGCGTTGAGATGAGGAGGCCAACAAGCCTTTGCTCGAGCGCCGCTTCCGATTGCTGCACGCGCTCGAACAATACCGTCGTGATCGACAGTCTGGCAGTTCACGTTACGTCCACGGCAGGCTCTTTCGCGTCCAATTTCCACCGCCGGCCTTGGCAGCTCGCAGCGTCGAGCATGGCCTAGGCGCCGTGACAGCTGACCGTCCAGTCGGCATCACCAAAGGTGCCGCCATCGTGGGGTTCAGCGACGATTGCGAGCGCGACGAGCAGCAGCCTTCGAGACGCGAAACGCCACTCACAGAGAACGATCACTGCCGCTATCGACAGCGGCGGTACCGACTGCATCTACAGGCATAGGCGCAGCGACAAAGACGCGGCGTCGCCAACGCTCGGCGATCGGCATCGGCAGGTGCGCGCCCGGCCCAATCGGTCCATCATGTGCGGGCGGAGACCTTCCGGTCGCCCCGCCCCATGCTGGGCTTCGGCCTGCAGCGAAGGAAGACACCCTATGGAGCAATTGATATTGCACCTGGTCGGGGACTACGTCACGCAGACCGACTGGATGGCGAAGAAGAAGCTGGAGAGCTTTGCCGTGGCGCTGCTGCACGCCGGCGTGTACGCCCTGCCGTTCCTGCTGATCACCTCATCGGCTCTGGCATTGGCCACGATCTTCGTGAGCCACGCCGTCGTCGATCACTTCCGCCTGGCAAGGTACTTGATCTTCGCGAAGAACTGGACGACGGACCGTGGGCTGCAGTGGGCGGACTGCGCAGCGACCGGGTTTCACAAGGACACCCCCGCATGGCTCGCCGTATGGCTGCTGATCGCCGTGGACAACACGACGCACCTGGCGATCAACTACGCGGCACTGCGCTGGCTTTGAGCGCTTAGACACGAGGTGTGCATTGCAAGATGAGAGGACGGGCCGTGACTTTGACTGCTGCCGACGCTGACGACGCATCCGGACGGGGCAATGCGCAAGCCTGGCTCGCCATGGCGATGCCGGCTCCAGGGCGTCCACTGCAACAGGTGCTGCGCGACCGATTGCCAGAGCCCGCCGCCGGCCAGGTGCGCATCCGCGTGTCCGCCTGCGGCGTCTGTCGCACCGACCTGCACATCGTCGATGGCGACCTGGCGTTTCCCGGTCATGCCGTCGTGCCGGGCCATGAGGTCGTCGGCCGCGTCGCCGCGCTCGGCAGTGGCGTGACGGGCCTGGCACTCGGGCAACGCGTCGGCGTGCCATGGCTCGGCTGGACGTGTGGCCGCTGCGACCATTGCCTGGCGGGTCGCGAGAATCTGTGCCCGCAGGCGCGGTTCACCGGCTGGCAAATCGAGGGCGGCTACGCCGAGCAGGTGCTGGCCGACGCGCGCTATGTCTTCTCGCTGCCGCCGACCTACGATGACGCGCGGACTGCGCCGCTGCTGTGCGCCGGTCTGATCGGCTGGCGCGCTTATGCGGCAGCGGGGCCGGACGCAAAGCGCCTGGGCTTGTACGGATTCGGCGCCGCGGCCCATCTCATCGCGCAGGTGGCCGTGCATCACGGGCGCGAGGTGTTTGCCTTCACGCGGCCCGGCGACCAGGCGGCGCAGCAACTGGCACTCGGTCTCGGGGCGGCCTGGGCCGGCGGCTCGGACCAGACAGCGCCCCAGCCACTGGATGCCGCGCTGCTTTTTGCGCCCGTCGGTGCACTCGTACCGCTGGCCCTGCAGGCGGTTCGCCCGGGCGGCACGGTGGTGTGCGCCGGGATCCACATGAGTGACATCCCTGCCTTCCCCTATGCGTGGTTGTGGGGCGAGCGTCGCATCGTCTCCGTGGCCAACCTGACGCGCCAGGACGGCGAAGCCTTCATGCGTGTCGCCGCGGAGTTGCCGCTGCAGGTGCACGTGCGCAGCTATGCGCTGTCGGATGCGAATCTGGCGCTCGCCGATCTGCGCGCTGGTCGAATCAGCGGCGCTGCAATCTTGCACTGCTGACCGATGCACGAGTCGTCACGCTGACGACGGGGCCGTACAGGCCCGCAATGGGCTGTCAGCTGTATGCAATCTGTAATCCATCGGTGGGTCAGCCAGTGGCTTGCTGCCGTCAAGATTGCATGCGCAGGAATCGGCACAACGACCGAGCGATTTCCCGAGCTCATGGAGGCACTCATGAACGTCTTTCGAAACCTCGCCTCTTGCGCCGTCGCCATTGCGGCATTGACGGCTTGCGGTGGAGCCTACTCGATGGAACAGGATTGCACATTGCGCGCGACAGGCGATGTGTTGCCGCAGCCCGAGGACTGCACGACCACGTCTGCTGGCAACCTTCACTTCATCGTACGCAGCGGCGAGGTGAACCCCGACGGAGCGAGCTACTTGATGCTCGTGCACGCTGCACCGTGACACCGCGGAGACACAAGATGCGCTCTGACGTTTCCAAGTTGTCACGCGGCTGGCGGCGCGTCTTGAGCGCCGCGATCGCGGCGATCGGCGTGATCGCCATCGTCGGCAGCGGTGGCGGTCTTCCCGACCTCAACTTCGATCACATTGGCCCGCTTCCGCCGATCGCTTCGATCAATCCCTGGCGAGCAACGGTTCAGGTTGGCACCACGGTGGAATTTGTCGCGAACGCGTCCGGAACCCCCCCGATGGCCTATCAGTGGCAGCGCAACGGTGTCGACATTGCCGGTGCAACCGGCTACACGTATTCGCTTGTCGGCGCGAATCTGGCTGACGACGGCGCGCAGTTCTCGGTCAGGGTGAGCAACGGCGTTGGCGTTTACACCGCGTCGAGCCTGCTGCAGGTTTCGTCGCTGCCTGCCGTCGTATATCAGGACACCGACTTCGTGGCCTCTGACTGGTCTGTCACGGTGAATGCAGATCCACTGCAGAACGGCCCGACGCACACCGAGTCGCAAGCGACCGCGGGCGGCAACCCCGGTGCGTTCAGGAACATCACGAACCAGATGCCCTCGGGCCCGAGTTCCATCCATGTGTTCCAAACATCGCTGTCTTCGACCTACGACCCCGCGACGCAGGGGGCGATCTACGGCATCGACTTTGCGCAGGACTGCAACCGGCTGAGTGCATCAACCGTCAGCGAGACCCTTGCGTCGCCGATGTTCGAGCAAGGCGGTCGCTGGTTCGCACCGTCGTCCTGGGGTGGGACTTGCGCGCCGATCTGGTTGACCGTGCGATGGCTCAGTTTGCGCGCCGACGAGTTCAGCGTGCTCGCAGGCCCGGCTTGTGCGGCCAATCAGGCGTGCCCGGACTTTTCGCCGGGCGCCGCACCCCTTCACTTCGGATTCGTCAGTCGCGTGAATGTCTGGGCTGGCGATGTCGCAGGCGTCGTCGGCATGGGCGTCGACAACTGGATGGTGAGCGTGTGGAGAAAATGAGCCGCCTGCGCCCGACGAGTCGGCCCTTCATGGCCGCGTCCAATTGTGCGCGCGCCGTCGCGCTGGTCCTGCTCACCGCGGTCGGGCTGACTGGTATCGTAGGCAGCGGTGGTGGCGCCTTGGGGTTGCCGAGCGACTGCCCTCCTGGGTACAACTGCAATGGTTACGCGACACCGGTACCCATTGTCCAGCCTGGTTACGTCACGGCCCAGGTTGGAACGCCAGTGACGTTCTCGGCCGCGGCGGGGAATGTCCCCGCGACTCAACTCACGTATCAGTGGTACCGGTCTGCCGATGGCGGTGCCAACTATGTCGCCATTGCGGGCGCCACCGGCGACACTTTTTCAATTGCCAGTGTCAATCTTGGAGACGACGGGGCGCTGTACCGGGCCACAGCGAGTGCGAATGGACTCTCCGGCAGCGCGGTGGGGCACCTGGTCGTGTCCGCGAACCCCGGCCTGGTCTTCGCTGACGGCGAGTTCCAGGCAGCCGCCTGGCTCGCCACGCCACTCGCCGATGGCAATGCGCCCGCGCCGGCCCACACCGAAGAAGTCATCGCGACGGGCGGCCACCCCGGGGCATACCGGAAGATGGTCTTCCAATTGGCGCCACAGGCCGGGACCGGCGTTGTTGCCTACACATCGTTGGCGGCTACCTACGCGCCGCAGACCCAAGGTGCGGTCTATGTCATCGACTATGTCGAGGATGGCATTACCCTTGAGACAAGCTTCTCGAAGTCCACGCGTTCCGCGCTGCTGCTCGAGCAAGGTGGGCGCCGCTACGTTGCGACGCCACCGGAGTCCTATCCGAGGCTGTCGACTGTTTGGGACGTGTCCCAGAACACGCCCAGCCTGCACGCCCAGGACTTCACTCTGCTGGTCGGCCCGGCGTGCCAGGCCGGGGAATCCTGTCCCGACTTTTCCAGTCTCGGGGCGCCCATGCGGTTCGGCTACTTGCGCACCGCATCCGGTCCCCAAGGTGCATCGGTCTCCCATGGAATTGACAACTGGCGCGTGACCGTGTGGCCAAGGTAGTGGAGTTCAGGGCGCTGAACGGCGCGATTGCGCGAGCAGAGAAACGCGGGCTGGGCGGACGGCCGTGCACGGCGCGCCATTGCCAATCAGAAGTCCCCGCAAGGCAATGACTGGAAATGGCTGGCGGAGAGGGAGGGATTCGAACCCTCGTTACTGCATAACAGTAAACCGGATTTCGAGTCCGGCGCGATCGACCACTCTGCCACCTCTCCTGGTGTGTCCCGGGGGTCCGCGGGAGGGCTGCGATTGTAGTGCAGGCCCTAGTCGACCGTGTGCAGCGCCAGCGGCGCCAGCCGCGTATCGGACAGCCGCGTCTGCCAATGCTGCCCTGCCGTCAAGGGCCAGGCATCGGTGATCGTGCCGGTGGTGACGAAGTCGCCGGCGGACACGGCCACGCGGGCGACGTGATCGCCATCGCATCGATCCAATGTCGCACCGCATGCAGCGGACCGTCGAGCACGATGCTGCCGACGCCGCTGTCGCGCACCACAGCGTCGCACAGCAGGTCGACGCGCAGCGCGGCAAGGTCCTCGGCCATGGCGGGCCAATCTTGCGCCGGCCGGCGCGGGCCGACGAGCAGGCGGCCGTGCAGCGCGAAATCGGCGACCGTGTCGGCGGCGTGAAGCGCCAGTCGGCGAAATGGGTGTGCACGATCTCGAAGCCATGCGCCACCCAGGCGACGCAGCCGCGCAACTCGGCCAGTGACATGCCGGCCGTGGGCGCGCGGGCGAAACCGAACACGACCTCGGGCTCGAGCCGCGGCTGGCTCAGGCCGGCCAGCGACAGCGTCGCCTCGGCGCCGTCGAGCAGCGCGGCGCTCGTGTCCCACACCGGGCCCCAGATCGGCGCGTACACGCCGTAGCGCTCCCAGATGCCGCGGTTGGTGAAGCCGATCTTGTAGCCGATGGCGCGTTCGCCGCGCCCGATGCGCAGCCGGGCGATACGTTGTGCCACCGCGTAGGCCTCGTCGAGCGCCAGGCCGCCGGGCCGCGCCGACGGCAGTTCGACAAGTGCGGCGCGGTCGTACGCGGCGAGCAGTTCATCGGCCAGCCGAGCCAGCTTGTCGGTCGTCACCTCAGCACCGCCATGCCGCCGAGGTAGGGCCGCAGCGCCGCAGGCATGGCGATCGAGCCATCGGCGTGCTGGTAGTTCTCGAGCACCGCCACCAGCGTGCGGCCGACGGCCAGGCCCGAGCCGTTGAGCGTGTGCACCAATTCGGTCTTGCCCTGCGCGTTGCGAAAGCGCGCCTGCATGCGCCGCGCCTGGAAGGCCTCGCAGTTCGAGCACGAGCTGATCTCGCGGTAGGTGTTCTGCGCCGGCAGCCAGACCTCGAGGTCGTAGGTCTTGGCCGCGCCGAAGCCCATGTCGCCGGTGCACAGCAGCACCACGCGATACGGCAGCTCGAGCTTTTGCAGGATCGCCTCGGCGTGGCCGACCATCTCCTCCAGCGCCTCGTAGCTCTTGTCGGGATGCGCGATCTGCACCATCTCGACCTTGTCGAACTGGTGCTGGCGGATCATGCCGCGCGTGTCGCGGCCGGCGCTGCCGGCCTCGGAGCGAAAGCACGGGCTGTGCGCGGTCAGCTTGATCGGCAGCGTCGTCGGCGTCGAGGATCTGCTCGCGCACGATGTTGGTCAGCGAGATCTCGGTGGTCGAGATCAGGTACTGCTGCGGCTCAGCGGCCTCGTCGCCGCCGCGCAAGACCCAGAACATGTCGTCCTTGAACTTGGGCAGCTGGCCGGTGCCTTCGAGGATCTCGCGGTTGACGATGTAGGGCGTGTAGCACTCGGTGTAGCCGTGCTCGCTGCGTCTGCACGTCGAGCATGAACTGCGCCAGCGCGCGGTGCAGCCGCGCCGCCGGCCCGCGCAGGAAGCGTGAAGCGCGAGCCGCGACAGCTTGGCGCCGGTGTCGAAGTCCAGGCCCAGCGGCGCGCCGAGGTCGACGTGGTCCTTGGCCGCGAAGTCGAATCGCGCGCGGCGTGCCCCAGCGCCGCACCTCGACGTTGGCGTTCTCGTCGGCGCCGACCGGCACGCTCGTCGTGCGGCAGGTTGGGCACCGCCATCAGCATCGCAGCGCAGCTCGGCCTGGATCGCGTCGCAGCGCGCGGCCGAGGCGCTCCAGCGCGTCGGCGATGGCCGGCCACCTCGGCCATCACCGCCGACGCGTCCTCGCCCTTGGCCTTGAGCTGGCCGATCTGCTTGGACAGGCTGTTGCGCCGCGCCTGCAGCTCCTCGGTGCGGGTCTGCAGCGGCTTGCGCTCGGCCTCGAGCGCGCTGAAGCGCTCGCGCGTCCAGGAACGGCTGCGGCGTCTTGCGCGTTTCCAGTCGGGCGATGACGCCGGCGAGGTCGCGGCGCAGTTGGGTGATGTCGAGCATGGGTTGCAGTGGTTGGTCGTCGTTGAATGCAGGCGCCGACCGGTCGATCGGCATCGTTCGATCGCCTTGCCAGCCCCTTGGGCAAGCGGAAAGTGCACCGTCTCCTGCCACGCCGTCGAGCTTGCGCACCGATACCGCGCCGAGTGCGCGCAGGCGCGCGATCACCTGCTGCACCAGGATGTCGGGCGCCGAGGCGCCGGCCGTCAGGCCGACGCGCGCGCTTGCCGTCGAACCACTCGGGCTGCAGGTCGTCGGCGCGTCGTCGACCATGTAGGCGTCGGCGCCCAGCCGCTGCGGCCAGCTCGCGCAGGCGGTTGCTGTTGCGAGCTGGTCGGGCTGCCGACGACGATCACCACGTCGACCTGCGGCGCCAGCAGCTTGACCGCGTCCTGCCGGTTCTGCGTGGCGTAGCAGATGTCCTGCTGCTTGGGCTCGCGCACGCTGCGGGAAGCGCCGCTTGCACCGCGGCCAGGATCTCGGCCGCGTCGTCGACCGACAGCGTGGTCTGCGTCACCACCGCGAGCTTGCTCGGTCTGCGCCGGCTGCACGCGCGCCACGTCGGCCACGTCCTCGACCAGGTAGATGCCGTCGATCGAGCTGGCCCATCGTGCCCTCGACCTCGGGGTGGCCCTTGTGGCCGATCATGATGAACTCGTAGCCCTCCTTGTGCCAGCTTGGCGACCTCGACGTGCACCTTGGTCACCAGCGGGCAGGTGGCGTCGAAGACCTGAAAGCCGCGCGCCGCGGCCTCGTGCCGCACCGCCTGGCTCACGCCGTGGGCGCTGAACACCAGCGTCGCGCCGGGCGGCACGTCGGCCAGGTCCTCGATGAAGATCGCGCCCTTGGCCTTCAGGTCGTTGACGACGTAGGTGTTGTGCACGATCTCGTGGCGCACGTAGATCGGCGCGCCGAACTTGTGCAGCGCGCGCTCGACGATCTCGATCGCGCGGTCGACGCCGGCGCAAAAGCCGCGCGGCTCGGCCAGCACGACCTCTTCGACGCTCGGCCGTGCCATCACAGCACCCCGATCAGCTTGCACTTCGAAGCGTCACCGGCTGGCCGGCCAGCGGGTGGTTGAAGTCGAACAGCAGCGCAGTCGTCGCCGACCTCGCGCACCACGCCGGCGTAGCCGGCCTGGCCGTCGGGCGTCGGGAACTGCACCACGTCGCCGACGTCGTAGCCGCTCGTCGGGGTCGCCCAGTCGCGTCGAGCAGCGTGCGCGCTCACGCGCTGCAGCATCTCCGGGTTGCGCTCGCCGAAGGCCTCGCCGGCGCCAGCTCGAAGCGTCGCGCGCGCGCCCTCGGCCAGGCCGAGCAGGCGCGCCTCCATCGCCGGCGCCAGCTCGCCGGTGCCCAGCGACAGCGTGGCCGGCTGGTCGTCGAAGGTGTTGACGACGTCGGCGCCGTCGGGGCCGGCCAGGCGGTAGTGCAGGGTCAGGAACGAGCCGGGCTGGACGCGGTTCACGGCGGCGGCATGCGCCCAAGCGGGCCGATAGACTGGCCGCGATTTTACGAGGCCGCGCCGTGCCTCGAGACGCCCGACCCGCATGTCGCTCAAGGACCTGCCCGCCGCCGCGCGACCGCGCGAAAAGCTGCTGGCCCGCGGCGCCGGCGCGCTGGCCGACGCCGAGCTGCTCGCGCTGCTGCTGCGCACCGGCCTGCCGGGCCAGGGCGTGCTGCAGCTGGCGCGAGTCGCTGCTCGAGCGCTTCGGCGGCCTGGCCGGGCTGCTGCACGCCGACGCCGACGGCGCTGAAGCGAGTCAAGGGCCTGGGCGCCGGCCAAGCGCGCCGAGCTGGCCGCGGTGCTCGAACTGGCGCGCCGCGCGCTGGCCCAGCAGCTCGCGCGAGCGCGCCGGTGTTCGACTCGCCGCAGCGCGTCAAGGACTACCTGCGCTGCACTTGGCGCGCCGCGGCGCACGAGGTGTTCGCCGTGCTGTTCCTCGACGCCCAGCACCGCCTGCTCGAGCTCGAGGAGATGTTTCGCGGCACGCTGACGCAGACCAGCGTCTACCCGCGCGAGGTCGTCAAGCGCGCGCTCGAGCTCAACGCCGCCGCGGTGATCCTGGCGCACAACCACCCTCGGGCGCGGCCGAGCCGTCGCGCGCCGACGAGTTCCTGACGCAGACGCTGAAGAGCGGCGCTGCAGCTGGTCGACGTGCGCGTGCTCGACCACCTGGTCGTCGGCGCCGGCGACGTGGTGTCGTTCGCCGAGCGGGGCCTGCTGTGAAGGCCGCCAACCTCGCCCGCCTGGCCGCGCTGAAGCGAGCGCATGGCGCGCAGCGCGACGAAGCCGCCGCGCGGCGTGCGCAGGAGGCCGAGGCCGCCGCCCGCGAACACGCCGAGCGCCACCTCTTCGCCCGCGCCGTCGGCCCGGTCACGCCGCAGGCGCGCGGCCAGCGCGCCGAACTGCCGCGTGCGCCGGCGCACCCGAGCCGCGCCAGCGCCAGCGCGACGAAGCCGCGGCGCTTGGCCGCGACGCTGTCCGACGAGTTCGACGTGAGTACCCTGCTCGACACCGACGACGGCCTGAGTTTTCGCCGCGAGGCATCGGCCCCGATGTGCCGGCAAGCTGCGCCGCGGCGAGTGGACGATCCAGGGCCAGATCGACCTGCACGGCCTGCGCCGCGACGACGCGCGCGACCGCTGGCCGCCTTCGTGCGCGAGGCCGAGCGCGACGGCCTGCGCTGCGTGCGCGTCGTGCACGGCAAGGGCCACGGCTCGCCGGGGCGCGAGCCGGTGCTCAAGGACAAGGTCAAGCGCTGGCTGGTGCAGAAGAACGAGGTGATCGCGTTCACGCAGGCCCGCGCCGCCGACGGCGGGCACGGTGCGCTGCTGGTGCTGCTGGCAAGCCGCTGACACCGACGTCTTTTCTGTCGCACCCGGTGCGCTTGCGGTTGATCAATGGCAAGGCCGTATCCGCCGGTTACCTTTATGTCAACAAGCCAATCGCAACTGACCGGCATGGCTCTTCCAAGATTGCTTCTCGTCATGGCAGGCGCACTCATCGTGTCTGTCGCGCACGCCGGGACGGTCGGCGTCGGCCAAGGCAACGCCGACCTCGCGAAGCCGCTGCCCGGCGATGCCACCTGCCAGTCGACCGCATGCACCGATCAGGCCGCGCACCAAGCCGCCAAGGTGCCTGTGACGCCGACGCCGCCAAACTATCTGCTGCTGCTGGCCGGTGTGGGCGCAGTGACCTTCGTCGCAAGCCGGCGGCATATCGGCGGCTGAGGCCCTGCGCGGCACCGTCGCGCCTTTCAGCCGCCGCGGTTGCGCATCCAGTCGGCGGTATTGAAGAACGCCGCGCCGAGGCGCTCGGCCAGGCCACCGTCGACGCCGCACTCGCGCATCGCCTGCGTCATGCATGCCAGCCACTGGTCGCGCTCGGCGATGCCGATCACGTAGGGCAAGTGGCGCGCGCGCAGCCGTGGGTGGCCGAAACGCTGGGTGTACAGGTCAGGCCCGCCGAGCCAGCCACTCAGGAACCCATGCAGCTTGTCGCGCGAGTTGTCGAGCGTCGCCGGGTGCAACGCGCGAATGCCGGCATATGCCGGCTCGAGGTCCATCAGGTCATAGAAGCGGTCGACCAGCGCTCTCAGTGCCGCGTCGCCGCCGAGCCGGGCGTGCGCCGTGGCGCTGGCATCGGTCATCTGGGTCGGCACTGGGCCGTTGTTGCGAACGGCCCATTTTGCGCCGGCGCGGCCTTCACCAACCGTGCAGCTGGAGGATGCGCAGGATCTGCCTGCCCTCCTGCTCGTCCTGCCAGCGGCGTTGACCGATCAGGCCTTGCGGTGCGCCGATGTCGCGCAAGGTCTCCGGGCTGAGGCTGGCCAACGCCCGCTCGGCCTCTGCGCTGCGTCGCCATTCGGCCCGCACGGCGCGCCGCGCCTGCCAGCGGCGGTGCAGCGCAGCCAGGTGGTCGCTGACAAATTCAATCACGCGCAACGGCAAAGGACGATGCAGCGGGATCGGACGTGACAGGCTGGTGCTGGTCATGGTGAACTCCTGTGGGTGTCGGTGTTGGTCAGAATAGTTGCCAAATAACCGGCAGAAAAGCGAATTGTTCTGGCTAGCTTGGTCGGTTATGCTTACCAGACGAGGACACCCGATGGCCCGCCTGCCGCTCCAGACGCTGCCCGCATTTCGTGCCGTCGCGCGCGGCGCGAACCTGCGCGCAGCCGCCGAAGCGCTGCACCTGACGCACAGCGCGATCAGCCAGCAGATCAAGCTGCTCGAGGAGCAGGTCGGATTCGCGCTGTTCGACCGCCGCGGCCGCCGCGTCGTGCTCAACGCCGCCGGTGCCGCGCTGCTGCGCGCAGTCGAGCCGGCGCTGGCGCAACTCGATGACGGCCTGCGCGCCGCGGCGGCGGCGTCGGGTGACGAACAGCATCGCATCCGCATCACGCTGCTCTCGTCGTTCGCACAGCGCTGGCTGCTGCCGCGCATGGGCCGCTGGCGCGAAAAGCACCCCGACATCGGCATCGAGTTGCACACCTCGCAGAACATCATCGACCTGCAGCGCGAGGGCTTTCATGCCGCGCTTCGCCAGGGCCGCGGCAATTGGCGCGGGTTGGAGGCGGTATGCCTGACCGACTCGCCGCTGATCGTGCTCGGCTCACCCGACGCCGCACACCGCCTGTACGGCCGTGGTGCCGCGGCGCTGGCCGATGAGCCGCTGCTCGGCAGCGCGGCCCTGTGGCAGCGCTGGTTTGCGCTGAGCGGCGTGCGCGCCCGCATCAATCCGGTCGCGGATTTCAACGATGCCGGCCTGATCTTGCAGGCCGCCGAGCAGAACCTCGGCCTGGCGCTGGCGCGCGAGATCCTCGCCGCCGACGCCCTGCGCGATGGCCGCCTGGTACGTCTGTCACCGGTGCTGATGCAGGAGGAGGAGGCCTACGCCTACTGGCTGGCATTCGTGCCCAGCCTGGGCGACTGGCCGCCGCTGCTGGCATTGCGCACTTGGCTGCTCGACGAGTTGGCCCTCTCGCAGCGTCAGCTCGACGGCATCAAAGAAACAGCGGCTGCAGGTCGTTCAGGAAGTCGAAGCCGCGTGCGGTCGGCCGCAGCCGTTCGCACGTCGCGCTCGATCAGGCCGCGCCGCTCGGCCTCGGCGCAGCGCGCCGCTCGATCGCCGACGAGCGGCAGGCCGGTGCGCTCGCCGAAGCGCGCCGAGCTCGAAGCCCTCGCGCCAGGCGCAGCGCGTTCAGCATGAACTCGAACGGCAGTTCGGCGCGCGCGACCTCGTCGTTCGCTGGACACCGCGTTGCCGGCCATGCGCGCTCGCCATGTAGGCCGCCGGTTCGCGCCAGCGCACCTGGCGCACGACGCGGTGCGGCAAAGCTCAGCTTGCCGTGCGCGCCCGGCGCCGATGCCGAGGTAGTCGCCGAACTGCCAGTAGTTCAGGTTGTGGCGCGCAGCGATGGCCCGGCCGCGCGAAGGCCGAGACCTCGTAGCGCGCCAGTCCCGCGCGCCGCGGTGCGCTCGACGATGCAGGTCGAGCATGTCGCTCGCGGCAGGTCGTCGTCGGGCAGCGCCGGCGGGTGCATGCGCGAACGCGGTGTTCGGCTCGATCGTCAGGTGGTAGATCGACAGGTGCGGCGGCTCGAACGCCAGCGCGGCGTCGAGGTCGGCGTCGCAGCTCCGCCAGCGTCTGGCCGGGCAAGCGCGTACATCAGGTCGAGGTTGAAGGTCTCGAACGCCTCGCGCGCTTCGTCGCAGCGCGGCGCGCGCCTGGGCCGCCGTCGTGGACGCGGCCGATGCGTGCCAGCAGCTTGCGTCGTCGAAGCTCTGCACGCCGATCGACAGCCGCGTCACGCCCGCGGCGCGGTAGGCGCGAAAGCGCTCGCGCTCGAAGGTGCCGGGGTTGGCCTCGAGCGTGATCTCGCAGCCCGGCTCGAGCGGCAGACGGGCGCGGATGTCGGCGAGCAGGCGGTCGATGCTGTCGGGCGCGAACAGGCTCGGCGTGCCGCCGCCGATGAAGACGCTGTGGACGCGCCGGCCCCAGACCAGCGGCAGCGCGGCTTCGAGGTCGGCGCACCAGCGCGTCGAGGTAGCGCGCCTCGGGCAACTCGGCCGGCGCCCGCGTGCGAATTGAAGTCGCAGTACGGGCACTTCTTCAGGCACCACGGCAGGTGCACGTAGAGCGACAGCGGCGGCAGCGCGGCAAGGCTGCAGCGCTGCCGCGCCAGCGGTCGCGGCGGTGGATCGCGCGATCGCGCACCGGCGTTCACGTCAGCCGATCGACCACGCCTCGCGCATCAGCTGCCCGCATCTGCCGCGCGCGCCAGGGCGCGATGGCTGAGCGCGTTCTTGCGCACGCGCGTCGAGCTCGGCGACGCTGGCGCCGAGCGCGGCGATGCACACCAGCGGGTCGTAGCCGAAGCCGCCGCTGCCGCGCGGCGCGTCCAGCAAGTTCGCCTCCCAGCGGCCGCTGGCGATCAGCGGCTCGGGGTCGTCGGCGTGACGCAGCGCGACCAGCGTGCTGACGAAGCGCGCGCGGCGGTCGGCGCGGCCGCTGCATGCGTGTCCGCAGCAACGCGTTGTTGGCGGCGTCCTGTGCGCGCCGGCGCTGCTCGCGGTCGCGGCCGAGGCACGATCGCCTGCATAGTGCGCCGAGTGCACACCCGGTGCGCCGCCGAGCGCGTCGACGCACAGGCCCGAATCGTCGGCGATCGCCGCGCCGGCCGCTGGCGCGCGCCGCATGGCGCGCCTTGGCCAGCGCGTTCTCGACGAACGTGAGCGTGCGGCTCGTCGGCCTCGGCGATGCCGAGTGTCGCCCTGCGGCACCAGTTCGACCGCCAGCCCGCGCGAACAGCGCCTGCAGCTCGGCCAGCTTCTTGGCGTTGTTGGACGCCAGCACCAGTCTCATGGGCCCACGCTGCGCCCGGCGTGCCGGTCGCTCACCGCGGCAAGCGTGCGCCAACGCGACCTGCTGCGCCGCCACCAGCTCGCGCGATGCCCTTGTCGGCCAGCGCCAGCAGACGCATCCATCTCGGCGCGCGAGAACGCCGCGCCCTCGGCCGTGCCCTGCACCTCGACGAAGCCGCCGGCGCCGGTCATGACCACGTTCATGTCGGTGTCGCAGGCCGAGTCTTCGATGTACTCGAGGTCGAGCAGCGGCGTGCCCTGCGACGATGCCCGACCGAGACCGCGGCGACGATGATCGCGGATCGGCGACGGCCGCGATGCGTCCCTGCGCGAGCAGCCAGCTGACCGCGTCGTGCGCGGCGACGAAGGCGCCGGTGATCGCCGCGGTGCGCGTGCCGCCGTCGGCCTGCAGCACGTCGCAGTCGAGCGTGATCGTGCGCTCGCCGAGCGCCGTCAGGTCGAACACGCAGCGCAGCGAGCGGCCGATCAGGCGCTGGATCTCCTGCGTGCGGCCGCTCTGCTTGCCGCGCGCGGCCTCGCGGTCGCTGCGCGTGTGCGTGGCGCGCGGCAGCATGCCGTACTCGGCCGTGACCCAGCCCTCGCCGCTGCCGCGCTTGTGCGGCGGCACCTTCTCTTCGACCGACGCGGTGCACAGCACCTGCGTGTCGCCGAACGGCGATCAGCACCGAGCCCTCGGCGTGCCGGGTGTAGCCGCGCTCGATGCTGCACGCGGCCGCAGCGCATCGCGGCGGCGCGGCGCTGAGGCGCGTTTGCAGCAGGCATGACGGCGAGTGCCGCAGCGATGCGCCGTTCAGCCCTTCTTCTGCTGCGACGAGCGCTTGATCGCCTCGTTGATCTCTTTGATCGAGCGCTCGATCTCGGCGTCGTCGAGCTCGTCGGCGCAGCCGCTCGCCGAGCACGCTGGCCTGGATCGTCGAGGCGAACACCTCCTCGCCGAGCGCTCTGGGTGGACATGCCGGCGGCTGCTGTCGCTGTCTTCGGCCGACTTCCCACTCGACCGCGAGCACCGTCACGTTGTCGCTCTTGGCGCCGCCGTTGCGCAGCGCCTGCTCGACCAGCTCGGGCACCGCGTCGGAGATCGGCGCGCGGCGACAGCTGCTCGGTGATCGACGCTGTCGCTGACGCGTGCCCCACAGGCCGTCGGAGCACAGCAGCAGCCGGTCGCCGGCCTGCAGCAGCAGCGGGCCGACGGTGTCGACCACCGGCTTGCCCGGGCTGCCCAGGCAGGTGAACAGCACGTTGCGGTTGAAGCGCTCGCCCATCGGCACCACCTGGCTCATGCGTCTCCTGCAGCTCGGAGTAGGAGTGGTCGCGCGTGCGCGCGATCAGCTTGTCGCCGCGCACCAGGTACAGCCGCGAGTCGCCGCAATGCGCCCAGTAGGCCGCGTTGCCCTGCATCAGGCAGGCGACGACCGTGGTGCGCGGCGTGTCGATCAGCGCCTTCTCGGTGGCGTAGCGCAGCAGCTGGTGGTGGCCGGCGATGATCGCCTCGTGCAGGAAGCGCAGCGGGTCGGGCAGCGTCGGCTTGGCAGTCGCGCTGGAACATCGCGGCCAGCGTCTGCAGCGCGAGCTGCGAGGCGACCTCGCCTTCCGGGTGGCCGCCCATGCCGTCGGCCAGCGCGAACAGGCCCGAGTCGCGCGTGTAGCAATAGCCCATGCGGTCTTCGTTCTTCTCGCGGCCGCCCTTGCGGCTGACCTGGTAGACGGAGAAGCGCATTGCGACGCCTGTGGCGGCCAGGCCTTCGCGCCGGTCGTCAGGTTTTCGAGCTGCAGCTTCAGCCGCTCGCTGAAGCTGAGCTTGGTGTAGCGCCGCTCGGTCTCGCGCGCCAGCTCCTTCTGCAGCGCGAACACGCTTTGCGGGCGCGACAGCGGGTCGAGCGACATGCACCACTCGGTGACTTCGATCAGGTTGTCGGAGTAGACATTGCGCAGGCGCGACAGCGACAGCGCCAGGCGGTCTTTCTCGATGCGCTGCGGCGCGTCGTTGGGCGGGTAGCCCTGCATGCAGGCGTAGATGCAGGCGCCGATCGCGTAGATGTCGGTCCACGGCCCGAGCGTGCCGTCGCGGCGGTACATCTCGGGCGCGGCGAAGCCCGGCGTGTACATCGGGCGGATGAAGTTGCCTTCCTTGCTCAGCACTTCGCGCGCGGCGCCGAAGTCGAGCAAGCACCGCCTTGTTCTCGTTGGTGATGAAGATGTTGGCCGGCTTGATGTCCAGGTGCAGCATCTTGTGCTGGTGCACGATGCGCAAGCCGCGCAGGATCTCGTCGAACAGCGAGCGGATCGTCGATTCGCGAAACACCTTGTCACGCTTCAGGTCGCGCGCGGTGACGATGAAATCCTGCAGGGTGTCGCCCTGCAGGTAATTCATCACCATGTAGACGGTTTCGTTCTCGCGGAAGAAGTTCAGCACCGAGACCACGCTCGGGTGGCTGATCTGCGCGAGCGAGCGGCCTTCTTCGAAGAAGCTCTTCAGGCCCAGCCGGTAGAGCGGCTGCTTCTCGGGCTTGACGCGCGGCGTCAGTTCGCCCGGCGAGCGCTCGGCCAGCGACGCCGGCAGGTATTCCTTGAGCGCGACCAGGTGGCGCTCGCTCGTCTTCGGCCAGGTAGACCACGCCGAAGCCGCCGGCCGCCAGCTTCTTGACGATCTGATAGCCGCCCACCACCGTGCCGGACGGCAACGGGGCGGGTTTGGGCTTTGACATAATCGACGATTTTGCAAACGGGGTAAAAGCGCGATGGCAGTTTACAGCATGACCGGCTACGCGAGCGCCAGTGCTGGCGCGGCTCGCCACGGCGATGGCGGCGAGGTGACCACGACCGGTGCAACGGCGCTCGTGAGCGTCGAGTTGCGCTCGGTCAACGGCCGCTTCCTCGACCTCTCGCTGCGCCTGCCCGACGAATTGCGCGCGCTCGAGCCGGCGTTGCGCGAACTGCTGGCCACCGCCGTTCAAGCGCGGCAAGATCGAGTTGCGCATCACCGGCGCACGCGACGCCGAGGGCGTGGTCGCCGCCCCTGGCGCCGAGCAGCTGAACCACCTGTCGCGCCTCGAGGGCACGGTGCAGAGCTGGCTGCCGAAGGGCCGCGCCGCTGTCGGTGCACGAGGTGCTGCAGTGGTGCCGCGGCGGCGCCACAGCCGATCGGCTCGAAGTACCGGCCTGCAGGCCGCACGCGCCGCAGTCGGCCGCCCTGCGCGAGGCGCGCGCGCGCGAAGGCGAGCGCCTGGTCGACGTGCTGCGTGAACGCGTCGCACACCTGCGCGCGCTCGCCGAGCAGGCCGAGCCGCTGGTGCCCGCGGTCGTGCAGCGCCAGCAGCAGCGCTTCCTCGAGCGCTGGCAGGAGGCGCTGGTGGCCAGCGGCGCGGCGCAGTCGGTCTCGCGCGAGGCCCTGCAGGAGCGCGCCCTGAACGAAGCCGCGGCCTTCGCGATCCGCATCGACGTGGCCGAGGAACTGGCGCGGCTGCGCTCGCACCTCGACGAGATCGAACGCCTGCTGGACAAGGGCGGCGAGGTCGGCAAGCGGCTGGACTTCCTGATCCAGGAGCTGCTGCGCGAGGCCAACACGCTGGGCTCGAAGTCCGCCGCGCTGGAGCTGACCAACGTCTCGGTCGAGATGAAGGTCGCGATCGAGCAGATGCGCGAGCAGGTGCAGAACATCGAGTAGGGCCTGGGCGATGCTGCGCGGCGCAGTGCCCGCGCAGCATGTTCGGCGGCTGGTACTTCAGCGCCGCCCCGCCTGGGGCCACGACAGCCAGCGACCGACCTTGCCCGCGTATTCCTGCCATTGTTCGCCGAAGGTCGCGGCCAACCAGGGTTCTTCGCCGAAAACCACGCGCAGATGGAATGCAGCGGCGACGATCGCGGCATAGAGCAACAAGCCCGATGACGCGAATGCCGCAGCCCACCCTAGCAAGACCATGATCACGCATACGTACATCGGATTGCGCGAGAAGCGGTACAACCCGACGACGACCAGCCGTTCGGGCGGAGACCACGGCGCCAGCGTGCCCTTGCCGGCGACGTAGAAGTCGCGCACGCACCACAGCAAGCCCGCCAGGCCGACCATGAGGATGGCCAGGCCGGGCGGCCAACGAAGGTGCAGATGTGACTTGCTTGTCAGCCAGGCGATGGGCACGGCGAGTGCCACGATGCCAGGGCAGGCCAAGAATGCGAAGACGGCTCTTGCAAACATGATGTCGACCTCCGGCCCTTGTGTCACTCCAGTTCAGTCTTCGAGGGCAACGTTGCGATACTCGATCTGGCCCGCGTGGGCATTGCCTGCATCAACTCAACCCAGGTGTTTGCGGCCCCAGTCGCGCATGGCCTTGACCACCGGGCCCAGGCTCCTGCCCAGGTCGGTCAGCACGTACTCGACACGCGGCGGGCGCTCGCTGTAGAGCACGCGTCGCACGAGGCCGTTGTCTTCCAGCGCCTTGAGGCGCGCCGAAAGCGTATTCGGTGCCACACCCGGCAACGAGTCCTGGAAGTGCTGGAATCGGCGCGGCCCGTGCAGCAGCAGATCGCGCATCAGCAGGATCGTCCAGCGTTCACCGATCAGGTCGAGCGTTCGCGCGACCGGGCAGTCGTCGATGCCATAGGTCTTGGCCATGGCCCCAGTTTACTGGCTTGACTTTCGTTTAGCAAGTGACTATTGTTTGGCAAGCTACTACCTTTCAGCAACTGACATGCCAACCAATCTATTCAAGAGCGCCTTCCCGCGAACGCTTGCTGCGCTGCTCTGCGCCTCCTGCGTGGCGTTCGCCGCCGCACCGGGCGGACACGCGAACGCCGCCGACGAGGCCGAACGCGACCGTATTCGACCCGAGCTGGCGTACCTGAAGCTGGTCAATGGCTGGCGTCCGCCAGCCGACCCACAACTGGTTTACCTGCTGATGGGGCAGTTCGCGAACGCCAACCGGCACGCCGAGGGCGCGGCGTTCTTCGAGGACGCTGCGCCGGCGTTTCGACGCCGGGCTGAGCGACCCACAACGCGCCATCTACCTGACCGCCATCGGCTCGCTGCGCGCCGGACAGGCCAGCCAGGTCGGCTTGATCAAGCGCTACGGCTGGGTGCGCGACACGCTGCACATGCTCGACGAGGCCAAGCGCCTGACACATGGCGAAGGCTTTGCAATGCGCTGGATGTCGGGCCTGGTGCGCGCCCAGTTGCCCGGATTCTTCGGCGAGCGCGAGACGGCCCTGGCTGACCTCACGTGGTGCGCGACGCACGCCGACCTGGCGCCACAGCCGGGCTGGCTGCGCGAAGTCCACTTTCACCTGGCGCTGCTGCAGCGGCAGCTTGGCAACATGCAGGAGGCCGCAGCGTCAGCGCAGCCTCAGCGGCTACGAGACCAACTACAAGCCGGCGATCTTCACGACACCGTTCTCGGGCGGGACGGGCACCGGCCACCAGTTCTCGGCACGCACGCGTTAGCGAACCCGTGCCGGGCACGGTGTACACGTTGTCCGGTTTCGAGTTCACCGAATACCATTTCATCGTCTCGGCAGACCGGCGCGAATTGATTGCCATCGACGCGGGCACGCGGCCCGACGCGGCGCGCGCGGCGCTCGAGGCGCTGCGCGCGCTGCAGCCCGGCGCTGCCGCCGTTGACGACCGTCTTCGTCACCCACGCGCACTGGGACCACGTCGGTGGCCAGCGTTACTTCCGCAGCCTGAAGCCGGCGCCGCGCTTCATCGGCCGCGGCAACTACGCCGACGAACTGGCGCTCGACGCGCGCGCCGACCCTGCGATCCTGAGACGCTTCTTCGGCGAGGGTTTTCGGCCTCGCCGACGTGCTGGCCTACAAACCCGACGTCGCGATCGACCGGCCGACCGAACTGACCATCGGCGGCACGCGGTTCTCGCTGCTGCCCGACGCGTGGCGGCGAAACCGACGACGCGATGCTGATCCACCTGCCCGATCACGGAGTGCTCTTTGTCGGCGACATCCTGATGCCCTACCTGGGCGCACCGTTCATCGAAGAGGGTGGCGTCGAGGGCCTGCTGGCGGGCGATCGACCAGGTGGTCGCCTTGCGGCCTCGGCTGCTGCTGCATGGGCACGAACCACTCACGCGGCTGTTCGACTCGACCGCCATGCTCGCCGATCTGCGCGTGCAACCTGGCCTGGCTGCGCGACCAGGTCTGACGCGGGCATCGCGGCGGGCCAGACCCGCGTCGCACTGCAACAGGCCAACCTGGTGCCACCCACGCTAGCCCAGAGCCCGTCCGCGGTGCACCTGGCCTATCTGGTTCTGCGCGAGAACCTGATCAACCGGCTTTTCGACCAGGGTAGCGGTTATTGGCAAAACGGCCTGCAGGGCCTGGACGCGCTGAGCGATGCCGAGCACGGCGCGGCGCTCGTCGACTACCTGGGCCTGGACGAGTCACGGATTCTCGACGCCACCGAGCGCATGGTCGCCGACGGCCGCCACGAACTCGCGGCCGCGACTGCTGCGCTGGGCGCAGGCACGTCTGCCGGCCAGCCCGCGTTTGTGCCAAGTGCGCGAACTCGTCTACCTCAAACTGATGGAGAAGTACCAGGAGTTCAACCCGTTCAAGTTCATCCTCTACGCGGCGCAGATCGAGCAGGCGACGGCACAGATGCCGTCTGGATCGGCCGAACCTTCTTCACTGGGGTCGGGCTCGGGTGCAGGTGTGGCACAGCTGGTCGGGTCTCGCACCGATTTGGCCATTGGCACTTGCGGACCTGACCGGCCACCAGGCACGCCGGGCCTGGTAGCGCGCAGCCGGCCGTGATTGCGGGGCAGCGGTCCCGCGCACTTGTGCCGCCGTGCGGCCGTGCGCCGGCGTGAAATGCTGCCGCAGCGCCGCGCACGCGAGACAACCACGCCAACCCGGCAGACGTGCCGTGCGCCCGATTTGGGCGCACGGCACGCGCCACTGAGCCAAAATCAGGCCATGCAGACTCCCGGCAACCTCTTCGTCGTCGCCGCGCCCAGCGGCGCCGGCAAGTCGAGCCTGGTCAAGGCGCTGCTCGAGCTCGACTCGCACCTGGCGTTGTCGGTCTCGCACACCACGCGCGCGCCGCGCGGCCAGGAGCAGCACGGCCGCGAGTACCACTTCGTCGACGAGCCGACGTTCCGCGCCATGATCGAGCGCGGCGAATTCTTCGAGTGGGCCGAGGTGCACGGCCACCTGTACGGCACCTCGCGCGAGGCGATCGAGCAGCGCCTCGAGCGGCGAGGACGTGGTGCTCGAGATCGACTGGCAGGGCGCGCTGCAGATCAAGCAGCTGTTCCGAACATGCGGTGCTGATCTTCATCCTGCCGCCGAGCTGGGACGAACTGCGCGCAGCGCCTGACGCGCCGCGGCGAGGACCGGCCCGAGGTGATCGAGCAGCGCATGGCCAATGCGCGCATCGAGGTGGCGCAGGCGCGCGCACTTCGACTTCGTTATAATCAACGCCCTGTTCGAGACGGCGCTGTTCGACCTGAAGACGATCGTCCATTCGCAGCGGCTCAAGTACGCCGCGCAGCGGCGCAACAAGCCCGCAGGTCTTCGCGGCGCTCGATCCTGATCTGACCGTCCCACTCGCTCTCTCGCGAAGGCACCTCATGGCCCGCATCACCGTCGAAGACTGCCTCGTCAAGATCCCGAACCGCTTCCAGCTGGTGCTCGCCGCGACCTACCGCGCGCGCATGCTGAGCCAGGGCCACGCGCCCAAGATCGAGACGCAAGAACAAGCCCGGCGTGACCGCGCTGCGCGAAATCGCCGCCGGCGAAGTCGGCATCGAGATGCTGCGCAAGGTGCCGATCTAGCCGGCACCGCTCCACCCTGCCATCGGGCGCCTGCCGGCAACGGTCAGGCGCCCGTTTTCATTGCAGAGCCGGACCCGGCGCACACAGGGGCCGCGGGACTCACGCTAAATTGCGGGCGTGGGCATTCGATCCTTCGCCGCTGACCTGCTGCCGAGCGCGCTGCAGCAAATGGCGTCGCGCGCGCCCACCGCCAAGCCGGCCGAGCGCCGCGGAAGTCGCCTCCTTCGCCGCGCTGACCGACAAGCTCGACTACCTCGAGCAGCCGACATCCAGCGCGTGCGCGAGGCCTATCGCTTCGCCGACGAGGCCCACCTGGGCCAGTTCCGCGCCAGCGGCGAGCCCTACATCACGCACCCGATCGCGGTCGCCGGCCTGTGCGCCGACTGGAAGCTCGACGCGCAGGCCATCATGGCCGCGCTGATGCACGACGCGATGGAGGACTGCGGCGTCACCAAGGCCGAGCTGATCGAGCGCTTCGGCGCGCCGACCGCCGACCTGGTCGACGGCCTGACCAAGCTCGACAAGCTGCAGCTTCTCGACGCGCGAGGAGTCGCAGGCCGAGTCGTTCCGCAAGATGCTGCTGGCGATGGCGCGCGACGTGCGCGTCATCCTGATCAAGCTCGCCGACCGCCTGCACAACATGCGCACGATGGATGCGATCGTTGCCGACCAAGCGCGGCCGCATCGCCCGCGAGACGCTCGACATCTACGCCCCGATCGCGCACCGCCTGGGCCTGAACCAGACCTACCGCGAGCTGCAGGAGCTGTCGTTCGCAGCACCTCCAGCCCTGGCGCCATGGCGCGCTGTCCAAGGCGGTGCCGCGCGCGCGCGGCTCCCGGCGCGACATCGTCGAGCGGATCCAGCAGGACGTCGAGAAGGCGTTCGCCGCGGCCAAGCTGAAGGTGCAGGTCACGGGCCGCGAGAAGACGCTGTACTCGATCTACCGCAAGATGCGCGAGAAGCACCTCAGCTTCGCGCAGGTCAACGACATCTTCGGCTTTCGCATCGTCGTCGGCCCGCTGTCCGAGTGCTACCTGGCGCTGGGCGTGCTGCACCAGCTGTACAAGCCGGTGCCGGGTCGCTTCAAGGACTACATCGCGATCCCCAAGGCCAACGGCTACCAGTCGCTGCACACCACGCTGGTCAGCCCGCTCGGCACGGCGGTCGAGTTCCAGATCCGCACCGAGCCGATGAACGCGGTGGCCGAGAACGGCATCGCCGCGCACTGGATGTACAAGACCAAGGGCAGCGGCGCCGGCAGCGAGGAAGCGCAGCGCCTGGGAGCGATGTGGCTGCAGTCGCTGATCGACATCCAGGACGAGACGCGCGACGCGGCCGAGTTCCTCGAGCACGTCAAGATCGACCTGTTCCCCGACGCGGTCTACGTCTTCACGCCCAAGTCGAAGATCCTGGCGCTGCCGCGCGGCGCCACGCCGGTCGACTTCGCCTACGCGATCCACTCCGACGTCGGCGACCACTGCGTGGCCGCCAAGGTCAACGGCGAGCCGGTGGCGCTGCGCACCGAGCTGAAGAGCGGCGACGTGGTCGAGATCACGACCGCGCCAGGCGCCAGCCGAACCCGGCCTGGCTGAACTTCGTGCGCACCGGCCGCGCGCGCTCGAAGATCCGGCACTACCTGAAGAACATGGAGCAGGAGGAGTCGCGTGCTCTGGGCGAGAAGATGCTGGCCCAGGCGCTGCGCGCCGAGGGCCTGCTGATGCCCTCGCCCGACCCGAACGACGAAGCCGCTGCCGCCTTGTGGCAGCAGCTCACGCGCTGGAGCGGCAACCGCACGCGCGGCGACCTGATGATCGACATCGGCCTCGGCCGCAAGATCGCCACCATCGTCGCCAAGCGTCTGGCCCAGCTGATGGCCGAACGCGGCGGCAAGCGCCCCGACGCGGTGACGCTGAGCCGGCGCCATTTCGGCACCCAGGAAGGCGACGAGCCTGCGGCCAGCCACGGCCTGGTCCTGATCGACGGCAGCGAAGGCGCGTCGGTCCAGCTGGCCCCCTGCTGCCGGCCGATTCCGGGCGACGACATCGTCGGCTACCTCGGTCGCGGCGAGGGCCTGACCGTGCACACCGCCGAATGCACGGTCGGCAAGCGCCTGGTCGAACGCGACAGCGAACGCTGGATGGCGGTCGAATGGGCCGAGCAACCCGCGCGGTCGTTCGAGACCGCGATCACCGTGCTGCTGCAGAACGGCAAGGGCGTGCTGGCCCAGGTGGCGGCGGCGGTCAGCGATGCCGAGGCCGACATCACGCACATCGACATGGGCAACGAGCCGGCTGCCGAGGCCACCGAACTGCGTCTGCTGCTCAGCGTGCGCGACCGCCTGCACCTGGCCGACGTGATGCGCACCCTCAAGCGCGCGCCCTCGGTGCAACGCGTCTCGCGCGACAAGGGCTGATCGCACCCGCCGTCGGCTGCCGCCAACCTGACTCATGAGCGTTTTCGACGAGCCCAAGATCGATTGCCACAACCACGTGCTCGATCCGGCGCGTTTTGCCTATGGCGCCGACGTGGCGTACCGGCCGGCCGGCCAGGAAATCGCCACCCGGGCCCAGCACTTGGCCGTGATGGATGCATATGGCGTGCAATACGCGTTGGTGGTCGGCCCCAATTCGGGCTACGGCAATGACAACCGCTGCCTGCTCGACGTGATCGCGCGGGGCGCTGGCCGATTCAAGGGCATCGCGGTGGTGGCCAACGACGTCGGTCGCACCGAACTCGAACGCCTGCAGGCCGCGGGCGTGGTCGGCGTGGCATTCAATGCCACCGTGCACGGCGTCGACCACTACCGAGGCACGGCCGGGCTGCTGCGCATGCTGGCCGAACTGGGCCTGTTCGTGCAGGTCCAGGTCGAAGGTGACCAGTTGGTGCCGCTGGCGCCGTTGCTGCTGGCCAGTGGCGCGCGCATCCTGGTCGACCACTGCGGCCGGCCGACACCGTCGGCGGGTCTGCCACAACCCGGCTTCGCTGCGCTGCTGGCGCTGGCGCGCAGCGGCCGCGCGACGGTGAAACTGTCGGGGCTGCAGAAGTTCTCGACCCAGGAGCTGCCGTACCGCGACGCCGAGCCTTTCGTCCGCGCCTTGATCGAGGCGTTCACGCTCGACGCCTGCCTGTGGGCCTCGGATTGGCCCTATCTGAAGGCGACGCAGCGGCTCGACTACGGCCCGCTGCTCAAGCTCGTCGAGGCCTGGTTGCCGGACGCCGCCGACCGCAAACGCCTGTTGTGGGACACGCCCCGGCGGTTGTTCGGCTTCGGTGCCTGAGGCGTCCGCGCCGGCCCAAGCTACTTGGGCGACGGGTCGGGTGGACTGCCCTTGTCGAACACCACCAGCCAGCGGCCATCGGGCGAGCGCATCCAGATCGAATTGAATCGCGCGATCACCTGACCCTGCGGGTCGCGCACCGGCCCGGTGGACAATGCCAGTTGGCCCGACTCGAGCACCTCGACCTGGTCGGGCTGCCACGAGAACGGTGCGCTCGGGCCATCGAAGAACGGCTTCCATGCCGCGAGCACGGCGTCGCGGCCACGGTGCACCTTGCTGTTGCCGAAGAACAGCGTGTCGGACGCGATGTGGCGGCCGAATGCGGCAAAGTCCCGGTCGGCCATCGACTTGGCGAACGCGCGCTCGGCAGCGAAGACCTCGGCCTGCCAGCCCAGGGGCGAGCCACCCTGCGCCAACGCGGCACCGCCAGTCATCATCAAGGCGCCGACCAGCGCCGCGCGCCAATTATTCGAGATGCATGCCATCGTGAGTCCCCGCACCGGTGCATGCGCCCATTGTTGACGAGAATCCGGCCATGCCACCACCATCCCAGGGCCCGCGCCGCTGGATCGCCCACCTCGACATGGACGCCTTCTACGCCTCGGTCGAGCTGCTGCGTTATCCCGAGCTGGCCGGCCTGCCAGTGGTTGTCGGTGGCGGCCGGCGCCACCAGCCGGTGATGCTCGCCGACGGCACGCGCCGGTTCGCCACACTCGCCGGTTACACCGGGCGGGGCGTCGCCACCACCGCCACCTACGCCGCGCGCGACGTCGGCGTGCACTCGGGCATGGGCCTGATGAAGGCTGCGCTGCGGGCACCCGACGCGGTGCTGCTGCCGGTCGACTTCGAGCAGTACGGCCTGTACTCGCGGCGCTTCAAGGCCGCGGTGGCCGAAGTGGCGCCGCTGATCGAAGACCGCGGCATCGACGAGATCTACATCGACCTGACCGACCTGCCCGGCGCGCAGGACAGCGTCGGCCACGACCACTGTGGCGGCGTGCGTGCGCTCGCGCAGGAGATCCGCAACAACGTGCGCCGCAGCACCGGCCTGACCTGCTCGGTGGGCGTCACACCGAACAAGCTTTTGTCCAAGATCGCGAGCGAGCTCGACAAGCCCGACGGTCTGACCGTGCTGACTCTGGCCGACCTGCCCACACGCATCTGGCCGCTGCCGGTGCGCCGCGTCAACGGCATCGGGCCCAAGGCCGCGACCAAGCTCGAGAGCCTGGGTATCCGCACCATCGGCGAACTGGCGGCGCGCGAGCGCCATTGGCTGGTCGAGCATTTCGGTGTCAGCTACGGCCGCTGGCTGCATGACGCCGCGCACGGCCGCGACGACCGCCCGATCTCGACCAGCAGCGAGCCGGTGTCGATGAGTCGCGAGACGACCTTCGACCGCGACCTGCATGCGGTGCACGACCGGGCCGAACTCGGCGCCGTGCTTGATGAACTGGTGCAGCAACTGGCGCACGACCTGCAGCGAAAGGGCTATGCCGGCAAGACCGTCGGCATCAAGCTGCGCTTCGCCGACTTCAAGACCGTCACCCGCGACCTAACCCTGCCCGCGCCGACGGCCGAGGCCGCCGACATCCGCCAGGCGGCAGGGCAATGCCTCAAACGCGTCGATTTCGCACGCCGCTTGCGCCTGCTGGGGGTGCGCATGGCTTGCCTGCGCCACGCAGGGCGGTGACACTCCACCCCCCATGATCGACAAAGACAACCAGCGCCGGCGCCAACGCATCTCGCGCACGCCACAGGGCCGCCTGCCGAACTGGCTGCTGGTTGCTGTCGCCGGTGCGGTGACGGCCGCGGCGCTGCTGGCTCACGCGCTGACCTGAATCAGCCATTGCCGCCCCGCGGCGGCTAGGATGCGGGCTGAGGAGAACCCAGCCATGCCCGTCATCACCAACATCGAAGACCTGCGCCAGCTTGCCCAGAAGCGCGTGCCGCGGATGTTCTACGAGTACACCGACAGCGGCTCGTGGACCGAGAGCACCTACCGTGCCAACGAGAGTGACTTCGGCAAGATCCTGCTGCGCCAGCGCGTGGCGGTGAACATGGACAACCGCAGCACGGCGACGACGATGGCTGGCACGCCCGTCAAGATGCCGGTCGCGCTGGCCCCGGTCGGCCTGCTGGGCATGCAACATGCCGATGGCGAAATCCAGTGCGCCAAGGCGGCCGAGAAGTTCGGCGTGCCGTTCACACTGTCGACGATGAGCATCTGCTCGATCGAATCGGTGCGCGCACAGACCACGGCGCCGTTCTGGTTCCAGCTCTACTGGATGCGCGATCGCGATTTCATGGAGCGCCTGATGGACCGCGCGAAGGCGGCCGGCTGCTCGGCGTTGGTGCTCACACTCGATCTGCAGGTGATCGGCCAGCGCCACAAGGACCTGAAGAACGGCATGACCGCGCCGCCCAAACCGACGCTGGCCAACATCATCAACCTGCTGCTCAAGCCACGCTGGTGCCTGGGCATGGCCGGTACGCGCGAGCACAGCTTCGGCAACCTGATTGGTCACGCCAAGGGCGTCAGCGACATGTCCTCGCTCGGTGCCTGGACCCGCGAAACGTTCGACCCGAGACTCAACTGGAGCGACGTCGAGTGGATCAAGAAGCGCTGGGGCGGCAAGTTCATCCTCAAGGGCATCATGGACGTCGAGGATGCGCGCCTGGCGGTCGACAGCGGCGCTGACGCGCTGGTGGTCAGCAACCATGGCGGCCGCCAACTCGATGGCGCGCCGAGTTCGATCGCCGCCGTGCCGGCGATCGCCGAGGCGGTCGGTTCGCGCATCGAGGTCTGGATGGATGGCGGCATCCGTTCGGGACAGGACGTGCTCAAGGCCTGGGCCCTGGGTGCGCACGGCACCATGATCGGCCGCGCGTATGCCTACGGCTTGGGCGCGATGGGCGAGGCGGGCGTGACCAAGGCGCTCGAGATCATCCACAAGGAACTGGATGTGACGATGGCGTTTTGTGGCCACACCCGGATCGGCGACGTCGACCGGCGCATCCTGCTGACGGGCACACACTAAGAGACGAGGGCGTCACGCTCCGAACCGGCGCGCCGCCCTGGCGCGGGCGCGCAGCGCCAGGGCGTCGCGCTGGCGCGGATCGGCACGGGTCACCAACGAACCGATCAGCACTCGGGCAGCGGCAGCGACGTCGGCCACCGCACGTTCGAAAGCGGCCTCGTTGGCCTTGGACGGCAGGTTGAAGCCACTCAGTTTCCTGACGAACTGCAGCGACGCGTCGCGGATCTCGAGCTCGGTGGCCGGCGGCTCGAAATTGAACAGGGTCTTGATGTTTCGGCACATGGCAACTCCGAAGGCAGATTCCGTTCAGCCCGGCGCGGCGAGGGCCCCGGCACGCGCCAATGCGATGGCTTCGCCGAGCACGTCGAGCTCACCGATGTGATTGGCCAGCAGCAGCACCAGGCGGGCGTTGAGCAATTCACTCTGCGCGTCGGTCAGGCCGCGGTGGGCGGCGACCAGCGCGTCGTAAAAGTCGTCGCCCGGTGTATAGGCGTGGCGCTGGCGTTTGCCGGGCTTGGCAAAGTTCGGCTGGGCGTTCAGTCGGGTCATGGCGTCGGTGTGTTTGTGGCACGGGCCAGCGCGGCACGCGCCGCGGCGGAGTCGAAGTGGCGCCAGCGCGCAGCCACGTGCTGGTCAGGGCGCAGCAGATAGGTGGTACCCGGCCGCGCGTCGCAGCGCTTCGCGGCCAGGCCGTCGACATCGTGCACCCAGGCGTGACCCGCCGGGCCACGCTCGCCGACCGGCAGCACCAAAAGCAGGTGCACGGCGACGCGCTCGCGCCGCAGCGCGTCGAGCGCCGCGGTTTCGATCGCGCCGGGCAGGCCGAAGTGGATCAGCACGAAGCCCTGCCCGATGTGCCGCAGCAGCCAGCCATCGCGGCCGGTCGTATCGCGTACCGGCGCATCGTCGAGCGGCGCGCCGGGAACCATCCAGCCCTCGAACGCCTCGCTGTCGGGCGTGTTCAGCGGCGAGTCGGCAGACACGCTGGGCACCGACAGCCGGCCGCTGTTGACCAGCGCGCGCCCGGCAGGCACCTCGGCGGCCAGTGACAGCACGGCGTCGCGCAGCACGCGAGCGACGTGGCTCTTGGGCGTCATGAAGTCGGTCGAGCGGGTGGAGTTGAGGATGTTCTCGTCGGCCGCCGCGCCGCGCTCGTGGTCGTAGCTTTCGAGCAGCGACGCGGGTGCATCGCCGTCGATCACCAGCTTCAATTTCCACACCAGGTTGTCGGCGTCCTGCACGCCCGAATTGGCGCCGCGGGCGCCGAACGGCGAGACCTGGTGTGCGCTGTCACCCACGAAGAGCACATGGCCGTGGCGGAACCGGGCCATGCGCCGGCATTGGAAGGTGTAGACACTGACCCACTCGAGCTCGAAGCCGATGTGCGCGAAGCCCTGGCTGTCGAGCATCGCGCGGACGCGGTCGCGCACGCGCTCGGGGTCCTTCTCGGCCTCCGGGTCGGCGTTCCACCCCAGTTGGAAGTCCAGCCGCCAAACGTTGTCGGCCTGACGGTGCATCAGCGCGCTCTCACCGGCGTGGAACGCGGGCGCGAACCAGAACCGGCGCTCGGTCTGGGCCAGCGGGAACGGCTCGCCGTCGAGCACGACGTCGGCGATCAGGAAGCGATCCTCGAACACATGGCCCTGCGCATCGAGGCCCAGCTGGTGACGCACGCTGCTGCGCGTGCCGTCGGCAGCCAGCAGCCAGTCGGTCTGCAGCGCGTAGCGGCCATCGACAGTCTCGACGGCCAGCGCAACGCTCTCTTCTCCCGGCGTCACCTGCACCAGCTTGTGCTGCCAACGCAAGTCGATCGAGGGCAACTCCATCGCACGCTCGACCAGGTATTGCTCGAGGTGGTACTGCTGCAGGTTGACCATGCCGGGCCGTTGGTGGCCTGGTTCGGGCAGCAGGTTGAAGTTGAACACCTCGCGCTCGCGGTGGAAGGTGCGACCGACATTCCAGGTCACCCCCTTGGCCACGACGCGATCGCCCAGCCCCAGGCGGTCGAAGATCTCGAGCGTGCGCTTGGCGTAGCAAACGCCGCGCGAGCCGACCGAGACGGTGTTGTCGTCGTCGAGGAGGATGACTTGCAGGCCGCGCAGCGCGGCGTCGATTGCAGCCGCCAACCCGACCGGCCCGGCGCCGACGATCACCAGTGGAACGCGTCTGGCGGCCGCCGCGCCGAGCTCGGGCGCGCGCCGGTAGGCGTAGCGCGGCCAAGTGTATGTAGAGAGCACCGCGGCCTAGGCAAACAGCGGGTTTCCCAAGCCAACACCGCGAAACCGGCTACGCCGGGCCGCTGGTGGTGCCCCAGGGCGTCGCAGGCGCCCCGTCGGTCGCCATAGGGGGAGCGGCGAAGCCGCTTCGGGGGTGAGCGTCACTTTTCGTGCATCCAGGCCGCGTGTTTGGGCGCGCGCTTCGTGCGGCTCCATTCTTCGAGCATTTCCCACTTCACCAGGTCGAGCTTGGCATTCATCTCCGGCGTGGCCGTGTCCGCGGCCAGCTCCAGGCGGTGGCCGTTGGGGTCGAAGAAGTAGATCGACTTGAAGATGGTGTGCTCGGTCGGACCGACGACCGCGATGCCGCCGGCTTCGAGTCGCGCCTTGGTGGCCTCGAGGGTGGCCAGGCTGTCGACCTTGAAGGCGATGTGCTGGACCCAATCGGGCGTGTTCGTGTCGCGGCCCATCGGCGGTGAGTTGGGCAGCTCGAAGAAGGCCAGCACATTGCCGCGGCCGGCGTCGAGAAAGACATGCATGTACGGGTCGGGGGCGCCGGTCGACGGCACCTGGTCTTCGGCGATCGCGAGCACGAAGTCCATCTGCAGATGCCTGCGGTACCACTCGACGGTGGCCTTGGCATCGTGACAGCGGTAGGCGACATGGTGGATGCCGCGGGTGATGCTCATGCTGCTCTCCTTTGCGTCGCTCGGGCCGGTTCAACCTTCGAGGGCCCGCCACATCTCGATGTCACGCTCGGCGGTCCAGATGCGCGGGTCGCGGTATTGCGTGGCTTCGTCGTACGCACGGGTGACGTCGAACGGCATGCAATGGTCGAAGATGACCCAGTGACCGTACTTGGGCCTGAGCCCGGCCAGCGTCTGCTTGTAGACCGCGTTCAGATCCTTGCCCTGGGCCACGCCGGCGCGCACGCTGGCGTACAGCTCGCTGATGAAGCCGCGGGTGCCGGCCAGGCCGGCCGCCACCTGCTCGGGCGTCGTCAGCGCCGCACCGCGGCCGGGCACCAGCGCGCGCGGCTGCAGCGCGGCGAGGTTGTCCAGCGTCTGCGGCCAGTCGCTGAAATAGGCGTCGCCGGCATAGGGCGTGGCGTCGAACTCGACCAGGTCGCCGGAAAACAGGATCTTCTGCGTGGGCAGCCAGGCCACCGTGTCGCCCTTGGTGTGGCCGCGGCCGAGCTGGATCAACTGCACCTCCAGTTTGCCGAGCCAGATCGACATCCGGCCGCTGAAGGTGATCGTCGGCCAGGTCATGCCCGGCGGCACCGATTCGACGGCCTGGAACAGACGCGGGAAGCGGCCGATCTCGCTGGCCTTGTCCTGCTCGCCGCGCTCGACGATCAAGTCATAGGTGTCGCGGCTGGCGACGATGTGCTCTGGCGCGTAGCCCGACGCGCCGAGCACGCGAACGGCGTGGTAATGCGACAGCACCACGTACTTGATCGGCTTGTCGGTAACGCCGCGGACGCGCCGGATCACGTCCTGCGCCATCACCGGCGTGGCCTGGGTGTCGATGACCATCACCGCGTCGTCGCCGACGATCACGCCCGTGTTCGGGTCGCCCTCGGCGGTATAGGCATAGGCGTTGTCGGACAGCTTGGTGAAGCTGACCTTCTTGGCCTCGAGATCGGCCTGCGAGGCGAAGGTCTTGGCGGAGGTCATGGGAAAGGCTCCAGCATGGACGGTGTATCGCGGCAAAGCTTACACGCCCGCGCGCGCCGACTGCGATTCGGCGCCCGTTCAGTCGCGCAAGATCCGCACCTCGATGCGCTCGAGCCACTTGACGTGGCGTGGCCCGGTGCGCAAATCAACCGGCGCCTCGACCGTCAACGGCCCCTCGCTGGCGGCCAGCGGCTGGCCATCGCGTTCGTAGGCCACCATCACGGCATCCCCCGCCTCGAGATTGAACAACTCGGGCCAGGAGAACACCACGCGGTAGCCGTCGCGCGCGCTGGCCACGACCACCGTCTTGCGCCAATCCAGTCGATCGCGTTCGGCCAGCCCGGCGCGTTCGAGCAAGGCACGCAAGGCGACGCCGCGCAGCGTCGTCTCGCGCTGCTGGCCGTTCACGTCACGCGTGACACGGACGCTGCGCTGTGCGGCAGGGTCAAAGGCACGCAGCTGGGCCGGGCTGAGGTCCAGCGGCTGGCGCACGTCGCCGTCGATGCGCGCGCGCGGCGTCTCTGCAACAGGGCTCTGCGCCAATGCCGCGCCGCATACCAGCAGCCATGCGCACACGGCGCGCAGCCAGCGCCAAGCTGTCATGGCGGCGAAAACCCCTGCCGGGCCAGCAGCGCCTGGCCGGTCGCGGCCAGCATGAAGTCGGCGAGTGCACTGGCGGCCGTCGGTGCACTGTTGAGCACCGCCACGCCGTAACTCGCGCTGACATTGATGGCCGCCGGTACAGCCACGACTCTCAACTGCGGCTGTTCACTCAATGCCTGGCTGGCATTCGTGCAATAGGTAATAAAGATGTCGGCCTGGCCCTCGGCGACCAGTACGCCGTACACATTGCGCTCGGTGGGCGGTGGCGGCGAGTTCGCGCCGCCCGTCAGCTGAAGCGCCTTGCCGCTCAGGGCATGGAACGCCCCCGCCCGGCCCTGCTGCTCGATACGCTCGAACATCGCCCAGGCGTAGTCGCCGGAAGGGTCGGCCTTGGGCGTCGAGGTGCCGAGCTTGATGCGTGGATCCAGCATCTTCTCGACCAGCGTCTCGCTATCGACGGCCACGCCCGGTGCCACCAGTGCGCACAGCGCGTTGCGCGCGAAGGGCCGCATGCTGCGCGTCTTGCCGGCCGTCACCAGCGCCTGCGGGTGTTCCAGGTTGGCCGAGGCAAAGACGTCGGCACGTTCACCCTTTTGAATGCGATCGAGCAACAGGCCGGAGGCACCGAACACGAGTTTCACGCGCTGGCCGGGCGTGGCCTGCTCGAACGCGGCCGCGGTCTCGGTCATCGCGCGCCGCAGGCTGCCGGCGGCCAGCACGACCAACTCGCCGCCGGCGGGCTGCGCCGACGCCGAACCGGCCAGTGACAAGGTCGCGATCACGAGTTCGCGGCGCTTCATTTCGCGCCGGCGTTCGGGAAGAACAACTGCTCGCCGCCAATCTTGTAGTCGGCGATCGCTGCCTGTCCGGCCGGCGACACCACCCAGTCGGCAAAGGTCTGCGCCAGCGCGAGCTTGACATGCGGGTGCTTGGCCGGGTTCACGACCATCACGCCATACTGGTTGAACAGGCGCGCATCACCCTCGACCAGCACCGCCAGCTCACCACGGTTCTTGAAATTGAGCCAGGTGCCGCGGTCTGCAAGCGCATAGGCGTTGCTCGACGAAGCGATGTTCAGCGCCGGGCCCATGCCGCAGCCGCAGGCCTGGTAACCCTTGTACGGCGCGCCGCTGACGTCGATGTTGGCCATCTTCCAGTAGCGCAGTTCGGCCGCGTGCGTGCCGCTCTTGTCGCCGCGCGAGATGAATGGCGTGGCCTGGCTGGCCAGCTTGCCCAGGGCGACGACGATGTCCTTGCCCTTCACACCGGCCGGGTCGGCCTTGGGCCCGATCAGCACGAAATCGTTGTACATCACCGGCAGGCGCTTGAGGCCGAAGCCCTCGGCGATGAACTTCTCTTCGGCCGGCTGGTCGTGCACGAAGACGACGTCGGCGTCTCCGCGTCGCGCCGCGTCGAGCGCCTGGCCGGTGCCCAGCGCGACGACGCGGATCGTCGATGCCGCTGGCCGCCTTGAAGGCCGGCAGCAGGTGCGCGAACAGGCCCGACTGCTCGGTGCTGGTGGTCGACGCCATGACGATGAAACGCTCCTGCGCCGACACGACAGCGCTGCACACCAGCAGCAATCCCGCAATCCAGATTCGACGGTTCAAGTTGGCCATCCCAGTTCCCCTTTGACGAAAGACGCCGCCGGCTCGGGCAGCGATTGGTTGAAAAACGTCGCCGTCGGCAGATCGACGATCACGCGCCCGGCCTCGAGATAGACCACCCGGGTGGCCAGCCGTTTGGCCTGACCCAGGTTGTGGGTGCTCATCACCACGGCCATGCCTTCCTGCGCGAAACCAGCGATCAGTTGCTCGACCTCGCGCTTCGCGCCAGGGTCCAGGCTGGCTGTCGGCTCGTCGAGGAACAGCAACCGCGGGCGCACGGCCCAGGCGCGCGCCAGTGCCAGGCGCTGCTGCTGGCCACCCGACAGCACACGCGCCGGGCGGTAACGCTGCTCGGCCAGGCCAACGCGTGCCAGGGCCAGGGTCGCCCGCTCGGCGCGCTCGGCACGCGGCACCGCGGCCAGCCAGAGTGCCACCATCAGGTTGTTCCAGACCGACAGGCGCAGCAGGAAGGGGCGCTGAAAGACCATCGCCTGCGCCGGCTCGCGGCCGGCCGCGTCGGTCTGCACGCGACGCGTGCCGTCGTGCGCGAGCTGGCCGTGCAGCACACGCAGCAGTGTGGTCTTGCCCGAACCGTTGGCGCCGACCAGGGCCACCCGTTCCCCCGCCTGCAGCGTGAAGTCCACGTCGGCCAGCGCGGTGACAGCGCCGAAGCGCACCGCCGCGCCCTGCAGGGACAACAGTCTCGCGCTCATAAGGCAACCTCTCGGCCCATGAGGGCCGTCGAAGTACCGCGGTGCAGGGTTGTCCACGGCGGCGGGCGGTCGGCGCTTGCGACGAACCGACCGACCGCCGCGGTGGGCAACCCGTGTTCAACGCGCTGCGCCGCGCGTGCCGCGTTCTTGACACCACGGCGTGTTGCCGCCGATGGTGTCCACCGACTTCCGTGCCCCTGCGGTGACTGCCTGGTGCGCTTGCCTTTCGAAGGCCCCAGTGAGACCCGCAGCCCGCAGGGTGCCGGAAGGCCACGACGGGCCCCAAGATGTAGCGCCAGGCCGACCCAGCTGGAGCGCCTGTTTATGAGCTTCCCGCCGCGCCTTCCGACACGGGCAGTCATACCGCAACTTCCAGGAGTCTGTCCATGAGTACCGATGCTTGCAGCAAGTGTTTGCCGGCCTGGACTGGGCGGTGCACACGCACGCGGTGTGCGTCATCGACGCCGCCGGCGCTGTGCTCGATCGCTTCGAGATCGCCCACGACCGCGACGGTCTGGCCGAGCTGATGCGCCGCCTGGCGCGCTTCGGCGCAGCGCCTGCGCATCGCCATCGAGCGGCCTTCGGGCCTGATCGTCGATGCGCTGGTCGAGGCCGGCCATCACGTCTTCCCGATCCACCCCAACGCCGTCAAGGCCAGCCGTCCGCGCTACCGCAGCCACGGCGCCAAGAGCGACGCCTCCGACGCCTACCTGCTGGCCGACCTGCTGCGCACCGATGGCCACCGCTGGCGCGCAGCTGTCGCCCGCAGTCCGATTCGATCCGCGCGCTGCGCGCCCTGGTGCGCTCGCGCGACGATCTGGTGGCTACGCGCGTGCGCTGCGGCCAACCAGCTGCACCAGCACGCTTGCAAGCCTTCTGGCCCGGCGCGGCCTGCATCTTCGCCGACATCGCCTCGCCCATCGCGCTGGCGTTCCTGCGCCGCTACCCTTCGCCCAGCTCGGCCAGCGCGGCTGACCGAAGCCGCAGTTGCAGCCGCTTTTGCAAGGCCCAGCACTACAGCGGCCGGCGCAGCGCGGCCGAGCTTGCTCGGCACGGCTGCGTGCAGCGCCACCGGGCCTGCGTGGGCGCGCTCACCGACGCAGGCCGCTGGCCGAGCTCGTGCGCTCGCATGGTGCGCGGTGCTCGTAGCCCCTGGTCGACTCAGATCGCCGAGCTCACGCGCCGCATCGAGCGTTTCGTGGAGTCGCTGCCCGACGGCTGCTGATCATGTCTTTCCCGCGGGCCGGGCAGGTCTGCGCTGCGCAGATCCTGGCCGAGCTGGGTGACGTGCGCGAGCGCTTCCCCAGCGTCGATCAGCTCGCCGCCGAGGCCGGCACCGTCCCCGTGACCTACCAGTCCGGCAAGACGCGCAGCGTGGCCTTCCGCTGGGCCTGCAACCACCGGCTGCGCCAGGCCATCACCTGCCTGGCGGACAACTCGCGCCACGCCAACGAGTGGGCCCACAGCGTCTACCAAGCCGCCCGAGCCCGCGGCTGCGATCACCCCCACGCCGTCCGCATCCTCGCCCGAGCCTGGCTGCGCGTCATCTGGCGCGCCTGGACTGACCGCAAACCCTACGACCCGAGCCTGCACGGCGCCGTCCACCTCGCTTCGGCTACAGGAGGTTGACCCAGGATGTCTCACTTGCCAAGCGCCTCGGTATGCGCGCCATGCTGGCGCTGCGCCAGCGCGATGGCCGCATTGATCGCGCCGACGCAGGCCAGCAGCACCAGGCCCAGGCCGAGCGCCAGGGGCAGGTCGCCCTTGCTGGTCTCGAGCGCAATCGCGGTAGTCATGACCCGCGTCACGCCCTCGATGTTGCCGCCGACGATCATCACCGCGCCGACCTCGCTGATCGCGCGACCGAAGGCGGTCAGCAACACCGTCACCAGCGCCAGCCGTTCATGCAGCAACAGCAACGCCGCGCTGGCTAGCGCAGAGGCCCCCATCGAACGCAATTGCTCGCCGTTGCCGCGCCAGGCGTCGGCGATCAATTGGCGCGTCAGCGCCGCCACCACCGGCAGCACGAGGATCGTTTGCGCGACGACCATGGCCCGCGGGGTGAACAGGATGCCCCAGTCGCCGAGCGGCCCCGAGCGCGACAGCAGCAGGTAAACCACCAGCCCGACCACCACCGAAGGCAGGCCGAGCAAGGTATTGAGTGCCGCCACGATCAGGCGCTGGCCGCGAAAGCGCGCCACCGCGAGCCAGGCGCCACCGGCCATGCCCAGCCCCGCTGCCAGCACGCAGGCACTGGCGCTGACACCGAGCGACAGGCCGACGATCTCCGCCAGGCGCACATCCCAACCCGTCACCAAGGCCCACGCTGCGCGCAGGCTGTCGGCGAAACCGCCACCCATGAACACCTTTCGACTCTTGGCGCGCATGTTTGCATGCCAGCCGCGCCATGTCGCTATGCCGGCAATTGCATAGGTGTGGCTGTGCATGGCAGGGCTTGTGGCACAGTCGGCGCCGCATGGCTCTCAAAGCAACCATCTTCAAAGCGCAACTGCAGATCGCCGACATGGACCGCGGCATCTATGGCGACCATCTGCTGACCCTGGCGCAGCATCCGTCGGAAACCGAAGAGCGCATGATGGTGCGGCTGCTGGCCTACGCGCTGAACGTGCCGGCCGACAACCACCGCGGCGCACTCGTTTTCGCCCGCGGCCTGTCCGACACCGACGAGCCCGACCTGTGGCAGCTCGACCTGACCGGTCAGCTCGTACACTGGATCGAGGTCGGCCAGCCCGACGAGCGCCGTATGCAGCGCGCCGCGTCGCGCGCCGAGCAGGCCACCTTCATCGCCTACACGGCCAGCACGCCGATCTGGTGGGCCGGCGTAAAGAACAAGCTGAACCGCACCGAACGCCTGGCGGTGTGGCAGTTGCCCGCCGATCAGAGCACCGCGCTGGCCGGCCTGGCACAGCGATCGATGCAGATCCAGGTCACCGTGCAGGACGGGCTGATCTGGTTCAATGACGGTCAGCGCTCGGTGGAGCTGTCACTGCAGTCGCTGCTGACCTGAGCCAGGCATGAAGACGCCGCACTCCGCTCCGATGAGCACACAACCCACGCCGCACGAACGGCCCTGCACGACATGAACGTCCCGGTTCAGCACGACAGCGCCGCGAGCCGCTTTGCCGCCGAGGTCGATGGCCGGCTCTGCGTGGCCGACTATCGGTTGTCAGGTGCGGTGATGACCATGACCCACACCTTCGTGCCGCCGCCGCTCGAAGGGCGTGGCATCGCAGCGGCGCTGGTCGCCGAGGCGCTGGATTACGCGCGCCGCGAGGGACTGCGCGTGCGGCCGGCGTGCAGTTATGTGGCGAGCTACATGCGACGCCACCCGGCCACGCTCGATCTGCTCGCGCCCTGAGCGCCAGGCTGCCATGCACGACACCGGCGCCCAGCAGGTCCTGGATTTCTGGTTCGGCGTGGCCGACGACGCCGGGCACCTGCAGCAACGGCCAGAGTGGTTTCGCAAGGACCCGGCCTTCGATGCGGCCATCGTGCAGCGTTTCGGCCCCCTGATCGAGCGGGCGCTGATGGGCGGCATCGACGACTGGGCCGCAGCGCCACTGGCGGCGTTGCCGGCGCTGGCACGCGTGATCGTGCTCGACCAATTCCCGCGCAACGCCTACCGCGGCAGTGCGCGCGCCTTCGCCGGCGATGCGATGGCCTTGCAGACGGCCCGCGCGCTGGTGGCGTCGGGGCTGGACCGCGAGCTCACCGGCGTGCAACGCATGTTCGTCTACCTGCCGTTCGAGCATGCCGAGGACCGGTCGCACCAGCGCACGTCGCTGCAGCTGTTCGAGCAACTCGGGCGCGACGAACCGGCGCTGGCGGGCTTGCGTGAATGGGCGCAGCGCCATCACGACATCGTCGATCGCTTCGGTCGTTTTCCGCACCGTAACGCCGCACTCGGTCGTACCAGCAGCAGCGACGAAATCGAGTTCCTGAAGCAGCCGGGCTCAGGCTTCTAGCACTGGCGACCAGGGTGCCCCTCAGCGTGCCGCGCCCATCACCGCACCGGGCAGCGCGGTGACGATGACCGGGAACAGCGTGATCAGCACGATACCGGTCACCATGCAGAAGAAGAACGGCAGCGTGGCGCGCGCGATCCAGCCAATCTCGCGCCCGGTCATGCCCTGCAGCACGAACAGATTGAAGCCCACCGGCGGCGTAATCTGCGCCATTTCGACCACCAGCACGACGAAGATGCCAAACCACAGCGGGTCGATGCCGGCCTTGGTGACAGTGGGCATGATCACTCCCATCGTCAGCACGACCATCGAGATCCCGTCGAGAAAGCAGCCGAGCACGACGTAGAAGACCAGCAGCGCGGCCAGCAACTGCCATTGCGACAGGCCGAGCCTCGCGATCCACTCGGCCAGGTGCCGCGGCAGCCCGATGTAGCCCATGCTGAGTGTCAGGAATGCGGCCCCGGCCAGGATCAGCGCGATCATGCAATACAGCCGGGTGCCGCCGAGCAGCGAGGCCTTGAAGGTCGCCCAGTCGAGCGAGCCCTGCAGCGCCGATATCGCCAGCGCCCCGACCACGCCGACGGCGGCGGCTTCGGTCGCGGTGGCGATACCGGCATAGATCGAGCCGAGCACGGCAACGATCAGCAGCACGACCGGGATCAGGTGGCGCGACTCGTGCACCTTCTGCGTGAAGCTCATCGCCGCGTCGGCGGCCGGCACCTGGCCCGGGTGGCGAAGCGCCCAGAACACGAGGTAGCCCGAGAACAGCCCGGCCAGCATGATGCCGGGAAGGATGCCGGCCATGAACAGCTGAGCGATCGAGACCTCGGCCGCGACGCCGTAGACGATCATGATGATCGACGGCGGAATCAGCAGGCCCAGCGTGCCGGCACCGGCCAGCGAGCCGATCGAGATGCCATCCGGGTAGCCGCGTCGCGACAGCTCGGGCAGGCTCATCTTGCCGATGGTGGCGCAGGTGGCGGCCGAGGAGCCCGACACCGCGGCGAAGATCGCGCAGCCGACCACGTTGGTGTGCAGCAGCCGACCGGGTAGCGCCTGCATCCACGGCGCCAGGCCACGGAACATGTCGCTCGACAAGCGGGTGCGAAACAGGATCTCGCCCATCCAGATGAACAGCGGCAACGCGGTCAGCGTCCAACTCGACGAGCTGCCCCAGATCGTGACGGCCATCGCGTCGCCGGCCGGCCGCGAAGAGAACAGCTGCATGCCGATCCAGGCCACGCCGGCCAGCGACAGGCCGATCCAGACGCCGCTGCCCAGGATCGCGAACAGCGCCACGATCAGCAGCGCGGTGATGGCGACGTCGTTCACCTGCCGCTCACTCGTTGCGCAGCGCTTCGCCGCTCTGCACCTGCACGCGCTGGCCGCGCCACTCGAGCACCAGTTCGTCGACGCAGGCAATGGCCAGGATCGTCGTCCCGACCGCCATGCCCAGTTGCGGCAGCCACAACGGCGTGGCGTCGTTGCCGGTGGAAATGTCGTTGAAGGCGTGTGATTGCCAGGCCAGGCGCAGGCTGTAGAAGGCCACCAGGCCGGCCAGCAGCGATGCCGCCGACAAGGCCCACAGCTCGAGCCGGTGCCGCGCGCGCGGTGCCAGCGACTGCAGCAGCAGCGTGACGCGGATGTGCTCGCCGCGCTTCAATGTGTGCGCGAGGGCCAGAAAGCCCGCCGCGGCCATCATGTAGCCGGCGTAGGCGTCGGTGCCGGGAAGGTTGAAATGCAACTGGCGGCCGAGTACGGACGGCCAGCACCGCCACCAGCAGCAGCACCATGGCCAGCGCCGCCAGCGCCGCCGCGCCGTCGTAGAGGGTATCGAGCGCGCGGCGCATCGGCGCGACGCGTCTACTTGCGGAAGGCGTCGATCAGGGCCTGGCCGTCGGGCCCGGCCTTCTCAAGCCACTCGCTCAGCATCGTGTCGCCGACCTTCTTCATGTCGGCCTTGAGTTGCGGCGATGGCGGCACGATGCTCATGCCATTGGCCTTCAGCTTTTCGACCGATTCGGTGTTGACCTTGCGGCTGGCCGCCCAGCCGCGCGCTTCGGCGTCGGCGGCGGCCTTCAGCACTGCGGCCTTGCGTCGGCTTGTCGAGCGCGTCGAACGCCGCCTTGTTGACGATCACGCGCGTTCTTCGGCAGCCAGGCCTGGGTGTCGTACCAGTACTTGAGCGTACTCGTAGGTCTTGGTGTCGTAGCCGGTCGAGCCCGACGACATGTAGCTTTCGACCACGCCGGTGGCCATCGCCTGCGACAGCTCGGCCGCCTGCACCGTCACCGGCTGGGCGCCGACCAGCTCGGCGATGCGCGCGGTGGCCGGGCTGTAGGCGCGCCACTTCGACGCCCTTCAGGTCGGCCGCCGAGGTGATCGGCTTCTTCGACGTAGATGCCCTGCGGCGGCCAGGCCACCGCGTACAGCAGCATCATGCCCTGCTCGGCGAGCTTCTTCTCGAGCAGCGGGCTGCTGGGCCTTGTAGAGCTTCATCGCCTCGTCGTAGCTGTCGGCCAGGAACGGCAGGCCGTCGGCGCCGAACAGCTGCCATTCGTTCTGGTAGTTCACCAGCAGGATCTCGCCGATCTGCGCCTGCCCGCCCTGCACCGCGCGCTTGATCTCCGGCGCCTTGAACAGCGACGCGTTGGCGTGCACCGTGATCTTGAGCTTGCCGCCGGTGGCCTTGTCGACGTCGGCGGCGAACTGCGCTCAGGTTCTCGGTGTGGAAGTTGGTCGCCGGGTAGGCGGCCGGCAGGTCCCACTTGGTCTGGGCCATGGCGGCCGCAGCGGCGGCCAATCGAAATGCCTGCAAGCAGCCAGGGTCTTGATCGGGTGCATCGGGTCTCCTCCGGGCTGGTCAGGGCGGTGGCGGCTAGCATAGGCTGCGCCAGGCACCGTCCGCTGCCCCGGGCTTGCCCGAACGCTGCGACGCATGAACACATTTGCTCAATCCTTGCCCGCTGGCAGTTCTGGATCGACCGCGGCGGCACCTTCACCGACGTCGTCGGCACGCGGCCCGACGGCTCGCTGGCGCACGCACAAGCTGCTGTCGGAGAACCCCGAGCAGTACCGCGACGCCGCGGTCGCCGGCATCCGCCACCTGCTCGGGCTGGCGGCCGGCGAGCCGATCACGCCGGCGCAGGTCGAGTGCGTGAAGATGGGCACGACGGTCGCCACCAACGCGCTGCTCGAGCGCAAGGGCGAGCCGACGCTGCTGGTCACCACGCGCGGCTTTCGCGACGCGCTGCGCATCGCCTACCAGGACCGGCCGCGCCTGTTCGACCGCCACATCGTGCTGCCCGAGCTGCTCTACGCGCGCGTGATCGAGGCCGACGAGCGCGTCGGCGCGCACGGCGAGGTGCGTGCGCGCCGCTCGACGAGGCGCACCTGCGCGCGCGAGCTGCAGGCGGCGTTCGACGCCGGCCTCGCAGCGTGCGCGATCGTCTTCATGCACGGCTACCGCTACACCGCGCACGAGCCGCGGCGGCGCGGATCGCGCGCGCGGCTCGGCTTCACGCAGGTCAGCGTCTCGCACGAGGTCAGCCCGCTGATGAAGCTCGTCGGCCGCGGCGACACCACGGTGGTCGACGCCTACCTGTCGCCGATCCTGCGCCGCTACGTCGACCAGGTCGCGGCCGAGATGCCGGGCGTGCGGCTGCTACTTCATGCAGTCGTCGCGGCGGCCTGGCCGATGCGCACGCGCTTCCAGGGCAAGGACGCGATCCTGTCGGGCCCGGCCGGCGGCATCGTCGGCATGGTGCGCACCGCGCGGTGGCGGCCGGCGCAGCGACCAGGTCATCGGCTTCGACATGGGCGGCACTCGACCGACGTGTCAGCCACTTCGCCGGCGAGTTCGAGCGCGCGTTCGAGACGCAGGTCGCCGGCGTGCGCATGCGCGCGCCGATGATGAGCATCCACACCGTCGCGGCCGGCGGCGGCTCGATCCTGCAGCTTCGACGGCGCGCGCTTTCGCGTCGGCCCGGAGAGCGCGGGCGCCAACCCCGGGCCGGCGTGCTACCGGCGCGGCGGGCCGCTGACGGTGACCGATGCCAATGTGATGCTCGGCAAGATCCAGCCGGCGTACTTTCCGCAGCGTGTTCGGCCCGCAGGCCGACGAGGCGCTCGACGCGCGACGTCGTCGTCGACGCAGCTTCGCCGCGCTGGCCGCGCGAGATCGCAGCGGCGACCGGCGCGACGCGCACGCCCGAGGAGGTGGCCGAGGGCTTCATCGACATCGCCGTCGGCAGCATGGCCAACGCGATCAAGAAGATCTCGGTCGCGCGCGGCTACGACGTGACGCGCTACACGCTGCAGTGCTTCGGCGGCGCCGGCGGCCAGCACGCCTGCCGCGTCGCCGACGCGCTCGGCATGAGCCGCGTCTTCGTGCATCCGCTGGCCGGCGTGCTGTCGGCCTACGGCATGGGCCTGGCGGACCAGACGCGTGATGCGCGAGGCGGCGGTCGAGCAGCCGCTCGCCGACGCGCTGGCCGGCGGTCGCGCGCGCGCCTCGACGCGCTCGCCGGCGCGGCCGCGCGCCGAGCTCGCGCGCCAGGGCGTGCGCCGCGGCGCGGATCGCGCGTGCGGCGGCGCGTGCACCTGCGCTACGAGGGCACCGACTCGGCGCTCGTCGTTGCCGTTCGGCGACGCCGGCGCGGATCTGCAGCGCGGCGTTCGAGGCCGCGTACCGGCAGCGCTTCGCGTTCCTGATGCCCGAGCGCGCGGCTGATCGTCGAGGCGGTGTCGGTCGAGGCGGTCGGCGCGGGCGACGCGCCGGCCGAAGCGCGCGCCAGGCGCGTCGACGCGCGCGTGCCGGCACGCGGTCGCCGACGACGCGTGCGCATGTTCAGCGGCGGCCGCTGGCGCGACGCCGCGCTGGTCGTGCGCGAGCGGCTGCGCGCCCGGCGCGACGTCATCGACGGCCCGGCGATCGTCGCCGAGCGCAACGCGACCACCGTCGTCGAGCCGGGCTGGCGGGCGCGGCGTCACGGCGCTCGACCACCTGCGTGCTCGAGCGCGTCGTCGCCGCGCGCCGGCGCGCCGCGCCGTCGGCACCACGGTCGACCCGGTCATGCTCGAGGTCTTCAACAACCTGTTCATGAACATCGCCGAGCAGATGGGCCTGCAGCTGCAGAACACCGCCTACTCGGTCAACATCAAGGAGCGGCTCGACTTCTCCTGCGCGCTGTTCGACGCCGACGGCAACCTGATCGCCAACGCGCCGCACATGCCGGTGCACCTGGGCTCGATGAGCGAGTCGATCAAGACCGTGATCGCGCGCAACGCCGGCCGATGCAGCCGCGGCGACGTCTACGTGCTCAACGACCCGTACCACGGCGGCACGCACCTGCCCGACGTGACGGTGGTCACGCCGGTCTTCTGGACGACGCCGGCGACGCCGACGTTCTACGTCGGCTCGCGCGGCCACCACGCCGACATCGGCGGCATCACGCCGGGCTCGATGCCGCCGTTCTCGACCCGCGATCGAGGAAGAGGGCGTGCTGATCGACAACGTCAAGCTGGTCGAGCGCGACGGCGCTTGCGCGAGGCCGAGACTGCGCGCGCTGCTCGAGAGCGGCCGCTGGCCCGTCGCGCAACCCGGCAGCAGAACATCGCCGACCTGAAGGCGCAGATCGCCGCCAACGAGAAGGGCGTGCAGGAGCTGCGCGCGATGGTCGCGCAGTTCGGCCTCGACGTCGTCGTGCAGGCCTACATGCGGCACGTGCAGGACAACGCCGAGGAGTCGGTGCGGCGCGTCATCACGCGCGCTGAAGGACGGCGCGTTCACGCTGCCGCTCGACAACGGCGCGCGGATCAGCGTCGCGATCCGCGTCGACGCCGCGGCGCGCAGCGCCGAGATCGACTTCACCGGCACCTCGGCGCAGCTCGACGAACAACTTCAACGCGCCGACCGCGGTGCTGCATGGCCGCGGTGCTCTACGTGTTCCGCACCCTGGTCGACGACGACATCCCGCTCAACGCCGGCTGCCTGAAGCCGCTGCAGGTGATCATCCCCGAGGGCTCGATGCTCAACCCGCGGCCGCCGGCGTCGGTGGTCGCCGGCAACGTCGAGACCTCGACCTGCATCACCAACGCGCTCTACGGCGCGCTCGGCGTGATGGCGGCCGGCCAGTGCACGATGAACAACTTCACCTTCGGCAACGCGCGCCACCAGTACTACGAGACGATCTCCGGCGGCTCGGGCGCCGGCGGCGTTCGACGCCGAGGGCCGCGTCGGCGGCTTCGACGGCACCGCGTCGTGCAGACCCACATGACCAACTCGCGCCTGACCGACCCCGAGGTGCTCGAGTTCCGCTTCCCGGTGCGGCTGGAGAGCTACGCGATCCGCGCCGGCTCGGGCGGCGCCGGGCCGCTGGCGCGGCGGCGACGGCGGCGTGCGCCGGGTGCGCTTCCTCGAGCCGATGACGGCGTCGATCCTGTCCAACGGCCGCCATGCCGGCGCCTTCGGCATGGCCGGCGGCGCAGCCGGGCGCAGCTGGGCATCAACCGCGTCGAGCGCGCCGACGGCAGCGGTCGAGACGCTCGACCACATCGGCTCGGTCGAGATGCGGCCGGGCGACGTGTTCGTGATCGAGACGCCGGGCGGCGGTGGCTGGGGTCGACAAAATTCCTGACTTCGGCTGCCTCAATTGTGGCCACGGATTCGGTGCCATACGGCCGCGCTACTGCCCCGACTGCGGGCAGGAGACCCACATCAGGCCACCGCGCATTGGCGAGTTCCTGCAGCAGTTCGGTGGCGCCTACTTTTCGACCGAAGGTGCGCTGTGGCGCACCTTCGCGCTGCTCTTGCTCAAGCCGGGCGAGCTGACCCGGCAATACCTCGCCGGCCGCCGCCGGCATTACGTGCTGCCGTTGCGCCTGTACCTGACTGTCAGCCTGCTTGCTTTGCTGCTGGTGCGCCTGGTCGCCACGTCGGACCTGGCGATCGAAAGCCCGCAGCATGCCGCGCCTTCACGCCCGTCGCAAGCGCAGATCGGCCTTGGGCCGGGCCGGGCCGGGCTGAAGGACGGGGTGTTCTTCTGTCAGGACTTGCCCGCCTGGTTGTGTCAACGGCTGAAGAAACGCATCGACGTCGACGCCAAGGGCATGACGGATCAACTCGAGCGCTTCAACGAGCGCTTCCTCGGCAACCTGGGCGGGGCCATGTTTGTCCTGCTGCCGATCTTCGCCCTCTGGCTCAAGCTGGCGTACTTCAACCGTCGCATGCGTTACACCGAGCACCTCGTGTTCGCGTTGCACCTGCATGCATTCTGGTTCCTGATGGTTGCGCTGTTTACCACCGGCATCGACGCGATCATTGCCGCGGCCATGCTGGCGCTGCCGCTCTATTCGGTGCTGGCGGCGCGCCGCGTCTACGGCGGGCGCTGGAGCGTCACGCTGATGCGCGGCATGGCCATTGCGCTGGCCTACGGCCTGACCCTGTCACTTGGCCTTGCGCTCGTCGCCCTCTGGGCCTACCTGGCCTAGGGCCCGTTCGCACTGCCGTCCTTGGTTTGAATAGGCCCGCGTCAAGTCTTGACCAGACTGCTGGCCAGCGACTGCACCGCTTCCTTCAGCTTTTCGGCGGCCAGCGCGCTGCACTGAGCTGCATCCGAATTGGGCTTGACATCGAAGGTCGTGGATGACTTCGCCGGTTCCCAGACCAGCCGCCGCGTCGGCGAGGTGCGCGGCAGCAAGACGGCACGCGCCGTGACGACACAGGTCTGGCCGCCCACCAGGCCACCGACCACCTGGCTCAGGAAGCCCCAGCGTTTGGGCGGATAGAGCTTGGCCACCCGCGCCTCGGGCAGGTGGGCCTGCCAGATCGCGTCGACGGCCGGCTTGTCGATCAGCGTGGCGGTCGAGAAGTCCGAGATAACGAAGGGCGGTTCGGCGGCCCACACCGGCACAGCGAACAACAGTGAAAAGGCGGCTGCAGCCAGTCGGTGGTTCATCGTCGTCCTCGCTGTGGCGGGTGGGAAGGCGACCGAGTGTAGTGAGCGCCGGGCCGCGACGCCATAGCACTCGCCCGGCCCGCGCAAGTCAGTCGGCGCCGTCGCGATAGGCCCGCCAGCGCGGCAAGGCCTGGCGCATCAACGCGACCTGGCGGCTGAACTTCGGGCACGCCGCGCAGATCTGCAGGTGCAAGTGCACGGCCACGCGCTCGACCGGGCCGAGGCGGCGGTCGAGCCCGGCCAGCACCAGCTCGGTGACTTCGCGACAGTTGCGGAAGATGAAGAATTTCATGCGCTGGCCTTGGCGGGTTGACCGCCGAACCAGTGCTCCTGCAGGCAGCCTTGCAGGCGCAATCGGGCTCGGTGCAGCAGCACCCACAGGTTGGTCGTGGTAATACCCAATTCCTTGCAGATATCGGCCGAATCGAGCTCCAGCCACTCGCGCATCATGAATACCCGGCCCTGCACGCCGGGCAGCTTCTCGACGCAAAGCTCGAGCACTTCGAAGAATTCGCGCCGACCGCAGGCGGCCTCGGGATCGCCCCACTCGGCGGGTGCGCTGCGCCAATGCCCTGTGTCGTCGAACAGCAAACCGTCGATGTCTTCTTCGTCGTCGGGCGTGGTGGCCGAGACTTCGCGGCTGTGACGCCGGATCTGGTCGATCAGCTTGTGCTTGAGGATCCCGACCAGCCAGGTCTTCAACTGCGACTGCCCGGCAAAGGCCTGCGGCTTGGCCAGCGCCGCCAGCACGGTGTCGGACACCGCGTCTTCGGCCCAGGCTTGGTTGCGCAACTGGGCCAGCGCGAAGCGCAGCAGTTGCGGGCGCAGGGACTGGACGGCCAGGGCAAAATCGGGCATCGGCTGTTGGCGTGAAACTGCGCGGCAGTGTAAGCATTGCGGCCGTGCGCCGACAGATGGCGGCCGGAACACCCGGCTGTCGTCCCCTCCCATCCAACCCGACCTGGAACCAATGTCATGAACCACCGTCTCGTCGTTTCTTCCGCCCTCGCCTCCGTTCTCGCACTCGGTCTCGCTGGCCAGGCCGGCGCCCAGATGCCCAAGGACCCGGGCAAGAGCAATGAAAAGTGCTTCGGCATCGCCAAGGCCGGCCAGAACGACTGCGCCAACGAGTCCGGCACGCATTCGTGCGCCGGCCTGTCCAAGGCCGACATGAGCCTGGACGACTGGAAGTACGTCGCCGCGGGCACCTGCGTGGCCATGAAGGGCAAGACCGCCGATCAGCTCAAGGCCGTGAAGGACGGCAAGAAGAGCTGAGCCCAACGCCGCGCGGTCTGACGAGGAGCCTGCCGATGTCGTCGCTGAGCACGGGCATCGGCTGGCGCCTGCCGCACGAGCGCGAGTTGCTCGACCGGCGGCCGCCGCTGGCTTTCGTCGAGGTCCACTCGGAGAACTACTTCGCGGCCGGCGGTGCGGCGCTGGCGGTGCTCGAACGCGGGCGCGGCCTTTATGACATCAGCCTGCACGGCGTCGGCTTGTCGCTGGGTTCGGCTGCCGGCCTCGACGCCTGGCACCTCGAGCACCTGGCCGCGTTGGTAGACCGCATCGACCCAATACGGGTCTCCGACCACGCCAGCTTCGCCCGCGCGCCGCGCCAGCCCGGCGGCGCGACGATCCACGGCAATGATCTGTTGCCCGTGGCCTTCAACGCGAGTTCGCTCGAGATCATGGTGGCCAACGTGCAGCAGGTGCAGGAGCGCTTGAAGCGAACGATCCTGGTCGAGAACATCTCGGCCTACCTCGGCTGGGCCGACAACAGCCTGGCCGAGCCACAATTCTTCAATCAGCTGGCGCGGCGCAGTGGCTGCGGCCTGCTGCTCGACGTCAACAACCTCGTCGTCAATGCGCTGAACGCGGGCCTGGAGCCGGTGGCCAGCGCCAAGGCGTTCGTCGATGCGATCGACGCAGCGGCGGTCGGCGAGATCCACCTTGCCGGCTATGCCGAGCTGGGCGACATCGTCATCGACGACCATGGCAGCCGCGTGCACCCGCCGGTGTGGCAGGTCTATCGGCATGCGATCGACCGCCTGGGGCCGAGACCGACCTTGATCGAATGGGACACCGATGTGCCGGCGCTCGACGTGCTGCTCGACGAAGCCGCTCGGGCCCAGGCCGTGATCGACGCGCTGTGCAGGGTGGCCGCATGAGACACCGGGCCGCTCCCAAGATGAATGCCAAATCGCGCCGCGCGCAAGTGCCCGTATGAGCGAGCGCCACGCCGCCGCGCTCGAGGCCCGGCGCCAGCAGCTGTTGCTGGGCGCGCTCGAGGCAGGCGCCGACGCGCACGACCTGGCCGTCTGGCTCGGCGATGCTCCCGCGCGCCAGCAGCGTGGCCTGCTCGCTTACCGCATCAACGCCGCGGCGTCGGCCGAACGCGCGCTGGCCACCGCCTACCCGACCGTGGCCGCGCTGGTCGGTGCCGAGTCGTTCGCCGCACTGGCGCGCGACCTGTGGCGCCAACGGCCGCCCGAACGCGGCGACCTCGGTGAGTGGGGCGCGGCGCTGCCCGACTTCATTGCCGACAGCCCCTCCCTTTCCAGCGAGCCTTACCTGGCCGACAGCGCCCGGCTCGACTGGATGGTCCATTGCGCCTCGCGTGCCGCGGATGCGCCCGATACGCAGCCAGCGCTCGACGCCTTGGCGACGCAATCGCCGGACACGCTGCGCCTGGGCTTGCGCCCCGGTACCGACGTGCTGGCCAGCGCCTGGCCGGTGGCATCCATATGGCTTGCCCACCGGCCAGGCGAACTTCAAACGCACGACGGCGGCGACCGCTTCGCGGCAGTGCGCCGCGCACTTGCCGAAGGCCGCGGCGAAGCCGTACTCGTTTGGCGTGACGGCTTTTCCGTGTGCGTCCAAGCCGTCGACGTCGAAAGCGCCGAGTTCACCCGCGCCTTGCTCGACGGCACGTCGTTGGCTGCAGCGCTCGACGTGGCCGGGGACGGATTTGCCTTCAACCTCTGGCTCGTTCGCGCCGTGCAAGCGCGCTGCATCGTGACCGTTCAATCGATGGAGGCGGCATGAATCTGCAAGCCGTTCTGCGTCCGGCGCAACGCGCCATCGCCGTGCTCGAGCGGGCCCAGCCCCTGGCGCAAGTCGCCGCGCGGCTGGTCGTGGCGCAGGCCTTCTTCCTGTCGGGGCTGACCAAGCTGCGTGACTGGAACATCACGCTGGCCTTGTTCCAGGACGAGTACCACGTGCCCTTGCTGTCGCCCGCTGTCGCTGCCGTCGCTGGCACGGCGGGCGAGCTGGTGCTGCCGGTGCTGTTGGCGCTGGGCCTGGCGGGACGCTTCGCTGCGGCCGGGCTGTCGGTCGTCAACGTGGTGGCCGTGCTCAGCCTGGCCGAGATCGCACCGGCTGCGTTTCAGCAGCATGTGTTCTGGGGCAGCCTGCTGGTCGGCCTGCTGTTCTGGGGCCCCGGGCGCTGGTCGCTCGACCACTTCGTGCTGGCGTGGCAACGCGGCGCGCCGCGCAACGCTGGCTACACTCGCGCGGCCTGAAGCCGTCGACAGGAAACACGTGCCCTCAACCGCCGCGCTGCGCCGCCGCAGCCTGATCATTGCCGGCGCGGCCGCCGCGTTGACGCCGCTGGCACGGGCGCAGAACCCCGACTGGCCGCGCGTCGCCGCCGCCGCGCGTGGCCAGACGGTGTATTTCAACGCCTGGGCCGGCAGCGAGCGCATCAACGCCTACCTGCAGTGGACCGCGGGCGAGCTGGCGCGGCACTTCGCCGTCAAGCTCGAACACGTCAAGGTCGGCGACACCGCCGAGGTAGTCCGGCGCGTGCGCGCCGAGAAGGCGGCTGGCCGCGTGGCCGACGGATCGGCCGACCTGGTCTGGATCAACGGCGAGAACTTCCTGGCCATGAAGCACGAAGGCCTGCTGTTCGGGCCGTGGAGCGAATCCCTGCCGAACCACGCCCTGGTCGACGTGGTCGGCAAGCCGACCACGCGGATCGACTTTTCCGCACCGGTGGACGGCATGGAGTCGCCCTGGGGCATGGCCCAGCTGACCTTCTACGCTGACAGCGCGCGCGTCCCCGTGCGGCCCAGCAGCCTGGCCGAGCTGACGCGGTGGGCCGGCACGCAGCCCGGCCGCTTCACCTACCCGCGGCCGCCGCAATTCCACGGCACCACGTTCCTGAAGCAGGTCTTGCTCGAAACGAGCAGCGACCGCAGGGCGTTCTACTTGGCGCACGACAGCGAGATCTTCGCCGCCGCCACGGCGCCCTTGTGGGCCGCGCTCGACACGCTGCATCCAAGTCTATGGAAACGAGGCAAGCAGTTCCCGGCCAACAACACAGTGATGCGGCAGATGTTGGCCGACGGCGAACTGGCAATCTCGCTGACCTTCAACCCGAACGAAGTTGCGAACGAGATCGCGGCCAAGGCGCTGCCACCCAGCGTCGTGAGCTACCAGCATGAGGCCGGCACCGTGGGCAATACACACTTCCTGGCGATCCCGTTCAACAGCCAGGCCAAGGAGGCCGCGATGGTCACCGCCAACTTCCTGCTCTCACCGGTGGCACAGGCGCGCAAAGCGGACATTCGACACTGGGGCGACCCGACGGTGTTGGCGCTCGGCAAGCTGAGCGCGGCCGAGCGCGCGCTGTTCAGCGCCGGCGGCGCGCCAGGCCAGGTGATGCGGTCCGCGCCGGCCCTGCCCGAGCCGCATGCGTCGTGGGTCGAGCCGATCGAGCGCGAATGGACGCGCCGCTACGGCCAGTCCTGATCGCGCGGCGATGAGGCGCGCAGCGCTGGCCCTGCCGCTCGGCCTCTTCGCCCTGCCGCTGGCCCTGGCGCTGCCGGCGGCCTTGCTGCAGGCGGCCGATACGGGCGCTTGGCGCGCTTTGACTTCCGACCCGCAACTGGCAAGGGCGCTCGGCCTGTCGGTCGGTACCGCGGCCTTCAGCACCGTGCTGGCGTTGCTGGCGTGCCTGGGCCTCGTGACCCATTTGTATCGCTCGCGGCACTGCTCGCAACTGACCCGCGCACTCGGCCCCATGCTCGCGGTGCCGCATGCGGCGTTCGCGATCGGCCTGGCGCTGCTGGTGATGCCAGCCGGCCTTCTGGCGCGGCTGCTCGCACCGCTCGCGGGCTGGGTCGCGCCGCCCGATTGGCCGACTGTCAACGATCCTCACGGCGTTGCACTGACCGCGGTGCTGGTGTGCAAGGAGTTGCCGTTCCTGCTGTGGAACACGCTGGCCCTGCTGGCACGGCCCGACGTTGCACTGTCGCTGCGCGGCTGGCTCGCCAGCGGCGTCACGCTCGGCTATCGGTCGAGTGCCGTCTGGTGGCGCGTGCTTTGGCCGCTGCTGCTGCCACGGCTGGCCTGGCCACTGCTGGCCGTGCTGGCCTATGGCCTGACCGTCGTCGACCTGGCCTTGATCGTCGGTCCGGCCTCGCCACCGACCTTGGCCGTCGTCGCCTGGCAGGCGCTGCAGGACGGCAATGCCGCGCGCAACGCCGAGGGTGCCGCGGCGGCCGTGCTGCTCTCGTTGGTGCTGGCGGTGCTGGCGGCCGCAGCCGCGCTCGCCAGCCGCTGGCTGCTGCGGCGATGGCAAACCGTTGCCGTCGACGGCCGGCGCCGCACGGCGGGTCCGCGCGCCGGCATGGCCATGCATGCACTATGGCGCGGCCTGCTGACGCTGTACGCCGTGGTCGCCGCATTGCTGCTGGCCTCGTCGTGGGTCGGGGTCTGGACCTTTCCCGCGTTGCTGCCGCAGTTGTGGGCCACCGGGGCCTGGCAACAGGTGTACGAAAGCGGGGGCACTCTCGCACTGTCAGCCGGCCTGGGTACCGTCGCCGCCGGGGTCGCAATGGTGCTGGTGCTGATCTGGTTCGAGGCCACCCCCGCAAGCTGGGACCGGCGAGCGACGCCGCTCGTGCTGGCGCCGCTGGTGCTGCCCTCGCTGCTGCTGATGACCGGCTTGTACGCGCTGGCCTTGCCGCTGCGGCTCGACGGCACGCTGGCCGGCCTGGCCTGGGTCCACATTCTGGTGACACTTCCCTATGTATTCGTGGCCCTGGCGCCGGCCTGGCGCAGCTTCGACCCCCGCTTCGAATCGACAGCGCTGGCGCTGGGTCGCTCGCGCGCGGCGTTCTGGTGGCGGATCAAGGCACCGCTGCTCGGCGCACCGATCGCTGCCGCGCTGGCCATCGGCTTTGCCGTCAGCGTGGCGCAATACCTGCCGACGCAGTTCATCGGCGCCGGCCGCCATGCCACCATCACCACCGAAGCCGTGACCTTGGCCTCCGGCGGCCAACGCCACACCGCGGCGGCGTTCGCGGTGTTGCAAGCGCTGCTGCCGGCGATCGGCTTCGCGCTTGCCGCCTGGGTCGGCCGCTGGCAGCGGGTGAGAATGACCTAGGATGAAATTCACATACGCGTCTCACGTGTTGCCAGCGTTGGCACGCGGCGGCCCCTCCGTTCGGCGTCGGGCTGTGACCGACCCAATCCGAATGCGCGCGACTGTCTGCTCTCGCGCCAGTTCAGCGCATCGCGGCAGACGGCACCCGGCAGGGGCTCATGGTGGGGCAGTCCACGCTTCGCTCCGACTGCGCTGCCGCCCGCCCGGGCGCGGCGTTGCCACATCGTTGTCGGCAAGAATGGCAAGCGACTTGTTCGGCGACTGGCGGCAATCGGCTGACTGCGCCGCACTACGCCTCATGCGTCGCGGATCGCGAGTCATTTGGCGGGACGACTGAGGTGGCGCTGCAACTGGACAAGGTCACGATCAGCGTGCACGGCCGCGTGCTGATTCGAGAACTCAGTGCGCGCATCGAGCCGGGCCAGGTGCTGGCGGTGATGGGCGCGAGCGGCACGGGCAAGTCGACGCTGCTGGCCTGGATCGCGGGCACGCTCGAGGCGCCATTCGAGGCCCGTGGCGGCCTGAAATTGCATGGCCGCGATGTCGCCAGCCTGGCTTTGCCGCAACGCCGCATCGGCCTGCTGTTCCAGGACGACCTGTTGTTCCCGCACATGACGGTGCGCGACAACCTGCTGTTCGCCGTGCCGTCTGGCGAGCGTGCAGCGCGCGTGCGGGCGGCCGAGTCGGCGCTCGAGGAGGCCGGTCTGGGTGGCTACGACGCACGCTTTCCGGCGAGCCTGTCGGGCGGCCAGCGTTCGCGCGTGTCGCTGTTGCGCGCGCTGCTTGCGCAACCACAGGCCCTGCTGCTCGACGAACCGTTTTCCAAGCTCGACATCGCGTTGCGGCAGCAGATGCGGCGATTCACGTTCGCCGCGCTGGCGGGGCGCCAAGTTCCCGCGCTGCTGGTGACCCACGACGCGGCGGACGTGCCCGCAGGTGCCCAGGTGATTCGACTCCACGATGCTTGACCGCGTCGCCATCGCCGCAGTCAAGCCGCTGCTCGACGCCGGCGCGCGCAGGCTGGTGCGTGCGGGCATCAGCGCCGATGCCATCACGCTGGCCGGTTTCGGTGTCGGCGTGGCCGCTGCGACGGCGATCGCCTTCGGCGCCTTCTGCAGTGGCCTGGCGCTGCTGCTGGTCAGCCGGCTTGCCGATGGCCTCGACGGTGCCGTCGCGCGCCTGACGCAGCCCACCGACCGCGGTGCATTCCTCGACGTAACGCTCGACTTCCTTTTCTATGCCAGCGTCCCGCTGGCCTTCGCCGTCGCCGACCCGGCCGCGAATGCGCTGCCCGCCGCGGTGCTGCTGGTGGCGTTCATCGGCACGGGATCGAGCTTCCTCGCCTTTGCCATCCTGGCCGAACGGCGCGGCCTGGCCAGCACCGTGTACCCTGACAAAGGCCTGTACTACCTTGGCGGACTGGCCGAAGCCAGCGAGACGCTGATCTGCTTTGGCCTGATGTGCATCTGGCCCGAGCGATTTGCCTGGTGGGCCTACGCCTTCGCGCTGTTGTGCGGCGCGACGACCGTTGCGCGCATCGTCGGTGGCGCCAGGACCCTGGCGCACTGATGTAATGTGCACCGCGCCCCGTTCGACCGGCTGTTTAAACCCTGGAGCCTCGAGGTGTCGAAGAAGAAGCCGTTGATCGTGGGCCTGCTGCTGGTTCTGCTGGCGGCGTTCTTCGTGTTGGACCTCGGGCGCTTCCTGAGCCTGGGCCACCTGAAGGCCCAACAGGCGGGGTTCGCCGCCCTGTATGCCCAGTCGCCGCTGCCGGTGATCGCCGTCTACGCGCTGATCTACATCGTCGTCTTCGCCCTCGCCTTGCCGGTCGGTGCGGTCATGACGCTGGCCGGCGGCGCCCTGTTCGGATTGTTGGTTGGCACTGTCGTGGTCTCGTTCGCATCGACGATCGGTGCCCTGCTCGCCTTCCTCGCGTCGCGCCATGTGCTGGCCGACAGCGTGCGCTCGCGACTGGGCAAACGGCTGGCCGAGGTCGACAAAGGCATCGCCACGGACGGGCCGTTCTACCTGTTCACCCTGCGCCTGATCCCGGCCATCCCTCCAGCGGCGATCAACCTGCTGTTCGGCCTGACGAAGATGCGCGGCTGGACGTTCTACTGGGTCAGCCAGCTCGGCATGCTGGCCGGCACCATCGTCTACATCAACGCCGGCACGCAATTGGCGAAGATCGATTCCGTGATGGGCATCCTGTCGCCGGGCGTGATCGGCTCCTTCGTCCTGCTCGGCCTGTTCCCGCTGCTGGCCAAGAAGGTTATCGATGGCGTCAAGTCGCGCCGGGTCTACGCGCGCTGGGCCGGCGTCAAGCCGCGCTCCTTCGACCGCAACCTGATCGTCATCGGCGCCGGTGCCGCCGGCCTCGTGACGGCCTACATCGCTGCCGCGGTGAAGGCCAAGGTGACCCTGGTCGAAGCCCACAAGATGGGGGGCGATTGCCTGAACTACGGCTGCGTGCCGAGCAAGGCCTTGATCAAGACCGCGACCCTGGCCCGGCAGATGCGCCACTCGCGCGACTACGGCATTGCCAGGGCCGAGGCCACGATCGACTTCGCGCAGGTGATGGAGCGTGTGGCGGGCATCGTACGCGCGATCGAGCCCCACGATTCGGTCGCTCGCTATACGGCCCTCGGTGTCGACGTCGTGCAAGGCCACGCCAAGCTGCTCAATCCCTGGACGGTGGCGATCACCGAGCCTGACGGCAGCACGCAGACCTTGACCACCAGAAGCATCGTCATCGCCACCGGCGCCGCCCCCTTCGTACCACCGCTGCCGGGCCTGGACACAGTGGGATACCTGACCAGCGACACGCTATGGGACCTGCGCGAGCTGCCCGCGCGCCTGGTCGTGCTCGGTGGCGGGCCGATCGGCTGCGAGTTGGCGCAATGCTTTGCGCGACTCGGCTCGACCGTGACGCAGATCGAGATGCTTCCGCGCATCATGGTCCGCGAGGATGAGGAAGTCTCGGCCTATGCCCGTCAGGCACTTGAAGGCGACGGCGTGACCCTCCTCACCGGGCACAAGGCGCTGCACTGCGAGAAGACAGCCGAGGGCAAGTTCATCGTCGTCGAATCCGGCGGCTTGGAGCGGCGCATCGCGTTCGACGTATTGCTGTGCGCCGTCGGCCGCAACGCACGCCTTCAAGGCTTCGGCCTCGAGGAGCTCGGCATCCCGACCGGCCGCACGGTGCAAACCAACGAATACCTGGAAACGAACTACCCCAACATCCTCGCCGCCGGCGACGTCGCCGGGCCGTTCCAGTTCACGCACACCGCGGCGCATCAGGCCTGGTACGCGGCGGTCAACGCGCTGTTCGGAAACCTGAAGAAGTTCAAGGCCGACTACGCCGTCATCCCGTGGGCGACCTTCATCGACCCCGAAGTTGCGCGCGTCGGCTTGAACGAGCAGGAGGCACGCGAACAAGGCATCGCTTACGAGGTCACGCGTTACGGCATCGACGACCTGGACCGCGCGATCGCCGATTCGGCCGCGCATGGCTGGGTCAAGGTGCTGACGGCGCCGGGCAAGGACCGGATCCTGGGCGTGACCATCGTCGGCGAGCATGCGGGCGACCTGCTCGCGGAGTACGTGCTCGCCATGAAGCATGGCCTGGGCCTGAACAAGATCCTCGGCACCATCCACACCTATCCGACGCTGGCCGAGGCCAACAAGTACGCGGCCGGGGAATGGAAGCGCGCGCACCAGCCGGCCAGGTTGCTCGAGTGGGCGGCTCGGCTTCACGCATGGCGTCGCGGCTGATGCGGGCGCACAAGGCCGTGCAGGCGTTGCGATGAAACGCGTTGTCCTGCTCGGCGCCGGCCACGCCCAGTTGTCGGTGCTGGGGGCGCTGGCGACGCTGCGACTACCGGGTGCCGAAGTGCTACTGGTGTCGGCCGGAGAACGCGTGATCTATTCGGGCATGGTGCCTGGCTTGATTGCGGGGCGCTACGCGATCGATGACTGTACGGTCGCCCTCGCGCCCCTGGCGGCCGCGGCGAGTGCGCAGTTCCTGTCCGGGCGGGCCATCGCGCTCGATGCCATGGCGCAGGTGGTGACGCTGGCCGACGGCACGCGCATCGAGTACGACGTGCTGAGCCTGAATACCGGCCCGCTCCAGGACCGCGACCGGATACCCGGTGCCCGTGACAATGCATTGTTCGTGCGCCCGATCGAGGCCTTCGTGCAGCTTTGGTCGCGCACGCGGGCCATGGCCGCTGACAGCGCGCTCGATGTGGTCGTGATCGGCAATGGAGCGGCAGGCGTCGAGATCGCGCTCGCAATGCAAAGCGCGATCGGCGAGCACTGCAATCTGGCGCTGGTCTCGGACGGGCCGATGCTGCCGGGCTACAGCCACGCGGTGCGGCAGCGCGCGTTGGCGGCGCTCGAGCGTCGAGGCGTTCAACTGCTGCCGGGTCGCTGCACCGCCGTCGAGCCAGAGCATGTCCTGCTCGGCACGATGCGCGTCGCCTGCGACGTACCCGTCATGGCCACGGGCGCCGATCCACCAGTCTGGTTGGCTGGCAGCGGCCTGGCGTTGGACGTCGCCGGCTTCGTGCGCGTAGGTGCCACGCTGCAAAGCACCAGCCATGCCAATGTCTTCGCTGCTGGCGACCTGATCGTGCGCGACGATGCACCACACCCGCGCAGCGGCGTCTATGCGGTGCGTGCCGGGCCGGTGCTGGCCGAGAACCTGCGCCGCTTTGCCGGCGGCGGCACGCTCACTGCGTATACACCGCAGCGCCATTCGCTCAACCTGCTGGCGCTCGGCGACGGCGCTGCCATCGCGAGCTGGGGCGCCTGGTCGATGCAGGGACGCACGATGGGCTGGTTGAAGGACCGAATCGACCGCGGATTCATCACCCGCTGGCGCAAACAGGGTCAGCCGAAGAAGTAGCGCTTGAGCCCGGCCAGGATCATCTCGACCGCGATCGCGGTCAGCACCAGCCCCATCAGTTTCTCGATCGCGCTGACCATCGACGAGCCGATCCAGCGCCGGATGCGGTCGGCGCCCAGCAGCACGGCCGCGCTGCACAGCATCGCCACCGTCAGCGCGCCGACCCAGGTCAGCAGCCGCTCGGGCTGTCGCGAAGCCAGTAGCAGCACCGTCGCCATCGCCGACGGCCCGGCCAGCAGTGGCACGGCGAGCGGGAAGATCAGCGGCTCGCGTCCCTTGCCGTCCGACGCATAAAGCTCACCGCCGGTCGCGAAGATCATGCGCATGGCGATGATCAGCAGGATCACCCCGCCGGCGACCTCGAGCGAGCGTTCCGACAGCCGCATCAGCGACAGGAAGGCCTGGCCGGCGAACATGAATACCAACAGTACCAGGAAGGCCAATGCCGATTCGCGCACGGCCACGCGCGTGCGCCGCTCGGGCGTTACGTTTCGCATGACGGAAATGAACACCGGCAAGCTGCCCAGAGGGTCCAGCACCAACAGCAGCAGCACCAGTGCGGAGAGGAAGTTGTGGTCCATGGCGTGGTGGTATGTCTGGCGGCGCCGGATTGTTGCATTGCAGCAACGCACGTTCAGGATTTGGATCAAGTCGATGCTGCGCGCACCTAGACTTTGCCATCCCGTTCAACCTCATTGGAGAGATGCAGATGATGACGAAGAAACTGGTCGCCACCGCGGCGTTGCTGGCCCTCGCGGGCGGCGCGAATGCCCAGATGGTGATCTACGGCCTGATGGACGTGAGCTACGGTCAGGGCCTGCTGGACAACGTCAGCGCCAATGGCCAGGACATTCACATCAACGGCTGCGACGGAACGATTACCGCGGGTGAAAAGAAGCCCAACTTCCATTCGGGTGGCGACAACTGCAGCAGCGAAGGCAACTCGACGACCCGGCTCGGATTCAAAGGCAGCTACGACGTGGCCCCCGGCATCAAGGCCAAGTTCCAGCTCGAGACCGGCGGCATCCAAAGTGACGGACAGGTCAATAACGGCGGCACGTTCTTCAACCGCCAGGCCTGGTTCGGCTTTGCCAGCAACTATGGCGAAGTGCGCTTCGGCAGGCAGGATTCCGTGCCGTACCAGATGATGAACGGCTATGACTTCAACGGCGCGTCCAACGGCGTGTCGGCATTGGCTTACACCAATGTCGCCCCTTACGCTCCTGGCCGCCAGTCGCGCTCCTTGCAGTACATCAGCCCGGGATTCAGCGGCTTCACCGTGCAAGCCGGCCTGCAGCTCAAGGACACCACGCTCAATGCCAACGCCAAGGACGTCGTTGCGCTGAGTGGCAAATTCGACCAGGGGCCGATCAGCGTGGGCGCGGCCTACCAGTCCAAGGCAGTCTCGACCGGCAAGGACTTTAGCTCGATCGCCGGTAGCTTTGACTTCGGCGTGGTCAAGGTGATGGCCAGCTACACGCAGGCTGGCAAGGTCGCTGACGGCGGCAGTGGCAGTGGCTATGGCCTGGGCATCACGGCGCCGGTCGCGGGCTTCAACATCGGTGCCATTTACGGTACCAACGACGATGACTTGAGGAATGTGAAGGCCTACGAGTTGTTCATCAACAAGGAGATCTTCAAGAACACCTACGCGTACGGCGAGTATGGTGACTGGAAGGGCGATCTCGCTGCATTCGGTGGCACACCGACGATCGATACCAAGGCCAAGGGCTTTGCCATCGGCGTGATCTACGTGTTCTAAGCAGACCACCTGGTCTGACTCGGTCGATCAACCCGTGCGGCGCAAGTCGCGCGGGTTTTTTCTTGGCCGTCACGCAGCTGCGCGGCGCTGCCAAGGCCACCTGTCAGCCGCGCGGGTGATGCTGCGCGTGCAGCGCGCGCAGCCGCTCGCGCGCCACGTGGGTGTAGATCGTCGTCGTCGAGATGTCGGCATGGCCGAGCAGCATCTGCACCGCGCGCAGGTCGGCGCCGTGGTTGAGCAGATGCGTCGCGAAGGCATGGCGCAGCGTGTGCGGCGACAGCGGCGCGGCGATGCCGGCGGCGCAGCGCGTGCGCTTTATCAGCTTCCAGAACATCTGGCGCGTCATCGGCGCCGCCGCGCGCGGTGACGAACAGCGCGTCGCTGGCCTGGCCGTCGAGGATCGCGGCGCGCGCCTCGCGCCAGGTAGCGCGTCGATCCAGCGCATGCGCCTCCTCGCCGAACGGCACCAGGCGCTCCTTGCTGCCCTTGCCGGTGACGCGCAGCGCGCCGTCGGCCAGGCTGAGGTGCACGGTCTTCAGCGTCACCAGCTCGCTGACGCGCAGGCCGCTGGCGTACATCAGCTCGAGCATCGTGCGGTCGCGCAGGCCCAGCGGCGTGTCCGTGTCGGGCGCGGCGAGCAGCGCCTCGACCTGCGCCTCGCTCAGCGTCTTGGGCACGCGCAGCGGCTGCCTGCGCGTTGCGCAGGCGCAGCGTCGGGTCGGCCGCCAGACAGGCGCTCGCGCAGCGCCCAGCGGAAGTAGCGCTTGAACACGGTCAGGCGCCGGTTGGCCGCTGGTCGCCGTGCGTGCCGGCGTGGCGCGACGCGGCGTAGGCGAGCAGGTCGGCTCTCGCGCGTGGCGTCGATGCGCGCGGCCCTGCGTCGCGGCCAGCCAGGCGGCGTACAGCGTCAGGTCGCGCCGGTAGGCGGCCAGCGTGTTGGCGGCCAGGCCGTCCTCGATCCACAGCGCGTCGATGAAGCGGTCGATCGAGCGCGCTGGCCGCGGCGCAGCCGCAGTGCTCACTCGAGCGTCAGCTTCTGCTGCGTCGACGACCTTCTTGTAGACCTCGAACTCGGCCGCGATCTGCGCCGCGAACTGCTCCGGCGTGTTGGCGACGATCAGCGAGCCGGTGTCCTCGATGCGCTTCTTGCACCGCCGGGTCTTCGAGCGTCTTCTTCACCGCGGCATGCGACCTTGTCGACGACATCCTTGGGCAAGCCCTTGGGCCCGTAGATGCCGTAGTAGGCCATGCGGTTCACCGGCTCGAGCCCGACCTCCTTGAAGGTCGGCACGTTGGGCAGCACCGCCAGGCGCTGCGGCGCGGCGACGACGATCGCGATCAGCCGGCCGTCCTTGATGAAGGGCAGCGCCGACGGCAGGTTGTCGAAGATGATCGGCACCTGGCCGGCCACGGTGTCGTTCAGCGCCGGGCCCGCGCCGCGGTACGGGAATGTGCGTGACGAAGGTGCCCGACAGGCTCTTGAACAGCTCCATCTGCAGGTGGCCGATGCCGCCGGTGCCCGAACTGGCATAGCAGTACTTGCCGGGGTTCTTCTTCAGCTCGGCGAGAAAGCCCTTGTAGTCGCGCGCCGGAAAGCTCGGGTGCACCGCGATCACGTTGGGCGTCGCGGCGACGTTGATGATCGGCGTGAAGTCGGTCAGCGGGTTGTAGGCGATCTTCGGGTTGATCGCCGGGTTGGCCGCCGTCGTCGACACCGTCGCCATGCCGAGCGTGTAGCCGTCGGGCGCGGCGCGCGCGATCTCGAGTCGCGCCGATCGAGCCGCCGCCGCCGGCCTTGTTCTCGACGATCATCGTCTGGCCGAGCGCCAGGTTGCGATCTTGCTCGGCGACGACGCGGGCCACGATGTCGGTGGTGCCGCCGGGCGCGAACGGCACGACCAGGCGCACCGGCTTGGTCGGGTAGGCCTGCGCGCCGGCCAGCGGCGCAAGCGCGGCCAGCAACAACGTCACCGCGGTGGTCTCGAACCTACGTCTCGTGGTCATTTGGCAATTTCCTGAAGAAGTGCAACAAGTTCGTACGCGTCGCGCGATCGTCTCACGACATCGGCCCACCGAGCAGACCGGTCTTGAGCGCGGCATCGACGGGTTTGTCGCCGATGAAGATCAACAACAATGCCGAGTAGAAGTCGTCCCCCGGGATCGGCTCGCCACGCAACTGGCCGTTCAGCCCGAGCTGCATGCCGCGGCCGGGCAGCCAGTCGAGGTCGATCACGTCGCGGCGCTTGACCTTGCCGACCGCGTGCAACAACTCGTCGAAGCGCGCCATGCGTGCTTCCAGAGCCGGCTGCCCGGCCACCGGCGTGTTGCGTGCGACCCCCTTGTGGAAGGCCTTGACGAACTCTTCGGTATCGACGTCGACCAGCATGCGCATTTGCAGGCGCTTGGCACCGGGCGTGGCCAGCACCTGCGGCGTCGTGCGCGCGCGGTCCTTCAGGTAGAGCGCCGCGGCATAGCCCTTGAACCACGCTACCGCGCGCAGCCCGACACCATTGCACTGCAATTGCTGGCCAGCGAGCAAGAGTTCACCCGGAAAGGTCTGACCTTCGATCTGGATCGGCGGCGTGGCCGCACGACCCGGCGCGGCAAGCAGCAGCAGGCCGGCGGCCAGGCAGACGCGACGGCGACGGCGATCGAGGCACATGTTCATGGTCAGCGTGATTGTCGTGGATGGCTCGACAACGCGGCATGGGCCAAGGCAGACGACAGCCCAATCATGGCGTTGGCATCGCGGCGCCATCGCTTTGCGCGGAACCGCCCTGCGCCAACGCCCAATCGATGTGTTCACGCAGCAGCGGCGAGGCACCGTCGCGCCGGGCCCGCAGGGCCTGCAGGATCGCCGCGTCACCGGTCGCACGCACGGCGTTGCCCAGCGCAACAGCCAGATTGCGCTGCCAGCGCGCGTGTCCGATGCGACGGATGGCACTGCCCTCGGTGTGGCGCAGGAATTCGGCCTCGCTCCAGCCCCAGAGTTGGAGCAGTGTCGAAGTGGTCAACACCGCTCGCTCATCGAAGTCGGGTAACGAAGCGCGCACGGCGTACTTGTTCCATGGACATGCCAGCTGGCAGTCGTCGCAGCCGTAGATGCGGTTGCCCATCGCCGCGCGCAACCCGACCGGAATCGCGCCTTCGTGCTCGATCGTGAGGTACGAAATGCAGCGCCGGGCGTCGAGGCGGTACGGCGCAACGATGGCCCGCGTCGGGCAAATGTCGATGCACGCACTGCAACTGCCGCAATGCGCCGCGGCGATGGGCGTGTGCGGCAGCGCAACATCGACGAACAACTCGCCGAGAAAGAACATCGACCCGGCCTCGCGCGACAGCGCCAGAGTGTGCTTGCCACGCCAACCGATGCCGCTCTGGGCAGCCAACTCGACCTCCAGAACCGGCGCTGAGTCGGTAAACACGCGATGCCCGAACGGCCCGATCTCCGCGGCCAGGCGATCGGCGAGCGTCTGCAGGCGTGCGCGCAAGACCTTGTGATAGTCGCGGCCCCGTGCGTACAGCGACACGCTGGCGTGCAGCGGATCGGCGATGCGCCGCCATTCGATCGACTGCCAGCTATCGTGCGCAGCGCGCGGCAGGTAGTCCATGCGTGCCGTGATCACGCTCACGGTTCCCGGCACCAGTTCGGCCGGCCGCGCGCGCTTCATGCCGTGACGCGCCATGTAGCTCATCGTGCCGTGATGGCCGGCGTGCAGCCAGGCAGCGAGGCCCGGCTCCGCCGCGGCGAGGTCCACGCCCGCGACCCCGATCTGGGACAATCCAAGCTCCTCGGCCCAGCCGCACAGTTGCCCCAGCAACCGCGCCCCGTCCAGTCGCACATGACGTTGCTCGCGCATCCGCCGATTCTAGAAACCCGTTCCTTGACCTGGCCCGACGAAGCGGCCTGTGCCGCATTCGCGCAACGCCTGGCTGCGCTGGCCGCACTTCGGACCGACACGTTCATTGCCCTGGCCGGCCCGCTCGGCGCTGGCAAGACCACCTTCGTACGCCACCTGTTGCGCGCGCTCGGCGTTGCCGGCCGCGTCAAGAGCCCAACCTTTGCGGTGCTCGAGCCCTATGAGGTTGGCGCGTTGGCTGTTTCGCACTTCGATTTCTATCGCTTCAGCGACGCACGCGAATGGGTCGACGCCGGGTTTCGCGACATCTTTGCCGCACCCGGCCTGAAGCTCGCCGAGTGGCCCGATAACGCCGCGCCGCTGTTACCGCTGCCCGATTGGCGGATCGAACTCGAGCCGCTTGACGGCAACCAGCGGCACGTCACCGTGCGCGCCTTCACCCCGCAGGGTCGGCGCCTGCTGTCAGCGCTCACGCCATGACAAGCCGGCGTCAGGCCGTCGGGCAGCTCGGCAGTCTCGTTCTGCTGCTGCAAGTGCCGCAAGTCGCCCACGGCGCAGAGATCGTCGCCGTGCGCGTCTGGCCCGCGGCCGAGTACACCCGGGTCACGATCGAATCCGATGCTGCGCTGGTCGCGCGCCACACGCTCTTTGGCACACCCGATCGCCTGGTGATCGACGTCGACGGGCTCGAATTGAACCCGCAATTGCGCGAACTGGTGGGCAAGGTGCGCGCAGACGACCCGTACATCGCCGGCATGCGTGTCGGCCAGTTCCAGCCGCGCGTGGTGCGCCTGGTCATCGACCTCAAGCAAGCCGCGGCGCCGCAGGTCTTCACGCTGGCACCGGTCGCGGCATACAAGCACCGCTTGGTGTTCGACCTCTACCCGACCGAAGCCCGCGACCCGCTGCTGGCGCTGATCCGCGAAAAGGAACTGGCCGAACGCGAGGCCGCTGCGGCAGTGCGCGACGCCCTGGGTGAATTCATCGGCCGCGTCGAGAGCGGGCAGCGGGGAGCCGCGTCCGCCTCGGCACCGGGGCAGACGCCGGTGCCCAGACTGCCGACACCCGAAGCGATCCGCAGAATCGAGCGCCTGATCGTCGTCGCACTCGACCCCGGTCATGGCGGCGAAGACCCGGGAGCCGTCGGTCGCAGCGGCCTGCAGGAGAAGGACGTGGTGCTGGCCGTGGCGCTGCAATTGCGCGAACGCCTCAACGCCCAGCCCGGCATGCGCGCGTTCCTGACCCGCGACGCCGACTACTTCGTGCCGCTGGCCGACCGCGTGAAGAAGGCGCGCCGTGTGCAAGCCGACCTGTTCGTGTCGATCCATGCCGACGCCTTCATGACGCCAGCGGCGCGCGGCGCCAGCGTCTTCGCGCTGAGCCAGGGGGCGCCACCAGCACCGCCGCGCGCTGGATCGCGAGCAAGGAAAACGCCGCCGACGTCGTCGGTGGCGTGAATGCCAAGGTCGGCAATGACGTGCAGGTCATGCGAACGCTGCTCGACATGAGCACCACCGCGCAGATCAAGGACAGCCTGCAGCGTCGGCCACGAAGTGCTGGGCCAAATCGGCCGTGTCGGCCGGCTGCACAAGGCGCGCGTCGAGCAGGCCGGCTTCGCGGTGCTGAAGGCGCCCGACATTCCGAGCATCCTCGTCGAGACCGCCTTCATCTCCAATCCCGACGAAGAGGCCAAACTGGCCAACCCCGACTACCGGTTGCGGCTGGTCGAGGCGCTGACCACAGGCATCAAGCATTACTTCGCGAAGAACCCGCCACTGGCGCGAAATCGGCAGCTCTAGCCCGCACCCCATTCGCGGCCCCGCGTGCCTACACTGGCGGCATGTTGCAGCCCGTTGTCGACACTCCATCCGCTGGCGACGGCATTGACACGGCAGCGTCCAGCCTGACCGTACGCCACCTGCGCCAGGTCTTGTTGTGGCCACTGCGGCTGGTCCCAACCCGCGAGCCCGCCACTCCCGGCGCGCCACACCGCACGCCGTGGCAAGTCCTGCGCGACCTGGGCGACGACTCGCCCTGGCGCGAAGCGGTCGACGAATACACCGGCGACAAGGCGAGTTTTCATGAACGCCACTACAACGAATTCGTCACCTTCTTGCCCTACGTGCAGCGCTTCCTCTATGGCGACGGCCGCTCGGCACGCAATGCCGCCGGCCGCGACGCCAGTTCACCGATGCGGGTGTTCCGGCGCCACGACGTGAAGCGTGTGCGCGTCGTGGCGCGACCGGGTGATCCGCCGTTGACGCTCGATGTGGTGCACATCGACTTGTATTTCTTCTTCGATGTCGATGTCGTGCTGCTCAACGTCGAACTGGCCACCGACAACCTGTCACTGGCGCAAGCGCATGAGCAACTCTACCGATTCGGCCGCGGTTACCCTGCCGGCTGGGATCCCAGTGGCCAGGCCATGCACAGCATGTCCGAGGCTGAGTGGCTCGGTGCGGACGGCCAGGTGCTGGCCCGCTCAGACGCGCAGCAGCGCGACACGTTTCTGGCCCACGTCTGCGAGCACCGCGCGCCGCGCATCGCCGCGCACTGGGGCTTCCTCCTAGAGCCCCTGGTTGCCGACCATTCCGATGCAGCAGGCGCGCTGCGCTACCGTCAGATCGAGTACTACCGCATGCCGATGATGGCTTACTTGGCACTGGACGATCCACTTGCGCTCAGCCGCAACGATTTCATCCGCCTCGGTCTGGTCACTGGCGCCAGTGCGGCAGGCGGTGAACTGCCCTATGCCAAGGATCACCTCGCCGACTTCGAGGCACGCTTTTGCTACGACCGCTTCTGGGCCAGTGCCGGCCCGGCGCCCAATACCCGCTACCTGTGCAGCGGACATGCGCTGGTCGTGATTGGCGATGCACGCGCCGATTATTTCGGCTGCGGCGACCGCGGCGTGCTGGCGCAATTCAGGCACCAACACTTCCTGCTCTTCATGATCGCGCACTTTCAGAAGGCGGCCTTGTTGATGATGTCGATTCGCCTGGTCGAGGCGCTGGAGCAACTCGACGTCGGCGACACCGCCAGCGTGCGCCGTTTCAAGCGCTCGATTCGCAGCTGTTTCGAGAGCTTCCTGCGCTTTACCCACCGCTACTGGTTTCACGAGGTCTCGGAGCAGGCCCACGTGCGCGGGCTGTTCCAGATGTGCTCGACCCATTTGGGGCTGGACCCGCTGTACGCCGAGGTCAAGGAGCGCGTCGCCGACATGAACAGCTATCTCGACGCCGACAGTCTGCGCCGCCAGGCCAACACTGTCGTGCGCCTGACCGTCGTCACTATCCTCGGTCTCATCGGCACCGTGACCACCGGCTTCCTGGGCATGAACCTCCTGGCCGAGGCCGATGCGCCGCTGCCGCGCAAGCTGCTGGTCTTCGGCGTGGTCTTTGTGGCCACCATCGCGCTGACCGCCTACACCATGGCCAAGTCAAAGGGCCTGTCGGATTTTCTCGATGCCCTGTCCGACGAGCGGCTGCCGGTGTGGATGAAGGTTAAAGCCCTACTCTCCGTATGGCGGCGCCAGGGCTAGTACACGCACACATCGACAAATGTCACACGCGCACCCCGTTTCACGTCAACGTGTAAGGCCTGTTTGAGTCCAGATTCCCGGCCCGTGCGACCGGCGTGCGCGTTGCCCCATCGCGTGGCCCGCGCGGTCAACTGGCAGCCAGTCCCGCAGGTGCGGGGTCTGCGGCGGCCCCAAACCACACCGGCCGAGACACATCTGGCGACAAGTACGCCCCGCGATAAGCGGAAACTGCACATGTGTTCTTTTCACGTTTACCCTAAGTGCGCACATTCCACGTCGCTCTGCCCAGTTCGCGGCTTGGCAATTTGTTCGTAGATCAGCGATCTGCAACGTGCAACCTGCCACCTGCGAGCCGCCAGGTGCAAGCGTTTGTTGCCTCGAGCACTTAAGTCACGGCATATGGTGACGACTTAACACTGGTTAAGACGGCGCGACGCCCGGGCCTGCAAAATCGATCGGCCTGCACAAGCGCCGGACAAGGCCGCTCCTGGCGTATGGCGCCGGGAACATGTTCCACTGCACATGCGGGCTGGTTTGGCCCTGCGCAACCGCGCTGACGCCAGGCACCGTTGACCAAATTGATGACCATTGCTTCACTGCCACAGCGAGCCGTCGACAGCCCCCCGAGGGCCGCGAAGGCCAAGCCGCGAGAGCGCGTCGCCCAATCCGAGCCCAAGGCCGCCGCCTCCAGCGCTCATGTCGAGCCACGTCCGTCGGCGCAGCAGGAGGCCAAACCGACGCCGCGCCGCCGCACACGCGACAACCCCGGCCAGGGCGATCTGCTGCTCTACATGCTGCTGACCCTGTTGGTCGCCGCCGCCTGGATGATCACCCAGATGAAGCTGTTCCGCGCCAACGACAACATCAACTACTGGATCGGCGTCGTCGGCGGCTCGATGATGCTGATCCTGTTTTCCTACCCGCTGCGCAAGTACATGCGATTCATGCAGGGCTGGGGCAAGGTCAGGGCGTGGTTTTGGTTCCACCTGTTCCTCGGAATTGCCGGACCCTGGCTGATCCTGGTGCACTCGACCTTCAAGATCGGATCGCTGAACGCCGGTGTCGCGCTCTACAGCATGATCATCGTCGTCCTCAGCGGAGTGGTCGGGCGCTTCATCTACACACGCATCAACCGCGGCCTGGATGGCGAACGCACGTCATTCGCCGAATTGCGTGAACGCGCCGGCCTGGTCGAAAGTGCCGCCCGTTCGCGCCTGCACTTCTCACCGGCCGTCGAGGCCCGGCTGCTGGCATTCGAGCAGCATGAATTGCGCGCCAAGCCAGGCTGGCTGACCTACTTTCGCCAGATCACGGTACTGCCGCTGCAGCAGTACATCACCTACCGGCGCTGCGCCACCATCGTGCGACAACGCATGCGCAAAGTCGCCGCCGCGCGCGAGTGGAGCGCAAACGATCTGCGGCGTCGTGAGCGCCGCGCCGTTCGCCTCGTGGAAAAATACCTGGACGCCGTGGTTCGCGTCGCCCAGTACAGTGCGTACGAACGTATGTTCGCGCTATGGCACCTCGCCCACCTACCGTTTGTCTACCTGCTGGTCATCTGTGCCTTCGTGCATGTGTTTGCCGTGCATGCCTACTGAGGCCTGACTTGCCGGCGTGGAACACACACTTGCGACATTGGCTGCGGCGAGCAGCCCTCGCCTTCGTGCTGGCAACGTGCGCGTGGGCACCGGCATTGGCACAGGGCATCGAGTCGGTGCTCCGGCCGGGTGACCTGATTGCCGGTCACGCCAAGTGGGAAGAGGAATGCACCAAGTGCCACGTGCGCTTCGACCGCACTGCGCAGAACGGGCTGTGCATGGACTGCCACAAGGAAGTCGGCAATGACGTACGTGAGCACACCGGCTACCACGGCCGTCTGAAACCCCAGGGCTGCAACAGCTGCCACACCGACCACAAGGGACGCTCGGCGAAGATCGTCGTGCTCGACAAGCCGCGCTTCGACCACACCCAGACCGATTACGAGTTGCGAGGCAAACACGCCAAGGTGGCGTGCGAGAAGTGCCACGAACCGGCGAAGAAGTATTGGGAAGCCCCACTCGACTGCAATGCCTGTCACCGCAAGGACGACGTGCACAAGGGGTCGCTGGGCCCGAAGTGCGCCGACTGCCATACCGAGAACGACTGGAAGGAAGCCAAGGTCGACCATGACAAGACGCGCTTTCCATTGAAGGGCAAGCACGTCGACACCAAGTGCATCGAGTGCCACAAGAAGGGCGCCGACTACAAGGATGCGCCGCGCACCTGCATCGGTTGCCACCGCAAGGTCGACGAGGGCGCCAAGGGCCACAAGGGGTTGTACGGCGAGAAGTGCGAGACCTGCCACGACGCCAAGGCCTGGAAGCCGTCGACCTTCAATCACGACACGGACACGAAGTACGCCCTGCGCGGCAAGCACCGCACGACCAAGTGCGCCGAATGCCACACCGGGCACCTGTACAAGGACAAGGTCGCCGGCACGGCCTGCATCGACTGCCACAAGAAGGACGACGACAGCGCCAAGGGACACAAGGGCAGCCTGGGCCGCGACTGTGCCGCCTGCCACGTCGAGGCCGGCTGGAAGGAGAAGGGCAAGTTCGATCACGAAAAGACCGACTTCCCGCTGCTCGGCAAGCACCGCGACGTCAAATGCGCCGATTGCCACAAGAGCACCAACTACAAGGAAGCACCAAAGGACTGCTATAGCTGCCACAAGAAGGACGACAAGCACGAGGCAACGCTCGGCACCAAGTGCCAGGATTGCCACGTCGAACGCGACTGGAAGACCATCAGCTCACGCTTCGACCACGACAAGACGCGTTTCAAGCTACGCAATGCCCATGCAGCAAAGAAGGTCGTATGCAAGGATTGCCACACCGACTTGAAGCACTATCGCGACACGCCGATGGACTGTTACGCGTGTCACAAGAAGGACGACAAGCACGAGGGCCAGCAGGGAACCAAGTGCGCAACTTGTCACAACGACAAGGAGTGGAAGTCAACGACCTTCGATCACGGCTTGACGCGGTTCCCGCTGCTGGGCAAGCATGTCACTGTGGTGTGCAAGGACTGCCACAAGAGCCTGCGCTTCAAGGACGCCAAGATCGCTTGCATGTCCTGCCACGAGAAGGATGACGTCCACAAGAAGACACTGGGACCGGCCTGCGAGGCCTGCCACAACGCACGCAGTTGGAAGACCTGGGATTTCGACCACGACAAGCGCACCAAGTACGTACTCGATGGCAAGCACAAGGGCCTCGCCTGCAAGGCGTGCCACACGCTGCCAATGGAAGGCAAGGTCATTGCATCAACACGCTGCATCAGTTGCCACGCGAAGAACGATGTACACGATGGCGTCTACGGCCGCCAATGTGAGCAATGCCATGTCACATCTTCTTTCAAGACCATTCGCTCACGCGCAGGTAAAATGTCGAGCGCGCAGGATGTCCTGCCTCGCGCCTATACAGAGTGGCCAGCCGCGGCTTCATTGCCGAAGGTCCAGGGCACCGAATCGACGGGGCAAATGAAGCCGGGAGGCCCGACATGACTCAAGAATCGAGATTCCGATGGGCCATGCCCGCGTGTCGCTCGCTGCTGCGGGCCGGCGCTGCATTGCTCACCGGCTTTGTCCTGGCGCTGGCTGCCGGAACGGCGGCTGCGCAGCCCGGGCAGTCGGCCTTCGACCACGACACCACGGGGTTCAAACTGACCGGTCTGCACGAATACGTGCGTTGCGAGACCTGTCACATTCGGGGCATCTTCAAGTCGACGCCGCGCGACTGCGGGGTCTGCCACGTGCAGAACAACGTGCGCAGCGCGGTATCGAAGCCCGTCAATCACCTGCCGTCACCCCTGAGTTGCGACGCCTGCCATACGACACTGACCTTTGCCGGCGCCCGCTACGATCACGCGATGGCCATGCCGCGCGAATGCGCCACATGCCACAACGGCGTGGTGACCACCGGCAAACCTGCGACCCACCCAGTGACAACGGCCTCGTGCGACACCTGCCACACGACCGCCTCGTTTGCCGCAACGGCGGTGCCGCTCAATCACATTCCGTACGCCACGGGCGCGCAGTGCACGGCCTGCCACACCAACGCGGATTACACCGTGATGCCCGCGTTGGCCAACATCCACGCCAACGCGCCGAGCACCACCAGCAACTGCGCGCAGTGCCATGGCGCGGCGGCGGCCAGCTTTGCCAATCCGGCGAACAATTTCTTCATCGTCGCGCAGCCACCCAACCACCTCCCGACCGGTGCGCCGTGCGAGTCCTGCCACGTCGGTGCCGGTTCGAGCGTGGCCGTACTGCCGGTCCCCAACGGCGCCAAGTTCAGCGGCTCGCGCATGAATCACGCGGGCATCACCAACAACTGCGAGACCTGCCACATGCCGGCGGGCTCGTCGGCCAACTTCGCCGGCATCACCAGCATCGTCGGCCAGCCGCCCACTTCGCCGATGGGCGCCGGGTCGCACATTCCATCGGGCACGTCCTGCGAGGGCTGCCACCTCGGTAGCCTGGCCAATGTGGGCGGGCTGATTGCAGCCAACGCCACTCGCACGGCACCGGGCACGCTGTTCGCGACCCCGGCACCGACCGGTGCACAAATCCATGCCGGCGTGACCGGCGGTTGCAGCGCCTGCCACGAAGCCGGCTATGTGTGGATGGGCGTGAGTGCCTATCCGATCAACCCGTCGGTCCTGACCAACAACACCACGCCGTACACAGGCTTCCAGACCCGGCCGCGCGCGGCGGCGGGCCCCTTCAACGTCGTCGACGCGGCGCACCCGTCCACTGGCGACTGCAGCCAGTGCCACACCGGCACCACCTTCTTCGACGGCCAGGTCCGGCCACCCAACCACATCCCGTTTGCAGCCACGGCGCAGTGCACTTCCTGCCATACAAGCACCGACTACAAGGTGATGCCGACGCTGGCCAACATCCACGCCAACGCGCCGAGCACAACCACCAACTGCGAGCAATGCCACGGCGCAGCCGCTCCCAGTTTTGCGATTCCGGCAACCGGCTTCTCGATCGTCGGGATACCCGCCAACCACATTCCGACCGGCGCGCCATGTGACTCGTGCCACGTCGGCGCTGGATCCAGCGTGCCCGTGCTGCCGGTGCCCAATGGCGCCAAGTTCAGCGGCTCGCGCATGAATCACGCGGGTATCACCAACAACTGCGTCGCCTGCCACGTGCCTGCGGGCGCCGCGCCCGGCTTTGCCGGCATCACTGCCATCGTCGGTCAGCCACCGACCTCACCGATGGGTCCGGGCTCACACATTCCGTCGGGCACCACTTGCGAGAGTTGCCACCTGGGCAGCCTGGCCAATGTGGCCGGGCTGATTCCGGCCAGCGCCACCCGCACCGCCCCTGGCACGTTGTTCGCGACCCCGGCACCCACCGGCGCGCAAATCCATGCCGGCGTAACCAGCGGCTGCAACGCCTGCCACGAGGCCGGAAACGTGTGGATGGGTGTGAGCGCCTATCCGATTGCCCCCTCGGTCAAGACCCTCAATGCGCAGTACACGGGCTTCCAGACCCGGCCGCGCGCGGCGGCAGGCACCTTCAACATTGCCGATGCGACCCACCCGGCAACCGGTGACTGCAGCCAGTGCCACAGCAGCACGATGTACTTCAGCAGCGGCGACAAGCCGGCCAATCACATCCCGTACGCCGCCGCCGCGCAATGCGCCGCCTGCCACACCAGCACCGATTACGCGGTGATGCCCACGCTGGCCAACATCCACGCCAACGCGGAAAGCACCACCAGCAACTGCGCCCAGTGCCACGGCGCAGCGGCGGCCAGTTTCGCCATCCCAGGGGCCAACTTCAGCATCGTCGGCCAGCCGACCAACCACATTCCGAGCGGTGAGCCCTGCGAGACGTGCCACGTCGGCACCGGCTCCAGCGTGCCCGTGCTGCCGGTACCCAACGGCGCCAAGTTCAGTGGCTCGCGCATGAACCACACCGGCATCACGCGCAATTGCGTGGCCTGCCACGTGCCCTCGGGTACCGCGGCCAATTTCGCCGGCATCACCAGCATCGTCGGCATGCCGCCGACCAGCCCGACGGGCGCCTCGTCGCACATCCCGTCGAACAACACCTGCGAAACCTGCCACCTCGGCACGCTGGCCAATGTCGGCGGCCTGATCCCGGCCAACGCAACCCGCACGGCACCCGGCACGCTCTTCGCGACGCCGGCGCCCACCAGCCCGCAGATCCACACCGGCATCACTGGCGGCTGCAGCACCTGCCACGAGGGCGGCAATGTGTGGATGGGCGTGACCGCCTACCCGATCTCGCCGACAGTCAAGACCACTGGTGCGCAATACACCGGCTTCCAGACGCGGCCACGTGCGGCCGCAAGTACCTTCAGCGTTGCCGACGCCACGCACCCTGCGACCGGCGACTGCAGCCAGTGCCACAGCGGCACGAATTTCTTCTCCGCTCAGGACAAGCCGGCCAACCACATCCCGTACTTGGCGACCGCGCAGTGCACCGCCTGCCACACCAACCCCGATTACGCGGTGATGCCGACACTGGCCAACATCCACGCCAACGCGCAAAGCACGACCAACAACTGCGCGCAATGCCACGGCGCGGCGGCGGCCAGCTTTGCGATCCCTGGAGCCAACTTCTCGGTCGTCGGCCTGCCGAGCAACCACATCCCGACCAGCGCGCCCTGCGAGCTATGCCACGTCGGCACCGGCTCGAGCGTGCCCACGCTGCCGGTGCCCAACGGCGCCAAGTTCACCAATTCGCGCATGAGCCACACCGGCATCACGAACAACTGTGTGGCGTGTCACCTGCCTGCGGGCTCGACGACAACCTTTGCCGGCATTACGAGAATCATCGGCCTGCCGCCGACCAGCCCGATGGGCGCCTCCTCGCACATACCGTCGAGCACGACCTGTGAAGCCTGCCACCTGGGCACCCTGGCCAACGTGACCGGGCTGATCCCGGCCAATGCGACCCGCACGGTTCCAGGCTCGCTGTTCGCAACCCCGGCACCGACGACGGCGCAGATCCACTCCGGCATCACCAGCGGCTGCAGCACCTGCCACGAGGGCGGCAGTGTCTGGATGGGTATGACCGCCTATCCGATCGCACCGACGGTCAAGACCAACGGCGCGCAGTACACCGGCTTCCATACCCGCCCACGTGCGGCCGCCACGACCTTCAGCGTGGCCGACGCGGCCCACCCGTTGACGGGCGACTGCAGCCAGTGCCACAGCGGTACCAACTACTTCTCTGCGCAGGACAAGCCGTCCAACCACATTCCGACGGCGACGACCGCGCAGTGCACGTCGTGCCATACAACGCCGGGTGACTACGCGACGATGCCCACGCTGGCCAACATCCACCTCTACGCGCCGAGCACGACCGCCAATTGCGCGCAGTGCCATGGCACGGCGGCGGCCAGCTTTGCCATCCCGGCAGCCAACTTCTTCATCGTCGGCCTGCCGAGCAATCACATCCCGACCAGCGCGCCCTGCGAGCAGTGCCACGTCGGCACCGGCTCGAGCGTGCCCACCCTGCCGGTGCCCAACGGCGCCAAATTCAGTGGCTCGCGCATGAGCCACACCGGCATCACCAACAATTGCGTGGCCTGCCACCTGCCAGCGGGCTCCACAATCAAGTTCGCGGGTATCACGAACATCATCGGCCTACCGCGGACCACGCCCGTGGGCTCCTTGTCGCACATTCCGTCGAGCACCACCTGCGAAACCTGCCACCTGGGCACCCTGGCCAATGTGACCGGGCTGATACCGGCCAATGCCACCCGCAGCGTGCCGGGATCGTTGTTCGCGACCCCGGTGCCGACCGGCCCGCAGATTCATACTGGCATCACGAGCGGCTGCAATGCCTGCCACGAGGGCGGCTACGTCTGGATGGGCATGTCGAACTACCCGATCAGCCCAACGACCCTCGGCACCGCCAGCACGCTGTACCGCGGCTTCAACACGCGGCCACGTGCGGCGGCAAGCACGTTCAGTGTCGCCGACGCAGCGCACCCGACGACCGGTGACTGCGGCGACTGCCACACCGGGACAACCTCCTTCACCGGCCAGGCCAAGCCCACCGGCCACATTCCGACACAGCAGGCCTGTGCGACCTGCCACGTCGTGGCCGGCAATTTCTCGGTCACCGGGCTGACGACGAACATGGCGACGATGCACACCGGCATCACCAGTGGCTGCATCACCTGCCACACGGCGGGTGCCGGTGCCGGGCCGTTTGCCGGCTGCGCGACGCCAACGAGTTGTGCCACCCCGCCGCCGCTGACCTACCAGCCCAAGACCATGCCGCTGGCGGCTGGCGCTTCGCCGATGGCACCGTCGAAGCAGACACACGTCCCTGCCCCAGGCATTGCCTGCGAGAAATGCCATTCGCCGACGGTCTTCACGTCGTTTGCTGGCATGCAAATGAAGAACAACACGCCGGCGCATACGGCGGTAGGGACCTACACCTGCATCACATGCCACGAGGGTGGCTACACCTGGTTCGGCGTGACTATCGTCACCCGCAACGTCGGCCACGAAGGTCGCAAGGCGGGCCAGGATTGCATTGCGTCGGGTTGCCACAAGAAGAGCTACAACTCGTTCTTCGGTCAGATTCGCCCCATCATTCGCTCGGCGCGTATCGGCGCCGGCACGCTGCTGCTGCCTCGGAACGGCCTGATGCCAGACGCTGGCGACGGACCGGTCGTGGGATTCGACCACCAGGGCGTCTTGCCGGGGCAGTGCCTGAGCTGCCACAACGGCACGGCGGCTCGCGGTCTGCCGAAGAAGCACCTGGCGACCAAGACCTCCTGCGATACCTGCCACCGCACGACGACCTGGTTGCCGGCGAAATTCAGCCACCAGGGCATGGCGGCGGGCCAATGCACGAGTTGCCATAATTCGGTCAAGGCCAGCGGCAAGTCGAGTTCGCACTTCCTGACGGCACGATCATGCGATGCCTGCCACCGCCCCGTGGCCTGGGTCCCGGTCAGTTATTCGCATGTGTCGCCGGCCTACCGTCCTGCCGCCGACGCAAACCTGTGCGTGAACTGCCACATCACAAATGGTGAGATGATTCCGCGCGTCATGCACAGCAATCCACGCTTGCGACCGGTCCCTGTACCGCCCGGTCCCTGATGCGCCGCGAGTTCGACGCTGACCCGACTTTTCGCTGGGCGAGTCGGGCATGAGCGCCCGACGCATTGCGCTCGCGCGCCTGTTGTACTGCGCCCGCCCGTTGGTCGCCGCCTGGGCCCTGGTGTCGGCGACGGTCGGCGCATCAGCCCAGACCCTGGATGCGCTGACTGTTGCCGCACAAGGCACCGACTTCATTGCCCGCATCACCTTCAACAGCAACGTGCGCGTCGTGCGGCAGTCGCCGCTGACGGCAACCCAGTTGCTACGGCTCGACTTTGAACTGGTCAGCCCCGACGAGCGCGTCAGGATCCAAGCTGTCGAAGAGGGCCGCACGACAACGGGCGTCGATGGCGCGCCCGACGTGCGCCTGTCCTACGTTCCGGTGCCGGGCGCACGCATCAAGCAATTGACCTTGATATTCAGCCGTGCGGTGGTTGTCAAAGCCCGCCAAGGAAGCAACGCCCACACCATCGAGTTGGTCATGACGGGCGCGGCGCCGGCGCCATCCTCGATTGCGCCGGTGACCGATCGCCGGTATGCGGTGACGCTGCAAACCGTGCCACTCACGGCGCCGGAGCGGATGTTGCCCGTGCCGGTGCAATTCCAGGCCTATGACGCCTTCAGTGTCGCGGTAGTGGCCAACGGTGTACCCAGCGTGCAGGTCAACCTGGGCTACTTCGAGACCGAGGAGCAGGCGCAACGAGTCCGCACGCTGGCGCTGTCGCGGTTTCCAGAGGCGACCGTGCTCGACCTGATGGCGCGTCGGCAGGAGGTATTGCAGGCGGCAGCGGCCGCTCAGGCTGCCTCTCCCGCGCACCGACCGCATGCACCTGCACCTGCACCTGCACCTGCACCTGCACCTGCACCTGCACCTGCACCTGCACCTGCACCTGCACCTGCACCTGCACCTGCACCTGCACCTGCACCTGCACCTGCACCTGCACCTGCACCCGCACCCGCACCTGCACCTGCACCTGCACCCGCACCCGCACCCGCCCTGCCCGTACCGGTACCGATCCCCGTGCCCGCGCCTGCACCCGCGCCCGAGCCGCCCGCAGGGCCACGAGAACCGGTGGTGGCGGCCGCCCCGCCAGAGCCCGCGCCTGCCGGCCCGGTCACGGAAGTCGAGCGGCGCGCAGTCGAATTGATGGACAAGGGCCGCCAGGCACTGCTCGCGAAAGACTATGAAGCGGCGATCGACCTGTTCAACCAGTTGTTGTTGCTGCCACCGAATTCGGCGTCCAAGGATGCACAGGAACTGATCGGCCTGGCGTGGGAGCGCGCCGGCAACGTCGCCCGTGCGCGCATCGAATACGAGTTGTACATGCGGCTGTTTCCGCAGGGCGAAGGTACCGATCGCGTGGCCCAGCGCCTGGCGTCGCTAGAAGCCGAATCGCCGCGGCCGCCGCCGGTACTCATCGCGCCGGCCGCGGCCGCAGAAGTGGTGGCCGCCAGCACGGCAACACCGTATTCTTTTACCGGCAGCATTGCGCAGTATTACTACGGTGGCGTGGCGCGCAGTGAGTCGCTGGTGACCGTGACGGCCGGCGTCGACCAGCAGACGCTGACCAAGACCACCCAGTCGGCGCTGGTCACCGCCGTCGACCTGAACGGTCGCTACCTGCAACCCGACGCTGAAACTCGGGTCGTCGTGCGCGGCACGGGCGCAACCAACCTGTCGAGTGAGTCGAGGAACAACGGCCTGCTCAACAGTGCCTATGTCGACTATCGAAGAACCGAATCCGGGCTCGCCATTCGCGCCGGTCGCCAGTCGGCCATCAGCGGCGGCCTGATCGGGCTGTTCGACGGTGTGTCCGTCGTCTACCCGGTGCGCAACGGCCTGAAGGTCGACGTGATGGGCGGCGTGCCCGCCAGCGTCCTGGTTTCCGCACCGAAGCAGCGCCTGTTTGCGGCGATGGTCGAAGCCGACAGCCTCGCCGAGGGCCTGGGTGGCAACTTGTACATCCTCGACCAGACCGTCGACGGCTACACCAACCGGCGGGCGCTCGGTACCGAAGTGCGTTACTCGACGGACAACTATTCCATCTACTCGCTGTTCGACTACGACATCTACTTCAAGAGCTGGAACGCGTTCACGTTGCAAGGCTCGGTTCAGGCGCCCTCGCAAACGACGGTCACGCTGTTCGTCGACTACCGAAAGGCCCCTCCGCTGCAGTTGACCAATGCCCTGATCACCACGGGCCAGGGCTCGCTGCAGGACTATCTTGCCGGCCACTCGCTGGAAGAAGCCCAGGCCGCGGCGATGGGCATCACGGCCAAGGCACAGCAGGCCATGCTCAGCGTGTCGCGGCCGCTCAGCGAACGCTGGCAGTTGGGCGTGGACCTGCGCTACAGCGAGATCGGCGCCGTGCCCGCGATAGGCAACTTCGAAGCCACCCAGGCGACGGGAGCCCAGTCGGTGTCTCGGCCCAACTCAACGGCTCGAACCTGTACTCGTCGCGCGACCTCAGCAACTTTGGCCTGTACGTGATGCACACGCCGCAGTTCAACGGGGCACAGTTCTCGTACAACAACCTAACGGGCCTGCGCGACAACGATCTGACCCTCGAGCCGTCGATCCGCTATTACTCGCAGAAGGGCACCGACGGCCTCAAACTGAATCGCATCACGCCGGGCATGCGCGCGACGTATCGCCTGTCGCGGCGCGCCAGCGTGATCGGTGAGTCGATCGTCGAGTTCTCCTCCACCGACGGACCGAGCGGGACCGACAGCACGCGCTCGGTCTTCTTCAATGTGGGCTATCGCTACGAGTTCAATTGAGCTGACGCACCGCGGCAGTTCGATCGCTTCAGTCAAGTCATGATTTCGATGGTGATGCCTTCTCGCCGCGTCCTCATTGGTGTTGCGCTCGCAGTGGCAGCACTGGCCTTGGGCCTCGCGCTGTTCACCCGCTTCTCGCAAACGCCTGCATCAGCAGACGCACCCCCGGCGGCGGTTTCATCGGCTGCCTCGGCGGCCCATCCGCTCACCACCGAGCAGCTCGAACACAGCGTCGCCACGATGCAGGAGCGCGTGAAGTCGAATCCGAGCGACGCGACCTCCTGGGCCATGCTGGCACACTCGTACGACATGCTTGGCCGCTACGCGGACGCCAGCGCCAGCTATGCGCGCCTGGTCGAGTTACGGCCGAACGACCCGCAGGTACTGGCCGACGCGGCCGACTCGCTGGCCCTGGCCAACGGCCGCAAACTGGCTGGTGCACCGATGAAGTTGGTCGAGCGCGCGCTGGCCCTGGATGCCAACAACCTCAAGGCCTTGTCGCTGGCCGCGACCGATGCGCTCGAACGCAAGGACCCTGCCGCAGCGATCGGCTATTGGCAACGCGCGCGGGCCCTGATCACGGACCCGACGCTCGCCCAGGAGGTCGACGCCAGCATCGCGCTGGCGCGCGCCCAGCAGGCCCGTGCCGCGGCGGGCGCCGGCGATGTCGTCGGCGGGCGCATTGTCCTGGCCGACAAGCTCAAGGACCGGGTGGCGGCTGGCGACTCGCTGTTTGTCTTTGCGCGACCGGCCGAAGGCTCGCGCATGCCGGTTGCATTGATGCGTCGACGCGCGAACGAGTTGCCGCTCGAGTTCCAGCTCGACGATTCGATGGCCATGGTGCCGCAGAACCGGTTGTCACTCCAGTCCCGTGTGGTCATTGGCGCGCGGATTTCCAAGCGTGGCGACGCAACACCGGCCAGCGGCGATCTGCAGGGCTTCAGTGCACCAGTGAGCGTCGGCACCTTGGGACTGAAGGTGGAGATCACGGAGGTGGTCAAGTGAAGGCCACACGGTTGATGCTGCGCAATGCCGCGGCCGCAGCCCTGCGTGCGGCCATGCTCGCAGGGCTGTTGGTCGCGCCGCAGGCGTGGGCCGTGCTTGGCGGCGGCGTGGCCGATGTTCAAGGTGAGCAGCTGCGCATGCGCGCCACACGTGCCGTCGCGAACACGCTCCAGCCCGGCTCGGTGCACGACTTGCGACTGGCCGACGGCTCGTCGATCCGGCAGTACATCAATGCCCAGGGCATTGTCTACGCCGTGGCCTGGAGCACTCGCGCGAAGCCGGACTTCACGCAACTGCTCGGTCGCTACGCGGCCGACTTCGACGCCGGCGCGGCCGCCGTGCTGCGCACACCTGGCATCAAGCGAAGCATCGTCGTCGACCAGGGCGACCTCGTCCTGCAGTCGGGCGGCCGCCAAGGCAACTTCGTCGGCAAAGCCTGGCTCAAGTCGCAACTGCCAGTCGGCACCAACGCCAATGCGATCCGCTGAATCCCGCCTCGTGCCCACGCGAAGCCCTGTTGCTGGCGGGCCTGCTCGTCCTGTTGGCCGGCTGCGGTGGCAGCACGACGACCACATCGACCACCATCTGCAAGGACCCGAGCGTCTGCGTCATGCCGACTCGCGGAGCAGACCACGCCCACGGGTCCCAACACGACCGAGATCGTCGTCGACAGCGGGCCGCTCGGCACTTCGTGCTTGGAGTGACCAACGTCCCGTATGTCACGGTCACGGTCTGCAGCCCGAACATGACCACCAACGACAGTTGCGTGACGATCGACCACGTGCTGCTCGACACGGGCTCCTACTGGCTTGCGACTGCTCAAGAGCAAGCTCGGTGCAGTGGTACTGCCGAACGTGTCCCATTGCGGCCGACCCGAGCAACAACACGCCGGCGGGCGACGCCGCCGAGTGTTACCCGTTCGTGATCGGCGCCGTATGGGGGCCGCTGGCCAAGGCCGATGTTCGCATCGGTGGCGAACTGGCGTCGGCGCAGACGATTCAGCTGATCGACGACGGCCACGGCAGAACCCGCCAGTGCCGCAGAACTGCATGGACAACGGCGCAGGGCTGCACTTGCTGACTTCTGTCTCGATGCTGCAGGCCAACGGCATTCTCGGTGTCGGCATGGTGGCAACGTCGATTGCGGACTCACCTGCCTGACCAATTCCTACCCGGCATGCGGCTACGTCGTGTACTACTCGTGCCCGACGAGTCGCTACCTGCATGCCGGCAGGCCATGCCCATGGCCTCGCAAGTACAGAACCCCGTTGCCAGCTTCGCGGTCAACAACAACGGCACGATGATCGCAATGCCGGCCTTGCCCAAACTGGGTGCCACCGTGGCCAAGGGTCGCCTCGTGTTCGGCATCGGAACGCAGGCCAACAACCAGCTGCCGCCGACCTCGCGGCATGTACCCGGTCGACACGAATCCGGCCAGCCCCAACTACCTGTACGTACGACGTGCAGGTCGGCGCGCAGGAGCTATCCGCAGAGCTACATCGATAGCGGCTCCAACGCGATGTTCTTCGACTCCGCCGATCCGGCGCTGATTGCGTTCTGCAATGTCGTCGACCGGGCAGCAGGGCGGTTGGTATTGCCCGACCGACACCTGGCGTCAATCGGCCGACGATTCCGACGTCAACGGTGTCCGGGCACGTTCACCCTCGCCATCGACAGCGCGGACGCGCTGTTCAGCGTCAACGCCACCGCCTTCGCCAATCTGGGCGGCACTGCAGGCCAGCCCGCAGAGTCATTTGCTCTGGGCATGCCGTTCTATCTACGGTCGCCAGGTCTTCACGTCGATTTGGGGCAAGCTCTTCTCGACCTAACGGGCCCTGGTACGCGTTCTGACCTGTCGCAGTCCGCTAAGAGCCAGGACCGCGCAGCGTCAGTCCGCTTCGCGGTCCGACCTTCCGACGGCTGCCAGCAGGCAGACCAGCAACGCCAGTCCGAGCAGCGACCAGAAGTCGAGCGCACCGCCACCCCCGCCGCCTTGATCGACAACCGGCGGCGTGGCGCCCGGCGCGGGTGGCGGCATCACGACAGGAACGACGCCGTCGAAGCTCGCCAGGCCACCGGCCGTCGCCGCATAGAGCAGCGTGCCGTCCGAGCGCAGCTGGTTGACGCCGAGCGCGGGCAGTGCCTGGTCGGCACCGCCGTTGAACGGCGCCCACATGAAGCCGGAGCCGACCGATGCGACTGGCGCGCTGTAGATGCCGTTGACGCCAGTGGCGGCAAACACCGTCGTACCGTCGCTGTACAGCGCCGTGACGACGCGGGTCAGGTCGGTCGGGTTGGCGGGATCGCGGATACCGAGGCTGGCGTCGCTCCAGCTGCCACCCGGCGTTGCCGCGCTCACCAGTTCGCCGCGCGTGCCGGCGAGCAAGGTCGTGCCCGCCAGCGCGAGGCTGTTGACCCGGTGCGTGCCGACAGGGCTGTTGGCGAAGTCCGTCCAGGTCGGGCTGCCCGAGGTCACCGATGGCGCCACCGACACGGAGACCGTACCGGCGTTGATGTCCTGCGTGCCTGCGTAGACCTTGCCGCCGGTCACCAGCAGTGCCGAGACGCGCAGCGTGTCGAGGCCGGCGCGCGCCGCCATCGTGGTCGCGGGTGTCGTGCCTAGTGCCAGGGAGTAGGCACCGGCATCGGTGCCGACATACAAGCGGTCTCCGTCACGAGCCAACGATTGCACGATACCCAGGTTCGTGCTCCCTGCGGCCAGGACGGGTGTCCACACCCCCGCGGCCAACGCAAACAGGCCTGCGCTGGTACCTGCATAGGCGACACGGTTGGTCGAGTCCGATGCCAATGCCGCGATGTCGACCAGTCCGCCCGCGATCTGGGTCAGGCCGGTGGAATTCCAGGTCGCACCGGCATCGGTGCTGACGAGGACATCGGCGTACTGTTCGGAAGCGACCGCCGCATAGACGGTGGTGCCCATGACGCTGACGTCGGTCACGTTGGCATTGTTCAGGCGGCCGTTCACGCCGCTTGCAGGCAGGGCCGCAGGACCGTTGTTGGCAGTCCAGTTCGAGTTCGCCGTGATCGACGGCTGCAGCGCCTGGCTCGCGACACCGAAGCCGGCGCCGACGAAGAGCGTGGGCGCCATGTCGCCGGCAATCATGACGGCGTTCGCACTCGGGCTCACGGCGAGCGACTTGGCCGCAATGAAACTGGTGCCATCAGATGAAAAGTAGATCCCGACGTTGGTGGCCAGCGCGACCACTGGCGAGGCCCCTGCGGCAAGGCCGCCCGAGGTCATGGCGTTGCACATGATGGCGACGGGCGCCGTGCTGGCCAGCATCGTCGCCTGCCATGTGTTGTTCGCCGGGTCGCGCGGGCTCGAGGCCAGAAACAGCTGATTGCCAGTGCAGGCGTAAGCCTGCATGAAGTCGGCGCTGTAGTGCAGGGCCTCGACGACACCCTGCCCGCGCAATTGCGACAGCGGGTCTGCATCGATCCAGCTCAGCGGTGCGGCGCCGCTGGCGATCGATGCCGAGTAGACATGATCCGTCGCACTGACCAGCAGGCTGGCGGGCGCCACGCCGTCGCTCGCCATGACTGCCATTGCGCCGACTGGGTTATCGACGACGGCGCTCGGCATCGGCGAGGCCACCCACGGCGCTGCAGGCAGTGCGGGGGGCACCGGCAATGCCAGGCCGTACACCACCGGCACGGCACCCGGCGTCACCGTCGTCGTTGCGGCGAACAGCTTGCGGTTCGGTACATCGACGGCCAGCAAGGTGATCGGGGTCGCGGACGCCGTCGTCGGCATCGGACTCCAGTTCGGCAGATCGCCGGCGACAGCGCCCGCAGTGGCGTAGAACAGGCCGGCATCCGTGGCGGCGTACAGGTATTGGGTGTCGGCAACCAGGGCGCGCACCGCGCGGCTGGCACTTCCTGCCGTTGCCGGCAGGCCGGCATTGGCGGCCGACCAGGTCTGCCCTGAATCGGGACTCACGAAGATGCCGTTCTGCGACGTTCCTGCATACAGCAGCGTTGATGCACGCGGGCTCTTCACCAGCGCCAATACGGTGCCCCCCGGGGGACCCACGCTGCGCCAGCTGCCGTCGAACTGCGCCACGGCCTGTGCCCACGGCATGGCCACGAGGGCCAACGCAACAAGCCATGCTCGAAAGCCTGGCTTCAGGCCCCGTTCCCCATTGGCGCAATGCGCAACCTGTACCCATCGCATGGCTCTGTCTCCCCGGCAATTCCATTGGCGCCCACCCGCAGCGACGGGCGTCGTCGCGGCCCAAGTGGCGTTCGGGGCAACGCTAGCACAAGCCACTCCGGCTGCAGCAAATGTGCGGCCCGATTTGTGGCAATCGGTGTCGAATTGCGCATCGGCGCGGCCCTTTGCGAATGCGTCGCCGTTGTGCTCTGCAGCCGGGTCAACGGCGCAGGGCTGCCAGCGATCAGCGACCGCCGGAGAACAGGCGCACGGCAGTGTCAAAGGTCCAGATGCGCCGGATCTCTATCACGTCGTAGTCCATCGCCAGGTCGCCCGGGAATGGCTTGTAGGGCGACAGCGCCATCACGATGCGGCGCACCGCGTTGTCGATTTCGGGCGACCCGCTCGAGCGGTTGAACGTCACCGCCTCCACGCTCCCATCGCTGCGCAGTGCAACCGTGACGACCGGGTTCTCGTAGGGCCCTGACTTCGCCTTCTTGAGCACTTCGAACTCGGCATTCAACTCGATCTTCTGGCGCCAGTTCTCGGCGTACATCATGGCGACGATGTCGGACTCCGTGCGCCCACTGAGCGTGCGGCGCCGGTTCCGGTTCGGCGTGGCCGCCTGTTGCGGCGCTGCCGACCCGACCGCGGCGGGCCGCTGACCCTGGGCCCCAACGGCCGGCGCAGCGACCGCGCCTTCGGACGACTTGGCAGCGCCGGCTTGCGTCGAGTTCGCCGCCGGCGACTGCCCGGTTGCCGCAGCCGCCGGCTTGCCGCCGTCGCGTTGCGCGTCGCGTGCGACCTGGGCCGCCCTCTCGGCGGCCTGCCTTTCTGCCGCCGCAGCGACCTCTGCCGCGGCCCTCGCTTCGGCCGCCAGCCGCTGCGCGATAACGCGAGCTGCTTCTTGCCGGGCCGCCTCTTGCCGCGCTGACTCCTGCCGAGCGGCCTCCTGCAGCAGCGCTTGCTGTCGTGCAGCCTCTTGCCGAGCGGCTTCTTGCCGCGCTGCTTCCTGCCGCCCTGCTTCTTGCCGAGCCGCTTCCTGGCGCGCCGCCTCCTGGCGCACCGCCTCCTGACGCGCCGCTTCCTGACGTGCAGCCTCTTGCCGCGCAGCCTCTTGCCGCGCTGCCTCCTGCCGCGCTGCCTCTTGCCGCGCTGCCTCTTGCCGCGCTGCCTCCTGCCGCGCCGCCTTCTTGCTTCGCTACGGCCTCCTGCCGTGCGGCCTCTTGCCGTGCGGCCTCCTGCCGTGCCGCGTCTTGCCGCGCTACCTCCTGTCGCGCTGCCTCCTGCCGTACCGCATCCTGCCGCGCCGCTTCTTGCTTCGCTACGGCCTCTTGCCGTGCAGCCTCCTGCCGCGCCGCGTCTTGCCGCGCCGCTTCCTGCCGCGCGGCTTCCTGTCGCGCGGCTTCCTGTCGCGCCAACTCCTGCCGTGCAGCTGCATCTTGCTTCGCTGCTGCATCCTGCCGTGCGGCCTCCTGCCGTGCGACTTCCTGCCGTGCCGCTTCCTGCCGTGCCGCTTCCTGCCGTGCGGCTTCCTGCCGTGCCGCTTCCTGCCGTGTGGCTTCCTGGCGTGCCGCTTCCTGCCGTGTGGCTTCCTGGCGTGCCGCTTCCTGCCGCGCCGCTTCTTGCTTTGCTAACGCCTCTTGCCGCGCTGCCTCTTGCCGCGCGCCTCTTGCCGCGCCAACTCCAACCTCGCCGCCTCTTGTTGCGCTGCTTCCTGCCGCGCCGCGTCCTGTCGAGCCAGTTCCTGCTGCGCGGCCTCTTTCAGCGCCGCCTCTTTCAGCGCGGCTTCCTTCAACGCGGCTTCCTTTTGCTGTGCCTCCTGTCGCGCCGCCTCCTGGCGCGCAAGCTCGTCGACCTTCGCTATCGGCGCGCTGGCCGCGGCAGCCAGTTGCACCGGATTTGGCTGCAACCTGGGCGCCAGTTCGGGTACCTTGAATGTTTCAACTTGCGTGTCCCTCTGCGCCAGCAGCGGTATTTGTGGCAATGGCTTGGCCAGCGCCGGCGACGGACGCGATGGCCGCGCCGGCGGCTGGAGTGCCCTTGTCTTTGGCGCTGCGGGCACGGGTGGCCGGGGCCGCGGCACCTTAGCTTGAGCCGTGCGTGTCGCCGGCGGCGTAGCGACCGCTGCGCGCCGCGGTGGCAACAGCGTGAGACTGCCTGGTGCCGCGGGTTCGGCCTTCGCCGTCGGAGGCTCGCTCGGCAAGGGCGGCACTGGTGCCGGGCTGGGCCGGGTCGGCACCCTGGTGCGCCGCACGGGCGGCGCGGGCACCGGCTCGATGGCCGCGGCCCGCGGAGGGGTCGGCGCGAGCACGACGTTGATGGCGGGCGCCTGAAGCCTGCGCTCCTCGAGAGACGGGCGCGACGTCCGGCTCGCGCCCGTCACGTCGAAGCGAAGCATCAGCAGGCTGGCATGGAAGGCCAGCGAGATGATGAACGCCGCGCGGATCGAGATCCGGCCGCGACGCAGGCGCCGCAACCAACGCGCACTCTTCGACGAGCGCCGACGAGGGCGCGTGCCAGTGCGGACTCGAGTGCTTGAATTGGATCGCCAACTGGGGGCATGGAGGACTGTTACCGCCCTGAAGGCGTTCACTGTCATTATCCAGGGCATACCCATACCACGCTCGCAGTGCCCTGGCTTGGGGTAGGCTGTTTGGGCGATCGCAAGCCTGCCGCGAGTTTGCCGACGCGTCGGTCGCCGGGTGCGGCATCGGCCGTTTCGAACCCTCACACATCTCACTGCGTACAAGCAACCAACCCATGACCATTGCAATTCTGCTTGCGGCATCACTGGCTCTGTTCGCGCTGGCTTGGCTGTCGCGAAATCATTGGCCACAGTCCGGCGGCGCCGCCATTGCCGCGCCCGGCGGCAATCCGGTCGCTGCATTGCGCCAGCAACTCGAACAGTTGCGCGGCCTGAACCAGTCGGGTGCACTCGACGACGTGCAATATGCTGCGGCGCGCCAGGATCTGGAACGGCGCATCGTCGATGCCGTCGTCAACCCTGTGGCGCCAGAGAACAGGCCACAGAAGGCCGCGCCACGGCTCGCAAGCCGGCTGCTGACTCTGGCGGGCGTCGTCAGCTTGGTTGCCGCAGCCACCAGTGTCCTGTTCGACAACGCGCAGGTCGCCGCGCCCGACACGGAAATGGCCGCGGCCGCCAGTGCCTCTGCGCCCGACAATGGCCATGCCCTCACGTCCGGGCAGATCGACGCCATGCTCGACAAGCTGGCGTCGCGATTGAAGGCCAATCCCACCGATGCCGACGGCTGGGCCATGCTCGGGCGTTCGTATGCCGTGCTGGGCCGGCATGCAGAGTCACTGCCGGCACTGAAGAAGGCTGTCGAATTGCGGCCGAAAGACGCCACGCTACTGGCTGACTACGCCGATGCGCTGGCGGTCAGCAACGGGCAGAGCCTCGAAGGCGAACCGAGTCGCCTGATCGAGCGCGCACTGGCCGCGGATCCGAATCACCTCAAGGCGCTGTCGCTGGCTGGCACGGCGGCCTTCAACCGCAAGGATTACGCCGGCGCGCTGCGTCACTGGGACAAGCTGGTCCGGCTGGCGCCTTCGAGCGAGGCGGTCCAACAAGTCCAGGGCGGTATCGACGAAGCGCGCAAATTGGCGGGCGTCGCGGCACCTGCGGCGGCCGGCAAACCCGCAGCGGCGCGCGCCGCAGCGCCCGCCAGCGCCGCGGCCGGCAACTCGATCAGCGGCACGGTGAGCCTGGCGCCCGCGCTGCTCGCAAAAACCCGGCCCGATGACACCGTGTTCGTCTATGCACGCGCGGCGGAGGGCTCGCGCATGCCGCTGGCCATCTTGAAGAAGCAAGTGAAGGACCTGCCGTTGACATTCACCCTCGACGACAGCCTGGCGATGAGCCCCGCGGCCACCTTGTCGACCGCGCCGCGCGTGGTGGTCGGCGCGCGCGTCAGCCGCAGCGGCAATGCCGCGCCGCAGGCCGGCGACTTGCAGGGCCTGTCGGCGCCAATGGCGCCCAGCGCGACAGGCCTGAAAATCCAGATCACCGAAGTCGTCGCCGGCCCCTGAGTCCGGTCAGCCACCAACCATGCTCTATATCGCCCTCTACGCCGCCACATTCATCCTCGTCGTCGTCCTCTACGTGCGTCGCCAGCGGCGCATCCAGCGCGACCACGCAAGGCAACTCAACGAGTCGATTGCGGCCGGCCTCGCCGAACCACCTTCACTGCACCCGGTGATCGACAGCCGGATCTGCCTCGGCTCGGCGTCCTGCGTCACCGCCTGCCCGGAAGATGCCATCGGCATCGTCAATGGCAAGGCAGTTCTGATCAACGCGGCGCATTGCATCGGCCACGGCGCCTGCCTGAGCTCGTGCCCGGTCGACGCGATCAAGCTCGTGTTCGGCACCGAGGCGCGCGGCGATCGACATTCCCAACGTGTCGCCGCAGTTCGAATCCAACGTGCCGGGCCTGTTCATTGCGGGCGAGCTCGGCGGCATGGGGCTGATCCGCAAAGCCGCCGAGCAGGGGCGTCAGGCAATCGAAATCCTGCGCAAGCGCGCCCGCGGTGCGCATGAATTCGACGTCGTGATCGTCGGCTGCGGCCCGGCCGGCCTGTCGGCCGGCCTGTCGGCGATCGAGCACAAGCTCAAGTACAAGCTCCTCGAGCAGGAGGATTCGCTCGGCGGCTCGGTATTCCACTACCCGCGCAACAAGATCGCCATGACCGCCCCGGTGAAACTGGCATTGGTGGGAAAGATGCGCTTCGGCGAGGTGCAAAAGGAACGGCTGCTCGAGTTCTGGCAGGGGGTGGTTGCCAAGACCGGATTGACGATCAGTTTTCGTGAAGCGATGGAAGGCATCGACCGCGAAGGCGATGGCTTCGTCGTGCGCACCAATCGCAATGCGTACCGCACCCGCAGCGTCCTGCTGGCGCTGGGCCGGCGTGGCTCGCCACGCAAGCTCGAGGTGCCGGGCGAAGAGTCGCCCAAGGTGGTCTACCGCCTGATCGACCCGAACCAGTACGACGGCCAGGCCGTGCTCGTCGTCGGCGGCGGTGACAGTGCGCTCGAAGCGGCCATCGCCCTGAGTGAGCGCCCGGGCAGCGAAGTCACCTTGTCGTACCGGAGTGCCGCCTTCGGGCGCGTCAAGCAGAAGAATCGGGACTTGCTGGACAAGGCCCAGAAGGCGGGCCGCGTGCGCGTCGAACTCGAGTCGACGGTGAAGAACATCGAGGCGGAAAAAGTCAATCTGCAGACCAAGAGCGGCCCGGTATCGCTGCGCAATGATGCCGTCATCGTCTGTGCCGGCGGCCTGCTGCCCACGCCGTTGCTGCAAAAGATCGGGATCGAATTCGAGACCAAGCACGGCACGGCGTGAGCGCCGGCTGCGCGATGGCGCGAGCAGCCTGCCGGCCCCGAGGCGGTGACCGGCTCAGCGGCTTCGAACCGGCAGCGTCGCCACCAATTACTTCAGGCGCTGGATGTCGCGACAGGCGCTCAACGCGACCGTCTTGTCTATCTTCGACAACTCCGACAACGCGGACTCGAACGTCGACTTGAAGAGCTTCGTGTTCTTCACGTCGGCAACCATGCTTCTGCAAGTCGCACAGGACGGGTCGTTGCCAGTGCCGGACGAGAGGTACTTCATGACGTCGACGACGTCGATTCTCTTGCCCTCGGTGATCTGGTCGCAGTAGACGGCGACGGCTTGCAGGAAGCCGAAGAACTCGATGGTCGCGGCCGAGTTGGCATCGCGGCCGCCTTCGTTCTCCTGCGCATCGTGCCGCTGCTCCTTCTCCTTCGCGGGCGAATCGTCGGCGTAGGAGATCCCAGCCATCGAGAGTGCAAAGCACAGACCCAGAATGTGATGCAGTCGCATGGTGTCCACCTTCCTTTGCGTCAGCCCTCAGATCAGGGCCAGCGAACAGAATAGGCAGCCGGACGCTCGCCAGCAGGCGCTGGCGTGTGGGTCGTGACTTCGATGACGTGAATTCTTGGCAGTTTCGTGCCTGCCGCAGTGTCTGCGAGCGTTCTGCCAGGATTCAACCGATCCGACGTTGTGCGCTCAACGCAGTTGCATCAACTGCGCCGCCACTGCGGCGGCGATCACTTCGGGCTCCTTGCCGACCACGCCAGCGACGCCGATCGGGCAGGTGATGTGCGCCAACTCGGCAGCGGCAAAGCCGCGCGCCTCGAGTCGGTGCCTGAAGCTGGCCCATTTGCTCTGGCTGCCGATCAGGCCGACGAAAGGCAGGTCCGCGCGTTCGCGCTGGCGCAGCAGGCAGGTGGCGACGATGTCGAGGTCTTCGGCGTGCGAAAAGCTCATGATCAGGACGCGCGACTGCGGGGCGAGATCGGCCACCGCGGCCTGCACCGGTGCCGAATGCTCGGTGATGATCCAGCGCGGCAGGTCAGCCGGGAAGACCTCGTCGCGGCTGTCGATCCAGTGCACATGCACCGGCAGCGGCTCGAGGGCACCCACGATCGCGTGGCCGACATGGCCGCCGCCAAACAGAGCGACGGGCATGCGCCGGCCGTCGGCAGCGGCCTGCAGGCGCGCACGAACGGAGTCTGCATCGGCCGCCAGCAGGGCCTCGAAGCGCAGGTGCACCACGCCGCCGCAGCATTGGCCGAGCGAGGGGCCGAGCGCAAACCGGCGCAACGGCACGATGGCTTCGCCGGCCAGCGCACGCCGGGCCATCGCGATGGCGTCGAATTCGAGGTGGCCGCCGCCAATGCTGCCGATCTGTGCATCGACGAACACCGCCATCCAGGCTCCAGGCTCGCGCGGCGCCGAACCCTGCGTCGACTCGACACTCACCAAGACAGCCGGCGCCCTGGCCAGCCGCGCGGTGAAGGCGTCGATCGGCGCGCGGACCATGCCCTTACGGCTTGATATCGGCCGCCTTGATCGCCGGCCCCCAATCGGCCACCTGCCGGGCAACGAACTGGCTGAACTCGGCGCTGCCCATCTTCACGGTCGTGATGCCGAGCTCCTCGAACTTCTTCACGATCGCCGGATCGGCGACGATGTCGGCCAGCGCCTTGCCGAGCTTGTCGGTCACGTCCTTGGGCAGGCCGGCCGGGCCGGAGACGCCGAAGTAGTTCTCGGCCACCAGTTGCGGATAGCCGAGTTCGACCACCGTCGGCACATCGGGCAGCAGCGGCGAGCGCGTGCGTGTGGTCACCGCCAGGGCCTTGATCTGGCCGGCCTTGACCATCGGCACGAAGGCCGTGATGACGTCGATGCCGACCGGGATCTGGCCCGCGATCAGGTCGGTCGTCATCGGTGCGCCGCCGCGGTAGGGGATGTGCACCATGTTGATCTTCATCGCCGACTTGGTCATCTCGCCGACGATGTGCCCGATCGAGCCAGGGCCCCCGCTGCCAAAGGTGTAGCCGGGCGCGGCCGCCGCCGCAGGCAGGTCTTTCAAGCTGGCCGGGCCGGACTTCGGATTGGCCATCAGCAACACCGGCGCCACGCCGAGCATGGCCACATGCGTGAACTGGGCGACCGGGTCGTACGGCAGCTTGGGCACCGTGAACGGGCCGATCGACGTCGGCGTCGAGTTCGACAGCATCAAGGTGTAGCCATCGGGCGCAGAGCGCACCACTTCGGCACCGCCGATGGTGCCGCCGGCGCCGGGCTTGTTGTCGACCACCACCGCCTGGCCGAGCGCCTTGCCCAGCGGCTCGGCGATGACACGCGCGACGATGTCGCTCGCGCCACCGGAAGCAAAGGTGACGACGATGCGTACCGGCTTTTCGGGCCAGGCAGCGAGCGCGAGGTCAGGCAGTGCCATGGCCACGAGGGCCGCAAGCGTGGCGGCGCGACGAACGAACATAGGGGATTCCTCCTCAGTGATGGGAATTCATGCGCACCGCAAGTGCCATGCCTAGCTGCCGCGGTAGGTGCTGTAGCTCCAGGGGCTCACGAGCAGCGGCACGTGGTAATGGCCGGCGGCGTCGGCGATGCCGAAGTCGAGCGTCACCGTGTCGATGAACGGGGGCTCGGGCAAGGCCGTGCCGCGGGCGCGGAAATACGGCGCCACCTCGAACTGCAGGCGGTAGCGGCCGACCGCCATGGCCGCGGCATCCAGCAACGCGTTGTCGCTGCGGCCGTCATGATTGAGTGTGAGGCGCTGCAGCGTCACCGGACCAGCGGCTTCGATTCGCTGCAGGGTGACTGCCATGCCGGCGGCCGCGCAGCCGTTGGCGGTGTCGAGAACATGCGTGCTGAGGTGGCCCATCGGCTGACCGTGCTGGATTGATCGAAGGGAAAAAGTGTATACACTTTGGCATACACGTCAATTGGGGCCGGCGCGACGTGCATGCACATCGGTGCGGCGCCGAATGCCCCTAGTGCAGGTCGTATGACAGCTGCAACATCAGCGCGGCGTCGCCCAGCAAATGCACTGTTGCCGTGAAATGCGGATCGAATTGCCAGCCCAGACCGACCAGCGCACCCGGCGCAAATCCGGCGACGTTGAGGGCCACCTTGTCCTTGTATTTGCCCACGTAGCCATACAGCACCCCGGCCGACCACTGGAAGAAGAGTGGCTCCTCGCCGAGCAGGCCCGGATAGCGCCGACCCACGTAGGCATACGCGCTGGGTTGGCCGAACGAGTTGCTGAAGTAGGAGAGCCCCGCCAACCATTCGTCGGGGCGCTGACGCTCCACGGCAACGGCCCAGACGCGGCGGTGCTCGGCGCTGTAACGAAAGTGCGGCGCGACGGGCGCCACAGCCAGGCGCCAGTTGCCCTCGCCCTGCCAGGCATCGGTGTCGGTCGCACTGTCCCATGCCTGCTCGAACACGCCCGGTTCGGCGGCCGGGGTCGTGGGTTCTGCCGCACCAGCCAGTGCGCACCAGGTGGACAAAAAAAGCGCCCCGACAGGGCGCTTGCGAAGGTAGTTCATGATCCACATTGTGACAGCCGCGGGCGCCCGAAAATTATTGCCACGAACCTGGCTGTTCGTGCTGGTCCTCGCGCCGATATTGGCCCTGCAGTCCTGCGCATTGTTTGACGCCAAGCAAAGCCAGTGGGCTCTGCGGCCAACGCCAGGGCGGCCCGCGAGCCTGCCGGACGACACGATCCTGTTCCGCCCGGGCGATCAGCGCCGCTTGGTGCCGGTGCCGTCGGCCGACCCGTCCAAGCCCGACCTGCTGGCCCTGTGGTGGCTGCCGAACTCCGACCCCAAGGCGCCCACGCTGCTGTACCTGCATGGCACGTTCCGCAACCTGTACCACAACCTGCCCAAGATCGACGCACTGCGCAATGCCGGCTTCGCAATCGTCGCCGTGGATTACCGCGGCTGGGGCGAAAGCACGCCCATCGTTCCTTCGGAGCAGTCCATCGACAACGATGTCGCGCTGGCCTGGTCCGAGCTGGTACGCCGTCAGCCCGACGCGGGCCGGCGCGTCATCTTCGGACACTCGATGGGCGGCGCGGCAGCAGTCACGCTGGCCAGTCGGCTGCGGCATGGCGCGGACTACGGTGCGCTCGTGCTCGAGTCGACCTTCACCCGGCTGCCGGACGTGGCGGCGGCGGCCGGCTTCTGGGGCCGCATCGGGGCGACCTTGACGACCTTGCAGTTCGATTCGCTGGCCAAGATCGGCCGCGTCGACGCGCCGCTGTTGATGCTGCACGGCAGCGCTGACAGGACGGTACCGGTCGAGCTCGGGCGGCGCCTGCGCGACGCCGCACCGCCCGGTGTGCGCTGGGTCGAGGTGCCCGGCGGCACGCACAGCCAGTTGCACCGCGAAGCGCCTGAGCTGTACCGGCAAGCGCTGCAGAGTCTGATCAGCCAGTTGGCGCCCGCCGCTGCCACCCCGGGCCCGGCCCCGAGCCAATGACACCAGTGCAGATGCTGCGCCACCTGCGGCGCGCCAACGACGTGGCCCGCGATGCAATGACGCATGGCCACCATCCGTTCGGCGCGTTGCTGGTCGCCGCGGACGGCGAGACGGTCATGCTCACGCAGGGCAACCTCGACACCGTGAATCACGCCGAGGCCGTCCTGGCCCGCGAGGCGGCGCGGCACCACGACGCCGCGATGCTGTGGCAGTGCACCTTGGTCACGACCGTCGAGCCGTGCGCGATGTGCGCCGGCACGCTGTACTGGGCCCACATCGGCCGGCTCGTCTACGGCATGAGCGAGCGGCGCCTGCTCGAGCTGACTGGAAACCACGCGCAGAACCCGACGCTCGACCTGCCCTGCCGCGACGTGTTCTCCCGCGGCCAGAAGGCGATCGAAGTGTTCGGGCCGTTCGCCGAAGTCGAAGCCGAGATCAGCGCGCTGCACCAGGACTTCTGGCGTGCGCACTGAAGCCCCGATGGCCGCCGCGTCGTCGACGGGCCCGTCCGGCTGGAATGGCCAGTTGGCGCTGCACTATGCGCGCGCCGGCGACCGCACCGTCGCGCATGACCGCCACGCCGGTCCGCTGCGCGTGCTCAAGGCGCTGTATCCCGAAGGCCCCGCCATTTGCCACCATGTACTGGTGCACCCGCCGGGGGGCATCGTCGGCGGCGACGTGCTGGGCATCGACGCGACGCTCGACGCCGGCACGCACGTGCTGATCACCACCCCGGGTGCAACGCGCTTCTATCGCAGCCTGGGCGATGCCGCGGCGCAGCGCGCAACACTGCGTGTGTCCCGCGGTGCGCGACTCGAGTGGTTGCCGCTGGAGACCATCGCCTACAGCGGCTGCATCGCCGAGAACCGCGTCCAGCTCGACCTGGCCGACGGTGCGGAGGTCCTGGGCTGGGACCTGCTGGCATTGGGTTTGCCGGCAGCCGGCCAGGCCTTCGAGGCCGGCTCGTTCAGCCAGCACCTCGAGTGGCCCGGCCACTGGCTCGAACGCGGACACATCGCCGCCAGCGATGCTCGCCTGCTCGATTCGCCACTCGGCCTGGCCGGCGAGCGCGTGCTGGCCACGGCCTGGTTCGCCGCCGGAGCGGGCTTGCCAACGGCCCGGCGCGACGCCTTGCTGGAGGTGGCGCGCGCTTGCATTGGCGCCTCGCCGCTGGCCGCGCGCTGCGGCGTGACCAGCCCGCATGACGGCGGCGTCGTGATGCGCGTGCTGGCCACACGCGTCGAGCCGGCGATGGCGTTGTTGCAACAGGTGCGCGCGGCCTGGCGCCAACTCGCCTGGGACTTGGCGCCCTGCGCGCCGCGGGTCTGGCAGACCTGAGGCCGCCGCACCAAGCTCAGATCGACATCTTCTGCCGCACGCCGTCGGCTGCCATGTCGGCGCCGCGGCCCGCGCGCGACGATCTCGCCGCGCTCCATCACCAGGTACTGGTCGGCCAGCTCGGCGGCGAAGTCGTAGTACTGCTCGACCAGCACGATCGCCATCGTCGCCGCGGTCGGCCAGCATGCGGATCACGCGGCCGATGTCCTTGATGATGCTCGGCTGGATGCCTTCGGTCGGCTCGTCGAGCATCAGCAGCTTCGGCCCGGCGGCCAGCGCGCGCGCGATCGCCAGCTGCTGCTGCTGGCCGCCCGACAGATCGCCGCCGCGGCGGTTGAGCATCTGCTTGAGCACCGGGAACAGCTCGAACAGCTCGGCCGGGATCGGCGTGCTGCCGGTCTTGTACGCCAGCCCCATGCGCAGGTTCTCCTCGACCGTCAGGCGGCCGAAGATCTCGCGGCCCTGCGGCACGTAGCCGATGCCGCGGCGCACGCGCTCGTACGGCGTGGCGCTGCGTGATCGTCGCTGCCGTCGAGCTCGATGCTGCCGGTCTTGACCGGCACCACGCCCATCAGGCTCTTCAGCAGCGTGGTCTTGCCGACGCCGTTGCGGCCGAGCACCACCGTGACCTCGCCGAGCTGCGCCTCGAAGCCGACGTCGCGCAGGATGTGCGAGCCGCCGTAGTACTGGTTGATGCCTTGCTCGACGTTCGAGCATGCATCCATCAGCGGCCCGAGGTAGACCTCGACCACCTTCTCGTCGGCCTGCACGTCGGCGAGCAGGCCCTCGGCCAGCACGCTGCCTTCGTGCAGCACCGTGACCTTCTTGCGCGCCCTGCGTCAGCTCGCTCGACGAACTTCATGTCGTGCTCGACCACCACCAGCGAGTGCTTGCCTTCGAGCGAGAGGAACAGCTCGGCGGTGCGCTCGGTCTCTTCGTCGGTCATGCCGGCCACCGGCTCGTCGAGCAGCAGCAGCTTCGGGTCCTGCATCAGCAGCATGCCGATCTCGAGCCACTGCTTCTGGCCGTGGCTGAGCAGGCCGGCGGTGCGCTGCGCCTCGTCCTTCGAGGTGGATCAGGGTCAGCACCTCGCCGATGCGGTCGAGCTGCGCGCCGGTCAGGCGCGAGAACAGCGAGGCGCGCACGCGGCGGTCGGCCTTCAGCGCCAGCTCGAGGTTCTCGAACACGCTGAGCTGCTCGAACACCGTGGGCTTCTGGAACTTGCGGCCGATGCCGATCTGCGCGATCTCGTGCTCGCGCAGGCGCAGCAGGTCGATGGTGGTGCCGAAGAAGACCTTGCCCGCGTCGGGCCGGGTCTTGCCGGTGATGCACGTCCATCATCGTCGTCTTGCCGGCGCCGTTGGGGCCGATGATGCAGCGCAGCTCGCCGGCGTTGATGGTCAGGCACAGCTGCGTTGAGCGCCTTGAAGCCGTCGAAGCTGACGCGTGATGTCGTCGAGGTAGAGCGCCACGCCGTGCGTGAAGTCGGGCTCGCCGGCTGACGATGCGGCCGAAGCCGGCCTGCGCCCGCCGGCTTGGCCGCGTGCGCCGCGCCTCGCGCCGGCTCGCGCGCCGGCGCCGGCTTCCATCAGGTCGGGCGTCATGCGCGCTCCTCCTTGCGCTTGCACGCAGGCCGATCAGATGCCGTTGCGGCAGGAACAGCGTCACCGCGATGAACAGCGCGCCCAGGAAGTACAGCCAGAACTCGGGGAAGGCCGCCGTGAACCAGCTCTTGGCGCCGTTGACGAAGAAGGCGCCGACGATCGGCCCGATCAGCGTGCGCGCGCCCGCCCACCGCGGCCCAGATCGCGATCTCGATGCCGGCCGCCGGGCTCATCTCGCTCGGGTTGATGATGCCCACCTGCGGCACGTACAGCGCGCCGGCGACGCCGCACATCACGGCCGACAGCGTCCAGATCGTGAGCTTGTAGCGCCACCGGGTCGTAGCCGGTGAACATGACGCGCGTCTCGGCGTCGCGGATGGCCTGCAGCACGCGGCCGAACTTGCTGTTCACGATGGCAGCGCGCCATCAGGAAGAAGCCGATCAGCGTCAGGCCGGTGATCACGAACAGCGTCATGCGCATCGCTGGCGTGGCGATCGGCATGCCGAGGATGCGCTTGAAGTCGGTGAAGCCGTTGTTGCCGCCGAAGCCGGTCTCGTTGCGGAAGAACAGCAGCATCGCGGCGAAGGTCATCGCCTGCGTGATGATCGAGAAGTACACGCCCTTGATGCGCGAGCGGAACGCGAAGTAGCCGAACACGAAGGCCAGCAGGCCCGGCACCAGCACGCACCAGCAGCATCTGCGCGACGAAGCTGATCGCTGACAGCGCCCAGTGCCAGGGGAAGGCCTTCCAGTTCAGGAACACCATGAAGTCGGGCATCGGCATGCGGTACTGGCCGTCGCGGCCGATCTGGCGCATCAGGTACATGCCCATCGCATAGCCGCCGAGCGCGAAGAACAGGCCGTGGCCGAGCGACAGGATGCCGGTGTAGCCCCAGATCAGGTCCATCGCCAGCGCGCAGATCGCGTAGCACATGATCTTGCCGACCAGGCTGACCGCGTAGTCGCGACAGGTGGAACGCGCTGCCCGTCGGCACCAGCCAGGTTGAGCACCGGCACCAGCACCGCGACGAGCGATGCAGCGAGCACGCCGGCCAGCCGCGCTCCAGCGTCATGGCGCTGAGCAGGAACCGTTGCGCGGCGCCGCGGCAAGGCGCGCGGCGCGGCAGGGCACGCAGAGCGGCACTGGCATCGCGTTCATGCTTCCGCGCTCCGGCCCTTCATCGCGAAGATGCCCTGCGGCCGCTTCTGGATGAAGATGACGATGAACACCAGCACCATGATCTTGGCCAGCACCGCGCCCGGCCAGCCTTCGAGCAGCTTGTTCAGCACGCCCAGGCCGAGCGCGGCGTAGACGGTGCCGGCGAGCTGGCCGACGCCGCCCAGCACGACGACCATGAACGAGTCGACGATGTAGCCCTGGCCGAGGTCGGGCCCGACGTTGCCGACCTGCGACAGCGCGCAGCCGGCCAGCCCGGCGATGCCCGAGCCGAGCGCGAACGCATAGGTGTCGATGCGCGCGGTGTTGACGCCCATGCAGGCGGCCATCCGGCGGTTCTGCGTCACGCCGCGCACGAACAGGCCCAGCCGCGTGCGCGCGATCAGCAGCGCCATACGCCGGCCAGCACCAGCACCGCGAAGACGATGATCGCGATGCGGTTGTAGCGGCAGCGTCAGGTTGCTCATCACCTGCACGCCGCCCGACAGCCAGGCCGGGTTCTCGACGGCACGTTCTGCGCGCCGAAGATCGTGCGCACCGCCTGCAGCAGCATCAGGCTGATGCCCCAGGTGGCGAGCAGCGTCTCGAGCGGCCGGCCGTAGAGCCAGCGGATCACGCTGCGCTCGAGCACCGCGCCGACCAGCGCCGCGGCGAGGAACGACACCGGGATCGCCACCAGCACGTAGGCAGTCGAAGGCGCCGGGCAGGTAGGCCTTGAACAGGTTCTGCACCACGTAGGTGGCGTAGGCGCCGATCATCATCAGCTCGCCGTGCGCCATGTTGATCACGCCCATCAGGCCGTAGGTGATCGCCAGGCCCAGCGCGACCAGCAGCAGGATCGAGCCCAGGCTGATGCCGGTGAAGATCACGCCCAGGCGCTCGCCCCAGGCCAGGCGGCCTTCGATCGCGCGTCAGCGCGACGCCGATGCGCGGCCTTGCACGTCGGCGTCGGTCTCGACCTTCAGCCGCTCGAGCAGCAGCGTCTTGGTGGCCGGCGTGCCGCTGGCGCCGAGCGCCGTGCGCGGCGGCCAGGCGCTTGGCCTTGTCGGCGCTGCCGAGCAGCATGGCCGAGCGCAGCGTGGCCGAGCGCTGCCTTGATCGCGCGGCACGGTCTCGGCCGCCTAGGCCTTCTCGATCAGCGGCAGCTTGGCTTCGTCGGGCTCGGCCTGCAGCGTCTTGACGGCCTCGGCGCGCACGCGTGACGTCCGGCGCGAAGCAGCTTGATCGATGCCAGCGCCGCGTCGAGCTCGCCGCGCATCTGGTTGTTGTTGACCACGTCTTCGGCGCCGTCGGGCACCGCCAGCTCGGCGCCGGTGACCGGGTCGTAGCCCTTGCCGTCCTTCATCACGATAGACCGCGTGTCGCGCTGAACTTCACCGCGTCGTCGGACAGCGCCTGGATCAGCGCCGACGGTCTTCTCGTCGGCGCCGACCAGCAGCTCGTTCAGCGCCGCGATGCGCGTCTCGGTCTCGCCGGCGACGAGCGCGCGCGCCTGCTGCGGCGTCAGCGCCGAGGCCGGCGCCGCGCACGACAGCGCCGCCGTCAGCCAGATCAGCCAGCGCAAGGGAAATCGAACGGACATCGCAATGCAGGCGCAGTCTGCGCGGGAAACTGGCCGGTGGGCGCGGCGCCTCGGTTGCGCCGCGCAGGGGCCCGTCCGCCGCGACTGCGGCAGACAGGTTCAGACGCCGATCAAGACTTGGCCGCCACGATCACCGGCTCGTCCTTCTTGCCCTTGTTCTCGGGGATGAACGGGCTCCACGGCTGGGCCTTGACCGGGCCGGGCGTCTTCCAGACCACGTTGAACTGGCCGTCGGCCTTGATCTCGCCGATGAACACCGACTTGTGCAGGTGGTGGTTCTTCTCGTCCATCTTCGAGGTGATGCCGCTCGGCGCCGGTGAAGGTCTGGCCGGCCATCGCCGCGATCACCTTGTCGGTGTCGGTGCTGCCGGCCTTCTTCGACCGCCTGCGCCCACATGTTGATGCCGATGTAGGTGGCTTCCATCGGGTCGTTCGTCAGCGGCTTGTCCTTGTGGCCGGCGATGCCCTTGGCCTTGGCGTAGTCGCTCCACTTCTTGATGAACTCGGTGTTGGCCGGGGTCTTGATCGACTGGAAGTAGTTCCACGCCGCGAGGTGGCCGACCAGCGGCTTGGTGTCGACGCCGCGCAGTTCTTCCTCACCGACCGAGAACGCCACCACCGGCACGTCCTTGGCCTTCAGGCCGGCGTTGCCGAGTTCCTTGTAGAAGGGCACGTTGGAGTCGCCGTTGATGGTCGAGACCACCGCGGTCTTGCCGCCGGCCGCGAACTTCTTGATGTCGGCGACGATGGTCTGGTAGTCGCTGTGGCCGAACGGGGTGTACTTCTCGTCGATGTCCTCGTCCTTCACGCCCTTGCTGTGCAGGAAGGCGCGCAGGATCTTGTTGGTGGTGCGCGGGTAGACGTAGTCGGTGCCCAGCAGCACCCAGCGCTTGGCGCCGCCGCCGGCCTTGCTCATCAGGTACTCGACCGCGGGAATGGCCTGCTGGTTCGGCGCGGCGCCGGTGTAGAACACGTTCTTGCTCAGCTCTTCGCCTTCGTACTGCACCGGGTAGAACAGCAGGCTGTTCATCTCCTCGAACACCGGCAGCACCGACTTGCGGCTGACGCTGGTCCAGCAGCCGAAGGTCACCGACGACCTTGTCCTGGCCGATCAGCTGCTTGGCCTTCTCGGCGAACAGCGGCCAGTTCGAGGCCGGGTCGACGACCACCGGCTCGAGCTTCTTGCCGAGCAGGCCGCCCTTGGCGTTGATCTCGTCGATGGCCATCAGCACGGTGTCCTTCAGCACCGTTTCCGAGATCGCCATCGTGCCCGACAGCGAGTGCAGCACGCCGACCTTGATGGTGCTCTGCGCCAGGGCCGGCGAGACGACGCCGGCAGTGATGAGGGCAGCGGCCAGCAGCTTGAGGCCGGCGCGGCGGTGGATTGACTTCATTGCTTCTCGCTCCTGTGGGTTGGTGGGCATGAGTGCCGAACGTGACGTTTGCAACGACCGTGCCAGCACCGAACGCGGCGCATGCACCAATCGGTGGCGTCGCCTTCGCCCCTGCGCGGGGCACAGCCCTTGCTTGAATGGCGATCGCTGCGCAAACTGCCCTAAGCTGCGCACCACGACAGACACGCCCCAGGAGCCACCGTTGGAGCTGACCCCGCGCGAGAAAGACAAGCTGCTGCTCTTCACTGCCGCGCTGCTGGCCGAGCGCCGTCGCGCGCGCGGGCTCAAGCTCAATTACCCCGAGGCCGTGGCCTGATCAGCGCCGCGATCATGGAGGGTGCGCGCGACGGCAAGAGCGTGGCCGCGCTGATGAGCGAAGGCAAGACGGTGCTCGCGCGCGGCGATGTGATGGACGGCGTGGCCGAGATGATCGCCGAGATCCAGGTCGAGGCCACCTTCCCCGATGGCACCAAGCTGGTGACCGTGCACCAACCCATTGCATGAGGACGGCATGAGCATGACCCCGGGCGAACTCTTCACCGACGGTGCCGACATCGAGATCAACGCCGGCCGGCGTGCGATCACGCTGGTGGTCGAGAACGCCGGCGACCGGCCGATCCAGGTCGGCTCGCATTACCACTTCGCCGAGACCAATGCCGGCCTGCGCTTCGACCGCGCCGCCGCGCGCGGCATGCGGCTGAACATCGCGTCGGGCACCGCGGTGCGCTTCGAGCCCGGCCAGCAGCGCACCGTCGAGTTGGTCGACTACGCCGGCGATCGCGCGGTCTACGGCTTTCGCGGCCTGGTGCAAGGGAGACTTTGATGGCCACCATCGGTCGCCGCGCCTACGCCGAGATGTTCGGCCCGACCACCGGTGACCGCGTGCGCCTGGCCGATACCGAGTTGATCATCGAGGTCGAGCGTGACTTCACCGTCTACGGCGAGGAGGTCAAGTTCGGCGGCGGCAAGACCATCCGCGACGGCATGGGACAGTCGCAGCGGGTCAATGGCCCGCACCCGCACGAGGCCTGCGATTGCGTGATCACCAACGCGCTGATCCTCGACCATTGGGGCATCGTCAAGGCCGACATCGGCTTGAAGGGCTGCCGCATCGTTGCGATCGGCAAGGCCGGCAACCCGGACGTGATGCCGGGCGTGGACATCGTCATCGGCCCGGGCACCGAGATCATCGCCGCCGAAGGCCTGATCGTCACCGCCGGCACCGTCGACACGCACATCCACTTCATCTGCCCGCAGCAGATCGAGGAGGCGCTGATGGCGGGCACGACGACCATGCTCGGCGGCGGCACCGGCCCGGCCACTGGCACCTTCGCCACCACCTGCACGCCGGGGCCGGAGAACATCGCCCAGATGTTGCGCGCGGCCGATGCCTTCCCGATGAACCTGGGCTTCATGGGCAAGGGAAACGCCAGCCGGCCCGAAGCGCTGCGCCAGCAGGTCGAGGCCGGCGCGGTCGGCCTGAAGTTGCACGAGGATTGGGGCACGACGCCGGCGGCGATCGACTGCTGCCTCTCGGTGGCCGAAGAATCCGACACCCAGGTCGCGATCCACACCGACACGCTGAACGAGAGCGGCTTCGTCGAGGACACCATCGCCGCCTTCAAGGGCCGCACGATCCACAGCTTCCACACCGAAGGTGCCGGCGGTGGCCACGCGCCCGACATCATGCGCGTCGTCGGCGAGGCCAACGTGCTGCCCTCCTCGACCAACCCGACCCGGCCCTACACCGTCAACACGCTCGACGAGCACCTCGACATGCTGATGGTCTGCCACCATCTCGACGCCGGCATCGCCGAAGACCTGGCCTTCGCCGAAAGCCGGATCCGCCGCGAGACCATCGCCGCCGAGGACATCCTGCACGACCTCGGCGCAATCAGCATGTTCAGCTCCGACAGCCAGGCCATGGGCCGCGTCGGCGAAGTCACCCTGCGCTGCTGGCAGACGGCGCACAAGATGAAGACCCAGCGCGGTGCCCTGCCCGGTGACGGCGCGAAGAATGACAACTTCCGCGCCAAGCGCTACATCGCCAAGCTGACCATCAACCCGGCCCGTCGCACAAGGCATCGCGCACGAGGTCGGCAGCATCGAGGCTGGCAAGTGGGCCGACCTGGTGTTCTGGCGCCCAGCCTTCTTCGGGGTCAAGCCGAGCCTGGTGATGAAAGGCGGCTTCATCGCGGCGGCCGCGATGGGCGACGCGAATGCCAGCATCCCGACGCCGCAGCCGGTGCATTACCGGCCGATGTTCGGCGCTTTCGGCGGCGCCCTGGCGCGCACGTCTCTCAGCTTCGTCAGCCAGTCTGCGCTGGCCTCGGGCGTGGCCGAGGGCTACGGCCTGCACAAGCGCCTGGCCGCGGTGAAGGCCTGCCGCACGGTGAAGAAGACCGACATGCTGCACAACGACTACCTGCCGGTGATGCAGATCGACGCCCAGACCTACGAAGTGCGCGCCGACGGCCAGTTGCTGACCTGCGAGGCGGCCAAGGTGCTGCCGATGGCGCAGCGCTACTTCCTGTTCTGAAGCCTGCCGGCACAGCCGCGGCGATCAGAGACAACGACAAGGGGTCGGAGCTGCAGACGACGTAAACGTCGCTCGCCGCTCCGACCCGGTGAATCGTCGCTGCGCCAACGGCCGGAGTGTTCGGCACCCCGGCTCAGCGCATCACAACAATCCGATCCGATCCTGCATGTGCATCAAGGCACGAAGGTCTTGATGTATGCCGCCAAGTTCAGGTTCTGAGTCGCGGAAAGCGGGCTGCCACCCGTGCTCAGGAACCGATTCATTTCTCCAACCTTCTGGTAGGCCGCGGTCAGCGCCGTCGTGGTCACGCCCTTCTTGACGTTCTGGGGGTTGTTCGTCGGATCGGGGTAATGGCAACCCGCACAGTTGGCGCTGTAGACGATGGCACCTGCGGCAACATCACCCACTGGCGGACGGCGGCGGCGGCGGCGGCGGCGGCGGCGGAGGCGGAGGTGGAGGCGGCGGCGGCGGCGGCGTCACGCACGCACCAGCCGGCGCAGCAGCTGGCAGCCATGTCGTGCCGGCCACCCAGCACGTCGGCGCAGGCGCGGCAACGTAGGCCCTGCTCTGCTGGTAGGTGCCGGTCGTGCCGGTGGGGCACGCTTGCGTGCGCACCTGCGGCAAGGGTGCCGGCGTCGTGCACGTCGGCGGCGGCGGCGGCGGCGGCGGCGGCGGCGGCGGCGGCGGCGGCGGCGGCGGCTGGCGGTGGCGGTGGCGGTGGCGGTGGCGGTGGCGGTGGCGGTGGCGGCGGCGGCGGCGGCGGCGGTGGTGGCGGCGGTGGCGGTGGCGGCGCTGCACCGGCTGCCTGTGCATGCCAGGTCCCGGTGTCGGTGCTGGCCGGTCCGGTCAGCGTTCCGCTCATGGCGCCATCGGCGTCCGCTTTGCCGGTCGCGAGGACTCTGCTCTTGTCGCCGAGCTTGATCGTCAGGTTGACGACGCCGGTCGCATCGATCGTGCCTTCGACTTCATAGCCCCTGGTGGTCGTTCGATCGCCTTCGCCGCTCGGCTTTGGCGATGGCGTACCACTGCTCGTGTCGACGGCGCCACCCGCACTCAAGGCGCTCAGCGCCGTGCGGTACTGTGCGAGCCGCTGGCTGAACGCAGCCTTGAATGCGGCCAACGCCTCCGTCTGGGCGGCGCTCGGCTCCTTGGCGCCAGCCACCGCACCATTGGCGAGTGCAAGTTTCAGCGTGGCGGACAACGCGTCGATGTCTGTCCGCAGTGCACTCTTCAAGGCAGTGCGCTGCGCGTCGAGCTGGGCCTGGAGATCGACACTGGTGGGCGCCGATGCAGCTTCACCCGGCGCCGCAGTCGGTGCACCGACACCGCCGGGAATCAGGCGGCCTTCGACCTCGGTACTGCCGTCATCGTTGCGCTCGCCCTTGAGCACCAAGGTCCCATTCAGGGGCAAGCGGGCATCAGGGCCGCTGATCGATGCCGCAAAGGTGTAGAGCATCGACTGCATCTCGCTGTGCGTCGACGTGCTTCCCGCAGGGAGCGTGGTCTTGACCGACAGCATGGTGGCGGTTTCGCTCACCTGCACCGATGCGAGATGCTCCGTCGGAGGCGAGGCGGTGTCCGTCGCGCCACCGCATCCGAACAGCATGCCGCCGGCCAGCGCGATGGCCGACAGTCGAAAGCGTCGTGTCCCAATCACTCGATTCATCTTCAATCCTTCCAGAGGGTCGTTGTGCGATCTCGCCCAGCGCTCCTCGGCGAGCGGCGAGGTACAGGACCTCGCCGCACACCAGCGCTGAGCAACGGCACCAATGACCTCCATAGAAGATCGGTAAAGCCATCGGATGGCGGCAATCTAGTCGCGAACAACGGATTCCATGCACTTGGCGCGCAACACTTACGTCGGTCACATCGAGTGCTCACAAGCACGCCGATGCTCACGTGCTGAAGCTTGTTGAACCACGTGTGAGCTCATGTGTGATTACCAGATATGACATCTTGCTGGCGTCGGATGTGTTCGCTCAGATGCGCGCTTCGAGTGCCGATGACGCGTCCTCATCTCATCGTCCGATGCTCGCGGCACCAGGGATCGATAATCCGGCCATGCTCATCGTCAACAAGAAGATCGCCCAGGGGCGCGGCCTGGCCCCGGTACTGCTCAAGCGCGCCGCCAGCGTCGAGCTCGACTGGGACACCCGCCAGAAGAGCCGCTTCGATGCGACCGACAGTGCGGGCCGTGCGCTCGGCGTGTTCCTGCCGCGCGGCAGCGTGGTGCGCGGCGGCGACGTACTGGTGACCGAGGATGGCTCGCTGGTGCGCGTGGTTGCGGCGCCGCAGGCGGTGCTGCGCGTCAGTGCTTGCCCAGAGCACGGCACGCCGCTCGATTTGCCACGTGCGGCCTACCACCTCGGCAACCGTCACGTAGCGCTCGAAGTACGGGCCAACCACCTGCAACTCGAGCCCGACCCGGTGCTGGCCTCGATGCTGCGTTCGATGCACCTGATCGTCGACGAGGTCAGCGCACCGTTCGAGCCCGAGGGCGGCGCCTATGCGAGCGCGCTGCCGGCGCATGCGCCGCACGGCGTACACGATCACGGCCATGCGGCCGATGCGCATGAGCACGACCACGACCACGACCACGACCACAAACATGGTGACGGACATACCCATCACCACGATCACTGAACTTGCGTCGATGCCGCGTCGCCCAAGGTCACGATGGATGGCGATGTCACACAGCGATGGCTCGCACCGATGAGCCGCCACGCCGACCGATGAACCCGACCGCGCTACTGCAACTGCTGTGGCTGGCCTCGCCGGCCCTGCCGGTCGGCGGCTTTAGTTATTCCGAAGGGCTGGAGTCAGCGATCGAGGCCGGCGCCGTGCACGACGAGGCCAGCGCATCGTCGTGGTTGGTCGATCAGCTGCACCTGGTGCTCGGCCGCAGCGAACTGCCGCTGCTGGCGCAGGCGATCGCGGCCTGGACAGCACACGACGCGGCACGCATCGCCCGGCTCAATGGCTGGGCCCTGGCGACACGTGAAACCGGCGAACTGCGGCGCCAGGCCGAACAGATGGGCCGCTCGACGCACGACTGGCTGCGCCGGCGCGCACCGGACGACGCGCGCCTGGCCACGCTGGCGCAACTCGCGCCCACCCCCACCTGGCCGATCGCCTTCGCATTGGGCGTGGCCCAAAGCGGCGCCGACACATCCGACGCGCTGCTGGCCTTCGGCTTCGGCTGGGCCGAAAACATGGTGCAGGCGGCGCTCAAGTCGATGTCGCTCGGTCAGAGCGCCGGCCAACGCATCCTCGGCACCCTGTGCGCTACCTTGCCGGCCGTCGTCGATGCGGCCCTCGCCCTGCCCGACGACGAGCGCCAGGCCTTCACGCCGATGCTCGCTATCCTGTCGTCCCAACACGAAACCCAGTACTCGAGGTTGTTCCGCTCATGACCGTCATGCACCACATCGCCGGCCGCACGAAGAAATTGCCTCCGCTGCGCGTGGGCGTCGGCGGCCCGGTCGGTTCGGGCAAGACCACCCTGGTCGAGAAGCTGTGCAAGGCGATGCGCGAGCGTTGGGACCTGGTGGTCGTCACCAACGACATCTACACCAAGGAGGACCAACGCCTGCTAACCGTGGCCGGCGCGCTGGCCCCCGAACGCATCATGGGCGTGGAGACTGGCGGTTGCCCCCACACCGCGATCCGCGAAGATGCCAGCATCAACCTCGAGGCCATCGACCGCATGCTCGACAAGTTTCCCGACGCCGACATCGTGTTCATCGAATCCGGTGGCGACAACCTGGCCGCCACGTTCAGCCCCGAGTTGTCGGACTTGACCCTGTACGTGATCGACGTCGCCGGGGGCGAGAAGATCCCGCGCAAGGGCGGCCCCGGCATCACCAAGAGCGACCTGCTGGTCATCAACAAGACCGACCTCGCGCCGCATGTCGGCGCCGACCTGGCGGTAATGGAAGCCGACACCCGGCGCATGCGCCCGCTGCATGCCAGCAGCCGGCCCTATGTCATGACCAATCTGCGCAGCGGCGACGGCCTGGCCACGGTGGTGCGCTTCATCGAGACGCGCGGCCTGCTCGGCTGAGGGCGGCGGCGCTATCCTCCGCGCCCATGTACGCGTCATTCTTCGGCTTCAAGCACGAGCCCTTCTCGATCGCGCCGGACCCGCGCTACCTGTACATGAGCGGGCGCCACCGCGAGGCGCTGGCGCACCTGCTGTACGGCGTCAAGGGCGCCGGCGGTGGCTTCGTGTTGCTGACCGGCGAGATCGGCGCCGGCAAGACCACCGTCTGCCGCTGCCTGCTCGAGCAGATTCCCAGGCACTGCGACGTGGCTTACATCTTCAACCCCAAGCTGACGTCACTCGAGTTGCTGAAGACGGTGTGCGACGAGTTCCATGTGCCCTACACGCACGACGGCCTGGGCCAGGCGACGGTGAAGGACTACCTCGACCCGCTGAACACCTTCCTGCTCAAGACCCACGCCGTCGGCGTGAACAACGTGCTGATCATCGACGAGGCGCAAAACCTGTCGAGCGACGTGCTGGAGCAGTTGCGCCTGTTGACCAACCTGGAGACCAACCAGCGCAAGCTGCTGCAGATCGTGCTCATCGGCCAGCCCGAACTGCGCACGATGCTGGCCCGGCCCGAGCTGGAGCAATTGGCGCAACGTGTGATCGCGCGTTACCACCTCGACGCGCTGAGCGAGCGCGAGACCGCCAAGTACCTGCAGCACCGCATGGGCGTGGCCGGGCTGGCCACCGCCAATCCGTTCACACGGCGCGCGATGCTGCATATCCACCAGCGTTCGCGCGGCATTCCGCGGCGCATCAACCTGCTGGCCGATCGCGCCTTGCTCGGTGCCTATGCCGACGGCGTGGTGCGCGTCGACCACCGGATCGTCGAGCGGGCCGCGGCCGAAGTCTTCGGGCCTGATGAGCGTCTGCAACGCCTGCGCCGCCTGACGCCATGGGGCCTGGGTCTGGCCCTGGGTGCGGCGCTGGCCAGTGGCGCCGCGTTGTGGTTGCAGCGCGACCCGCCGCTGGAGCCGTCCTCGTCCGCATTGAAGGCCAACGCGCTGGGCCCGGCGGCATCGGCCGCGTCAGCGGTAGCGGGTTCCTCTGTCACCGCGGCATCGGGCCCGGTGGCCGTTGCCGCACCGGTCTTCATCACCGCTGCCGAATTGACGACGCGGTTTGCAACCCCGCTGCGGCGCGAGGCCGATGCCTGGCGCGAGCTGGCGCCGCTGTGGCCCGCCGGCGGCCCCGATGCGAATGCACCCGATCCCTGCGCCGGCAGCACCGGCTCGGCATGGCAATGTTTCAAGAGCAGCAACGGCGGCCTCGCGTTGATCCGCCAGCTCGATCGGCCGGGTTTGCTGACCCTGCGCGACGAGACTGGCCGCCCCTTGTACGTCTTGCTGGTCGCGCTCGACGAGCGCAGTGCCACGCTGAAATTGGGCGGGCAGAACGTGACAGTCGCGCTGGTGTCACTGGCCAGCCTGTGGCAGGGTGGCTTTGCCACCTACTGGCGCGCGCCGGCCGGCTACCGGCGCGCGGTCGGCGATGGCGACGATGGGGCCCTGGTTGATCAACTCGCCGCGCAACTGGCGGCCTTGCGCGGCGAACCGGCACCGGCCGGGGCGCAGCGTTACGACGCGGCGCTGAAATCGCGCGTGCAGGCCTTCCAACTGGCCAATGGCATCCAGGCCGACGGCCTGGCCGGACCCGCCACCTTCATGCAACTGGCACGTGCTGTCGACCCCGCCGGCGCGCGCAACGAGCCGCGGCTCACCGGCAACCACTGATGTCGTACATCCTCGATGCGCTGAGAAAGGCCGACGCCGAACGCGCGCGCGACGCCGCCGCCGTGCCAGACCTGTATGCCCAAGGCGACGCCGACGCCGAAGGCGCCCGGTCGCCGTCGCGGGGATTGAGGTGGATGCTGCTGGCGTTGCTGGCGGTGCTGCTGGCAGGGCTGGTTTGGGCCTGGTTGGGCGCGACGAGGGTCGAGCCGGTGCGCCTGCCCGAACCAGATCGCTTGCCCGCGCCGGTCGCCCCAGCGCCGGTTGCCGCGCCGGTTGCCGCGCCAGCGCCGCCGCCCGCGCCTCCGATGCCGCGCCTTGTCGAGGTGCCGGCCGCAATGCCGCCGCCGCAGCCACACCCGCCCGCGATCGCGCCGCCGACGGCGGCGGCCGTCAACGCAGCACCGCAGGTATCGACATCACCCGCGCCAACGAGCGCGCGGGCGCCGAAAGCGACGGCCGGCGCATCGGCGGCCAGCCCGGCGCCGCCGGCCGTATCGCTGGCCGAGTTGCCCGCCGATTTGCGCGCCCAACTGCCGGCACTGGCGGTCGGTGGCTCGGTCTACTCACCGGCCGCTGCCAGCCGCATCGTGATCCTGAACGGCCAGGTCTTTCGCGAAGGCGATCAGCCGCTCGAGGGCCTGACGGTCGAGCAGATCGGCCTCAAATCCACCGTGCTGGTGTTTCGGGGCGTGCGCTTCGAGCTCAAGCACTGACCAGAGTTCGATACAGCGCCAGGTAGCTTGCCGCGGCACTGTCCCAGCCGAAGTGCTGCGCCATGGCGCGGCGCCTCACCGCGCGCCAATCGCGCGGCCGCGCCCACAGCGCAAAGGCGCGGCGCAGCGCGCGCGTGAGATCTTCTGCCTCGAAGCGTTCGAACACGATGCCGGTCGCACGCTCGTCGGCGAGGTCTTCGAGCGTGCAATCGACCACCGTGTCGGCCAGGCCGCCGGTGCGGCGCACCAGCGGCAGGCTGCCGTACTTCAGCGCGTACAACTGGGTCAGGCCACAGGGTTCGAAGCGCGACGGCACCAGGGTCACGTCGCTGCCGGCGAAGATGCGATGCGACAGCGCCTCGTCGTAGCCCTGGCGCAGTGCCACCAGGCGCGGCTGGGCCTGGGCCGCGCGTGAAAACGCCTCTTCCAGCGCCGCATCGCCGCTGCCGAGCACGACCAGCTGGCCGCCGCGATCGGTGATCGCCGACACCAGTCCGGCCACCAGATTCAGCCCCTTCTGCTCCGTCAGGCGGCTGACCACCGTGAACAACGGCGCCCTGCTTTGCACGTCGAGGCCACATTCGCGCTGCAGCGCGGCCTTGCAGGCGGCCTTCCCCGCCAGATCGGCAGCGTCGAAAGAGCGGGCGATGGCGGCGTCGGTCTTCGGGTTCCACACCGTCTCGTCGACGCCGTTCAGGATGCCCGACAGAATCTCGCTGCGTGCGCGCAGCAGACCGTCAAGGCCGCAACCGAGTTCGACGGACTGGATTTCACGGGCGTAGCTCGGGCTCACGGTGGTGACGCGGTCGGCATAGTGCAGCGCCGCCTTCATGAACGAGACCTGGTCGTGAAACTCGACGCCGTGCAGGGTGTAGGCCGACGCCGGCAAACCCAGCTCATCGAACACCGTTGCCGGGAACAAGCCCTGGTAGGCCAGGTTGTGCACCGTGAACACGCTGCCCACGCGGCTGGCGCCTGCGCTCCGTGAGAACGCGAGGTAGGCGGGGGCCAGGCCGGCGTGCCAGTCGTGGCCGTGCACGACCTGGGGCACCCAGTCGCGGTCAAACCCTTCGGCCAGGCGGGCCGCGGCCAGGCCCAGCAAGGCGAAGCGGCGATGGTTGTCGGCGTACGCCGCGCCGCCGGCGTCGCTGTACGGATTGCCTGGCCGCCCATAGAGTGCGCTTTCGCGCAGCAGGTAGATCGGCACGCTGCGCAGGGGCGCGGCCGCGAAGCGGCCGGTGAGCAATTGCGCTGCTGTGCCACCCCACGGCGGTGCGATTCGCGCGACTTCACGCACGCCGCCGAGCGCGGTCTCGAGCGCCGGAAATGCCGGCAGCAACACGCGCGCGTCGGCGCCGGCCTGGACCAGCGCGGCCGGCAGCGCCCCCAGCACATCGGCCAGGCCGCCGGTCTTGAGCAGCGGGAAGATCTCGGCGCCGACATGCAGCACGCGCAATGCACTCGCATTGCGGCGCGGCGAGCCCACCGCCTTCACAGCTTGGCCAGCATGTCGCGCGTGATCAGGACGACGCCGCCTTCGGTGCGCTCGAAGCGCGCTGCGTCGGCCACAGGGTCCTCGCCGACGACCAGGCCTTCGCGCAGCACGCAGCCGCGGTCGATCACCACCTTGCGGATGCGGCAGTTGCGTTCGATCGTCACGCCCGGCAGCACCACCGCCTGCTCGATGTTGCAGAACGAGTCGACGCGCACGTTGGAGAAGAACACCGAGTTGGCGACGTGCGAGCCGCTGATGATGCAGCCGCCGGAGACCAGCGTGTTGACCGTCATGCCGTGCGAGCCGTTGCGGTCGGGGATGAACTTGGCAGGCGGCAACTGGCGCTGGTAGGTCCAGATCGGCCAATCGGTGTCGTAGATGTCGAGCTCGGGGTTGATCGACGCCAGGTCGAGGTTGGCCGCCCAGAAGCTATCGATGGCGCCGACGTCGCGCCAATACGGTGGCGCGCCGTTGGGGTTGGCGATGCAACTCATGCTGAACGGATGCGCCAATGCGCGGCCCTCGGCCACCGTGCGCGGGATCACGTCCTTGCCGAAATCGTGGCTCGAGGCCGGATTCGCGAGGTCTTCTTCGAGCAGCTTGTAAAGGTACGCGGCATCGAAGACGTAGATCCCCATGCTGGCCAGCGAGATCTCGGGCTTGCCGGGCATCGTCGGCGGATCGGCCGGCTTCTCGACGAAACTGGTGATCTTGCGCGAGTCGTCCACCGCCATCACACCGAATGCGCTGGCCTCGGCACGCGCCACTTCGATGCACCCCACCGTGCAGCCGGCACCGTGCAGCACATGGTCTTCGAGCATCAGCGAGTAGTCCATCTTGTAGACGTGGTCGCCGGCGAGCACGACGATGTACTCCGGTCTGGAGGACTGGACGATGTCCAGGTTCTGGAACACCGCGTCGGCGGTGCCGCGATACCAATGCTCCTCGTCGATGCGCTGCTGCGCCGGCATCAGGTCGACGGTTTCATTCAGCTCGGCGCGCAGGAAGCTCCAGCCGCGCTGGATGTGGCGCAGAAGCGAATGGCTCTTGTACTGGGTCACGACCCCGATGCGTCGGATGCCCGAATTGACGCAGTTCGACAATGCAAAGTCGACGATGCGGAACTTGCCGCCGAAGTACACCGCCGGCTTGGCGCGCTTGGCAGTCAACTGCTTCAGGCGTGAACCTCTGCCGCCGGCCAGCACCAGGGCCACGGTGCGACGGACCAATTGATGCGGTTGCAGGCCCGAGGTGGAATTGGCGCGTTCCATGGTGGTGGTCTCCCGGGTCAGACGTCAGCCCAGCGAACATTTTGCGACAGGCGATCGGCCTCGGCATGAGGGCACACCCGCGAGGTGATGGACAGGGCCCGGCGACATCGGTGCGTCAGGGCGGCGGGCGCACGCGAACGTTCAGCCGGCCACGGACGCCATCGCCTCGCCCATCCGGATCGAGCCCCCCGGCGCCCATCCCGGATCGAACCTCAGGCGCCCCGGCGGGAACAGCAGCACCACCGTCGAGCCGAGCAGGAAGCGGCCCATCTCATCGCCCTGCGCAAGGCGGACTTCGCGCTCGTCATAGCGCCACTCACGAAGCCGGCCGGGGCGCGGCGGGTTGACGATGCCGTGCCAGACGGTGGCCATGCTGCCGACGATCGTGGCCCCGACGAGGACCAGGATCCAAGGGCCGCGATCGCCGCTAAACACGCAGACCACGCGCTCGTTGCGCGCGAACAGGCCGGGCACGCCGCGCGCGGTCGTCGGGTTGACCGAGAACAGCTCGCCGGGTACGTGGATCATGCGCGTCAGCCTGCCCGCGCAGGGCATGTGGATGCGGTGGTAGTCCTTCGGGCTCAGGTAGAGCGTGGCGAAGTGGCCGCCGGCATATGGTGCGGCGAGCGCGGCATCGCCGCCGACCAGCGCCGTCGTGCTGTAGCGATGACCCTTGGCCTGGAAGACCTGGTCACCCTCGATGGCGCCGAACTGGCTGATCGCGCCATCAACAGGGCTGACCAGATCGCTCGCGGCCAGCGGCCTGGCACCTGGCTTGAGTGCGCGGGTGAAGAAGTCGTTGAAGCTCGCGTAGCGCGCGATGTCGGGTTCGGCGGCTTCGGCCATCTCGACGCCGTACCGGGCGACGAAGCCGCGGATGATCGCCGTGGTCGGCGCCCCGCCGCGCCAATTGGCGACGACATGGGCCAGCGCCGTCATCGCCCGCTTCGGGGCAAGGTACTGCAGCGCGACGGCCAGGCGATCGGCAGTCAACTGGGCCAGATCGCGGTCGGCCATCGGCGCGTCACGCCGTCAATGCAACGGAGAGATTTCGCGCAGTGCCTTCACCGCGCCCATGCCGATCGACGCACCGAATCGCTTGGCCAGCCGCTCGGCCATGTTCTCGTGCGGCGTGTAGTCGATGACCTCTTCGGCCTTGACCACCTCGCGCGCGACGTAGTCGAGGTTGCCGATCTTGTCGGCCAGGCCCTGGCGCACCGCCTCGTCGCCGTTCCAGAACAGGCCCGAGAACGTTTCCGGTGTCTCCTTCAGGCGCTTGCCACGGCCCTCCCTCACGACCTTGATGAACTGCTGGTGGATCTGGTCGATCAGGGCCTTGGCGTAGGCGGTCTGCTTCTCGTTCTGCGGCGAGAACGGGTCGAGCATGCCTTTGTTGGCGCCGGCGGTGAGCAGGCGGCGCTCGACGCCGAGTTTTTCCATCGTGCCAGTGAAGCCGAAGCCGTCCATCAGCACGCCGATCGAGCCGACCAGGCTCGCCTTGTCGACGTAGATTTCGTCGGCAGCCACCGCGATGTAGTACGCCCCCGACGCGCACATCTCCTCGACCACGACGTAGACCTTCTTCTGGTGCTTGGCCTTCAGGCGCCGGATCTCGTCGTTGACGATGCCGGCCTGCACCGGACTGCCGCCCGGTGAGTTGACGCGCAGGACCACGGCTTGCGCCGCACTGTCCTCGAACGCACTCTTCAGCGCGGAGACCAGGTTCTCGGCGCTGGCTTCGCTGTCGGCGGCAATTTCGCCGCGGACTTCGATCAGCGCGGTATGCGGCCCGCTCGCCGTGCCAACGTGACTGCGCGCGACGAACAAAGCCCAGATGACCGCCAGCGCCAACCCCAACCAGGCCAGGCGGAAGAAGACCCGCCAGCGCTGCTCGTTGCGCCGCTCGCGCAGCATGGTCCGCGCCAGTTGCTCGAGCGCGCCTTCGTAGGCCGGGCGCGGGGCCGGGGCCGAGGCCGGCGCAGCAGGCGGCGCGGCGGCCGCCTCCGTGGGCGGCATCTGGGATGGTGGCTGGGTCGGTGGGTAGGCGGATTCTTCGGTGGGATTCATGGTGCCGTGCTCGGTAGCTCGCTGGGTGCGTCGCCCTCGTCGTCGAAAGTCAGCGCTGCAATGTCGCGGGAAGGATACCAATACACCAGCCCGGCACGTTCGCTCACATCGATAGCCATCAGACGACCGTTGCCGCAGGGCCCGCCGAGGCAGCGGCCGCTTGCCGGCTCATAGACCGCGCCGTGTGTCGCGCAGACGATATGGCGCTTGTCGGCGTCGAGAAACTCGCCAGGTTGCCAGTCGAGTTCGGTCGGCACATGGGCGCAGCGATTGACATAGGCCACCACGCGACCGTCGAAGCGCAGTGCGAAGGCGCGTACCGGCTGGCGCCAAAGCAGCACGTCGAAACCGACCGCACGGCCGCGTTCGATCAGTTCGTCCGCGCGGCACAGCAGATGTTCGCTGTCGGCGTCACGCATGTTGCAGCAGCCAGTCGTGCAATTCGCGCGTCGAATGGGCAATGGCCAGCGGCGCGAAGTCGGCGAAGGCTTGGTGATCGTGTGCGCCGTAACTCACCGCCACGCGCGGGGTGCCGGCATTGACGGCCAGCTGCAGGTCATGCGTGGTGTCGCCGATCATCAGCGTGCGCTCGGGCTCGGCGCCGAACTCGCGCATCAGCTCGTTGAGCATGCGTGGGTCGGGTTTGGAGGCAGTCTCGTCCGCGGTGCGAGTGCCGTCGAACAGGCCCTTGAGTTGCGCATGCGCCAGCGCTTCGTCCAGACCGCGACGGCCCTTGCCGGTGGCCACCGCAAGCCAGTGGTTGCGCGCTTTCAGCGCCTGCAGCATCTCCAGCGTGCCGGGAAACATCGACAGTTCGTGCTGGCGCGCGAGGTAATGCCGCCGGTAACGCAAACCGAGCTCGGGGTAGCGCTCGGCGGGCAGGCCCGGCACGGCGTGGCGCAATGCATCGGCCAGGCCCAGGCCGATGACATAGGCCGCGTCGGCATCGCTGGGTACGGCCGCGCCGAGGTCGCGGCAGGCGGCCTGGATGCAGCGCACGATCAGTGCGGTCGAGTCGAACAGCGTGCCGTCCCAGTCGAAGACGATCAGGTCGAAGCGCCGGCTCATAGTTGCGCGAGCAGGGCCTCGCATTCGGGCGGCAGCGGCGCGCTGAGCTCGATGCGCTCGCCGCTGACCGGGTGGTCGAAGGCCAATTGCCTGGCGTGCAGGAACATGCGCGAGAAACGGTGTTCGCCACGCGCCATCTCGCGGTTCTGCGCGAAATCGCCGTACTTCGGGTCGCCGACGATCGGCTGCCCCTCATTGGCCAGATGGACGCGGATCTGGTGCGTGCGGCCGGTCCTCAAGGTCACATCAAGCAGCGTGAAGGCGCTGAACCTGTGCGCCACCTTGACCAGCGTGATCGAGCGCCGGCCATCGGCATGGTCGGCCGGTACCGGCCGCACATGGCGTTCGCCTTTGGCGTCGAGGGTCTTGTGCAAGGCCACGTCGATGACCTTCTTGTTCGCCGGCCACGCGCCGACGACGAGCGCAGCGTAACGCTTGTCGATTGCCTTGTCAGCGGTGCGGTTGCGAAACTGGTCCTGCAGCGCTGTCAACGCACTGCGCCGCTTGGCCAGCAGCAGCACCCCCGAGGTGTCCTTGTCGAGGCGATGAACGAGTTCGAGGAACTTCGCCTCGGGCCGCGCGCGGCGCAGTTGTTCGATCACACCGAAGGCCACGCCCGAACCGCCGTGCACGGCCACGCCGGCGGGCTTGTCGATGGCCAACAGGTGTTCGTCCTCGTACAGCACACGAAATTCGCGTGCCGGCGCCGGAATGCCCGCGGCGGGCGGCTCGGCCACGCGCACTGGCGGCAGCCGCACCTCGTCGCCCAGCGCCAGCCGGGTGTCGGCCGCGGCACGGCCCTTGTTGACGCGCACCTCGCCCGAACGGATCACGCGGTAGACATGGGTCTTGGGCACGCCCTTGAACAGGCGCAGCAGGAAGTTGTCCAGGCGCTGGCCTTCGCTGCCTTCGTCGACCACCAGCCGCCGCACCTGCGGGGTCGTGGCGCCGATGGCCGCTTTCGCCCCTATAATGCGTTGGACCACGTTGTCGTCGTAAGTGCTTGATTCGCTGGGAGTTTAGCGGGCACGCGCGAGATGGCGTGGAGGTGATGCAACGCTTTGCGCCCATCGGGCGGGCCCGGTCCCTGAGTGACCCGGCAGCCCAGAGGTTCACAGCGGCAGAGATTCCGAACCAGAACCCGTTCCCGCCTGGCCCATGAAGCCAGCGCGCGACAAGAAAAAAGGTTTCAGGTGCCGGGCCCCGCGCGACGATCGAGTCGCACGAACCCGACACCCGCGTCCAGCCAACGGACCATGCAACTGCCTTCCGCCCTGCCCCTTTCCGCTGCCCTGCCCCGGCCCCGTGCCGGTGTGTGCATGGCTCGGCCGGGCCGCGCTGACGGCACAGTGCGGTCCGCCCCGGCTGTCACGCACGCGCCAACGCTGCTCCGACGCTGCTGCTGATCCGCTGACAAGCGGGCAGCGCGTGTCGCCGCGGTCCAGGGCGATTCCTTTGGGTTGCTTCGTGTTTCTCGTGCATCGGTGATGTCGCCGACCCTCAGTGTCGGCAGTGATGGAGTGCACGAAGAATGAAACGCATGCTGATCAATGCGACGCAGCCCGAAGAGCGTCGCCTGGCGATCGTCGATGGGCAGAAGTTGCTCGACTTCGAGACCGAGATCGAAGGGCGCGAACAGCGCAAGGGCAACATCTACAAGGCCGTCGTCACGCGCGTCGAGCCCTCGCTCGAAGCCTGCTTCGTCGACTACGGCGAGGAGCGCCACGGCTTCCTGCCGTTCAAGGAGATCTCGAAGAATTACTTCCGCGAGGGCGCCAGCGTGCGCGACGCGCGCATCCAGGACGTGATCGGCAACGGCGCCGAGTTGCTGGTCCAGGTCGAGAAGGAAGAGCGCGGCAACAAGGGCGCGGCGCTGACCACCTTCGTCTCGCTGGCCGGCCGCTACCTGGTGCTGATGCCCAACAACCCGCGCGGCGGTGGCGTCTCGCGCCGCATCGAGGGCGAAGAACGCGAGGAGTTGAAGGACGCGCTCGACCAACTCGAGTACCCCAAGGGCATGAGCCTGATCGCGCGCACCGCCGGCATCGGCCGCACTGCGCCCGAACTGCAGTGGGACCTTAACTACATGCTCAAGCTTTGGGAGGCCATCGACGGTGCTGCCAAGGCCGGCAAAGGCGCGTTCCTGATCTACCAGGAGAGTTCGCTCGTCATTCGCGCCATCCGCGACTACTTCACGGCCGACATCGGCGAGATCCTGATCGACACCGACGACATCTTCGAGCAGGCGCAGCAGTTCATGAACCACGTGATGCCGGAAACGGCCAATCGCGTGAAGCGCTATCGCGACGATGCCGCGCTGTTCTCCCGCTTCCAGATCGAGCACCAGATCGAGACCGCGTTCTCGCGCACCGTCAACCTGCCGGCCGGCGGCGCGATCGTGATCGACCACACCGAGGCGTTGGTCTCGGTCGACGTCAACTCGGCGCGTGCTACACGCGGCGGCGACATCGAGGAAACCGCGACCCGGACCAACCTCGAAGCCGCCGACGAGATCGCACGCCAGATGCGCCTGCGCGACCTGGGTGGCCTGATCGTCGTCGACTTCATCGACATGGAAGAGAGCAAGAACCGGCGCGAGGTCGAGCAGCGGCTGCGCGACGCCCTGCGCAGCGACCGCGCGCGGGTCCAGTTCAGCTCGATCAGCAAGTTCGGCCTGCTGGAGCTCAGCCGCCAGCGCCTGCGCCCTGCGCTCTCGGAAGGCAACCACATCACCTGCCCGCGCTGCAACGGCACCGGCCACATCCGCGACACCGAGTCGAGCGCGCTGCAGATCCTGCGCATCATCCAGGAGGAGGCACTCAAGGACAACACCGCCGCGGTGCACGCCCAGGTGCCGGTTGACGTGGTCTCCTTCCTGCTCAACGAGAAGCGCACCGAGATCACCAAGATCGAGTTGAAGCAGCGCGTCACCGTGCTGCTGGTTCCCAACAAGCACCTGGAGACACCGAACTACAAGCTCGAGCGCCTGCGCCACGACGACCCGCGGCTGGAGAACCTGCAGGCCAGCTACACGATGATCGAGGAACCCGATGACGAGGTCGGCATCACGCGTCGCGAGAAAGCCAAGCCCAAGCAGGAGCCGGTGATCAAGGGCCTGCTGCCCGAGACACCGGCGCCGGTGGTGGTGCCCAAGCCGGTGCCCGTTCCCGCACCGGTTGCTGCGCCGGTCCGTGCGGAGGCGGCCACGCCGCCCGCACCGGGCGGCGGATTCTTCGCCTGGGTCAAGAAGCTGTTCGGCGCAGGCGATGAAGTCGCGCCCCCGGCGCAAACGGTCGCCGTCGCAACGCCCGCTGCCGCAGCGCAGGGCAAGCGTGATGGGCGTGGCGACCGGGGCGGCGAACGCGGCGAAGGCCGTGGCCGCCGTGATGGCCGCCGTGACGGCCCGCGCGACGGCGCACGCGAGGGCACGCGCGAAGGCGGTCGCGACGGCCGCCGTGACGGCCGCCGCGGTGAAGGTCGCGCCGAGGGTCGCAACGAGGCGCCGCGCGAACGCGATGCCAACCGCCGCGACGCTCGACAGGCAGCGCCGACCGCCAGTGAAGCCGTGACAACCGCCACGGGTGCGCCCGCCGCCGAGGCCCGCGCCCCGCGCAGTGAGCGCAATGAAGGCCGCCGTGGCCCGCGCACCGAGCGTGAGCCCCGTCCCGCACCCGTGGCCGACGAAGCGCCGCTCACCGCGCAGGCGTTCGTCGACACCATGCCGATCGCACCGGCCGACGCCGGCGCCGACACCGGCGAGCGCGATGCCAACCGTCGCCGCCGCCGTCGCGGCGGCCGTGGCCGTGGGCGCGACGAAGGCAACGCAGCCGAGGTCGTGAGCCCCATCGTCGACGAGCCGCAAGGCAGCGAGCAAGCCGTCGATTCGGCACCGATCGCCGTCGAGTCGGTGCTCGCAGAACAGGTGCCGCGCGCCGTCGAGTTCACGCCCGTCGAGCCCTATGCCCACGAAGAACCGGAAGTGACACTGCCACGCGTACCGGTACCCGCACCGGCGCCAGCGCCGATCGTCGTCACTGCGCCGCCTGCACTGCCGGTCGCAGCACCGGCACCCGTTGCCGCGCCCTACAGTCTGCCCACCGATACGCTGGCCGCGATCGCCAGCAATGCCGGCCTGCAGTGGGTCAACTCCGACGCCGAGAAGATTCGCGCCGTGCAGGAGGCGATGGCCAACGAACCCAAGCCGATCCGAGCGCCAAGGCCACCCAAGCCGAGCGTCGTCGTCGACGACGGCCCGCTGGTGCTTGTCGAGACGAAGAAGGACCTGGCACAGGTGCGGCTGCCGTTCGACAACAGCACGCTGCCCGCGGCGCCCTGATCAGAGCCCAACGCGCGGCGAGCGCCGTGCGCTGCGCCTCGCGCAGCGCACGGCCGCTAGGGCAGGCATTCGAGCGCGTGCTGGTAGGCGCTGCCGTGCATCAACTCGTCCCATGGCAGGGGCGCGCACTGCGGTAGCAAGGCCAGGCGACGCCGTTCGCTGTCGGGCTGTGGCTGCCAGTGGCCTTGTCGCCGGGCCGCCGCCAGACCATCGAGCAATGCGTCGACCGCCACGCCGCCGTCCAGCGACTGGTTGCACAGCAGGACCATGTCGCAGCCGGCGTTGAGTGCGGCCAACGCGGCATCGAGGTGGCCGCCGGCAACCTTGGCGCCCTCCATGCTGAGGTCGTCGGAGAAGATCGCGCCAGTGAAGCCGAGTTCGCCGCGCAGGATGTCTTCGAGCCAATGGCGTGAGAATCCGGCCGGCAAGGCGTCGACCTCGGGATAGACCACATGCGCCGGCATCACGCTGGCGAGCGTGGTCGACAGCCATTCGTAGGGTTTGGCATCGTCGGCCAGGATGGCTGCGAGCGTGCGCTCGTCGACCGGCAGTTCGTGGTGACTGTCACCGTGCGCATAACCGTGGCCAGGGAAGTGCTTGCCGCAGTTGGCCATACCCGCCAGCAGCAGGCCGTGCATCAGGCTCTTGGCCAGCAGCGTGGTCACGCGGGCATCGCGGTGCAGGGCGCGGTCGCCGATGACGCTGCTGGGCCCGTGGTCGAGGTCGAGCACCGGCGTGAACGAAAGGTCGACACCGCAGGCGCGAAGTTCGGCGCCGAGCACGTAGCCCGCGGCGCTGGCAGCATTGGTCGCGGCCATGGCATCGCGCATCCACAGCTCACCCAGGACCTGCATCGGCGGCAGGTGCGTGAAGCCGTCGCTCCGAAAGCGCTGGACCCGGCCACCTTCGTGGTCGACGCAGATCAGGATGTCCGCTCGCAGCGACTTGATCTCGGCCGTCAGTTCAGTCAACTGGCGCCGGCTCTGCCAGTTGCGTGCAAACAGGATCAGGCCGCCGGCAAGCGGGTGCGCGAGCCGGCGCCGGTCGGCGTCGCTCAATGCGAGCCCGGCGATGTCGAGCACGACCGGGGCGTGGCTGTGGGCACTGTTCATGTCGCGATTGTCGTTCGCTCGACGACCACGAAGGCGGTCGCGATATCGGATTCGTCGCTGACGCTGACATGCGCGGCCAAGCCACGGGCCGCAAACCACGCAGCCAGCGCGCCGTGCAGCCGGATCTGCGGCTGGCCGCTGCCGGCTTTGACCACCTCGCAGTCGCGCCAGGTCATCGGCATGCGCATGCCAAGGCCGATGGCCTTGGAGAAGGCCTCCTTGGCGGCGAAGCGCGTTGCGAGGTAGGCCACACCACGTGCTTCGAGCTTGCCTCGCCGCGCCCGATAGACCTCGATTTCGTGCGGCCCCAGCACCTTGGCGGCAAAGCGCTCGCCGCGCCTGTCCAGCACGGCCGTGAGCCGGCGGATGTCGCACACGTCGGTGCCGATACCGTAGATCACGACAGGGGACTGCCGCCGGATTGCCCCATGGCCGCCGCTCCGGTTCGCAGGGGCGGCGCCGCATAGGCGCGTTGTATGCAGCGCTGATAGTCGCGCACGGTCTCGGTGTAGCCGAACTCGAGTGCATCGGCGATCAGGGCGTGGCCGATCGACACCTCCAGAATGCCGGGCACGGCACGCAAGAAGTCGCTCAGGTTGGCACGATTGAGGTCGTGCCCGGCATTGAGACCCAGGCCAACAGCCAGCGCAGCGTCGGCCGCCGCGGTGTAGCGTGCCAACTGCGTGGCACCCTCGGCAGTGCCGTGCGTCGCGGCATAGGGTTCGGTGTAGAGCTCGACACGGTCGGCCCCGATGGCGCGCACGGCCGCCATCAGCGCCGGCTCCGGATCCATGAACAGGCTGACGCGAACACCGAGCGCACGGGCCTGGGCAACGAGGGGCGCTACACGCTCGAGATCGGCCAGGGCAAAGCCATGGTCGCTGGTGAACTGGCCCGGCGCATCGGGCACGAAAGTGCATTGCTGCGGCCGGTGCTCGCGCACGAAATCCATCAAGTTGTCGAACGGGTTGCCTTCGATGTTGAATTCGGCGTGCGGCCAAGCCTTCAGCAGCAGCGCCAGCTCAGCGACATCTTGTGCCCGGATGTGGCGCTCGTCGGGCCGCGGATGCACGGTGATGCCCTGCGCGCCGGCCAGCAAGCACAGCTCCGCGGCCCGCGTGACGCTCGGAATGCCAAGGTGGCGCGTGTTGCGCAGCAGGGCCACCTTGTTGACGTTGACCGACAGTGCGCAGCGCGCAGCGCGGGCGTGGGCTTCGGGGGCGATCAGCGGATTCATGGTCACAACAATGGTTGCAGGTCGAGCAACACCTGGCGCGTGCGCAACGGCACCGCACCCAGATGATAGGCAAGCAGCTCACGCAGCTGGCGGCGCAGCGCCTGCGCCGGGCCCGTGCAGGCACTTTGCAATGCAACCAGGTCGTCGGCGTCGAGTGCGGACTGGATCGCCAGCAGATCGCCGCCGTCGATGGCGGCGGCGTCAGGCGCGGCAACGGTGAGGCCGACTTCCGGTCGCAATGTGTACGCCGACCGGGCGCGCGTCGGCGCCAGCGTGGCCGTTGTGTGCGCCAGGCCGGGCAGCAGGCCGATTTCGCGCAACAGGCGCAACTCGAACGCGCGCAATGCCGCGGCTTCGTCGGCGCCGCCGAGCCGGGCCAGCGTGGCCGCGTAGGCATCCCAAAGCGCCGGGTGCGGATCTTCGCGGGCCAGCAGCTTCATCAACAGCTCGTTGAGGTAGAAGCCGCTGAACAGGGCCTCGCCGCCGGCCATCGGCACGCCGCCTGCCCACTCCGCGCTGCGCAGGTTGTGGATCTCAGCGCCCGGCGCCGTGCGCCCCAGACTGGCATGTACGCGCTGAAACGGGCGCAGCACCGCACGCAGTTGCGAGGTCGGTCGCTTGGCCCCCTTGGCGGCCACGACCACGCGGCCGAGTTCGCGCGTGAACAGATCGACGATCAGGCTCGATTCGCTCCAGTCGTAGCGGTGCAGCACGTAGGCCGCCAGGGCGGGCGTGTGACCGCGGCCGGTCATCGGGCCAGGGCTTGCAGCGCCGCCAGCGCTTTGCGGCAGGCGCTCTGGTCATCGCCCGTCAACTCGCCGAATGCCGTTTCGGCGGCGGCCAGATGGCGCTCGCGCTCAGCATATTCGCCACGCGCGTGGCAGATCTTGGCCCGCGCCTCGTGGGCAAAGAAATGCTCGTACGGGGGCGCCGCGTTCTGCGCGCAAGCGGCCAGGCATTGGGTGGCGAAGTGCAATGCCCGGTCGGGCAGCCCGGCCGCCAGGTGGCACAGCGCGAGGGCATAGTCGGCACGCTCGACTTCGAGCCAAGTGCCGGCCAGCGCCCAGTGCATCCGGCTGGCGGCGGCAATGTCGAGCATGGCCGCGGTATCGCCAGCGCTGCGCGCGCCGCCGCGGTCGTGCAGCTCCCATGCCATGTTGTTGCACGCGACCGCCAACGGCCGGTGCACGGCGGCGGTGGCGTCTGGCAAGGCGGCGACGCGGGCGCGGGCATCGCGAAGCAGCGCCATCGCGCGTTCGGTGCATTGGCGGCCAAGGCTGATCGCCGCGGCGCCAGCCTCGCTGCGGATCAGCTCCTCAAGCGTGAAGCCGTCCCGATCGGCGTGGCCGACTTCGGCCAGGGTCAGACTGGCGACACCGACGCGCAGCGCTGATTGCACCGATGCGTCGGCCAACGCGTGACCGGCCAGCGCGGCCAGACGCCAGCGGCCGTCATCGAATGCACCGAGATGCTCGCCGCACAGGTGCACGACCAGGCGCGCCAGGGCCGCGAGCTGCGCGGCGGATTGCGGTGCCGGAGTGTCTGTGCGCAGGCGCTCGGCGACCGCGGCGCTGTGATCGGCATGATCGGCCCAGGCCTGCTGCAAGAAGGCATCGAACGGCGACGTCATACTGCCCCTTCAGTCGTAGCCGTAGCTGCGCAGGTGCTCCTCGCTGTCGGCCCAGCCGGAGCGCACCTTGACCCAGAGCTCGAGAAAGACCTTGGCGTCCCACAGGCGCTCGAGCTCCTGGCGGGCCTCGCTGCCGATGCGCTTGAGTTTCTCGCCGCCCTCGCCGATGACCATGCCCTTGTGCGCATCACGCTCGACGACGATGGTTGCGGCAATGCGGCGCAGCGGCCGCGCCGGGTCGCCCGATTCAGCCTGTTCCTCGAACTTGTCGATGACCACCGTGCAGCTGTAAGGCAACTCGTCGCCGGTCAGGCGAAACAGCTTCTCGCGGATCAGCTCGCTGGCCAGGAAGCGCTCGCTGCGGTCGGTAAGCGCGTCTTCCTCGTAGAACCAGGCCTGCTCCGGAAGGTAGGGCGCAACGATCGCCAACAGACGGTCGACGTCGGCTGCCTTTTTCGCCGACATCGGCACGAATTGGGCGAAGTCGCGCCGCTCGCGCATCGCGACCATCCACGGCATCAGATCGGCACGGTGCTTGACCTCATCCTGTTTGTTGGCGATCAACAGCACGGGCTTGTCCTGCGGCAGCAGCTCGAACACCTTGGCGTCGTCGGGTGTGAAGCGGCCGGCTTCGACCACGTACAGCACCACGTCGACATCGGACAGGACGCTTCTGACCGTGCGGTTCAGATTGCGATTGAGCGCATTGCCGTGGCGGGTCTGGAAGCCGGGCGTGTCGACGAAGACGAATTGCGCCGCCTCGACGGTGCGAATGCCCGTGATCCGATGCCGCGTGGTTTGCGCCTTGTCCGAGGTGATGCTGATCTTCTGCCCAACCAGGGCATTGAGCAGCGTGCTCTTGCCGACATTGGGTCGGCCGACGATGGCCACCAGGCCGCAGTGCTGCGGGGCGGTGGTCACGAGTGCAGCGGACCACCGGGGCGGTCGCTGGCCTTCAATGCCGCGAGCATGCGCTGCGCGGCCTCTTGCTCGGCAATGCGGCGGGATTTGCCCTGGCCATGTTCGGCCAGGCCGAGTGCGGGCACCGCGCATTCGACGTCGAATGTCTGGGCATGGGCCTGGCCTCGCGTGGCCACGATGCGGTACGCCGGCACCGCCAACTTGCGCGCCTGCAGCCACTCCTGCAGTTCGGTCTTGGCATCCTTGCTCCAGCTGTCGACTTCGGTCGTCGCGATGGTTTCGCCGAACAGCGACTGCACCATTGCCTGGGCCGGGGCAAAACCGCCGTCCAGGAACGCCGCGCCGATCAGCGCTTCGAGTGCGTCGGCCAGGATCGATGCCCGCTGCGCGCCGCCGCCACGGGCTTCGCCTTCCGAGAGGCGGATCACATCCGACAGTCCGAGCGCAAGTGCCAATCGGTGCAGACTGTCCTCGCGCACAAGGTGCGCACGCACGCGCGTCAGGTCGCCCTCGTCGGAGCCCGCAAAACGGGTATACAGAAGATGCGATACGGCAGTCTGCAGCACCGCATCGCCGAGAAATTCGAGGCGCTCGTTGTGGTCGGCACCGGCACTGCGGTGCGTCAGCGCGCGCGCCAACAGTGCCGGCTGCTGGAAGTGATACCCCAGCCGCTGCTGCAGTGCTTCGAGCCGGCTGTCGATCGCCACTATTGCGAGCGGCCCTCGCCGCGGTACTTGATGAGCAGGAAGACCGGCTCGTAGAGCTCGACTTCCTTGTCGTAGGCGAATCGGACCACGACCTTGTCGCGCTCCTTGGTTACCTGCAGGTCCTTGCCGGTGATGCTGGTGATCGAGTACTCGACTTCCCGTTGCTTGTCGAAGGCGCCGCGCGCCTCGGCCACCGTCGACGGCGCCTCCTTGGCGATCTTCTGCACCGCACGCAGAATCGTCGAGTACTCGTTGACGGTCGGCAGCACGCGAATGACGATCAAGGCCACGAACGCCACGATGATCGCCCACAGCAGCAGACCGATCAGCGTGATGCCACGTTCGGTGTGGGTGGGACGCCGGAAACCTTGCATGTTTGACTCTCCGACAGTAGGGGCGATGGCTCGACGTTCAGCGGAAGCCACCGAAGCGGCCAAGATTACCGAAATTCATCCAGATGAAGAAGGCCCGGCCGACCAGATTGCGGTCAGGCACGAAGCCCCAGTAGCGCGAATCGACCGAATTGTCGCGGTTGTCGCCCATCATGAAGTAGTGCCCGGCGGGCACCTTGCAGGTCACGCCCTCCCCGCTGTAGCGGCAGGCGCTGCTGTTGGGAAAGTCTTGCACGCCGGCCACAAAGGCCGGCCGGTCGAGGTTGGTCAGGATGCGGTGCTCGACGCCAGCCAGTTTCTCGCTGCTCTGCTGTGCATAACGCCGGCTGTCCTCATCGTAATAGTCGGGCAATGGTGCGGTATCGACGCGCTGGCCATTGATGGTCAGCACCTTGTTCAAGTAGGCGACCTCGTCCCCCGGCAGGCCGACGACGCGCTTGATGTAGTCGATGCGTGGATCGGGCGGATAACGAAAGACGACCACGTCGCCACGCGCCGGATCCTTGTTGGCAAGGATCTTCTGGTTGATCACAGGCAGGCGAATGCCATAGTCGAACTTGTTGACCAGGATCAGGTCACCGACCATCAAGGTCGGAATCATCGAGCCGGACGGAATCTTGAACGGTTCGAACAGAAACGAGCGCAGCAGGAAGACGATCAGGATCACAGGGAACAGGCCCGCGGTCCAGTCAAGCCACCACGGCTGCATCAGCAGCATCTCCTTGGCGTGGGAGATGTTGCCGTCGACCTGCGCGATGCCCTGCTTGCCGAGTTCGGCACGCCGCGCCGCGTGCTGCGCTTCGAGTTGCGCCGCCGCAGCCTCACGCGCCGGCCTGAACGCAAAGCGCTCAGCCAGCCAGTAGCCCAGCGTCACAATCGTCAACAAGAACAACAACAGCGCGAAGTTGCCTATCCAATAGCCGAAGAACCAGCCCCCCAGATAGACCACCAATGCGCCATACAAAAGCCCGGTGAGTGTGCTCATTGATCTCAATCGTCAACCTGGAGAATGGCCAGAAACGCTTCCTGCGGCACCTCGACAGCACCGATCTGCTTCATGCGCTTCTTGCCCGCTTTCTGCTTCTCTAGCAGTTTCTTCTTGCGCGTAATGTCGCCGCCGTAGCATTTTGCCAGCACGTTCTTGCGCAGGGCCTTGATGTTCTCACGGGCGATGATGTTGGCGCCGATCGCGGCCTGGATCGCCACGTCGTACATCTGGCGCGGTATCTGCTCGCGCATCTTGGCTGCGACTGCGCGGCCACGGTACTGGCTTTGCGCCCGGTGCACGATGATCGAGAGCGCATCGACCCGGTCGCCATTGATCAGCAGGTCGACCTTGACCACGTCCGCCGCCCGGTACTCCTTGAATTCGTAGTCCATCGAGGCATAGCCGCGCGACACGCTCTTCAGCTTGTCGAAGAAGTCGAGCACGATCTCGGCCAGCGGCATCTCGTAGGTCAGGTGCACCTGGCGCCCGTGATAGGCCATGTTGATCTGCTGGCCGCGCTTGACATTGGCCAAGGTCATCACCGGGCCGACGCTGTCTTGCGGCATATACAGCTGCACGGTGACGATCGGCTCGCGAATCTCGCGGATCCGGCCCGGATCGGGGATCTTGCTCGGGTTCTCGACCATCATCACCGTGCCGTCGTTGAGCACGACTTCGTAGACCACGCTGGGTGCGGTGGTGATCAGATCCTGGTCGAACTCGCGCTCGAGCCGCTCCTGCACGATCTCCATGTGCAGCAGGCCCAGGAAGCCGCAGCGAAAGCCGAAGCCCAGCGCCTGGCTGACCTCGGGCTCGTAGCGCAGCGAGCTGTCGTTGAGCTTCAACTTCTCCAGCGCGTCGCGCAACTGGTCGTATTCACTCGCCTCGGTCGGGTACAGGCCGGCGAAGACCTGCGGCTGGATCTGCTTGAAGCCCGGCAGCGCCTGGCTGGCCGGCCCGGCGTTGTTGGGCAGCTTCTTCTCCAGCGTGACGGTGTCGCCGACCTTGGCCGCCTGCAGCTCCTTGATGCCCGCGATCAAGAAGCCGACCTCGCCGGCGCGCAACTCCTCGCGCGGTACCGACTTGGGCGTGAACACGCCGAGCTGTTCGAGCGGGTAGACCGCATCGGTCGCCATCATGCGGATCCGGTCGCCCTTTCGCAGGCTGCCATCGACCACCCGCACCAGCATCACGACGCCGACGTAGTTGTCGAACCAGGAGTCGATGATCATCGCCCGCGGCGCGCCGTCGGGGTTGCCGCGGGGCGCCGGCATGCGCGTGATCACCGCTTCGAGGATCTCATCGATGCCCTCGCCGGTCTTGGCCGAACACGGGATGGCACGGCTGGCATCGATACCGATCACGTCCTCGATTTCGGCCCTCGCGCTCTCGGGATCGGCCTGGGGCAGATCCATCTTGTTCAGAACCGGCACCACCTCGACATGCAGCTCAAGCGCGGTGTAGCAATTCGCCACGGTCTGGGCCTCGACGCCCTGGCTGGCATCGACGACCAGCAGGGCTCCCTCGCAGGCCGAGAGCGACCGGCTGACCTCATAGCTGAAGTCGACATGGCCGGGGGTGTCGATCAGGTTGAGCTGGTAAACCTGGCCGTCGCGGGCCGTGTACTCGAGCGCTGCAGTCTGGGCCTTGATGGTGATGCCACGTTCGCGCTCGATGTCCATCGAGTCGAGGACCTGGGCTTCCATTTCGCGGTCCGACAATCCGCCGCAGCGTTGGATGAGACGGTCGGCGAGCGTGCTCTTGCCGTGGTCGATGTGGGCAATGATGGAGAAATTGCGGATATGGTTCATCGAGCGCGGCAACACCCGGCGAACGCTGCCGGCATGTCTGCAAAGTGCATAAAAAAAGGCGCGTCGAATGAGTGACGCGCCTTCCAACAAAACGTATGGCAACTGCTTGTTGGGCTTTCATTGTAGCCACAGCAATCACGCTGGAACCCGCGCCAACCCTTGATATTTCGTCGTTGCGGGGTACCAACATGAAAATCTATCAACAGTTTATCCACAAACGCTTGTGGACCGACTGGGGACAGTTTCAAGTGCCATCACTCCGCGTTCCCGGCGCCGGGAAAGGGAGCATTTCTGGCCGCAATTATATGCGCCACAACGAGCAATGACCGTAAGCGACACAACGAAGTGTGCATACGCTCACTTTATCTCGTCGCCTAGCCAAAGATCTCAATTTCATCAGGTGAGAAGACCCTTCTGTGCGGATTTGGCGGGATTGACGCCGCGGGTCAACGTGGCACCGGCCGGATCACCAGGTAGTTGGTCCACTCGCCACGCCGCACCATCACGCTGATCGGGCGTGACTTGTCGGCCTTGGCGACCAGCGCATTGAATTGCTTGGCGTCGGTGACCTCGGTGTTATCGAGCGTCACGATCACGTCGCCCTCGCGCAGTCCCGCGCGCGCTGCAGCGCCTTCGGCGGTCTCGACACGCACGCCGCCGCGCAGTTTCAACTCGCGCTTTTGTGCTTCGCCCAGATCCGACACCGCCAGCCCGATTGCGGTCTTTGGCTGGGCTGGCTGTGCCTCGGCACCCTGTGCGACGCGGCGTGGCTTGTCCGGCTCGAACTCGACCACGGTGACAGCGATGTCGCGGCTGGCGCCGCGCCTGAACACCTGCAGGGTGGTCTTGGCCCCCGGCTTGGTCGCGCCGACGATGCGCGGCAGGTCGCCCGACTTCTCGACCGCTTTGCCGTCGACCTTGGTGATGATGTCGCCGGCCTCGATGCCTGCCTTGTCGGCCGGACCACCCGCCTCGACGCCCTGCACCAGCGCGCCCACGGGCTTGCCCAGCCCGATCGACTCGGCCACTTCCTTGGTCACCGGCGCAATCGTCACACCGATGCGGCCACGGATCACTCGGCCGCTGGCACGCAGTTGGTCCGACACGCGTATCGCCTCGTCGATCGGAATCGCGAACGAGATGCCCATGTAGCCGCCCGAGCGGCTGTAGATCTGCGAATTGATGCCGACGACTTCGCCGCGCATGTTGATCAGCGGCCCGCCCGAGTTGCCCGGATTGATCGCCACATCGGTCTGCAGCAGTGGCAGAAACTCGCCGGTGTCGCGCTGCTTGGCACTGATGATGCCGGCGGTGACCGTGTTCTCGAGGTTGAACGGCGAACCGATGGCGATCACCCAGGCCCCGACCTTGACCTGGTTGACGTCACCGATCTTGACCGTCGGCAGGCCCGCCGCCTCGATCTTCACCACCGCGACGTCGGTACGGCTGTCTGCGCCGATGATGCGGGCCTTGAATTCGCGCTTGTCGGTCAGCGTGACGATCACCTCGTCGGCCCCGTCGACGACGTGCGCATTGGTCATGACGTAGCCGTCGGCCGTGATTACGAAGCCGGAGCCGACTCCACGCTGCTGCGGCTCGCCGTCGTCTTCACGCGGCCCGCCGCGGCGCGGCGAACGTGGCTGCGGATTTTCCGGCATCGGGATGCCGAAGCGGCGGAAGAACTCGCGCATTTGCTCGTCCATTTCCGTGCCGCCGGCCTGCGCCCCGGCCCGCGCGCGCTCCGCGGTGCGGATATTCACCACGGCCGGTCCGACCCGTTCGACCAGTTCCGTGAAGTCGGGGAGTTCTCGCGCTTGGGACTGCGCGGGCCGCGGCACGAGCGCCAACGCGCACAACGCCAGGGCGAGCAGCGCGCGCCCGTCCAGGAGTCGTCGAACGAGTGCGCCGCGCGGGCTTACCGGCGCTCGCTGGAGCGGGTGCCGCGCGGCGTTGGCGCTGACAGCAATCGGAGATGGGGCTGGCATGGCAAGGGCAAGTAGGTTCATGGTCTCGACATTCAAGGGCAACGGATGGAAATTCAACGCAGACGCTCGAGCGCGGCGGCAAACTGCTTCAGGGTGGCCGTCGGCACGTCGCCCATCACGGTCACCCAGTGCGAGGCGACCGGCTGCATCAGGCTGTGTGTCGCGCCGACCGCGGCGGCGCCGGGGTGCTGGCGCTCGCCACGCAAGGGCTCGATGAAGACCGAAACATGCGTCAGGCCGTCGGAGTAGATCGTTTGCAGCACATCGGGCGCCGCGGCGTGGTCGACGCTGGCATTGGCCTCCAGGCTGCGCCTGACGCAGCTGACCTGCCGGAAACCCGGTACAGGCGCATTCAGGCGCCAACCCTCGGCCTCCAGAGCCGTGCGCTTTGGCGCACTGCGCAGGACCCTGTAGCCGTCGAGGTTCTTCATCGGCGTGCGCACCGAGTCAGGCTGGGCCTTGATATCGATCGTGACTTCGCTGAACGCCGCGGTCTCCAGCACATGGCCGTCGAGCGCCAACACGTCGGCACGCAGCAGCAGGCCGCTGCCACGTTCGGCCCACAGCCGCTGCGCAAAGCGGTGCTCGTCGCGCGGACGCAGCAGGAACACCGCAGTGTCGAGCCCAGCCACGCGATCGCTGCCTTCGGCCAGCAAGTCGTAGCGCTCGAACAGCTGCTCGATGCTGCCGCTGAGCACGGCCGGGAACACCGCCACGGCGTCGCGCTGCTCGGTGCGCGCCAACTTGAGCGCCGGCCATAGCGTCAGCATCTGTTCGTTGTGGCGATAGACGCGACGGGGCTGACCGTCGAGCATATCGATGCGCTCGAACGATTGCGTGCCCTCGCAATAGTGCGCAAGTCGCGAACTCGACATGCTGCCCGCCGGTGGTCACGACCAGCGTACCCTGGTAATTGCGTTGGCTCGCCGCCGTGTGCATGCGCTGCAACCAGCCGCGCGCATCGGTACTTGCCGATGCGTGCACGTCGCCCGCTTGCGCCGGCAGCGCCCAGATCGCCGCGCTGCCGGCGATCACGGTGGTGGCCAGGCGACGGCCGATCGACGTTCGAAGCGTTGTGCGCTGCATTCAGCGGTCCGGCACCGCGACGGCTGCGTTGCGCACCATGCCCCCCGGCACTGCCAGCGCCGAGGTGTCGCTGAATTGCTTGTGCGCGGCCAGGTAACGATCGAGGTCGGGATTGCGGATCAGCCCGCCGTCGCGCGTCAGCGCGCCGGCCACGGACGCCGCCACAGGTGCCGCGGCCGCGCCCAGCGGCCCCGTTGCGGAGGCGGTCGAACCACTCGCCAGTTGCGCTGAGCGATCCTGTACGCCAGCGTCGGGCGCGGCCACCCGCATCACGACCAGCAAGCCAGCCACCGCCGCGAAGCCCGCGGCGACTGCCATCGGTGCACCCCAGCCGTGACGCCAGACGTGCCATCGCGACGTTCGCGCCGGCACCAGCAACACGGGCTCGGTCGCAAGTAGTTCATGCAGGCGGCTGAGAAACTGTGCATCGCGCCGCGGCGCGAGACGCACATCGTCGCTGCGCATCAGTTCACCGATCAAATGGTAAGCATGCCAATCCGCCCGCGCCCGGGGGTCGTCCCGCCATGCACTGCAAGCATGATCGGCCTGGCCAGGCTCGCCATCGGCCAGCGCAGACAATGCCTGTCGCTGCTGAACTCGATCAGTCGAATCGTCACATTTCATGTCTTCACACTCCACTGTCCCGTTCCCATTCACCAGCGCTCGCCGTCACGCGTGCCCAGCAGCGGCCGCAACCGCTCTGCGATCGCTTCGCGAGCCCGGAAGATTCGCGAACGCACCGTGCCGATCGGGCAGTTCATCACGCTGCTGATCTCTTCATAGCTCAGACCTTCGATCTCGCGCAAGACGATCGCCTGTCGCAAATCCTCGCTCAAGGCATCGATTGCAGCATTCACCGCCGCACCCACTTCCTTGCTCGCGAGGACCGACTCTGGCGTTTCGCCGTCGCTTAGTTCGTTCTCGACGCGCGAAGTTTCCTCACCTTCGTCGTGGGAAACCAGGGCCCCTTCCGATACCAGCGGGTCACGTTTGAGGTCAACCAGCGCCTTCTTGGCGGTATTGACCGCGATCCGGTAGAGCCAGGTGTAAAAAGCGCTCTCGCCGCGAAACTGCGGAATTGCGCGATACGCACGGATAAACGTTTCCTGGGCGATGTCCTGGACCAGGTCCACGTCCCGCACCATGCGGCCGATCAGGCGCTCGATGCGCCGCTGGTACTTGACCACCAACATCTCGAATGCACGCTTGTCGCCGCGCTTGGTGCGCTCGACCAGCAGGGCGTCGGCTCCGGTATCTGGCGTCATTTCGGGTTGGTCGTTGGCATATGCCGGTCGTCCGTCCTGCGTGCATACAGCGCCGCACGCCACTGCGGCCATGACGCACCGGCACAGCGCCTCGACGCGACCCGCCATGCCACGCGCCGCCGTGCCGGCTCCGTCGGCGCAATGCGCAGCAACAGCCAAGGTCCCAAGTCGATCATCACGCGCGGTTCAACGGCGAAGGGCGCGGCGGCGCCGGCTGCCCATTGCCAAACGCCGCCATCCCAGGTCAACACTCCGGTCGTGGCGTCGCGCCGAAGCCACCACGAAGCGGTCAGCGCCGCCGCAATGCCGGCCAAGAGCGTTGTCGAAAACGCGATCGGGTCGGGGCTCTGCACCTGCAATGCAACCCACCCCGCCAGATTGGCGCCGGCGGCAGCCGCACACAGGGCCACCGCGCCATGCCACGCGCGGTCGGGTACCAGACTCATGCGCACCGGCGGCGCGGCATGCATGGCGTTGGCGGGCTGCCGCGCCGCTCAGGCGCGCCGGAACACCAGCGTGCCGTTGGTGCCGCCAAAGCCAAAGTTGTTCTTCACCGCGACGTCGATCTTCATATCTCGCGCCACGTTCGCGCAGTAGTCCAGGTCACACTCGGGATCCTGGTTGAAGATGTTCGTCGTCGGTGGGCTGACCTGGTGGTGCAGCGCCAGGACGGTGAAAACGGACTCGATGCCGCCCGCCCCGCCAAGCAGGTGGCCGGTCATCGACTTGGTGCTGTTGACCACCACGCGCTTGGCGTGGTCGCCGAAGGCCAGCTTGATGGCATTGGTTTCGTTCAGGTCGCCGAGTGGCGTCGACGTGCCATGGGCATTCAGGTACTGCACCGCGTCGGCGTTGATGCCGGCGTTGCGCAGTGCGGCCTTCATCGCGCGCTTGGGGCCGTCGACGTTGGGCGCTGTCATGTGGTAGGCGTCGGCACCCATGCCAAAGCCCGCCAACTCGGCGTAGACCTTGGCACCGCGGCGCTTCGCGTGCTCGTACTCCTCGAGCACCAGCACACCGCTGCCCTCGCCGAGCACGAAGCCGTCGCGGTCCTTGTCCCACGGCCGTGAGGCGGTCGCGGGATCATCGTTGCGGGTCGACAGCGCACGCGCCGCCGCGAAGCCGCCCATGCCCAGCGGCGAAACCGTGCTTTCGGCGCCGCCGGCAACCATCACGTCGGCATCGCCGTACTCGATCATCCGGCCGGCCTCGCCGATGTTGTGCAGGCCGGTGGTGCATGCCGTCACGATCGCCAGATTGGGCCCGGTGAAGCCGTACATGATCGAGACATGTCCCGAGATCATGTTGATGATCGACGCCGGCACGAAGAACGGAGAAATGCGTCGCGGGCCGCGTTCGCCGTACTCCTTCTGCGTGGCTTCGATCAGCGGCAGACCGCCGATGCCCGAGCCGACCATCACGCCGATGCGTTCGGCCTGGCACCTCGCTCAGCGCATCGCCCGTGGCCAGACCCGCGTCACGTACCGCCTGTATGGAAGCCGCCATCCCGTAGTGGATGAAGGTGTCCATGTGGCGGGCATCCTTGGCCGGGAAGTACTCCTCGACGTTGAAGCCCTTGACCTCGCCGGCAAAGCGGCACGCAAACGCCGACGCATCAAATTTGGTGACATTGGCGATGCCCGAGCGGCCCGCGACCAGGTTGGTCCAGCCCTCGGCCACGCTATTGCCCACCGGGCTGATCAGCCCGAGGCCCGTGACGACAACCCTTCTTCGGGTCATCGGGCAACCTCCGTGCTGCGCACTGCGGTATTCACCCTCGGAGCGGCCCGGCGGCTCATGCGACGCGTGTTGCGCAATCAGGCCTTCTGGTGGCCGACCGCGTAGTCGATCGCCAGCTGCACGGTGGTGATCTTCTCCGCCTCTTCGTCGGGGATTTCGATGCCGAACTCGTCTTCGAGGGCCATCACCAATTCCACCGTGTCGAGCGAGTCGGCGCCGAGATCGGCGACGAACGCCTTCTCGTTGGTGACGTCGGCCTCCGGCACACCGAGTTGCTCGGCAATGATTTTCTTGACACGTGCTTCGATATCGCTCATTGACTCCTCCAGGAGTGGGTACGCAAAATGGGCTGAATTCTACGCGGCGCAAGAGACAGGCCACTTGGCCAGCGTCTCGCGTCGGCTGGCCCCGGGCTAGTTCATGAACATGCCGCCATTGACATCCAGTTCCGTGCCAGTGATGTAACCGGCGGCGGGCGAGGCCAGGAACAGTACTGCATCGGCGATCTCCTGGGGCGTGCCCAACCGCCCGACCGGGATCTGCGCCAGCAGCGCCGCCTTCTGTGCTTCCGCCAGTTTGTCGGTCATGTCGGTGGCGATGAAACCCGGCGCAACACAGTTGACCGTCACGCCACGGCTGCCCAGTTCGCGAGCGAGTGCTCGCGTCATGCCCGCCACACCGGCCTTGGCCGCGGCGTAGTTGGCCTGGCCGGCGTTGCCCGACGCGCCAACCACCGAGGTGATATTGACGATCCGGCCGTAGCGTTGCTTCATCATCGTGCGCATCACCGCGCGGCTGGCGCGAAAGACGGCCTTCAGGTTGGTATCGAGCACGGCGTCCCAGTCGGCATCCTTCATGCGCATGGCCAGGGTGTCGCGCGTGATGCCGGCATTGTTGACCAGGATCTGCAGTGCACCATGTTGCTTCGCAATGGCGTCGACCGCCGCCTCGAGTGCAGCGCCGTCGTTGACGTCGAGCACGATGCCGCGGCCGCCATGCGGCGACAGAGCCTGCGTCGATGGCCGACGCGCCGGCCAGGCTGGTCGCCGTACCGACGACCGTCACGCCCCGCCCTGCCAGCGCCAGCGCGATCGCGCGGCCGATACCCCGCGACGCACCGGTGACCAGGGCCACCTGGCCCTTCAGATCGTCATTCATGCCACCAACCGCTTGGCTTGGCCCAGAGTTTCGGGATCGAACAGCGTCATCGTCACCGCCTCGACGTCGATGCGTTTGACCATGCCGGCCAGCGCCTTGCCCGGGCCGCACTCGATCAGGTGCGTCAGGCCACGCGAACGCAAGGCCTGCACGACTTCGACCCAGCGCACGGCGCTGAACGCCTGGCGGTAGAGCGCATCGCGGATCGCCGCCGGTTCATCCGCGACCGCGACGTCGACGTTGTTGACGACCGCGATGCTCGGCCGCGAAATGGTCACGCCAGCCAGCCTTTCGCGCAGCCGTTCGGCCGCTGGTTTCATCAGGCTCGAATGGAACGGTGCCGACACCGCCAGCAGCAGTGCGCGCTTGGCGCCCATGGCCTTGAGAACCTCACAACCCTTGTCAACCCCGGCCTTGCTGCCAGCGATCACGGTCTGCTTCGGATCGTTGAAGTTTACGGCCTCGACGACTTCGCCGCTGGCCGCTGCGGCTTGCGCGCAACCGTCGCGCACTGCCTGTGCATCGAGGCCGAGAATTGCCGCCATCGCACCGGCGCCCACCGCCACTGCATCCTGCATCGCCTGGGCTCGATAGCGCACCAAGGGCAGCGCTTCGGCCAGGGTCAGCGCGCCGGCAGCGACCAGCGCGGTGTACTCGCCCAGCGAGTGGCCGGCCACCGCCGCCGGCTCGGTGCCACCCTCGGCGCGCCACGCACGGTAGCAGGCCATGCCCGCAGTCAGCATCACCGGCTGGGTGTTGGTGGTCAGGTCCAGCACCTCTTTCGGCCCCGCGTGGATCAGCCGGGCCATATCCTGGCCGAGCGCAGCCGAGGCCTCGAGCAAGGTGTCGCGCACCGCCGGGTGGTCACCCCAGGCATCGAGCATGGCCACGGCCTGTGAGCCCTGGCCCGGGAAGAGAAAGGCAAATGCTGGCATCGACAGATTCCTGGCTCAGTACTCGAGCAATACCGCGCCCCAGGTGAAACCACCCCCCACACCTTCGAGCATCAAGGTGTGGCCGCGGCGGATGCGGCCGTCGCGCACCGCCACATCGAGCGCCAGCGGGATCGATGCCGCCGAGGTGTTGCCGTGTTCGTCAACTGTGACGATCAGCTTGTCGGGTCCCAACTTCAACTTGCGGGCCGTGCTTTGCATGATACGGATGTTGGCCTGGTGCGGGATCAGGAAGTCGATGTCGGCCTCGGTCTTGCCGGCCTTGCTCAATACCGCGCGGGCAGCGTCCTCGAGCACGCCGACCGCGAGCTTGAACACCGCCGGGCCGTCCATCTTCAACGTCGGATCGCCAAGCACCTTGCCGCCGGCCACCGTGCCCGGCGTGCACAGGATGGAGGCGTGACGCCCGTCGGCATGCAGTTCGCTGGCCAACAGGCCGGGTTCGTCGCTGGCCTCGAGGACCACGGCGCCAGCGCCGTCGCCGAACAGCACGCAGGTGGTGCGGTCGTCGAAGTCGAGGATGCGCGAGAAGACTTCGGCGCCGATCACCAGCGCGCATTTCGCGCTGCCGGTGCGGATCAACGCATCGGCCATCGTCAGCGCGTATACAAAGCCGGAGCACACCGCCTGCACGTCCAGCGCCGGGCAGCCGTGGACGCCAAGCTTTTGCTGCAGGAGGCACGCCGTCGACGGGAACACCATGTCTGGCGTGGAGGTGGCCACGATGATCAGATCGACCTGCGCCGGTTTGCGGTCCGCCGCTTGCAGCGCCGCCTGCGCCGCAGCCAGGGCGAGGTCGCTGCAGACGACACCGTCGGCGGCGAAGTGGCGCGCCCGGATGCCGGTGCGCTCGACGATCCACTGGTCAGAAGTCTGGATGCCGCGCCCCGCCAGTTCGCCCGCCAACTCGGCGTTGCTCACGCGGCGCGGTGGCAGGTGGCTGCCGGTGCCGGTGATGCGCGAGTATTTCGGCAGGCCGGTGTCGCGGGGATTTGTCATGCGGCCTGCGATGCGTTGTCGGTGCTCGGCATGGCCTGGAGCGTTTCGCGGATGCGATCGTGCACGCGGTCGAGCAGGCGATTGCGAGCGGCATCATAGGCACGCGCCAAAGCATTTTCGAATGCGAGCACATCGGCCGCCCCGTGGCTCTTGAACACCAGGCCGCGCAGGCCGAGCAGCGCGGCGCCGTTGTAGCGGCGGTGGTCCACGCGCTGCTTGAAATGCTTCAGCACCGGCAACGCCACGAGTGCCACCATCCTGGTGAACAGGTTGCGGCTGAATTCCTGCCGAATGAATTCGCTGAGCATCGAGGCCATGCCTTCTGCCGATTTGAGCACGACATTGCCGACGAATCCGTCGCAGACGACGATGTCGGTCGTGCCCTTGAAGATGTCGTTGCCTTCGACGTTGCCGACGAAGTTCAGGTGCTCGGCGGCGGCAGCGGCGCGCAAGAGTTCGCCGGCGCGCCTGATGGTCTCGCTGCCTTTGATGGCTTCCTCGCCGATATTGAGCAAGCCCACGCTGGGCTCATCCTTGCCGTCAATGGCGGCCACCAGCGCACTGCCCATGACTGCAAATTGCAGCAGGTGCTCGGGCGTGCAGTCGACATTCGCCCCCAAGTCAAGCACGGTGGTGAAGCCGTCGCGCCGGTTCGGCAGCACGGCGGCAATCGCCGGGCGATCGATTCCGTCCAGGGTCTTCAGCAGGTAACGCGCCACGGCCATCAGCGCGCCCGTATTGCCGGCCGAGACGCACGCATGGGCTGCGGCCTCGCCGCCATCGACGGCCAGCAACTGCTTGATTGCCACCCGCATCGACGAATCCTTCTTGCGGCGCAGGGCGACCTCGATGCCGTCCTCCATCGTCACCACCTCGGTCGCGACGACGCAACGCGTGCGCGGCCAGGTGGCCGCTGGCACCAGTGCCTCGGCCGTGCCGACGAGCAGCAATTCGGCCTGGGGATGCTTGTCGAGAAAGGCCCGGCATGCCGGCAGCGTGACACCCACGCCGCTGTCGCCGCCCATGCAGTCGACGGCCAGACGAACCAAGGGCAACGGCAGCAGGGGCGCGTGCAAGGTATTCGGGCCGCCTATCGCACAGACAGGGCAGCTCAGGTCGATCGGCTCGGGCGGCTCAGGCGCTGAGCGGGTCGGCCAGAACCAATCAGGCGTCGGCCTTGGTCTTCAGGACCTTGCGGCCTCGATAGAACCCGGTCGGGCTGATGTGGTGGCGCAGGTGATTTTCGCCGGTGGTCGGCTCGATCGCAGTGCCCGGCGTGGTCAAGGCGTTGTGCGAACGGTGCATGCCGCGCTTGGAAGGCGATTTCTTGTTTTGCTGGACAGCCATGGGTTTCTCCTGGGGCGGGGCCACGCTGACACGGTGTGCGAGGCGGGCCGGGCGGCGCCAACCGGGCGGTGGCCGGGGCAGCGCGAAAAGCCGTGGAGTATATCAGGGCAAGCATTCTGGCCGGGCTCATGCCTTGTGCTGGCCCTTCAGGCCGGCCAGCGCGGCGAAGGGGTGCGCCGGCGGGTCGGCCGGGGCGTCGCCGGTCACGAACCCGCTCGATGTTGGCAGGGCCTGTGGGCACTTCCCATGCATCGGCACCAGCGGCAGGGCCAGCAAAAGCTCGTCTTCCACCAGGTCGTGCAGGTCAAGATAACGCGGCAGCGCCAGCACGTCGTCTTCGCTTTCGGCGTCGAGCGCCTCAGCGGTCGCTTCGTCGGCGACGAAGCGCAGCGCCCGTGCCAAGTCGAGGTCGAGCGCCACCGGTTGCAGGCAACGCTGGCAGTCGCGCCAGACACGGGCCTGCACCGTCAAGTGCAGCCAGATCTCGGCCTTGGCCCCAGCCACCGCACGCTGCTCGCCGCGAACCGACCATTGCACGACGCCGTCCTGGGCCGCGCCGTCGTGCAGGCGCTCGAAGCCGGCCAGCGGCCACTGGCCGTCGAGCCTCAGTGCGTCAGCTGCCGCAGCGGCCACGTCGAGTCGGCGCGGGTCGGGCGTGCGCGATGTCATGCAGGCAGTTTACGGCCGGATGCAGTGTGAGAATGGGCGCCATGCCCGACCCGACCCGGCTGATCCTGGCCTCGACTTCGCGCTACCGCAACGAACTCCTGCAACGCCTGCACGTGCCGTTCGAGGTGGTCGCCCCCAACGTCGACGAATCGGCCCTGCAAGGCGAGGCGCCGGCGCCACTGGCCGAGCGCCTGGCACTGGCCAAGGCCCGCGCCGTCGCCGCAGCCTTCACCGATGCAGTGATCATCGGCTCCGACCAGGTGGCCGAACTCGACGGCGCGCCGATCGGCAAGCCGCACACCCATGAGCGGGCCGTCGCCCAGTTGCGCACGATGAGCGGGCGGCGCGTGCTGTTTCATACCGCGGTCGCCGTCGTGCGGCAAGACCGCGGCTTTGCGCGCAGCCTGCTGGCCAGCGTGGCCGTCACGTTTCGCGCCCTCGGCCAGGCCGAGATCGAGCATTACCTTCGCGTCGAGCAGCCCTACGACTGCGCCGGCAGTGCCAAGTGCGAGGGCCTGGGCATCGCGCTATTGGCGGCGATCGAATCCGACGACCCGACCGCCCTGATCGGCCTGCCGCTGATCCGCACCTGCGCGCTGCTGCGCGAGGCGGGGCTGGACCCCCTCGCGACCTGACTGCAATGACATCGCTGCGCGGCACACTGCTGCTGGTGCCCAACACGCTGGATCTCGGCGCGCCCGACGCGCCGCCGATCGAAAGCGTGCTGGCCATCGGCGTGCTGCAGCACGCCGCGCGCCTGTCGCACTGGGTGGCTGAAGACGCCAAGACGACACGCGCGTTTCTCAAGCGCGTCGACCGGGTCGCGCCATTGGCGCGGCCGCTGCAATCGATCGAAATCACGGAACTGCCGCGCCCGCCCAAGGGCTCGAAGGCGCCGCCGGTGGCCGTCGACCTGACCCCGCTGCTGGCCCCGGCGATGGCGGGCAGCGACATCGGCCTGATCAGTGAAGCCGGCCTGCCCGCGGTGGCCGACCCCGGCGCCGCGCTGGTGGCCTGTGCGCACCGGCTCGGCCTGACGGTGCTGCCGCTGGCCGGGCCGAGTTCGTTGCTGCTGGCGCTGGCCGCCAGCGGCCTCAACGGCCAGAGCTTTGCCTTCGTTGGCTACCTGCCGACCGATGCCGCCGAGCGCACGGCGCGCGTGCAAGCCCTGCAGCAGCAGTCGCGCCGGGAGCACCAGACGCAGATCGCGATCGAGACACCCTACCGCAATGCTGCGCTGATGGCTGCGTTGTTGGAGGCCTTGCATCCCGACACCCAGTTGTCGGTGGCCTGCGGGTTGACGTTGGCCGCGGGCTGGTGTGTCACACGCAGCGTGGCCCAGTGGCGAGCGCGGCCGCCGAGCTTTGACAACAAGCACCTGCCGGCGGTGTTTCTTTGGCTTGCCGGTTGAAAGTGAATGGTTTGGCCGCGCAGCGTTGCCGGGGCGGGACCCGGCAAGGCAAGGCGCGCCACCGATAACTCAGACCTTGGCACCACCCAACAAAGCCGCCACCTTGCGCTTGGGCTTGATGCTCGGCGAGAGCGAACGCGCTGCGGAGGCCGAGGACTTCGACGCCGCTTCCCATGCAGGCGCTGCGTCTGCCGTCGACTCGTAGGGCTTGTCGAAGAACGGGTCTGCCGCTGCCGCGGGTGGGCGGCGCTCGAAGCTGCGCTGCGGCGGTGCGGCAGCCACGCGCTCCTCACGTACCTCGCGCACCACGCGCTCGTCGTCGGCGCGGGGCCGGGGCCGGCGCGGGCGGTCGTCTTCGAGTTCGAACGGCTCGAGCTCGATCTTCTTCTTGATCAGGTGCTCGATGTCCGACACCAGCCGCGTGTCGTCGCGCGTGACCAGCGTGACGGCCAGGCCCGACGCGCCGGCGCGGCCGGTGCGGCCGATCCGGTGCACGTAGTCTTCGGCATTGAACGGCACGTCGAAGTTGAATACCGCCGGCAGGTCGGCGATGTCCAGCCCGCGGGCAGCGACGTCGGTGGCCACCAGCAGGTCGACCTCACCGGCCTTGAAAGCGGCCAGCGCTTTCAGCCGCTCGTCCTGGCTCTTGTCGCCGTGCAGGGCCTGGGTCTTCAGGCCGTCGCGCTCGAACGAACGCGCCAGGCGCGCCGCGCCGAGCTTCGAGTTGACGAAGATCAGGGCCTGGCCCAGCTCGCGGGTCCTGAGCAACTGGCGCACCACGGCGCGCTTGTCGTCGTCGGTGACGCTGTAAAAGCGCTGCTCGACGTTGGTGGCCGTGGCGTTGGGCCGCGCCACTTCCACCAGCACGGGGTCCTGCAGGTAGCTGTTGGCCAGCTTCCTGATCTCGGGCGAGAAGGTGGCCGAGAACAGCAGCGTCTGCCGCTCCTTGGGCAGGTACGACAGGATGCGCTGCAGGTCGGGCAGGAATCCGATGTCGAGCATGCGGTCGGCCTCGTCGAGCACCACGTACTCGACCTGGTTGAGCACGCAGTTCTTGGCCTCGATGTGGTCCAGGAGGCGTCCCGGCGTGGCCACCAGCACCTCGACGCCGGCCTTGAGCAGTAGCGTCTGCGGCTTCATGTCGATGCCACCGAACACCACCGTCGAGCGCAGCAGCGTCTGCTTGGCGTAGGTCTTGACGCTGTTGGCCACCTGGTCGGCCAGCTCGCGGGTGGGCGTGATCACCAGCGCGCGCACCGGGTGGCGGGCCGGCGACATGCTGGCGTTCTCGTGGCGCAGCATCTTCTGCAGCAGCGGGATCGTGAAGGCCGCCGTCTTGCCAGTGCCGGTCTGTGCCGCGCCCATCACGTCGCGCCCCTCGAGCACGATCGGGATCGCCTTGGCCTGGATCGGCGTCATCGCGAGGTAGCCTGAATCGGCCACCGCGCGCAGCAGTTTCGGGTCGAGTGGGAGGGTATCGAAGCGGGCCGGGTTGGGGGCGACGGCAGCGTCGGGCAATATGTTGGGGATTTCGGTTATCACCCTGGGATTATCCCCTAGACGCTACCGGGTTCGCCTGAACAGCAGCCAGCGTGGCGACCTGAAGCGCACGATTCGCCAGTACAGCAACACATAGGCGGCACCGAACAGGACGATGAAAACAGCCTGGATGGCGGTGCTGTCGAACCACATCGCTGCTGGCAGCACCGACAGTGAACAGAGCAGCCACAGGTAGGGCGACGTCATCGAATTGCGCCGCGACAACTTGCGGGTCCCGTTCGCACCGACCGCCCAGCGCATGAAGCGCCGATAGATCAGGCTGTGCAGGTGTGCGGCATCGGGCATGCCCACCGGTGCGCCACGCAACCACTTGCGGCGGTAGATCGAAAACAGCGTCTCGAACACCGGATACAGACACAGCAGCAGTGGGAACATCGGCGAAACGCCCGGATTGCGGTGCAGCAGCAGGATCGCCAGTTCGGCCAGGTAGAAACCGAGGAAGTAGGCACCGCCGTCGCCCAGGAACACCACGCCCGCGGGGAAGTTCCAGACGAAGAAGCCGAGCACGGCACCGATGCCTGCCAGTGCCAGCAATGCGATCAGGTTGTCGCCGACCGCGAAGGCCACGTAGGCCAGGCCGATCAACATGATGACCACGCACATCGAGGCCAGGCCATTGAAGCCGTCGATGATGTTGACGGCGTTGGCCACGCCGGCGACCACGAACATCGTGACCAGCAAGGCCCCGATCGGAAAGCCCACCACCCAGTCGAGGCCGGGAATGTCGGTGCGCATGATCACGGCCCCGACCCACCAGACAGCCAGGCCTGCCGACACCGCCGTGAAGAACAGGCGCCGACGTGGGCTTTGCGTCTTGGTGAAGTCTTCGGCAATGCCGGCACCGAACGCCGGCAACGCGCAAGCCAGAAACAACGCCAACCACGATATTGCCTCGGGCTCGCGCCACG